>NZ_DATFAI010000024.1:0-70486 GCF_035254685.1 Noviherbaspirillum sp. | reverse complement strand
GGGCAGCAGCACGATGAAGGCCGAACCGAAGAAGGCGCCGATGATGGAGCCGACGCCGCCGATGATGATCATGAACAGGATGCGGAAGGACAGGTCCAGGCTGTAGGCTTCCGGCTCCACCGTGCCGAGGTAGGCGAACGCGTACAGCGCGCCGGCCACGCCGCAGTAGAAGGAGCTGACCGCGAACGCCAGCAGCTTGGTGCGCATCAGGCGGAAGCCGATCACTTCGGCGGCGACGTCCATGTCGCGCACCGCCATCCAGGAGCGGCCGACGTTGGTGCGCACCATGTTCTTCACCATCACCGCCATCACGCACACGATGGCCAGCGTCAGCAGGTACTTGCTGGCCGGGCTATCGAAGTGGTAGCCGAAGATGACGATCGGCTGCGCAGTGATCACGCCCGAGGAGCTGTTGTTGGTGAACCAGGAGATCTTGGTCAGGCACCACACCACGAAAAACTGCGTCGCCAGCGTCGCAGCGGCCAGATAGAAGCCGCGGATGCGCAGCGAGGGCAGGCCGAAGGCAACGCCGACCAGTGCCGCGCACAGTCCGCCGAGGATGAAGGCGAGCAGCACCGGAATGCCGGGGATGCGCAGGATGAAGTTATACGAGGCGAAGGCGCCCACCGCCATGAAGGCCGCGGTGCCGAGCGAGAGCTGCCCCGCATAGCCGGTGAGGATGTTCAGGCCCAGCGCGGCGAGCGAAAAAATCAGGAAAGGAATCAGGATCGCCGAGAACACATAGGGCGATGCCAGGAAAGGAACGGCAAGGAAGGCAACCGCCAGCAACAGAGCGATGCCGACGCGGTCCTGCCGGATCGGGAAGATCTGGTTGTCAGCCTGGTAGGTGACTTTGAATTGTCCTGCTTCGCGGTAGAACATGTTGTATTCCTGATTCGGTAAATGCCGTTGATTCATTAACCTGCCGATTCCCTCCCCCTTGCAGGGGGAGGGCCAGGGTGGGGGTAGTGCGACCGGGCAATCGCTTGTGACGGCGCGAACGCATCACCCCCATCCCAACCTTCCCCCTAAGAGGGGGAAGGGGCCTGCATGTAAAACCTTTTCGCTAAATCCTTCGAATGATCTTCTCGCCGAACAGCCCCTCCGGCCGTACCAGCAGGAACAGCAGCGCCAGCACATACGGGAACCATCCCTCGATACCGCCGCCCACCATCGGGCCGATATACACTTCGGCCAGCTTTTCCGAGGCGCCGATGATCAGGCCGCCGAGGATCGCGCCCGGCACCGAGGTGAAGCCGCCCAGGATCAGCACCGGCAGCGCTTTCAGCGCAACGAAGGTCAGCGCGAACTGCACGCCATTGCGCGCACCCCACAGCAGGCCCGCCACCAGCGCCACAAAACCTGCGACCGCCCACACGATGCCCCAGATCTGCTGCAGAGGAATGCCCACGGCCAGCGCGGCCTGGTGGTCGTCCGCGACGGCACGCAGCGCGCGGCCGATCTTGGTTTTGGAGAAGAACAGGGCGAGTCCGGTCACCAGCGCGGCGCAGATGCCAGCGGTGATCACATCGAACTGCGACACAGAAATGTTGAAGTTGTCGAGCAGGTACTGGATCGGCACGTCTTCGATGCCGATCTGCAGCTCGCGCACCTGCGATCCCCACAGCAGCTGCGCCAGGCCTTCGACGAAGAAGGTCAGGCCGATGGTCGCCATGAACAGCGTGATCTCGTGCTGGTTCACCAGCGGCCGCAGCACGATGCGTTCGGTGGCCAGACCGAGGATCACCATCGCGACCATCGTCAGCGGGATCGCAATCCAGAGCGACACGCCGAGCCCATCGGCGATGCCGACGCAGGTCAGCGCGGCGAAGAACACCATTGCGCCCTGCGCAAAGTTGAACACGCCGGAAGCCTTGTAGATCAGCACGAAGCCGAGCGCGACCAGTGCATACATCACGCCGGCCAGCAGGCCGCCGATCAGAACTTCGAAGAAGAAACTCACATCCATGTCTTGTCCCTGTTTAACGTCCTTTGTCCCTTCCCCCTTGCAGGGGGAAGGTTAGGATGGAGGTAGCGAGGTCGAATCATCACAGTCGGAAATTCGACCTTTACACCCCATCCCGGCCTTCCCTCTACGAGGGGGAAGGAGCCTTACAGTGCGCTCCCCAAGCTGAAGTACAAGCATCAGCCGGTTTTTGGGTAAACCTCAGCCCTTATAAGGGAGGGCAAGGGTGGGGGGAGAGTGGTTGATACATCGGTGCAAGCGGCACAACCGCTCTACCCCCATCCCATTCTTCTCCCTGCAAGGAAGAAGAAGCCCATCCATGAATCAGTGCGCTACGCCCAGATAAGCGTTGATCACATCCTGGTTGCCGCGCACTTCGTCCGGCGTGCCATCGCCGATCTTCTTGCCGTAATCGAGCACCACGACGCGATCGGAAATGTCCATCACCACGCCCATGTCGTGCTCGATCAGCACGATGGTGGTGCCGAACTGGTCGTTCACGTCGAGGATGAAGCGGCACATGTCCTGCTTCTCTTCCACGTTCATGCCGGCCATCGGTTCGTCGAGCAGCAGGATCTCCGGCTCCGCCGCCAGCGCGCGCCCGAGCTCGACGCGCTTCTGCAAGCCATATGGCAGGCGGCTGACGGGTGTCTTGCGGATGTGCTGGATCTCGAGGAAGTCGATGATCTCTTCCACCTTCTTGCGGTGTTCGATCTCTTCCTTCTGCGCCGGGCCCCAGTAGAGCGCCTGCAGCAGGAAGTTGGTCTGCATCTTCAGGTTGCGGCCGGTCATGATGTTGTCGAGCACAGACATGCCCTTGAACAGCGCGATGTTCTGGAAGGTGCGCGCGATGCCGCTTTTCGCCGCCTTGTAGGTGTTCATGTCCTTGCGGTGCTTGCCGCGATACACGATCTCGCCCTGCTGCGGGTGGTACACGCCGTTGATCACGTTGAGCATCGAGCTCTTGCCGGCGCCGTTCGGGCCGATGATGGCGCGGATCTCGTGTTCGCGCACATCGAAGGAAATGTCGGTCAGCGCCTTCACGCCGCCGAAGGAAAGCGAAATGTTCTGCAGGTCCAGGATCACGTCGCCGATTTGTCGATTTGCACTCATGTTCTCAGGCGGCCTTCTTCAGTTCATCAAACGTCTTCACATCGACGATGCGCAGGTCGGCGGCGACCATGCCCTGGCGGCCGTCCTCGAACTTCACCTGCGTTTCGATGTACTGCGAGGTCTTGCCTGCATAGAGCGCATCGATCAGCACCTTGTACTTCTCGGCGATGAAGCGGCGGCGCACTTTGCGCGTGCGGGTCAGCTCGTCGTCGTCCGGATCGAGCTCCTTGTGCAGCACGAGGAAGCGATGGATCTGCGTGCCGGACATCATCGACTCGGTCGACAGATCGGCATTGACCTTCTCGACGCATTCGGCGATCAGTTCGTAGGTTTCGCGCTTGCCGGCCAGATCGGTGTAACCGGAATAGGGGATGCCGCGCCGCTCGGCCCAGTTGCCGACCGCTTCCATGTCGATGTTGATGAAGGCGCACACCATGTCGCGCTGATTGCCGAAGGCGACCGCCTCCTTGATGAAGGGGAAGAACTTCAACTTGTTCTCGATGTAGTTCGGCGCGAACATTTCGCCGCTGTTCATCTTGCCCACGTCGGCGGCGCGGTCGATGATCTTCAGGTGGCCTTCTTCGTCGAAGATGCCGGCGTCGCCGGTGTGGAAGTAACCGTCGCTGTCGATTACTTCCGCCGTCGCATCGGGGCGCTTGTAGTATTCCTTGAGCATCGCGGCGGACTTCACCAGCACTTCACCGTTCTCGGCCAGCTTCACCTCCACGCCCGGTGCAGGTGTGCCGACGCTGTCGAACTTGATGTGGCCGTCCGGTTGCAGGCACACATAGGCGCAGGTTTCGGTGGAGCCGTACAGCTGCTTCAGGTTGACGCCGATGGAACGGTAGAAGCGGAACAGGTCGGGGCCGATGGCCGCGCCCGCGGTGTAGGCCACGCGCACGCGCGACAGGCCGAGCACGTTCTTCAGCGGGCCGTACACGAAGGCGTTGCCGAGCGCGTAGCGGATGCGGTCCATGAAACCGACCGGCTTGCCGTCGAGGATGTCGGCACCGACGCGGCGGGCAACGTTCATGTAGTGATGGAACATCTTGCGCTTGATCGCGCTCGCATCTTCCATGCGGATCATCACCGTCGTCAGCATGTTCTCGAACACGCGCGGCGGCGCGAAGTAATAGGTCGGGCCGATCTCGCGCATGTCGGTCATTACCGTGTCGCCCGATTCCGGGCAGTTCACGGTGAAGCCCGCGAGCAGCGCCTGCGCGAAGGAGAACAGGTGGTCACCCACCCACGCCATTGGCAGGTACGAAAGAATGTCGTCGTCCGCCGTGAGCCTGTCGAAGCCGACGCCGCCTTCCGCCGCGGCCATGAAGGAGTCATGCGTCTGGCACACGCCCTTGGGCTTGCCGGTGGTGCCGGAGGTGTACAGCATCACGGCGGTGTCGTCGCCGCGGCCCGCATTGACCTCTTTCATGAAGAAGTCGGGATGCGTCTTGTCGAATTCGCGGCCGAGTTCCTGCACCTTGTCGAAGGACGCAAGTTCCTTCTGATGGTAGTGGCGCATGCCGCGCGGATCGTCGTAAATGATGTGCGAGATGCGATCGAGGCCTTGCTTGATCTCGAACAGCTTGTCGACCTGTTCCTGGTCCTCGACCACCGCGAAATCGATCTCTGCATCGTTCAGCACATAGGCCATGTCGGCGGCCGGCGCATCCTGATAGAGCGGCACCGCGACGCCGCCAAGGCATTGCGCGGCGGCCATCGACCAGTACAGGCGTGGACGATTGTCTCCGACGATCGCCAGGCTCATGCCGCGCCTGAAACCCATCGCCGCCAGGCCGCAGGCGAGGGCGCGCACTTCCTCTGCCACCTGGGCCCAGTTCCAGGTCTGCCAGATGCCAAGATCCTTTTCACGGAAGGCCGGCTTCTCCGGCCTGGCTTGCGCGTGCTGCAGAAGCATGCGGGGGAACGTGCGTTCGCCCGACTTGATTGTGTCTGCCATCATCCCACTCTCTTTTAACAGGTCTAACCGTCGTGAGGGATCGGAGCGCCTGCGTGGGCGAAGCCGTACATTGCCGCAGGTATATCCGTGGCAAGCGTCTCGGCTTACAATGTCTCCGTAATTTTTGTAGTCAGGATACTAGACAGTTCAAATTTTGTGCGCTGTCATTTGACTGACAATCATTCGTTATTTTGAATTTATCGGTGGTGCGCCGCACAATGAACTCAGAGAAAGTTTCCCTCAAGGACCTGCTGCATCAAACCATCTGGGCGAAAGACCTGACGCCGGCGCAACTGGAACGTGTGGAAGCCGATACGGTCGAGCAGTTCGTTCCGAAGGGAGGCTTCGTCTGCCGCAAGGGCGAGATGGTGGATGCCTGGTTCGGCATCATCGACGGCCTCGCCAAGATCAATACGCTGTCGCCCGAAGGGAAGTCCGTTACCTTCACCGGCATCGCCACCGGCAGCTGGTTCGGCGAAGGCACGCTGCTCAAGCAAGAGGTGCGCAAGTATGACGTGGTCGCGCTGCGTGACAGCCGCATCGCACGCATGCCGGCCAAGACCTTCATGTGGCTGCTCGATAACAGCCTGCCGTTCACGCACTTCCTGCTGCGCCAGCTCAACGAGCGCCTCGGGCAGTTCATCGGCATGGTCGAATTCGACCGCCTGCTGGATGTCGACACCCGCGTCGCGCGCTGCCTCGCCGCGCTCTTCAACAATCACCTCTATCCCGGCACCGACATGTTCCTGCAAGTTTCGCAGGAAGAGATCGGCTACCTGTCCGGCGCCTCGCGCCAGCGCGCCAACCAGGCGTTGCAGGTGCTGGAGAAGGAAGGGCTGCTGAAGGTCGATTACGGCGGCATCCGCATCCTCGACCTGGAAGGCCTGCGGCGCTTCCAGGCATCCTGATTCACTCCCGATCGAACAGCGGAACCCTGATGGAAAAGCTTACTGCGGACCTGCCCACCCTCGACTCACTGGCGGCATTCTGGTCCGGACCGGTGCTGGCCACCAACCTGATCGTTTTCCTGAGCCTGTTCGGCGCGCTGCTGCTCGGCCTGCTGGTCGGCTACGAGCGCTCCTACCGCGGGCGCGCCGCCGGCATGCGCACCTACGGACTGGTATGCATGGCCTCGGCAGCGCTAACGGTGATCGCCGGCTATCCCGGCGACTGGTATGGCGGGCAGGTGATGGTCGGACTCGGCGCGGACCCGACGCGCATCATCCAGGGCATCGTCACCGGCGTCGGTTTCCTCGGTGCCGGCGTCATCATGAAGGAAGGCTTCAACATCAGCGGCCTGACCACGGCGGCGTCCATCTGGGCGGCCTCGGTGATCGGCGTGCTGGTAGGCGTCGGCTTTTATCTGTCGGCGATGCTGCTGGCGATGCTGTCGGCCATCTGCATGATCTGGGTGCCGAAGGTGGCGAACTGGTTGCCCTCACGCGCCGCCATCGCCATCGAGATGCGCTTCCACGCAGGCTATGCACCGACCGAAGAGCAGTTGCGCGAGGCCGCAGTGAACCGTGGCTACGAGATCGCCAGCGGCTCGATCTCGATCGCCGTCAAAGAGGGCAAGACCGAATGGCATTTCGTCGCAGTCGCCTTCGACAAGAACAGCGGCGCACCGATCAGCGACCTCGCCCGCGAGATGTCCCAGTTCGAAGGACTCGACGCTTTCCATCTCTCGCACGCGCGCAACTGATTTGCTACCTCCGCGAAAGGCGGGGTCCACGAAAAACACGAAAGACACGAAAAGTAGAGCTTTTTGCCGAGATCTTATTTTCGTGTTTTTCGTGGACAGTTCAAGGCAGTCGCACGCGCACCTTTATGCGCCAAGTCCGCAAAAGACAGGGTCCACGGAAAACACTGAAAACACGGAAAAATTCTTGTGGCTTCCATATCCCTCGGAATTTCAGAGGAGGAACCAGCGGGTTTTTCCGTGCTTTCCGTGTTTTCCGTGGACAAAACGATCTTCCGTGGAAAGTCCAGAATCAGCCGCTAATTCCGATGCCGGCCTGGTCGCTGCGTGACCTGCGCGCGCTTTCGGTCATGCGCTGCGACAGGGTGTCGGTCATTTTCTGGTTGAAGGCGGGAATGTCGCTTGGCTTGCGGCTGGTCACTAGGTTGCCGTCGACCACGACTTCCTGATCGACCCATTTTCCGCCGGCATTGCGGATGTCGTCCTGCAAGGTCGGCCAGCTGGTCATGGTGCGGCCCTTGACCAGGCCTGCGGAGACCAGCAGCCAGCCGCCGTGGCAGATCGCGGCAATCATCTTGCCGTCCTCATCCATTTCCTGCACGAAGCGCTGCGCTTCGGGAATCATGCGGATCTGGTCACCGTTCATCACACCGCCCGGCAGCAGCACCGCGTCGAATGCCTTCGAGTCGGCTTCCTGGAAGGTGAGGTCGACATCGAACTGGTCGGCCTTGGTGTCATGGTGGAAGCCTTGCACCTTGCCATGCTTGCTGGAAATGACCTTGGTGATGGCGCCTTGCTGTTCCAGTGCCTGGCGCGGGTCGGTGAATTCGATCTGCTCGAAGCCGTCGGTGACCAGGATGGCGACATTGATGCCAGAGAGAGTTTGTTGATCCATGATGCGATTCCTTTCCTTGAAATGAGTTGCGTGCGCGGCAGTCCTGAGCAGGTGAGATTCGACTGAAGCGGCGCGGGATAAGTTCTGTCGTGGTTCCGGCGGAACAGTCGGCTTGTGCGCCGTGTCCAAGTGAAAATTCACCTGTCGCCGCAAAGGCGATTCACGGCGCCGGCAAGGGGCGCGAGGACGAGGGGCTGGATCATGAACACCGACCAGGATCAGGAACGCGGCCGCAGGCGGGACGACGAGGACACCGACGCGCTCGATGCGTTCAGGATGACGGCCGGGGACGCGCCGGACCTGCCGGCCGACGCCATCGTCATCATTCCGCTGCGCTCGCTCGTGCTGTTCCCTGGAATGATTGCGCCGATCAACCTCGGGCGCGAGCGTTCGATCGCGGCGGCGCGCGAGGCGGTGCGGCTCAGCCTGCCGGTCGGGCTGGTGCTGCAGCATGACGCGGAAGAAGAGACGCCCACGCCGGAGCAGCTGTACCGCACCGGCACCATGGCCAGCGTGCTGCGCTTCATCTCCGGGCAGGACGGCGCGAATTACCTGGTATGCCAGGGCGAGCAGCGCTTCCGCGTGATCGAGTTCCTCGAGGGCTATCCCTTCCATGCCGCGCGCATCCAGCAGCTGAAGGATCCGGAGGAGCAGTCCGCCGACATCCAGGCGCGCATGATCCAGGTCAAGGAGCGCGCTGCGGAAATCATCGATCTTCTGCCGCAGGCACCGTCGGAACTGACGGGTGCTGCCGAAAATATCGAATCCGCCTCCGCGCTGGCAGACTTCGTCGCCGGGTTGATGGACTTGCCGCTGCAGCAAAAGCAGGACCTGCTCGAAACGCGCGATCTGCAGCAGCGCCTCGATAAGGTGCTGCGCTTGCTGGTGCGGCGCATCGAGGTATTGCGCCTGTCGCACGAGATCCATGAGCAGACGCGCGAGCGCATCGACGACCGCCAGCGCGAATACCTGCTGCGGGAACAGCTGAAGACCATCCAGGATGAACTGGGCGAGCCGGAAGGCATCGCCGGCGAACTGCAGGAACTGGGCGAAGCCATCGCGCGCGCTTGCATGCCGGAGGACGTCGAGGGCCATGCGCGCAAGGAATTGCAGCGGCTGCAACGCATGCCGGAAGCCTCTGCGGAATACGGCATGCTCTCGACCTGGCTCGAATGGATGAGCGAACTGCCGTGGGCGACGCAGAGCGAAGACCGCATCGACATCGCCGAGGCGCGCCGCATCCTCGACGAAGACCATTTCGGCCTGCAAAAGGTGAAGCGCCGCATCCTTGAACATCTCGCGGTGCGCAAGCTCAATCCGCACGGCAAGAGCCCGATCCTGTGCTTCGTCGGGCCGCCCGGCGTCGGCAAGACCTCGCTCGGCCAGAGCATCGCGCGCGCCACGGGACGCAGCTTCGCGCGCGTGAGCCTTGGCGGCGTGTATGACGAAGCCGAGATCCGCGGGCATCGCCGCACCTACGTGGGCGCGATGCCGGGCAATATCATCCAGGCGATCCGCAAGGCCGCCAGCCGCAATTGCGTGCTGATGCTGGACGAAATCGACAAGCTCGGCGCCGGCGTGCATGGCGATCCTGCCTCCGCGCTGCTGGAAGTGCTGGATCCGGAGCAGAACGCGAACTTCCGGGACCATTATCTCGGCCAGCCGTTTGACCTGTCGAAAGTGTTTTTCATCAGCACCGCGAATATGCTCGACTCCGTTCCCATCCCCTTGCTTGATCGCATGGAAGTGATCCGGCTGCCGGGTTACACCGAGGAAGAAAAAATGCAGATTGCACGCCGCTACCTGGTGCGGCGGCAACTCGAAGCGGCGGGGCTGGATGCGCAGCAATGCGTACTGCACGAAGAAACCTTGCATGCGCTGATCCGCGACTACACCCGTGAAGCTGGCGTGCGCAATCTTGAGCGCGAGATCGGCAATGTCATGCGCTATGTTGCCGTGCGTGTCGCGGAAGGCAGCGCACAGCAGATGCAGATCGGCCTGGCGGACCTGCCCGATATCCTCGGCCCACGCAAATTCGAGAGCGAGCTTGCCATGCGCACCAGCCTGCCCGGTGTCGCTACAGGGCTGGCGTGGACGCCGGTGGGCGGGGACATCCTGTTCATTGAGGCAAGCCGCACGCCGGGCAGCGGCAAACTGATTCTCACCGGACAGCTGGGCGACATCATGAAGGAGAGCGCGCAGGCCGCGCTGACGCTGGTCAAGGCGCGCTGCGATGAACTCCAGGTCGCAGCGGATGTCTTCGATAAAAACGACATCCATGTCCATGTGCCCGCAGGAGCAATGCCCAAGGACGGGCCGAGTGCCGGCGTGGCGATCTATGTCGCATTGGCATCGCTCGTGCGCGACAAGCCGGTGCGCAACGATTGCGCAATGACCGGCGAGATCAGCCTGCGCGGCCTGGTATTGCCGGTAGGCGGCGTCAAGGAAAAAGTGCTGGCCGCGCTGCAGGCCGGCATCAGGACGGTCATGCTGCCGGCGCGCAATCGCAAGGAGCTCGACGAAATCCCGGAAGAAGCGCGCAGGCAACTGCATTTCGTCTGGCTGGACACGGTGGACGAGGCCATGCGCGAAGCAATTGGAAACCTGATTATCGGAGACATCGCATGAGCAGAGAGCTTGAAAAGCTGCGGGGCACATTCTTCCCCGTCGAGCAGAGCCGCACGCCGGAGACGCGCGTGCCGGCACCGATGCCGCGCCCCAGCGGGTTTTTCACCTTCCGCTATTCCTCCACCGAGATCTATTCGGAAGGCGGCAAGCTCCATGTGAAGATGACGGAGACCCGCTACCAGGACGGCCGGCTGAAGTCGGAGGAATGCGAGGGCACGCTCGAGCGCGATGCCTATGAGCGCATGGTGAGTGAAGCGCAGGGCTATTTCCTGAACCAGATGACCAACTTCGTCCGGTTGTTCTATCTGCCGTTTTCACGCGGGCGGCGCCATGACGAGTGAAGCGCCGGCCTGAGCGCATCATTCGATGCGGCGCCGTGCGGTGAATGGCGCAGTGACAATTAAGGCGTAACGACAATTCGGACAATTCGCCATCGTGGCACGCTGCGAGGAGGAGTGCTGCGCGCGGCGGCCGCAAGGCTCTGCATTTTTTCAATCGGCATTTGTGAACCTGTCAACAGAGCGGGGTCTAAAAATGACCGCCGGATGCTTCATAAAACCGGCAATTCCAATTGAAGGAGAGAGCATGAAGAAGTTACCCATCATCGTATTTCTGTCGCTAGTCGGCATGGCCGGCACTGCGACGCAGGCAGTCGCGCAGAGCACGACAACCACCACCACCACGAACGATCCGAGCAAGCAGTCCCAGGAAGCGGCCAGCCCCGCCGCCTCGGGCTCCGGCACGTCCGGCTCCGCGAACACGGTCACGACTACAACGACCACGACCGAAGACAAGAGCGGCAGCACCTCTTCCGGCTCGTCCGGCACGGGCAGCAGCGCTTCGGGCACAAGTGACACGAGCGGCACTAGCGGTACGAGCAGCACGAGCGGCACGACCACTGCGCCGGGCAGCAGCAGCGACACGCCGAGCAGTGCCGGAACCAGTTCGGGCACGAGCACGACGCCGGGCAGCAGCGACACCTCGGGCAGCTCCGGAACGGGGTCGTCCACATCCGGAAGCGGTACCGGCACAGGCAGCACCAGTACTGATACTTCGGGAAGTTCAGGGACTAGCGGCACCTCCGGGACAGGCAGCACCTCGGGCACCGACACGTCGGGAAGTTCCGGGATGAGCGGCACGGGAAGCTCCGGCCTGAAAACGCCGCCTCCGCCGGATTACGGTAGCAGCAAGTCGTCCGGCAGCACAGGCTCCGGCATGACGGGATCGGGTTCGTCGAGTACCGATACCTCTGGCGGAACGCCGCCGGGCAGCACGTCAGGTAGCACGTCCGGTGGAAGCTCGGGCACGGACAGTTCGACGTCGGGATCGTCGGGCAGCTCGGGAACGTCGTCGGAGTCCGGCAGCTCCGGCTCGGCCGTCTCGCCATCCAGCCCGGGAACCACTAGTGGGACGACCACCAATCCCTCGAAGGAAAACATGCGTCGCGACGAGAGCACGACGACAAAGTAATCTGAAACGATGCGAAGGGGCTGCCGCCGGTCGGCGCAGCCCCGTTTTCATGTGGTGAATCCGGCGTCAGTGGGTAGCCGCCTTGCCGGCATGCGTCGTCTCGCTGACGATATCGATCCTCACCAGATTCTTGGCCTGGTCGGTGATGTACTTCAGGCGGATCGCGTTCGCGGCGACGCCGTTCTTGACCAGTTCCTTCTTGACTGCGCCCGCCCGAGCCAGCGCGATCGATTTCGCGTCGCCGACCTTGCGCTTGTCACAGTAACCCCTCACCACGATTTTTTTCGATGGCTTCGCCGCCGCGGCAACCCGCGCGAGCAGCACCTGCGCGTCGCTGTTCAGCGCGATCCCCTTCGTGTCGAATTCGATGATCGCCGGATTGCCGATCTCGGCCGCAGCGGTGTTCGCGGCGCTGTTCGCCGCTGCGCGTGCGTCGGCCGGCTTGGCAGTCGTTTGCGCCTGCGTCTCCTGCTTGCCTTGCGCCAGTCCGTCACCGTTGCCGGTTTCGTTCTGCGCACATCCGGCGAGCACAATAAAGGACGCCGCCAACATGGCAGCCGTCAATTTCGAAAGCATGCATTTCCCCTTGAAGTTACCCGCCCAACAACGCGGGCGATTGTATCAAATCAAGAGTGCCATCAGAGAACGTTGCGACGCGCCGGCTTTTGTCCACGGAAAACACGGAAAGCACGGAAAAATCTTTTTTGACCGATGCGGTCCTTGAATCTCAAGGATGAATGTAAAAGCTTTTTCCCGTGCTTTCCGTGTTTTCCGTGGGCCCCGCTTTCCCCTCACGTAACACGTCAGCTACGCCTGCTGCGCCTCAGGACGGCGCGCAAAAAGAAAAAATAATCCGCAGTTATTCCGTGTTCCCCTTCACTTCCTGAACAGTTTTTTCACCACGCCACCGATGCCTTCGGCGGCGCTGCCGACGCCGCGTGTCAAGCCTTCGATGCTGATGCCCAGGGTTTCTGCCACGGCGGTGCCGATGCGGCGCGCGAAGCTGTCGTTCAGCGAGAATTGCGGGTCGTTCAGGTTGCCGTCCAGGGTGAAGTTGATCGTGATCTGGCCGTTGCGGTTCTTCAGCGCGGCGACGACCGCCTGGCGAGGCACGCCCATGAAGGTGCCGAACGTGCCCTGGCCGGGCAGCAGCTCCAGACCGGTCAGTGTTACCGTGCCCGGCGCATGCAGGCGATTGTTGCGCACGGTCGATTTCAGCTTCATGTCCAGCGTGCCGCGTCGCACGCCGGTTTCCGATGCCTTGATCAGGTACGGCTGCAGCGCGACCAGGTCCACGCCCTGCAGCTTGGTGGTGATGTCCGAATTTCGGTCGGCCACTTCGGCCCAGCCGTCGATCATCAGCCTGCCATCGCGGTGCACGCCCTTGACATTGCCATCGAGCTGGACGCGAGTGCGGCCGGACAGGTTCGGCAGCTGCAGGTCGTCGACGCGCGCATGCACCTGGTCGATGCGCGTCTTGTGCGCCGGCTGGCGCACCGTGGCGTCGAAGAACTCCAGCACACCATCCCGTAGCTCGATGCTGACGATCGACACCGGCAGCGCGGCCGATGCCTTCTCGCCGCCTGCGTTCGCAGGCGCTTCCATCAGGCCCGGCAGCAGGCGCAGCTTGCCGTCACGCGCGCGCAGCACGGAGATATATGCCTTTTCCACCATGATGTTCGGCACATGCACGCGCGCCGACATCAGGCCAAGCAGGTCGGGCTTGATCACGATGCGCTCGGCGCGCAGCGCGTCCTCGGCCGGCCAGCCTTTCGGCGCGCGGACGCGCATGCCGCGCACTTCGATCGCCGACCAGCCGACCACGATGTCCGCCACCTCGCTGTCCGGGCCGAGCGCCTGCTCGACCTGCGTCTTCAGTGCCTGCGTTGCAAAATGCAGGCCGATCGAGGCGGCTGCGCCCAGTGCCAGGGCGACCAGCAGCACGATGGCCAGCAGGCGTTTCAATGTCTCGGTTTTCATTTCTTGTTTTTTGTCCCCTGGTTTTCCCCTGCTTATCCTGCCGGCCTGTGCCTGAAATCGACGGTGCCCGGACGTCCCGGCACGTCCAGTGTCGCCTGTGCGGCGGGCGACCGGCTCACGATCCGCCCGCGCCGGATCACATAACGGCGCGCCGCGCGCAGCCGGATTGCTTCGATCGGATTGCCGGCATCGAGGATCACCATGTCCGCATGGCACCCGGGCTTCAGGCCATAGCTTTCCAGGCCGAGGATGCGCGCAGGCGTTTCGGTCACGGCCGTGAAGCAGGCATGCATCGCGTCCTGCCCGGTCATCTGCGCCACATGCAAGCCCATGTGCGCCACTTCCAGCATGTCGCCGGAGCCGAGGCTGTACCACGGATCCATCACGCAGTCGTGGCCGAATGCGACGTCGATGCCGGCAGCCAGCAGCTCCGGCACGCGTGTCATGCCGCGTCGCTTCGGATAGCTGTCATGCCGCCCCTGCAGCGTGATGTTGATGAGCGGATTGGCGATCGCGGCGACACCGGCCTCATGCATCAGCGGCAGCAGCTTGCTGACGTAATAGTTATCCATCGAATGCATCGAGGTCAGGTGCGAACCGGCCACCCTTCCGTGCAGGCCGAGCCGCTGCGTGTGATACGCGAGCGTCTCGATGTGTCGCGACAGCGGATCGTCCGTTTCGTCGCAATGCATGTCCACGCGCAGGCCCTGTTCGGCGGCGAATTCGCACAGCAGGCGCACCGATTCCGCGCCTTCAGTCATGGTGCGCTCGAAATGCGGAATGCCGCCGACCACGTCCACGCCCATGCCGATCGCGCGCTTCAGGTTGGCGAAGGCGTTCGGGTTGCGCAACAGGCCGTCCTGCGGAAACGCCACCAGCTGCAGGTTCAGCCAGGGCGCGACCTGTTTCTTCACTTGCAGCAGCGCTTCCACCGCCAGCAGGCGGTCATCGCACACGTCCACGTGCGTGCGGATCGCCAGCAGCCCGTGCGCGATGGCCCAGTCGCAATAGTGCAGGGCGCGCTCGACCAGTGCTTCTTGCGTCAGCATCGGCTTGAGCTCGCCCCACAGGGCAATGCCTTCCAGCAGCGTGCCGGAGCGGTTGACACGCGGCAGGCCGTGGCTGAGCGTGGCATCCATGTGAAAATGCGCATCGACGAAGGGGGGCGTGACGAGGTCGCCGCCCGCATCGATTTCCTGCGCGGCTTGTGCCGGTAGCGCCGGGCCGACGGCGGCGATGCGTCCGTTTGCAATGGCAATGTCGATGCCGCGCGCACCATCGGGCAGTGTGGCGTTGCGTATAAGCAGATCCATCAATGCTGTCCTTGTCGTATCGGTTCACGCATGCTGGTAGGGCGGAAGGCGCTCGCCGCAATCCTTGCAATATTTCGCGTCCGCCTCATGCCCCTCGCTCAGGCAATGCGGGCAGGTGCGCGTGGTGACCGGGCGCGTCAGGCGCTGCGTGGTGATCTCGGCGGTGACGATGCCGGTCGGCACCGCCAGTACGCCCCAGCCGAGCAGCATCATCAGCGAAGCAATCATCTCGCCGATGTCGGTGTGCGGCGTGATGTCGCCGTAGCCGACGGTGGTCATGGTCACGATCGCCCAGTACATCGCCTTGGGAATGCTGGTGAAGCCGTTTTCCGGCCCTTCGATGACATACATGATCGTGGCCATGACCAGCACCACCATCATCACGATCGACAGGAACACCATGATCTTGCGCCGGCTCGCACGCACCGCATTGGTCAGCACCTGGTATTCCTGCACGTACATGCTCAGCTTCAGGATCCGGAAAATGCGCAGCAGGCGCAGGATGCGCACGTCGAGCAGCAGGTGCACTTCCGGAACGAAGAACGCGAGGTAGGTCGGCAGCACCGACAGCAGATCGACGATGCCGAAGAAGCTCGTGGCGTAGCGCAGCGGATAGCGCACGCAGGCGAGCCGGAGCAGGTATTCGACCGTAAACAGGGCGGTGAAGATCCATTCGAGCGCATCGATCAGCGCCGCATGGCCGCGATTGATGGCCTGCACGCTGTCGAACATGACCACCAGGATGCTGAACAGGATGGCGGCGATCAGCCCCAGGTCGAAGCGCCGGCCGGCGGGTGTATCGGCTTCGAAAATGACGGTGTAAAGACGCAGGCGCCAGCCGCTTTCCGGCCTGCCGAACTGCGCCTGCGGCGGGGTGACGGTCGTGGAAGAGACTGTCTGGGTCATGATGAGCGATTTATTGTTGGTAGAAGACCTTACTGCAAGATCCGGTACGGCGCAATCGGGCGCACTCAATAGAAGACCGCGAGCCAGACGGTCTCCGTCTCCTCCGCCGTCCACTCCACGCGGTGCTTCTCATGCGCGGGAATGTTGACGTAGTCGCCGGGGGCCAGCTCCAGCACGCGGTCGCCCTGTTCGAAACGCAATGCGGCGCGTCCCTGCAGGACCGTCACCCATTCATTTTCCGGCTGGTCATACCAGAATCCCGGCGGTGAACGGTGCCCCTTCGAGACGATGCGCTCGATGCGCGCGCCCTTGCCTGCCTTGCCTTCCGCCAGCACCTGGAAGAATTCTTCCGGCAGTTGTGCCGGCATCGCTGCGTACAGATTTCCCTTGTCCATGTTTGCCGCCTTGTCAGTTTGACTACCCCTGTCGCCAAACCAAATTAAATTTGATAATGCCGGATGGCGGGAAATAAATTGCTGAGAATCTTTCGATTCCGTGAAAAGAACGCAAGATAATTTTCCGCCACCTTCCCCATAATCCCCATCCGTGACCCATCCCGTTCACAGAGTCGGGCGTAGCGCGACACGATCGGCGCGTCCTGGAGAGATACTTCAACGAGGAACAACAATGATGAAACTGAACAAGATTATCGGCGGTCTTGCCATCCTTGGCCTGGTCGGCACTGCATCCGCGCAGGAAATCGTCGTCAAGATCGGCCACAGCGGCCCCTTGTCCGGCTCGCAAGCCTTTTCCGGCAAGGACAATGAAAACGGCGCGCGCCTCGCCGTCGAGGAGCTGAACGCCAAGCCGATCACCGTCGGCGGCAAGAAGGTCAAGTTCGAACTGGTGAGCGAGGATGACCAGGCCGATCCGAAGTCCGGCGTGAGCGTGGCGCAAAAGCTGGTCGACAGCGGCGTGAAGTACGTGGTCGGTCCGTACAACTCGGGCGTCACGATCCCGGCCTCGCGCGTCTACAGCGAAGGCGGCGTGGTGGTTGCCACCGTTGCTTCCAATCCGAAGGTCACGCAGCAAGGCTACAAGAACCTGTTCCGCGTCAACGCCAGCGATTCTCAGCTCGGCTCCAAGATGGCGCTGTATGCCGCCAAGGAACTCAAGCTGAAGACAGTTGCCGTGGTCGATGACCGCACCGCCTTCGGACAAGGCGTCGCCGAGGAATTCGAGAAGCAGGCCAAGGCATCCGGCATGAAGGTCGCCGGCCATGAATTCACCACCGACAAGGCATCCGACTTCACCTCCATCCTGACCAGCCTGAAGGCCAAGAAGGTCGACGCGATCTTCCTTGGCGGCTATGCACCGCAGGGCGGCCCGATGGCACGCCAGATGAAGCAGCTCGGCATCAATGCCAAGCTGCTCGGCGGCGACACCATCTGTGTGCCGGAAATGGGCAAGCTTGGTGGTGACGCGGTTGGCGAGAACGTGCTGTGCGCGCAAGGCGGCGCCATCCTCGACAAGGCCGCCAGCGGCCCGGCTTTCAAGGAAAAGTACAAGAAGCGCTTCAACCAAGACCCGGACGTCTACGCCGCTTCCTTCTATGACGGCGTAATGATGTATGCCGACGCGATGAAGAAGTCCAATTCGATCGAACCCGCCAAGGTCGGCGCCGAGATCTACAAGGGCACCTACAAGGGCGTCGCCGGCACCTACTCCTTCGACGACAAGGGCAACATGAAGCAGTCGCCGGTCACGGTGTTCAACTTCAAGAACGGTCAGCCGACGCCGTTGGTCAGCTACTAAGAAGATCGGAACGATCGGCATGAAAAAGGGAGCGGAAACGCTCCCTTTTTATTTCTTGCTTCTTTGTGGCGGACATTTATCGTTCTCCCTGAACCACTTCCAGAATATGGAACGATTGAGGGTCGCCGAGGGTTAACTCACTGGTTGTGCCGTCCTGAACCTGGAGGATCCAGTGCGTTCGCTCCTGGTTCCGCTGTTTGTCGCTTTCATACGCCACGATATCTCCAGCCGGCGAAACCGCAATCGAGGTAAGGAAGGTTTGCAAGTTCGTGAGCCGCCTGATGTTTCCGTGCTCCTGGACGAAGAGATCGTAGTTGTAGTTGCCTACTTTGATTCCATCCATTTCATTTGTTCTTGAAATGAAGAAGATCCTGCCATCGTCCGTGAGTAATGGTGAATGGGAGGTTTCCCCGTTGTAAAACAATGGGGTCAATGGAGATTTGTCGTCTCGCGTCCGGAGAAAAATCGTGTTTTCACGATGAATTTTTACGTAGTAATCATATTTGCCTTTGTCGCCAGGCGAAGGGAAATTGCATGACGGGTATTCGCCGGAAAAAATGAATCGCTCGCCGTCCGCAAGATAGAACGGGTTATCCACTGCGAAAAAGCAGAACTCGGTCAGCCGTGTCATCGCGCCTGTTTCTACATCTGTTTCGTAGAAATCCCATTGAGAGAAGCGCGTCCTTCCACTCTCTCGAACCCTGTTCGACTGTGCATAGATGATTTTCCGGCCGTCGCGCGAGAATGACGGCAATTGCTTGTAACCCTCGCCCCTGGTGATCGGACGGTACGTCATCCGATCCAGATCCAGGATGCCGATTTGCGATCGTGTGTATTGGTACGCGGCCTCCTTGATGACGACCGCAAGTTTCTTGCCGTCGCTGGAGCTGTGTGGCGCTGCCAGCACATCGTCGGAGCCTTTGGGAACCAGCATAAACACTTCAGACGTTTGCAGATCCTTCCAGCCGATTCGAAGATTCCGGCCAGGTTCGGCGAATTCCAGATAGGCTCGATCCGCAGTCGGTGAAAGTCCAGTGACCGCGAATTGCGCGTGTGGTTTGGGCGCCTGCTCGGTCAGGAACGGGATGGGAATCACTCCGAAGAACCACAGTGAGAAGGCCATCATGACCAGCTGGACGATGCCCAGCACAATGAGGATCCATTTCAGGACCGTCCAGATCGCTGCAAGTAGGGGGTGCCGCGCATTCATGATGTTCGACCGAGATGTACGAACCCAAGGTAGGGCGGCGATGGCAAAACTGCAATGGGGAAGTTCCGGAAATCAACCTGGATATTGTGGGGCATCAACAGCCATGGGACAGGTGGATGTGGCCGGGGAGGGGGCGGCTTGGCCAGAACATGTCACAGGCATCGACAACAGCCAACGACCGAACCGCCTTGATTCACGCCCTTGCCGCCTCGGCGCACGCACTATGGGCCGCGAGCGCCACCTGCAGTCGATTTCGTCCATTCGCCTTGGCCTTCGACAGCGCTTCATACAGCCGCGCGAAGAAAGCCCACCCCGCTTCCTGCATGCCGAACTGCGCGACACCAAGGCTGATAGTGATGCCGCGATGCGGCACCATGGCGGAGAAATCATGTGCGTCGATCGCTTCGCGCAGCTTTTCCGCCACCGTCGCGGCCTGCTCCAGCGCGCATTCCTTGAGCAGGACCATGAACTCTTCGCCACCCCAGCGGACGATCACGTCGCTCTCGCGCACGGTATTGCGCGCCACCATTGCTGCCATGCGCAGCACGTCGTCGCCGGCACCGTAACCGTGGCTGTCATTGATCTGCTTCAGGAAGTCGATGTCGAACAGGATGCAGGACATCGGCCGGCCGGTGCGTTCCGCGTCGAGCTTCGCATGGTGGAAGACGATGTCGAAGGCCTGCCGGTTGAGCAGCCCCGTCAGCGGGTCGCTGCCTGCCGTCCGCTCCAGTTGCGCGCGATGGCGTCGTGCGGCAAGCAGCAGGATGATCAATGCCACCAGCGTTGCGCCCAGGCCGATGGCGAGATTGAGCAGGAAGCGATGCCGTAACGGTTCGACGAGCGGCGCAAAGTCCTGCTCCACCAGCAGGTGCCAGCCTAGTTCCGGCACGAAGCGCGAGCTGACCAGCACGCGCGCGCCGTCACGCTGGTATTCGAACCAGGCCGGCTTGCTGTCCTTGTGCAGCAGCGCGTGCGCGAGCCCGCCGATGCCGGGCGCCTGCCGCAGCGCGCCGCGCCACTGCTTCAGGGCGCTTCCGGCCAGCACCAGCGAGCCTTGTCCATCGACGAAATAGATGCGGCTGTCGAAGCGGCGCTGGACATTCTCGATCAGTTCCCCCAGCCGGTCCGCCTTGAGGCCGACGCCGGCCACGCCGAGGAAAGCGCCGTCGCGCGCGAGCATGCGATGGTGGATGAACACCGTCAGCGCGCCGCCATTGGCGTGGTCGACGCTGATGTCGACGACGAAGGGCACGTGCGCTTCCTTCGCGCGAAAGAACCAGTTGTCCTGCGCGTCGTCTTCCTGGATCGCTTTGAGCGTGCCGTCGGCGTAATAGTATTTGCGACTGCGTTCTGACACCAGGAAGGTGGTGGCGGCGCCTTGCAGCTGCCGCACTTCGGACAGGTAATGCACGATCGGCGCGGCGTCGCCTTCGCCATTGAGCAGCCAGTCCTGCACGAAGCTGTCGTTGGCCATCATCGACGCGATCACGGCCGGTTTCTCCAGGTCGGACTGCAGCGCGGCCTGCACCTGGTCGCCGGCCAGCGGCAGCACCCGCTCGCCGATCTCCTGTTGCAGAGCATGGGTAGCGGACTGATAGCCGGCGATGGATGTCGTGAAAAATGCGCCCAGCAGCAGGAGGGTGGTCCAGACGACGGAACGATAGGTTTGCAGGAATGGCGGCATGGCAGTCTTCTGATGGCTCAGGCGGGCTGCGTTCCGGTCCCTGCCTGCTGTATGTCCTCCGGGACACGGCTGGAGCAAGTATGGAGCAACGTCGCGACGCGGCGCAATACGACTGTTGGCTGATTGCACAAGCCTGCTGCGGCCGCAGGGCGCCTGCCCATGGCGCGGGTTTACTTGTCTTTGCGTGCCAGATTGACAATGCCGGATTGGCAAGCTGCTACACTGGCACTGCCGCGGACGCAGCGGGAGACAAATGCCGGAAAATTGCCGGAACGACAGCCCGGAAACATGGGAGGAAAAAGTGTCCAACCTGATGGAACAGTGGTTTTCCAACCAAGGGATTCTGTCCCTTGGTCATCGTTATCTCTGGAAGCCCGAACTGCTTTGGGCTTATGCGGCCTCGGACGTGATCATCGGACTTGCCTGTTATTCCATTTCCACATCGCTCATCTATTTCGTATACCGCCGCGGAAACGTTCGCTTCCACCGGATGTATGTGATGTTCGCGCTGGTCATCTTTGCCGGCGGCACCTCCCACCTCAGCACGCTTACGACTGTCTGGACGCCGATCAACGGGCTGGACCTTGCCATCAAGGCACTCACTGCCATCGTGTCCGCCGCCACCGCGGTCATGTTGCTCCCGGTGGTGCCGAAGATGCTGTTGCAGCCCAGCGCCGCGCAATTGCGCAAGGTCATCGCGCAGCTCGAGCATGAAGTGGCGGAACGCAGGAACATGGAAGAGGCGTTGCGCCAGTCGCAGGAGACGCTGCGCGAGCTGGCGGCCTACCAGGAACGCATCCGGGAAGACGAGCGCAAGCGCATCGCCCGCGAGATCCACGATGAGCTGGGGCAAAACCTGCTGGTGCTGCGGCTTGATGTGTCCGCGCTGCACGCCCGCGCCGGCACCCGTCATCCGCTGCTCAGGGAACGGTCGGCGGCGGCGCTGGAGTATATCGACACCACGATGAAATCGATCCGCAACATCATGAACAACCTGCGACCGTCGGTGCTCGACCTCGGCCTGAGCGCCGCGATCGAATGGCAGGTGCGGCAGTTCGAGCAACGCAACGGCATTGCGTGCGAACTCGTGATGGACGAGGAGGGCCTGGTGCTGCAGGAGGCGCAGGCGACGGCCATCTTCCGCATCCTGCAGGAATCGCTCACCAACGTTGGCCGCCATGCGCAGGCAAACCGCGTGCGCATCGAGCTGGGCGTGGCGCATGGCCGGCTGACGCTGACCATCGAGGACAACGGCGTCGGCATGTATCCCGGCGACCGCCGCAAGCCGCGCAGCTTTGGGCTGGTCGGCATCCAGGAGCGGGTCAAGATGTTGAGCGGCGAGCTGAACATCGACAGCTGTGTCGGCAAGGGCACGGTGCTGCGCTTGTCGGTTCCGCTGCGCGACCCGGCGCAGCAGCCGGAACCATTCGATGCCTAGATCCGGTTTGCGTTTGGTCACGACCTGCCGCCTGCGAAGAAGTACATTCGACGAATGACTGTTTCCGACCAGACCTGACCAGAGCATGGCCAAGCCTACCGGCGCGTTGCCGGCCGCACACGATCCCCTCATTGCCAGCAAGGTGGCCGGCCTGCGCCATGTCGACGACAACCTGCCGGGCATCGCGCGCCGCGCGGCGAACGGCGGCTTCCGCTATACCGGACCGGATGGCGAGACCATTCGCGATGAGGCGACGCTGGCGCGCATCAAGGCGCTCGCGATCCCGCCCGCCTGGACGGACGTGTGGATCTGTCCGTGGGAGAACGGGCACATCCAGGCGACCGGGCGCGACGCGAAACGGCGCAAGCAGTATCGCTACCATGCGCGCTGGCGCAATGTGCGCGACGAGGCGAAATACGAGCGCATGCTCAGCTTCGGCAAGGCCTTGCCGGCGATCCGCAGACAGGTCGACGAGGACCTCAAGCGACCCGGCCTGCCGCGCGAAAAGGTGCTGGCGACTATCGTGCATCTGCTCGAAGCGACCATGATGCGGGTCGGCAATGAGGAATATGCCCGGCACAACAAATCCTTCGGCCTGACCACGCTGCGCGATCGCCACGTGCGCATCGACGGCAGCGAGGTCGAATTCCATTTCCGCGGCAAGAGCGGCGTACAGCATGCGATCAAGGTCGACGATCCGCGCCTCGCGCGCATCATCCGGCGCGTGCGCGATTTGCCCGGGCAGGAACTGTTCCAGTACGTGGATGACGAGGGCCAGGTGCACAGCGTCGGCTCGGCCGACGTCAACGACTACCTGCGCGCACTGACCGGCGAAGACTACAGCGCGAAGGATTTCCGCACCTGGGCCGGTACGCTGCTGGCCGCGCTCGCGCTGCAGGAATATGAAAAGGTCGATTCCGAGGCGCAGGCGCGCAAGAACGTGGTGCGCGCCATCGAGACGGTCGCGGAAAAGCTCGGCAACACGCCTTCCATCTGCCGCAAGTGCTATGTCCATCCGGCGATCATCGACTCTTATCTCGACGGCACCATGCTGCATGCGCTGCAGGAGCGGGCGCAGGAGGAACTGACGCATGATATGCACACCATGCGCCCGGAAGAGGCGGCGGTGCTTGCCTTGCTGCAGCTGCGGTTGAAGGAGGGCGAAACGGAAGCGCCGCGAAAGAAACATGCTGGAAAGCGCACCGGAAACCACGCGAAAGCGCGGCGGGCAAGGTGAAAAGTTTTCAGCCGGCAGCGGGTGGCGGAAGATGCAATAATCCAGTCGTGTCTTCACTACAACGAATGGAAAGCAAATGATCCTCGAACTCGCCGACATCCGCATCCAGCCCGGCAAGCAAGCCGAATTCGACGTCGCCATCCAGCGCGGAGTCGAGCAGGTGATCTCGAAAGCAAAAGGTTTTTGCGGTTATAAAATCAACAAGGGCATCGAATCACCGGAGCGCTATGCACTCATGATTTTCTGGGAGACGCTGGAAAACCACACTGTGGATTTCCGTGAGTCGCCGGCATTCCAGGAATGGCGCGCCATCGTCGGGCCCTATTTCGCGGCGCCGCCCATGGTCGAACATTTCACACTGCTGGCAAAGTCCAGTTGAGCAGGCGTTGCGATGGGTCCAGGATTCGTGTTGTCAGCAAGGCATGAAACCGGGTCACATTGCTGCGCAGGATGATATGATCCCGGATCAAGCCGTATCAACTGCCCATGCCAGTGAGGTAAAACAAGAATGTCATTCGATGCCGATGCCGTCACCCTGATGCTTGCCGTCTTGCTGGCAGCCGTCATCCTGGCAGTGCTGGGTTATCTCATTGCCAACAGGGTCAAGGCGCGCCGGCAGCAGCGGGACATCCTGGCCATCAGGGCGACCATCATCGATTATTTCCGCCGCACCGGCGTTGAGGTCGCCGCCGACTGCTATCGCAGCGGTGCGGGTTTTACCGCGGTAGTCGAGTCCGAGCCGATGAAGCGTTTCCGCCTGTCGCACATCATCGAAATGACAGTGCGCGAGCATGTGCGCAAGGCCTGCGACCTGGAACTCGACAAGATCTACTGGCGATTCCCGATCAAGGATGCCGTCCAGGCCGTTGCCGCATCGGAGAGCACTGCGCCCGCCAACGAGGCCGAAACCGTGGCCGATCCGGCGCCTGGCGAAGAAAAGAAGGCGGACGAGCTGTCCGATGACTACATCAACGAAGGGCTGGAACACTACCGCCACATCCCCAGGCCGGAAGTGACTGAACTGCCCTGGGAAACCTTCGAGCAGGTCGCGACGACCATCAGCAAGGACAAGAAGGAAGAGGAATAAGCGCCTGCGGATGCATGCCGCAGTCGCATCCGCGCCACGTCGTGCCGCGCTTCTCTGGACAAGTTTTCCTGCACGCAGCAGCATAGACAACAAGACCTGCTCTTGTGCGCCGCATCGCGATCGCCGCCGTCGCCTTATCGTCAATCGGGAACCCGCATGACTACCCTATCCCAACCCAACATCAAGCTCCGTCCGCTGGAGCGCAATGACCTGCACTTCGTCCACCAGATCAACAACAACAGCAACATCATGCGCTACTGGTTCGAAGAGCCGTACGAAGCCTATGTCGAGCTGGTGCAGCTGTATGACCGTCACATCCATGACCAGAGCGAGCGGCGTTTCATCATCGAGAACCACACGGAAGAACTGGTCGGGCTGGTGGAGCTGGTGGAGATCAACTACATCCATCGGCGCGCGGAATTCCAGATCATCATCGCGCCGTCATGGCAGGGCAAGGGCTATGCGGAACGGGCGACGCAGATGGCGGTGGAGTATGCGTTCTGCGTGCTGAACCTCTACAAGCTGTACCTGCTGGTCGACAAGGAAAACGTGAAGGCGATCCACATCTACGAGAAATGCGGCTTCGTCACCGAAGGCGAGCTGACCGGCGAATTCTTCGTCAACGGCATCTATCGCGACGCCTACCGCATGTGCATCTTCCAGAAGGATTACCTGGCGAACCGCGAAGCCCGGTCCTGAAACAGTTCTCTCCATCCGGCAAGACGTCGCCGTTCCCGGCGGCAGCTTGCGTCGCCGCCTCCATCCCTGCGCGGGAACTCGGTTCCCGAAAACCCGGACTAACCAGTTCCCTTTGGTTTTCTCGCCGCACATTTTCCCGTGCGGCCAGCGCAACGGAGGCAAACCATGATGCAAGACGAGGTCGCAAGCCCGGCTGTAGCGGGTGGCGCGTTACGCGAGTTGCCGCACCTGCCGCACGCCGGCTCTCCTGAAGTCCCCCGGCAGGTCCGACCTCCTTCGTGGGATACGGCCTACCGCACAGAAGACGCAGCACGCGCGGAGCATCTGGCGAAGCTGCTTGGCTGGTTCAGCATCGGCCTTGGCGTCGCGCAGCTGCTCGCGCCGCGTGGCGTGTCGCAGGCGGCCGGCGTGGGCGAGCGTCCACGCACCATGCGCATGGTGGGCGTGCGCGAGATCGCCAGCGGTGTCGGCATCCTGGCGCGCCCGCGCCAGTCGGGATGGATATGGGCACGCGTGGCGGGCGACGCGATCGATCTCGCGCTGCTCGCACTGGCCGGGCGTTCCGCGCAGGCGCAACGCCGCCGCGTGACGCTCGCTACCGCCGCAGTGGCCGGCATCACCGCGCTGGATGTCCTGTCGGGCATCCAGAACCAGCGCATGGCGGTGAGCAGCCCGGAGAGCAGCGAGCTGCACGTGGAGAAGAGCCTGATCATCAACCGCGCTCCCGAAGACTGCTATCGCTTCTGGCATGATTTCGAAAACTTCCCGCGCTTCATGAAGCATGTCGAATCGGTGCGCATCAGCGGCGAGAACCGCATGCACTGGGTGGCGAAAGGGCCGGCCGGCCTCGACATCGAATGGAATGCGGAGCTGACCGCCGACGAGCCGAACCGCTATCTCGCATGGCGCTCGATCGAAGGATCGGATGTCGAGAACTTCGGTTCCGTCCGCTTCGAAAACGCGCCCGGCATGCGTGGCACCATCGTGCGCGTCGAATTGCACTACAGCCCGCCCGGCGGCAAGGCCGGCGCACTGATCGCGAAGCTGTTCGGCGAGGAACCGTCGCAGCAGATCGACGAAGACCTGCGGCGCTTCAAGTGGCTGATCGAAACCGGCGAGATCCCGACCACCATCGGCCAGCCTTCCGGCACGCGCGGCGTGGTTGAGCGGCTTCTGAGAAGAGGAGAGGCAGGATGAGAGCGAACTGCTGGTACGGCAAAAAGGATGTGCGCATCGAGAATGTTCCCGATCCCGAGATCCTCAATCCGCGCGATGCCATCGTGAAGGTGACCTCGACCGCCATCTGTGGCTCCGACCTGCACCTGTACGACGGCTTCGTGCCGGCGATGGAGAAGGGCGACATCCTAGGGCATGAATTCATGGGTGAAGTGGTCGATGTCGGGGATGCCGTGTCGAACCTGAAGGTCGGCGACCGTATCGTGGTGCCGTTCCCCATCGCCTGCGGCAGCTGCTTCTTCTGCCAGCAGGAACTCTACTCGGTGTGCGAGAACTCGAATCCCAATGCCTGGATGGCGGAAAAGATGTGGGGCCACTCGCCGGCCGGCATCTTCGGCTATTCGCACCTGACCGGCGGCTATGCGGGCGGGCAAGCCGAGTACGTGCGCGTGCCGTTCGCTGACGTCGGCCACCTGAAGGTGCCGGACGGCCTGAGCGACGAGCAGGTGCTGTTCCTGTCGGACATTCTGCCGACCGGCTACATGGCGGCGGAGAACTGCGATATCAAGCCTGGCAGTACGGTGGCGATCTGGGGCTGCGGGCCGGTCGGCCAGTTCGCCATCCAGAGCGCCTACCTGCTCGGCGCCGAGCGCGTGATCGCGATCGACCGCTTCCCGGAGCGCCTGCGCATGGCCTGGGAAAAATCGAAGGCGATTGCGCTCAATTATGAAGAGGTCGATGTGTCGGATGCATTGAAGGACCTGACCGGCGGGCGCGGGCCGGATGCATGCATCGATGCGGTCGGCATGGAAGCGCACGGCATGGGCATCATGGGCGCGTACGACCGCGTCAAGCAGGCGATGGCCGCGCAGACCGATCGCCCGGTGGCCTTGCGCGAAGCGCTGATGTCCTGCCGCAATGGCGGCGTGGTATCGATCGCCGGCGTGTACGGTGGCTTCCTCGACAAGGTCCCGTTCGGTGCGGTGATGAACCGCTCGCTGACCATCAGGACCGGCCAGACGCACGTCCATCGCTACATGCAGCCTCTGCTGGAACGCATCCGCAATGGCGAATTCGATCCGAGCTTTGTGATCACGCACCGCATGGCGCTCGACGATGCGCCGCTTGCATATGAGATGTTCTGCAACAAGCAGGATGACTGCATCAAGGTGGTGCTGAAGCCTTGAAAGGCTGCTATCGCACGTCGATGTGATACAGCCCCCAGGGGCACAGGCCGAAACGTTCGTTGACCGGCTTCGCTGCCATGTCGGGAAATCGGTCGGCGTCGTACACAGCCCACAAGGGGCCAAGACCGCCGAGCGGCATGGGCTTTCCGTCGAGATGCGTGGCGACGATGAAGCGCCGTTCGCGCGCATCGGCCAGCGGCAGCGATACCGCATAACCGTCGATGGCGCGCAGCACCAGTTTCGTGCCGTCGCCGATGGCAGCGCCGCTTGCCTTCAGCACTTCCGTGAGCAAGGGGCCGCGCAAGGCATGCGGCTTCGCGTCGTATTCCAGCGTCGGCCTGATGTCAACGGCAGGCAAGGTGGTGAGCGCGGCGTAGTCGAATGCCTGCGCCCTGTCGAACTGGACACCCTGCTTCTTCATCATCTGGTCGAGCGCCGGATCGAGCGCGCCGCGGTTGCCCTTGCCGATGGCACCGGTCACTGTCAGCAGTGTGGGGCCGTGCAAGGGCGTGGCAGATGTCGCAGCGTGTGCCAGCGAAGGAAGCGTGCCCGAAGCCAGCGCTGCGGCAAGGAATTCACGTTTGTTCAAGTCTTGTTCTCCTGGATCGTTCAGATAATTTTGCCGGGTTTGTCTTTGCGCGGTGTCGCTGTGGGCGACGCAATTTGTTTGTCCACGGAAAACACGGAAAACACAGAAAACGGATGAACCAATGAAATTTTCTGTGCTTTTCGTGTTTTCCGTGGACAAGAATTATTGCACGACCGCTCAGCCGCTCGGGGGCGAGGCTAAACAACAACGATCAAGGCCGCGGCGGACACGATCAGCATGATCTTGGTGGCGTAATAGGCGTGCCTGTTCCAGGACTTGAAGCGGCGGCGGTATTGACCCGCCAGCCAGACGAAGCGAAACAGTTTGTTCACGCCGCCGAGCTGGTCGCCGTTCTCGTTGGGCGAGCTGGCAGCGGTCATCATGGTGCGGCCGAGAAAGCGGTTCACGGCCTGTGCCCAGCGGTAGCGCATGGGCCGTTCGACATCGCAGAACAGGATGATGCGGTTGCTGTCGCTGTCGTTCTTCGCCCAGTGGATGTAGGTCTCGTCGAACAATACGCTTTCGCCATCGCGCCAGCTATAGCGCTGGCCATCGACTTCGATGAAGCAGGAGTCCTTGTTCGGCGTCACGAGGCCGAGGTGGTAGCGCAGCGATCCGGCGAACGGGTCACGATGCATGTTGAGTTTTGCGCCGGGCGGCAGTTCGGCGAACATGGCCGCCTTCACTGACGGAATCCCGCGCAGCAGCGCCACCGTCTTCGGGCACAGGCGCTCGGCCGAGGGATGGCTGGCGTCATACCATTTCAGGTAGAAGCGCTTCCAGCCGTACTTGAAGAAGGAATTGAATCCGGCATCGTCATTCTTTTCCGCCGCCTTGATCTTCTGCAGCGCGAGCAGGTTCAGCGCTTCGGTACGGATCGTTTCCCAGTTGCGGTCGAGCTGCGCCAGCTCGGTGAATTCGCGTGGTGACAGATAGGGCGTCGTGGGCGCGCGCGAGAACAGGTGCATGAACAGGTTGATGGGCGCCATGAATGACGAATGGTCGAAGATCTGGCGCATGAGCGGAAGGCGCACCCTTCCGCGGAAATGAATGTGGAGCACCGACAGCAGGTAGAGGGAAACAACAGCCCATTTCATGAAACGATCCCGTGCAGAAAACTTGCCGGCGTGGCGGACTGCGGCCGACGATCTGCATCAATAACGCATCGGGAATGTAACGGTCTTAAGAAAACGCAAACTGCCTGCGCTCTGATGGAGGAATGTTGCGGGAAAGCGATGTAGCGATATTGTTATCCACGTCGGCGCACGCGCGAGGCAATGCCGTAGGACAGCACCACAAGCTGTGCGGCGATATTCATCCCGGCAACCATGGCAAACAGCGGGTTTCTCGCGACAACGAGGGCGTACAGCACGCTGATGGCAGCAATGGCAATCCACCCGCTCCAGGCAAGGAGCGAAATGGACAAGCGCGCTTCACGGTCGCGGTGATACTTCAGGATCTGTGGCAGGTACAAGGCCGTCGCCGCAATGCCCGATGCGCCGTAGAGAGCGCTCAATACCTGTTCCATCATCTTCCGTCGACTGCGCTGTTGAATGAGTGCGTTGCCTTGCAGCAGGCTTGCTGAACGGAAGCAATTTTAGCGGGGCGCTTGATGGCTGCAAATGGCTATCCGGAAAGATTGCACACATGAGCACTCCGGCAACACATCGCTGCAACACACAGCCTTCGGCATGTCTGAGCGCGGTCAATTACCCATCCGCTGCGCCATTGCACAATGCCAAGAGGGCAGGTTTCCATACGCCCGAACGCGACAGCAGCCACCCAGACAAGGCGCGCGCCGCAGGGCAAGCGCGATACTGACTCCTTATGCTCGCCAGCGCACCCCGGCTAGTGCATAGAATCGGCCCCTTCATCGGCATCGCCGTCTTCGGGCTGGCGCTGGTGGTCTTGCATGACTGGCTGCTCGCCCAGTCTTATCAGGAACTTAAGGCCGCGCTGGCCGCGCTCCCGGCATCGGCGCTGGCGCGGGCCGCTTGCTTCACGGCGGCTGGCTACGCGGTGATGACGGGCTACGACCTGTTCGCCCTGCGCTTCGTCGGTCGCCGGCTCACGATGCCATCCACCGCATCGGCAGCATTCATTGCCAATGCGCTTGGCAACAATTTCGGCAATACGCTGATCACCGGCGCGGCGGTGCGCTACTGGATCTACACATCGGCCGGCCTGACGGCGGCGGAAGTCGCCCGGGTGGTCCTGTTCTGCAGCATCGGCTTCTGGCTGGGCTTCCTTTTCGTTGGCGGCGTCGTGTTTGCATTCTTTCCAGTCGCCTTGCCGGTGGCGCTGCAATGGGACGGCGCGACGACAAGGCCGGTCGGAGCCATCTTCCTTGCCTTGCTTGCCATCTATCTCATCCTTGTCGCCGGACACGGCAAGCTGATGCCCGCGCACCGTCGCTTCGCATTGCCGCCGCTTCCGCTGACCTTCGGCCAGGTCGTCGTCGCGTCCTTCGACCTGTGCCTGATGGCGGCGGTGTTCCAGTCGCTGCTGCCGCACGCCGCGAATATCGGTTATGCCGATTGCCTGGCGGTCTTTCTCATTGCGCTGGTCGCCGGCAATGTCAGCCTGGTGCCGGGCGGGCTGGGCGTGTTCGAATCCGCGGTCGTGCTCCTGCTCGGGCGGCGCGTTGCAGCGGCGGATCTCGCCGGCGCGCTGCTGATGTTCCGCATGGTCTATTTCATCGCGCCCCTGCTTGTCGCCGTGGCGCTGGTGGCAGTTCGCACCAGGGCCGGCGCGTTCCCGCAGCTGCGGGGCATGATCGGGAAAGGTTCGCGCCTGTTCGTCGCGGTCGCGCCGCAGATTCTTGCGGCAACCGTTTTCGTGGCCGGCGCATTGCTGCTGTTCTCCGGTTCGGTGCCGGCCGCAACGGGACGCCTGGACATCGTGCATCACATCCTCGGCCTGCCGCTGATCGAAGCATCCCACTTCGTTGCCAGCCTGGCAGGAGCCGCCTTGCTGCTGCTTGCGCATGCGCTGCAGCGCAGGCTCGATGCGGCGTGGCATCTTGCCGTGCTCCTGCTTGGCGCAGCCGCCGTGCTGTCGCTGGCCAAGGGCTGGGATTTCGAGGAGGCGAGCGTGCTTGGCATCGCCTGCATCGTGCTGCTGTCCCTGCGGCGGCAGTTCTATCGCAAGTCGTCGCTGCTGGGCGAGCCGTTCACGGGCGCATGGGTGGCGGCCACTGCCATCGTGATGCTCGCCTCTTCCTGGCTGGTGGCCTTCGCCTACCGGCACGCGCCGTACGCCGATCAGCCGTGGTGGGCTTTCGCGCTGAAGGCGGAGGCATCGCGCTCGCTGCGCGCGATCGTTGGCGCGGCGGTGCTGATCTGCCTGTTCGCTTTATATCGGCTCTTGCGGCCGATGCGGCCTCCACCCCGTTCGCCAGGAGCGGCCGACATGGACCACGCGCGTGCCATCGCCCAACAATCACCCGCAACGTATGCGAACCTCGTGCTGCGCGGCGACAAGGCGGTGCTGCTCAGCGAGGCGGAAGATGCCTTCCTGATGTATGGGCGAAAGGGCCGCAGCTGGATCGCGATGGGAGATCCGGTCGGCGCGGAGGAGGGCGCGCGGGAATTGCTGTGGCAGTTCCATGATCTCTGCGACCGCTTCGACGGACATTGCGTGTTCTTTGAAGCGAGCGCGACATGGCGCGCCGAGTATGCCGAACTCGGATTGGCGCTCACGCCGCTCGGCGAGGAAGCGCGCGTCGCGCTGGCCGACTTCAGCATCGACACTCCCGCGCGCAAGAGCTTGCGCCAGGCCCGCTCGCGCGTGCTGCGGCAAGGCTGCAGTTTCGCCATCGTTCCACGCGAGGAGGTGGCCGCCATGCTGCCGAAACTGCGGCAAGTCTCCGATGCCTGGCTGGCCGGCAAGGCGACGCAGGAGAAAGGATTTTCAAATGCATCCTTCGATGCCGCCTACCTCGGGCAGTTTCCGCTCGCCGTCGTGCGCTGCGGGGATGACATCGTCGCCTTCGCCAACCTGTGGCTCGGCGCGGACAACGAGGAGCTGTCGGTCGATCTCATGCGCCATGTCCCGGAAGCGCCGAACGGCACCATGGATTTCCTGTTCTGCGAACTGATGCTGTGGGGTCACGCGCAAGGCTATCGCTGGTTCAACCTCGGCATGGCGCCGCTGTCTGGGCTGGCCGGGCAGCGCCAGTCGCCCATCTGGCGCCACGTCGGCACCCTGATCTACCGGCATGGCGAACACTTCTACAATTTCAATGGCCTGCGTCGCTACAAGGCAAAGTTCAATCCGGTCTGGCGGCCCCTGTATCTCGCCTCGCCCGGCGGCGTCGCCCTGCCCGGAATTTTGGTCGACGTGACTGCCCTGATGGCGGGCAGCGTGCTCGGCATCATTTCCAAGCGTGGTTCCGCCGCGCCGCAACCGGCATGCGACGCATCCTGAATCCCTTCCTGCTGACCCTAAGCGCCATCCTGGCGGCGGGCTATGCGTACGTTGCATGGCGCCTGGCCTCGAGCCCATCGGCGCGCTGGGCGCTGGCGCTGCCATTCTTCATGGTGTGGCTGGTGCCGGCGGTCTACTGGGTGGGCGAGCGTGAAAGCGCGACGAAGGCCGACGAGCTGCTGCATGCCGTCAGTTACCTGTGCATGGGCTGGCTGAATTTTCTGGTCCTGTTCACGCTGGCATGCGACGCGCTGCTCGGCATCGCATGGGCAGCCGGGGCGGACCGGCTGTTGGCTCTGCTCGATCATGTCGGCCCGAAGATCGTATTCGCCGCTTCGTTCGGCGCGCTGGCGATTGGCCTGCTGGCCGCCTTTCGCGGGCCGCGCCTGCGGCGCGTGGACATTCCGCTCGCCGGTCTGCCTCCGGCATTCGAGGGCTTGCGCATCGTGCAGATCAGTGACCTGCACGTCGGGCCGACGATCGGCGCGCGCTACGTGCGGCGCGTGGTCGAGATGAGCAATGCCCTGGACGCGGATCTGGTCGTGCTGACGGGCGACATCGTGGACGGGCCGGTGAGCCGTCTCGCGCCGCATGTGGCGCCGCTGTCCCTGCTGCAGGCGCGCGAGTGCGTCGTCTTCATCCTCGGCAACCATGACTGCTACTCCGGCGCGGGGCAGTGGATCATCCATTTCCAAACGCTGGGCATGCGCGTGCTGCTCAACGAACATCTGCTGTTCGAGCGCGACGGCGGCAGGCTGGTGCTCGGTGGCGTGGTCGATCCGGCCCTGGGTCTGGGTGAGCCGGGGCAGGGGCCGCGACCGGACCTGGCTGCTGCGCCAGAGGCGGGGCCCGCCGTGCGCATCCTGCTGGCGCATAACCCCTCGCTGGCGCCGCGCGCGCAGGAAGCCGGTTTTGACCTGCAGCTCTCCGGCCATACCCATGCCGGGCAATTCTTCCCCTGGACGCTCGCGGTGCGCATGGCACATGCGCCGCACGTGTCCGGGCTGTCGCGGCTGGGCAGGATGTGGGTGTACGTCAATGCAGGCACCGGAACCTGGGGGCCGCCGGTGCGCTTCGGCACCGAACCCGAACTCACCTTGTTGCGTCTCACATCGGCTGCAGCAATGAAAGAAACGACATGAACCACAGCAAACAAGTCGCCATCGCCACCACCGACCTGTGCAAGCATTTCAACGGCTTCACGGCGCTGGAAGGGCTGACGCTTGGCGTGGCGAGCGGCCTGATCTTCGGCCTGCTCGGCCCGAACGGCGCCGGCAAGAGCACCACCATCAAGATCCTCACCACGCTGCTCGATGCGAGCTCGGGTTCTGCCACCGTGGCCGGTTACGATGTCGCGAAAGAGCCGTTGCAGGTGCGGCGGCATATCGGCTACGTGCCGCAGATGCTGTCCGCGGACGGGGCGCTGACCGGTGTTGAGAACCTGCGCCTGTCAGCCAGCCTTTACGGCTTGCGCGGCGCGTCGCGTGAGACGCGCATCGACGAGGCCATCGCGTTCTCCGGCCTGCGCGAGGCTGCCGGCAAGCTGGTCCGCACCTACTCCGGCGGCATGATCCGCCGCCTCGAGATCGCGCAGGCCACACTGCACATGCCGGAAGTGCTGTTTCTCGACGAGCCGACCATCGGCCTCGACCCGGTCGCCAGGCGCACCGTCTGGGAGCGATTGCAGCAACTGCGCGGAGAAAGGGGAACGACCATCCTGATCACCACGCACGACATGGAAGAGGCCGACGTGCTGTGTGACGAACTGGCCATCCTGCACCAGGGGCGGCTGGCGGTCATCGGCAAACCTGCGGAACTCAAGGTGCAGGTGGGTCCCGAGGCCACGCTGGACGACGTGTTCGTCCATTTCAGCGGCGCGGTGCTCGACTACGGCGGCAATTACCGCGACGTGCGCGAAAGCCGTGGCACCATCCGCCGGCTGGGGTGAGCCATGTTCGATTTCCTCTACCAGAGCGGCGCCATCGCCAGCGCTGAAATCCACAAGCTGATGCGCGATCCGACGGAACTGTTCTCGCGCGCCGTGCAGCCGGTGCTGTGGCTGGCCGTCTTTGGCCAGGTCTTCAGCCAGGTGCGCGGCATTCCGACGGGGAATCTGCGCTACCTGGATTACATGGCGCCCGGCATCCTCGCCCAGAGCATCCTCTTCAGCGCCATCTTCTACGGCATCGCCATCATCTGGGAGCGCGACCTCGGCATCGTCCACAAGCTGCTGGTCACGCCGGCACATCGCAGCGCGCTGGTGTTTGGCAAGGCATTGGCAGCGGGCCTGCGCGGGCTGGTGCAGGCAGCCGTGGTCTATGTGGTGGCGATTGCCTTGCGGGTCGCGGTGCGCTGGGAGCTGATGCCGATCCTCACCATGGCCGCCGCCGTCTTCGTCGGCTCCTGCATCTTCTCGACCTTCTCGCTGGTCATTGCCTGCATCGTCAAGACGCGTGAGCGCTTCATGGGCATCGGTCAGGTGCTGACCATGCCTTTGTTCTTCGCGTCGAATGCGATCTATCCGCTGGACCTGATGCCGTCATGGCTCAAAGCCATCGCCGCGTTCAATCCGCTGACCTACCTGGTGGATGCGCTGCGTGGCGTGATGATCATTGGTGGCAGGAGCGTCTATCCGCCTGCCTTGAGCTTCGGCGTGATGCTGCTGGTGTTTGTCGTGCTGCTGGGGCTGGCGTCGAAGCTATACCCGGGACTCGCGCGCTAGTGGTTGATGAGACAGTCGGCAAGGCAGGTGCCAATACCGAAGGTGACCAGGGTGCCGGCAACCAGGGCAAGGTCGAACATGGCCGCGCAGATGCCGGCGCTGACGACGCTGATGCCGAGGATCAGCAGCGGGCGCAGCTTCCCGACCGACTCCACATCCGGCAGCGGATTCGCCTCCCGGCTTTCCGTTCCGAGCAACAGGAACAGCGGGCACTGCTGGCACTGGTTCGCGTCGAAGGATGCCCGTTTGATGCACTCGTCGCATGCGCTGATTTTCATCGGTCCCATGTCTGCAAGTCATGACAAACCTGATGAAAAAAGACTACCTCTTTTTGTTATACCGCGGCCTGGCATACGGGATCGCCATAGCGGAATTCCTTGACCTGCGACAAGCAAGGCTGATCTGGCTCAGACGAGCTCAAGCACGACACCGTTGCGCGCCACCTTGCACATGCTGCTTGCCGGCATGACACGGATGCGGCCGCAGCCTTCGCGCAGGAACAGCCAGCCATCGCAAACGTCGGTAACCGTGCCGCGAAAATCCGCGATGCCGCGCGAGTTGCAGCGGATGACCACCTCGCGCCGGAATGCCACCATGTCGCCGACTTGTATCTTGCCCATATACATTGCCTCGCAAAAACGGATTGACCGCTTCCACAGGACAATGTTCCTTCCCATAAAAATATCCGCGCTAATGGAACAGGCAATGAAGCCTTGTTCGACATAAAAGTTGTGTTCGCGCAAACCCCTGGCGTGCAGGTGCGTTGAATAATAATCACAGGCACAAATCCCGAGGGGGAGAAAATTGAAGAACGCGATCGACGCGGATTACGGCGCGGCACCGGCTGGCGGCTACATTGACAAGATTCTCTCGACGCAGCGGCGCAAGCTGTTCGATGCTTTCATGGCATTCAAGCAAGGCGACAGCAACGGAAGCGTGCTGAACGTGGGCATCGTCCCTGACCATGCCGGCCAGCCGGCAGACCCGCTCGCCGGCAGGTTTGATTACGTGCTTGCGTGGAGCACGCCGCAGCAGCGCGCCGGCATCACCTCGTACCATCTCGGCGCGCCCGCCGGCGCTCGGCGCCAGCAGCCCGGCGACATGCGCCTGCCATTCGCCGACAGCCAGTTCGACTGGGTGGTGTGCAATGAAGTGATCGAACGCGTCGGCGACTTCGAAAAGCAGTTCGCGCTGGTGCAGGAGCTGGGCAGGGTGTGCGGCAAGGGATTGTTCGTGACCACCTCCAACCGGCGTCACCCCATCGAGTTCAACACGCGCAGACCATTCCTGCACTGGCTGCCGCGCACGTGGTGGCGGCGCGCGCTGGCGTGGACCGGCAAGGGCAAGTCCGCCGGGGCGGCCACGCTCAACCTGGTGGACTCCGCAGCGCTTTACAAGTTTGCCAGCCTGCTGCCCGGCAAACCGGAACACGATGTCGGACACAAGCGCGTGTTCGGCATCAAGGCGCACTTCTTCCTGATGGTGCGCAAGGAGAGGAGCTGAACCGGGCTAGTGAATCCAGGTGTGGGTACCGTCGTCGCGCTGGTAGTAATCGGCGCCACCGTTCCCGGATTGCGAGCTCGCCGCTCCCGTGCTGCCGCTCGAACCGGGATGCATATTCATGCCGGAACAGGCCGACAGCAGGCCGAGCATGACTGCGATCATCAATGCTTTCATTTCATGACTCCGTGGTGCGTCAAACGAGGTATCACTATAGGCGGCGCGCCTGAGTCCCGTGGCGGGCAGTGCGGGCAGCCTGACGTGGCGCAAAGATGCTTCGCATTCGCCTCGCGCTTGTCCCGTGCTTGTCCCGCGCTTGCCTCTCATGGCCGGCGCGGTTCGCGTGCAATGATCCCGCCGGGAACGGCTCTGGCAATTGCGGCAAAAAGGGCTAATCTGTTCTTGAAACGGCCAAAGACTGACCAGCAACGACACAGGTGAACATCCAAGGAGAAGGATATGCAATCGACATTCCACGCGTCCGATTCAGGTCAGGCAGTGATTCGGAACACGACTGCGGTGGACAGAGAACAACTGGTCGTTACCTTGCATCCCGGCAGCGATTCGATGGTCGATATCCAGATCAAGGAAGAAGTGTCGGACGGCGAGCTGATATCGAATTCGATTTCCATCAACCAGCCCAACTTGCAGAAACTGTTTGAATGGTTGCGCGAGCAGGGCGTGGTGGATTAGTGAATGCGTGAACCGTCACATCGCGGCGTAACGGTTCACTAGCGCTTCAGCATCGTCAGCGCAATCTTGTGCGCTTCCTGTTCGGCTTCCTGTTCGGTGCGGAACACCGTCTCGACCGCAACCCGCTGGTGTGGAAACACCTCGTTGCGGTGCATCGGGTTGGTGGAGGGGCCGAAGATCGTCACATACGCGCCCCAGCCCTCGACGTCGGCGAGGTGGATGCCGGAATACTCGATTTCATAGTCGCCTATCATCTCCATTGCCATCGCGGCCTCCCGTTATTCGCAATAGGGCCTTGATGCATTCCGCATTCCCGTTCCGCATGTGGTGCTAAGCTGGAAAGGCAGGGCAGAAAACCAAGGCTTCATATGGGGGAACACATGCCAGTCTATGAATATACCCGCCGCACGGGAAAACGTTACACCTACAACATTGAGTACGATCAAGGGGAATATTTCATCCATCGCGACGGCGAGATGAAGAAAGCCTTCCCCGATGCGATGGCCACAGGCATGGCGCCGCACGAGGCAACGCCCGACCTGATGCTGCGCCTCGCGATCGCCGACATCGAGGCATTGAACGGGATGGAAGAGTAAGTTAACCGCCGACCACAGCCGACGGCCGGCTGCCAAGGATGATGTGCAGGTCCTTGCTGTAAAGCGAGGTGAGCTTGTCCATGGTTTCGAGCAGGCGTTCGTTGGCTGTTGCCACATTTTTCAGGTTGCCTGCCGGGTCGCCGTTGCCGAGCAGCGCCTGCTCGAAGAACAGCCATTGCGTTTTTGCCAGGTCGATTTCACGGCGAATCTCCGGCGTGGTCAGCGGCGAGGTTTCGAGCGTGATGAGCCTGTTCCTGAACTCCACCCGGGATTGCTCGACGTCGCCCTTGCCGTTACCCAGCGCGGCGGCGAAATACAGGCGCGCCATCCGCTGCGACAGCATGCGTTGCCGCCCCGAAATGTTCACGATCCGCGCCGCCGGCACCTGCGCATGCCCCTCGAAGGCGGCAGCCAGGTTCTCCGCTTCGCCAACCAGTTTCTCAGTCAGACGATGGGCGGCCGCCACGTTCGCCTTTGTCGGCGGCAAGGCGAGGGCTTCGGCATAAGAGCGGTAGCTTGCCACAATCGTATCGAGCCCCGCCCTGGTAATCGGCTTGGTGGCGCCGCGGCCGATCAGCGCAATGTTTTCCTCGAAGCGTTTCTGCGAATCGATGAGCTGCTCGCGCGCCTTGTCGGGCATGAGCTTCAGCGCAAGCTGCGCATAAGCCTTGCCCATGCGCTCGGCCAGCATGCGAAGGCGTCCCGTTTCGTTGATCAGCTCGCCCGCATCCGGCACAGACACGCGCGGCGCCGTAGGAAGAGGAGACGCTGCCGAGCTGGTGGGGACAAGGCTTGCGCAGGAAACGGCGAGCGCGATTGCACCAACCACCTGGCGCAACATGAAGCGATTTTCCTTTGCGATGTACGGCATGCAATGTTCACAGGGTTTGGGGATGATGCGCTATGGTGCCGCACGGCATCAAGCGCGGCCATATGCAGCATGGCGTATTGCGCAAGCGCGTGAATGCTGATCAACGCTGTGCACCTTTCGCACCTTTCACAGCCGGCAGATCGACAGACCTTTACCGTCGTGCGAGTGCTGCCTATGCTGTCATTCACTCGGTATCGGTTTCAGGAGATGACCATGGAGACGGTGAGTTATCACAAGGGAAAGTGGCGGGCGGACATTCAGGTGGATGAATTGGCAAGCGGAAAATTCCAGGGCCTCGTCCTGCTCCTTCATGAAGAAGGGCCGCAATCCGAGCAGGTCGTGCATCGAACGGTCGATGTCTTCGATTCGCCACAAGGCGCGATCGAGGAAGCGAAAGTCCTGGCGAACCGCATGCTCGGCGAACTGTAGCGAAGCGAAAATCATTTCGGCCGCGTGGCGCTGCTTGCCGGTGCGATGCAGAAAAACCTTGCGATGCATCGCAAGCCCCACTCGCCTGCGTCCTGCTGCGGTGCGGTCCTGATGCTTGATCGGAGTCAGACCCGGCAGTCGCAAATTGCCCAACACTGGCGTGGCGGGCCGTACGCCTGTTTTCCATCGTCCCAGGAATGCGAACAGTCCGTCCGCATGACGCATCTCCCGGGCCAATTGGTGACATGCCCTGCACGCACGAGCCTCTGACAAAACGCGCGGCTGGAGCCGTTCTCCATTTGCCACCCCACGGCAAGTGCGAGGCCTGTCCATGCGAAGCAATGCGGCGGTTTTGTGCAAGAGGATTGCCGTTTCAATCCAGGCGCGTCCCGGCTCTGTGATGCATGCCAGTGCACGGGCGACACGCCAGCAAAGTGGAGGCATTGACATGACATGTTTGCGCATCTCTCTGGCAGCGTCTGTTTCATCCGTCCTTGGTGCCATTTCACTGCTCGCCACCGGCGCGGCCGATGCGGGCGGCTTCTCTATCAATGAAATGAGCGCATCGAGCGTTGGCAATGCGCATGCGGGCGGCGCCGCCGCGGCCGAGGACCTCGGCACGACCTACTACAACCCGGCCGGCCTGACGCGCCTGCATGGGCGGCAGTTCATGGTCTCCGGATTCGGCATTCGCCCATCGGCGGAATTCAGCAACCGTGGATCGGTATCGGCAGCCGGCACGCCCTTGGCCGGAGGCAATGGTGGCGATGCCGGCAGTTGGGCATTGATTCCGTCGCTCTACTACGCGATGGACATCAGCCCGCGCCTGCGCTTCGGCATCGGCGTGCAGGCGCCGTTCGGCCTCAAGACCGAATACGAAGCCGGCTGGGTCGGTCGCTACCAGGCGCTGAAGTCGGAGCTCAGCACGGTCAACATCAATCCGGTGCTGGCCTGGCAGGTCAACGATAGCGTCTCGCTCGGTGCCGGCGTGAGCGCGCAATACGTCAATGTCGAGCTCTCGCGCGCGATCGATTTCGGCAGCGTCTGCGCCGGCAGTATCGGCCTTGCGACCTGCGCGCCGATCGGTTTCCTGCCGCAGGCAAAGGACGGCGCGGTGACCGTGAAAGGCAATGACTGGGGCTACGGCTTCAACCTTGGCGCCATGTATGCGCCGAACGAGTTCGTGCGCTTCGGCGCGGCGTACCGCTCGAAGATCAGCCACAACCTGTCCGGCGATGCGCGCTTCACCCAGCCGACCGGCCTGCCCGCGCCGCTCGCGGTCTCGCCCACGTTTACCAATACCGGCGTGCGGGCGGACGTGACCCTGCCCGACTCGCTCAGCCTGAGCACCTACGCCGACCTGACGACAAAATGGGCCGCCATGGCCGACCTGACGTGGATGCACTGGAGCCGCTTCAAGGAACTGCGCATCCGCTTCGACAACGGGGCACCGGACAGCGTCACGCCGGAGCAGTGGCGCAATACCTGGCGCGCCGCGGTGGGCCTGAGCTACCGTTATAACGACGCATGGAAGCTGCGCGGCGGCCTCGCCTACGACCAGTCGCCGGTGGTAAATGCATTCCGTACGCCGCGCATTCCCGACGCGAACAGGCGCTGGGTGGCGCTCGGCGCGCAGTTCAGTCCATCCCGGTTCAGCAGCTGGGATTTCGGCTACGCGCATCTTTTCGTCAGCGACGCCCCGATCAGCAAGGCAGAGCCGCCAATCGGCGGCACGCTGACCGGCGACTACAACAACGATGTGAACATCCTGAGCGTCCAGTACAACCGGAAGTTCTGAAGCCTGCAGATGTAGCGCGTGCAGCGCGGCGGGCTGAGTAGCGCGACGGGCTCGCGTCACGGCCGGCCCGCCGCGCAGCCGGATTGATGGTCAATCACCGAAATAGAGATCGCCTGGCCTCTGGCTCTGGTACTGGTACAGGTCGTTGCTGGCACCGCTCATCCCGCTTGCACTGGCTCCACTCGAACTCCGCATGGGCGTTCCAGCGCAGCCGGCCAGCAACATGACGATCAGTATGGTTGGAAGGGCTTTCATGACATGCCTCCAATGAAAATTGGTCCTCCCCGATTGCGTCGTGCTGGGTTCACTATAGATGGCCGCTTTGCGAATCACTACCGCCAAATGATGCGATGCACAGGGCTTTGATGTAACTCAGAGGCGTGCGGAGAACGGCGTTTCAGGCCTTGCAGGCAGGTGGATAACGAGGCTGGAATGTACGCGCGGACGCGCGTCAGTCTCCGAAATAGATGTTCGAGGGGAAACCGGGCAAACCCTTGCCCTGGTCTTTGCTCTTGTCCATGCCCGTCTTGTCGGGGGCGCTCGCATGCTCGCCCGAATTGCTGATGCCGCTGATGGGGCCCATTCCCTCGCAAGCGGCGAGCAGGACAAGCACGACACATATCGACAGGATTCTCATGGCGGATCTCCGCGGGAAAGCACGGTACCGTCCACTTCCCGCCCTCCCGGTAGTTTCACTATAGCAGCGGGCCGGGCCCGGCCAAAGACGCCGTCAGCATGGGGTTGAGTTGCGACAAGCAGGAAGCGCCGCGCCGGCGGCGAGAGCGGCATGCAAGGGGAAGGACTGGAAGGCGGCTGGCACGGCAGCGTGCCAGCCGGTGGTGCGATCAGCGCGTGATCGGCTTGTAGCGGAGGCGCTTCGGCTTCGCGCCTTCTTCGCCGAGGCGTTTCTTCTTGTCCGCTTCGTATTCCTGGTAGTTACCGTCGAAGAACACCACCTGCGAGTCGCCCTCGAAGGCGAGGATGTGCGTGGCGATGCGGTCGAGGAACCAGCGGTCGTGCGAGATCACCAGCACGCTGCCGGCGAATTCCAGCAGTGCGTCTTCCAGTGCGCGCAGGGTTTCCACGTCGAGATCGTTCGACGGTTCGTCCAGCAGCAGTACGTTGCCGCCCTGCAGCAGCGTCTTGGCCAGGTGCAAGCGCCCGCGCTCGCCGCCGGACAGGTTGCCGACGATCTTCTGCTGGTCGCCGCCCTTGAAGTTGAAGCGGCCGAGGTAGGCGCGCGAGGGCATTTCGAAACGGCCGACGGTGAGCAGGTCTGCGCCGTTCGACACGTCTTCCCACACGGACTTCTTGTTGTTCAGGTCTTCGCGCGACTGCTCGACCAGCGAGACCTTCGCGGTCGGGCCGACCACGACTTCGCCGCCATCCGGCTGCTCCTTGCCCGCGATCATCCTGAACAGTGTCGATTTGCCCGCGCCGTTCGGACCGATGATGCCGACGATCGCACCGGCGGGCACCTTGAAGCTGAGGTTGTCGATCAGCAGGCGATCGCCGAAGGCCTTGCTCACATTCTTGAATTCGATCACTTCATTGCCGAGGCGCTCCGCGACCGGAATGAAGATTTCCTGCGTCTCGTTGCGCTTCTGGTATTCGTATTCGGAGAGCTCGTTGAAGCGTGCCAGGCGTGCCTTGCTCTTGGCCTGGCGGCCCTTCGGATTCTGGCGCACCCACTCCAGTTCCTTCTGGATGGTTTTCTGGCGCGCCGATTCCTGTGCCTCTTCCTGCTTCAGGCGCGCTTCCTTCTGCTCCAGCCAGGAGCTGTAGTTGCCCTTCCACGGAATGCCGTGGCCGCGGTCCAGTTCGAGAATCCATTCGGCGGCATTGTCGAGGAAGTAGCGATCATGGGTGATGCCGACCACGGTGCCCGGGAAGCGCTGCAGGAACTGCTCCAGCCATTCGACCGACTCGGCGTCGAGGTGGTTGGTCGGCTCGTCGAGCAGCAGCATGTCGGGCTTGGACAGCAGCAGCTTGCACAAGGCGACGCGGCGCTTCTCGCCACCGGACAGCACGCCGATCTTCGCATCCCACGGCGGCAGGCGCAGCGCGTCGGCGGCCATTTCAAGCTGCTGGTTGAGCGTGTTGCCATCGCTGGCGGCGATGATCGCTTCCAGGCGCGCCTGCTCGGCGGCTAGCGCATCGAAATCCGCATCCGGTTCGGCATAGGCGGCGTACACGGCATCCAGCTTGGCCTGCGCTTCGAACACTTCGCCCAGGCCGGACTCGACCGCCTGGCGCACCGTGTGTTCCGGATCCAGTTGCGGCTCCTGCGGCAGGTAGCCGATGTTCAGGCCCGGCATGGGCACCGCTTCGCCCTCGATCTCCTTGTCGATGCCGGCCATGATCTTGAGCAGCGTCGATTTGCCGGAGCCGTTCAGGCCGAGCACGCCGATCTTGGCGCCCGGGAAGAAGGACAGCGAGATGTCCTTGAGGATCTGGCGCTTGGGCGGGACGATCTTGCCCACGCGGTTCATGGTGTACACGTATTGAGCCATAGGAAATTGTGCGATGAAGCGGATGAAAAGAAGAGTGTGCAAGCATAACCGATCGGGGGAGCGGGCGGGGCTGTAGCACAAATGCTTGCGGCTTCCCTTGAGCGGAAATAATTCCCTACTTTGAGAATGGTTATTGGTTGATCTCGATCAACGATTTTCAAGAACGGCAGGAATACAGTCGGCAACAGTTCTTTTCACCAACCATCCTCAAGGAAATCTCAATGAAGAAATCCGCAGTTATTCTTGCACTTGCAGCTCTTGGTCTTGCATCTCAGGCAATGGCACAGCAAAGCCCGTGGCAGGTTCGCGCCCGCGCGGTCTATATCGACCCGGCCGACAAGTCCGATGCCGGCGGTCCGCTCAATCTGCCGGGCGATGCCATCACGGTCAGCAACAAGACCATTCCGGAAGTCGACATTTCGTATTTCTTCTCGCCGAACATCGCGGCAGAACTGATCCTGACCTATCCGCAGAAGCATGACGTCTACCTCTCCGGCAACAAGATCGGCACCCTGAAACATCTGCCGCCGACGCTGACGCTGCAATACCACTTCACGCCGGCCGCGAAAGTAAGCCCTTACGTTGGCGCGGGCGTCAACTACACCACCTTCTCCAGCGTCAACCTGCTCAATGGCGCAGCCACGCTCGAGCACGACAGCGTCGGCCTTGCGCTGCAAGCGGGCGTGGATTTCAAGATCGACCGCAACTGGTCGTTCAACGTGGACGTGAAAAAAGTCCAGATCCGCAGCGACGTGATGGCGAGCGGCGCGAAGGTCAGCGCGGTCAAGGTTGATCCGCTGCTGGTCGGCGTGGGCTTCGGCTATCGCTTCTAAGCCCGCCCTTGCGGTAAAAAGGCCGGACGCCTTCCTGGGCTTCCGGCCTTTTTTCTCATGGTCTGACCTGCTTCAGCTTCCAGTTGCGCCACAAGCTTTCCGCCGTGTATACCACCAGCGCGCTCCAGATCAGGGCGAAGCCAGTCAATCGCACGCTGCCGAAGGGCTCATGATAGATCCAGACGCCGATCAGCAACTGCAGGGTCGGCCCGATGTACTGCAGCAGGCCGAGCAGCGAGAGCGGGATGCGGCGCGCGCCATAGGCGAACATCAGCAAGGGAATCGCCGTGATCGGCCCGGTCGACGCCAGCAGGATCTGCTGCGACAGCGGCGCAGCGGCGAAGCTGTTCTCATGATGCGTCGCCAGCACCAGCAGGCTGCCGATAGCGAGCGGAAAGAGCAGCATGGTTTCCAGTGCAAAGCCCTCCAGCGCTCCCAGGTGCGCCGTCTTGCGCAGCAATCCGTACAGACCGAAGGTGGCCGCCAGCACCAGTGCGATCCAGGGCAATTGCGCCGTATGCCACGTCAGCCACAGCACGCCGAAAGCGGCCAGCGCCACGGCCATCCACTGCACCGGACGCAGGCGTTCGCGCAGGACCAGGTAACCCATCAGCACGCTGAACAGAGGGTTGATGAAATAGCCGAGACTGGAATCGACCACGCGCCCGTTATTGACGGCCCAGATGTAGGTAAACCAGTTGGCCGAGAGCGCCAGCGCGCTGGCGGCAAAGCCGGCCAGCACCTTCGGACGCCGCACCACGTCGGCAAGCCAGGCCCATTGCCTGCGCCATGCGAGCACGATCACGACGAACACCAGCGACCATGCCATGCGATGCAGCAGGATTTCGATCGGCGGGATGGATTGCATGGCCTTGAAGTAGATCGGGAACACGCCCCAGATCGCGTAGGCACAGGCTGCGTAAAGTATTCCAGCTTGCATGAGAGCTTGTTCAATCGACAAAGGAAAGGGAGGCTTCCCGGAAGGGGACTTATTATCCCAGCAATTCGAAAAACACGCGGGCGGCCCCGGGAAAGACAATGCAACATTGCGTCCGCGCCATCTCATTGGCACAATCCGGCCTGTGTCCACTCCCGCTTCAACTGCACCACATGAGTTCCTCTCCCGCGCTGATCGACATGCTTCGCCAGTCTCCCTGGGCGCAAGCGCTCTCGCCCGCGCAGATGGAGCGCGTCGAGGCGGACACCATCGAGCGCTTCGTGCCGGCGGGCGGCTATGCCTGCCGCAAGGGCGAGCCGGTGGATTACTGGGTCGGCACGATGGACGGCCTGCTGAAGATGAGCTGCGTTTCTCCCGAAGGCAAGATCATCACCTTTACCGGCGTGCTCGGCGGCGCCTGGTTCGGCGAAGGCTCACTGCTCAAGACCAGCCCGCGCCAATACGACGTGATCGCACTGCGCGACACACGGCTGGCGCTGATGCCGCGCGCCACCTTCCATGCGCTGCTCGACAACAGCATTGGTTTCAATCGCTTCGTGATGACGCTGCTCAACGAGCGGCTCGGCATGTTCATTTCGCTGGTCGAGTTTGACCGCATGCTCGACACCACCGCGCGCGTCGCGCGCTGCCTCGCGGCCCTGTTCAATCCGCACATCAACCCCGGCATCAGCCCGCAGCTGAAGATCTCGCAGGAAGAGCTGGGTTATCTGTGCAATGCGTCGCGCCAGCGGGTGAACGGCGCACTGAAGGTGCTGGACGAAGCAGGGCTGGTGCAAGCCGAATATGGCGGTGTCACCGTCCTCGACCTGGATGGGCTGCGCTGTTACCAGTCGAAGTAGCAGTGGAAGTAGCAGCCATCACGACCTGTAGCGTGCGCGGCGCGCAGGAAATCCCTACAGTGAAGTCGCTGCACGTGCCGCCTGGTCGTACAGGCCGGACAGCATGCGCAGGAAGCGCGCCAGTTCTGCAAGTTCGAAGCTTTCAGCGGCGTCGCGGCTGAGCGTCGAGACCAGCACATGCTCGCGGATCTCGAAATAGCGCTTGCACAGATCGCGGCCGCGCTCGTTGGTCGAGTACAGCACCTCCTTGCCGCGCCGCTCGGTCTGTACCAGCCCCAGCGCGAGCAGTTTCTTCAGCGAGTAATTCACCACGTGCGTATCCTCGATGTTGAGGATAAAGGCGATATCCGCCAGCTTCTTCTCGCGCGCGCGGTGGTTGATGTGATGCAGCACCAGCACGTCGGTGATCGTCATGTCCTTCATGCCGGCTGCCGACATGCAGCGTACCGCCCAGCGGTTGAATGCGTTGCTCGCGATGATCAGGCCGAATTCGAATTCGCTCAGCTCCGCGCTCTTGCCCGCTGCAAGGTGCGCGGATGAGACGATGGGCACCTTCGCGGCCGATGCGGCGGGAGATTTCGGGGTGCTCTTCTTTTCTTTCGTCATGTTGTGCTCCGACTGAGGGCGAGTGCGAAGTATACCGTCAGGGCAGGCCGTATCCGCCGCCACCCGGCGTCTCGATCACGAACAGGTCCCCGGCCTTCATGTCGGTCCGCGCCACATGCGCGAGTTCCTCGACCGTTCCGTCGCACCGCACGACGAGGTTGCGGCCCGTTGCGCCCGCTTCACCGCCCGCCATGCCGAATGCGCCGTGCAACCGGTTGTTGGAAAGGATGGAAGCGGTCATGTCTTCAAGGAAGCGCACTTTGCGCATGCCGCCATTGCCGCCATGCCACCTTCCCCTGCCGCCGGAGCCCTTGCGTATCTCGTAGCTTTCCAGCCGCACCGGGAAACGGAACTCCAGCACTTCCGGATCGGTCAGGCGCGAGTTGGTCATGTTGGTCTGCACCACGTCCGTGCCGTCGAAGCCTTCGCCCGCGCCCGAGCCGCCCGAGATGGTTTCGTAGTACTGGTACTGATCATTGCCGAAGGTGAAGTTGTTCATCGTGCCCTGCGAAGCTGCCATCACACCCAATGCGCCGTAGAGTGCGTTGGTGATGCAGGTCGAGGTTTCGACATTGCCTGATACTACCGATGCGGGATAGCGCGGATTGAGCATCGAGCCTTCGGGGATGATGACGTGCAAGGGCTTGAGACAGCCGGCGTTGAGCGGGATGTCGTCGTCGACCAAGGTGCGGAACACATACAGCACGGCGGCCATGCAGACCGCCGATGGCGCATTGAAGTTGTTCGGCAATTGCGGCGAGGTGCCGGTGAAATCGATCTCAGCCGAACGCTCTTCGCGGTTCACGCGGATCGCGACCCGGATCACCGCGCCGTTGTCGAGCAGATATTCGAATGCGCCGTCCTTCAGCGCTGTGATCACGCGCCGCACCGCTTCTTCGGCATTGTCCTGCACATGCTTCATGTAGGCGCTGACAACATCCAGCCCGAAATGCGCGACCATCTTGCGCAGTTCCTCCACGCCTTTCTGGTTGGCCGCGATCTGCGCGCGGAAGTCCGCCAGGTTCTGCTCCGGATTGCGCGCGGGGTAGCGCGCACCGGTCAGGAGGGCGCGCGTTTCATGGTCCCGCAGGCGGCCCGCGTCGACCAGCTTGAAGTTGTTGATCAGTACGCCTTCCTCTTCCACGACGGTCGAATCCGGCGGCATCGAACCCGGCGTCGTGCCGCCGATGTCCGCGTGATGGCCGCGTGAGCCGACGTAAAACAGCACCTTGAGGCCGGCCTCGTCGAATACCGGCGTGATGATGGTGACATCGGGCAGGTGGGTGCCGCCGTGATAGGGATCGTTCAGCATGTACACGTCGCCGGGGCGCATCGTCGCGGCATTCTCGCGGATCACGGTCTTGATGCTCTCGCCCATGGAGCCGAGGTGCACCGGCATGTGCGGCGCATTCGCGATCAGGTTGCCCTCCGCATCGAAGATCGCGCAGGAGAAGTCGAGCCGTTCCTTGATGTTCACCGAGTAGGCGGTGTTCTGCAGGCGCAGGCCCATCTGCTCGGCGATGCTCATGAAGAGATTGTTGAAGATTTCCAGCATGACCGGATCGGCGGTGGTGCCGATCGCGCGCCGCTCGGGGCGCGCTTCCACGCGGGTGAGCACGAGGTGGTACAGCGCGGTGACCTGCGCCTGCCAGCCGGGCTCGACGACTGTGGTCGCGTTCGCTTCCGCGATGATCGCCGGCCCTGTAATGATGTCGCCGGGGCGCGTGTCCTCGCGCTTGAACAGCGCGGCATCATGCCAGCGGCCGCCGGAGAACATGCGCACGGTTTCGGCCGCTTGCAATGCGCCGGGACGCGGCGGCAGTGCAGTCGCTTTTTCCTGCGCCTCGCCCGACTTGCCGATCACTTCGACCGACACCGCTTCAGCGATCAGCGCCTTGCCGGGCATGAGAAAGGAGAACTGCTTTTTGTACGCGGCCTCGAATTGCGCGAGCATGCCGTGCAGGCTGTCGAACTGCACGGTCAGCGCGGAATCGGTGCCCTCGTAGCGCAGGTGCACGCGTCGCACCGCCTGCATGCGCTCTTCCGCAACACCTTGCGACTGCAGGTCGCGGCGTGCGTCGCAGGCGAGTTGGTCGAGTTGCGCCTGCAGCGTCGGCAGCGCATCCGGGTCGAGCGGAATCTCGACTGCCGATTCGCGCATGGCGACCTGGTCCGCCAAGCCCATGCCGTAGGCGGACAGCACGCCGGCCAGCGGATGGGCGAACACCGTCGTCATGCCAAGCGCATCGGCCACGAGGCAGGCGTGCTGTCCGCCCGCGCCGCCGAAGGTGGTGAGCACGTACTCGGTCACGTCATGGCCGCGCTGCACCGAGATCTGCTTGATCGCATTGGCCATGTTGCCGACCGCGATCTCGATGAAGCCTTCCGCGATCTCCTCCACCGTACGTCGGCGGCCGGTTGCCTGCGCGATCTGTTCCGCCATGTCGCGGAATTTCTGCATGGCCGCTTCGGCGTCGAGCGGCTGGTCGGCATGCGGGCCAAACACCGCGGGGAAGTACTTCGCCTGGATCTTGCCGAGCACGACATTGCAGTCCGTCACCGCCGGCGGGCCGCCGCGCCGGTAACATGCCGGCCCCGGATTCGCGCCGGCGCTGTCCGGCCCGACACGCAGGCGCGCGCCATCGAAATGCAGGATGGAGCCACCGCCCGCGGCGACGGTGTGAATGCTCATCATCGGCGCGCGCATGCGCACGCCGGCCACCTGCGTCTCGAACTCGCGCTCGAATTCGCCGGCGAAATGCGATACGTCGGTGGAGGTGCCGCCCATGTCGAAACCGATCACCTTGTCGAAGCCGGCAAGCTGGCTGGTGCGCACCATGCCGACGATGCCGCCGGCAGGGCCGGAGAGAATGGAGTCCTTGCCGGAAAACGCATGCGCATCGGTCAGGCCGCCGTTGCTCTGCATGAATTGCAGGTTGACGCCGGGCATATCCTGCGCAACCTGGTCGACGTAGCGGCGCAGAATTGGCGAGAGATAGGCATCGACCACGGTGGTGTCGCCACGCGATACCAGTTTCATCATCGGGCTGGTCTGGTGCGAGACGGAGATTTGCGTGAAGCCGATCTCGCGCGCGATCTCCGCGACCGCGGCCTCATTCGCGGTATAGCGGTAACCGTGCATGAACACGATTGCGATCGCACGGAAGCCCTTGTCGTACGCGCGCTGCAGCGCGGCGCGCGCCAGCGGCTCGTTCAGCGGCACTACAGCTTCGCCGTGCGCGCCGACGCGTTCCTCGATCTCGATCACTTCCTTGTAGAGCAGCTCCGGCAGCACGATATGCCGGTCGAACAGGCGCGGGCGGTTCTGGTAGGCAATGCGCAAGGCATCGCGGAATCCGCGCGTGATGGCAAGCACGGTCGGGTCGCCCTTGCGCTCCAACAGGGCGTTGGTGGCAACAGTGGTGCCCATTTTCACCGCTTCCACCAGGTCGGCGCCGATCTTGTCCTGGGTGCCGAGGCCGAGTAGGTGGCGGATGCCGGCCACCGCCGCGTCCCTGTACTGCTCCGGGTTTTCCGACAGCAGCTTGTGCGTGGCGAGCGTGCCGTCCGGCCGTCGTGCAACGATGTCCGTGAAGGTGCCGCCCCGATCGATCCAGAATTGCCAGCGTTGCATACCGCGCTCCCGAATTGGTGAAAAAAGTCTCCCCTCGCGACACAAGCCGCTTGACATTATAGTGACAAGTTTACTAGCATTGATCAACATTTCGTCAACGTTTTATCAACGATATGTCAATGTGACGCAAGAGCCGGCTTCTTGTAATAATGAAAGCCGTCGGAAATGGTTTCGGAGTGAGCGCCGCGCGAGGCGCGAATCCTGCGCGGTAAAAGAAGACCAACTATGGAGAGATACCATGCGCTTGAAACGACTTGCCCTTGCTTTATCCGCGTTGACCCTGACAGTGGCGGCACATGCCCAGACCAAGTGGGACATGGCCACCGCCTATCCGGGGAACAACTTCCATACCGAAAACATCCAGCAGTTCGCCAATGACGTGGAGAAGGCGACCGGCGGCAAGCTGAAGATCACGGTGCATGCGAATGCCTCGCTGTTCAAGGCGCCGGAAATCAAGCGCGCCGTGCAGGGCGGCCAGATCCAGGCGGGCGAGATCCTGCTGGTCAACTTCGAAAACGAAAATCCGCTCTATGGCCTGGACGGCATTCCCTTCCTCGCTACGTCCTACCAGCAGTCGCAGAAACTCTACAAGGCATCGAAGAAGGCGCTGGACGACCTGCTCGCCAAGCAGGGCATGATGATGCTGTACGCAGTGGCCTGGCCGCCGCAGGGCATCTACACCAAGAAGACGATCGAGTCGGCGTCCGACCTGCGCGGCATGAAGTGGCGCGCCTACAGTCCGGCCACCAGCAAGATCGCCGAACTGGTCGGCGCGCAGCCGGTGACGGTGCAGGCATCCGAACTGTCGCAGGCGCTCGCGACCGGCGTGGTGGAGGCGTTCATGACCTCCGGCTCGACCGGCTACGACTCCAAGGTGTATGAACAGCTGAAGAACTTCTACGACACCCAGGCCTGGTTGCCGAAGAATGCGATCATCGTAAACAAGAAAGCCTTCGACGCGCTGGACAAGCCGACCCAGGCTGCCGTGCTGAAGGCCGCCACCGATGCCGAGACACGCGGCTGGACCATGTCGAGTACCAAGAACGACTGGTACCTCACCGAGCTCAAGAACAAGGGCATGACCATTCACAAGCCCTCCGAGAAGATGCAGGCCGACTTCAGGCAGATCGGCAACACCATGCTGGCCGATTGGCTGAAGAAAGCCGGACCGGAAGGGCAGGCGGTGATTGACGCTTATCGGAAGTAAGGGCCTGTCCAGGAACCTGGTCAGACCCTAAGGCTTGACGATGTCCTGACCGGAACGCGATTGGCGCATTCAGATGAATTTAACCGAACGTTCGCAAGATCCCCGGTGAAGCCCCTTCCCCCTTGCAGGGGGAAGGTTGGGATGGGGGTAGTGAGGTTGAGCTATCGTAGACGTGAATGCAAGCTCAATACCCCCACCCTCCGCCGGGCGCCCCTAACCCTCCCCCTGCAAGGGGGAGGGGTCAAGGCCGAGGAGAATTTCAACTCCTCAAAATCATCTGGACGCTCTGCTTGCGTCCGGGACGACATACCATTGGCAGGCTCGGCCATCGTGGGCCGGCATCCGACGAGGATTACATGCGTGCATTTCTCGACAAGCTCTATAACGCAGCCGGCTATGCCGCCGCGTTCTTCATGATCGGCACACTGCTGATGGTGGTGGCCGGCATCGCCGACCGCATGTTCGCGCTGGGCTGGCGCGGCACCGACATGTACGCCGGCTACAGCATGGCGGCGAGCGGCTTCCTCGCGCTTGCGCATACCCTCAAGCGCGGCGAGCACATTCGCGTGACGCTGATCCTGCATGCGGCTTCGCCAAGGATGCGACACGCGCTGGAAATCTGGTCACATGGTATCGGCGCTGCGCTGGCCGGCGCATTCGCTTTCTACGCCATGCGGCTGGCGTACCAGTCGCATGAATTCAACGACATTTCTACCGGCAACGATGCCACGCCGCTCTGGATCCCGCAGATCCCGATGGCCATCGGCGCGATCGTGCTGTTCATCGCGCTGGCCGACGACCTGGTGCTGGAACTGCGCGGCAGGCGTGTTGCGCTGGAATCCGAAGAAGCGGTGCATAGCGAATAAGGCGGAGCCATGGAATTCATTACGACGATATTGCTGATCGCCGCCCTGTTCGCCATCCTGGGCACCGGCGTGTGGGTCGGGCTCGCGCTCTCTGGCGTGGCATGGATCGGCATGGAACTCTTCTCCGCGCGTCCCGCGGGCGATGCGATGGCGGTGACCATCTGGGGCGCCGCATCCTCCTGGACATTGACCGCGCTGCCTCTCTTCATCTGGATGGGTGAGATCCTGTTCCGCACCAAGCTGTCGGAAGACATGTTCAAGGGACTCGCACCGTGGCTGGAGCGGGTGCCGGGCCGTCTGCTGCACACCAACGTGGTCGGCTGCGCGATCTTTGCGGCGGTGTCCGGTTCGTCGGCGGCGACCTGCGCCACCATCGGCAAGATGACCATCCCCGAGCTGACGGCGCGCGGCTATCCCGAAGAGAAGATCATCGGCACGCTGGCCGGCGCGGGCACGCTCGGCCTGCTGATCCCGCCGTCCATCATCATGATCGTGTACGGCGTGATGGCCAATGTCTCGATCGCCAAGCTGTTCATCGCCGGCGTGATTCCCGGCATCCTGCTCGCCGCGCTGTTCTCCGGTTACATCATCGTCTGGGCCTTGATGCATCCGGATGCCTTGCCGCGCGCCACGGAAAAATACACCTTCGGCCAGAAGCTGTACGCCTCGCGCCACCTGCTGCCGGTCGTGCTGCTGATCGCGCTGGTGCTCGGTGCCGTGTATTCACCGTGGGTAACGCCGACCGAAGCGGCGGCCGTGGGCGTGCTCGGTTCGCTGATCCTGTCGGCAGTGCAGGGCTCGCTCACGCGCCGCACCTTCATGGAAAGCCTGATGGGCGCGACGCGTCTGTACTGCATGATCGCGCTGATCCTGGCCGGTGCGCAGTTCCTCACGCTGTCGATGGGTTACCTCGGCCTGCCGCGCCATCTCGCGGAATGGATCGGTTCGCTCGGCCTGTCGAACTTCATGCTGATCATGGCGCTGATGGTGTTCTTCATCATCCTCGGCTGCTTCCTCGACGGCATTTCCATGGTGGTGCTGACCATGGGCGTGATCCTGCCGACGATCGAAAAGGCAGGCATTGACCTGGTCTGGTTCGGCATCTTCATCGTGCTGGTGGTCGAGATGGCGCAGATCACGCCGCCTGTCGGCTTCAACCTGTTCGTGCTGCAGGGCATGACACGCAAGCAGGTGCCCTGGATCGCCAAGGCAGCATTGCCGATGTTCTTCCTGATGGTCGCCGCGGTGGCTCTGGTGTACTTTGTTCCCGGCCTGGTGAACTGGCTGCCGGACTCGATGATGCGCTGACCACCTGCCGGGCAAGCGAGCACGACGCTTGCCCGTTCCTCTCCGCGACAATTTCCGCTTCTGCCATCCCGGGCGGCAACACTCCCCGCCGCTGACAGCATGACAATTACATCCTGTTGTGATTGATTCTGTACCAAGAATTAAGCCTTGAACTATTGCGGCAATAGAAAAAGCTGATAGGATAATTTCCAAGTGGAAACAAAAGATCCGAGGTGCACAGGCACCCGGCCGGCCTTTTGAACAATAAGCCACATGCGCCCCAACGGGGATGGAGAAAAAATGTCTTCAGGACGAGGCGTTGCCTCTGCACGCCCCATGCGGGCAGTGATGGCAGCAGTATTTGCGATACGGGCGACAAGGAGTGGCGCATGAAAGCCCCTGTCCTGCCTGCGCTTTGGCCCGCCGTGCTTGGGTGCGCGGGCGCGGCGAGTACGCTGGCCTTTGGCGGCTGGAGCATCGGTGCCATCGTGACGGCGCTGCTGCTCGGCGCAGCCGGCATCGTGATCGGATCGCGCAGCGCTGTCGCACAAAAGCAACTCCAGCAACCCATCGATACCTACTTCGCCAGCCGCAAGCAGTTCAGCGAGTCGCTGGCGCCGGTATGGTCCGCGCAGATCGGCTCATCGGTATCGCAGATGGAAGAAGCCGTGTCTTCGCTGGCGCAACGATTCTCTGGCATCGTTGACAAGCTTGACCAGGCCGTTCGCGCCTCCAGCACCGCCTCCGAATCTGTGGAAGATGGTCACGCCGGACTGGTCGCCGTATTCTCGTCGAGCGAACGGGAACTCGGCGCCGTGGTCGCTTCGCTGAAGGAGGCCACGGCGAGCAAGGCGGCCATGCTGGAAAAGATCCAGGGGCTCGAGCATTTCATCAAGGAGCTCCGGAGTATGGCCGACGAAGTCGCGCAAATCGCGTCGCAGACCAACCTGCTGGCGCTCAATGCCGCGATCGAAGCATCGCGCGCGGGCGAGATGGGGCGCGGATTCGCCGTCGTCGCAAAGGAAGTGCGCATGCTTTCCAACCTCTCCGGCGAGACCGGGCGGCGCATCACCGAAAAAGTCAGCCTGATCAGCGACGCCATCATCGCCACCTGCTCGGCAGCCGAGCAGTCCGTGCAGCGCGAGCAGGACTCGATGTCTTCGTCGGAGACGACCATCGGCTCGGTGCTGGCCGACTTCCGCAACGTCACCGACGCGCTGGTGCGCTCTTCCAGCCTGCTGAAAGACGAGAGCATCGGCATCAAGTACGAGGTCTCAGAGGCCCTGGTGCAACTGCAATTCCAGGATCGCGTCAGCCAGATCATGAGCCACGTACAGCAGAGCATCGACCGCCTCCCGGTATTCCTCGACGAGCATCGCCGCCAGTTCGAGCAGCACGGCGAACTACGACCGCTTGACGCGGAGGCGCTGCTGGCCGAACTCGCCAGTACCTATGCGATGGCGGAGGAGCGCGCCGTGCACGGCGGAACGCAGGCCGAGAAAAAGCAGGACGACGAAATCACGTTCTTTTAGGAGGGAAGATGGCCAAGACAATCATGATCGTGGACGACTCGGTATCATTGCGACAGGTGGTCGGCATCGCCCTCAAGGGGGCAGGCTATGAAGTCCTCGAGGGAAGCGATGGCGTCGATGCCCTTTCCAAGCTCAAGGGCCAGAAGGTCCACCTGATCATCAGCGATGTCAACATGCCGAAGATGGACGGCATCACCTTCCTGACCGCCGTCAAGCAGATGCCTGCGTACAAGTTCACGCCGGTCATCATGCTCACCACCGAATCCGAGGAATCGAAGAAGCGACAGGGCCAGGCCGCTGGAGCGAAGGCGTGGGTCGTGAAGCCGTTCAAGCCGGACCTCCTCCTGAACGCCGTGCAGAAGCTGGTACTGCCCTAGCACCCCTCTAACCCAACCACTTCGCGGAGACCACCATGAACGCTGAAACAAGGCGTGAGGGCGACGCTCGCCCTGAACACTGCCTGCGCATCGAAGGCGAGATGACGATCTACCAGGCGGCCGAGCTGAAGCCGGCGCTGACAGCGCTGCTGGAGCAGGGCGACGCACTGGAAATCGACCTGTCCGGCGTGTCCGAGATCGACGCGGCAGGCGTGCAGCTGCTGGTCGCGGCCAAGAAGGAGGCGCTGGCGCGGCGCAAGGAACTGCACCTCGCTGCGCACAGTGCGGCGGTGGTGGAGGCCTTCGAGCTGCTCGACCTGGGCGGCTTCTTCGGCGATCCCATGATGATCGGATCCGGCGCGGAGCAAGAGAACGGCCGTGCCTCGGCCAGGACATGAGCGGGGTGGAACATGAATCTTGACGCTGCACTGCAGACCTTCATCGAAGAAAGCCGGGAGCTGCTCGAAGAGATGGAAAACGCGCTGCTTGCCTTCGAGCGCGCCGAGGCGGACCAGGAAATGATCCACGCCATCTTTCGCGCCGCGCACACCATCAAGGGTTCGGCGGGACTGTTCAGCCTCGACCATATCGTCGAGTTCACGCATGTGCTGGAAAGCGTGCTGGACCGCGTCCGTGATGGCAAGCTCGATATCGACGACACGCTGGTCACGCTGCTGCTTTCCTGCTGCGACCACATCGGCGCGCTGATCGACGGTGCGGAGGCCGGACTGGACGAGGGCGATGTGGCGGCTGCGCAACAGCGAGGCGAACCGCTCAGCGCGCAATTGCGCGGCTATCTCGCTGCGCCTAACCCCTCGAGCGCGCTGCCCCTCGCCGTGGTCGAACATGCCGAAGCCTTCGAGCGCATCGAAAGTCTCGGTGGCGGCAACAACCACTGGCACATCTCACTGCGTTTCGGCAGCGAGGTGCTGCGCAACGGCATGGACCCGCTGTCCTTCCTGCGCTACCTCGGCAAGCTCGGCCGCATCGTCGGCATCGTCACGTTGACCGATGCCATTCCCGCGCTCGACACGATCGATCCCGAATCCTGCTTCCTCGGCTTCGAGATCGCCTTCGCCAGCGATGCCGACAAGGCGGCCATCGACAATGTCTTCGAATTCGTGCGCGACGACTGCCGCATCGCCATCCTGCCGCCGCACAGCCGCATTTCCGAATACGTCCGGCTGATCCAAGGCCTGCCGGAGGAGACGGCGCGCCTCGGCGAGATCCTCGTGCGTTGCGGCAGCGTCACCGCGCATGAACTGGATGCCGCACTCAATGCACAACAGGAAGCCGCGCCCGCTGCGCCGCCGATCGGCGAAATTCTCGTCGAGCAGCATGTGGTGCAGCAGGATGTGGTGAACGCGGCGCTGGTCAAGCAGAAAAAGATCAACGACACAAAAGCCCAGGAGAACCGTTCGATCCGCGTCGATGCCGACAAGCTCGACCACCTGATCAACCTGATCGGCGAGCTGATCATCGCCGGCGCTTCCGCCAATCTGATTGCGCGCCGCACGCAGATCGCCGAGCTGCAGGAATGTACTTCCACGCTGTCGGGCCTGGTGGAAGAAGTGCGCGACAGCGCCTTGCAACTGCGCATGGTCAAGATCGGCGCGACCTTCAACCGCTTTCAGCGCGTGGTGCATGACGTCGCGCGCGAGCTCCGCAAGGACATCGGGCTGGTGGTCAGCGGCGAAGACACCGAACTCGACAAGACCGTAGTCGAAAAGATCGGCGATCCCCTGATGCACCTGGTGCGCAATGCGATGGATCACGGCATCGAGCCGGCCGAGGTGCGCACCGCGCGTGGCAAGCCGGCGCAGGGCAGCGTCAGGCTCAATGCCTACCATGATTCCGGCAGCATCGTGATCGAGGTTAGCGACGACGGCGGCGGACTCAAGCGCGACAAGATCCTCGCCAAGGCGGTGGAGCGCGGCCTGGTCGAAGCGGGCCGCACGCTGAGCGACAGCGAGGTCTATGCGCTGATCTTCGAGCCCGGATTCTCGACCGCGGAACAGATCACCAATTTGTCGGGTCGCGGCGTCGGCATGGACGTGGTCAAGCGCAACATCATCGCCTTGCGCGGCAGCGTCGACATCGCCAGCGAGGAAGGCGTGGGCACGACGGTCATGGTGCGCCTGCCGCTCACGCTTGCGATCATCGACGGCTTCATGGTCGGCTTGGGCAAGACGAATTTCGTCGTCCCGCTCGACATGATCGAGGAGTGCGTCGAGTTCTCTTGCGAGCCGGGCCACGACTACACCAACCTGCGCGGCGAAGTGCTGCCCTTCATCCGCTTGCGCGAACTGTTCGCAATCGAGGGTGAAAGGGCGCGGCGCGAAAGCATCGTGGTCATCCGGCATGCGGGCAAGAAGGCCGGCCTCGTGGTGGATGCCCTGCTCGGCGAATTCCAGACCGTGATCAAGCCGCTGGGGAAGATGTTCAACCAGGTGAAATGCATCAGCGGATCGAGCATTCTCGGCAGCGGCGAGGTGGCCCTCATTCTTGATGTGCCCGCACTGTTGAACCTGATCGATGCCAGGGAGAAGCAACGGCTGGCAGCGTGAGACTTGTCGCACCAGGGAAAAGCCGGCGAAAAAAAAGAAAGCCGGAAAAACTGTGACAAACGCCTACCACTGAACAAGGGAAATCGCATGCTGAACAATATGAAAATCGGGGTCCGTCTCGGGCTGTGTTTTGGTGTCGTCATCCTGCTGCTGCTTGCCACGGCATTCCTGGGCATCTCGCGCCTCGGTCAGCTTGACGAAAGCACGAAGAAGATCATTGACGACCGCTATCCGAAGGTCGTCACCGGCTATGAAATGATCGGCGAACTGAACCAGATTGCGCGGTCGATGCGCAATGTCGTCATCTTCACGGAACCTGACATGGTGAGGAAGGAGCTGGCGACGATCGATGGCGCGAAGTCGAATATCGTCAAGCATATCGACCAACTGGAAAAAAGCATCACCACGCCCAAGGGCAAGGAACTGCTGAAGGCCATGCTTGACGCGCGCAGCAAGTACAAGGCGCACCAGGAAGATTTCATTGCGTTCGCTGGCGGCGGAAAGAATGACGAGGCCAAGGGACTGCTGCTGACCCAGTTGCGGCCTGCCCAGCTGGCCTATATCGATGCGCTGGAAAAGCTGATCGCGTATCAGGGTGAACTGATGCAGGAAGCAGGGCGTGAATCGGACGCTACCTATCACGACGCGCGGAATACGATCATCACGATGTCCGGTACCGCGACGGCCCTGGCTGTCGTGTTGTCGACGCTGGTCGTGATGAGCCTGCTGCGCCAGCTGGGCGGCGAACCGGCCTATGCAGCGGAGATCGCGCGCGAAGTCGCGGCAGGCAACCTGTCGCTGGAGATACGGACCAAGGCCAGGGATGAGTCGAGCCTGTTGTTCGCCCTGAAAACCATGGTCACGAAGCTTGCACACGTAGTTGCCGAGGTCAATGGCGGAGCGCATGCGCTGGCAAGCGCGTCGGAGGAAGTCAGCGCCACCGCGCAGTCATTGTCGCAGTCGGCAAGCGAGCAGGCGGCCGGCGTGGAGGAAACCAGCGCCTCGATCGAGCAGATGACAGCATCGATCTCGCAGAACACCGAGAACGCCAGGGTCACCGATGGCATGGCGACCAAGGCCGCGCAGGAAGCGGCCGAGGGCGGCGAAGCGGTGAAGGAGACCGTCGCCGCGATGAACCAGATCGCCAAGAAGATAGGCATCATCGATGACATCGCCTATCAGACGAACCTGCTGGCACTGAATGCCGCGATCGAAGCGGCACGTGCCGGCGAGCATGGCAAGGGCTTCGCGGTGGTGGCGGCGGAAGTGCGCAAGCTGGCCGAGCGCAGCCAGGTGGCGGCGCAGGAAATCGGCGAAGTCGCGTGCAACAGCGTGGGCCTTGCAGAGAAGGCAGGCAAGCTGCTGGACGAGATGGTGCCGAACATCAAGAAGACATCGGACCTGGTGCAGGAGATCACGGCGGCATCGGAAGAGCAATCGTCGGGCGTGGGCCAGATCAATGCGGCAGTGGGGCAATTGAGCCAGGCCACGCAGCAGAATGCATCGAGTTCGGAAGAGTTGGCGGCCACTGCCGAAGAAATGAGCAGCCAGGCCGAGCAGCTGCAGCAGCTGATGTCTTTCTTCAAGCTCGAGGCCGGCGCGCAGGTGAAGATCGTGCAGTCGCTTCGCAAACCAGGCATACCCGCCGTGCCCAGAAGGGCCTTCGCCAGCAAGCCGGTCGAAGGCAATCTCGCGCTCGCCAGCGACGCGGCGCTGGATGAAGCCAATTTCACCAGGTTCTAGGAGAGGCGAATGAGCGCATTCATCGAAGCCGGCCCCGCCGTATCGGCGGTTCAGGCGATCGCCGATCATGGCCAGTATCTGACCTTCATGCTCGGCGGAGAAACCTTTGCCATCGGCATCCTCGCCGTCAAGGAAATCATTGAATACGGTGGCCTGACCGAAGTGCCGATGATGCCCGAATGCATACGCGGCGTGATCAATCTGCGCGGCGCCGTGGTGCCGGTGCTCGATCTGTCTTCCCGTTTCGGCCGGGCGACGACGGCGGTCACCAAGCGCACCTGCATCGTGATCGTCGAAGTCGATAGCGGCGAAGCACAGCAGGTGGCCGGCGTGGTGGTCGATGCGGTCAATGCCGTGCTGGAGATACCGGCGTCCGAGATCGAGCCGCCGCCGACCTTCGGCGCGAAGATCCGCACCGATTTCATTGAGGGCATGGGCAAGGTCAACGGCCGGTTCGTGATCCTGCTCAACATCAACCAGATCGTTTCGCTCGACGAACTCGCGGCACTGGCAGAGACGGCTTCCGGACCGCCCGAAGCGGCATAAGGCCGTCGCCGGCGGCGGAACTGGAAAAAAGGACTTCAAGGGAGGAGACTGACATGAACATCATCAAGACGGTTGCGGGCAAGTTATTGATACTGGTGGCGCTGCCGCTGCTGGCACTGGCACTTGCAGCAGGCACGATTTCCAGGGATGGCTGGCTCCAGTACCAGGGCGCGAGCGAAACGGAAAAGCTGATGAACCTGGCGACCTCCCTCGGCGAAGTCGTGCATGCACTGCAGGTCGAGCGCGCCAACAGCGTGGGCTTCGCACAGTCCAAGGGCCAGAAGTTCGGCGAGGAGATGGCCAGGCGCCGCATGACTACCGATACCAGCCAGCAGAACCTGAAAAATATCGCCGGCAACAATGAGTTCGCCCGGCAGGCGCTGGATGGCCTGGCCGGCCTTGCGCGCGCCCGCGAGGAGATTTCCTCCCTGCGCAAGTCCGGCGACGAGACCGTTGCGTACTTCACTGACACCGTCAGTGTCCTGGTGAAAGCGCTGTCCGGCCTCGCCACGCAGGATGCGGACCCGGTGCTGGTGCGCAAGCTCACGGCCTATCTCAGCCTCGTCAAAGGCAAGGAATTTGCCGGCCAGGAGCGTGCACTGGGGGCGCGCGTGTTCGTCGCCGATGCAATGAGCGCTGCCGATTACCGCGCATTCCTGGAGCGCGTGCACAAGCAGGATAGCGATTTCTCCACCTTCCGCACCTACGCCAGCGACAAGGATGTGAAGAACTTTGAAGGCGTCATGTCGCGAGACTACTCACGCGACGTCGAAAAGATGCGCGGCGCGGCGCTGGAGCGCAATACCAGCGGCCAGTTCGGCGTGTCCGGCGAAACCTGGGTGCGCCAGACGACGGCGCGCATCGATGGGCTGCATGAAGTGGAGCAGGGCCTGTCCGCCGATATCGTGTCCATCGCGCACGACATTGCGTCGCGTGCCTGGCGCAACCTGATCATCTCCGTGACGCTCACCATTGCCTGCATCGGCGTGACGCTGCTGCTGTCCTGGCTCATCATCCGCAACCTGCTGCGCCAGCTCGGCGGCGAGCCGGAGTACGCGGCGCAGGTGGCGCGCGAGGTGGCCGCGGGCAGCCTGCCGGCCGATCTGGTGGTCAAGGCCGGCGACCAGTCGAGCATGCTGTACGCGATGCAGAACATGGTGGCGAAGCTGAAGCAGATGATCGAAGGACAGCGTCGCATCGTCGAGGCGGCAAACCATGGCAATTTCGATGCGCGCATCGAGGTGGCCGGATTGCAGGGCTTCCAGAAGGAGATGGGCGAAGGGTTGAACCAGCTGGTCGTGACGACCGGCGCCAGCATCGACGACGTGGTGCGGGTCATGGGCGCGGTATCGGAGGGCGACCTGACCAGGACCATCGACAAATCCTACGAGGGCGCCTTCGGCAAGCTGAAGGACTATACCAACAACACCGTCGCGAAGCTGTCGCAGGTGGTGTCCGAGGTCAACGGCGGCGCGGAAGCGATTGCCAGCGCGTCCGAACAGGTCAACGTCACGGCGCAGTCCTTGTCGCAGGCGGCAAGCGAGCAGGCCTCGAGCGTGGAGGAAACCAGTGCCTCGGTCGAGCAGATGACTTCCTCGATCGCGCAGAACACCGAAAACGCCAAGGTGACCGATGGCATGGCGACCAAGGCCGCGCAGGAAGCGGCCGAGGGTGGCGAGGCCGTCAAGGCCACGGTGACTGCGATGAACCAGATCGCGAAGAAGATCCTGATCATCGACGACATTGCGTATCAGACGAATCTGCTGGCGTTGAACGCAGCCATCGAGGCGGCGCGTGCGGGCGAGCATGGCAAGGGATTCGCCGTGGTCGCAGCGGAAGTACGCAAGCTGGCCGAGCGCAGCCAGGTGGCGGCGCAGGAAATCAGCGAAGTCGCGACCAGCAGCGTGGAGCTGGCGGAGAAGGCGGGGCATCTGCTGGACGCGATGGTGCCGAACATCAAGAAGACCTCAGACCTGGTGCAGGAAATCACGGCGGCATCGGAAGAGCAGTCGTCGGGCGTCGGGCAGATCAATTCCGCCATGGCGCAGTTGAGCCAGGTCACGCAGCAGAACGCGTCGAGTTCGGAAGAGCTGGCGGCCACGGCGGAGGAGATGAGCGGGCAGGCCGAGCAGCTTCAGCAGACGATGGCTTTCTTCAAGCTGGACGGTGTCGCGGGCGGACGGGAGATGCAGTCGCGCAGGCCGGCAGCGAAAACGCCGGCGAATGGACAGGCCAAGAGGGGCGATGGCAGATCGACGCGAAGCACGGCGCTCGCGACCGAGGCCGCGCTTGAGGAAGCCCAGTTCACGCGCTTCTGATGTTTTCGGCAACAGCAAACCATGCAAGATCACCGGAGGTGAGTCACCAGACCATGACCTGACTGCACAGATGCGGATGTACGGCAAGCACGCGCTGCCGAAGTTGAAATGAACACTTGGTTGTAGAGGTAATGCAATGTTGAAACATATGAGAATCGGCACCCGGCTGGGGATGTCGTTCGGACTGGTTTGCCTGGTACTGATTGCCGTGCTGCTGCTTGGGATTTCCCGCCTGGGCAATCTCAACGCAGGCACGGAGCTCATCGTGAACGACCGCTATCCGAAGGTGGTGTGGGCCTATTCCGCGATCGGCGAAGTGAACCAGATTGCGCGCTCGATGCGCAACGCGATCATCTTTACCGATCCGGAAACGATTCGCAAAGAGCTTGGCACGATCGAAACGTCCAAGGGAAAGATCAAGGAAAGCGTCGAGAAACTGGACAAGGCGATCACATCAGCGAAAGGAAAGGAACTGCTGAAGGGCATTGCCGACGCGCGGGAAAGCTACCGCGTGCATGAGGAGCAGTTCATCCGGCTTGTCAACGAAGGGAAAAAGGACGAAGCGAAAAATCTCCTGCAGACGCAGCTGCGGCCCACACAGCTTGCCTATATGGACGCGCTGAATGCGCTGATCAGCTACCAGGGCCAGCTGATGGAAAATTCCGGCAAGGACGCTTCCGACGAATTCCATGACGCGCGCGTGCTGATGCTCGTCATGGGCGCCGCGGCGCTCGTGCTGTCGGCGCTCACCGCGTTCTGGATCACGCTCAGCATTACGCGCCCGCTCGGCCAGGCGGTACTGGCCGCCAACCAGCTCAGGGATGGCGATCTTGGCATACGCATCGAAGCAACGAGCAGGGATGAGACAGGCCAGCTGCTGCACGCGATGCAGACCATGGTGGCGAAGCTGACGCAGGTGATCGATGGCCAGAAGCGCGTGGTCGAGGCCGCCAACCGAGGCAACTTCGATGTACGCACCGATCTCGACGGATTGCAGGGCTTCCAGAAAGACATGGGTGAAGGGCTGAACAGGCTCGTGACGGTGACCGGGGACAGCATCATCGACGTGGTGCGCGTGATGGGTGCCGTGTCCGACGGTGATTTGTCGCAGAAGATCGACAAGCCCTACGAGGGCGCATTCGGCCAGCTCAAGGAATATACGAACAATACCGTCGACAAGCTCAACCAGGTGATCGACGGCCAGCGCCGCGTCATTGACGCTGCCAACCACGGCAATTTCGAGGCGCGAGTCGAGACCGCAGGCCTGCGCGGATTCCAGGAAGAGATGGCGGCCGGCCTGAACCAGTTGATGACGACCACCGGCGCCAGCATCGATGATGTGGTGCGAGTGATGGGCGCGATGTCCGAAGGCGACCTGAGCACGAAGATCGACAAGTCCTACGAGGGCGCGTTCGGCAAGCTCAAGGAATACTCGAACAACATGGTCGACAAGCTCTCGCTGGTGGTGGCAGAGGTGAATGGCGCGGCCGACGCGTTGGCGAGCGCGTCGGAGGAAGTCAGCGCCACCGCGCAGGCCTTGTCGCAGGCCTCGACCGAGCAGGCCGCCGGCGTGGAAGAAACCAGCGCCTCCATCGAGCAGATGACGGCCTCGATCTCGCAGAACACCGAGAACGCCAAGGTCACTGACGGCATGGCGACCAAGGCCGCGCAGGAAGCAGCCGAGGGTGGCGATGCAGTCAAGGAAACCGTCGCCGCGATGAACCAGATCGCGAAGAAGATCGGCATCATCGACGACATTGCGTATCAGACGAACCTGCTTGCCCTGAATGCCGCGATCGAAGCGGCGCGCGCGGGTGAGCACGGCAAGGGCTTCGCCGTGGTGGCGGCGGAAGTGCGCAAGCTGGCCGAGCGCAGCCAGGTGGCGGCGCAGGAAATCGGCGAGGTGGCGAGCAACAGCGTGGGTCTTGCGGAAAAGGCCGGCAAGCTGCTGGATGAGATGGTGCCGAACATCAAGAAGACATCGGACCTGGTGCAGGAAATCACGGCGGCATCGGAGGAACAGTCGTCGGGCGTGGGCCAGATCAATGCGGCAGTGGGGCAGTTGAGTCAGACCACGCAGCAGAATGCCTCGAGTTCGGAAGAGCTGGCGGCCACGGCGGAAGAGATGAGCAGCCAGGCCGAGCAGCTGCAACAGACGATGTCCTTCTTCAGGCTGAAGCAGGCGCAAATGCAGGGGCAAACGCAGGCGACCTCCGCACTGCGCAAAGCCGTGCCGAAGGCGCCGACGACAAAACTGAACGGCACGAAGAAGCTGCCGGAACACGCGTTCGCCGCGACGCAAGCGCCGGACGAGTCGCATTTCACGAAATTCTAGGGAGGCGAGAATGAGTTCACTGGTAGAAGCCAGGGCCAATGCGAAACGGCCGATACAGGCCGGCGCCGACCACGCGCAGTACCTCACCTTCATGCTGGGCGGTGAAACTTTCGCCATCGGCATTCTGGCGATCAAGGAGATCATCGAATACGGCGGCCTGACCGACGTGCCGATGATGCCGGAATGCATACGCGGCGTGATCAATCTGCGCGGTGCCGTGGTGCCTGTGGTGGACCTGTCGGCGCGGTTCGGCAGGGCGACGACCGCCATCACCAAGCGCACCTGCATCGTGATCGTGGAAGTCAGCCATCATGACGGACAGCAGGTGATCGGCGTGGTGGTCGATGCCGTCAATGCCGTGCTGGAGATCCCCGCGGCCGAGATCGAGCCGCCGCCCACGTTCGGCGCGAAGATCCGTACCGAGTTCATCGAAGGCATGGGCAAGGTCAACGGCAGGTTTGTTATTCTCCTCAACGTCGACAGCGTGCTGTCGGTCGAGGATCGTGGCGCGCTCGCGTCGCTGTCAACCGATACGGCAACCATATAACCGGTCTGGCAAGAAAACCATCAATGAGTGAAAAGCTGTGGGAAATGTCATCACGCTTACCGACCACGAGTTTGCCCAGTTCCAGCGCTTCATCTTCGAGGCTGCGGGCATCACCATGTCGCCCGCCAAGAAGGCGCTGGTCAGCGGACGCCTGGCCAAGCGCATACAGCAGCGCCAGTTGAACAACTATGGCGAATACTTCCGGCTGCTGGCCAGCGGCAATGATGTCGCCGAAGTGCAGATGGCCATCGACCTGCTGACGACGAACGAGACCTATTTCTTTCGCGAACCGAAGCATTTCGACCTGCTGCGCGAAGCGGCCGGCAGCCTGCGCAGGCATGGGCAGGCCTTTCGCGTGTGGAGTGCAGCCAGTTCGAGCGGCGAAGAGGCTTACAGCATCGCCATGGTGCTGGCCGACACGCTGGGAGAGGCGCAGTGGGAAGTGATCGGTTCGGATATCAGCACGCGGGTGCTGGCGCGCGCGCGAACCGGCCATTATCCGCTGGAGCGCACCACGCACATCCCGACAGGCTACCTGAAGCGCTACTGCCTGAAGGGAACCGGCGCGCAGCAGGGGACGCTGCTGGTCGAACGCGCCCTGCGCCAGCGGGTGCAGTTCCTGCAAGCGAACCTGAACGACACGCTGCCGCAGATCGGCACCTTCGATGTGATCTTCCTGCGCAACGTGATGATCTACTTCAGCGGCGAGACCAAGCAGCAGGTGGTGGCGCGCGTACTCTCGCTGCTGAGGCCGAACGGCTATTTCTTCATTGGCCATTCCGAGAGCCTGCATGGCGTAACGGACCAGGTGCAGCCCCTGATGCCCTCGGTGTACCGGAAGGTGGCTTGATGCCATGCCGGGCCAGACGCCATGCATCGAGATCTTCCTGCAGCCTGGCGAATATTTCGTCGGCAACGCGGATTACCGGATCCGCACACTGCTCGGCTCCTGCGTCTCGATCACGCTCTGGCATCCTTGCCTGCGCATCGGCGCCATGTCGCACTTCCTGCTGGCGAGCCGGCCCGCGCACGTCATCGCGGAGCCCGACGGGCGCTATGGCGAGGAAGCCATGTGGCTGATGCTGCGCGAATTGCGCGCGGCCGGCATTACGCCAAGGGAATGCCAGGGAAAGGTGTTCGGCGGCGGCGACATGTTTCCCGGTGCGCGGGCGGCGCCGATCCATGTCGGCAAGCGAAATGGCGAAACGGCGCGCGAACTGCTGCGCGCGCATGGCATCCCCATCCTGTCCGAAAGCCTGTTCGGCGTCGGGCACCGGCAAATCATTTTCGACGTCAGCAGCGGCAACGTCTGGTCGCGCCAGGTGAAGCCCGGCTGACGACATTCATGGAGACAGGAAGCAGCGCATGAACAGCATCAAGGTATTGGTCGTGGATGATTCCGCCGTTGTGCGCCAGGTATTGACCGGCCTGCTGGAGAACACGCCCGGCATCACCGTCACGCATGCGGTGGCCGATCCCTTGCTGGCGATGGAGCGCATGAAAATGCAGTGGCCGGACGTGATCGTGCTCGACGTGGAAATGCCGCGCATGGATGGCATCACCTTCCTCAGGAAGATCATGAGCGAGCGGCCGACGCCGGTCGTCATCTGCTCGACGCTGACGGAAAAGGGCGCGCAGACCACCATGGAAGCGCTCGCCGCCGGCGCCGTCGCCATCATCACCAAGCCCAGGCTCGGGCTCAAGCAATACCTGAAAGACAGCGCCGACGAACTGATCCACGCAGTCCGCGCGGCGGCACGCGCCAACGTGAAGCAACTGGTACGGCAGCAGCATGCCGCACCGCCGGTCACCGAGAAATTCAGCGCCGATGTGATCCTCACGCCGGCCGACGGCAATGCCATGACGCAGACCACCGAACGGGTGGTCGCCATCGGTACGTCCACCGGCGGTACGCAGGCGCTGGAAGTGGTGCTGACTGCATTGCCGCGCGTGTCGCCAGGCATCGTGATCGTGCAGCACATGCCGGAAAAATTCACTGCTGCCTTTGCAGCACGGCTCGATAGCATCTGCCAGATCGCGGTCAAGGAGGCGCAGAACAACGACCGCGTCATTCCGGGACGCGCACTGATCGCACCCGGCGGCCGGCACATGCTATTGCGGCGCAATGGCGCGCAGTATTTCCTCGAGGTGGTCGACGGGCCGCTGGTGAACCGCCACCGTCCTTCGGTCGATGTGCTGTTCCGCTCCGTCGCGAAGGCCGCCGGCGCGAACGCGCTGGGCGTGATCATGACCGGCATGGGTGATGATGGCGCGGCGGGGCTGCTGGAGATGCGCAAGGCCGGCGCGCGCACGGTGGCGCAGGACGAGGCGAGCTGCGTGGTCTATGGCATGCCGAAGGAAGCCGTCAAGCGCGGCGCGGTCGAGAAGACCGTCGCATTGAATGCCATCGACAAGGAGATCCAGCAGCAAATGGCGAAGTTCTGAGATTGCCCGGAATGCATCCGGCCGCGCGCCCTTTCCGCTCAGGATGGATTATGCGCGGAACCAGGTTCAGTGCAGTGCGCGTCGCGAAACGGACCGTCGACCTTTTCCCATTCCCCTTGCATGAATTGCGCGCAGACCACCGTTCCATTCAGCTTGCTGCGCCATTTGTACCAAGGCGCGGGTGCCGCGATGGCCGAGGCGCCAAGGAACATTGCGAGCGCGAAAGACAGATGCCTGAGCATCATTGTGTATACGAACGATCCATGTCGCTGACCTTGATGGGAGAATTTCCTGACGCCGTAATTTGTGGACAAGAGATATCGCGGGAGCATGAAGTGGAACAGCGTGCCATAAAAGCGTTGTCCGCGGAAGACACGAAAAACACGGAAAAGATTTCGGTGGTTTCTGTGTTTTCCGTGGACAATCAAGCCTTACATGCTGCGGCGATACTGCCCGCCGACCTCGAACAGCGCATTGCTGATCTGTCCCAGCGAGCAGTAGCGCACGGCTTCCACCAGTACCGCGAATACGTTCTGGTTGTCGATCACCGCCTGCTGCAATTTTTTCAGCATCGCCGGAGCCTGTTCGGCGTTCCTCGCCTGGAATTCCGCCAGGCGCTTCAGTTGCGACTGCTTCTCCTCTTCCGTAGACCGCGCCAGCTCCAGCGTCTGCTGGACCGCATCGCCCTTCGGATTGCGGAAGGTGTTCACGCCGATGATCGGCAGCGTGCCGTCGTGCTTCAAATGCTCGTAATGCATCGACTCTTCCTGGATCTTGCCGCGCTGGTAACCCGTCTCCATCGCACCCAGCACGCCCCCGCGCTCGGCGATGCGCTCGAATTCCTGCAGCACCGCTTCTTCCACCAGGTCCGTCAGCTCCTCCATGATGAAGCTGCCCTGGTTCGGGTTCTCGTTCTTGGCCAGGCCCCATTCGCGGTTGATGATCAACTGGATCGCCAGCGCGCGGCGCACCGATTCGTCGGTCGGCGTGGTGATCGCCTCGTCATACGCATTGGTGTGCAGCGAGTTGCAGTTGTCGTAAATCGCAATCAGGGCCTGCAGCGTGGTGCGGATGTCGTTGAAGTCGATCTCCTGCGCATGCAGCGAACGCCCCGAGGTCTGGATGTGGTACTTCAGCTTCTGGCTGCGCTCGTTGGCGCCGTACTTGTCGCGCATCGCGACCGCCCAGATGCGGCGCGCCACACGCCCCAGCACCGTGTATTCCGGATCCATGCCGTTGCTGAAGAAGAACGACAGGTTGGGCGCGAAATCGTCGATGTGCATGCCGCGCGCGAGATACGCCTCGACAAAGGTGAAGCCGTTCGACAGCGTGAAGGCCAGCTGCGAGATCGGATTGGCCCCCGCTTCGGCAATGTGATAGCCGGAAATTGATACCGAGTAGAAATTGCGCACCCGGTTGTGCACGAAGAATTCCTGGATGTCGCCCATCACCTTGAGGCTGAACTCGGTCGAGAAGATGCAGGTGTTCTGCCCCTGGTCTTCCTTCAGGATGTCGGCCTGCACCGTGCCGCGCACGTTCTCCAGCACCCATTCCCGGATCTTGGCGGCTTCGTCGTCGGTCGGCTCGCGGCCGTTGTCTTTCCTGAACTTGTCGACCTGCTGGTCGATCGCGGTGTTCATGAACATCGCCAGGATGGTCGGCGCCGGGCCGTTGATGGTCATCGATACCGAGGTATTGGGCGCGCACAGATCGAACCCGTCGTACAGCACCTTCATGTCGTCGAGCGTGGCGATCGACACGCCCGAGTTGCCGACCTTGCCGTAGATGTCGGGACGAAGATCCGGATCGTTGCCGTAGAGCGTGACCGAGTCGAACGCGGTCGAGAGCCGCTTGGCCGGCATGCCGTCCGCGAGCAGATGGAAGCGCTTGTTGGTGCGGAACGCATCGCCCTCGCCGGCGAACATGCGCGTCGGATCCTCGTTCTCGCGCTTGAACGCGAACACCCCCGCGGTGTAAGGGAATGACCCGGGAACGTTCTCGCCGAGCTGCCAGCGCAGGATCTCGCCGTCGTCCTCGAACTTCGGCAGTGCGACCTTCGGCACGTGCGTACCGGACAGCGATACCGTGGTGAGCGCGGTGCGGATCTCCTTGCCGCGGATCTTCACGACGTATTCGTCGCCGGTGTAAGCGGCCTTCGTCTGCGGCCACATCGCGAGGAGCTTCTGCACGCGCGGGTCGAGCCTGGCATCGCGGTCGGCGAGCAGCGCGTCGAGCGCCGTGAGTTCGGTCTTGCAATCGAGTGCGGCTCGCGCCTTGTCGTCGCCGGCCTTGGCGGCAACGCCC
>NZ_DATFAI010000023.1:0-290641 GCF_035254685.1 Noviherbaspirillum sp. | reverse complement strand
TTGGAATCGTTGAACCACTTGACGGTACCTGTTGCCATAAAAGCGTCTTTCATTAATAGCTAATCACACGAGCCGTATAAGCAAGAAGCCTCGCGTCACGCTGCCGCCCCCTCCTAAAACCTGCTCACTTCTATTGACAATACCATAATGCTGTCATTGTCAATAATTACCATTGTTCCTGCAAAAATTATAAAAGTCAAGGCGGTTTGCAGGCCACTTTTGACAAATTACAAGGAAAATCCACCTCGTTCTTCTTGAATTCACGATGTGAAGCATCATCTGCGAATCAAGCCGAAAAAGCGTAATATCAATATCTAGTTGGAACACACCCTTACTTTTGCGATTTCGGCATCGTTGAACCCATTAGAATAGATGTATGGCAACCCAGCATGAAAACGGTACGGTACTTGCTAGGCAAGAGCAGAAGCTCAAGCCACCGCCGATGTATCAGGTCCTGCTCTTAAACGACGACTATACGCCGATGGAATTTGTCGTTGCGATTATTCAGGAGTACTTTAATAAAGACCGTGAAACCGCGACGCAGATCATGCTTAAGGTTCATCGTGATGGAAAAGGTATGTGTGGCGTCTATCCTAAAGACATAGCATCCACTAAAGTGGAATTGGTTTTAACCCACGCTCGAAAGGCAGGGCACCCCCTGCAATGCGTGATGGAGGAAGCATGATTGCGCAGGAACTTGAAGTTAGTTTGCACATGGCTTTTGTCGAGGCTCGCCAGGCACGCCATGAGTTCATCACAGTCGAGCATCTGTTACTCGCGCTGCTCGACAATCCGTCGGCCGCAGAGGTATTGCGCGCGTGCGCCGTCAATATTGAAGATTTGCGCAAGACGCTGACCAATTTCATCAGCGACAACACTCCGACGGTTCCCGGAACGAGCGAGGTCGACACTCAGCCGACCCTCGGATTCCAGCGGGTGATCCAGCGTGCGATCATGCACGTTCAGTCCGCGTCCAACGGAAAGAAGGAAGTGACCGGCGCAAATGTGCTGGTAGCGATCTTCGGTGAAAAAGATTCACACGCCGTGTATTACCTGCATCAGCAAGGGGTGACCCGCCTCGATGTGGTGAATTTCATTTCGCATGGTGTGCGCAAGGATCAGCAGCTCGACGCCCAGAAGTCTCCGGAAAGCAGTGAAGAAGCGCAGGCTGAGGGCCAACAGAAGGAAAGTCCGCTTGACCAGTTCACCCAAAACCTGAACAAGCTGGCCGCTGAAGGCAAGATCGATCCGCTGATCGGCCGCGAAGCCGAGGTCGAGCGGGTGATCCAGACCCTGTGCCGTCGCCGCAAGAACAATCCGCTTCTGGTTGGCGAGGCTGGCGTCGGCAAGACCGCGATTGCGGAAGGACTGGCATGGCGCGTTACCCAGGGTGATGTGCCCGAAGTGCTGCAGAATGCGGTCGTGTATTCGCTCGACATGGGCGCCCTGCTGGCGGGGACCAAATATCGCGGCGACTTCGAGCAGCGTCTGAAGGCTGTGCTCAAGCAATTGCGCGACAATCCGCACGGCATCCTGTTCATCGATGAAATCCACACCATCATCGGCGCGGGTTCGGCATCCGGCGGTACTCTGGACGCATCAAACCTGCTTAAGCCCGCGCTGTCAAGCGGCCAGCTCAAGTGCATCGGTGCGACGACCTATACGGAATTCCGCGGTGTCTTCGAGAAGGACCACGCATTGTCACGCCGCTTCCAGAAGATCGACGTGAACGAGCCGACTGTCGAGCAGACGGTACAGATCCTGCGCGGGTTGAAATCGCGCTTCGAAGAGCACCATGGCGTGAAATACTCGGCATCCGCCTTGACTTCGGCAGCGGAACTCGCGGCACGCTTCATCAACGACCGCCATCTGCCCGACAAGGCGATCGACGTGATTGACGAAGCGGGTGCGGCACAACGCATCCTGCCGAAATCGAAGCAGAAGAAAACGATTGGAAAGTCGGAAATCGAGGACATCATCTCGAAGATTGCCCGCATTCCTCCGCAGAGTGTCAACCAGGATGACCGTACGAAACTGCAGACGATCGACCGCGACCTGAAAAACGTCGTGTTCGGCCAGGATCCGGCAATCGAGGCGCTGGGCTCCGCCATCAAGATGGCGCGCGCCGGCCTTGGCAAGCTGGACAAGCCGATCGGATCCTTCCTGTTCTCCGGACCGACGGGCGTTGGCAAGACCGAGGTGGCGAAACAACTGGCGTTCATTCTCGGCATCGAGCTGATCCGCTTCGACATGTCCGAGTACATGGAGCGTCATGCAGTGAGCCGACTGATCGGCGCGCCGCCGGGCTATGTCGGTTTCGACCAGGGCGGGTTGCTGACCGAGGCGATCACCAAGAAGCCGCACGCGGTGCTGCTGCTTGACGAAATCGAGAAAGCGCATCCGGATATCTTCAACATCCTGCTGCAGGTGATGGACCATGGCACGCTGACTGACAACAATGGCCGCAAGGCAGACTTCCGCAACGTGATCATCATCATGACCACGAATGCAGGGGCAGAAAGCTTGCAGAAGCGTTCGATCGGCTTCACGGACAAGAAGGAAGCCGGCGACGAGATGGCGGACATCAAGCGTATGTTCACGCCGGAGTTCCGCAACCGCCTGGATGCGACCATTAGCTTCAAGGCGCTGGACGAGGAAATCATCCTGCGCGTGGTCGACAAGTTCCTGATGCAGCTCGAGGAGCAACTGCACGAGAAGAAGGTGGAGGCGATCTTCACCGAGAATCTGCGCAAGTTCCTCGCGAAGAAGGGGTTCGATCCGCTCATGGGCGCACGCCCGATGGCTCGCCTGATCCAGGACATGATCCGCAAGGCATTGGCAGACGAACTGCTGTTCGGTCGCCTCGTTTCCGGCGGACGCGTGACCGTCGATCTGGATGAGAACGAGCAGATCAAGCTCGACTTCGCCGAAGGCGATGCCGCTCCGCCGCCGGCGCCGGAAGAGACGCTCGAAGTGGAATAAGCAAGGCTACTCAAAAGCAATGCCCGAATCCGTGAAAATGGATTCGGGCTTTTTCATTGGCGGATCCTTTTGTCCCGGACTTCTGCGGGAATCTGCAGGAATCACGGGATGGCCATCCTCAGTGCGATGCTCGCAGGGCCTGCGCGCACTCCTTGACAAGCGCAGGGCCACGATAGATCAGACCGGTATACAACTGCACCAGAGAAGCTCCTGCTTCGATTTTGGCCCGCGCATCATTTCCGGAAAGGATGCCGCCTACGCCGATGATCGGAATGACATCGCCCAGTTCCGCCTTCAGGCCGCGAATCACCTTGTTCGACATGTCGAATACCGGCGCGCCGGACAACCCGCCGCTTTCTTCGGCATGCGGCTGGCCTTTGACTGCATCGCGGGTGATTGTCGTGTTGGTGGCGATGACTGCATCCATATTGTGGCGGAGCAAGGCCGCGGCAATCGTCTTGATCTGCTCGCCGTCGATGTCCGGGGCGATCTTGAGTGCGATCGGCACATAGCGCTTGTGCCGGTCTGCAAGGCGGTGCTGTGCATCCTTCAGCTGCAACAGCAGTCCATCCAGCTCCGAGCCACCCTGCAGTTGGCGCAGGTTCTTGGTATTGGGAGATGAGATGTTGACGGTAACGTAGCTCGCGTACGGATAAACTTTCTCGAGGCAATGCAGGTAATCGTCGGCGGCGCGTTCGATCGGCGTATCCGCGTTCTTGCCAATGTTCAGCCCGAGCACCCCTTCCTTGTCCTGGTAGAACTTCGATGCCTGAACATTGGCGACAAATGCGTCGACCCCGCCGTTATTGAAGCCCATCCGGTTGATTACCGCATTTGCCTTTGGCAGGCGGAAAATGCGCGGCTGCGGATTCCCAGGTTGCGCGCGCGGTGTGACCGTGCCGACCTCGATGAAGCCGAAACCGAGCGCCGCAATGCCGTCGATGTAACCACCATCCTTGTCCAGTCCGGCGGCAAGGCCGACCGGATTGGGGAAGGTGATACCCATGACGTTTCGCGGATCGGGCTGCGGACGCGCGATCAGTCCGGTCAGGCCGAGGGCAGCGGCACGCTTCAATGCCGGCAGGGTCAGGTTGTGTGCAGTTTCGGGGTCGAGCGAGAACAGCAGGGGGCGAGCAAGGGCGTAGAGGAGCTTGTTGGACATGACAATCAAGAGTTGGTCATAGCGCGGGGCGCGCATGCACCTCCGTCGGAGGCGCTATTTTACTCTTGCAGCATGCCAAGCCTATGGGTGTTACGGGCGTTGGCTTGGCGGTTTGTCAGGACGCCACTCATCCCACCGGCCGCGCCGTAGTGCCTCCAGTGGCTTGAAATTCACCTTGTAGGCCATTTTCTGGCTGTCCTGAATCCAGTAGCCGAGATAGACGTAAGACATGTCGAGTTGTCGGGCCTGCTCGATCTGCCAGAGAATGTTGTAGGTGCCGTAGGATGCACCCTCTACGTCCGGATCGTAAAAGGTATAGACGGAGGATAGTCCGTCGTTGAGGATGTCGATGATACTGACCATACGTAACGTGCCGTCGTTTTCGCGGAATTCGACCAGGCGTGTGTTGACCTTGCTCTGGAGCAGGAACTGCGCGTACTGGTCGCGGCTGTCCTGATCCATGCCGCCACCCGCATGGCGTGCGGATTGGTAGCGAAGATACAACTCGTAGTGCTCCGGCACGTAGGCGAGGTTGGTAACCCAGGTATTCAACTCATGATGGCGTATCCACGCGCGACGCTGGCTACGGCTCGTAGAAAACTCCTTGACCTTCACGCGCACGGGCACGCAGGCCTGACATCCGTCGCAGTAGGGGCGATAGGTAAAAATGCCGCTACGTCGGAAGCCGTTCTTGACCAGTTCGGAATAGACGTCGGCGTTGATGAGGTGAGATGGCGTGGCCACTTGCGAGCGCGCCTGACGGCCATCGAGGTAACTGCAGGGATACGGCGCCGTTGCGTAAAACTGCAAGGTGGCAAACGGCAAGTCTTTAAGGTGCGTCATATGCAGGTAGCCTGACTGCGATAATCATAATTTACACCGTCTACCGAAGACACCATAAGAAAATTTTCTCCCAGCATTCAGAACAGGGCAATCGGTTGCCACTTTTCTATCGGCTCCTGGTTGATGGCGTGGCGAAGGTGCGCAATGAATTCCGCTCTCGGAATCGGTGAGGCTCCCAGCGATGCGAGGTGGGACGTCTCCTGCTGGCAGTCGATCAGGGCAACCCCGTTTGCTCGAAGGAAGTTCACCAGGTAGGCGAGAGCAACCTTGGAGGCATCTGAGGCTCGCGCAAACATGGACTCGCCATAAAACATCTTTCCTATGCAGACGCCATAGGCGCCACCGACCAGTTCGCCATCCAGCCACACTTCCGATGAGTGCGCGTAGCCTTGACGGTGCAGGCCGGTGTAGCCGCGGATGATGTCGGGCGAGATCCATGTGCCTGTACTATCTTTGCGAGGCCCGGCGCACGCCCGCATCACCTTCTCAAACGCGGTGTCGAAGCGCACTTCCCAGCGGCGATCCGTTTGCATGCTCCTGTCGACTTTCTTCAGCGTCTTTTTCAGACTATGCGACACGACAAATCGTTCTGTTGACAGGACCATCCTCGGATCCGTGCTCCACCAGAGGATAGGCTGGCCTTCCGAAAACCAGGGGAAGATACCGTGGCGATACGCCTCCAGCAGGCGCCGCGGTGAAAGGTCGCCGCCCGCTGCAAGCAGCCCCGACGCGCCGTCGGCTTCGGTCAGAGAACAGGAAACATCGGGGAAAGGAGTGCGCGCGTCCAACCAGGGAATCATCAGTCCTCCCCAAACTGGATCGCTTCGCCGCACAGTCTCAGTGCAGAAAATGGCAGATTATGCATTGCTCTGAAATTTATCCTTCTAATTCAGTCTCTTATGCTTACGCACCGGAATGGAACGGTTTTTGCTTTGTAGTTGTCCATCGTCATCATTCTGCACACTTATTGGGAGCTTTTCTGCATGGACTCGCACAAAACCGGAGCCGACGCATTATTCATATTGCTCGGTGCCATCATGATTCTTGCAATGCACGCCGGGTTTGCATTCCTGGAACTCGGTACCGTGCGCAAGAAAAATCAGGTGAACGCCTTGGTCAAAATCTTAGTCGATTTTGCGGTGTCCACGATCGCCTATTTTTTTATCGGATATATGATTGCCTATGGCATCGACTTTTTCATGGACGCCAATACCCTGTCGGAAAAGAACGGTTTTGAGCTGGTCAAGTTCTTTTTCCTGTTGACGTTCGCCGCGGCGATTCCCGCCATCATTTCCGGCGGCATTGCCGAGCGCGCGAAGTTTTATCCGCAATTGGCCGCGACGGCGTTGCTGGTAGGGGTGGCCTATCCATTCTTCGAGGGCATCGCCTGGAACCACAAGCTGGGCGTCCAGGCGTGGCTGAAGGCCGCGTTTTCCGAGGAATTCCATGATTTCGCGGGATCCGTGGTCGTCCATGCATTCGGCGGTTGGGCCGCGTTGCCGGCGGTGCTGCTGCTCGGGGCGCGCCGTGGCCGTTATTCCAAGGACGGCGCAATTGCTGCGCATCCGCCTTCAAACATTCCGTTCCTCGCGCTTGGTGCCTGGATCCTTACCGTCGGCTGGTTCGGTTTCAACGTGATGAGTGCGCAGACGCTGGACAAGATGAACGGCCTCGTGGCGCTCAATTCTCTGATGGCCATGGTCGGTGGAACGCTGGTCGCCGTCTTCCTCGGCAAGAACGACCCGGGCTTCGCCTACAATGGCCCTCTCGCCGGACTCGTCGCGGTGTGTGCCGGCTCGGACCTGATGCACCCGCTCGGCGCCCTTGTCACCGGCGGTATTGCCGGCGCCATTTTCGTGCGGATGTTTATGCTGACGCAAAACAAGTGGAAGATCGATGATGTGCTCGGCGTCTGGCCGCTGCATGGCCTGTGCGGCGTGTGGGGTGGCATCGCAGCGGGTATCTTTGGTCAGAAGGCGCTGGCTGGCGTCGGAGGCGTGTCGTTCATGTCGCAACTCGTAGGAACCGTCATGGGAGCCTCCATCGCATTCGCCGGAGCGTTCATCATCTACGGCACTCTGAAGAAGCTTGTTGGCATCCGGCTCGATCCCGAGCAGGAGTTCGATGGTGCGGATTTATCGATTCACAAGATCTCCGCTACTGCGGAACGTGAAACGAGCTGGTAATAGGCATCGACTGTTTCGAGCTAACAAATTCTTGAAAAAGATAATAAATTCTTGAAATTTTGGAAACTCAAAAATAATAATTTCTTGAAAACGCAAGCGCGTCGCTATCAATTGACGTGCTTGCATTCATTGCCAAGCAGGTACAAACGGCATTGGAGAAAAATTTCCAGATGGCTATTGATTTCTAGCAGTTAGACCAAATATCGCGTCTAACTGACTTCAGAGTCGATCGCCAAAGGATATTCCGATGCGCCTGCTTAAATATCTCGTTACCGATTTTCGTTCAGTGGAGAACAGCGGGTGGATTGACGCTGATTCTGCCACTGCATTGGTTGGGGTAAACGAGTCCGGTAAGACCAACCTCCTACTGCCGCTCTGGAAGCTCAACCCCGCAAGAGAAGGCAAGCTGGAGCCGACGTCGGATTATCCAAAGAAGAAATTTGCCGAGATCCGTTCGAACCCGGGGAATTACCGGTTTATTCGTGCCCAGTTTGATACCGAGGAATTGGCGGGCAAGCTAGCAGAACTGACTAAAGCCGACTTGGCTGCACTGTCAGTTGTCACCGTCGATCGCTACTTCGATGGCAAACACCAGATCTCGTTTCCAAATCATGTTCAGGAAAGGGATCTTGATCCAACTGTTGTCAAGGAAGTGCTGGCGCATGCAACCGAAGAGATAAACGCGCTGGTCACGCTCAAAGCCGAAGAGAAGCTGAAGGCTGATTTGCTGGACAAGTTCAACGCATTTCAGCTCAGCATATCAACAGGATATCGGGTCAATGCCGACCAGATTCATAGGTTCCGTGAAGAAATTTCGGCGCTCGTACCAACCCCCCCAGCCAAGACCAGCACGATTGTTCCTCGGGTCGAGCTGGTGCTTGAGTGGCTGGCGAATCAGCATGCCAAACTTGTTGCGCCACCGCTTGAGAAAGCCGAAGGCGTCGAAAAGGCCGTGTTGGACGCATTGCCGAAGTTTGTCTACTACTCCAATTACGGCAATCTCGACTCCGAAATATATTTGCCGCACATAGTCCAGAACCTAGAGCGGACTGACCTTGGCGAGAAAGAGGCAGCTAAAGCAAGAACGCTGCGAGTGCTCTTCAAGTTCGTTGGCCTGCAACCAAAGGAAGTCCTTGAGCTTGGCCGTGATTTTAAAGATCCAGGCAATCCTGGCCGCGAACCGACACAAGCGGAAATCGAAGCCATTGCCGATAAAAAGCGCCAACGCTCGATCTTGTTGCAATCGGCTAGCGCAACGCTGACAACAAAATTCAAGGAGTGGTGGAAGCAAGGCGACTACCGGTTCCGCTTTGAAGCAGATGGCAATCACTTCCGGATTTGGGTTTCCGACGACCGCCGACCGGAAGAAGTCGAGTTGGAAAGCCGCAGCACCGGATTGCAATGGTTTTTGAGCTTCTATCTGGTATTTCTGGTTGAAAGTGAAGGTGGTGAGCATCAGAGTGCAGTTTTGCTGTTGGACGAGCCGGGGCTCTCTTTGCATCCGCTTGCGCAGCGGGATTTGTCTGCTTTCTTCGAAGGGTTAGCCCGAACGAACCAGCTGGTGTACACGACACATTCTCCATTTCTGGTAGATGCCGACCGCTTGGAGCGTGCGAGAAAAGTCTATGTTTCAGAGAACGGCACAACAAAGATCACGGCAAATCTTCGCCACGGCGAAGGGCAAGCAAGCCAAGCCGGCGCGGCCTATGCCGTACACTCAGCGTTAAATCTGAGCGTTGCGGAAAGCTTACTGCTAGGCTGCCAGCCAATCATTGTTGAAGGTACGTCTGACCAACTGTACCTGTCGACAATTAAAACGTTGTTGATCGGGGCTGAAAAGATTGCGCCGAAACGCGAATTAGTGTTCCCGCCTTCAGGTGGGACAAAAACGGCCCGCGTGGTCGCCAGCATACTGACGGGGCGTGATGAGAAACTACCGGTCATGTTGCTTGACGGGGACGAGAGCGGCAAACGCATGGCGAAAGAGCTACGTAGTAGTCTTTACGCAACCCATGCAAATAAGCTGATTACCTTGGATTCGGTTCTCGAATTCGATGGTGCCGAAGTGGAAGACCTTTTTCCGGGAGCTTTCATTGCCCAAGTGGTCGATCGCTGGGAGCGCAGGCCAGAAGAACCGTTTTCTGATGTGTTCCAACCCAAGCAACCGCTGGTCAATCAGGTCGAGTCTTGGGCGAAAAAACACGGTGTGATATTGATCGAGGGGTGGAAGGTTGAATTGGCCAAGCGTGTCAAACAATATGCCATTTCGAAAGGCATTGCCGCTTTTGACGATGACACGATCCTACTATGGACCAAGTTATTCAATGCCTTGATTGCTGCTGACGCTGGTGAATGACGCATAATGGCGTCAATGCGATCTTGGAGTGATTTTCGGCCAACGCCTGCAAGGGCGCATCAAAGGATTGGGAAGTGCCGTCTGCGTATTCCGGGAAAGGTATGCAGTATTTCCAGTAAAGTCTTCACCGCTCCGGCTACGTCTCCAACCGAAGCAAGTCATTAGCAGATTCCGTAGGGGGACAGAAGCGAATGGCCGGCAACGCGCCAGAAAGCAGTCGTAGATGACTTTCAGTTGACCGGCGGAAATCGACCCATAGCGGCCACTGCCTTCATTTAAGGCGCGCGATTAGCGCCCAGCTTAGTCGCACCGATTTTTGCCGAGGGGTTGAGAACATTGTCAGACGACGACCCAGAGGTGATGAATAGTGCAATCCCGATAGCGATGCGGGGTAGCTCTCTAGCACTTTCCCTGTAGCGCCTTCTTCATCAGAATGATGAGGTCATCGACCCCGAACGGTTTGCGGAGATGGCAATTTACCCCGACCGATAAAGCCAGGTCTCTTATTTCATAGGCTGCCGAAACGAGTACTACCGGCACGCGATTGCCGCTATCACGCAGCCGCCGTATAACCTCCGCACCGGTCAGACGTGGCATGCGGTGATCAAGAACCACGACATCCGGCTTCACTTTGCTTGCGCAAACCAGTGCTTCCTCGCCATCGGATGCCTCCCATACATGCCACCCCTCAAGGGCAATAATCTCCGCCAGTGCTTGACGAAACTCATCATCATCGTCCGCAACAAGGACCGTCGTTTCCTGCAGCTCTTCAGCCTTATCAGCCTGGATGTTCATTTTTCGCTCCCACTTCGAAGTTGCCTACGCCTTTCACGAGAAGCGCAGCTGGATGCTGACTTACGGTAACGACCACATCCGGAAGAGTCGGGAAGCGTACGATGCCCATCGCCAAGCCGTCGTCGACCACGACGTCGACTGGCAAAGTGGTTTTTGGTGTCGCTGATTCGAACGCACGTAAGAACGCCCGGAACAAGGTACGCTGTAAATCGAACCGATCTGCATAGATCTGCACAGGAGTAGCACAACGGACTTCAATATCAAGTCCGTGCACGGCTGCCTCCGTCGCCAGCAACGTCGACATTTCTTTGACGTGGCGCCCAAGATCATGAAAATTCGGTGCTTCGGCACTAGGCGAGGCGATCTCGCGCCACAACCGGGATTGATTCTGGAACCGCATGATCAGTTCGTTGGCCGCTTCGATTTGCTGCGACACTTCGGACTGGCGCGTGGCGCGTGCCAGACGGATTGCCTTTTCGAGCCGCAAACGTGCCGCGCCTTGGATCTGAACAATATCCTGCTGCAATCGATCCAATAGGGAAGCGTCCGGGGCGCCAGCCATCAAGTCTTGCAATTCCGACGACAGTTGGCGACGAATCAGCTCTGCTTCGATACCGCGTGCAGCACAAAACAGGATTTCCCGGATGCGGTGCGACGCTTCGACACGGCGCACGGAAGTGCTTAAGACGCCGGCAGTCTCGCCATCAGGCCCCTTTAACGGCAAGCCTTGGCATGTGAAGAGATGGAATCCTTCAATGAAATGCTCCGGACCGACCAGTTCAATATAACCACCTTCGGCGAGCGGGCTGCCAATGCCGTTTGACCCTGCTTGCTGCTCCGCGAGCAGAGCACCGGGCCCCGGAACGCGCTGTGGGCCATGCACGCTTTCTTCATCGCCCAGCACGTCAATCACAATGGCGTTGCGGTCGCCCAGCATTGCCGCATGTCGCTCGTCTCCCGCCGATTTCGACAGCGCTTGCATGTACGGGCGAGCAGCTTCAATCAGATTGTTTTCCCGCGCAAACAGCGCACGCGCTTGATAGGTTCGCAGCTCGCGCGCCTGCATGACAAACGGGCTCGCACCGACCTGGTCGCAACGTCGCCACGCTCGCTCAATCGGCTTGCGCAGCACGTCGTCGGGGATCGATTTTGTGACTACGTAATGGCGCCAGACTTCCTCGTTGGTATACCTGTTTGGTTGCATGTGGTCCTCCGTGCGATCTAGCCTCCGTTGCGCCTAATGTCCGAACCGGTGCAACAGAAATGCGTGGATTATGGCTTCGAGGCTGCCCTTTTGTTCCACCAGTCAATAAAGTTAACTCCAGGCATCGGCCGCCCAATTAGGAAGCCTTGCACCTGATGACAATTCCGCTCACGCAAGAATTTCAAATCGCTCTTGGTCTCAACGCCTTCGGCGACAACTTTTAGGTTCAGGGTACGCCCGAGGGCAATGATTGCTTCGACAATGGCTGGGCCTGGCCCGCCGTGTTTAATGCTTTTTACAAAGGCGCGGTCAATCTTGAGTTTATCGAGCGGCAAGCGGGCCAGTTGACTCAGGCTGGAATAACCGGTCCCGAAATCGTCCAATGCGACAGAAACCCCGGCGTCCCTCAAGGTCGAGAGCGCTTTTACGGATTCGTCGATATTCGTCATTAATGCGCTCTCGGTGACCTCCAGCGTGATGCATTCCGGGTCAACGCATGTGTCGCGCAATATATGAATGAGTGCGGGCAGAAAGTCTCGATGCCGGAATTGAATCGCTGAGACGTTGACCGCTACCGAAAGTGGTGGCACGCCATTTTCTCGCCATTCGTGGAGCTGGCGACAAACCTCTTCGAACACCCATTGCCCCAAGGGCTGGATGACCCCGACAGATTCCGCTATGGGAATGAAGAGATCAGGGCCGATTGCCTGGACATCGGGGGGCTGTGGCCATCGCAGCAATGCTTCAGCTCCACTTAAACTTCCCGTGGAGGCGTCAAGAATTGGCTGATAAAACACCTGAAACCCTTGTCCTTGAACGCCCCTGCGCAAACGCTGTTCTATCGAAAGCGCTACCGGGGTGCGGTCGCTCGGCGACATCGTGTAAAAGTGGTAATTATTGCGACCGCTATCCTTTGCCTGGTACATCGCCACATCCGCGTTCTGAATCAACACGTCGAGAGATTGGCCATCTTGCGGAAACAAGCTGATACCAATACTGGGGGAGCAGTACAGTTCCGTATCTCCGATCCAGTAAGGCTGTCGAAGCTGCTCCAGCAAATTCGTCGCAATGTGAGCGGCGTCAGTTGCGCTGTTCAGGTTTGGCAGCACGGCCAGAAATTCATCTCCGCCAAGACGCGCCATCAAATCTTCCCCTCGCAACGCGTGTCGAAGGCGCTGCCCCAACTGCTGCAATAGCTGATCGCCCATATCATGGCCGTACGTGTCGTTGATCGACTTGAAACGGTCAAGATCAATGAACAGCGTAGCCAGCATCTTCCCGGAGCGGCGCGTCGCGGCCAGCAGAAGTCCACCAAATTCAAACAGCGATGCGCGATTATGCAGCCCGGTTAATGGGTCGTGGTGCGCCATATGGCGCATGCGTTCTTCCGCCTCCTTGCGCTCTGTGATTTCGCTCGCCAACATGACAAGCCCCTCTGGCGATGGAAAAATCCCTATATTCCACCAGCGTTCATTTCGAACGTACTCCAGTTGCGCGGTACGGCGCTGTCCCATTGCATGTTGCAAAGCGATCCGCAGATCACCCTGCATACTGTCGGGGAAAAACTCTCCTAGCGGTTTTTGAATCAAGTCTTCCACTGCCGATTCGAGCAAATGCGCCGCTTTACCGTTCACATAGGTAATTCGCCATTGTCGATCAACTGCAATAAAGGCTTCGCTGACACTTTCCAGTACCATCCGCATCCGTGTGCGCGCCGCTTCCGCCTCCGCCCTTAACGTCCGTTCATGCCGGTTGCGCGCGGCCTGTTCCACCAGGATGGTGACGCGCGCCAGCAGTTCCCGTGCGCTGAATGGCTTCACAAGAAAGTCATCGGCACCGGCTTCCAACGCAATGCTTCGTTGCTCATCGTCAGCCTTGCCGGACACGATGATGATTGGCAGAGCCGAGACCATTGGATCGGTTCGAATCGCACGTACCAGATCGAGGCCGCCAAGTCCGGACATCAATAGATCAGTGACAAGCACGTCCGGCGGTTTCTGATACACGCTCTCCAACGCACGCGCACCCACCGTTTCTGTCTGGGTCTCAAAGCGCTCACCTAGTAGACGTGCGATGTAATTGCCCAAATCTACATTGTCATCGACGACCAGCACACTTGCTCGTTCCTTGGTCGCACCAGGAACGCTGGGTTCATTGTGCGTTTCGGTGTCAGTCTCATCAATCCAGTGCTTGATCTCTTCGACATAGCTATTGGCTTGCCATGAATCGTTGGCCGACGCATCTTCCAATACTGAGCTGGCCGGCAAATGTGTACACCCGAGGGGAATCTCCACCGTAAAGGTACTGCCCTTGCCAACAGTGCTCTCAACGTGCACGTCGCCGCCATGTAAGTGGACCAGTTCCTTGACCAGCGCCAACCCAATGCCGGTGCCGTCTTCACCGCGTGCTGCGGCTCCCTTGGCGCGGAAAAAGCGGTCGAAAACCATCGGCAGATCTTCGGGCGAAATCCCGCTGCCAGTGTCTCGCACCGTCAATTCCGCACGGCCGTTGCGCTCCTTGAGCTGGACCTGAATTTCCCCCTGTTTTGTGAACTTGAAAGCGTTGGAAAGCAGGTTGAGGACAATTTTTTCCCACATCTCCCGATCAATGTATACCGGTTCCTGCAGTGGCTGTGATTCAATGGAAAAACGCAAGCCCGCCTGTTCCACTGCCGTACGGAACTGGCTGGCCAAGTCATTCGTAAAAGAAACCAAGTTTGTTGGTTGGTATTTGGCCCTGATGCGGCCGGAATCTGCTCTGGCGAAGTCGAGCAACGTGTTGACCAGATGCAGCATCCTTTTCGCGTTACGTGTCGCGGTCGCAAGCGCCTTTTGCCGGGCCGGCTCGCTTTGTTCGCCGGAGCGCTGCATCTGTTCCAGCGACCACAGCAACAGGGTCAGGGGAGTTCGAAACTCGTGACTGACGTCATTAAAAAAATCCGTTTTCGATTTGTCTAGTCTCGCAAGGGCATCATTAGCCTCCCGCAACCGCGTATTCATCGCCTCGATCTCCCGGCCACGGCGAAACAGCTCTACCGCGAGCGCTTCAGCGCGCATATCGCCGGCGCCTTGCGGTGGATTTTTGACGAGATCCGTGACGTCTTCGACGCGGTGGATGATGCAGCTGATTACCCCGTCCTCATCAAGGACGGGGACATTAACCGGGCTCCAGTGGCGTTCTTCGAACTCGCCGCCAGGAGTGGGAATGTCGTACTTCTGCAGCGGCATCGTATCCGGTTTTTTTTTCGTCAACACACGTTCCAGCGAGGCACGCAAGCGAGCGACGCTGTTGGACTTTGGATCGGAGGGATTTTCGGGGAAAACTTCGAAAATGTGGCGGGCAAAAATCGGCACACCTTCGGTATGCGTGGCTTGGCGGTACGCCTTGTTCGCTGCAATAATTCTTAGGTCAGGTCCAAGGATCAGGCACGGAGATGGCGTAGATTCGAAGATTTTCTGAAAGTCCAGGGAGGCGATGGCTTTCTTATCCATCATCAGTGTTCCGGTGTGGCCTACGGGTACGGTAGACTGGCCGACACCTCCTAAGTTCATTGCCCAATAAGAAATTGTTCGCCAGCCTCACTGTTGAAAATTCACTTACTCTGCATTGAATTGGTCGGCTGCGGCAATAGCTACTTCTGGCCGTTATTGCTTTCTCGGCACTCTTAAGGAGCCGGCTGCTATCGGCTGCCTTTCAGACGATCAAAGAGGTGGGGTGAAGGAGAACATCCGACCCGTTGCCGTCATTCACCTCCGTGATTTAACGGCAGATAACACAGTGGAGCAACCACCCGGCGGCGCCACTCACGGATAGTAGTCGGCCAAAGCGCCGTCAACGCACCTGCCTCTCCCGGCACCACTGTGCAAATTCCGTCGCTGGCAAAGGCTTGCTGAACCAGAATCCTTGGGCTTGATCACAGCCATGATCTCGAAGGTAGCGCAGAGCGTTTTCAGACTCGATCCCCTCGCCAACGACTTCCAGGTTGAGGCTGCGGCCTAAAGCCAGGATTGCGTCCGTCACGGCCCTGCTGGCGTGGTCGCTTTCGATGCGTTGTACGAACGATTGGTCGACCTTGAGCTTGTCGAAGGGCAAGCTGCTCAGCGTGTTCAGACTCGAATAGCCGGTCCCAAAGTCGTCAATGACGGTCTTCACGCCGATTGACTTTAGCTTGTGAAGAATCTCCACCGCTTCGTCGACGCTTTCCATCACCGTGCTCTCGGTCACTTCCACCTGGAGTGAGCAGGAGTCAACACCCGCAGCGGAAATGATAGCGCCTAAGCGCTCTGCAAAATCACGCTGCCTGAACTGCAGGGCTGAAACATTGATTGCAATCGGAACCAGCAGCCCATTCTTGCGCCAAGCCTCATACTGGCGGCAAGCTTCGGCCGCCACCCACTCACCCAGTTGACCGATCAAACCTGCCGCTTCGGCTATCGGGATGAAAGTGTCGGGTCCGACTTGCTCCCCGGCGTGGTCGGCCAGTCGAACGAGCGCTTCCGCTCCGACCAACCGGTTTTGCGTGATGTCCATCACTGGCTGGTAGTGCAGGATAAACCCATTGTTCTTGAGCGCACTTTTGAGCCTGGCTTCAATTGAATACGCTGCGTCCGCACGATGGTAAAGATCGGGCGTGAAGAACTGGAAGTTAGCCCTGCCAGCCTGCTTAGCCTGATACATCGCCAGATCCGCGGCATGAATCAGTTCGCTGACGTCGGTGCCGTGCTCCGGACAATAGCTGACGCCGACCGATGGAGAAAGGGATAGCTCCAGGTTATCGATAAGGAATGGCTTGCTGACAGTGTCAATCACGTGGCGTGCTACTGCCGCTGCCCGATGACGCTCTGTGTCAATATGCGGCAGCACGATCAAAAATTCATCACCACCAAGTCGCCCAACCAGATCTTCCCGCCGCGTGCAGCCGACGAGGCGCTTGGCAACCTCCTGGAGCACCCCGTCGCCGACTTTGTGTCCATAGAGGTCGTTGATCTGCTTGAACCGGTCGAGGTCAACGAACAAGACGGCGCCGCAGCTGTGGCGGCGCCGAGCACCGGCAAGCAGGTGTTCTGTGTACTCGAAAATAAGCGCCCGATTGGGAAGGCCGGTTAGCGGATCGTGCAGTGCGGCTTCCCGGACTTGGTGCTCGGCGAGCTTGCGATCATTGATGTCGGTATGTGTTCCAACCAGCCGCCGGGGTCTGCCTCGCGCATCGCGATCGGCACCGACCGCCTGGCACAGGATCCATCGCCAGGAACCATTCTTGTCGACGAACCGCAGCTCCACCCAGTAACTGTCACGCTTGCCCTCAAGCACGTCATCGATCAGTTCATGCGCGCCGGGGCGATCTTCTTCATGAATGATTGAAAGCCAATTGGCTACTGTGGGAAGTTCGCGCGGGAAGTAGCCAACCATCGTGAAGAGTTCGTCATCAGGACGAACTATTGTCATCGTCTTAACGTCGACTTCCCAAACTACTGAACGGCCAGCACGCAAAGCTAGTGCGAGCCTAGTTTCGCTTGCGCGCAGGGCCTCTGCGGTCTTCCGCAGCTCGTCAGCTTGCTCGCGAAGCTTCATCTCAGCGTTCCGCCGCTCCGTGATGTCGGCGGAGAACACGACCAATCCGTCGGAGGACGGAAACACGCGAATGTCCCACCATCGCCCTCCGACCGTATCGCGCGCTTCCACGCATTCAGAGGTCCGCCCGCTCATTGCGCGTTGGAGAGCCTCGGATACTGCCCCGTTCGGATCCACGAAATAGGCGGTTCGTACATCCTCTCCAATCAGTGCTTCCCTGATTCTGCCCACCACACTTGCCGCCTTGCTGTTCACGTAGGTGATTCGCCAATTCCAATCGGCTGCGACGAACGCATCGTTGACACTTTCCAGGACCATCTCGAGCTGGGCTTGCACCGCCTCCGCATGGGTGCGCAATGCCTGCTCGCGACGGACGTACTCAAATTGCGCGAGCTGCCCCGCAATTCTCGCCAACAGCTCGCGGCCGCTGAACGGCTTGACCAGATAATCGTCGGCGCCCGCCTGGATGCCTTCGATCCTCGCTTCTTCCGTGGCGCTTGCGGAGAGAATGATGATCGGTAGCGCGGTTAGCCGTGGATCCTTGCGGATTTCGCGCACCAGCTCAACACCGTTCAGGCCGAGCATGAATACGTCCGTGAGGACCAGATCTGGAGGCGCGGCGCGTACCGCAGCCAGTGCCGCGTTGCCGTCAGCTACCGCCTCCACGTCGTACTCCTTGCCGAGCAGCCGCGTGATGTAGCCGCGCATGTCGGTGTTGTCTTCTGCGAGGAGAATTCTTGGCCGGGGCTGCGGGGAACGGGCAACGTTCTCACCGCGCGCCTCCTCCGGGAGCCAGCTGAGTGCTTCCTCGGCGTATAAGCCCGCGTTGCTGGGATGTGCCGACGGAGATACCCCATCCCATACCCTGTCGGGCGGCAAATGCTCCCGCCCGAAAGGTACGGTAACCGTGAAGATTGTCCCCTCACCTTGTCTGCTTGCGACGCGAACTGTTCCGGCGTGCAGCCGAACCAGCTCATGCACGAGCGCCAGGCCGATTCCAGCTCCTTCGGCAGTGCGACCGTGTGTCCCCTCGATACGGTGGAAGCGCTCGAACAGCCGCGGCAGTTCATGTTCAGGGATGCCGGTTCCGGTATCACGCACCACCAGCTGCGCGCCTTCGTCCGTCGGCCGCAATGACACTTCGATCTCTCCCCGCAGGGTGAACTTGAAGGCGTTCGAGAGCAGGTTGAGAACAATCTTCTCCCACATCTCACGGTCGATAAAAACCATCTCAGACAACGGAGGGCACTTGATGATCAACAGCAGCCCGGCCCGCTCGATGGCACTACGAAAGACGCCGGCTAGCTCGCTGGTGAAGCTTGCCACATCTGTCGGTTCGTACGCCGCATCGAGCCGGCCAGCCTCGATGCGCGTGAATTCGAGCACAGCGTTGACCAGCTTATGCAGGCGCTGGGCATTGCGGTACGCGAGCGAAAGGTCCTGGCGCTCCTGCTCGTTTAGTTTTCCGGAGGAGTGCATCAAGTCCTGCAAGGGGCCGAGCATAAGCGTCAGTGGGGTGCGCAACTCATGATTGACGTTGCCGAAGAACGTTGTCTTGGCACGATCCAGCGTAGCCAGCGCTTCGTTTGCCTCGCGCAGTCGTTTGTTCGTTTCCAGCCGTTCACGCGAACGCTGGAACATCTCCGTTTCCAGTTCCTGGATTCGCTTGCTCAGCGCTACCGCGTCCTGAACGCCTTCCGCAAGCTGCTGCTTCATGCGGACGAAATCCGTCACGTCTTCGACCCGATGAATGATGTACGCCACCTCGCCTTCGTCATCAAACACCGGAGAGTTGACCGGGCTCCAGTAGCGCTCCTCGAAACCGCCTCCCCGTTCAGCCGGTTTCTGGATATCGTACTTCTGGACCGGCATTGTGTCGGGCGCCCGTGTTGCCAGGACGCGTTGCAGCGATGCCGTCAGTGCAGCGACGCCTTGCGCCTCCGGGTCCTGCGGGTTGTCGGGGAAAACGTCGAACATATGGCGACCGACGATCTCCTCTCGCCGGGTGAGGGTCGCATGCAAGTAGGCATCGTTCGCAGCAACAATGGTGAAATCCGGAGACATGACGAGGTATGGTGCAGGTGTGGCGTCGAAGATCTGCAGGATTTCTTTGGCCGGCAGGGAGGGAGGAGGATCCGAACGGTTCATGATATGAATGGGTAACTTCAGACGAGTTTGACGTAAAAGGCCGGCTGGCTGAAGTAATTGACGCCAGAATTCTTGAGACAGCGAACGTCTTCCCCTTGTTCATATTTCCCAATGCATCGAGATGGACTGAGTAACCATATGGACGATCCGTATTGTCAGACCCGGCATGCCTCGCTGTCCGCTTGAGACGCCCCCAACGTTCTCTTTGGCCGAACTTTCAACCCATAACAGTTTTTCAGTATGGGCGCTGGTTAAGACTGCAGTGAGTACAAAACAGTCATTTGCCGATTACGGAAAAACAATGGCAAGACAAGTTGATCATTTCTGCGACGTAAAAGTCACAATACGACTGGTTTGTCGAGGATCTCTCGGATCTTCCTTGCCAACTCTTGCATCCGATACGGCTTCCCAATGAAATTCGTGTTGACCGACAGCCCCTCTGCGGGGGTGCCGGCCTTGAGCGCAAAAGCCGAGGTGAACAGGATGCGAGCCTGCGGACGCTTTCTGGATATTTCTTCAGCCAGTTGAAAACCGTTCATTCCGCCGGGCATGACGATGTCGGTGAAAACGATGTCCACTTTTTCCTGGCCCGCTTCGATAAGGTGGAGAGCATCTCGCGCAGTCGACGCTTCCAGAATTTTGTAACCCATCTCGCTTAACTGAAGCTTTGCCACGCGGCGAAGCGCGTCGTTATCTTCAACAATAAGTATGGTTTCCGAACCAACAGGTGGTGTCGATATCGTGATCGCTTCACGTTCCGGGGCATGCACTTTTGCAGTTGATTTCGGTAGGTAAATCTTGATTGAAGTCCCGTACCCGACCTCGCTGTAGATCTTCACATGCCCACGGGATTGCTTCACAAAACCGTAGACCATGCTTAAGCCGAGGCCGCTTCCTTTATCCGGCGTTTTCGTCGTGAAAAATGGTTCAAACGCACGGCTTAACACTTCTTTTGGCATGCCGGTTCCGGTGTCCGTCACCGCCATCATCACGTAGTCACCTGGAACGACTTCCACATTTTCAGCACAGTAGCTTTCATCAAGGGAAATATTGGCAGTTGCGATCATGAGAGATCCGCCGTTGGGCATCGCGTCACGCGCATTGATGCATAGGTTGAGCAGCGCGTCCTGGAGTTGCGAGGGATCAGCTTCGGCCAGCCACAAGTCCTTGTCGAGATTCAATTGCACCGCGACGTTGTCGCCGAGCGTTCGCTGCAGCACCGGTGCCAATTCCGAAATCAATATATTCATACTGATCATTCTTGGCTGCAGCGACTGTTGTCGTGCAAAGGCAAGCAGCCGGTGCGTGAGTTCCGCACCACGTTGCGCGGCCTCAGCCGCTTCCGCAAGCATGGCAACTACTTCCGGGTTGTCCCTGGTCTCCTCGCTCGCCATGTCCACATAGCCGAGAATGACGGAAAGCAGATTGTTGACGTCGTGCGCGATACCGCCGGAAAGCTGGCCTATTGCCTCCATCCGTTGCGCTCTTCGCAGCTGATCCTCCAACTCTTGTTGCTTTTTCATTGCTTCAGCGATTTCGGAGGCGTGCTTTTCCGCAGCTTCTGCGCGGGATTTGGCTGCCGCGGCTTCAGCCATGTCGTCCCGAGCCTTCACGAGAGCGTCATAAAGCATGTTGATTTCATGTATCGGTGTCGACTGGTATGACGAATGTATGCCGGCGGGCCTGGCTTCGGAAGAACCGCTGGCAAGGATGCTGATGGCTCTCGTGATTCGGCGCGCGTAGAGCAACGCAAGTCCGCCTGCGACGGCAGCAAGGAGAAATCCTGCTCCGAGTGTGAACCCCGCTGCTTCATGCAGAGGTTTCTCGAACACGGAAGTGGGTGCTGCAAATGCCACTGTCCAGCCGCTTGCAGCCGAACGGCTGAATACCAAAGCGAGTGGTTGCCCTCAAACGCTGGCCCTTCCAGCTTTCCTTCGCTGTACTTTACGATTCCTTCACGCACCCATCCTGGAGCCGGCTTTCCGACAAACTGCTCGGCACCCCGCGACCGGGCGATAACAATTCCTTGCCGGTCAATGATTCCCGCTACCCAGCCGGGAGGTATTGCCCGCGATTGCAGGAAGCGGGTCCAGTAAGTACTTTGTATGAGTGCTCCGATCGTACCGCGAGATTTGTCATTCGCGTGGTCCGGCACAGGTACATAGACAAGTGCCGCCGGCGCGCCAAATACTTCTTTCCGTAGAAAGTTGGAAACAGCCAGTTGTTTCGCTTTGCCTTCCGTTGTGACCGCCACAGGTTGTCCGGGGTTTAGAGCCCTTTTTCCCGGCCAGATGAACCAAACGGACTTCCCATCGTCGCTTGTACGCAGAATAGCCGACCAGTTTTGATGATTGGCCCCCATCGCCCTTGCCTGGTCCTCGAATTGGCGCTGTCCAGATTGAGCAGGTGAATCCAGAAACGCCAAGCTTTGCAGCGCAGCAGCACTGGCCTGAAGTTCCTGGTCGAGCGCATAGGTGACCGCATGTATCGTCTGGAGCATGCTTTCTTCGACGTACTTGCGCTGAATCTGTGCATTCCAGTATATAAGGCCTAATGCCAGCGTCACCATTGGCAGAAGTGTAAGCAGGACAAGAATGAGCAGATGCCAACGGAGTTTCAAATTCCACCTGTGTTGCATCAATACATGCCGAACCATTTTAGACAGTGCTTTCCTGACCTGATTCGACAGCGCAGTTTCAATCACATCACTGGCGGAGATATTCTGAACAGCATCTCCTTTTACCGGTCAAATCAGCTCACTGCTTAATGAACTGTCAAATATGCTTGGCACACTGCCCCAAAGGCACATGAGCATCGGCGCAGTTCCACCTTAAGGCAAAAAATGATTCATGAGAACCGCCTGCTCATTCTCGACGATGACACGGAAATGGGGAAAATGATTGGCCTGGTTGCACAAAAAGCAGGGTTTGTCGTGCGCATATGCGTTGATGCCGAACAGTTTTTTGCAGAACTCGGCTCGTGGGCACCATCCCATATTGCACTTGATCTGGTGATGCCCGCTGTTGACGGAGTGGAAGTGCTGCGTCGCCTGGCAAATCATCGCTGTCGCGCACGCATTATTATCACCAGCGGTTTGGGGGTCAGGGTACTTGAATCAGCCAGTCGTTCGGCTGCCGAGCGTGGACTTGATATTGCGGGCGTTCTCCCAAAGCCCTTCAAGCCCCAGATCCTGCGCGAACTGTTGCAGATGCCGGGGAAGGAGTCAGGGGCCATCGATGCGAGATCGCCGGATCCAGGCTTGGCGCTCGCTGCGAAGGATTTTGATCGCGCTCTCGCAAGGGAGGAGTTCGTGGTCCATTACCAACCGAAGATCCAGTTAACCGATGGCCGTGTCATGGGGTTTGAGGCACTCGTGAGATGGCAAGTCCCTGACATCGGCCTTGTCTACCCAGATCACTTTCTTCCGGCTGCCGAGTCATTGGGAAAGATCGATGACATAAGTCAACAGGTCATTTCGACAGGCCTAGACTGGCTGCGTAACGTACGCACCCGGCATGACATCATTCTGGAAGTCAATGTATCGGCGAAAAGTCTGAGAGATATCGGTTTTGCGGATTTCATTGCGAATGAATGCGATGCACGCCAGGTCGACCGAACCGCAGTCGTAGTGGAAATCACGGAATCGAGTGCTATAAAGGATACTCATGAGACAGCAGACATCCTTACTCGACTGCGTATCAAGGGATTCCAGGTGGCTATCGATGATTTTGGCATTGGCTACTCGACTCTGAGCCAACTATCGCAACTGCCTTTTTCAGAGCTCAAGATCGACAAGTTCTTCGTTGCGCACCTTTTCCATTCAGATGACGCGCGCACGCTGGTCGGTTCGACGGTTAGCCTGGCGAAAAATCTTGGTCTCACGACCGTTGCAGAAGGTGTCGAAAATCAGTCGACAGTCGAAATCCTGAGCGAGCTGGGATGCGACACGATTCAGGGTTATCACATCTCCAAACCGCTTCCGGCCCATACGGCCAGCGAGTGGCTGGATCGGTTTACTGTCATTTGAAAGGATGGGGAACCGACAAGAAGTTGGAATACTGGACCAGCATTGCCATCCCCCGCCCGATTCAACCAAACGAACGTGCATCCATAGGCGATATGAACGGCATTGGTATATGGTGGCATGTTTAACCTTGGACAATCCAAATCTTCCCTTGGAAAACAGCAAACTCTGTAAGAGTGCCGAAACTAAATTGATTTACCAAGTAATGCCAGAATACGAATGGCTGTGTTTTGTCTGAACCGGCCGGTTATGCTGTCGCAACGGATGTCCGCTCATGGCCGATTGTCGCCAGTCAATATACTTCAGCGACTGGCAGCTTTCGTAAACAAGCTTCCGTTCACAAAAACTTGCCGGCGTGCAGTTATAGGCCAGAAGCGGCAGTCCTTGGCTTTTGCAATATCCTCAAAAGCAGTCGCTGCAGGTTGGGCCGTTACTTCATCCGGTCAAACGGTGAAACAACGCTGCGGCAACCAAGTTTCAGTTATCGGTAGCAAAGCGATAGCTATCAAGTCGCTGATACCGTCAGCAAAGTCACAATTGAAATTTATCAAAAGTAGCGAGATTCAATCGGGATACATTCATTTCATTGGCTGACCATTTGATTCGTACCGGCTCATTTGTGCGTATCCGGAAGATTATCGAATTCCCTATCAAAATCACCGTGAGGTCAACGCATGCAAGCGTCGATCAATGCCCACGTAGCTATACAGTGCTTTGGTGCCAGCTCTTTGAATTCGGGAAATCCGGATGGCGCGGGAATGCCAGACTTCCAACCGCTCGAACCAAAAGAAAAAGCTCGTCGTATACGCGGCATGACATACGAGAAGCTATATCAACGATTGTGCTTGGATACGGTCAAGGCAGCGGACCTCACTATCAGCCGTGGCTGCAAATACGCAGGAAGAATCCGTCGCCAAATTCCAATCAAGTCGTCACAACATTGGCACCGCTAGGTCGTGTTGGGCACTTTTTCTCACGAGGGGAATACCACACAGCATTACTTCTTCTCTGGTTGGGCGTGAAGGATCTGCGAGAGCAATATCCGATTTGGCCAACTGCTCACCCTCATCCGCTCGACAGTAACGAATATAGCGGCACAAGGCCTTGGTCCAGGGGGCTGTTGGCAATTGCCGATGAGGCGGGAATTGACCATGGATGCGAGATCGGGTCCCGTCAGCCTTACGTTGCTACGATAGACATCGCGGCTACTATAGAAGTCGACCGTCAGGAGAAGCTGCTGATGTTGTCATCAAAACCGATTACTAATCCAGATGACGATGTCAAATGGAGAACTCTTGAGCGGCTTGAACTGGAACGCCGCTATGCCGGGGAAATCGGTGCTGCATACCGGGTTTCGACTTCGGCGTTGATTCCGACGTTCATGGCTGGATATCTTGAATGGTGGATGGACGCGGCTTGTCTGCCAGATTCAGCTTTGGTTGGGCGAGCGCCGGACTTTTCGGACATCGTCATGGCCCAATCTTCGGAGTCGGTCTCCGATGCTGTACAAGCCGCCGCCTCTCGCCTGCGCCTCGACCTCGACTCAGCGTGGCTTCTATTCCAGCACTGCTGTTGGACACAAGCCATTGACATTGATCCTACCAAACCATTACTTGTTTCCTATCCGATTAAGAAAGGAGGAAGAGCATTGCGCACGGCCCTACAGAAAGAAATTTTCCTGTCTTAGTATGATTCAGAATGGCGCCATTCTCTCAATACTGGCCGGCAAAGTAACGACGCCGGTTCTTTTTCGTTTATTGGCTCATTGTCCACTTACCGACAGAGCGGTCCTCATTGAAATTACCAGCGGTCCACGAAAGCGGGAAGGCAGCAAGCAACCCAACTACTACTGTCCTGGATTCGTTGAAAAAACTTGGTCCAAATTGTTGCAAGAGATCGATGAGGGGACGATACGTGAGACCACTATTGCTCTGCCGGGATGGTGGAACTGGAGTGACGACGATATTAGAAAGTCGTATCCGCCGCGAGACGCTGACAAAGATTCTCCCATGTTGGAATCCAGGGAAAGCAAGTTAAAGCTGATTCAACCACTGATCAAGCGTGCAGAAGAGGAAGATGTAGACGTTTTCCTTCAGCTGGATAGGGAGGCGACGAGGTTAGCCAGGCAGCTTAACGAGCACCCGGTAAAAATGAAGGATGCGCTTCATCGATATCTCGCCTTCGGCAGCGTCCCCAACGCGCTGTTGTCCAACACGCCGCGACAGGGCGCTCCTGGAAAACCACGTATAGCTAATGAAAAGAAACTCGGTCGAAAAAATGCTGCTGCCAAAGCGGGCAATGAGGCGTTGGCGGGAAAAGCGCTTACATGGGAGGATCGGCAGAACCTAGCTGACGGATGGTTGTTATTTATGCGATCGGGAACCAATCGTGAAGAGGCATATCTGGCGACGATGGGCGTCTTTTACAGCAGCGGTTACGAGCTCAAACATGGTGTATGGACGCCAAATCTTTTGCCGGCCGAGGTGCGACCAACGTATGCAAACTTTGTTTACCACGGTCCAAAAAATGACGAACAACTCGCCGCGGCACGGCGATTGATGGGCGAAGGTAAATGGGAACGAGACTATCGTCCTCTTATAGGATCCGCAACTGATGGAATCGTTGCTGCAGGGCAGGTCGGCTCCATTGACGCGTCTCCCATCGATGTGAATCTCAACGCTATTTTCAGTCGTATATGCCCAATTGGAGTGGGGCGTGGCATTCTGGTACGCGACGTCCGGACAGGAATATATTGCGGGTGGCATATTGCCATCGGTGGCGTCAGCACTGCAGATGCAAATCTGGCCATCTTGTGTGCCGCGACCGATAAGACAGAGCTGCTCAAGCGATATGACCTGCCTTATCTCGATCCACAAGCCTTTCCACCATTATTCTTTCAGAAGTTATATAGCGATAACGGCGAACTGCGAAGCATCGAGGGCATCGACGCGAACGTGAAGACGCTTGGCGGTTCGATTGAATTTGTACAAAGCACCCGTGCGGATCGCAACTCGGTCTCGGAGTCTGGTCATCATCAACGTCACCGGCGGCTGGATCACCACCTAGAAGGAGCCACGTTCGGACGAGCCGCACGGCGTGGAGAAGTATTGCCTATCAAGAACGCGCTGTTGACGCGTTTCGAGTACGTGCGGCTCCTGTTACGATGGATGTATTGGGCTAATACGCAGCAACGGGTTCCTCACTTACTGACGACAGAGATGTTGCGCGCCAACGTTGAACCGACACGTATTGCAATTTTCCGGTGGTATGAGAATAATCGCCTTGTACGCCGCAGAAGAATTGACCCTGTACTGTTGCAGGCCAAGCTACTGCCCAGTTTTACCGCATCCGTCCAACGAAACGGGTTGGTACTCCATCGACCGGGAACGGGCAAGGCAGTGGAACTGCTGCCCCATGCACAGTTCAATGACAGTTACCTGGCGACGTCTGGTTTGATTCGCAGAGCATTAAGCGGCGGTAACAAGCATGTTACGGTCAAAGCCCACCCAGAGGATCTATCGAAGGCCTACCTGCTGGACATTCATGGCGTCCACGAGCTAAAAAACACGTCTGACGACGTAATAATGATCCATGAGGGCAGCATCCCTGATCTGTGCGCGTTAAGGGATTCGAATCGCCTTCAAACCGTCCAGACCGCTAGCAAGATAGACCAAGATCTGTCTGACATGCGCGCGTATCGGGAGGAAGAGCAGGAACGCGCCAGGCAGGAGCGTAAGCGCGAACAGATGCAACAGGCGGTTCAGAAGAAACCATCCACCGACCGCAGCAGTGTGCGCAAGAATCAGGCAGAAGAAAAGCGTAGGAGCCTTGAAATTGCCGCGGAGCGCACAGTAAATAATAGAGAAATTGACGAGCCTGCTCGCTCAAGCGCGTCTCACGCAGCGCACGCACCTACTGACGATACGTCGAGTGCCGCTCGCACAGGCGAGGCAATCAAACCCGAACTAAATCTAAGCAACGTCATACCGCTGGACCGTCAACAGGTGCTCAGGAAGCGTCTGAGCCAATATCATCGAAGCAGGAAATGATAATGGATAGTCCACTGGCAGAACCGCGGCGCGTCAAGCAAGCAAATCCATTCTATGAATGTGTCAAGGATTATTTGCAAACCTCCTCCTTGGAAGAGCGGCTGAACTCGTCTCCTTTGGGGCAAACTCCAATCCAAAGTTTGTCTATTCAGGAGCGGTTTGAACTGCTTGATCGAATGCAAGACGAAATGTTTGAGCCGACGACCACCGCCGTCGATATCGCAAGCAGGATATGCAGAATGTTGAGCCGTGGATTGCAGTCGATGGATCCAACCAATGCGGGTGTACGCAAATTCACAATGACGTTGGCACGCAACTCTGGCGTAGAAATGAGTAAATTACCGTGGTTTTCGACCTACGCTATGGGCATGACCGTGAAAGGCCCGACGGGTGTCGGCAAAACATACGAAATCCAAAGGGCACTGAAGCTCATACCGCAGAGAGTAGACCACAATGCCTCTGAGGCTGCGGGCTGGACGCATATTCGTCAGGCAGTTTGGTTATTTGTGCCGATGAGCCACGACGGCTCGCTTGGCGGGCTACTGTTTCAAATACTTTGTAGCCTTGACGAAGCCATTGAAACTGGCTACTCGTCGGATAAAAGCTTGACGAGTCTGACCAATGAAAAATTGGCGGTACGCATCGGTATTCTTTTACGAAAACATGGTGTTGGCTTGCTAGTTATCGATGAAATTCAGTCTCGGAATTTCTCGGATAACCCTAGAGGAACGCTTGCCGCCACTTTTTTCCTTCGGCTGCTGAACTTCGGTATCCCCACTGTGCTGATTGGCAATCAGCTGGGATTTGCCGCACTTGAAAAGTTTTCTCAGGATATTCGGCGCTTGAGCGCAGGCGGCGTCATCTCAATGGATCCGCATTCGGTCGACGACTGGGACTGGGAGGAATGCCTGACGCCTGCAATCTGGAAATTTTGCGTCATGCCGAATCAGGAAGACAGATCGTTTATGCGGCCGGACGTATTGTTCAAATTTTCGGGCGGCATTCGTGACTATGCGTGTAGATGCTGGATCGCAGCGCAAAGGCTAGCACTCGAAGCGGAGCGGAATGCAGTGTCTGAGGCAGACTTGGAGATGGCGTTCATTGGATCGGATTTTGGGGAGCGGGATCGACAGATTATTGCTGGGTTTCGTGACAAGAATCATCAACTGCTGAGTCATTTTTCCGACATTGACTGGGAATACTACGGCAAAAAATGGGGCCATCTGAAAGAGCCGAAAGCGTCTACTGCCGGACGGTCAGGTAAGCAGGTCACAGAAAGTGGCGAAGCGAATCAATTTACGGAATCGGGGAGCGCAGCTGAGCAACGCCCCAAACCGGAAAGGGATAAGAGCCGCATTCAGCGCAAGCGTACTCAAGAGAGCCGTCAAAAGGAGAGGCGCAAGCAGGCAAAGCAGGACTTGAATCCTGATGACATTCGTGGCAATGGATTACAAAAGTCTCTCATTTCCGGGTTCGAAGCAATTCGGAAGAAGAATGCTTGACTCGCCAATTTGAGCACACTCTCAGGAGGCTTGATGACCGCATATGCTGGGGCTCAACGCAACGGGCCGTCAAATAATTTGGACCAAACATCTCAGTCTTCAAGTCACGGCGTCACCTGTTTTCCGTATGGCGAAGCTGACGAGCGGATTGATTCACGGGTAGGTCGTTTTCATGTGCTCGAAGGCTACCGCGGGGAAGATATGACATACCGTCGCATCTTCAATTCAGCACCTTTCGTGTTGGGAGTACCGCTTCCATCTCGGCTTGACCGGTTGGCAAAGAAGCTTCCTGGTGATTATTTGAGTCAGTTGGTAGATCTCTATCAACGCAGCACCTTGATGCCGCTATACCAGCAATTTGGCGGTTCACACAGTGTGTCTAATGGTAACAAAAAGGTGTATGCCGCCATCTCCAGCAACGCGCAGTGGAAGCAGAACGCCCCCGAGACCCAGCTTTGCTTGCAGTGTCTCGCTGAGGATGAGGAAACTTTCGGATGGCCGATCATCCGTCGGTCACACAACATTCCGGGTGTTGCTGCCTGTTGGAAGCATCGAACTTGGCTAGCCAATAAGTGCTCGCACTGTGGGTGCCCATATCAGCCTCCTCATGGATTCTCGTTGACCCCGTGGAAGGGGTGCGTCAGTTGCAACGCATTCCCGATACAAGGGGCAGGGCAAGAACACGGTGTTCCTCCGGAGATTGAGATCGAATACGCGGTCTTCGCGAAAACTCTGCTAGATGCTGCGCCGATTGAAGTGCCGTCACAAAAGTTGGCCCAGCTATATCGACACCGAGCAGTGTCAATGGGTTTTTCTAGAAAGTCGCTGGTAGATCGTGCAATGCTTGCCGCAGCCATCAGCCAGCGATTTGGTAAAACAGTCCTCGGTCGGGTTGATCCGGATTTCGATCCTGTGTCACGCAAGCATAGCTGGTTTCACATTATTCAGATGCAATGTAACGAGGCTCCGTTCACTCGTCACCTACTGGTTGCGATGACGCTTTTTGAGGATGCGCCGTCATTTATTGAGCAACTCCGTCTCTTGAAGGCAGGGAAGCTGGATGATCAACTGGAGCGTCGCCGCACCGAGGTAAGTAGTGATCGTTCGATTAAGGAGTTGCGGAAAGCTGCCGCTCAAGAACGGTTCAATGAACTTGTTACGTATGCCGTTGAGCAAGATCTCGACGTCGAAAGCCTTTGGAAGCGCCGTTACGGCGACATGAAAATTTTGGCGAAGCACGCCACAGATAGCGTGCAACGGTTGCGCGACGCAATTACCAAACGGCGTAAACGATTGAATTCCAAGCAGGGAACAGCGTCACGGTCATGTTCGCTGAACAAAGCAGATGGGGAGTGGGCCAGTCGAATTACGGAGGAGGCGGTAAGGCTGTACGCAAGTGCGGAAAAGCCGTTTCGCATATCAATGAATCGGCTGAAAGCTGAGGCAGGAATCCGCCAGAACATTGACAGTGCTACATGTCCGTTGGCCTATGCCGCTCTTCAGTCCAGTATCGAATCAGTCTGGCATTTCTATGCCAGGAGACTGATATGGATGGCGCGGCTGTATCGCGGAGATTTGGCTGCGTCAAATAAAATTCGTCGTGGCGTTGACTACTATCGGATGACCGAAGTGTATCGATATTTTGAGCCGAGTCTACCGGCTTACGCCAGTATTGACACTCCAATAGATAGTCTTCTTACTGCTCTGGGAATTGCGCGGGATTGGGAGGGGCCTTGCCCAGGAAAGTATATTCGACCTGTCGGACGTGCATGCTACAGGGAGAACACCTTGCGGCTGGTAGCAACTGGTCCCGGGTCTGACCATCAACGGGAGAACAATGGGAATGCGGATTTATAATGAACCCCATCAGCCTCCCGGCATCCTTGTCGTACTTGCCCGCGTTTTATGGAAGCGAAACGCTGTATAGCCTGGTCTGTCGTTTCCATTTTCTGAGCGGCCATCTTTATTCCACCGATACAAGCTTGCTGCTATTTGCCGACCGTGTCGCCGGGTTTCGTACTGATTTCCCCGGCAATCTACAGCGATTTTCGAAGGCAACGGGCGAGCTGCTCGGTGATGCACCGAAGCTGTCCCGCGAACGCACTGTGTGGGGATTTTACCGGCCTTTTGTTAGTGAAACAATGCAGGTACACATTGAAGCGCAGATGCAGGGGGTGTTGAAGCGCGACCTTGGACATTCCCTTGGAATCATGCCAAGCCGCGTAAGCTTCCCGCATTTACTGAAAGCATGTAAGAAGTGCATGCGTCGCGACATTCAGAACTATGGCGTAGCGATTTGGCGTGTAGAGCATCAATGGCCCTCGTCTTGGATCTGTGAACGACACGGCTCGGTGCTCCAGTACGTACCATTGCGAGTCAAGCGGGTCCGGGCACAAAAATGGGTGCTGCCAGAAGACGTTCAGAAAGATGAGTGGAGTGCTTTTCGGCTAGCTCAGAGCGCAAAACATAAGCTTAGAATGCTTTTCAAGTTGTCTTCCGCCATATGCAAATCATCCCATGGCCATTTCAGCTCTGGAGCACTGAGGGTCTGTTATCTCATCGGCGTCCAACGCCGTGGATGGATGGCTCCAGACGGGTCGATCCGTTTCTCGACATTGCGGAAAGCGTTCTATGAGTATTACCGAGAGCTTGCCAAACTGCCTGGTTTTGACATCGTTCTTGGGGCGCAATTGGAACACGGAGGAATGCTCGGGGTATTAATGCGACAGTACCCGGGCACTCGCCATCCTCTGAAGCACTTGTTATTAATTGCGTTTCTTTTCGAGTCGCCTGAATTGTTTTTCGCGTCCTATGCCGAAGCCTTCTGGCAACTTCAGCAGAATGATTGCGATGTCCGTCTGGTCGGGAAGGAAATTGGCGGGGCTTGGAAAGATGCACTCCGCTACCTGGTGGAATCGGAGAAACTGTCTGTAAGCGCTGCCGCCAAAAACCTTCGTATTCCTCTGTCGCAAGCAGTAAGACAGGCACATAAGGACAAGCTTAGCTTCGCGGCTCGGCCACGTGTACTGAATACGGAAGGAACCCGTGCGATACAGGAATTGGCGCCAAAGGGAATGTCCTATTCGGAAATGTCGCTCCGACTGGGGATAAAGGCGAGTTCGATTCGTCGCTACATGGCGAGTAACACCGATGTGCGGGAACTTTGGAAGCTTGCTGGAAAGCTGGAGCGTTAGGCTAACGGTGCACCAGCACTATTACCGCAGCGCCGAAAAGCAAACCTCTTCTGAAGACACCTGCTGGCCCGTTGCATGCATTCGACATGGGACAAATCCAGGAAAGTAGATCCAAGGGGCAAAATCAACTTAGGTTATTGGCTGAGCACCGAGGGGCGACGCACCACTTCGATCACGCTCGGCAAAGAGTTTGTCTGTTCAGCATCCATTGCTTATTTCCTCCTTTCAAAAGTATTTGTATTTATGCGCATCATTCAGCAACAAAGGCGAAGGCGTTTGAGAAAGGCCAAGAATTAGTGCTTCGTGTATTGCCGGACAGGTGAATCGATGCCGGATGCAAATCAATACCTATATAAATTATAGAAAAAGCAGGATATTGATTTTCTGTTCAGAGCGGTCAGTTTTCTTGAAAGGAAATAGCCACTAGGGGAGCGATACGAAAATTTTTAAGAAATTATTATTTTTTCGATAAATTATTATTGTTGCTATGTGCGATAGCTTTCCAAAGCCCAGTTTTTCAAGAAATTATTTCATGCCTCAACGACTAGTCTTGCCTGGAACCGGCCAAAATACGTGATATTTTTTCAAGAAATTATTAGTTCGAAACATCGACTTCGGCAGTAGCGAAAAAGGGCGGCGTGTTGCCGCCCTTTTGACATTTGCGGGGTCTCGGAAGGGGGGGGGTTATTCGCCCGATCGCATCGGCTTGAGGATATCGCGTGTGTGCAATGCGTATTCGCCGCCGTCGCGCCGGATGCGCGCGAGGTCCGAGAAGAAGAATTTCAGGGTGTGTGCAACCGTGGGAAAGGCAATGTCGTCCCATGGTATCTGCATCTCTGAGAACAATTCCACTTCCAGGCTCTCGGTGCCCGCCTGGTAATCAAGATCAAGTAGTGTGGCGCGATAGAACATATGCACCTGGTGCACGTGCGGGACATTCAGCAGCGAGAACAGGTCATGCAATTCAATCCTCGCGCCCGCTTCTTCCAGCGTCTCGCGCATCGCGGCCTCGCCGGTGGTTTCATTGTTTTCCATGAAACCCGCGGGCAAGGTCCAATAACCGTAGCGCGGTTCGATCGCGCGCTTGCAAAGGAGGACACGCGTCTCGCCGCTTTGTTCCCATACAGGGATCGAACCAATCACCATCTTCGGATTCTGGTAATGAATCGTGCCGCATTGTTCGCATACATAGCGCGGACGATTGTCATCGGGCGGAATCAGCAGCGAGACGGGATGCGCGCATTCAGAACAGAATTTCATAGAAAGATAGTTTGCGAATAATGATCGTGTTGTATGGTCGATACGTTGATTGCCCCGGTTTTACTGCCTGTCGCGCATGGGAAATCAGCATCACAAGTGTATCATCGAGCGGAGCAACCAAGATTGCATTTGCGTTGATCGCGGATACCGGATATACTTCATGCCTTCAGACGCGGGGTGGAGCAGTCTGGCAGCTCGTCGGGCTCATAACCCGAAGGTCGCAGGTTCAAATCCTGCCCCCGCAACCAAGTCTTTAAGTCTTATAAATTCCCGCCCGCCATTAGACCTCCAATAAATCGGGGCGCCGGAATAGTTTCAACGGGTTCTCTAACCGGACGACATCGTCGGATGTCTGTCGTTGACAAAATTTTCTGCACATTGTTAGTAAAAAACAAGACGCATAAAAATGAATACTATTGAGGCGAAGAAAGTCCTCGAAACGGCTTTGCTTTGTGCCCACGAGCCATTGTCGATCAACGACATGAAAAAGCTCTATGCAGAGAATGGCGAAGCCGGTGATGCAGTGATCGGCGCGGATATGATCAAGTCGCTGCTTGAAGAATTGCGCAATGACTGGGTCGATAAGGGTATCGAGATTGTCAGTCTTTCTACCGGATGGCGGTTCCAGAGCCGCCCGGAAATGAAGAAATATCTCGAAAGACTCAATCCGGAGAAGCCTCCCAAGTATTCGCGGGCGACGCTTGAAACGCTTGCAATCATCGCGTACCGCCAGCCCGTGACGCGCGGCGATATCGAGGAAATCCGCGGCGTGACAGTCAATTCGCAAACCATCAAGATGCTTGAAGACCGTGGATGGATTGAAACGATCGGGCATCGCGATGTGCCCGGGCGCCCAGCGTTGTTCGCCACTACAAGGCAGTTTCTTGACGATCTCGGGCTGACTTCCCTGGACCAGTTGCCGCCTTTGCAGGAAGTGGCAAAGGATGACGTGCAAGGCGGCATGCTGGCTGAAATGCAGGCGCTGGAAGAAGGAATGCAAGCCAGCCTCGACCAGGGCGTGATTGTGTTGGAAGAGCAGTCACAGCAGCAGGCAGCAGACCTGCCGATCGATGCGCCGACGGACATCGCAGAGGATTCCGGTGCGGGCCCTGCGGTCAATGCTGATATTGAGAGCATGTCGCTCGATGCCCCGGAAGAACCGGTTCCCGGCGACACGGAACCCGTCCTGTCCTCTGCTCCGGAATCCGAACCGGAAAATATACCTCCCGCAATAGCTGTAGACCAGGCGCAGGATGGCGCCGTATCAAGAAGCCAGCATGATCAAGAATCGAACGATGAATCTGCCTAACCACGATGAAACGCCAGTCCTCATGACCACCAATACCTCAGCAAGTCCGGAAGCGAGGGAAAGCCAGAATCTGTCGCAGGACAGCGCAGCGTCAATGGCGAGCCCGGCCGAGGAAGGCAAAAAGAAGCCGACCAAGCGTGGTGTGCGCGGACCGCGCAGTCTTCGACGCGCAAGGCCTCCGCGCCAAGCCGAATCCGAGGTTCCGGCAAACGGCACGACCGAAGGCAGCGACCAGCAAACCGATGCCGTGACCGCGCCGGATGCGGGCAAGACGCAGCGCAAAGCGGGCGAGGCTCGCAAGCGCGATGACCGTCAAAAGGGAAAGGCTGGTGGCCAGAAGGCGAAGGGCAAAGCTGGCGGAGCGGCGGTGGGCAAAGGACAGCAGTCGCGCGCCAAGGGCGATAGCGCCGACGATATTTTTTCCTTCGTGACCTCGGACGCGTTCGACAGCACGGTTGCCGAGGGCGACGCCGCGCGCCGGGCGCAGCCGCCGGCGAAAACCGTGCGCCGGGATCTGACTGCCGAAGATGATGCGCCCAAGCTGCACAAAGTGCTGGCAGACGCGGGCCTTGGTTCGCGTCGTGACATGGAAGAACTGATCATTGCCGGACGCGTCTCGGTCAACGGCGAGCCGGCGCATATCGGCCAGCGGATCCTTCCGACCGACCAGGTTCGTATCAATGGCAAGCTCATTCAGCGGAAGGTCAGCAAGCGTCCGCCGCGAGTGCTCATATATCACAAGCCGGCAGGTGAGATCGTTAGCAACAGCGATCCGGAAGGCCGTCCATCGGTATTTGAGCATTTGCCCGCGATGAAAGCGGGCAAATGGCTCGCCGTTGGTCGTCTGGATTTCAATACCGAAGGCTTGCTGCTCTTCACGACTTCCGGTGACCTCGCAAATCGACTGATGCATCCGCGCTACGGCATTGAACGCGAATATGCGGTGCGGACGCTCGGCGAGCTGGAAGAGGGCATGCGCCAGAAGTTGCTCAGTGGCGTCGAACTGGACGACGGCGCGGCGCAATTCTCGAAGATTACCGACGGCGGCGGAGAGGGGGTCAACCGCTGGTACCGGGTGACCATTGGGGAAGGGCGCAACCGCGAAGTGCGCCGCATGTTTGAAGCGGTTGGCCTGACAGTGTCGCGCTTGATCCGCACCCGTTATGGGGCGTTGACCTTGCCCAGCAACCTTAAGCGTGGACGTTGGGAAGAACTGGACGAACATGCGGTGCGCAGCCTTATGACCTTGAGCGGGCTGGAAAAGGCCGCGGGTCAGCCGCAGCAGGGCAAGGGGCGCTCCGAGCGCCAGACCGGCGACCGCAATGGTTTTGACAAGAGCCAGGGAGCAAAACGCGGCCAGGCACGCGGCACTGGTCGCAGCCAAGGCGCACAACGTAGCCGGCAACCGGATCCGTTGCAGACGGCGCTTGGCTTCCCTGATGTCGGCCAGTCCCGTCGTGGGGGGCAGGCGCGTACCGGAATCGGCATGCATGCCATACCGCGCCGGCGAACGCGCGGATAAATCCGGGGTAATCCGACTTTCTCGATCGAAATTATTTGGCCCTCGCCGGGCGGCGAGGGCTTATTGCCATTGCGATGCGCCAAATAATTGTTTATAATTAGAGAGTTAACAAAAGTCGGCCCGCAAGAACGCTTGTCGGGGAAACACAACCCGCATGGGCTGGAGCGATAAAAAGATGGGCAGATGCCCATTTTTTTTTTCTTGAACGCTTTTTGCAGTTGTTCCGGCTTGGGTCGATTACGGAGAAATGTTTTGCGGTTGTTGGATTTGATAGAAAAAACCGTCGTTGGCATGGGCTATGAACTGGTCGATTTCGAACAGGCTGCCCGTGGCCTGTTACGCGTGTATATCGACTTTCCGTCCGAGGCGGCGGACAAGGGAAATATCACGGTGGACGACTGCGAGAAGGTGAGTCACCAGTTGTCACACGTGTTGACCGTGGAGAGCGCGAACTACGAACGGTTGGAAGTTTCGTCGCCAGGGTTGGATCGGCCGTTGAGGAAGTTGGCTGATTACGTGCGTTTTGCTGGGCAGGAAGCGGTCGTGAAGTTGCGCACGCCCATGCCTGGCGCGGCAAACCGAAAGTCGTTCCAGGGCATTCTGCATGCGCCGGAAGGCGACACGCTGAAACTGGAATTTGAAGGAAAAGATGGGCCGGCGATGCTGGATTTCACGCTCGCCGATGTGGACAAGGCACGCCTGGTGCCGAAAGTGGACTTTAGGAGTCGCAAAGCATGAGTCGTGAAGTATTGTTGTTGGTCGATGCGCTGGCACGAGAGAAAAACGTAGATAAGGAAATCGTCTTCGGAGCGCTCGAGCACGCGCTTGCGCAAGCGACCAAGAAACGTTACGAAGGCGACGTGGACGTGCGCGTCTCCATCGATCGCGAGTCCGGCGAATTTGAGTCCTTCCGCCGCTGGCACGTCGTGCCGGATGAGGCCGGCCTGCAGTTGCCCGACCAGGAAGTGCTGCTTTTCGAAGCCAAGGAACAGATTCCTGACATCGAAGTCGATGACTACATTGAGGAGCCGATCGAATCGGTGGATTTTGGCCGCCGCTTCGCGCAGGACACCAAACAGGTCGTGCTGCAGCGTATTCGCGACGCCGAGCGCGAGCAGATCCTGGCGGACTTCCTGCAGCGCGGCGATTCGCTCGTTACCGGCACCATCAAGCGCATGGAGCGCGGCGATGCCATCGTCGAATCCGGCAAGATCGAGGCACGCCTGCCGCGTGACCAGATGATTCCGAAGGAAAACCTGCGCATCGGAGACCGCGTTCGGGCGTACATCCTGCGTATCGACCGCAATGCCCGCGGCCCGCAGGTGATCCTGTCGCGCACTGCTCCGGAATTCATCATGAAGCTGTTCGAACTGGAAGTGCCGGAGATCGAGCAGGGCCTGCTCGAGATTAAGTCGGCGGCGCGTGATCCTGGTGTACGTGCGAAGATTGCGGTATTCACCAATGACAAGCGCATCGACCCCATCGGAACCTGTGTCGGCATGCGAGGTTCACGCGTGCAGGCGGTGACCGGCGAACTGGGCGGCGAGCGCGTTGACATTGTGTTGTGGTCAGAAGACCCGGCACAGTTTGTGATCGGCGCACTGGCACCGGCGAATGTTTCGTCCATTGTCGTCGATGAAGAAAAGCACGCGATGGACGTGGTGGTCGACGAGGAGAACCTCGCGATCGCCATCGGGCGCGGCGGGCAGAACGTGCGCCTGGCTTCCGAGCTGACCGGTTGGCAGATCAATATCATGACGGCGGAGGAATCAGCGGACAAGGCGGCGGCCGAAACCGCGGCGACCCGCGTGCTGTTCATGGAGAAACTCGACGTTGATGAAGAAGTGGCCGATATCCTGGTGCAGGAAGGCTTCTCCAGCCTGGAGGAAATCGCTTACGTGCCGATCAACGAAATGCTCGACATCGAAGCATTCGATGAAGATACGGTCAACGAGTTGCGCAGCCGAGCACGTGACGCGCTGGTGACTGAAGCGATCGCCTCGGAAGAAGGCCTCGAAGGCATGGAAGATGCGCTAGTGAACCTGGATGGCATTGACCGTGTTACGGCGGGTAAATTGGGCTTGGCTGGAATCAAGACGCTGGACGCGTTTGCCGGTATGGCCTATGACGAATTCGGCGCGGTCCTGGCATTGCCGATCGAACGTGCGCGTCAATTGATTGAAAACGAATTTGAAGATGTGACAGATGATGAAATGCGGCTCATCGACGCCAAGTACGATGACCGCGCGCGGGGGCTGCAAGCCAAAGCGCGGGAGCTGGCCGAGGCCAAATGATCTGCACCGCTCCAATCTCATCTGAGTCACATAGAAAAGAGGACTGAATGGCGAGTAACAACGTAGCCCAATTTGCCACCGAACTGAAGATGCCCGCAGACTTACTGTTGACGCAGTTGCGCGCTGCCGGGGTCGACAAGCGTTCGGCGTCCGACTCCTTGTCGAAGGAAGACAAGGACAAGCTCTTGAACCACCTGCGCCGCGCGCATGGCGCTTCGCCCGATGGTGAAAAGAAGAAAATTACCCTGACGCGCAAGGAAACGACCGAAATCAAGCAGGCCGATGCCACTGGCAAGTCGCGCACGATCCAGGTCGAAGTTCGGAAGAAACGCACTTTCATCAAGCGCGACGAGCCGACGATGGAAGAGGCACCGCCAACGGCTCCTGTCGCGCCAGTCGTCGACGAGGCAGAAATCGCGCGCCGCGCGGAAGAAGCGCGCCGGCAGGCAGAGCTGATCGCGCGGCAGGAAGCCGAACTGCGCGAGAAGCAGGAGCGTCTCGCGCGCCTGGAAGCCGAAAAGGAAGCGCAAGCCAAGGCTGAGCGTGAGCGTGAGGCGGCCGAAGCAGCGGCGCGTGCTGCTGCCGAAGCGCAGGCACAGAAAGCGGAATTGACCGCTACCGAGGAAAAGAAACGGCAGGCGGACGAAGAGGCAAAGAAGAAGGTGGCGGAACAGGCTGCGAAGGAGGCGGCTGAACGCGCTGCCGCAACGGAGCGTGCCCGCAAGGCCGTGGCTGATGAGGTTGCGCAGATCAAGGCGATGATGAATGCGCCGCGCAAGGTCATGAAGGCACCGGAACCTGCGCCGGCGGCACCGGTAGCGAAGGCGGCCGAGGGCACCTTGCACAAGCCTGCCGAAAAGAAACCGGTCGAGAAGAAAGAGGAAAAGAAGCCGGTGGGCGGAGACAAGAAGTCGATCAAGTCGGCCAATGTTTCCTCGACATGGCAGGATGACGCTGCGAAGAAGCGCGGGGGAATCAAGACCCGCGGCAACGGCCCCACGACGCCCGGTGGACGCGATGCATGGCGTGGCGGTCCGAAGGGACGTCGCGGGCATGGTCATGAAGATCAGCGTGAATCGAATTTCCAGGTGCCGACTGAAGCCGTGGTGAAGGAAGTGCACGTGCCGGAGACAATTACCGTTGCCGAGCTGGCGCACAAGATGGCGGTGAAAGCCTCGGAATTGATCAAGCACATGATGAAGCTTGGCCAGATGGTCACCATCAACCAGGTATTGGACCAGGAAACCGCGATGATCCTCGTGGAAGAAATGGGGCACAAGGCGTTCGCCGCCAAGCTCGATGATCCCGAGGCCATGCTGGAAGAAGTCGGTGCGATGCATGCGGACGTGGAAGCGTTGCCTCGTGCGCCAGTAGTGACTGTGATGGGTCACGTCGACCACGGCAAAACATCGCTGCTTGACTACATCCGCCGCGCCAAAGTGGCTGCGGGCGAAGCGGGCGGCATTACGCAGCACATCGGTGCTTACCACGTCGAAACGCCGCGTGGCATCATCACCTTCCTCGATACCCCGGGCCACGAAGCGTTTACTGCGATGCGCGCACGTGGTGCGAAGGCGACTGATATCGTCATCCTGGTGGTGGCGGCTGACGACGGCGTGATGCCGCAAACCAAGGAAGCGATCGCCCATGCGAAAGCGGCAGGCGTTCCAATCGTGGTTGCCGTAAACAAGATCGACAAGCAAGGTGCCAATGTCGAGCGCGTGACGCAGGAGTTGATCGCCGAAGGCGTGGTACCGGAAGCTTACGGTGGCGATGCACCATTCATCCCTGTGTCTGCCAAGACCGGCCAGGGCATCGACGATCTGCTGGAAAACGTCCTGCTGCAGGCGGAAGTGCTGGAACTGAAGGCGCCGATCGACGCGCATGCCAAGGGCTTGGTCATTGAAGCGAAACTCGACAAGGGGCGCGGACCTGTGGCGACTGTGTTGGTGCAGACCGGTACATTGAAGCGCGGTGACGTGGTGCTGGCGGGTTCGTCCTACGGCCGCGTGCGCGCGATGCTGGACGAAAACGGCAAGAACATTGCTGATGCAGGCCCGTCGATCCCGGTCGAAATCCAGGGCTTGACCGAAGTCCCGGCTGCTGGCGAAGAAGTGATGGTCATGGCAGATGAGCGCAAGGCGCGCGAGATCGCCCTGTTCCGTCAAGGCAAGTTCCGTGATGTGAAGCTGGCCAAGCAACAGGCCGCAAAGCTCGAGAACATGTTCGAACAGATGGCCGAAGGCGAGGTCAAGAACCTGCCGTTGATCATCAAGGCAGACGTGCAAGGTTCGCAGGAAGCACTGGTGCATTCGATGCAAAAGCTTTCAACCAACGAGGTCCGGGTGCAGATCGTGCATGCAGCGGTGGGCGGCATCAGTGAATCCGACGTCAACCTGGCGATGGCATCGAAGGCCGTCATTATTGGCTTTAATACGCGCGCGGATGCCTCCGCTCGCAAGTTGGCTGAAGCAAACGGCATCGACATTCGCTACTACAACATCATTTACGATGCTGTGGACGAGATCAAGGCCGCAATGTCCGGCATGCTGGCACCGGAGAAGCGCGAGCAGACCCTGGGCCTGGTGGAAATCCGCCAAGTGTTCCACGTCAGCAAGATCGGCGCGATTGCGGGCTGCTACGTGCTCGACGGCCTGGTCAAGCGCGGTGCTTCCGTACGTTTGCTGCGCAACAACGTGGTCATCTGGACCGGCGAACTCGATTCGCTCAAGCGCTTCAAGGATGACGTGAAGGAAGTGAAGGCCGGCTTTGAGTGCGGCCTGTCGCTGAAGAACTTCAACGACATCAAGGAAGGCGACCAACTGGAAGTCTTTGAAGTCCAGGAAGTAGCGCGTACGCTGTAAGCCGTTGCGTCAGGGACCGCCTGAATCGCAGCGCAACCGTTAACCGGGGTCTCCGTGCGAGATTCCGGAGGACGGCTTGCCTTATCACCGGCTTAAAGGTTGCATCATCATGGCTAAACACAGCAAATCCATTCCGGGGCGCGGCGTGCGGGTCGCGGACCAGATCCAGCGCGATCTGGCGGAAATCATCGCCTATGAATTGAAGGATCCGCGCGTCGGTATGATTACTATCACCGAGGTGCAGGTGACGCCGGATTACGCGCATGCGAAGGTGTATTTCACCACGCTCGCCGACGATGAGCAGGCGGTGCAGAATACGCTCTCCGGGTTACACAAGGCGGGTGGATTCATTCGTGGGCAGTTGGGACGCCGCCTGACGATTCATACCATCCCCGAATTGCATTTCGTGCATGACACGTCAACAGCGCGCGGCATGGAATTGTCGAAGCTGATCGACGAAGCGAATGCCACCCGCTCCAGGGATTCGGAGCAGGGCTGATTGTTCATGCCGCCGTTGTGCGGCACTTCTCTCCTCACTATGGCGCAGAATTTGCCCAGGAAAATCCGTGTGCCTGTGCATGGCGTATTGCTTCTCGACAAGGCCGCCGGCCAGTCGAGCAATGATGCACTGATCAAGGCCAAGCGGCTGCTGAACGCTCAGAAGGCTGGTCACACTGGCACGCTCGATCCGTTCGCGACGGGCTTGTTGCCATTGTGCTTTGGCGAAGCGACAAAGTTTGCCCAGGACCTGCTGGATGCTGACAAGACCTATGAAACGGTAGTCCATCTGGGCATCACCACCGAGACGGGCGATACGGAAGGGCGCTCGATTTCCGAGCGTGAGGTGGCTGTGACGCACGAGGAAATTGAAGTGATACTGGCGCGATTTCGTGGCGATATCGACCAGACTCCTCCCATGTACTCTGCCCTCAAGCGGGATGGCAAGCCCTTGTACGAATATGCCCGCGCCGGCATCACGCTGGAGCGAGAAGTTCGACGCGTGACGATCCATGAACTGGATCTGCTCGACTACAGTTCCCCATTCCTGACCCTGCGTGTGAAGTGCAGCAAGGGAACATATATCCGCGTGCTGGGCGAGGACATCGGTGCCGCGCTTGGATGCGGAGCGCATTTGCAGGCATTGCGTCGCATCGGCGTGGGAAACCTGTCGCTCGACGGCGCCATCACGTTGGAGACCTTGGCGGATATGCCGGAAGCCGAGCGCAGTGCACACCTTGCGCCGGTGGATGCGCTGTTGTCTTCCTTTCCATCTGTGAACTTGCCGGAATCGTTGGCGAAGCGTTTCCTGCATGGCCAGCGACTTGCACTTGGCAAGGAGAGCATTGCATTGCCCGAACGGACCGGCCGCGTCCGGGTCTATCGGGTAAGCGACGGCTGCCTGCTGGGAACCGCCCAGCTGGCCGACTACGGCATACTCGCGCCGGAGCGCCTGATTGCGGTTGTGTCCGCTTCGAACGTATAACGCAACTCTTTGAAAATTCAATACTTTTGAAGAACTTTGCAGGGCATCGTGCTATACTGTTTGGTTCCCCGAATCTTGCAATTCTGCACTTAACACCACTATGCCAAATACCAAACGCGCTCTGCGCAACATCGCCATCATCGCGCACGTCGATCACGGCAAAACCACGCTGGTCGACCAGTTGTTGCGCCAGTCGGGCACCTTCCGCGAAAACCAGCAAGTCGATAATCGCGTAATGGATTCCAACGACCTGGAAAAAGAGCGCGGCATCACTATCCTGGCCAAGAACTGCGCGGTCGAATACGAAGGCACGCACATCAACATCGTCGATACTCCTGGCCACGCCGACTTCGGCGGTGAAGTGGAACGTGTGCTGTCGATGGTCGATTCGGTGCTGCTGCTGGTCGATGCGGTTGAAGGCCCGATGCCACAGACACGCTTCGTGACGCGCAAGGCGCTCGGCCTCGGCCTGAAGCCGATCGTTGTGGTGAACAAGATTGATCGTCCTGGTGCGCGTCCGGACTGGGTCATCAATGCCACGTTCGAATTGTTCGACAAGCTGGGCGCAACCGAAGAGCAGCTGGATTTCCCGGTGGTGTATGCATCCGCGCTGAACGGTTATGCGAGCCTGGATCCGAATGTGCGCGAAGGCACGATGAAGCCGCTGTTCGATGCGGTGCTGGAACACGTGCCGGTGCGCGATGACGATCCGGATGGTCCGTTGCAATTGCAGATTTCCTCTCTCGACTATTCGTCCTATGTCGGCAAGATCGGCATCGGCCGAATCAAGCGTGGCCGCGTGCGCGCGCTGCAGGACGTGATGGTCATGAACGGCCCGGATTCCACTCCGTTCAAGGCGCGCGTCAACCAGGTGCTGAAGTTCAAGGGCCTGGATCGCCAGCTGGTGGATGAAGCGCAGGCCGGCGACATCGTGCTGATCAACGGTATCGAAGAGCTGAACATCGGCAGCACGGTATGTGCCCCCGATACGCCGGATGCCTTGCCGATGCTGAAGGTGGATGAGCCGACGCTGACGATGAACTTCCTTGTGAACAACTCGCCACTGGCGGGCCGCGAGGGCAAGTTTGTGACCAGCCGCCAGATTCGCGAACGCCTGGAGCGCGAACTGAAATCCAATGTGGCGCTGCGCGTTACCGATACCGGCGACGAAACGACTTTCGAGGTGGCGGGACGCGGCGAATTGCACCTCACGATCTTGCTGGAGAACATGCGCCGCGAAGGCTATGAGCTGGCCGTTTCCCGTCCGCGCGTGGTGTTCAAGGAGATCGATGGCGTCAAGTGCGAACCGTATGAGCTGTTGACGGTGGATGTCGAGGAGCCACACCAGGGCGGCGTCATGGAAGAGCTGGGCCGCCGCCGTGGCGACCTGCAGAATATGGAACCGGACGGCAAGGGACGCGTGCGCCTCGAATATCGCATTCCGGCGCGCGGCCTGATCGGCTTCCAGTCGGAGTTCATGACGCTTACGCGCGGCACCGGCCTGATGAGCCACATTTTCGACGACTATGCGCCGGTCGATTCCACCAAGCCGGAACTCGCCGGCCGCCGCAACGGCGTGCTGGTGTCGCAGGACGACGGTGCCGCAGTGGCCTATGCGCTGTGGAAGCTGCAGGACCGCGGCCGCATGTTCGTCAGCCACAATGACCCGGTCTATGAAGGCATGATCATCGGTATCCATTCGCGCGACAACGACCTGGTGGTCAATCCGATCAAGGGCAAACAGCTGACCAACGTGCGCGCGTCGGGCACCGACGAAGCAGTGCGCCTGGTCCCCCCGATCCAGCTGACGCTGGAGTATGCGGTGGAATTCATCGAGGACGACGAACTGGTCGAGATCACGCCGAAGAGCATTCGCTTGCGCAAGCGCCACCTGAAGGAGCATGAGCGCAAGAAGGCGGCGCGCGAGGCGGCATAACACTGCGCACCATGCAGTTTTCGGGCGGCTGGATAGGCCGCTTCGAAAGCCTGATCACATCAGCCCGGTCGCCTCTGTGGTAGCCGGGCTGTTTTTTTGCCGATTGAACATGCCTTTGTTGAACACGCACCAGCGGGCGATCCTGCTGATGATCATCGCACCGACCCTGTGGAGCATCGCCGGCGTTCTCACACGTCATCTCGATGCCGCGCGCGGTTTTGAAGTCACTTTCTGGCGCAGTTTTTTCTCGGCTATCTTCGTCGCGGGCACATTGCTGGCCACGCGCGGCTGGAGCAAGGCCGTCGCGACCGTGACCGCGGTCGGCCACCTCGGTGTATTGAGCGGGGTGATGTGGAGCATCATGTTCATGTGCTTCATGATTGCGCTGACCAAGACGACAGTGGCGAATACCTTGATCGTCATGAGCGTTTCGCCGTTGCTGACGGCATTCCTCGCATGGATGTTCCTCAAGCAGCGCATCGCGCAGCGTACCTGGGTGGCGATCATCGCCGCGTTCATCGGCATCCTCTGGATGTTTGTTCACGGCCTGAGTGCCGTGCAGGGGCAGCACCTGGTCGGCATGACGATCGCAATGGCGGTCCCGGTGGCGGCGGCGATCAATCTGATCGCGATCAAGCGTACGGGGCACGGCGTTGACCTGGTTCCCGCCGTCCTGCTGGGAAGTGTGTTCTCCGCCGGCATGATGCTGCCGCTTGCATGGCCGCTGCAGGCCTCGCTGCATGACATCGTCATCCTGGCCATCCTCGGCTTTTTCCAGCTTGGGCTTCCCTGCATCCTGATGGTGCGCGCGGCGCGGAGCCTGACGGCACCGGAAGTGTCCCTGCTGGCGCTGCTGGAAGTCCTGCTCGGGCCGTTGTGGACCTGGCTTGGCGCGGGCGAGGTGCCGGCACGGGAAACGCTGATCGGCGGAGCCGTTGTCATGGCGGCATTGGTGTTCAATGAGCTGGCGGCGATACGCAGCGTTGCTGTCAGCAGGAGTTGATGGAGATGGAGCCATCAGGCAACCCGGTAAAATGCGATTCATGATGACTTCCTCGCACCAACAAACGAAATTGCCGCCGCGTCGCGTTTCCGTCGCGCCGATGCTCGACTGGACGGATCGGCATTGCCGCATGTTCCACCGTCAGCTCACGCGGCATACTTGGCTCTACACGGAAATGGTCACGACCGGTGCCTTGCTCTACGGTGATGTCGCGCGCCATCTCAATTTCAATGAAGAAGAACATCCCGTTGCGCTGCAGCTTGGTGGCAGCGAACCCGCTGATCTCGCAAAATGCGCGAAACTGGGCGAGCAGTGGGGCTACGACGAGATCAACCTGAACTGCGGCTGCCCGTCCGAGCGGGTGCAGAAGGGCGCGTTCGGCGCATGCCTGATGGCCGAGCCGCAACTGGTGGCTGATTGCGTCAAGGCGATGCGCGATGTGGTCGAGATCGATGTGACCGTCAAGCACAGGATCGGCATCGACCGTGTCGAGTCTTTTGATTTCGTGCGCGACTTCGTGGGCACGGTTGCGGAGGCCGGATGCCGGACTTTCATCGTGCATGCGCGCAACGCGATCCTCAAGGGATTGAGCCCGAAAGAAAACCGCGAGATCCCGCCGCTGAAACCCGATTATGCCTATCGCCTCAAGCGCGATTTCCCGCAACTGGAGATCATCATTAACGGGGGCATCAAGACGCTCGAGGAAATCGACGCGCATTTGCAGCAGGTCGATGGCGTGATGATCGGGCGCGAAGCGTATCACAATCCCTATCTGATGGCCTCGTTCGATGCGCGTTATTTCAACGATGCGACGCCGGTGAAATCACGTGCAGAAGTGCTGCGGGCAATGCTGCCCTACTTGCAGGACCAGCTTGCGCGCTTTGGCAAGGCTGAAGCGGGCGGTGGCCTGCGGCTGAATAGCATGACACGCCACATGCTGGGCCTCATGGCTGGCATGCCGGGCGCACGCGCCTTCCGTCAGATCCTGTCCGATTCCAGGAAGCTTGCCGCCGGCGATCCGGCCTTGCTGCTGGAAGCACTTGCGCATACACAGCCGCTGGCTGCCTGATCAATAGCTCCTGGCGATACCTCATGCCATCCGTCATGCCATCCTGCCGATGGCATGGATGCTGCTCGCATCATTCTGTTCCGTGCAATGGCCGATGAGTGCATTGGATAGACTTTCTTCAAGCAACGCAAGCGGTCCTTGCCTGCCATGCGTTCAGGAAAGGATGATCATGTCGAACCAGGAAGCCAAACCCGATATCCCTCCCCAGCACCAGGAGCATCAACCCGGTAGCGAGGCGGCAATGCAGCCGAAGCCCGAAGCGGAAATGAAGAACTACAGGGGCAGTGCAAAGCTCAAGGGCAAGGTCGCGATCGTGACGGGCGGCGATAGCGGCATTGGTCGCGCGGTGGCGATCGGCTTCGCCAAGGAAGGCGCGAATGTCGTGATTGCTTATCTCGATGAACATGAGGATGCGAAGGAAACCCAACGTCACGTCGAGGCGGCAGGACGCGAATGCGTTCTCCTGGCGGGCGATGTCGGCGATGCGGAATTCTGTCGCCAGGTGGCGGACACCGCGATATCCGCCTTCGGGCGCCTGGATATCCTGGTCAACAACGCCGCGCAACAGTATCCGCAGCAGAGCATCGAAAATATTTCGGAAGAACAATTGCTGAAGACCTTCCGCATCAATGTGTTTTCGATGTTCTTCCTGGTCAAGGCTGCGCTGCCGCACATGAAGCCTGGTGCGCGCATCATCAACACCACTTCGGTTACTGCCTATCGCGGCAGCTCGCACCTGCTGGACTATTCATCGACCAAGGGCGCGATCGTGGCCTTCACCCGCTCGCTTTCTCAGCAATTGATCCAGCGCGGCATCCTTGTAAATGCCGTTGCTCCGGGACCGGTCTGGACGCCACTGATTCCCTCCAGCTTTCCGGAGAAGGCGATCGAACACTTCGGTGAGAAGGCGCCGCTCGGCAGGCCGGGGCAACCGGATGAGATTGCGCCATCCTACATCTTTCTCGCGAGCGATGACGCTTCCTACATGGCGGGGCAGGTGTTGCATCCGAACGGCGGCGAGGTAGTGAACGCCTGAAGGTGCGCAATGACCGCGATCAATACTCCTTGAGTCGGTTGTACAAGGTCTTCAGGCTGATGCCCAGTGCCTCTGCCGTGAGGCGCTTGTTGCCGCTGTAATGCTTCAGCGTGGCGAGAATGATTTCCTTTTGCGCATCGGCCAGCGGCGTGCCAACGAAAAAATTCAAGTAGCCTTCATGCTCTGTCGGCTTTCGCGTTGACAGGTCGGAGATGCATTCCTCGATGTTGAGCGTATCCGTTGCGAGGATGAAGGCGCGCTGCATCACGTTCTTGAGTTCACGCACATTGCCGGGCCAGGAATAGGACCGGATGACATCGAGCGATGCGCGCGAGAACGTCTTCTGTGTATTCTCCTTTTCATTCAGCAGCTGCAGGAAATGCTGCGCCAGCAGTTCGATGTCGGTGCCGCGCTCGCGCAAGGGTGGAATACGGATCGGAAAGACGGCGAGACGATACATGAGGTCCGCGCGCAGGCTGCCGTCTTTCACCGCCGCATCCAGGTCGCGGTTGGTCGCTGCGATCAGGCGCACATCGACCTTGACCTCCTCATCGCCGCCGACGCGCAGGAAAGCGCCCGATTCAAGCACGCGCAGCAGCTTGACCTGCATGTCGACAGGCATTTCCGTGATTTCGTCGAGGAACAGCGTGCCGCGCGAAGCATGTTCGAAATAGCCGATGTGCTGCCGCACCGCGCCCGTGAAGCTTCCTTTCTCGTGACCGAACAGCGCGGCCTCGATGAGGTGCGCCGGAATCGCTCCGCAGTTGACCGCGACGAACGCTTCGTCCTTGCGCGCGCTCTCCTGGTGGATCGCGTTGGCAATCACTTCCTTGCCGGTGCCGCTTTCGCCGACCAGCAATACCGTAGCATCGGTCGCGGCGACTCTCTCCACCTGCTGGTACAACTGCTCCATGACGGGCGATGATCCCTTCAGGATGCCGAGCTGGTTGAGCGATTTGTCGAGAGTCATTTCCTGTTCCGGCCGGCTATCGGACGGATCGTCGGATCCAGCCATGAGCGTTTGATGTGATGCCATGATTCTTACATCAATGTCTTGAAGCGCGCTTGCGCAAATTCAGTTACGTCATGCAAACGCATGCGTGTTTCGAGGTAGGTCAAATGCTGTCCGCGGCATATTGGTGCGCGGCGCTTCGATGTGGGTCTTCACTTAACAATACACGATATCGCCATCGTTGTGTTCGCGTCTCGCGGCGTGCGGGTGTGGTCGGCGCAGCGCAGCAGGGAAATTTTTCGCTCCCTGTTTTCCGAGGGAAAATCATTGACAGGAGAGACGACGCGGAGCCTTTCCCTGGCGACTCTTTGCAGCGCCGGGCGTGATGAAAAGCCAAGAACTTATCGCGTATGCCATGGTCAAGTAGCAGGGCAGCGTTCACTTTTCATGAAAGGAACAAGAATGAATTCACTCAAGACTACTTCAAAAATCTTGTTGATCCTTGCCGCGCTGAGCATGACAGCGGTGGGTTGTGAACGGCGTGGCGGCGAGAGCTCCGGATCGAGCGGCGCGTCGGGCGGTACCAGCTCGTCGGGCAGCTCCGGTTCAATGGGGTCAGGTACGTCGGGTACTTCAGGCAGTTCGGGCACTTCCGGCAGCACTGGATCAAGCGGAAGCTCGAAGTAGCAGATCTGTTTCATGAAAGACGTTGCCGCAGCCTCAAGCGCGATGCCGTTCGGTATCCGATGAATGTGGTAGACGCTCGGTGCCGCCGCGAGGAAGCGACTCACGCTTCCGCTGCGGCCGGCGCACGTGACAGGGACGCATAGGTACGCACAGGGACGCACGTAACAGGGAGACCGATCGCAGGTTGAACATCACCAGGTAGTCCAGCAATCTACGCCATTCCGGTGGGCGCCTCACGCAAGCATATGAGGTGATCCGCCACGTCCTCCGCTGCCTTGCCAGCGGTTTTTTCATGTCTGCCAGGCTTACATCACGGCAGACTGTTTTTGCTCAATATAGAAGTGAATGCCGGCTTGGACAATCCCAGCCAGAGGCATATGCTGTGGAATAGTCTGTTGAAGACGTAGTCTGAGCATCGCCCGACATCAAAAACATCATCGCACAACGACGCGGGTGTCCGCGCGGAAGCCCACTGCGGCAAGGAGCCGTGGAATGCATTCGAACCCCATCCGATCGTCCATTGCCTGCGCCGACATGGTTGTGCCGTGCACGCTTGTCGCCACCACCTTTTTAAACCGGAAAGAGACTGTTTATATGCCGCATGTATTGATCGTCGATGACGATGAAAATACCCGCGAGGCACTCGCGGCGATTACTGCTGAAGAAGGATTCTCAACTGCGGTCGCGGGAACCATCCGCGATGCGCAGGCGCAGATCGTCCGGCAACGCCCGGACGTGGTGCTGATCGATATCAAATTGCCCGATGGTAGCGGGATGGATCTGTTCAACGATATCGAGTCGCTCGCGACGACGGAGATCGTGCTGATCACTGGCCATGCCAGCGTTGAAACGGCCGTGGAAGCATTGCGCCTCGGCGCGGCCGATTACCTGACCAAGCCGATCAATTTCCGCCGCCTCAAGGCGCTGCTCTCGCGCATTCCGCGCACCGTCGACCTGAAGGAAGAGATCGGCGTATTGCGCAGCGAATTGCGCAGGCTGGGGCATTTCGGCCAGATGCTGGGTGCCGCGCCGGCGATGCAGAAGCTGTACAACCACATCGGGCGGGTCGCACCGACCGAGGCGACAGTGCTGCTGCTGGGCGAGAGCGGTACCGGCAAAGAGCTCGCCGCGCAGACTATCCATGAACTCAGCCTGCGCCAGAAGCGGCCGTTCCTGCCGGTGAACTGCGGCGCCATCTCGCCACAGCTGATCGAGAGTGAAATTTTCGGACATGAGAAGGGCAGCTTCACCGGCGCCGACCGGCAGCACAAGGGCTATTTCGAACGCGCCAACGGCGGCACCCTGTTCCTCGATGAAATCACCGAGATGCCGCCAGAGCTGCAGGTGAAGCTGCTGCGCGTGCTGGAGACTGGTTCCTTCATGCGCATCGGCAGCAACCAGGAGATCGAAACCGATGTACGCGTCATTGCCGCGAGCAACCGCGCTCCGGAAGCGGCGGTCACCGAAGGCAAGCTGCGGCTTGACCTGTATCACCGGCTCAATGTCTTCCCGCTCAAGATCCCGCCGCTCCGTGAGCGCGGATCGGATATTGAACTGCTGGCACAGCATTTCCTGGAGGAGCTGAATGCCACGCAGGGGACCAGCAAGGTGCTCACGCCTGACGGCCTGGCGTGCCTGTCGAATTATCACTGGCCCGGCAATGTGCGCGAGCTGCGCAATTACATCCAGCGAGCATTCATCCTTTCCGACCAGACCATCGACGCGGCTGCGCTTGCGCCGGTGATCACGACGCAGTCGCCGGTGGGGCTGACCCTGGCGATCCCGGTCGGGACCTCGCTGGCGGATGTCGATCGCAAGCTGATCTATGCCACGCTGGAATTGTGTGGCGGCGTGAAGAAGCGGGCGGCGGATATCCTCGGCATCAGCCTGAAGACCCTGTACAACAGGCTGGAGGAATATGGGCCGTATGAAGGCATGCCGAAGAAGGAGGACGCGTCGCCGGTGCATGGCGGGAGCGACTCCTATCACTAAGCCCGGCGGGGCAGGGATCAGGGGATCAGGGCCGCGCCGCCATCGCGTCGATCACGACGATCAGTTCCTCCGGTGCCACTGGCTTCGTGACATGCATCTGGAAGCCAGCCGTCAGGGCCTTGATCCTGTCTTCTCGTTGCGCAAAGGCGGTGAGGGCTAGCGCCGGCATGCGTTGCAGCGGGGTGTCTCCGCCTGCCGTTTTCCATGCGCGGATCTTGCGCAGTACGGAATAGCCGTCCTCGCCGGGCATGGCGATGTCGCACACGAACACATCCGGAAACTCGCTGCGCGACAGCGTGCACAGCCAGTCGATCGCTTCGCGCGCGGAGCTCGCCGCGTGCACCGAAGCGCCGGCGTCCGTGAGAACGACCGTGAGGGATTCGCGCGCTTCTTCCTGGTCATCGATCAGGAGAATGTGCACGCCGTTGAGCGAGGGAAGTGGCACGCTGCTGGCCACGCCGTCGTCGACCGGCCCGATGGTGAGGTACTTGTCGGAGCGTACGCGCAGGGGGAAATACACCCGGAACGTGGAACCCTTGCCTTCGCCTTCGCTTTCCGCAACCACGCGGCCGCCGTGCAGTTCGACCAGATGCCGCACCAGGAACAGCCCCAGCCCTAGGCCGCTGTGGTCGCGCGTACTGGAGGTGTCTTCCTGGCTGAAGCGGTTGAACAGGTGCGGCAGGAAATCGGGCGACACGCCTATGCCGTCGTCGCGCACCGTCACGCAGATTTCGCCGTCGCGCTGTGCCGCGCTGAGCCAGACGTTGCCACCATCCGGTGTGAACTTGACTGCATTCGACAACAGGTTCCAGAAGATTTGTTGCACGCGGTCAGCGTCGCCCTCGACCTGTTCGCTGGTGATGCGGTAGGTGCAGCTGACGCTGATGTGCTTGGACGCTGCCATGGCGCGCACGCTTTCGACAGCGGCCTGCAGCGTCGGCAGGAGCGCGAGCGGTTGCTTCACCAGGCGCAGCTTGCCGCTCATCATGCGCGTGACATCGAGCAGGTCTTCGATCAGGCGCACCTGCTGGCCGACGCCGGTCTTGATACCCTGCAGCGCGCGTTGCGCCAGCGGCGCCGAGGCGATGTCCTTGACGTAGTTTTCGAGTACATGCGCCCAGCTCTGGATGCCGTTCAATGGCGCGCGCAACTCGTGCGAGACGATGGCGAGGAATTCGTCGCGGGCGCGTGCCGCGGTTTCCGCCTGGATGCGTGCCGTGCGCTCGCGGGCAAGCAGTTCGTCACGCTCCTTTTCCATCCTGGCGCGCTCGGTGACGTCGTAGGCGATGCCGATCACCGACTCGACATGTCCATAGCGGTCGGTTTCCGGAATGATGCGGCCCGAGAAATAACGCATCTGGCCGGCGATCACATGGTCGAAATCCAGACGCTGCTCGGCGCCGGTCTCGAACGCTGCGCGTGCCGCGTTGTCCCAGGCCTGAACGACGGAGGTAGGCAGGCCGAGCTCGGCCTTGGTCTTGCCCAGATAGGCTTCGGGCGCGATGCCGGCAAGCTTCTCGATGGCAGGATTGACGTAGATGTGCCGCATGTTGCGGTCGATACGCGAGATGATGTCCGGCGAATTTTCGACCAGCGTCTTGAACTCTCGCTCGCGGCGGTGCAACTGCTCTTCGGCCTCGCGCAGCTGTGTAGTGTCGCTGACGGCGGCGAACAGCCCGCGCACCTCGCCGTGTTCGTTCAGTTCCGGCGTGAACATCATGTGCAGATAGCGTTCATCGTTTTCCGGCAGGCGCACCCTCGCTTCATGTTCCTGGGGGGTACCGCACAATGCGGCATCAATGTATTGCCGGATGCTGGCAAACAGTTCTTCGCCCACGAGGTCGGGAATGCGTTTGCCGATCATGTTTTCGGGACGGTGACCGAAGCGCGTGGTGTATGCCTTGTTGATGAAACTTAGCCGGTATTGCGCATCGCATTGCGCGATGAGCACCGGGAATGCGTCGGTGATCAGGCGCAACTGCTTTTCGCGCTCGCGCAGCGCCTGCTCGGTGTTGCGGCGCTCGGTGATGTCGGTCGCCATCGCGGAAAAACCCCGCACGCTGCCGTCAGGATCAATGTCCGGCGCATAGGTGGTCATGACATGCCGCTCGCCGAGCATGTTGTGCACGGTGATTTCATAGGTGACCTGCTCGCCTGCGAGCGCGCGCGTGATGTAGGGATAGGCCTGGGGATAGAGCGGACCGAGCACCTGGTTGAGGGTCTTGCCAAGAATGTCGCCGGACGGCTGGCCGAACCAGGCGCTGTAGGCGTTGTTGGCGAAGCGAAACCGTTCCTCCGCATCAAAATAGGCAATCATCACCGGTGCCGTTTCTGTGATCAGGCGCAGGTAGCGGTCCTGCTCGTGCAGCATGCCGGTCACCTGGCGATTCTGCTCTTCGTTCCGTTCCGGCCCATCATTTGAGGGTGGTGTGCGCATGGCATTCGACGAGGGGTCCGTCGGCCCGGTGAATAAATGCTGTTCATTGCCAAGTATCGTCACGACCTGATCGGTTGAGACCGCCATGTGGAAACGCGCTCCTGTTCTTCAATGTCGTTACGGATGCGGTGCGAGTTGTGCAAACCAGCGGCGCAAACGGGCGACGCCTTTTCCCTAGCCCGGCATATCATACGTTGCCCGTGTTGGGCACCTGGCGCGGGTATGAGTAGCCTACTGTATGTTTACCTGCAGGCACATCGGAATGCGCAAGCATGTTGTCTCACCATCCCGAGGTACGGCAAGTGCGTGACGGCAATACATTTTCTTCAGCATGTCATGCAAACTTCGTGCGCACTGCCGTCGCCCAGGTGCTCAAGCTGTCTTGCCGCCGAGCTGCTGCTTGAGGCCGGTCAACTGCAACTCCGACAGGAAGCGGTTGAAGTCTTCCGCAACGGCGGGATGCCGCAAGGCATGTACCACGACCGCTTCCAGGTAGCCGATCTTGGAACCGCAGTCGAAACGATGCCCCTTGAACTCGTAGGCCAGCGCGGGATGGGTGGCGAGCATGGCCGCGATGGCGTCGGTCAGCTGGATCTCGCCGCCTGTTCCCGGCTGCACGTTTTCCAGGAAGTCGAAGATCTCCGGCGTGAAGACGTAACGGCCAACGACACCAAGCGTGGAGGGCGCGTTTTCCGGCTGCGGTTTCTCGACGATATCGCCGATGCGGTGGATGCGCACGCCCATCGATTGGGGACGGACGATGCCGTAGTGGTGCGTCTGGTCGAGGGGAACATTCTGCACGCCGATCACGGAACTGCTGTGCTGCTCGTACAGGTCGATCATCTGCTTCAGTACCGGCACGTCGGCATCGATCAGGTCGTCGGCCAGCACGACGGCGAAGGGCTCGTCACCCACCAGAGGGCGGGCGCATAGCACCGCGTGCCCGAGCCCGAGCGCTTCGCACTGGCGCACATAGGAGTAGTGCAGCTTGTCCGGCAGCAGCGTCTGGACTTCCTTGAGCAGTTTCATCTTGCCATGCGAGGCCAGTTCCGATTCTAGTTCATAGGCCTTGTCGAAGTGGTCTTCAATGCTGCGCTTGCCGCGCCCGGTGACAAAGATCATTTCGGTAATGCCTGCTGCCGCGGCTTCTTCCACTGCATGCTGGATCAGGGGCTTGTCGACGATGGGCAGCATTTCCTTGGGTGATGCCTTGGTCACCGGCAAAAAACGTGTGCCGAGTCCGGCGACGGGAAATACTGCTTTGCGAATCCTGGTCATTGTCATCTCTCTTGTTGGGTGTTGATCGTGGTCGGACGCGAGCACGCGGTGAACAGGTGTCTGCTCCGCATGAAAATGCCTGCCGGCGACGTCCTCCTGTCGTGCCGCAATCGTGATGAAGCATGGGTAACGATTACATCCGTGAGCCGTTTTTACATGTCGTTACATGTGGCTTGCGCGCCTCATGATGGAGTCCTGCGCGTCGCGCCGGCATGGAAGCTGATGCGAACGGCCTGTCCTGCATGGCGCCTCCGCGCCGAAAGTCTCACGAAGCAGGAAGCGTACCGGGCGCTCTGCTTGATGAGCGGAAACAAGCGGCACCGACACGCTCGTTGACGGTGGAGCGTCCTCCTTAGCGCAGCGCCTTGCGCGCGATCATCACATTCTCCCCGGCCAAAAACTATGCTGGAAGGAAGCCGAGAAGGACGCTGCAGGCGTTTTCCGGTGAGTGGTTTCAGCAAGATCTGCAGGGCCAGCGGAGCCATCGGCCGCAGCGACCGATGATGTCAAGCTGCCTCGGAAATTCATGGCCGCCGATCAACAATGCATCTGTGTAGCTTTTACCAGTGGCTGTAAAAATGACGGAAATGAAATGCTTTCGATGCAAGCATTGGCATGGCCGAATCGATCTCAGTTCGATGGGCACGGCTCTTGCGTCGAAGACGCATTGCATTCGCCACGTGCACAGCAGCGAAATGCCTGCGGCGAGCACGGCTTTGCATCGATGTACTCCGATTTTGCATGCGGACGCCCGCTATCCGCATGTGCCAGCAGGTTTCTTTCGATATCCGCACGTCGCGCATCAAACGACGACCGCGTCCATCCGACTGCGTCGCGCACGCCTGTGCGGCCCGGCGCACGCGGGCTGGCCACATGCCGGAACCTGCGCCAGCAAGAAGCACCAACAATTTACGGCAAGGAGATAGCATGCCTTCTGCAATCATTGTGTTCTCGCACCTGCGCTGGGATTTCGTGTTCCATCGCCCGCAACACCTGTTGTCGCGCCTGGCTGCGCATTATCCGGTGGTCTTCATCGAAGAGCCGGTCCATCACGAGAGCAAGTCCTTCTTCACGACCTGGTCGCCTGTGCCGAACGTGCTCGTGTGCCAGCCGCACACGCCGGTGAACATGCCCGGCTTCCATGACGAGCAGTTGCCCTACTTGCAGAAGCTGTTGCGCCAGTTGGTGCGCGACTACCATGACCACATCGCCTGGTTCTATACGCCGATGGCATTGCCGCTGCTGCAGGAAATGCAGCCGGGCCTGGTGGTGTACGACTGCATCGACGAACCCTCCGCCTTAAGCAATGCGCCGAAACAGCTGGTGCAAAGGGAGAACGCATTGCTGAAGATGGCCGACATCGTATTTGCCTCGGGCCAGAGCCTGTACCGCGCGAAGCGCGACCGCCATCCGAATGTGCATTGCCTTCCCTGCAGTGTCGATGCGGCGCACTTCGTGCCCGCGCTCGACCGCAGCAATTCTCATCCGGCACACAAGGACATTCCCGGGCCGCGCCTTGGCTTCTACGGCGTGATCGACGAGCGTTTCGACGCGGACCTGATCGCGAAGGTGGCCGATGCGCATTCATCATGGCAGGTGGTGCTGGTCGGGCCGGTTGCAAAGATCGATCCGGCCAGCTTGCCGCAGCGGGCGAACATCCATTACCTCGGCCAGCAGCCGTACCATGCCTTGCCGAATTTCCTGGCCGGGTGGGACGTCTGCCTGCTGCCGTACGCATTGAACGAGTCGACGCATTTCAGCCATCCGGCCAAGATGCTGGAATACATGGCGGCGGAGCTGCCGATTGTGAGCACTCCGGTTCCGGACGTGGTGGAGGCCTACGGCGATATCGTCAGCATCGCGCCCGACGCGCCGTCCTTCATTGCAGCCTGCGAAGCGGCGCTGCTCGCTTCGCCCGAGGAGCAAGATGAAAAGATCGGCGCCATGCGCCGCGTGCTGGCTTCGACTTCCTGGGATGCGACAGTGGAAAAAATGCGCGCGCTGCTGGAGAGCATGCCGCGCCGTCAGTCGCGCCCGGGCAAGGCTGTGGCGCCGGACGAGATCATGGCGAACGTGAATCGCCTGCGCCAGCATGATGCAGTCAGATTCGCCACCACTGCCATCATCGGCGCCGGGCCGACCGGCCTGAGCGCTGCCTATCATCTGGGGCATGATGCCGTGCTCCTCGAGCGCAATTCGATGGTGGGCGGCTGGTGCCGCTCCATCCGGGAAAAAGGCTTCACCTTCGACCATGCGGGCCATGTGATGTTTTCGGATGACCCCTATGTGATCGAACTGTACGATCTGCTGCTCGGCTCCAACCTGCACTGGCAGGAGCGCGAGGCATGGGTGTACAGCAAGAACGTGCATACCCGCTATCCGTTCCAGGGGGCGCTGCATGGCTTGCCTCCGGAGGTGATCAAGGAATGCATCGTGGGAGCGATCGAGGCGCGCTACGGGGCGCAGGGGCGGCCCGGGACCTTGGCGGGAACAGCAGTGGGCACAGTAGTGGGCACGACCCCGGCGCGCGCGCAAGACTGCTGCGGCGACAGCGGCATCGCGCTGCCGGAGTCGAAGATCGCTGTGCTCGAAAATCGGGGACCATCCAATTTCGAAGAATTTATTTACCAGACCTGGGGTGCGGGCATCGCGAAGCATTTTGCGATTCCCTACAACCGCAAGCTGTGGGCCGTGCCGCTGTCGGAAATGGACACGTCATGGCTGGGCGGGCGCGTGCCGCTGCCAAACCTGGACGAGATCATTGACGGTGCGTTACGTCCTCCGGCGCGGCCGATGGGGCCGAATGCGCGATTCGGTTATCCGCTGCGGGGCGGATTCCAGGCGCTGATGTCCGCCTTTGTGCCGCACATCAAGGGCACGATCGAACTGAATGCGGAGATGACGTGGGTGTCGCCGGAACAGCACCTCATCGCGCTTGCGGACGGGCGTCGCTTCCATTACGACAACCTGATCAGCACCATGCCGCTGCCGGACCTGATCAGGATGATCGGCGACGAAGCGCCGGAGGAAGTGCGGCGCGCGGCGGCCGGGCTGCGGCATATTTCGGTGCGTTGCGTGAACCTCGGCGTGGCGCGCGAGAAGATCACCGACAAGCACTGGATCTACTACCCGGAAGACACGATCTTTCACCGCATCTTCGTGCAGGGCAATGCCAGCCCGGAATGCAATCCGCCCGGCGGCTTCGGCCTTACCTGCGAGATCAGCTATTCGCCGCAATGGAAGCCCTTGCCGGCGAGCGGCAAGGAGCTGATCGACCTCTGCATCCAGGATTGCATCAAGGTTGGCATGCTGCGCCCGGACGACAAGATCATCGTCGCCAATGAAGTGGACATACCTTATGGCTACGTGGTGTGCGACCATGCGCGCCTGCAGAATGTGGACACCATCCGTTCCTGGCTGGCGAGGTACGACATCATCCTCGCGGGGCGTTACAGCGAGTGGGAGTATTACAACTCCGACCATGCCTTCATTGCCGGCAAGAAGGCGGCCGAGTCCATCAAGTGGCTGACGCCGAAGAAAAGCGCGCTGGCTGCTGAATGAAGTGGTGGCAATGACGCGATGGCACGGGGCTTGCTGCATCGTTCGGGTTGATGGTTGCATGCAACGGAGGAACGATGAAAGCCATGCTTCGCGTCGCGCTGCTGTTGCTTGCCGGCGTGGGCGCCGGGGCTTATGCGCAGCATCCTGTTGGCGCGGGAAGCATGATGGCCGCGCAGGCACAACACGGAAATTCCGCGCGCCAGCAGCACTTGTACCGGGCCAGCAAGATCGTCGGCGCCAAGGTCAGGAACCAGCGCGAGGAAAAGGTCGGCGTCATCAAGGACCTTGTGCTCGACAGCCGGCGCGGCGAGATCGCCTATGCCGTGGTTCGCTTCGAGGGCAGTGTCGCTGCCACCGGCGCGGGAAAGAAATTGCACCCGATACCGTGGCGTGCCTTGCAAGCGAGTGACGACGGTACTTATTACATCCTGCAGACAGACCGGGAAACGCTCACCCATGCCCCCGGCTTTGACCGGAAGCACTGGCCGGACATGGCCGACCAGCGCTGGAGCGATGATGTGGATCGCTTCTGGGACCGCATGGTCGGCCGCGGCAACTCCGGCAACAACAATTTGACATCCGGCGGCACGTTGCCCGCCGCAAGAGGGGCAGGGGCGGGCGCCCCGTCCGCCCCGGCACGCTAACAGGGAGCAAATCTAAGCGCACCCGCACCGGTGAACCGGACAAGGTATCAACAAGCCGGCCAGCGGGATGCAAAGATAGTCTTTGAAAGGAACACTTATGAGCAATATTCCTTCCTCCTCCACCAGCGGCGGCGCACGCGTTGTCGGCGGACGTGCCAACTATTCCGGACCCGGTCCGGAAGTGATGGCGGCCGACACCCTGCAAGGTGACAAGGTAGTCAACCGGCAGGGCGAGAGCCTCGGCGAAATCGAGGACATCATGCTCGATGTACCGAGCGGGCGCGTTGCCTACGCGGTGCTGTCCTTCGGTGGCGTGATGGGCATCGGTGACAAGTTGTTCGCCGTGCCGTGGAGCGCACTGACGCTGGATGCCGACCAGAAGTGCTTCGTCCTTGATGTCGCCAAGGACCGGCTCAAGAATGCGCCGGGCTTTGACAAGGACCACTGGCCCTCGATGGCCGACACCAGTTGGGCAACTGACGTGCATTCCTTCTACAACGCGCAACCCTACTGGCAGTAGGAGGCAGCAGGCGGCGGTAACGCGTTCAGGGTAAACCGTCGCGGCGGGACGGACGGCCATGGAAGGGCGGCCGTCCACCGCGGCGGCGGTTCTCCCGGTACACGAACCGGAGATGGAAAATGGCGCCTGCAGTCGGCGCCATTTCCATTTGTGCGCCTGATTTACGGATGAGAATCGGATGAGAAAAGACCATGGAAAGCCTTTCTTCCCTCGACTGGGACGAGATGTTCAAGATGAGCGTGCCCCTTGGTGAAATCCTGATCCGGGGCACCGTGATGTACTGGTTCCTGTTCCTGATGTTTCGCTTCGTTGTGCGGCGGGAAGTCGGCGCTGTCGGGATTGCCGATATCCTTATCCTCGTCATTGTCGCCGACGCCGCGCAGAACGCGATGGCGGGGGAGTATACGAGCGTGAGCGACGGCATGGTGCTGGTGGGCACGCTGATCGGCTGGAACATGGTGTTCGACTGGCTGAGCTACGCGTCGCCATTATTCCGTCGCCTGGCCGAGCCGGGGCCGCTGCGCCTGATCGAGAATGGCGTGATACAGAGGAGGAATATGCGCAAGGAATTCATTACGGTCGAAGAGCTGTGGGGCAAACTGCGCGAGCAAGGCGTGGAATCGCTGTCCGAGGTGAAGCTTGCATTCATGGAATCCGACGGACAGATCAGTGTAATCAAGCGAAAGAAGTAGCGCCCATTCTCCTGCCCAAAAAGCGATGCAGGAGGACGGGCGCCGGGGGCGCTCAGTGCAGAGTGCGGCGCGTGCGTATCCGTGCCGGATGCGCTGACGGCCTGCGGCGCGATCCCGCCGGGCGCCCCGCGGCCCGGGGGGCCGCCTTGTGCGGGTTTCCCGGTATGAAAAACGCCAGGGAAATGTCATCGGCGGCATCGCCTTCCAGCCAGCCGTCGATGTCTTCCACCTCGATGGCGGCGCCGCGGCCGACCGCGAGCATGCTGCTCAGCCAGGCGGAGGCTTCTTCGAGAAGAGCGTCCTCGTCATCCTGCGCGCCGGGAACTTCTTCCTCGCTGGGTATTTCAATGCCGCAGACCGAAGGCGTGAACGCCGCGCCGCCCGGCTCCGCGTCCACCTCGACGAGCCGCTGGTCCACCTGGAGTGCAGCCGGCTCGCTGGCCCAGCGCAGGGTCTTGAGCACGAGCGATTCGCCTTGCGGCATCAATGCCGCAAGATGCTGGCGCGCCTGGATGATGACATAAGCGATACCGACCTTTCCGGTGTCGCGAAGGGTTTCGCGCAGCATCGTATAAAGCTTTTCGCCGCCCGGCGCGGGCGTCAGGTAGTAGGGTGTTTCAAAGTAGAGCGATGGGATCTCTTGCGCTTCGACGAACGCGAGAATGTCCACCGCGTGGGTTGGTTTCGTATGGATCGTGCATACGTCCTGGTCAGGCAGAGTCACAACGAGCCTTTCTTCAAAATAGGGTAGGACGGCATTCCGGCTGCCTTCATTCCTTTGTCGGGAAAACCTCGTGAGAGTCAATGCAGATTCTTGCGCGACCTGCTGTTTGCAAGGGCATCTTCGTCATCCTCCGGTTCGGATTCCTCCGGGGAGACGCCGAGTTCTTCGCGCAATTCCATCTTGCGCTGCTCGATCTCGTCACCGATTTCATCGAGGTCGATGTCGGCCTTCTTCAGCTTCGGGAACAGCTCCTTCTCTTCTTCTTTGATGTGGTGCCTGACATATTCGCCCAGCACCGTGAACCTGGCGTCATACAGATCATCGTCGGGCTCCATCGCGGCGAGCTCCGTGATGAGCTGGCGGGCGGCGGCGTGCTCGACTTCCGCTTCATCGAGCAGGTCCATTTCATCGATCACGTCGCGTGCTGCCGGATAGAAGATTTCCTCTTCCACCTGCGTGTGTATCGTCAGCTCGGCACAGGTGGCTTCGACCAGTTGCTGCTTGGCTTCCTCGTCCGGATCGTTCTTGAGTTCCTTGAACTCGTCAAACATGTCGAGCACCTTCTTGTGATCGTCCGCAAGGATACGCAGAGCGTCATGCGAAGATCCCTTGGAAGAGGCGCGGGGTGATGTCCTTGAAGATTTGGACGTTCCCTTGGGCGTCGCATTGCGTGGCATGGTGTTCTCCTTCATGGTTCGTCGGGTGAAGCTCGGTCGCAAGCTCCGTGCCAATTGCGCCATAGGGGGAAAACGCATGCACAGGCGTTCTGCGCGCGCTCGTTTTTGCAAGGCGGTGTAAAAATTGCAGCGGGAAATCCCGACAGGAGGCTCCGGATGGATTGGCCGGGCGCGTCGCGCTGTATCGTCGCGGTGACGCGGATCATGAAGAATGTCCACGGAGAACTCGGAAAACACGAAAATCAAAAATCTTTTCCGTGCTTTTCGTGTTTTCCGTGGACAGGAATTGATCAACTGCTTACAGCAGTTCTTTCGCAGCGGAGATCACGCGTTCCGGGGCCAGTTCCGAGAGACAACGATGATGTCCCTGTGGGCATACGCTCTTGTAGCAGTAGCGGCAGGGCACGTCCTGGAAAAGCACACGGTGCGGCACCTGCCATGGCGTGTGTTGCGGGTTGGTTAGTGCGTAGAGATCGACTATTGGTACGCCGACTGCCGCGGCGATGTGTGCAGGGCCGGTGTTGTTGCAGATGAGGAGCGGCGAGAGCGACAACAGGGCCGCTAGCTTGCCGAGATCGAGCTGTCCGGCGAGCGAGTGCGTGCCCGGCACCTCACGGCGGATATGTTCCACCAGCTCCGCCTCTTCCTGATTGCCGGTGAAGATGAGCGGGCAGCGCAGGTCATCCACCAAGCCGAGTGCAGTGGCCTTCCAGTGCTCCGGCGGATAGCGGCGCGAAGGTGCGGTCGCGCCGGGGTGCATGACGATCCATGGGCGCGTCAGATCAATGTCGAGCGAAAGCAGCCGCGTCTTGACCCAGGCAACGTCAGGCGGCGCAACATGAAAGGACAGGCGTTCATCCGACGCGTGCGCGCCGACGCTCGCGACGAGGTCGAGCTGTCGGCGCACCTCGTGCCGGATCTGCGTCTCCGGCTCGGTCTCACGTACCCAGTTGGTGAGGAGCTGGTACGGATTCTCGCGGCAATGCGCGAGGCGCAGCGGGATGCCGGCGAGATGGCAGAGCATCGCTGCCGGCAATGGATTCTGGCTGTACACCGTGAAAATCACGGCGGCATCGAAGTGCTGGCGCGCGAGCCGTTCGATCAGCGCAAAATCCGTACGTGGCTCGTGTTGGGCACTGCTCTTCATCCATGGCGCGGCGTAGCCGATCGTGTCGTCGATCTCCGGAACGTGGCGTGCCGCAGCGGCGCCACTGGCCGAGGTCAGCAGGGTGATGCGGCTGCCGGGAATCGATTCCTTCAGCGCGCGTATGGCCGGCGTGCTCATCAGGACATCGCCGAGGTAATCCAGGCGAACGCACAGGATCCGTTCGGCGTGCTGCCACTGTGGGTCGATCATGGTGCGGCAACTCCGCTGTCGGATTCCTGCTGCGCGAGATGCCGCTCGTCGGGGCAGGATGCAATCATGGTCGCTGCTACGTAGAGGTCGGGTGCGGTCAGGTGCGGGGTGCGATGCGCCGACATCTTCCACTCGGTTTCATTGCCGTTGTCTATGAGCACGGTACGGCATCCCGCACGGCGGCCGGCCTCCACGTCATGCAGGATGTCGCCGATCATCCAGGACGCGGAGAGGTCGATGCCATGCTCGTGCGCGGCGCGGAACAGCATGCCGGGCATCGGCTTGCGGCAGGTGCAGGACACGGCATAGCGCTCGACTGCGCCATCGGCGCTGTGCGGACAATAGTAGAAGCCGTCGAGCGCGACGCCATACTGCACGAGCAGCTCAGACAGGCGCTGCTGCAGCGCGCCGAGCGCCCTCTCGGTGAACAGGCCGCGCGCCAGGCCGGGCTGGTTGGTCACGACGATCAGGGCATAGCCGAGCTCCTTGAGCAGCTGCAGCGCCTGGCCCGCCTGCCAGGTCAGTTCCAGCAATGCGGGGTTGACGTTGTACGGAACGTTTTCGACAAGGGTGCCGTCCTTGTCCAGGAAGATGGCGCGCATGTTTATGCCTTGTTTTCGTTGTGCCACGTTCATGGCCAGGAGGTTTCCTGCATCGGGATCACCATGATCTCGGGGATCACCGTCTGCTCGGGCATCAGCAGCACTGCCTTGACCGCCGTCGCCACATTGGCCGGGTCCTGCAGCGTGGACACATCGATGCCCGGGAAGCGGTCAAGCAGGAAGGGCGTGCTCATGCCGCCCGCGATGACTGCGGTGACCTTGATGCGTTGCGGGCGCAGTTCCGCATGCAGAGCGTGCGACAGGCCGAGCAGGCCCCATTTGCTGGCATGGTAGGCCGATGCATTTGGCCAGGCGCGCTTGGCGGCGGTGGAGCAGATGTTGATGATGTGGCCGCTGCCTTTCATGTGGCGTGCCGCGAATTTCGACAGCAGGAAGGGGCCGTAGAGATTGGTGCGGATCACGCGGTCCCAGTCTGCATACTCCAGCTCGTCGATCGGGCTGGTGACATCGGTACCGGCGTTGTTGACCAGGATGTCGAGGCTGCCGAAGCGGGCGATGGCGTCGTTGACGGCACGTTCCGCTGCAACCGGATCGCCGACATTGAAGCCGATGGCGTGCGTCTTTCCGCCGGAAGATTCGAGCAGCGATGCGACCGTCTGTGCCTTGTCCATATTCAGGTCGCCCACCACGACATTGGCGCCGCACGCGGAAAACATGTGCGATAGCGCAGCGCCGAGCCCGCTGGCGCCGCCCGTCACCAGCACAGTCCTGTTCGCGAACAGGTGCGCTTCGGCGGGGTTGGCTGCGTAGCTGGATACGTTTGCGTTGTTCAATTCCCTCTCCTTGAAAGTTGGCTGCAAGACTGGATGTCGATGCCTGTCGCTCGATCAGCTGCGAAGGCCGAGCTCAGCCGATGCCGTGCGCGGCATCGGCATGTAACGATCGGCCGGCTCCAGCACGCTCTCGTACACAGCGGCAATGCTGCTGGCGACGTTGCGCCAGGTGAAGTGCTGGTAGGCCCGCCGCATGCCGGACCAGCCCATGCGCTGCGCCAGGTGGGGATGACGGTGCAGCCAGGACAGGCGTTCGGCCAGTGCTTCGGGATCATTGGGCGGCACGAGGTAGCCGGTCTCGCCATCGACCACCGTGGTCTTGATGCCGCCCACGGCGGTGCCGACCACCGGCGTGCCGCATGCCATCGCTTCCACGGGCGTGATGCCGAAGGGTTCATACCACGGTGTGGTGACGAAGACATTGGCCGCACTGTAGTAATAGCGCAGCTGGTCGCGCTGGCGCTGTCCGGTGAAAGTGATGCACTGCTCGACGCCGGTTTCCTGCGCGAGCTTCATCAGCCGGCCCAGTTCCGGCGTGGCGACAGGATCCGGCTTGTCGCCGTTGCCACCCACCACAAGCAGGCGCACCGGCACCTGGTACTGGTGGTGCAGGATCGCGATGGCGCGAACGACATTGTCGACACCCTTGCGGGGCACCATGCGCCCGAGCTGCAGCACGATGAACTCGTCGCGGTCCAGGCCGAGGTGCTGGCGTGCGTCGATCGTGGTCGGCCAGAATTCATCCGGATCGAAGCCGCAGGGCACGACATCGATGCGATCGCTCGGCGCGCCGTAATGCTCTTCCATGTCGCGCCGGTCCTGGGGACATTCGGCAATCACGCGGTCTGCATCGTGCATCAGCCGTTCTTCGATGGCGAACCGGATATCGGGAAATGCATCGGCTTCCTTCTGACACAGGCGACGCACGCGGCCGAGCGCATGGAAGGTCATGACGAAAGGAATGCCCAGCGTGGACTTTATCTGCTGCGCAACCATGCCCGACATGAAGAAGTTGGCATGCACGATGTCGTAGCGGAGTTTTTGACGGCGCGCAAAGCGGATCACGAAGCGGCCGAACTGCTCCATATAGGGAAGCATCGCTTCCTTCGGAATGAACTCCGGCGGGCCGGCCGGAACATGAACCACACGCACACCGGGCAGCCAGTTCACGGTGGGCGCCAACTCCTCCGCATCGCGCCGGGTAAAGATATCGACGAGATAGCCGAGGCGTGCAAGTTGCTTGGCAATCTGCCCGACATAGACATTCTGGCCGCCGCTGTCGACGCTGCCGATGTGTGCGAGGGGCGAAGCATGTTCGCTGATGAGAGCAATTTTTCGCATGGTTTCTCGAGTTGTTGAAATGTTCACAGCGCTGTTTGGCTCACAAAGCAAACCATGTACCCGCTGCATGTTTCCTGCACTGGGCCAAGGGCAAGCTTGATGCGGCGCATGCCATCTCGTGGAGATGGCTGGCAGCAGTGCAGTAGTGCGGTGGGCAGGAAAAATCGTGGGTAAGAAATACAGCGCGATGTAAAAACTGCGCCGGCCAATGTAGAAAGGTGCGTGCACAAAGAATAAGCACTGCACAAGAGGTGCATGCGGGCAGTGTTCGACGCGAAAAATTTCCACCTGGCTTGGCATGGGAACTGCATGCCGGCACCACACGGAGTCGGCATCGATGCGGCATTCCTCCGCCTGTTGGTGCCGGGCAGACTTGCAGGCGCTTCGGCGCCCTCAACAAGGAGATCATCATGTGGACCAGGAAAATGAAATCTGCGGAATTTGCGAAATCAGTGTTAATCGGCGCAACAACGCTGGCGCTCGCCGCATGCGGCAGCCAGCCGATGTCATCGAGCAGTTCATCCGTTCCGGTGACGACCACCAGCAGTTCCGTTCCGGTCACCTCGACCACGAGCAGCGCTTCCGGCTATGGCGTGGTGCAGGCGATCGACGTCGTGCCGCGCGAGCAGGCGGGCGTCGGTGTGGGCACAGTGGCGGGCGCGATTGTCGGCGGCGTGCTCGGCAACCAGGTCGGCAGTGGACGCGGCCGGACTGCTGCTACTGTTGCAGGTGCGGCCGGTGGTGCGCTGGCCGGCAACACGATCGAGAAAAACGCGCAGGCAGGGCAGGTATACCGGGTAGCGGTGCGCATGGATAACGGTTCGGTGCAAACCCTCACGCAGGACGTAGCGCCGGGCGTGCAGGTCGGCGAACGGGTCCGGCTGGAAAACGGCGTGATCGTCGAACGCTTCCGCTGACGGCAACGCGTCTCATCATGCACGGCGCGCAGGGATATCCTGAGCGCCGTCATTCCTTGCGCAGCGTGTCGGACATCTCACCGCGCATTCCGCATTCGAACGACAAATGCTTCCTGACCTCAACGACCTGAAGCAATGGGGCGACGTGCTGCGGCCGATGTTGCGCGTTGTCCTTATCTGGCTGCTTGCGTGGCTGGCGCTTGCCATGATCCGCAAACTGCTGCGTGCGCTGCGCAGGCATATCGTCACCCGTGGCGACATGCATGGCGAAATGCACGATATGCGCCGCCTCGAAACGCTGATGAATGTGTTTCGCTATACCGCCAACGTGGTGCTGGTCGGCATGGCGTTCATGCTGACGCTGGGCGAGATCGGCATTTCGATCACGCCCATCCTCGCGACTGCCGGCGTGGCTGGCATCGCCATTGGCTTCGGCGCGCAGAGCCTCGTCAAGGATTTCTTTACCGGCCTGTTCCTGCTGATCGAAAACCAGATCAGCGAAGGCGACATGATCGACGCGGCCGGCAAGAGCGGCCTTGTGGAAAGGGTCACCTTGCGCCATGTGCGCATGCGCGACTATGACGGCAGCGTGCATTTCATTCCCAATAGCATGATCACCACAGTCACCAACCGCAGCAGGGGTTATGTGTATGCGGTCATCGACATCAGCGTGCGGCGCCAGGAAAACCTGGAACGGGTGTTCGGCATGATGAACGGCATCTGCGAAGACATGCGGCACAACTCCGCCTTTGGCCAGGACATCCTCGGTGACCTCGACACGGTGGGCGTCGAAAAGGTGGAAGACGCGAACATCGGCTTGCGTTGCCGCATGAAGGTACGGCCGGGCGCGCAGTGGCGAATACGCCGCGAATTCCTGCGCCGCATGAAGGGCGCGCTCGATGCGCAGGAGAAGGTGCAATCCGCCGCTTGAGCGGCGGCGGCGCGGGCATGGATGTTGCGTTTTTTGCGGAATGAGAATGGCTACGCGACGTCGCGCGCCGAACCGGATTTTCGAGGAGCAATGGCAATGGCAATCAACGATACCCCCACGGCGCAAGGCGATACCGTGTATCACATCGACACCGGCAGCGGCTATCTGCTGCGGCGCCCGTTGTTTCCTGCGATCCGCTGGGGCGCGGTGCTGGCCGGCGTGGTAGTTGGTGTTTCCGTGCAGCTGGCGCTGACGCTGCTCGGCATCGCCACCGGGCTGTCGGCCACCGAGTTGACGGAAGGTGAAACCCTCGGTACCGGGCCATTGATCTGGGCCGGAGTCAGCATGCTGATTTCGGCCTTTGTCGGCGGCTATGTGGCGGCGCGCATGTCGGGGCTCAAGCGCAGGGCGGATGGCGTGCTGCATGGTGCGGTGTCATGGGCGGTAACGACGCTTCTGTTCGCTGTGCTCGCGACCTCTGTCGGCGGCTCGCTGGTGAGCGGCGTCTTCAACAACATGAGCCAGCTTGCGCGGGCAGGCGCCGCGGGAGCGAGCGGGTCGCCGGTGGAGGCAATGATGCGCGCGCAGGGCATGCGCATGGATCCGGCGGCGATGCGACAACTCATGGAATACCTGCGCGCCGGCCAGCGCGACCAGGCCGTGCAACTGCTGATGGCCACCATGAACATGGAACAGGGACGGGCCGAGGCCATGGTCGACCAGGCATTGATCCTCATGGGATCCCCGGGGAGCGCGTCGCCGCAGGGAAGGCAGACGGCTGAAGGCGCGATACAGAATGCGGGCACCGCGGCATGGGTCGTCTTCTTTGCGGTGGCGCTGGCACTCGCCATCGGCATCGGCGGCGGCGCACTCGGTGCACGTGGATCGCGCCGGGTGAGCTGGGGCGCGTCGTCTCCGCAAACCTGACCGGAATGAACGGCGCTATGACGGCGCTATGACGGCGCTTTGATGGCGCCTGGATGGTGCCTCTACGGCGCTTCGAATCATGCAAGACTTTCAGCGGAGAACCAGAGCCTGTCATGCAACATACCGTTAGCGGCCGCAGTCGTGGCGGCCCACGCAGCTCACGACCATCGCGCTTCCTGCGGCTCATGGCGCATGAATCCAGCACTGCCGGACTCCTGCATGGATGCCCGGTGGTGACGGCCATCGGTGACCGCATAGGAACTGTCGACCATCTGATGGTCGATGTGACAACGCATCAGTTGCGTTATGTGGTGCTGGCGCGCAGGAGAAACAGCGCGAGCATTGCCATCCCCTGGCATGCGCTGTATTTTGATGCGGCACTCAGCCGCCTGGTGTTTTATTCCATGTACTGATTGTCAGGCCCTTGCTTCGGCTGCAGGAACAGGTTGCGCTTGCGCTCGCCGGCGATGGCTGCCTTGGCCAGCGCGCGCAGGCACATGGCGACCGTGCCGGCAAAGGCTTCGTCATACCAGGGATTGGCGCCGCTCACGGCAACGACGATGCCGTCGACCACCACGCTTCCCCATAGCACCGTATCGTTTTCCACCAGCAGGTAAGGGCGCAGCTCCTGCACCAGGTGGCTGTCCATGCCGGCACGCCACGCTACGCGCGCCTTGGCGCGTGCGAAGGCGGCATAATCCGCATCCCACTTGCTGCGATCGCCGATGGCGTGCTCGTACAGGATGGCTTCCTCGAAGGAACTGCACGACGGTGTGCGCAAGGGATCCATCACCACGATATACAGAAAGCCGCTTTCGCCGACTTCCTTCAGTGTCATGGCCGACTCGATCATCGGCAGGCTGAGCCCGACGGCCTTTTCCGCTGCGTGGCGGTCGATGAAGTAGCTTCCGTTCGATGGCATGTCTTCCTCCTGATGCCTGTCATAGCCCGGTGACAAGGCGGAATGCCCTGTCCCAGTCCTGCACGAAACGCTCGATGCCGAAGCGTTCCATTGCCCGCCGCCGCGCCTGTTCGCCCAGTTGCCTTGCCAGCCCGGGGTCGGCAAGCAGCGCCTGCATATGCGCGATCAGCGCGGATACATCGGTGTTGACGTAACCGGAAACACCATCGTCGATGACGGTGGCCATCTCCGTGGTGGCGAGCGCGACGAGTGGCATGCCGATCATCATGGCCTCGATGACAGCCAGGCCGAGGCTGGTGTAGCGGATCGGGTTGAAGAAGAAACGGTATTGCGCGGCGAAGGCGGGCAACTGCGCGTGCAGCACTTCGCCGAGGCCGCCGGCTTCCTGCGCGCCCATGCCGACCAGGTCGAGCGGCACGCTTTCGCGGGCCTGCGCGAAGATGTCGCCGCCGAGGCGTCGCCCGCGGCGCGCGATGTTGTTGATCACGACCAGCCCGCGCGCCAGGTCGCCGCGATACGACACACCTTTCGGCACAATTACGCCGTGCTCGATGACGCGCGACGGCGTGCGCCCGTTGTCCCACATCAGCGCATTGAAGTGGGTCACATGCACCAGCAACATCGACGGATCGTCCACCGGGTGATGCATGTCGGTCGGATGCTCGCGTGGCGGATCGTGTTCCAGGTAGATCTTAGGCAAGCGGCGCTGGGCTTCGCTCAGATAGAGATGCTGGTCATGCAGGTACTGGTCGTCGTCCTGGAACAGGATGCAGTCGAAGGCCGCATCCTTCGCTTCGGCAACCGGCAGGTCGATGACGTTGTCGCCCCACGGCATGTGGCCGCAGCGCCCGCCGTAGCCGGGCGGTCGGTCGGGCTTGGACAGCACATAGAAATCATGCGGTGCCTGCGTCAGGTAATAGAGGTAGCTGCCATGCGTATGCCAGGTGAGGATTTTCAGTCGTCTCTGCATAGGGTGGGCCGGATTCAGAAGGTACCGTCATAGAGGGCGCAACTGCGGCACACCTCGGGCGGCGTGGCAGATGCGAGCTGTGTACGGAATGCCGCATAGGCCTGATTGTTCCAGACCGTTTCGACCCCGTCTTGAGCCATGTCACCGAAGTGGATGCGGTCCGGCGTGCCGACCATGCAGCACGGCATCGCCTTGCCGTCGTGACTGATGTAAGCGCCGCGCCACGGCCAGTCGCAACGTTGCCGGCCGGGTGTGCCGGGCGGATGCTTGCGCGGCGACAGGTTCGGCAGGCGCAGCGTTACGCCGAGCGCCTCTGCCCGCGTTCGCGCCGCGTGGAAGTAATGCTCCACCGCGTCCCGCGCTTCATTCATCAATGATTGCCGCTCGATGAAGGCGCGCATCGGCGCGTATTGCCCGGGCAGGGTGGATTCCCCGAAATCATGGCAGAGATGCTGCACGAACAGGCTGCCCACACCTTCGTTGTGCGCCAGTTCGACGAGGTCCGGCAGTTCCGGCAGGTTGCGGCGCATGGCCACCGCTACGAGGCACAGGCGAGGGAGTTCGCTGCGCAGGCGCTGCTTCGCGTGTACCACGCGGCGCAGGTTGCGCAGCACGCGTGCGAAGCGGGAACGCACGCGGATTTCCTGGTAGGTCGCGGCCGTCGCACCGTCCAGCGATACATGCAGCGTGTTGAGCCCGCTCCTGACGCAGGCTTCCGCACCCGTCTCGCTCATGACCGTCATGTTCGTGTTGGTCGAGACCTCGATCCCGCGGTCCGCGGCGTAACGGACCATGTCGAAGAAGCGTGGATGCAGCAAGGGTTCGCCCAGGCCCTGCAACTGCAATTCCGTCATCTGCGGGAACTGGTTCACCAGCCTGCAGAACAGGTCAAAGTCCATGTAGGCGCGCGGCTGCCCGGGCCCGCCTTCATTGCGGAACTGGATGGGGCACATGCGGCAGCGCAGGTTGCACTGGCCGACCGGCTCGATCTGCACGAAATGCGGCAGGTCCGTGGTGTCCGCCATGTTCGCCACGTCTGTCATAGCAGGCCCGCGCGGTACCTGATCGCGCCGACGGCCCGCCAGTACACGGCCAGCGGCGGGATCAGCACCGACGTCACGATCATTTCCGCGATGTGCGCCGGTGACTTGGAAGTCTTCCACAAGCGCTTTGCGCAGAAGCGCGCAGTCATGACGAACCAGACCAGTCCGGCGGCCAACGCAGTCAAGCCGGATCCCGCGAGCAGCGCCACGCTGCAGACCAGCAGGGCGCCGACGGTCACATAGAAATCCCAGCGCGGCTTCTGGCGGATCTTGCGGCGGTACAGGCGCGGATGCTTCTTGTACAGCAGGGCATCGAACTGCACCTTCTTCACCTGTTTCAGGCTCACGCCCCAGCCGGCAGGACGGATCGGATGCATCATCACGGCGCGCGGCTCGCGCCGGATGTTGGCGCGGTAGTCGATCAGGCGGAAATGCAGGTCGGAGTCCTCGCGCCAGGCGAAGCGGAAGCGTTCATCGAAGCCGCCGATGTCCTCCAGCACGCGCTTGCGGCAGAAGCAGTTGGCCGTGACGAACTCCGCTGTTTCCAGGTTCTTCGCATCGAGTTCGTAATCGGTTGGCGTGCCGTTCATCGGCATCACGACTCGGCCGCACACGACATGCACATTGTCGTCGAAGGCACGCACGCCGTTGTTCAGCCAGTCGCTCCGCGCAATCGTGTCGTCGTCGGTGAAGGCAATGATGGGCGCGCGCGCCGCCCGCCACCCGTGGTTGCGTGCGGCAGCAGGGCCATGCGGGCCCATGGAGGGGATGTAGACGATCTGCGGGCCGTTGCCGGCGGTATGGGCCGACCATCCGGCCACCACGTGGCGCGTCTCCTCGCTTGACGCGTCGATACTCGCGCCGTCATCAACGATGATGATCTCGAAGCGTGCCGGATCGAAGCGCTGCAGCACGAGGCTGGCGATACAGCGGCTCAGGAGCTGCGGCCGGCCACGCGTGGGAACGACAATGGACACCGCCAGTTCAACAGGTGTCTGCGTCGTGTTGCGCGCGTCGCTCCTGTCGGCGCTGCGTACGGATGGCGGGGCGTGACGATCGCGAGAACGGCGGCGCGTTGCCGTTCCGCCTTCATTCTGTGGGCGGTTTTCGCTGTCGGCGCTGATGGTTCTCCGGTTTCGGTTGAATGCAAGTATTTTCGTCATGGATACTGTCCCGAGAGAGTCCTGGTCCGATTCACTGCCAGACGAATCACCTGACGTGCATCGCCCCGGGGTTTTTCTGTTGGGCGACGAGGACGCGATGCAATTCCCGTTCCAATGCCTCGGCTTGAGGACCGTCAAACCGGTTTCATTGCGGCAGCGCCGGGCGGCTGGCGCGTGCCGGATCAGCGCACCATTTCCCGTTCCACTTTCTGGTCGTCTGCCTCCGCGCGCTGCTGCAGCTTCCAGAGGCGCGCGTAGGCGCCGTCCTGCTGCACGAGCAAGTCGTGCGTGCCGCGCTCGATGATGCGGCCCTTGTGCATGACCAGGATTTCCGTTGCATCGACCACAGTCGACAGGCGGTGCGCGATGACCAGCGTGGTGCGGTTCTTTGCCAGCTTGTCGAGCTCGCGCTGGATGGCGCGTTCCGATTGGGTGTCGAGCGCGGAGGTGGCTTCATCGAAGATCAGCATCGGGGGATTTTTCAGGATGGCGCGCGCCAGCGCGATGCGCTGCTTCTCGCCGCCGGACAGCTTCACGCCGCGCTCGCCGACCTGCGTTTCGTATTTCTGCGGCAGCGATTCGATCAGGTCGTGTATATACGCAGCCTTGGCCGCGGCGACGATGTCTTCCATGGTGGCACCGGTACGGCCGTAGGCGATGTTGTACGCGATGGTGTCGTTGAACAGCAGCGTTTCCTGCGGCACCACACCGATTGCTTCGCGCAGGCTGCGGGTATTGACGCTGCGGATGTCCTGGCTGTCCACCCGTATACAGCCGCCGCCGACGTCATAGAAACGCAGCAGCAGCCGCGCCAGCGTCGACTTGCCCGAGCCGCTGCCGCCTACCACGGCGACGGTGCCGCCAGGCGGTATTCGAAAGCTGATGCCGTGCAGGATGGGCCGCGCGGGTTCGTAGGCGAAGGTTACGTTGTCGAACACCACTTCGCCGCGTGTCACCCGCAGGTCCGGCAGGCCGGGCGGCTCGTCGATCTCCGGTTTCTCGCGCAGGAGCTGGAACAGCTTCTCGGCATTCACGGTGGCATCGCGCGCTTCGCGATAGACGAAGCCGAGCGTGTTGAGCGGCAGGCAGATCTGGATCACGTAAGCATTGATCAGGATGAGGTCGCCGACCGTCATGTGCCGCGACAGCACGTCCTGCCCGGCGAGCAGCATGACGGCGGCCACGCCCAGGGCGATGATGGCGCTCTGTCCCACGTGCAGGATGAACAGTGCCTTCTGGTTGGCCACCACCGCGTCGGCCCAATGGTTCATGATGTGCTGGAAGCGGCTGGTCTCGACGTTTTCGTTGGTGAAGTATTTCACCGCGTCGTAATTGATCAGGCTGTCGGCCAGCAGGCTTTTCGCATTCGAATCGAGGCGGTTGACGCGCCGCTGGTAGATGGCGCGCTTGGCGGTGAAGATCAGCGTGAAACCGGTATAAACCATGAACGATACGGCAAGGATGACGGTGTACCAGAAGCTGTAGCGCGCCGTCATGATGGCGATCACCATGCCAATCTCGAGCAGTGTGGGCACGATGGTGAACAGGCCGACGCTGAGCAGGAAGGCGATGCCGGTGGTGCCGCGGTCGATGTCGGGCAGCAGCCCGCCGAGCCGGCGCGAAGAGTGAAAGCGCGCTCCGAGTTCGTGCAGGTGTGAAAAGGTGTTCTGCGCATAGGTCGCGACGGTGTATTGCGTCACGCGCGAAAACGCGAGATCGCGCAATTCATTGAACAGCGTGCTGGCAAAGCGCAGCGCAGCATAGCCGGCGAGCAGGCTGGCTGGCAGCACCAGGATCTGTTCGGGGCGCGACAGTTCGTCGACGATGCGCTTCAACGCCATCGGAACGAACACCACGGCGACTTTGGCAAGGATCAGGAACAGCATGGACAGCACGATGCGCCAGCGGAAGTTCGATACCAGCTGCCACAATTCCCGCGTGATCCTGCTTCGTCCTTTCGTTTGTTGGATCGCTTCACGCATAGTCATCAAAGCCCTTTTTTGTCATGTCCGGAGAATTATTTGACGCGCTGTAATCTTTACAAGCTGCCCGTGCAAAATGTGCCGGATTGCGCGCCGGGCAAGCAACGGTAAACCCTGTGCAGGCATCTTTGCATGCACGTTTGAAGATCGGCTCCCCGATGTCTATCCTGATCGGCAGGGCGCCTTGAGGTCGCATGCGCAACGGTGCTGCAGTGGTATGAAAGTTGCACTCGCTCGTCCGCCCCATATCGCCGCTTGCTGGCAATTCGTGTGCAGCAAGAGCTCGTTAGCACTATTTATTCCACGACGTTTTGCATCATGGTTTCCGCCGATTTTTCCCGCCGCAGCGAGACCGCGGGAAAGCCTGCCTGTGACTGCGCATTGGCGGCACCGCCCGTCCCTGATGCAAGACCGTGCACCATGGAAAAAAAGGAGATCCGTTATGGCAAGAATCGAACGATCGGTCGAGGTCAATGTGCCGCCGCGCACCGCGTACGACCAGTTGATGCAGTTCGAGCATTACCCGCGCTTCCTGGATGATGTGAAGGAAGTTCGCCAGGTCGACGATACGCACCTGCACTGGCACGTTCGTTCCGGCAATACCGAGCTGGAATGGGATGCGGAAATCACGCAGCAGGTACCGGAGCGCTGCATCGCGTGGCGCAACATCAACGGGCCGCGCTATGAAGGCAAGGTGGAGCTGCACGAAGACCGCCCCGGTTGCACGCGCGTGACGCTGACCATGGAGTGCGACCCGAAGCAGCAGGTGCTGGCGCAGCATGGCGATGCCGGGGCCATGATCCTGCAGCGCGCGGAACACGAACTGGGCCGCTTCAAGAAGTTCATGGAGCAGCTCGAACAGCAGAGCGGTGGGACCGGCGGAAAGGCAGCCGCGCAGGCTGGCCGCGGCGTCGAGGAGCGCAAGCCGGAACAGCGCGGACAGGTGGCGGGCGCGCGCGGAGGCCAGGTGCAGCAGGGCGAAAGAAAGCCGGAGCAGATGCAGGCGTGGCTGCCCGATCTGTTCCAGGTGTGGGATGGTCCCTTCACCGTGATGCGGCGCATGTCGCAGGATATGGACCGCCTCTTCGAACGCTTCATGAATGCGCCCGCGCTGGCAGAGAAGGTTGTCCCCGCAGCCGGCACGACATGGTCGCCGCCCGTGGAAACCGCGCAGCGTGAAAACCGCTTCATCGTATGTGCCGAACTGGCCGGTGTGAAGCGGGATGACCTGCTGGTGGAGATCAGCAGCAACCGTCTCACCATCGAAGGCGAACGCCATCCGGAAGCACCGCATGCGCCGCAGGAGTATCGCCGCTCCGAACGCGCCTATGGCCATTTCTACCGGGTGATCGACCTGCCTCCCGGCGCCAACACCGACGCCGCATCGGCGTCTATGCAGGATGGTGTGCTGGAAGTGACGGTGCCGATCGAGCGTGAACGGGTGCACGGGCGCAGGCTGGAAATTCAGACGCCGCATTAGCGCAGCTTTGGTGTCGACCATTGAATGGCTCTTTTCTCTCGCGGCCTATGCCCACATTTTTTCAATACCTTGAATTGATCGCGTGCGGCAAGCGCGTTCGGTTTGGCCATGTCCCTTCCTCGTCATCCCCGGGCAGTCGGGGGACCGCCCCGCGGGAGCGACGAGGCAGAGGCAAGACAAGGTCAACAACCTGCACCCGCACCCAAATGCAAGTTGCAAAAACAGGTGGTTGCGGTGCAAGGAGAAGGCACCACGCTGTGAGCACGGCCTTCGGAGATGAATAAATCGAAACGGTAACGATCTGGTACCTGATCATTGGCGCGCTGCTGTTGCTGATGGGCTTGCTGGGCACGACCTGGCAGCACCTGCCGCTCAGCCCTGCGATGCTGTACCTGTCGATCGGCTTCGTGCTCGGGCCGTCCGGCCTGTCGCTGGTCGCGCTCGACCCTTACCGCAATGCTTCGCTGCTGACGCTGCTGACGGAAATCGCGCTGCTGATTTCGCTGTTCACGGTCGGGCTCAAGCTGCGCGTACCGCTGAGCGACCGCATCTGGCGCCTGCCGCTGCGCCTCGGCATCCTGGGCATGATCGTGACCGCGGCCCTGATTGCGGCTGCGGGACACTGGCTGCTCGGCCTGCCGCTTGGTTTCGCCGTGCTGCTGGGCGCGATCCTGTCGCCGACCGACCCGGTGCTGGCCTCCGACGTGCAGATCAAGGATGTCGGGGATCGCGACCGCCTGCGTTTCAGCCTCAGCGGCGAGGGCGGGCTCAACGACGGCACGGCCTATCCCGCAGTGATGCTCGGCCTGTACCTGCTCGGCGTGCCGGAAGGGCGCGACTATGGTGAGCCGTCTGCGATCCTGCACGCGCTCTGGGGACTCGCCGCCGGTTTCCTGAGCGGCTGGCTGATCGCCCGTGCCACCGTCAGCCTGGTGCTCACCCTGCGCAAGCGCTATCACCAGGCGCTGGGCATGGAAGAATTCCTAGCACTTGGGCTCATTGCGGTGTCCTACGGCGTGGCGCACCTGATCCATGGCGTTGGCTTCATCGCGGTATTCGCGGCTGGTGTGGCGATGCGGCGCATCGAGCACAAGGCGAGCGGGCCGGCGCAACCGGCGCAGGTGATCGGCGCCGTTTCGGCAGGGAACGAGCCTGCGGTCGCGACGGATCCCGGCAAAGGCCCCGCATACATGGCGGAAACAGTGCTTGGGTTCAACCAGCAGCTGGAACACATCGCCGAGTTCGTGATGGTTTTGCTGCTCGGCATCCTGCTGTCGGCAGCGGGCTTCTCGCTGGAAGGGGCGTTGCTGGCGGCGGTGGTCCTGCTGATGGTGCGACCAGCGGCAGTGGCCGTATCGCTGCTGCGCGCCCGTGTCAGCAGGCCGCAACGCTGGCTTATGGCGTGGTTCGGCATTCGCGGCATCGGGTCGCTCTATTACCTGGTGTTCGCGCTCCAGTATGAATGGCCGATGGCCGACAAGGAAAGGCTGGTGTCGATTGTCCTGACGACGGTCACGATCTCAGTGCTGCTGCACGGCATCTCGGCCACGCCTTTGATGGATCATTACCACAGGCGGACGCGCCGACCATCCTGATTGCGAAAGGCACAAACATGACAAGCGACGTGGTTGGCTGGATCAGCGCCGCCATCCTGGTGACAACCATCTCGCGCCAGGTCTATACCCAGTGGCGCACGCAAAGCATCGCGGGCGTGTCGAAATGGCTGTTCGTCGGGCAGCTCGTGGCGTCGATGGGATTCACGCTCTATAGCTGGCTCGTCGATAACTGGGTATTCGTCTTCGCCAATTTCTTCATCTTCCTGACTGCCGTTGCGGGGGAATGCATCTACCTGCGCAACAAACGTCTGACGGAGCGCAGGGAGCGTGCCGATGAAAAGACGCAAGATACGCAAGATACGCAAGATACGGATGCGCGCCATCCGGCCAGGGGCGGCGCCGGCAGGTAAAAACGTCAAGTACCTGCGCAGAATTACAAGGTGATGCATTTGTTACGCGCTGCGGGGCTGCCGCTGCAAAAACGCGCCATGGCCCGCCAGAAAAGAGGTTCCAGAAAATGCGGCCGCGCGGGTATATCGATTGCTAGAAGCAAGGAGAGCAAGGAGAGCAAGGAGGCATGCCTGCAGCCCCTGCTGCGCTTGTCGCCGGCAGCGACCCATCAAGGCAGCATCACTCTGGAGGAAACGTGTATACGCTCGGAATCAACGCCGCCTACCACGACTGTTCTGCCTGTCTCGTGCGCGACGGCGTCGTGCTCGCCGCCGCCGAGGAGGAGCGTTTCACGCGCATCAAGCACGGCAAGCGTCCCGTTCCTTTCACCACCTGGCAGCTTCCTTACCACGCCATCGATTATTGCCTCAAGGAAGGCGGCATTGCGCTGCGCGAGCTTGAGCATGTTGCCTATTCGTACGATCCGTCCTTGCTGCTCGGCACGCATCATGGCGAAACAAACATCACCTTGCCACTGGAGCCATCGGCGCAGCCTTCGAATGAATGGCTTTCGCCTTGGGACCCGTTGTTCCTGTCGTACATCGTCAATGCGCCGCGACAGCTCGCGGGCGGCGCGCCGCATCACCTGAAGAAGCGCTTCCAGGGTGTGCGGCACGATGCCCCGTATGCCTGGCATTTCGTCGAACATCATCTCGCGCATGAAGCAAGCGCCTTCCTTGCCGCACCCTTCGATGAATGCGCGGTGCTGACCATGGACGGGCGCGGCGAAGCGGCGACCACCAGCTACGGCCTCTACCAGGACCGCCGTTACCGGCGCATCGGCCAGGTCAACCTGCCGCACTCGCTCGGCCTGCTCTACGAGTCGATCACCGATTACCTCGGCTTCCTGCACTCGTCCGACGAATACAAGGTCATGGCGCTGGCGTCCTTCGGCAAACCGTCGTATGCGCCGCAATTGCGCGATGTCGTGCGCTATGCCGGCGACGGCGCGGTGCAAGTGCATCCGGCGGATTGGGAAGCATTGTTCGGCCCGCGGCGCGAGCGCGGCGCGGAGTTCACCCAGCGCCATTGGGACATCGCGTCTTCCTTGCAGGTGGTGCTGGAAGAGACGGTGCTGCAGATGGTGGACTGGCTGCATGCGCAGACGGGTGCGGAGAATCTGTGCATGGCGGGTGGTGTCGCGCTCAATTGCGTGATGAATGCGAAGGTCCGCGACCAGGGGCCGTTCAAGCGGGTATGGGTGCAGCCGGCCGCCGGCGACGCCGGCACGGCGCTCGGTGCGGCGCTGTGGATCGACAGCCTGCAACGCAATGCCGGCAAGCGCGCCTGGCAGATGGACCACGCTTTCCTCGGTCCGGCCTACGATGACGGCGAGATCGAACAGTTCCTGCGGCAGTGCAAGCTGCGCTATCGGCGCGCCGGCAACCTGTCCGCGGAGGTGGCCGACCTGCTCATGCAGGACAAGGTGATCGGCTGGTTCCAGGGTCGCATGGAGTTCGGCCCGCGCGCGCTTGGCGCACGCTCCATCCTTGCCTCGCCGCTCGATGCATCGATGCAGCAGCGTCTCAACCAGATCAAGGACCGCGAGGACTTCCGGCCGGTCGCGCCGGTGGTGCTGGAAGAGGAGGCGGCCAACTGGTTCGTCAATGGCGGCGTGTCGCCGTTCATGGTGTTCGTCTATGACGTGCGGCCGGACAAGGTGGACCGGATTCCGGCGGTGCGCCACGTGGACGGCACGGCACGCATCCAGACCATCAACCGCGCGCAGAATGCGCCGTACTACGACCTGCTGCGCGCCTTCGCCGAACGCAGCGGCGTGCCGGTCCTGATCAATACCTCGTTCAATACGCGCGGCGAGCCAGTGGTCTGCACGCCGCGCGATGCGCTGGAATCCTTCTGCACCACGCCGCTCGACGCCCTGGCGATCGGCTCCTTCATAGTGGAAAAGACATGATGCGCGAAAATGGCATGAGTGACATGGCCGCCTCCTTCCCCGCACGCGTGTTCGGCGCTACGCCGCCGCGCAAGATTGCCGTCTTCCGCGCGCTGCAGCTCGGCGACATGCTATGCGCGGTGCCGGCCCTGCGCGCGCTGCGCGCTGCCGCGCCGCTGGCGGACATCACGTTGATCGGCCTGCCGTGGGCGACTTCCTTCGTCAAGCGCTTCAGCAAGTACATCAACCACCTGCTGGTCTTTCCCGGCTACCCCGGCCTGCCTGAAACGCCGCTGCATCTTCCCGCGGTGCCGAACTTCCTGGCCGAGGCGCATCGTCAGCGCTTTGATTTCGCACTGCAGCTCCACGGTAGCGGCACCATCAGCAATCCGCTCACGATGCTGTTCGGCGCGGAGTGCAGCGCCGGCTTCCATATGCCGGGAGAGTATTGCCCCGACCCGCTGCACTTCCTGCCATGGGACGAGCGCGAGCATGAGATCCTGCGCGGCGTGCGGCTGATGGAGTTCCTCGGCGCACCGGCGCAGGGCACGCATCTCGAATTTCCGCTGGCGGACGCGGACTACCGCGCGCTGCAGCGCAGCCATCTCAGCGTGCCCGCGCCCGGCAGCTATGCCTGCATCCATCCCGGTGCGCGCCTGCCGTCGCGGCGCTGGCCGGCGCAGCGCTTTGCTGAAGTGGCGGACCGCCTTGCGCTGCAGGGCATGAAGGTCGTCCTGACCGGTGCGCCGGACGAGGCGGAGCTGGTGCAGGCGGTACGACAGGCCATGCGCATGCCTGCGCTAGACCTGTGCGGCAAGACCGAGCTCGGCGCGTTGGCCGCGTTGATCGCGCAGGCGCGGCTGGTGATCGCCAACGATACCGGCATCTCGCACGTGGCGGCGGCGGTCGGCACGCCGAGCGTGATCATTTCCTGCGGCTCCGACCCCGGCCGCTGGGCGCCGCTCGACCACGCGCGCCACCACATGCTCAGCGTCGACCTTGCGTGCCGCCCCTGCGGGCACCGCATCTGCCCGACGGCGCATGAATGCGCGGAAGAGGTGAGCGCGGATGCCGTCGCGATGACCGCGGCGCAACTGCTCGAACTCGAGATGCCGCGCATGACAGAGGAGCGTGTTGCAGGCAGTGGAGTGCGCGCATGAAGGAAACGGACAGCAAGCGCATCCTGGTGACCGGCGGCGCCGGATTCCTCGGCTCGCACCTGTGCGAATACCTGCTAGCGCAAGGCCACGACGTGCTGTGCGTGGACAACTTTTATACCGGCAGCAAACGCAACATCACGCACCTGCTGCCGCATCCGCGCTTCGAGCTGCTGCGCCACGATGTGACCTTCCCGCTGTACGTGGAAGTCGATGAAATCTACAACCTCGCATGTCCGGCATCACCCGTGCATTACCAGAACGATCCGGTGCAGACCACCAAGACCAGCGTGCACGGCGCGATCAACATGCTGGGGCTGGCAAAGCGCCTGCGCGCGAAGATCCTGCAGGCATCGACCAGCGAAGTGTACGGTGATCCGCAGGTGCATCCGCAGGCCGAGCATTACTGGGGGCATGTGAACCCGATCGGCGTGCGCTCCTGTTATGACGAAGGCAAGCGCTGCGCGGAAACCCTGTTCATGGATTACCGGCGCCAGCACGGACTGCAAGTCAAGATCGCGCGCATTTTCAATACCTACGGCCCGCGCATGCATCCGAACGACGGCCGCGTCGTGTCGAATTTCATCATGCAGGCGCTGGCCAATGAGCCGATCACGATCTACGGCGACGGATCACAGACCCGTTCCTTCTGTTACGTCGATGACATGATCTCGGCGTTCGACCGCCTGATGGCAACGCCGGAAGGATGTTGCGGACCGGTCAACCTCGGCAATCCCACCGAACACACGATGCTGGAACTGGCCGAACGCATCATCGGCCTGTGCGGCTCGCGCTCGGACATCGTGTTCAAGCCCTTGCCGAGCGACGACCCGGCGCGGCGCCGCCCCGACATCGCGCTGGCACGCAGCCTGCTGGAATGGGAACCGCACATCGCTTTGACGGAGGGGCTGAGCCGGACCATTGCCTGGTTCCGCGAGTTGCGCCCCGTTCTCGTCGAGGAGGAAGCTGCAGCACCCAATGTGCAGGGTCGGCGGGAACGCAGTTTGCGTGCACCGAGCCTGTCTAAGTGATGGGACGAACTTCCGTTCGCCTCGTTGACTGTGTGAGGTGTGATCATGAAGCCAATCAGCGGAAAGCGCGGAGGGTTTCCTGCCGTGTGGAAATCGTCGGTACTGATGGCGAGCGTGTTGCTTCTGCTGTCCGCCTGCGGTGAAGGACACGAACCGAGGCCGCCGACATCGCCGCCGCGCCCGATGACCTCGATGAGCGCGATATCCGGACACGCAACAACTGCGCAGCTAGAACTGTCGGCGCGCCCAGTACGGCCGCCACCGGGACAGATGTAGTTCTTTACTGGTTTCGGCCTCCCAGCGCCGTGATGGGTAGGCTACGGATGTCCACGGAAAACACAGAAAACACGGAAGATATTCTTAGGCGTTTCCGTGTTTTCTGTGTTTTCCGTGGACAAGGCTTTTTTGCAGCCAAGAGAAACCGATGAGCACTGACGATGATGATTTTGGCGGAGGTACGCGTCCGCGCGAGACGATCTGGCAGGCTGGCGCGGATTCGATCGGTTTTTCCGCGCTCGACAGCGCCATTGAGGTGGATGTGGCTATCGTCGGCGGCGGCATCACCGGCATCACGACCGCGGCCCTGCTGGCGCAGGCGGGCCGGCGGGTTGCCGTTCTTGAAGCTGCGCAGGTAGGGTCCGGCACCACCGGGCATTCCACCGGCAACCTGTACGCGCCAGTCGATGGCTTCCTGCACAAGCTGGCGTCAAAATGGGGCGAGGAGACGATGCTGGGGGTTGCCGAATCGCGTCGCGATGCCGTCAACCTGATAGAGAAAAACACGCGTGACTACCGCCTGGCGTGCGACTTCTCGCGACAGCCGTGGGTGCTCTACAGCATGGATGCGTCGGGTGAGGGTGACAGTATCATCGACAAGGAATGCCAGGCAGCACGGAAAGCAGGACTGGAGGCGCGGGTCACGAACGACCTGCCGCTGCCGTTTCACGTCGACAAGGCGCTGGTCGTATCGAACCAGGCGCAGTTCCATCCGCTCAAGTATGTGCGCCAGCTTGCGGCGGCCATCGCGTCGGCGCAGTGCCGGATTTTTGAATCGTCGCCGGTGATCGACTACGACGGCGACTCCGGCACGCTTCATACCGTGGAGCATTCCGTCAAGGCCGCGCACATCGTGCTGGCCACCCATACACCGAAGGGATTCAACACCATCCAGACCGAACTCGGCCCCTACAGGGAATATGCGCTGGCGGCACCGCTTTCCGGTCCGACCCTGCCTGGTGGCATCTTCTGGGGCGTCGGCGCGGAGAAGTATTCCACGCGCATGGTGGAACTGGACGGCAAGCCCTATGTGCTCATGATCGGCGAGCTGCACAAGACCGGGCAGAAGGATGACCCGGAGGCCGCATGGCGCAGGCTGGAAGCGGTGTTGCTGGCGCGCTTCGAGATCGGCGCCGTCGAGTTCCGCTGGTCGGCGCAACAGTACCGGCCGGCCGATGGGCTGCCCTACATCGGCCAGGCCATCGGCTCCGACCGGCTGCTGATCGCCTCCGGCTTCGCGGCGGATGGCCTCACCTACGGCACGCTGGCCGCCATGATCCTGTCCGACCTCGTGCAGGGCAAGGACAACCCGTACGGCGAGCTGTATTCGCCGCGGCGCTTCACGCCGCTCAAGTCCGCTGGCACCTTCCTCAAGGAAAACCTGAACGTGGCGGGCTACTACGTGAAGGACTACATGAAGAGCGCGGAAGTCACACGCCTGGCCGACGTGCCGCGCGGCGAGGGAAGGATCGTCGACATCGCCGGCGACAAGCTGGCCGTCTACCGCGACGAGGCCTACCAGTTGCACGTGGTCTCCCCGGTCTGCACGCATCTCAAGTGCGTGGTGCACTGGAACCAGGCGGAGCGCAGCTGGGACTGTCCCTGCCACGGCAGCCGCTTCTCGATCAACGGTGCAGTGCTGGAAGGCCCGGCGCTGGAACCGCTGCAGCGGCGCGTGATGCCGCCGGGGTCGGAGACAGGTGCTGACCTGCCTCCGGAAACCTGAGCCATGCCGCCATGCCGCATGGCATGGACCTTGCGTCCCCGCGGCAAAGCTTTTTCGCAACCCGTCCCACGGTCGATGAACATTCCTCCTGCGGCGGCGCCGTATTCCGGCGCGCCGTCACGCATGTCTCTCCATCACGCAGGATGCCGGCAGCTCGGCACGCGCATGTCTTTCCTTCGCTGCAATGCAGGCTGTCGTGCCGCGCCGGCAAGGAGCTGCGCCGGCCTGCGGGCGGGTGCCCGAACCAGACGGACCGCCCATTGCGCGTGGTCCGCGCCCGGCGCGAGGTCCGGGTCTTATGGAGATGGATCATGGCGTTAACAGTACACAGCGAGCGGGTCAGGATTCCTGCCGACCGTTGCGACATGGAAGCAGCACTGTGGCTTCCGGACGAACACATCGGCGTCATCCTGTTCGCCAACAGCGGCGTCAGCAATCGCCTCAAGCCGCCCAATGACTATGTGGCAAGCGTCCTGCACGATGCGCGATTCGGCACGCTGTGGCTCGAACTGCTCAGCCCGCAGGAAGCACATGACCGGCATACCCGTAGCGATATCGGCCTGCAGACCGAGCGGCTCGTCGCCGGCTGCGAATGGCTGGGGCGGCATGGAGCGACGGTCAACCTTCCGATCGGCGTGCTGGCCGCCGGCAATGCGGCGGCAGCGGCACTGCAGCTTGCCGCGGAGCGCGTGCGCGGCCTCTGCGCCATCGTGTTGCGAGGCGGCAGGCCGGACCTCGCCAGCCACGGTGCGATCGGCAAGGTCTCGGTGCCGACGCTGATGATCGTCGGCGGCCTCGAGGAGGGCGCGGTTGAGCTGAACAGGAACGCATTCACTGCCTTGCGCTGCAAGAAACGCCTGGAAATCATTCCGGGCGCGACCCATGCGTTCGATGAACCGGGCAGCCTGGAAGTGGCCGCGCGCCTCGCCCGCGGCTGGTTCCTGCAGCACACGCATTGCGCGCGCATCTGAACTCCGGACTCTGAAACTGAACGCCGGCGCAACGTGTAAATCGTTCAGCCTGCAGAAATATTTACATGACGTGGCCGTCGGGATGGCGGCCCCAGCGCGCAGGATTGTCCTGGTGCCGGCGCTGCCACTGCACCATGCCTTCCCAGCGGCCGAGCGCGGTCACGCAGCCATTGGTGAATTCCCGCGTGATGGTGCCGCTGAGCAGGGGGCGCAGCAAGGGCGCGACGAGGCCGCGCGCGATGACATGCATGGGCAGTTCATGCTTTGCATACAGCGCGCCGGTGCCGCGTTCCCTGCGCCGCATTTCATGCCTCGCCACAGGGCCGCTGCCGGCCGGTTTCCATGGGTGATGCACCACGGCGTCCTGAAAAAACGTAATGGATGCGCCGGCATGCAAAGCGCGCATCACCAGGTCCGTCTCCTCGCCTGCGCCGAACCACTGCCCGACACCCAGCCGCGAATCGAAGTTGCCGATGTGAGCGAACAGTTTACGGTTGAAGAACAGCATGAACGAGACCGCCATGCGGTCGCGAAACATGCGTGAGCGGCCGTGCGTCAGGCGCAGCGGAAGGCGCGCCGGTTCATCGCGTTCTGCCCAGCGCGCCATCACGCCGGTGAGCGGATCGGTGCAGTGGAAACAGGGAGCGAGGCGCTCCAGCAGGTCCGGTTCGTACCAGCAATCGTCATCCGGAAATCCGACCCATTCACCCTGCGCCGCGCGAATGCCGATGTTGCGTGCGGTCGAGAGGTTAGGGTGTGCATGCCGCAGATGCTTGACGGCCATGCCCGAGCGTCTTGCCTTGTCGAGAAAGGGCGTGACCCGCTCATCGGCATTCTGGTCGACCACGATGATTTCGAAGTCCCTGAAGTTCTGGATGGCGAGCGACTGGAACAGCCGGCCTAGCTCAGCCGTGCGCTGGTAGGTGCAAAGGATGAGCGACAGGGCAGGTTTCATCACGGCATGCGGGCACCGGATGTGAGAGGCAGCAAGGCGCGGCATGTCAATCCGCCTGCACGGTAGCGCCGCGCCCGCTCCGCGTGTGTCGCTCATGCCGCTTGCGTCCTTCCCAGTCGGCATAGATCTTCACCCACGCCGTCGACTTCGGTTCGTCCAGCAACGGCGTGCGCAGCGACGCCGGAACCATGTGGCCATCCTTGAAGTGGCCGCACAGGCGGCAAAGATCGCGGCTCAAGGCGAGCATGTCGTCCGAATCCAAAGGCAGGGTGGGGTAACCGCGCCGGTTGCCGAGCAGCCGGTCGATACCGCCGGCGACGGCGCACTGGTAGTAGCCGCCGGGCGTGAGCCCCATGCCGCATTCGGTCATGATGGAGCAGCCGTTGGTGTAGTCGGCCGAGCAGAAGGAGGGATCGTCCGCGGGTGCCATGTTGAAGGGGCCGAAGTCGGGCTGCACGTTGCCGTCTTTCGCCGAGTTTTCCACGATGATGTCCGGCGGAATTTTTTTCAGCACCGCCTGCACTGCCTTGCCATAGCCGTTGGTCACGACCGTGATGGCGCACTCCGGCGCAAACTCGCGATAGCTGCGCAGGACATCGATGATGTCGAGAAAGCGCGGGTGCAGCGTCGGTTCGCCGCCAAGCACGCGCACGACGCGCCAGCGCTTGTTGCGGGCGATCGAATCCTTCACGAAACCGGTGATCATGTCGAGCGGCATGTGCGTCTTCTCGGGAGCCTGCGTGATGGAACGGTTGCAGTTCTTGCAGCGCAGGTTGCAGACATAAGTGATGTCGATCTCGATCGCATCGCGGCTGCGCCGGTACTGCGGCCCCAGCATTCGTGTCGCGCCGGGCGTGATGCGGAATTGCCGGTAGCGGCCTTTCAGCGAAAACCACGGGCCGGAAAGGAATGGAACCAGATGCTGAAAAGCGGAGCGTGCCGCGCTGCGGATGGATGCCATATTGTTGTTGTCGACAGGAGATTCAGCCGGAGTGGATCATTCTCGGCAGATCATTGCGCACAGGCCTTGAGAATTGCCAACCTGATTTCATTATTCCCCGTCAACGCTGTTGCCTGCGTCCCAGGAATTGCAGGAGTGCATCAACCGCAAAGCAGATGAGACATTTCCGGTCGACCTGCCGTGCGATCAGGCAAGCTTGAGCGCCGTCGCGCGCGGCACCTCGATGACGACATCCGATTCCGCATGCGCGACACATGGCAGGATCCAGCCGTCGCGTTTTTCTTCCGCACTCAGCCCCGGCCATTCGATGCCATAGCGTACCTTGCCGCTCGTCATGCGGCACATGCAGGCGCGGCAGGTGCCGTTGCGGCACGAAGCCGGCAAGGCGATGCCTGCGGCGCGCGCTGCGGAAAGCAGTGGCACGGATTCGGGTGCGTCGAAACGCCACGTGGAGGGCAGGACGGTGACAACGGGGTGTTTGCGCATTCTTGCAGGGCAGTCATCAAGGAATGCCCTTATCGTATCCTATGGAAGGAGATCGTTCTCGAACGCATACCGGGCAAGCTCCACATTGCTCGCCATGCCCATCTTCTCGAGGATGCGCGTGCGGTAGGTCGTAACGGTATGCGGACTGAGATGAAGCTGCTCGGCGATCCGCACCAGGGTCGCGCCTTCGGCGATGTGGCGCAGGACTTCCAGTTCCCGGTCCGACAGCTGTTCATGCGGCAGCAGGTCCTCGCTGCCGGCCATGTCGACCACCCGTTCGACCAGCTCGGGGCTGAGATGCTTGCCGCCGGCAGCGGCCTTGCGTACCGCGGCGACAAGCATGGGCGCGGGGGAATTCTTCGTCAGATAGCCGGACGCGCCGGCACGCAGGGCGCGCACCGCATAAATGTCTTCCGCATACATGCTCAGCATCAGTACCGCGGCCTTTGGCCTGCGCGCCTTGATCAGCTTGATCAGATCGAGGCCGCTGCGGTCGGGCAGGGCGATGTCGACGATGGCGATGTCAAATTCCAGCCTCTCCGCCAGCAGCAGTGCATCGCGCGCCGTTTCCGCTTCGCCCACGATCGTGATGTCGTCGGCGATGCCCAGCATCAGCCGCACGCCGCTGCGCGCGATCAAATGGTCATCCACTAGCAATACCTGAATCATTTCTGTTCCTTTCCTGGCTTCCGAGAGGCAGCCGCAAGCGCGCGAGGGTCCCCTTGCCTGGCGTGCTGATGAGTTCGAAATCACCGCCGAGATAGCGCGCGCGTTCGTTCATGCCGATGATGCCGAAGCTCTGGCTTTTGCGCGGCAAGGGAGCATTGCCGCCTTTGCCGTTGTCCTCGATTTCAATCACGATCGTGCTGCCGTCGCGCATGGCGCGGATCGACACCCACCACGCCTGCGCATGGCGCAGCACGTTGGTCAATGCTTCCTGCACGATGCGGAAGATCGCGATGCTGCGATCCGGGTCGACCGTGCAGTCGACGAGGTTTTCATCGATCAGGCATTCGCACACGATCTGCGAACGCCGTTCCGTCTGTTGCGCATGCCAGCGCAGCGCTTCCCATACGCCGAGCTGGTCGAGCACGCTGGGGCGCAGCTCAGTGACCACTTCGCGCACGGTCTCGGATGCGCGGTCCACCAGCATCGCAGCGTCCGTCAGCAGCTGGTCGGGTGCGGGAAGCCGGCTTATGCTGACCGACAGGTAAGCCTTGACGCCGGCCAGCACGCTGCCCAGCGCATCATGCACCTCGCGCGCGATACGCTTGCGCTCGTCTTCGCGGATGCGCTCCTGGTGCGCGGCCAGCTCTCGCAGTTCCTGCTGCGAGCGGCGCAGCGCCATCTCGGCATGCTTGTGTTCGGTGATGTCGAGCATCGAGCCGACCGCCTTCACCAGCCATCCTTGCCGGTCGCGGGCGGCCTCGCCGACGCTGATCATGTGGCGGATCGAACCGTCGGGTCGGAGGATGCGGCACTCGAGGCGGAAATCCTTGCCCTCGTCGCGCGCCGCGAGGATCGCCTTCCGGGTCGCATCGCGGTCCTCGGGGTGGATCAGGGCAAGCAGCCTTTCGACGGTGGGCGTGATGGACTGTGGCTCCAGCCCGCAGATGCGGAACAGCTCGTCCGAGCAGTGCATTTCATCGGTCTGCACATCGACTTCCCAGCTGCCGAGATGGCCGAGCTTTTGCGCCACGGTCAGCACATGTTGTGCCTGCCGCAGGTCCGACTCGGCCTGCTCGCGCGCCGCGATGTCGCGCACCAGTTCGTCGTTGGCATGCTGCAGGTCCCTGGTCCGCGTATCGACCAGACGCTGGATGCGCTGCGCGCGGGACACTTGCAGGTGCATCCACAGACCGATCATCACGCTGAACAGCGTGCCGGCAAACAGCGTCAGCTGCGACCCGAGGCCGCCCGGGGCGAGGGCGGCAGGTTGCGCGACGGCGCTGAGATGCCATGTCATGCCCGCAGCCTGGAAATCGCGCGCATAGCCAACCGCAGGATGCTGCAGGATCATCGGCAGCAGTTTCGCAAAGGTGCTGGCGGGCTGGTGGTGCTCGCGGTGGAAATCAAGGTCCTGACCGTCGCTGGGGACATGCACCTGCACGTGAACCTCGAAATCTTCGGTGCCGGGCATTATCGAAGGGCGCAGAGCTGCAGCAAGGAAGCGATCGATATCGACAACGGCGCTGGTGTTGCCGAGCATGGTCCCGGTTCCCCGGATCGGTGTACCGATCCAGGATGGCAGAGTCAGCGTGAAGGTGCGCCGGTGGGAATCATCGCTGCTGCCCGGCGTCGCCTGGTGCGCCCACATGACGGTTGACTGGCTGGCGGGACGCGGCGTTCCGTTGAAGTTCACCTGGCCGCCGCCCCGGATGCGGAATTCGGTATTGAAGGTCCGGATATGCGGATAGCGAGCGAACACCGGCTGCAGGTATTCCTCGAACTCCCGCTGGGTGACCGGGCCGAAGATCTCGATCGTCCAGTCAAGCACCTGCAGTTCATGCACCACATCGTCGAGCTCATGGCGGATGGCCGCGATGTGCGCGTCGGCACGCTGCTCCAGGGTGAAACGCTCGTAAGTTTCCTCGTAGGCCTGGATGCGCAGGGTGAGCATGATGGTCGCGGCCAGGCACCCTGCAAATGCGAGCATCGGCGTCATGGATTTGCAGGCTTTGAGGTTGCGAAGGCGGATCATGTGCGCGGGGCTCAGGTTGCCGGGCCGTTCGTAGTGCCGGCGACCCGGCGGATGTCGGGCCGATGGAACTGCATGCGATGTGGGGCAGGCCATGGAAGGCGTGCGACTTTAGCCACTATCGTTCGGGCACAGGACGATAGTCAATCCCATATTCGGCGTAGGGGTTCGGACTACGTGTTTCTTTCCCGATTTGATGGCGTCGGAGCGGCACGGAATGCAGTATGCCCGCTGCTGCGCCATGATGGTGCAAGGGCTTCCGGTGCCTGTACCAGAGCGTCCTGCAGCGCGGTGATGACGGTCTCGCGCAGGCGGTGCCAGTGCGCGGGCGACTGCCGGACGTGCTTCTGGTTGATTTCCAGCTCGATGCCGAGGTACTCGTTTCCTGTGAACCGACGCCGCAGGTAGACGGTAAAGCCGTCGGCGGTGCCGGTGTAGGGGTAATTCAGGCGGATCTTGAGCGCCTGCGCCGAGCTGCGCAGTGCGGTCCGCCAGCGCTGGCACAGCGCCGCTTCTTCTCGCCGGGACGGATCGTACAGCAGGCCGAGGTCCGCGTTGCGCACCTCTCCGTTGAGCTCCGGGGTGAAGCTGTGGCAGGAGATATGGATCACGCGCATGCCGGAGGCGACCGCCTGCGCGATCTGCGTTTCCGCCTTGGTGCGATAGGGACGGTAATAGCGGCGGAAGATTTCGCGCCGGATGTCCTCCGGCGCGGCCCGGGTCGCTTCCGAATACAGTTGCGGATGGCTGGGCGAACGGTTCAGGTCGATCAGCAGGCGGCTGATGGTGGAGACCAGCAGGGGCGCAGACAGGGCCTTCGCCATTTCCCGCGCCACGCGGATGGCGCCGAGGTCGTAACCGCGGTGCGTGCGCAGCAATTCCTCATGGCCGCGAAAAAAATCGTGATAGCGAGAGGGAATGCGGTTGCCGCCATGCTCGCAGGTCACGAAGAAGAAATCGGATGCCGGCGGGGCCATGGCGTTACCCGGCTTCGACAAACATCGTACCGTCCTCCAGGCAATCGCACAGGCGTCCGTAGACCGCCTGCAGGCGCGACCGTGAAAAGTCACCACCGATGGCGCGCAGTATGCGCCGCGCGAGCGGGCCGTGATCAAGCATGGTCTGCAGCGGCGCGCGCCATTGCTGTGCTTGGGCGTCCTCCATCATGCGCGCCACCAGGAAGCGCCACAGCTCATTCGCCTTGCAGCGTTCGCCGGGAAATCCGAGCAGACGCAGGTAATCGGCATGGTCGATCGGCGTCTGGTCGGCCTCGCGGATGCAATCCTGGAAGATCGCTGCCAGCACGGTGGTCAATATCTCCTGTTGCGCAATCAATGCGTCGTCAGCAGCCTCGTACAGGTGTCGCACCACATCGGTCGTTGCCGCCGCGATGGCAAGATCGGCCTGCGGACATTCCTGCGTGTCGATCACCCGGATCTCGATCGCGTTACGCTCAAAGCGCGCGATCGCGCCGCGCGAGTTCAGCCATTCCTCCTGCAGCACATGGTCCGGGTCGAGGCGCGCGATGTCGCGGTACATCGGCGCGAGGATGTGTTCCTCGTAGGCCATGCGGTGGGTGATGGTCTCGGGCACCACCATGCCGGCGATGGATGGGATCGGGTTCGCATTGTTGCCATAGACATGCATGCGGTAATCCGCCCAGCCGGTGGAATAGCCTTCCGTAATCGGTGAGCTGGCGGCCAGCGCCGGCAGGATGGGCAGCACCAGCCGGATCGCGGCGTGCAGGCGGGCGAATTCGCGGTCGCCGGCGAAGGGCAGGTTGACATGCATGCTCTGCAGGTTGGCCCAACCGTGGCTCCTGCTGTCAAAAATCCGGTCGTAGGCGCGATAGATGGCGTCGTTGTCGTGCGGCCAGACGTGCGTTTCGCTGCGCGGGTCCATCCACGGATGCATCGCGCCCGGCATCAGGCGCGCTCCCATGCCGGCGAGCCTATCATTGACGGCACGCACTTCGGCGAGGAAGGCATCCGGCAGCGGAGCAAGCGAGCTGCACGGTTGCAGGTTCTTGATTTCGATGACATGCATCACGAGTTCGTTCGACCAGCCCAGCGCGCCGCGCCGCACTTCGTTGACGACACGGCGCGTGCCATCCGGGTTGTCGGCCTGCAGCAGGCGGTCGGCGATCGGCATCACCGACAGGCTGTCGCGCTGGACGATCATGTATTCCAGCTCGATACCATAGCCGGTGAAGGCATGGAGCAACGGGGGAGCCGCAGCGTTCATGGCAGGATGCTTCCCTTGCGCTCGTCGATGCGCTTGCGGAACACGCCCATCACTTCGCGGTACAAGGCGTCCGACAGCACGGCATCTTCATTGCCGGCATCGACATTCGGATTGTCGTTGATTTCAATGACATAACACTGCACGCCGACCTGCTTCAGGTCGACGCCGTAGAAGCCGTCGCCCATCAGGTTGGCGGCCTGCACTGCAATCTTCACCACGTCATCCGGCGCCTCGCCGATCGACAGCGCTTCCGTCCTGCCTTCGCTCATGCGATGGTGTTCATGCTTGATGATCTGCCAATGACCGGGCGCCATGTAATATTTGCAGACGAACAGCGGGCGCCGGTCGAGCACGCCGACGCGCCAGTCGAAATCGGTCGGCAGGTATTCCTGCGCCAGTACCAGTTCGGATTCCTTCAACAGGTCGTTGACCTTCAGCAGCAATTCCTGTTCCGACTCGATTTTCAATACACCGGCCGAGAATGCGCCGTCCGGCTGCTTCAGGATGCAGGGCAGGCCGAGCGTGGAAACAATCTCTTCGACATTGCCCTTGTGGACCACCATCGTCTCCGGCGTCGGGATGTGATGCCGGGCAAGCAGCTCGTTGAGGTAGATCTTGTTCGTGCAGCGCAGGATCGAATCGGGGTCGTCGATGACCACCATGCCGGCATCGAGCGCCTGGCGCGAGAGCTGGTAGGTGTAGTGGTCGACGTTGGTGGTGTCGCGGATGAACAGCGCATCGAAGCTGGTGAGGCGACGCGCATCTTTCGGCGTGATCAGTTCCGCATGCATGCCGAGCAGTTCGGCCGCTTCCACGAATTTCTTCAGCGCCTCATCGTTCGACGGCGACTCCTTGCGCTGCGGATCGTGCAGGATGGCCAGCGACGGCTTCTTGCTGGGCGGCGCATCGCTGCGAATCTTCTGTTCCTTCAGGTAATCGATCGCCGCCTGCATCGCACACTGCTGTTGATGCACCGGAATGTCGCGCACGCTGCCCGCGAAGATGCTGCACAGGTGCCAATGCTCGTTGGCACGTTCGAAGCGCGCATGCAGCACCGGTGTGCGCAGCAGTCTGAAGAGCTGTTCGCTCAGGTGCTGGTAATGCTGGTCCACATCGTGACCGAAATAGATGTTCAGGTCGACGACATCATCCGCCGCGCGCGACAAGGTGCATTCGATCAGGTCGCCGAGTTTTTCCGAGATGTCCTGCACCAGCGTCTCGGACTGCAGGTCCTTCATCGCCTGCACGTCCGGCACGGGCTGGTGGCCGCGCGCTTCCGCGAGCAGCGACACGTAGTAACCCTGGCTTTGATAGCGGTAGGTGTTGCAGAGGTTGAAGACTTTGGTGGCGGTATTGGTGTCCCCGTAGGCGGGGTCCATCAGGTAGGTTTGCGCAGGTATCACGGTGATGCCTGGTATGTCGACAGGCCAATCTTGCTGCTGACTGACGACGAAAAGGATGTTCATGGTACTTCCTGTCGCGGCGGGCACCGCGGGTGGATGATCAAAAGATTCGCGTCATGCGTCACGATGCCGAGCAGCACCGCGCAGATAACCCGGTCGACACTCAGCCAGTATTCATGCGTGCTGGCATAGGGATTGAGCTGGTAGGGATCGACCACCAGCACCTTGCGGCGCACCTTGTCATAGCCGGCCATCACCACGAAGTGCCCGGAGGGCAGGCCTCGCACGTCGTCCGGAATGTCGTCCGGGCCGAATTCGCGCGGCACGCGGTAAAGGAAGGTCGAGCTCAGCCCGGTGATGATCGGCAAGCCGCGCCGCAGGATGCTGCGGATCAAGTTGTGCGAGAGGTCCAGCAGGCGCAGGCGTCCGCCGAGGCTAAGGAATTCGAGATAGCCGGTGGTGGCGTGCTGCAGCCGGTAGTCCATCTTGATCTCGCGCTGCCGGCGCAGCCGGTCGGCAATATCCACGCCGTGTCCGAACCAACTCGGATCGAACACTCCGAGGTTGTAGGTGTAGATCGTGGCCTTGTAGCCGCGGCGCAAGGCATCGCAGGCGAGAAACACCGCAAAGGTGCCCCCATGTTCCAGCTTGCCCGTGCGATTGATCACATCGGCAAGCGATTCCTGGTCGCCCCAGTAGCGGTAGAGCGCCTGCAGGCAGGTCGGCCCGCAGGTGGTCTCGTCCGGTTGCGGGAGGATCTTGACGGGCAGCTGCAATATCGGTTGGGTCACGGCAGGGCGCTTGTCTGGAATCGCTTCATGAGAACCAGCACGCGAAGCATTTTCGGTGCCAGTTTCAGGGTAGGCCAGATCGCTCGCAAAGCAAGCATTCCTGGCAACATGAAGCGCGCTTTTATGACCCGGCGCGGCTTGTAAAAGTTTCCAGCCTCGGCAGCGCTTTCGTCATTGCCGGGCTGCTGCTGCATTCTGTCAATGCCGATAGTAGGTGTCCGACACGCAGAATGGCAACGGGCATGGATGATGCATCGGCAGTGGAATGCCATGCAGCGTCCGGCTGCATCGGTTCCGCATGTCCATTGCATTCAGGAACGGACATGCCGGTTCTGGATTCAGGAGGTTTCAACCATGAAAAAGTCTCTTGGCATATTGTTGGCCCTCGGTCTGGGCGCGCCGCTTGCCATGGCGCAGAACCAGCCACCTTCACAGCCGATGACTGTGCCGCCGGGAACGCCGGCGCAGTCCGACCTCGGCATGCCGCCGCAGCCGAGCATCACTTCGCCGTCCACCTCCGGCACCTCGGGCAGCGCGCGCACGACGGAAGAGTCGTCCGGCAGCACCTCGGCGCCTTCGGGAGCATCGAGCGAGTCCGGCTCCACACCCGTCAATCACAACGACAGCACCGACCTTTCCTCGGGCGGATCGAGCCAGATGCAATCCGAGGCCGGCGCAGAACTCCAGCCGGCGCCGCCGCTGGCCGATCGCCTGCAGCCTGTCGTGCAGGGCGATGTCACTTATGTATGCGGCGGCGTCGGAGCGGAAGAGGCGAGCAGCATGAAGCGTCAAGCGAAGAACTATGACCTGATGCTCACCTTCGCCGCGAAGAGCGGCGCCTACCTCGCCGATGTCAATGTCGACATCAAGGACCCGAAAGGCAATTCGGTGCTGCAGGCATCTTGCGATGCACCGATGATGCTGATCGACCTGCCTCATAGCGGCAATTACAAGGTGCACGCGGATGCTGCCGGGTACAAGCTGGACCGGACAGTCCGCGTCGCGGCGGCGAAGCGCAAGGGGCAGCACGTTGCCTCCGCGGTGCTGGTGTGGCCGCAGCAGGTGGCCGAAGCGCAGGGGACGGCGGCCACCTCCACCGGAAGCAGCGGCAATGCCGGTGAAAGCGCGGGCGGGCGCGGCACCGGCAGCACCGACAGCAAGCGTTGAACGTGTCACCTGGCATGGAGCAGCGGCCCGGCGTACTGCGTGCGAAAGACCACCGGGTCGAAGTCCCTGATACCGTGCCGCCGCCTGTGCAGGTGGGAGCCGGCGACGCGAATTCCCCCGGCGCCAGGCAGGCGGCGGGCAACGAGCAGGATTTCAGCGATAGCCAGTTCTTCCGGCGCACTGTGCTGGTCGGCGCGCTGATCGTCGCCACCGGCCTGTTACTGGCGATCATATGGTTCGCCATCGATGTTTTCCTGGTGCTGTTTGCCGGCATCCTGACCGCGGTGCTGCTGCGCGCGCCGACCAACTGGCTGGTGCAGCATACGCCGCTCAGCGAAAAGGTCGCGCTGTCGCTGTCGATTGCAACGCTGGCCTGCCTGATCGGACTGCTGGGCTATCTGTTCGCGGTGCCTATTGCGGAGCAGGTCGGCCAGCTGGTCGATACCTTGCCGCGTGCGATCCTGCGCATGCGGCAATGGGTGCGCCATTACGACTGGGCCAAGCCATTGCAGCCGCTGATCACGGAGCTGGCACACACCCGGTTGGACGGGCAGTTGCTGAGCCGTGCGCGCGGCCTGATCACCTCGACCATGACCGCGCTCGGTGGCGGCCTCGTGGCGCTGTTCCTCGGTATCTACATGGCCGCACAGCCGCGGCTCTACCAACGCGGCTTCATGCACCTGCTGCCACGCAAGGCACGCCCGCGCGCCTACGAAGTGCTGGATGAGATCGGTGTCGTCCTGCGCTGGTGGCTGCTCGGCCGGATGATCACCATGGTCGCCGTCGGCATCGCGGGCGGCATCGGCTTGTGGTGGCTGGACGTGCCGCTAGCCTTCACCCTCGGCGTGCTGAGCGGCCTGCTGGAATTCATTCCCTACATCGGCCCGATCATGGCCTCCGTTCCGCCCTTGCTGGTGGCGTTCAACATCGATGCCGACCTGGCGTTCTATGTGCTGCTGCTCTACGTCGCCATCCAGGCCGCCGAGAATTACCTGCTGACGCCTATCGTCGAGCAGCGCGCGGTGGCCCTGCCACCGGCGCTCGTCATCTTTGCGAGCCTGCTGCTGGCCGCGCTGGCCGGGCCGCTCGGCGTGGTCCTTGCCTCGCCGCTCACGGCCACCGGCATCGTGGCGGTGAGGCTGCTGTATGTGGAGGATGTGGTCGAGCAGCCGGCGTCGCGCTGAGCGCGTTTGTATGCGCCTGTTCACATAAAAGGCGCGTGCGCAGACTGTGGGCGGACGTTTCGCTCTCGGCGCTCATGCAGCACGGGACCACTCGCATCGTCCATCGGCGGGAAGAGAACCAATGATCCCTTGGCGTTCCTGGCGGCTTGGCGAGAGAAATCTTCCCGCGTCACGAATCCTTCCGAAAAAAATAAACAGGCCGGGACATGGCCCGGCCTGTTTGCGCTGTGACGCTCGCTGTGACGCTGTTACTTCGACCTCTCCGCAGCCCCCTGGACTTTTTCGCCGCCGCGTTCGACATCCTTGCCGAAACCCTGCATGGTGTTGCACGCCGCAAGCCCAGCGGAAAACATCAGGAGAACAACCAGGGAAATAAGTTTTTTCATGGATTTTCCTTTCATGGCAGATGGGAAAAACGGGATGCATCCTGTGCCGTGCAATGAACATGCCCGGACAGTGATGCCGGTCACTGCGTGCTGCCCCGTGCCTGGGCGAAGGTTCCTACCAGGGTGAGGACCTTGCCGATCATGTCCGTGGTCGAGTCGCCCGGCGTCGACAGCGTGCCGGCAGCCGCCGCACCCTGCGACACCACGCGCATGATGCGGCGCGGGCCGATCGCCACGACGGCGGCCACGCCCAGCGCGACGAGGAAGGGATGATCCATCACGGTCCGCATCACGGCACTGCGCGGAAAATGTTGTGGCTCATCGACATGGCGATACACCGTCATGCCCTGCATGGTGGGCGGTATGCGCTTCATGTTCGCCGTGTCGAGGTCGGTGCCCTCGATCAGCATGCGGCGATAGGTCTCGCGCCGTGCGTGCATGCGCTCCAGGATCGCTTGTTTTTCCGCTTCGAGAGAACTCAGGCTCATAGGCTGTCCTTGATGACGTCGAGATCGTGCTGCAATTCACTGCGCATGGTCGTGCCCAGCGGCGGCGAGCGGAAATGCTTCAGGCACAGGTTGAACGCGACCCCGGCGATCCCGCCATACAGGAGGACGACGAACCACGCGGCAAGCGTGCGGTATTCGCTGCTCCAGAAACTGATGATGATCGCCAGGCCAAGGAAGACCGTCGCCAGCAGGGTGAACAGGAGGGCGATCGTAAAACCCGCGATGCGGAACGCGATCTGCTGCTCCCGGATCTTGATCTCCACGCGCAGCAAATCCAGGTAATCGCCGATCCGATCCAGCGTGATGATGTATAGCTGCTTGGACTTGTGAAGTGCGGCAAACATGGCGGACTTTCCTATGCGGGTTCAGGGAAATCTTGCAGGTGCAATGCGGCGGCGATGACACCGGCGCAGGAACGCTCGCTGTCATGCCGCCGGCACTACGCGGTACTGAAGGCCTAGCTTCGCTTCAGCAGCAGCCCCAGCAGCAGGCCGGCGCCGGCTGCCACCGCCATCGATTGCATCGGCTTGTCCTTCACATACTCCGTCGTGGTCTCGACGCCGCGATTGATCTGCTGCGAAGCCTGGCTGGCGATGCCCTTGGCCGCATAGCGCAGCGAACTGAACTTCGCCATCAGCTGCGTGTAGGCCTGGCTCAGGTCATCGTCCGACATACCGGAGGCGCGATTGACCAGCGAGTCGAGATCGTTTTTCAGGCTGGACAGGTCAGCGCGCAGGGACGCAGTCGAACGCTGGCTCGAGCTGCCGCCGTACATGGACCTGCTGCTGCCTGAAGACGTGCCTGAGGACATTCCCGAGGACGTACCGGACGAGCTGCCGGTCGACGACCCTGTGCTGGCGCTCGTTGTCCTGTCGCTGCCGTTGCCGGACACGGGGGAAGTGGTATTTGGTTCCATGAATCGCTCCTTATGAGGTTAAACAGGATTGAATGACGATGGCGAAAACGCATGCCATCGTTCTGCCAACTCCGCAATGAATCTCACAACGGCGAACACGCCGAATGCGGGCACGTGTACTGCGTTTGCAGTTCCGCCAGTTGCCGCCGCGACTTGATTGCGAGCATGAAAACCGGCGCAGGTAGCTTGTGCGTCCTGCGGCCTGCTTTTCCGACTGGTAGGGAAGTGCTCTGCAAGGCTTGTGCCAATCGCACCGGCACCCGGAACTGCTTGAAGCAATGGGTAAATTTTCGTTGGGCGTGTAAGCACGTAAAAAAGGCAGCGTTTTTTGTACACGTTGCATGTAATTCTTGCAACGCGGCGACATTGCGCGAATATCGCGAAGGCACGCAAAATCCTTGCGGAATAGTGCCTTGCGGAAACATAATTCCATGCATGGTTTTTCGGGCGGCGCCGGGACCGATGCGCGTGATGGCGCGCATGAGCGAGGGCGCCGCCATCAACAATGCTCCAGCCACAGAAAGGACTATATGTCTTCCAATTTCGGCCCCGATGAAGCACGCACCTACATGCATCAGCTCCTGAAGGTGATGTTCCAGCAGGGCGGCTCGGACCTGTTCATTTCCGCCGATTTCCCGCCCAGCATGAAGCACCAGGGCTCGATGAAACCGCTCAGCCAGCAGAAGCTCAACGGCGACATCACGAAGAAGCTGGCACTGGCGCTGATGAACGACAAGCAGCGGCAGGAATTCGAAACCGAGCTGGAGTGCAATTTCGCGATTTCGCTGCCCAATGTGTGCCGCTTCCGCGTCAACGTCTTCGTGCAGCAGCAGCAGACCGGCATGGTGATCCGCACCATCGCCGCAGAAATCCCCAGCTTCGAAAAGCTGCAGCTGCCGGAGGTGCTCAAGGACGTGATCATGACCAAGCGCGGCCTCGTGCTGGTCGTGGGCGGCACCGGCTCAGGCAAGTCAACCACGCTGGCCGCGATGATCGATCACCGCAATGCCAATTCCTCCGGCCATATCATCACGGTCGAAGATCCGGTCGAGTACGTGCACAAGAACAAGTCCTGCCTCATCACGCATCGTGAAGTGGGCGTCGATACGCTCTCCTGGCACCATGCGCTGAAGAATACGTTGCGCCAGGCGCCCGACGTGATCCTCATCGGCGAAATCCGCGACACCGAGACCATGGAGCATGCCATCGCCTTCGCCGAAACCGGGCACCTCTGTCTCGGCACGCTGCACGCCAACAACGCCAACCAGACCATCGACCGCATCATCAACTTCTTCCCGGAAGAGCGGCGCAACCAGCTGCTCGGCGACCTTTCTTCCAACCTGCGCGCCATCATCTCGCAACGCCTGGTGCGCACCGAGGACGGCAAGGGCCGCCGCGCCGCGATCGAAATCCTGCTCAACACGCCGACCATCGCCGAGCAGATCCTCAAGGGCCAGTTCCATGCCATAAAGGAAACCATGGCCAAGTCGAAAGAGCTTGGCATGCGCACTTTCGACCAAGCCCTGTTCGAGCTCTACAACGCCGGGCACATCAGTTACGACGAAGCGATCCGCAATGCCGACTCCGCGAATGAACTGCGCCTGCAGATCAAGCTGCGCGGCGAGCGCGCGCGGCCGAACGGCGCCGACTCGGGCGGGCTGAACCTGGCGATCGACGAGGAAAAGGACGAGGAAGAGGACGACAAGGAGAACGAGAAGAAGTAGCACAAGGGCCAGGCCTTGCGCCGCGTCAGGCCTGGGCCCTAACGGTTCCGCAGCAGCGGCAGGTGTTGCCCGTCTCTCTCGACCAGCAGTCCGCCGCGCGTCTTGACGATCCGCACTTCACCTTCATCACGGACATGGACGGAGACATGACTGCTGATGCAGAGCTGTGCGACAAGGCGCAGCTGCCCATGCAGCAGCCGATAGTGATCGCCGTTGCGGACGATCTGAATGTCGGGGCTGGTGCAGGACAGGATTTTTTTCGGCGCCTCGCCGGATCGCCGCATGGCTGTGGACGCCGCAGAGGGAGCGGGCAGCAGGCCGGCGGCGTTTACCGCAATGGTATTCAACATCATCGAATGCAAACCTGGGCGTCAGGACGGCTGCAGCGTCTGCATCTTCGCCGAATCCAGCACCTTGATATGACGGCCATGCACTTCGATCATGCCTTGCGCGGTAAACCTCTTGAGCAGGCGCGAAAACGTTTCGCTGGTGATGTCCAGATGCGACGCGATCACCGTCTTGCTGACGCTCAGTTCGATGTCCCGGCTGGACTGGTGTTCGCACTGACGCAGCAGAAAGCCCGCGAGACGCTGCGGCGCGCTGCTGGACGACTGGCGCTGCACATCGAGGATCAGGCTGTGCGTCTGGCGCGCGGCGCAGGTCATCAGCTGTTCGAAGAAGGCGGCATTTTTCCTGGCCAGTTCCATCACCTTTTCTTTCGGCGTGAATACGATCATGGCATCGCAGGTCGTTTCCACCGACGCGCCGAGCGGCTTGTCAAGGAAGGTCTCCGCCAGCCCGAAGCAGCTGTCATGGCCGAGGATGGCCAGCACCTTGTGGGGACCCTGCCTGTTGCCGACATACAGCTTCACCTGGCCGTAAATCACCACATAAACGCCTTTCGCCGGTTCGCCCTGGCGGATCACTTCCTTCTGGCCGTGCAGTCGCAGCGGCAGGGAGCATTCCACGAGCTGGTCGAGACTGCCGGTGTCGAGCGCGCGATAGGGCGAGACATTGGCGAGGATGTTTTTCATCAGCGGTTGTTCGCCGTGCTGGGATGGTAATTCAGTTCTCATTGCATGCAGTCTTCTGAATTGTTGGATCAACTGGCCGGTACACGCCGTGCGTTTCGTGGCGTGGTGGCAAATGTTTAGCATCTTCCGTACCAACGCTTATTCAAGATGCAAGTAATTGATTTTATTGATGATTTAATTTTTTCAATGCCAGGGTTTCCATTTTTCGGAAGGGGTTTTTCCCGCTTCCGGGAAACCGGATTCCGGACTGCCGGCGCGAGCGGGTTCTCGGCGTGAAGACCACTGAGGAACATCAATCTGTCGAATGTGGCGCGCACTATTTTGAAAGTTGACGAGGACATGCAGTACGCATCAAACGGTTCCCAACCAACACCAGGAGCGCAAAATGAAAAACCGGATGAACGCATGCCTGATTGCAGTTTGCATGGCGATGAGTACGGGAGCGGCTTTCGCCCAACAACCGAAGGCCGATATCGGCAAGCAGGAGTACGAGGCGAATTGCGCAAGCTGCCATGGCTTGAGCGGCAAGGGCGATGGCCCGATGGCAGGGCAGTTGCGCACCAGTCCCACGGACTTGACCCAACTGGCGAAGAAGAACCGCGGCGTTCTGCCCGTGTCGCGGCTCTATGAGGTGATCGAGGGTAAAAATGTGCCGAGCCACGGCTCGCGCGAAATGCCGGTGTGGGGCAGGGAATTCCAGATCGAGAACGCGGAATTCTACAAGGAGGCGCGCGGCAGTTATGATGCCGCCGCGCTCGTCCGTGCCCGCATCTTGATGCTGCTTGAATATATCGATCGTATCCAGGCGCGCTAACCCGCTGCAGCCGAGGTGATATCGAAAGGGCTGCGTGCCCGAGTGGGGCCCTATGCTATCGCACATGCACACCGCACTTGGGCGCGCAGCCGCGGCTCTTTTTGTCGTCGCCCTGTTCACGGCCCAGCCCGCGAACGCGCGCAAGCTGAAGTGCCCGGGCTTGCAGGTAGTCGTCGAGTCATCGAGGCTGACGGATGCAGTCCGTTCCTGCCGGGGCGCGCGCAGCGCGGTCAGGTTCCTGACTGCGCAGGGGATGGCCATGCCGCCGAGCATTTCCATCAAGATTGCCGCCCGCCTGCCGGAGGACCTGCCGAGGTCCGCGCTTGGCGCCTACTCGCGCAACGAGAAGCAAATCTACGTTCTCGACTATGCGGAGTTCCGGCGCCGTCACACCACCTTCAAGGTTCCCGCCGACCCGTCGATCTACCAGGCCGTCATATCTCATGAAGTGGCGCACGCAATCGCCTTCCATAACTTCAGGTCGGAACCGACGCTGCTCGGACAGGAGTACATCGCCTTCGTCACCTTCTTCACGACGCTCAGGCCGGCATTGAGACAGGAGATTCTCTGGCGCTATGACTACGATGAGAGCTGGCAGCTGTATGCTGTCATCCTGTATCTGACGGACGCGCTGGAATTCGGCGCCCATGCATACCGGCATTTTCTGCGACAAGAAAACGGCCAGCGCTATCTGCAGAGGATCCTCAACGGCGAGGTCCTGAGCATCGACAACTGAACACCGGCTGCGAAGGAATCAAGCGCGCCGTCACCTGTGCGGATGATCGACCTGCGGCAGCGAGGAATCCGGCGGCCTGCGGTCACGCACCGAGTCTGGCGGAATCGCATCGATCTCAGAACCGGCGCCCAGTTCTTCCACCGGCCCATGCGGCGATTCCTCTTCCGCGGCTTCGCCAAGCCTTTCCTGTGCCGCATAGCCCAGCAGTTCGACGACTTCCTCGTCGCTGGTCTGGTCGAAGTTTTCATAGAACTGGCTGACGGCCCGGAACCATTCCGGCACATACAGGCAGATGCCCTCATCCACGCCGGGAATACGGCGCATGTTTTCCAGCGCGTCGTGCGGCGCGACCGGCACCGCGAATACCAGTTTCGCCGGGCCGGATATCGCCAGCGCAGCGAGCGCCGTCCTCAGCGTGCCGCCGGTGGCAATGCCGTCATCCACCACGATCACGGTGCGGCCCTCGACGCGGACCGGCGGGCGCGCGCCGCAATACAAGGCGCGCCGACGTTCGATTTCCTGCAGCTGCCGTCCGCGTTCCGCTTCGATGTAGCCTTCCGGCGGACGCACCATCTGCACCACATCCTCGTTCAGGATGCACTGCGGATGCTGGCCGTCCACCACCGCACCGAGGCCGAGTTCGGCGTGCCCCGGCGCACCGATCTTGCGCACGATCAGCACGTCGAGATGGGCGTCGAGCGCGCGCGCGACTTCATACGCCACCGGCACGCCGCCGCGCGGCAAGCCGAGCACCACCGGATGCAGGTCCTTCAGATGCATCAGCGACTCGGCCAGCTTCTGCCCCGCATCGTGCCTGTCCTTGAATGGAAAGTGTCCTGAAAACAGCGACATGGTCCTCTCCTTTGCACAGTTACGCCGGGACGAGATGCTTCGCGAACCAGTCGGCCGCAAGCTTGGTCACCTGGTCCAGCGTGCCCGGCTCCTCGAAGAGATGTGTCGCTCCCGGCACGATCACCAGTTGTTTCTCCGCATGCATCTGCTCCATCGCGTCGCGATTGAGTTCGATCACCTGCGTATCCAGTCCGCCGACGATCAGCAAGGTCGGTGCCTTCACCTTGCCCAGCGCGCTGCCCGCGAGGTCCGGACGGCCGCCACGCGAGACGACGGCGGCAATCGCGGCATCGGGATGCGACGCCGCCACCAGCGCAGCGCCGGCGCCGGTGCTCGCGCCGAAATAGCCGATCGGTAATTCACGGAGACCCGCCTGCTGCCTCGCCCAGCGCGTCGCTTCCAGCAAGCGCGCAGCGAGCAGCGGAATGTCGAATACCTTGGCGCGGTTGTCTTCCTCCTCGGGCAGCAGAAGATCGAGCAGCAGCGTCGCCATGCCGGCACGCCGCAAGCCTTCGGCAACCTGATTGTTGCGCGAACTGAAGCGGCCGCTGCCGCTTCCATGCGCAAAGATGACCAGCCCGTTCGGCGCTTCGCTGACGCCAAGCAAGCCTTCCAGATCGTTCGGTGCAATGCGAACAGCTTGCACCTCACCAACATTCGACGCGCTCATGGCCACCTCCCCATATGTCATCGAACTGTATTCAGCTTCAATGTCCAGCTTTATTTACAAGCTATACCCTCGAACACCCCCATGCAAGCTCAATTCTCCTTGCGGAAGCGCATTGCCGGCATGGGAACTATCCGGGATCAAATCGAACGAACTGGACAACGTAAGAACCGTTCAAGGAGCTTGCATGCACGCAAACCAGATCAAGGAACGTTTCAGCGGTGTCGCAAAATCCATCGACAACGCGTCGCTTGCCTGTCAGCTGAGCAATGGAGTGCCCGAGGACCTGCGGGAGCGCATCAATGATCTCGGCAAGGAATCCGAACACACCAGGCAGATCCTCGAGAACGAAAACAACGTGAATCGCATCGCCGAATGCATCGACACACTGGAAAAGCTCGGCGACCGCGCGATACAGACCTGCCGCCAGGACGGCAATGCCGTCGATGAGGAGCTGCAGAAAGCGCTCAGTGACGCGCATGACGCGATTGCGCAATTGAAGCACCAATTGCACTAGCACAGCACCAGGCAGAGACGCAGGGCGCGCCGCGCTGGCAAGGACGAGCTGGACAATCTTGCTGCATCGTCGACAGTCGCTCCCTGCGAAACCGTCAGGATGAACACCAGCATTCTTTAGTCCGGAGAAAACCATGGCAGACAATCTCGATGCAGGGTCCATCATCTCCTTCCATGACGGAAAGCTGGCGGATCCTGGCTGGCCCGGCAGTGCATTGCCAGAAGCGACGAATGACATCTGGCACTGGATCGAGGCCAACCACCGTTTCAACACCTTGCTGTGGAACGAGGAAGACAAGGCGCGGCGCACCGATGTCGATGCGAGCGAAATCGCGGCCAGCAAGCGGCTGATCGACCAGTACAACCAGCGTCGCAACGATGCCATCGAAGCCATTGACGAAGCCATCCTGACGGAACTCGATCCGTTCCTGTCCATGCGTCATTCGGAGGCGCGGCTGAACAGCGAAACCGCTGGTGCAATGATCGACCGCCTGTCCATCCTTTGCCTGAAGATCTTCCACATGCGCGAGCAGACGCTGCGTGTGGATGCAAGCGCGGAGCACATCGCAACCTGCACCGCGAAGCTCAACCGGCTGATCGAGCAGCGCAAGGATCTCGGCGCATGCTTCGACGGGCTGATCGAGGACGCGAGGGAAGGGCGCGCGTACTTCAAGGTCTATCGCCAGTTCAAGATGTACAACGACCCCACGCTCAATCCGTATCTGTACGCGCGGCCCGGCGCGAGCACACAGGCGGGAAGCGCGCAATGACGCGTCCCTGCGAGGTCGATGTCCTGATTCCTACCTGCGGCAGGTCCGCCGCGCTGGCCGTCACGCTGGCATCGCTGTTCTCGCAGGACCACAAGGCGTTCCGCGTCGTCATCTCCGACCAGTCCGAGCCGGACAGCGCGCTCGACAGCGGCGAGGTGCGCGCCCTGATGCGCATACTGCAAGCAAACGGACGCGAGGTGCAATGCCATCGTCACTTGCCGCGTCGCGGCATGGCGGAGCAGCGTGCTTTCCTGCTGTCGCAGGCGGCGTCGCCCTACTGCCTGTTCCTCGACGACGACGTGGTGCTGGAGAACGACATGATCACGCGCCTGCTGCGTCTCATCCGCGCGCAACGTTGCGGCTTCGTGGGCAGCGCGCTGCACGGCCTCAGCTTCGTGGATGACATCCGCCCGCACCAGCAGCACATCGAATTCTGGGAATCGTCCGTCGAGCCGGAGACCGTCGCGCCCGGCAGCCCGGAATGGGAGCGCCACCACCTGCACAGCGCGGCCAACCTGTTCCATGTGCAGGCGCGGCTCGGCCTCGACGGCGAGGCAGCGCGCGCGTATCGCATCGCGTGGATCGGCGGCTGCGTGCTGTTCGACACAGACAAGCTGCGCGCGGCAGGCGGCTTCGATTTCTGGCAGGAGCTGCCGTCGGAACATTGCGGCGAAGATGTGCTGGCGCAGCTGCGGGTCATGCAGCGCTTCGGCGGCTGCGGCATGATCCCGTCCGGCGCCTACCATCTCGAACTGCCGACGACACTGCCGACACGCGAAGTCGATGCGCCGAAGGTGCTGCCGATCTCCGATCCGCAGAATGCATAGGCGCTACCGCCCCATGCTCATCCGCGACCATGCCCTCATTCCCGATGTCAAACGGATTGCTGTACTGCGGCCGAACGCAGTGGGCGACTTCATGTTTGTCCTGCCGGCGCTGCATGCACTCAAGCAGGCGTATCCCGGCGCGCGCCTCACCTACATCGGCAAGCCATGGCATGCACAATTCCTCCAGGACCGGCCAGGGCCGATCGACGATGTCGTCGTGATTCCTCCATGCCCGGGCGTCGGCGCACCGGCCGATGCACAGGTCGATACACAGGACGAGGGCACGGAGCTGCAATCCTTCATCGACAGGATGCAGCGCGAGGAATTCGACCTGGCTTTCCAGGTCTACGGCGGCGGTCGTTATGCGAATCCGTTCACGAAGCGCCTCGGCGCACGTTGCACCATGGGCCTGAAGGCGGAGGATGCCGAGCCGCTCGACCGCTGGATTGCATTCGGCTCGCCTCAGAACCGGCGCCTGCAGTTACTGGAAGTGGCGGGACTGGCGGGTGCGAATACCGTGCGCATCGGCCGCGACCTGGAAGTCACTGCGAGCGACCGCAGGGAGGCGCAGCGCATTCTCCCCGATCCGCTGTCGCGGCCGCTGGTCACACTGCAGCCAGGCGCGAGCGATTCGCGTCGCTGCTGGCCCGCCGCACGTTTTTCCGCGTTGGGCGATGCGCTTGCGGAGACAGGCGCGCTGATCGCTGTCAATGGTACGAAAGCCGAAGCGCCGATCGTGCACGCGGTGATCGACAGCATGCACCATCCCGCCATCGACCTGAGCGGGAAGCTGTCGCTGAACGGCCTGTGCGGATGGATGGAGCGCTCCGCGCTTGTCGTGTCGAACGACACCGGGCCCTTGCATCTCGCGCTCGCGATCGGTACGCCGTGCGTCGGCATCTACTGGCTGACCAATCTGGTCGAGTCGGCGCCGCTGGCGCAACGCATGCACCGCTCGGCCATGTCGGTGCGCATCCACTGCCCGGTATGCGGCGAGGCTAACTTGACGACGCGCTGCCCGCACGATCTGAGCTTCCTCGATACGGTGCCCGCCGAGGAAGTGATCGAAGCGGCGCTGGAATTGCTCCGCCTTTCCCGTCTTCTCCATTAGGCAGGGCTGTCGTGCCCATGCTCGCGCAGCAGCGCGCGCGCATGCTCCACCACGGCATCGACCTGCGCGCCTTCAGGGTCGCGCAGGCAACGGTGCAGGCCCTGATCCAGCGGCGCCCAGCGGCTCATGTCGGCAATGGTGAAGATGACCACGCTCGGCAGGCGCAGGCCGGCGGCGATATGCGACACCCCGGTATCGTTCGAGATAAGCAGCCGGCCCTTGCGCATGAGCGCTGCCATGGCGCCGATCGAAATCGGTGCGGCGGCGTTGACCGCCGGGTTGTGCATGTGCGACGCGACGGCGCTGGTCAGGTCGGCTTCCTGGCCGGAGCCGGTCAACACGATGCGCAAGCTGGATTCATCGGCCAGGCGGTCCGCCACTTCCGCAAAACGCTGCGGCGCCCAGCACTTGTTGCGCAAGCGCGCGCCGGGATGGATGCACAAGTAGCTCCCGGGTTCCAGGCCGTCTGCAATGTCTGCGACGGCGCTGTCGCGCAATTCCGCTTCGTCTGCTGCGGTAACCGGAAACTCCAGGTGGACGCCGGCCGGCGGTGCGCCGATCGCATTCGCAAGGTTCAGCAGTCGCAAGGGCTCCGGGCCGCTGTCCGGATAGCGGACGAAAAATCCATGCGGCGTATTGCTGTCTTCCGTCGCATAACCTGCGACAGCCCTCGCGCCGAAGGCGGCAACGATGCCGTTGCTGATATCGCCGCTGCCGTGCAATTGCAAGGCAAGGTCGAATCCTGATGCGGTCATGACACGGTAGAAATCCAGGACCTGCTCCTTTCGTACCGGCTGTTCGGGAAATTGTGGATGACCGGGGAAGGCAATGAAGTCATCGATGTACGCGTGAAAGCGCGACGCGAACTGCGCTGCCCATGGCAGGCCGACCAGGGTGATGTGCGTGTCGGGCAGCCAGGCCCGCAAGGCGCGCAAGGCCGGCACTGCACACAGCATGTCGCCCAACTGCAAGGCGCGGAATACAGCCAGTTTCCGGATGCCGAGGCGCTGCAATGGCAGCGTGCCTAATTTCGTGCGTGCACAGGTTTCGGAAAGCGCCACAATGCTTCTCCCTCGAGGAAATTGCAGGACGGAATGCCAGCGTTCGATGCGAAAAAAACGTGCAGCTTTCGTGCCTGTTCCTTGGGTGAGCAAGCACAGCACCGAATTGACAGCTGGCAGCCGGCCATGGATGATGCACAGGAACTTGCGCGAAGGAAGGACATATGCGGCTCCTGCTGGCTGAAGATGAAAAAGAGTTGGCGAACTGGCTCTGCCGGGCACTGAAGCAGAACGGCTACATCGTGGATTGGGTGGACGACGGACGGCTGGTCGAGTCCAGCGTACGCCAGGTCAGGTACGACGCGCTGATCCTCGACCTCGGCCTGCCCGGCATGGATGGGCACGCCGTGCTCAGCCATCTGCGCGAGGCTGACGAACGCCTGCCGGTCCTGATCCTGACCGCACAGGATTCCCTGCTGGAGCGCGTCAGCACGCTGAAGATGGGCGCCGATGACTTCATGGCCAAGCCATTTTCGGTGGACGAACTGGAAGCGCGCCTCACCGCGTTGATCCGACGCGCGCGTGGCAGCGAACATCCGCGCATGAGCTGCGGCCCGCTGTCCTACGATGCGCTCAAGCGCCAGTTCACGCTGTACGACGCGCCGCTTGCGCTCTCCAAACGCGAACATGCATTGCTGCACGCGCTGCTCCAGTGCAGCGGCGAGCCGCTTTCCAAGAGGGATATCTACGACAAGGTGTTCGAAGACGACGTCGACGCAGCGCCGGAGGCAGTCGAGGTGCTGATCTATCGCGTGCGCAAGAAGCTGGAAGGCAGCCCCTTGCAGATCGTCACGCTGCGCGGCCTCGGCTATCTGCTGGAATTGCGCTGATGCTGAAAAACCTGCTGCTGCGCTGGAGCCTCAGGCGCACGGTCCTCACGCTGCTGGTGCCGGCGCTGTCCGTCATCGCCGGCGTCGAGCTCTGGGCCGCTTACCGCAGCGCAGTAGACGCAGCCAATTCAGCCTATGACCGTTCGCTGCTCGGTGCCATCAAGGCGATCGACGCCAACATCTCTACCGCATCGGGCGGCGTGGCCGTCGAGATGCCGTACACCATGCTCGAATTCTTCGAGCTGACGGCTTCCGGCCAGGTGTTTTTCCGTGTCGGCACGGAAGACGGCCTGATCGAAGTCGGCAACTCCGACATGCCAAAGCCGGCGAAGCCGCTGAAGACGCGCGTGCCGCAGTTTTACGACGCTGAGTATTTCGGCGACAAGGTGCGCGTCGGCGCCTACGCGCGCGAGCTCGACAAGCCGCTGGGCAATCGCACGCATGAGCGCATCGTTATCCAGGTTGCCGAAACGCTCACCTCGCGCGCGGAATTCATCAGGAAGCTCGTGCTGCAAGCGGCCGGCCGCGACATCCTGCTGCTGGCGGCGGCAGGCGGCCTGCTGGCGATGGTTCTGCACTTCACCCTGCAGCCGCTCAGCCGGCTGCGCGAAGAAGTCGCCGCCCGCTCGCCGCTCGACCTCACCCCGATCGGCACTGCTGCGGTGCCGGTCGATGTGCAGCCGTTGGTGGAAGCCATCAACCAGCATATGGCGCGCAACCAGCAGATCATGGAAGCGCGCCGCCGCTTCGTCGACGATGCCTCGCACCAGTTGCGCACGCCGCTGGCGACGCTGCGCACGCAGCTCGACTATGCGTTGCGCGAGAATGATCCGGCCAATGTAAGACTGGCGCTGGATGCCGTGTCGAAGCAGCTTGACGACGCCACCTACCGCACCAACCAGATGCTCTCGCTGGCGCGCGCCGATGCCGCCGAACTGACGATGTCGACCGTCGACCTGTGCGCGCTGGCAGAGCTGGTGGCGCGCGAAGTCGTGCTGCAGGCGCGTGACAAGCGCATCGACCTCGAATACGACGCGCCGGACGAGCCGGTCTGGATCTCGGGCCATGCCGGCCTGTTGCGCGAAGCGGCCCTGAACCTGCTGCACAACGCGATCCGGTTCGCGCCCGAACGGGGGCATGTCAGTCTGCGCGTGTCCGCCGGCGAGGGGCAGGCCATGCTCGCCGTGACCGACAACGGTCCCGGCATTCCGCCCGACCAGCTGCCGCGCCTGGGGGAGCGCTTCTTCCGCGCCACCAATGCGGTATCGAGCGGTTCCGGCCTCGGGCTGGCGATTGCGCGCGCCGTTGCGGAACGATGCGGCGGCAAGCTTGTTGTTGCCAATGTGGCAAGCGGAACGGGCTGTGTCGTGGTCCTGATGCTGCCCCTGGCATCCGGCGACGACCGACAGCCAATTGACAGGATCGCGTTGCTACAGTCATGAGCACCGCAAGTGCCGGGGTGCCCGCACACCCCCACCGGGAAATAACCATGACGAGGAGAACGCAATGAAAAAAATCCTGTGCCTGGTGGCCCTGACCGCCATGTCCGCCATATCCGCATCCGTCTTCGCCGGCCCGCTCGACAAGACCGAATGCATCGCTGGCGCGAAACCCGGCGGCGGCTTCGACCTGACCTGCAAGCTCGCGCAATCCGCGCTCATGGATGCGCATGTCATCAGAGACCCGATGCGCGTGACCTACATGCCGGGCGGGATAGGCGCGGTCGCCTACAATGCCATCGTCGCGCAGCGTCCGGCCGATGCCAACACCATCGTTGCGTTTTCCGGTGGTTCGCTGCTCAACATTGCGCAAGGCAAGTTCGGCAAATACTCCGAGAGCGACGTGCGCTGGCTGTCGATTGTCGGCGCCGACTATGGCGCGGTGATCGTGCGCAAGGACTCGCCCTACAAGGATCTGAAGGAATTGCTCGCCGCACTGAAGGCCGATCCGTCCAAGGTCGTGTTCGGCGCCGGCGGCACCGTCGGCAGCCAGGACTGGATGAAAGCCGCGCTGACCGCGAGGGCGGCCGGCGTGAGCCACAAGGCGATGCGCTTCGTTGCCTTCGAAGGCGGCGGCGAGGCCATTTCTGCATTGCAGGGCGGCCACGTACAGGTGTACTCGGGCGACGCCTCCGAAGCCGCATCCCAGATCGCCGCCGGCGCCAACATCCGCGTGCTCGCCGTTTTCGCCGACAAGCGCCTGCCGGGTGCGATGGCCAGTGTGCCGACTGCCAAGGAGCAGGGCATCGACGTCGAATGGCCGATCGTGCGCGGCTTCTACATGGGCCCGAAGGTCAGCGATGCCGACTTCAATGCCTGGAGCGATGCCTTCGGCAAGATGATGCGCATGCCGGAGTATGCAAAGCTGCGTGACGACCGCGGCCTGTTCCCGTTCTCGATGACGGGCGCCCAGCTCGACATCTACATCAAGCGCTACACGCAGCAATACCGCAAGCTCGCAGGCGAATTCGGATTGTCCGGAGCGAAATGATGAGCGACCGGATCCTTGGATTGGTGGCGCTGCTGATGGCCGGCGCCATGACCATCGCCGCCTGGGGCTACGCCGCGCCGGTGGAATACGAGCCGGTCGGGCCGCGTGCGTTTCCGCTCGTGCTGGCGCTGCTCATGGCGCTTTGCGGCGCATGGCTCATGGCAAGGCCGGGCACTGAGGCGCTTGCGGGGACACGATTCGCGCGCGGCAGGCAGCTGAGCAGGATCATGCTGTGCGCGGGATCGGTGGTGGCCTATGCCGTGCTGTTCCAGGCGTTCGGCTTCATCATCGCGACGGCGCTGATGGGCGTGCCGGTCGGGCGCTTCTTCGGCGGCACCTGGCGCCAATGCGCGCTGACGGGCATCGGCCTGGGCATCGCGCTGTATGTGCTGTTCGACAGGCTGCTGGACGTGGTCCTGCCGCTGGGCCTGCTCAAGCCGCTCGCGGCGCAGTGGGGGATGTAATGGGAACCTTGTCCTACCTGGCGACAGGATTCGGCGTCGCCCTGCAGCCGGTCAACCTCGCCGTTGCTGCCTTCGGTGCCTTCGTGGGAACGGTGGTCGGCATGCTGCCCGGCCTCGGTCCGATCAATGGCGTGGCCATCCTGCTGCCGCTTGCCTTCGCGCTCAAGCTGCCGCCGGAGACGGCCTTGATCCTGCTGGCGGCGGTGTACATCGGCTGCGAATACGGCGGTCGCATCTCGTCCATCCTGATCAATGTGCCGGGCGACGCCTCGGCCATCATGACCGCGATGGACGGCTATCCGATGGCACGCAAAGGGCTGGGCGGCGTGGCCTTGTCGATCTCGGCGTGGAGCTCCTTCGTCGGCTCGATCATTGCCACCACCGGCCTCGCGATCGCCGCGCCCATCCTCGCAAAATGGGCGCTCGCGTTCGGGCCGGCGGAGTACTTCGCCTTGATGGTCTTTGCTTTCGCCTGCCTCACGGGCCTCATGGGCAACCAGCCGGTCAAGGCGCTGCTGGCAACCCTCATCGGCCTGTCGCTGTCGACCGTTGGCGTGGATGCCAATTCCGGCGTGTATCGCTTCACCTTCGATTCGATCCACCTCGCCGACGGCGTGCAGTTTATCGTCGTCGTGATCGGGCTGTTCTCCATCAGCGAAGTGCTGCTGATGCTGGAGAATGCGCATGGCCCGTCGAGCATTCCCGATACCGGGCGCACGCTGTTCAACCTGCAGGAACTTGCCTACACCTGGTGGGGCACCTTGCGTTCGTCGCTGGTCGGCTTCGTGGTCGGCGTGCTCCCCGGTGCGGGTGCCACCGTCGCCAGCGCCATCACCTACGCGATGGAAAAGCGCCTGACCGACAAGGAAGGCACCTTCGGCGAAGGCGACATCCGCGGCGTGGCGGCACCGGAGGCGGCCAACAACGCGGCGGCCAACGGCTCCTTCGTGCCGATGCTCACGCTCGGTGTGCCGGGATCCGGCACCACCGCCGTGATGATGGGCGCGCTCACGCTCTACAACATCACTCCCGGCCCGGTGCTGTTCGAGCAGCAGCCGGCACTGGTGTGGGGCTTGATCGCGTCCATGTTTGTCGGCAACGTCATGCTGCTGTTCATGAACATTCCGATGGTCGGGCTCTTCACGCGCATGCTCAAGGTGCCGAACTGGGTGCTCGTACCCGGCATCCTTGCAGTCAGCACGGTGGGCGTGTATGCGGTGCATGCCACCACCTTCGACCTGGTACTGATGTCCGCGCTCGGCGTGGGCGGCTACCTGCTGCGCAAGTGCGGCATGCCGATGGCACCGCTGATCCTCGGCTTCGTGCTGGGCGACATGATGGAGCAGAACCTGCGCCGCGCGTTGTCGATCACCAACGGCGAAATCGGCATCCTCTGGCAAAGCCCGATTTCGATCTCGCTGTGGACCGGCGCGGCCATCATGATCGTGATGCCGCTGCTGCTGCGCCTGCGCAAGAAGGGGCGCGAACCCTCTCTCGCTCCGGCATGACATAGTGGCAGCGTTCATCAACGGCGGCAGATTGCTTCAGGCATCTGCTGCCGTTTCATTTCCGGCAACACCTTTCCGTTTCATGCTGGCAATTGATATTCGTCAATTATTGCGGTGTCGATACTGATCGAACGCAACATTACGGCTTTCGGCGAATGCTGTAATCGTCAGGACCAAGCAGGGGAGGGGAACATGGTCAACGCACTGATTTCATTGCTGGGAGTCCTTGCCGCCGGACTGATCACCGGAGTGTTCATCTCGGTGTTGCTGCAGCTGGAAGATATCGACCACACGGAGTAAGGCGCGCATGGGAACAAAATTTTTCAGGACCAGTCCACGCATGACGGCTGAACAACGCGGTGCAAGTGCCGACGTGACGCGCGAAATCCTCAGCCTGCTGGCTGCCGACGCACGCAGGCAGGCTCGCTTCTTCGGATATGCAACAGGCCGCCGCGTGCCGACCGGCGCACCGGGTGCACGGGATGCGCAAGAGAAGCCGTAGGGCTCCAGCGGATTACCAGCCCAGTCCGATCCCGGCGCCTCCGCCTGTATGTCCGCCCCATCGGCCTATGCCGATGCCAAGGTGCACGCCCGGGCCGGGATAGGTAGGGTCATTGTAGACGTCGTTGTTGCCCTGGACCGTTCCATCAGAGGGGCCTGGCGTTGTCGCGCATCCGGCGAGCAATGCCAGCGCGACGGTAAGAAATGCATGCTTCATCAATGCTCCCGCGTGGAAATTCACAGCAGTTAGATGCGTGCGTTTCCCGCCGGTTCGATTAAAAGGCCGCGAATGGACGCAGTCATATTCATTGGCATCCAGGGCTCGGGCAAGTCGACCTTCTATCGCCAGCACTTCTTCGACACCCATCTCCGCATCAGCCTCGACATGCTCAGGACGCGGCATCGCGAACGCCTGTTCGTGGAGGCGTGCATCGCTACAGGCCAACGCTTCGTGGTGGACAACACGAATGTGCTGCGCAGCGAGCGGGCGGAGTATATTCTTCGTGCCCGCGATGCGGGGTTCCACGTCCACGGCTATTTCTTCGAACCGCAGGTGCATCGCGCGATCGCATGGAACGAGCAGCGCACCGGCCAGGCGCGGATCCCACTGAAGGGATTGCTCGGCACGCTGAAGCGCATGGAAAGGCCGAACCTGGAAGAAGGCTTCGACTTTCTCTATCGTGTCGACGTGGATGAGGCGAACGAATTCATCGTCAAGGCATTGATGGCGCCTGCCTGAAGCAGGAAGAAGGAAAATTGCGCATGGACACTTCGGGCCAGGATGAAGTCAACAGATTGCTCGGCACCATCCGCGCGACGATCCGGAAGGTGCCGGCGCATGCCTGGGCGGAACATGCATTCAGCCGCGACAAGGCGCTGGTGTCAGCGCTGTTCTCGCGGCTTGCCTATGCGCACATTCCCCAGTACGAACTTGATAGCAGCAAGGGCGTCAAGATCGTCCCGTCAGAGCTCTATCAACTGGTCTTCGCCGAGCGCATCACGCTGGATATGCGCGCGCTGCTCACGGCATCGGACCTAGGTGGCAGGGTCGATGTCTTCATCGCAAGCAATCGCGGTGCCGTCGCCATCGGCGTGAAAACCGATCTCTTCATCGTCGTGGCGATCCGCGGCACGCGCCTGCTCTACCTGTCCGACTGGGTGATCGATTTTCGCGCAAGGATGATCCACCCCTATGGCGGAGAGAAGGCGCATCTCGGTTTCCACTCGGGGTTCTTCCACACCATCCAGTCCCTGCGCTGGGACATCATTCAGTCGCTGCGGAGCTGGCCGGAGGGGATGCCGGTCATCGTCACCGGCCACTCGCTCGGCGGTGCGATGGCAGCCATTCTGTATGGGATGGAAGAATTTCGCGGCTACTGGCCGCCATCGACGGGACCGCAGTGCTACACCTTCGGCATGCCGCGCTACGGCAATGCGCTTGCCACCTGCATGCAGCCCTATCCGTTCCACACCTATCACCTCAAGGACCCCGTGCCGCGCCTGCCGCCGGCCCTGCTCGGATTCGCAGCCGCAGATCAGCTTGAGTATTGCGTCGACGAGAAACTCGTCCCCGGATGCGCGCCCCGACGGCCATTGCTGCTGAAGGCAAGGCTCGGCGAACATCGCATTGAAGCCTACATCGCGCACATGCAGGAATTCTGTTAGCGCGTCGTCGGGAAGAATGGATGCATGAGAAAGCGAGATGACTCGATTCAATCAGCGGCCGTGCGCCGCCACAGTCCATCACTCTCGACGGCGCGGCCTTCTTCATGCAATTTGATGAGATGCGCGGCCAGCGAACGCGCTGCCATCGCGAAGCGCTCTTTCGGCACGTCGGCATACACAACGGGAAGCAGCTGCTCCTCGGTGGCTGCACGCAAACTGTCGAGTGCGGCCAGCACGATGTTCTCGCGCGCCTGGCGATGCGCCAGCAGGGCATCGATGCGCTCACCCGCGCGGTCCATCAGGAATCCATGCCCCGGCGCGAGCCAGTCCACATCTTCCTGCTGCACCTTGCGCAGCGACGACAGGTACTCGCACATATTGCCATCCGGCGGATTGATCACCACCGTAGACCCTTGCATGATGTGGTCGCCCGTGAAGAGCAGCCGCTCGTCCTCATGTAGATAGCACAAGTGGTTCGACGCATGCCCCGGCGTGTGGATCGCACGGATTGCGCAGCCGCCAACACGGATGCGTTCGCCGTCCCTGAGAATCCGGTCCGGCACGAAGCCCTGGTCCTGGTGATCGAAGGGCGGCGGAGGCATGCCGATCAGTTCCGCACCGGTCCTTTCTTTCAGCAGTCGTGCCGCGGGCGAATGGTCGCCATGCGTGTGAGTGACGAGTATCCATCGGATGCGGCCATGCGCCAGTGCGAGCAGCGCATGCACATGGTCTCCCATTGCGGGACCGGGATCGATCACCGCGATGTCATCACCGGCGCCGAGCAGATAGGTATTGGTGCCCGGCCCGCGCATGAAGTGCGGGTTCGGGCTGGCGATGCGACGCACGGTGGCGGAAAGCTGCGTGACGATGCCCGGCACAATCTCACACGAGGCAGAGCCTGTGCCTTCCGGGTCGATCTTGCCGACTTCTGCGTAAGCGGCATCGCCCGCAATCAGAATCTTCATCCCGTCGCGCGCCTTCGCTGCCCGGGGCATGACCGGACTCACGGCGGCAAGTCCGCGCGTGTGCGCGATCAACGAGGCCGTATCGCGAAAGGCCGCGAGCGACTCCAGCGTCTTGACGGTCGGGAACATCAGCGTCATCGCTCCCGACTGATGGTGCGCGAGCGCATCGGATGGACTGATCCAGAGATGTCCAATGGTTTCGGCGTCGTCATGTGAAGGCATTTGGGCCGATGGCGCGGCGGCGACGAAAAAGCGGGTGTCGAAACGGCGCGCCGCAATCGGCGGCGCGATCCAGTGGCTGAAATAATGCAGTCTGTCGGTGGCAAGGCGGAGCTTGTGCGTACCGCAGACCTCGGCCAGCGTCATCTGCCCGGCGCGCAGCTTCCTGCGGCTGTCCGCGAGTGCACGGGCGAGTTCTCCCGCGCCGGTCGCCAGCAGTTCACCCGCTTCGTCATACGCGAAAAGCAGGCCCGATTCTTCGAAACACTCGCGGACGGCGGCAACCCAGTGTGCGAGTCCGCCGCTCTCCACGTTCAGCGCGCGGCTGGCGCCGGCTTCATCCGGTCCGGCGCAATGCCCCTGCGTCGCTACGAGCATATCGCTTGCATCCAGTGCACCGCCCGGGAAGACATGCGCGCCTTGCGCGAACTTCGCATCATGCGAGCGTTGCAACAGGAGGACCTCGATGCCCTGCGGGCAATCGCGGGCCAGTATCAGTGTCGCTGCGGGGCGTATGACGGGCGGCGTGACGGTCATCGTTGTTTCATCTCAAAGTGGATTCGTTTTGGCGGCATCGGCCGGCGCGGCTGCGTCAATATTATGGCCTGAACTGCGAATGCCGTTCGACGCCGTGCCGTCCATGAACAGAGAGACAACAAAATTGTAGAATGTTGCATCATTCGACCGATCATTCAACGCCATCAGAAGGAGCATCATGAGCATTCAAACCATCGGCATCATCGGCGCCGGACAAATGGGCAGCGGCATCGCGCAGGTCTGCGCGCTGGCGGGCATCAACGTCGTCATGCGCGACATCAGCAACGAAGCGGTGCAGCGCGGCCTCGACGGCATCAAGGCATTGTTCGAGCGTGCCGTCAGCAAGGGAAAGATGAAGGCGGAAGACATGAGCGCCGCGCTCGGGCGCATCAGCGGCACGACCGACCTGAACAAGCTCGCCAAGGCCGAATTCATCATTGAAGCGGCGACGGAAAACCTGGAGCTCAAGCGCAGCATCCTGAAAGAGATCGACGTGCTCGCCAAGCCCGGCACGATCATTGCCACCAACACCTCATCGATTTCCATCACCAAGCTCGCCGCTGCGATGTCGCGTCCGCAGGAATTCGTCGGCATGCACTTCTTCAACCCTGTGCCGGTGATGTCGCTGGTGGAAGTGATCCGCGGCGTGCAGACCAGCGATGAAACTGTTGCCGCGACCGAAGCGCTGGCGAAGAAGACCGGCAAGACGCCGATCCTGGTCAAGAACTCCCCCGGCTTCGTGGTCAACCGCATTCTCGTCCCCATGATCAACGAAGCCGTGTTCGTGCTGCAGGAAGGCATCGCCAGCGCGGAAGAAATCGACGCCGGCATGAAGCTGGGCGCCAACCATCCGATCGGCCCGTTGGCACTGGCCGACCTGATCGGGCTCGACACCTGCCTCGCCGTGATGGAAGTGTTCTATCGCGATTTCAACGATCCGAAATATCGTCCGGCGCCGCTGCTGAAGGAAATGGTCGATGCCGGATTCCTCGGCAGGAAGACCGGGCGCGGCTTCTACCAGTACTGACGATCCGATAACGACAAACAGGAGACGACCCATGAGCCTTGCCCATCTGCTGCTACGGCATGCGCGCGCCACGCCCGAGCGCGCCGCCATCTTCAACGGCACCTCGCTGCACGCCACCTACAGCGAATGGGCGGCACGCAGTGCGGGACTGGCTGCGCGACTGCGCGAAGCCGGCCTCGTCGCCGGCGACCGCGTGCTGGTGTTCATGCACAATCATCCACGCTATCTGGAAGTGCTCTGGGGCGCGTGGTGGGCCGGGCTGGTGGTCGTCCCCGTCAATGCCAAGCTCCACGCCAGGGAAGTGGAGTGGATCATCGACAACGCGCAGATCCGCTTCGGCTTTGTGAGCGAAGACCTTGCGCCGCTTCCGCTGGCCGGGTTGGAGCAGCAGATCAACATAGCGTCCGGCGAAGCCGACGCATGGTTCGCGCCGGCACCCGACATGAACACTGTTCCCGTCACGGAACGTGAAGCCGGCGATGTGGCCTGGCTGTTCTACACCAGCGGCACCACGGGTCGTCCGAAGGGCGTGATGCTCACGCATCGCAACCTGATGACGATGGGCCTGACGTATTTTGTCGATGTGGATGCGGTGGCGCCGGAGGACGCGATCGTCTATGCGGCACCGATGTCGCACGGCGCGGGCCTGTACGCCATTCCGCACCTGATGGCCGGCGCGCGCCACGTGATACCCGCATCCGGCGGTGTCGATCCGGCAGAGCTGTTCGCGCTGGGGCGGCAGATTGGGCCGCTGTCCACTTTCGCTGCGCCTACCATCGTCAAGCGTCTCGTGGACCATGCGGAACAAGCGGGACTGACTCCCGAAGATGCGGCACGCTCCTTCAAGACGATTGTGTACGGCGGCGCACCGATGTATGTGTCCGACATCCAGCGCGCGTTGCGCGTGTTGGGGCCTCGCTTCGTGCAGATCTACGGCCAGGGTGAAACGCCGATGGTCGCGACCGCACTGTCGCGCAGGCATCTGCTGGACACCGCGCATCCGCGCTACCTGGAACGCGTTGCCTCCGTCGGCCTGGCGCAGACGCCAGTGCAGTTGAGGGTGGCCGACGAAGGCGGGCACGACCTACCGGTGGGCGAAGTCGGCGAGGTGCTGGTGAAGGGCGATACGGTGATGGCCGGATACTGGGGCAACGAAGCCGCGACCGCCTCGGCCATCCGCGACGGCTGGCTGTTTACGGGAGATGTCGGCTGTCTCGACGCCGACGGATTTCTCACGCTCAAGGATCGCAGCAAGGACCTGATCATCAGCGGCGGTTCCAACATTTATCCGCGCGAAGTGGAAGAGGTGCTGCTGACGGCGCAAGGTGTTGCGGAGGTGGCGGTGGTCGGGGCGCCCGATCCTGAATGGGGGGAAGTGGTGGTGGCTTTCGTGGTGCCCGCTGCTGGCAGCGCCGTCACGGAGGAGGCGCTCGACCGTCATTGCCTTGAACAGATCGCGCGCTTCAAGCGACCCAAGCGCTATGTCTTGCTCGATCAGCTACCGAAGAACAATTACGGCAAGGTGCTCAAGACCGAGCTGCGCGCGCTGCTGAAATCCTGATTCAGCGATCCGAAGGGTCGGGCGGTGCCTCCGCACCGTCGCTCTCGGCATCGAGCCCCCATTCGAGCCAGTCTTCGCCAAACAGCTCGACCGGATGCTGGGTGCGCTCCGAACCGTTACCGCAGGCCATTGAATCGGCCGGGCAGAACTTGTCGCATCCCCAGCAGATCCGCTCGGGATGCTTGGGGTTCACCGGGAATTTTTTTGCCATGTCGGGACTCCTGCTGCAAACTGCCGGCGCTCCGCGCCCGTCATTGCCTGTCCGGCGGCGATGGCGCTGTGTCGACACCGCTACTTTACCATAAGATGTATTTGTAATGAATCTTTAAATGCATCCATGGTCCCGCATGCTTGTTGGCTGCGACGCGTCTCCCGACATCATTGATGACCTGTTAATGCAGCGCCCCAAACACCTTGCCGATGATCTTGCTGCCCGTGCCGAGCGGATCGCGCCGGATCGCCTTTTCCTCTTCAGCGATCATGGTGTAGAGGCCGTCGAGCGCACGCTGCGTGACATACTCTTCCACGGTCGCCTGTTTCGACCCCATGCCCAGTTTCGATACCTGACCCATCGCGCTGTTGTACTTCGCGGAGAGGTCGGAGCGGTCGGTAATCTTCTTCACCACCGGAAGGAAAGACGTTGTCAGCTGGCTGGACGTCTTCGCACGGAAGAAGTCTGTCACGGAGGTGTCGCCTCCGGTGAGGATCTGTTTTGCATCCGCCACGGACATCGATTTGATCGCATTGAGCAGCATCGGCTTGGCCATCGGCACGGCTGCTTCCGCCGCACGGTTCATTGATACCACCAGGTCGTCGAGCTGTTGCCCGCGTCCGGTCAGCTTCATGACGGGACGCGCCTGCTCGAGGATGGGAGGCAGCTGGATCTTCACTTTTTCATTGTCCAGGAAACCGCCCGGGACGCCGAGCTTCGCAACGGCGGATACCGCGCCTTTCTCCAACGCCGCCTTGAGGCCGCTGGAAGCATCCTGGTTCGAGAGCGCGTCGAGCGGGCCGGCCATGGCGCTTGATGCGGCCAGGCACAGTGAGAAAAGCAGCGATTTCGCCGCCGGGATAATGGACATGGCTGACTCCCTGAATGGAATTGTTGTGGCGCTTTTTCCAGTCTAGATGCTTGAAGAGAGGAATCGACCGGCCGCATCGAAAACTTGAACTGCATCAAATACGAGCCCCGGTTTCTTCACGTGGCAAGATGGCCGCTTCTGTTTCATCAGAAATAAATTGACTGATGTCAACGCTAACCAACGGCGTTACCTGCCATTAATTTTTAGTGCTAGTCTGGATGCAAATTCCATCCGCCTGAGTGATTCGGCAAGGAGGAAATTCGGAGGAGACAAGCCTGTAACGGATTTTCTACTTAGGGAGAAAAATAATGGATGCCTGGATGCTTCATGGATTTTATGTGTTGGCTGCGGTATTGGTGTCGACAGGCCTCTTCTTCTTCGTGGTGACGCGGGGCGCGCTGATCGTGCGCGGCCTCACGCCCGGATCGCAAAGCGAGCGATCGCACGTCTATCCGATCTATTCGAACATGGGCCTGATCAAGATGGTCGACTTCCAGCCGATCATCTCCGCCATCCTGCTGTTCCAGTATCACCGCCTCGTGTCGAAAATCGTGTCCGGACTCAGGCAACAGGACCTGCGCGGCAAGAAAGTGCTGATCACGTCCTGCGCATTCGGCAACGTCATGCCGCGGGTAGTGAAGGCTGCGCTGCAGAGTGGCGCGGAGCGCGTCCTCGTCGCAGACATCATCCCGAATGAACTGGAACACGCCAGGACCAAGCTCGCTCATTTCGGCAACAAGGTGGAGTTCATCGTCGACAATGCCACTGCGATGAAACAGCAGGAAGGCATGGTGGATGCGAATGTCATCTTCTTCCTCTTGCATGAATTGCCGCACCACCTCAAGGGACAGGCACTGAAGGAAGCAGGGCGCATGCTCGCACCGGGCGGAAAGCTCTACCTGGGCGAATTCCATCGGCCGGAACTGCGCGTGCTGCGTGCCCTGAGCTGGACTTACTTCAAGGTGTTCGAGCCGCTCGGACTCGCCTTGTGGAACACGCACGACCCGCTTGCATGCCTTGACGAGATGGGTGGATGGAAGTGCGATCGGAGCACCTACTTCTTCGGCAATTTCCAGATCGTCAGCGCTACCAAACTGTAAGCGCCACACATCACTTCGCCAGGCTGCCAGCCTGGCGAAGCCCGCAGCAGCCGCCAGGGTCAATGCCTCGCTTTCCCGCCCTGTCAGTATCAGTCGCAAGCGTCTTCGCCGGCTTGCTTCTCCGCGCACGGACAGAATAGTTCTGCGCTACACATTCGCGTTTGGCATACGGCATGTTGCAGAAAGAATAAGGCGGGGAAGTTACGCCGCGCTAAGGTTTCTTGCAAAATTCCTTGACACGTAAACGAGAATCGTTATCATCTCAGTTATTGATAACGATTCTCGTTTATAAAGCATGAATATTCGCCACGCCCTCATCGCCGCAGTTCTTGCCATTCCCGTTTTCGTCAACGCCGCCGACAAGGAAGTCACGGTCGTCATCAAGGACCACCGTTTCACGCCTGCTGAGGTGAAGGTGCCGGCAGGGCAGAAGGTAAAGCTCATCGTCGACAACCAGGATGCAACGCCCGAGGAATTTGAGAGCCATGACCTGAATCGCGAAAAAGTGATTCCGGCACGCGCGAAAGGCAGCGTTTTCATCGGCCCGCTCAAGGCCGGCCGCTATTCCTTCTTCGGTGAATTCCACGAAGACACCGCCCAGGGCGTGATCATTGCGGAGTAAGACACCATGTTCGGTTCAGCCATCATCGTTTTTCGCGAGACGCTCGAAGCGGCGCTCCTGATCGGTATCATCGCCGCCTCCACCCGCGGGCTGGAGCGTCGCAACCGCTGGCTCTGCATGGGCATTGCCGGCGGCATCATGGGTTCGCTCGTCGTCGCATGGCTGACCGAATCGATCGCCAACCTGTTCGGCGGCAGCGGCCAGGAAATCTTCTCAGCCGTCGTGCTGGGCATCGCCGTGGTCATGATCGGCTGGCACAACATCTGGATGGCGTCGCACGGCAAGGAAATGGCCATGAAGGCCAGGAACGTCGGAGTCGCCATCCGCAACGGCCAGCAGGAATTGTCGGCCATCGCCATCGCGATTGCATTGACCGTCCTGCGCGAAGGTTCGGAAGCGGCACTGTTTCTGCAGGGCATGCTGGCAAGTGCGTCGGATGGCCCGGGCCTCGTCATGCTGGGCGGTGTGCTTGGCCTTGTGGGCGGGGCAACGATCGGCCTCGTCACCTACATGGGCCTGCTTCGCATTCCGCTGCATCGCTTCTTCTCCGTGACCGGCACGCTACTGCTGCTGCTGGCCGCCGGCCTGGCCAGCCAGATGGCGAAGTTCCTGATCCAGGCCGATCTGTTGCCTCCGCTTGCATCGCCGCTCTGGGATAGCTCTTGGATCCTGCCCGTCAAGTCAACACTCGGTTCGGCCTTGGCGATCCTCCTGGGCTATGAGGACAAGCCGACCGGCATGCAGGCAATCTTCTACTTCACGACGCTCGTCGCCATTTACGCCGGCGCATCGTGGACGCATCGCAACATCGTCAATTCCTCCCACAAACTCAAAACAGCATGAAATCCATGAAGCAACTGATCGGCGCTGCGAGCGCCGTGGCAGCGCTCGTCCTGACGGCGCACAATGCAATCGCCGGCCCGGCAGATTACGTCTATACGCCGACTGTCGAATACGGCGAGCGTGAAATCGACTTCAAGGCCGGCACGGCGAAAAAGACCGACGAGGCACGCGAAAGCGCCGCTTCCATCGGCTTCGGCTACGGCGCGACCGAGTACTGGTTCACCGAACTGTACGCGAAGTACAAGCGCGAGAACGGCAGCGGTACGTTCTTCGACGCGGTCGAATGGGAAAACAAGTTCCAGCTCACCGAAACCGGCAAGTACCCGGTCGACATCGGCTTCATCACCGAGATCGAGCGACCGCAAGACCACAGCGAAGGCTGGGAAGTGAAGTTCGGCCCGCTGTTCCAGACGGACATCGGCAAGACCCAGCTCAACCTCAACATTCTCTTTGAGCGAAACTATCGCGCTGAAGAAGCCAATCCGATGCGCCTCGGCTACCAGTGGCAGGCCAAGTACCGCTGGAAGCCCCAGTTCGAATTCGGTGCTCAAGGTTTCGGTGATGTCGGCAAATGGGACAACTTCGCGCCGCGCGCCGAGCAATCCCACATCTTCGGCCCGGCCGTGTTCGGCAAGATTGCACTGGGCGGACGGCAATTCATCAAGTACAACGCCGCTTACCTGATCGATGCCAACGACGCCAAGCACAGCAACACGTTCCGCACGCAGGTGGAATACGAGTTCTGATTGCCTTGACGGCAAGGCCTGAAATGAAAAATGCCCGGTTCATCGAACCGGGCATTTTTTTATGTGAATCTTTGGGGTGGCCGATGGGACTCGAACCCACGACGACAGGAATCACAATCCTGGACTCTACCAACTGAGCTACGGCCACCATTGATAACTTCGCCCAATAGCGCATCGGGCAAGCCAGTAATTATACAAACTTCAGCGCGAACTGGCAAATGCTCCCATTCACGCACTTGTAGCAATCCGCATCACCTCGGGATGCATGCCGAGCAGGCGCGAGAACGCGTCCGAGAGCGACGTTTCGCTGCCGGTGGTAAATCCCTTGACCGTGCCCGTGCCTTCGATACGCAACAGGCTGCGTTCCGCCAGAAGGCGCATCAGCTGGCGGGCGACCGGTTCGCCGGTATCGACGATGGTGACCGGCGTGGAAGCGATGCGGCCGATAACCTTTTCGATCAGGGGCTGCACGAAAGGGTAGTGCGTGCAGCCAAGGACGAGCGTGTCCGCGCCTTGTGCGATAAGCGGTGCGATATACCCATTCAGCAATTCCGTGGTGGCGGCAGACTGCAGCTCGCCTTTCTCCACCTGGTCGGCGAGGCCGACGCATGCCTGGGGAAGGAAGCGGACATTCGTCGCCTCGCCAATCTGCTGGTGCAGTACGCGGAATTTTTCGCTGGAGAGCGTGCGTGTGGTTGCCAGGACGCCTACCGTGCCGCTTCGGGTCAATGCCGCGGCCGGTTTCAGGCCGGGTTCCACGCCGACCACCGGCAGGGAAGGGTAGCGGGCGCGCAGCGCCTTGATTGCGGCAGCGGTTGCCGTGTTGCACGCCACCACGAGCGCCTTGGCGCGGTGTTCGACCAGGAACGCTGCGATCGCCAGCGAGCGCGTAACGATCTCTTCGACCGGTCTGCCGCCATAGGGCGCAAAGCTGGAGTCAGCGAAATACAGTAGATCCTCGTGCGGCAGGAGGGCACGGATGTGTTTGAGGACGGACAAGCCGCCGATGCCGGAGTCGAAGACGCCGATCGGCGCCTCTGAAGACAATGGAGTGTCGGAGGGATCAGGCATGTAAGGATGGAACGGGGAAGGCGATCAATTGCAGAGATCTGGCAGGCGCACCCGCATCATCCGACAAAATAATCCGAATGCGTCGGCAGATGTTCGAACGGCACCGACAGCACACGCTGTAGCTCGGATACCTGGTCGCGATGCATGTAGGCCAGCCGCTGCAGCATTTCCTCACCCTTGGGCAGCAGGTAGACCTCGACACAGCGCTTGTCTTCCCGCCCGGGGCGACGAGCAACCAGGCCGGCCTTCTCGCAGCGGGATGTGAGCGCCACCACGCCGTGATGGTGCGCCTGCAGCCGCTCGGCGAGTTCCGCAATGGTCGCCCAGTCCCGTCCCGGATAACCTTTGATCTGCAAAAGCAGCAGGTATTGCAATGGGGTAATCCCCTGCGACTGGGTCAGTTCTTCGCTGAATCTGAGGAAGCGCCGTAGCCGGTAGCGAAAATCGGCCAGGGCTTCGTACTCCGGCTTGCCAAGCAGGGTGGAGGGGGCGGAATCGGGCATCAGCAATGGAAGCGTAATGGACTTATAGGACGATGATATACGATCAGCGGCTGTTTTCGGGCAACAATTGAAACTGCCGGTTACATGAGCGCATGAACATCAGTGTGGACTTTTGCTGACTTATATCATAAAGTGATACAAAATTTGTTGACGCACACCGGATTCGGCAAAAGTTTTTCCTGCGTGTACGTCATACTCTCTATTACGCAGCAGACCCGTGCGACGTGAAGAGGCCGTGCATTTCATCGGCAGAAAGGAAGAAGTGAGATGAATTTTCTTAAATTGATGAAAATGCCGTTTTCATTCCATGAGGGCTGGGATCAGGTCGACACCACCCGCGCCTCCATCGTGAAGATATTCCTGCAGCTGGTTCTGCCGCTCTCCATCCTCCCACCTGCGATGCTTCTTTACGCAGGCTCACACCATGCATCCGCTTATCTGCTGGACGCCGCGCCGACGCGCTGGGAAGCCGTGGCAGCCGTGTTCTTCGTCGCGGAGCTGATCACGGTGCCGCTGATGGGCATGCTGCTCAAGCAGATCGCATCGACCTACCAGATTTCTGCCGACACACCGCGCAGCTTCCTGCTGGCAGCAGTCACAGCCGTTCCGTTGTTCCTGTCCAGCCTGGGACTTGCGATCCCGAATCTGTGGGGCATGATCTGTGTGATCGTTGGAGGTTTGCTGCTCGCTGCGAGCGTGCTTTATCACGGCACGGTCTACATCCTGAAGCTGGAAGACCCCAGTGGTGCGGAAGTCCTGAGTGCTGAAGCATTCGCATCCGGCGCGTTGGTCTGGGCTTTGCTGTGCGCATTCGTCCTGGTACCGCTGATGAATTGACGGATATCGCGGCACGTCAGAAAATACTGTCACCGAAAGGAAATCACTTCATGGATCATCCCATGTATCCCGACGTCTCCCGTGAGATCTCGCAGAAGCGGCGCGAACTGGCGCCCGAGATCTACGGAGCGTTCCGCACTTTCAGCCAGCGCGTGTTCGCCGATGGTGCATTGCCTTCCAAAACCAAGGAACTCATCGCAGTCGCGGTCGCGCACGTGACACAGTGCCCGTATTGCATCCACGGGCATACCGACCTCGCGCTGAAGAAAGGCGCGACCGAACAGGAAATCATGGAAGCGATCTGGGTTGCGGCTGAAATGCGTGCCGGTGGAGCGTTCGCACATTCCGCCGTAGCCATCGATACCATGCACCAGGTACAGCATCAGCACGAGACTGAACAGAAATAAGGAAAGATTGCAGGAGGAGGGTTAAGGAGAGGAAGGAGACAGTGAGTAGAGTGAGACGTAAATAAAAAACAGAGGGGGCACGGCAACGTGACCCCCTCGTTGTTTATGCGATGTACATTATCAGCCGGCCGTCACCGGAATCGTGAAATTGTGGGTCGCAATGCGCTCCTGCCATTCCTTCGGTGCGGTGTTGTGCACCGACACGCCATTGGCATCGACCGCGACGGTCACCGGCATGTCCTTCACTTCGAACTCGTAGATCGCTTCCATGCCCAGGTCGCCGAAGCCGACCACCTTCGCGCTCTTGATGGCCTTCGACACCAGGTAGGCCGCACCGCCGACCGCCATCAGGTAGGCCGACTTGTGGTTCTTGATCGACTCGATTGCAACCGGGCCGCGCTCGGCCTTCCCGATCATGGCGATCAGGCCGGTCTTCTCCAGCATCATGTCGGTGAATTTGTCCATGCGGGTCGCCGTTGTCGGGCCGGCGGGGCCGACCACTTCATCGCGCACCGGGTCGACCGGGCCGACGTAGTAGATCACTCGGTTGGTGAAATCCACTGGCAGCTTCTCGCCCTTGGCCAGCATGTCCTGGATGCGCTTATGCGCAGCGTCGCGCCCGGTCAGCATCTTGCCGTTCAGGAGCAGAGTCTGGCCCGGCTTCCACGACGCAACTTCTTCCTTCGTCAGCGTGTCGAGGTTGATGCGCTTGGACTTCTCGGTGTTGGGCGTCCAGTGCACTTCCGGCCACTCGGATAACGACGGCGGGTCGATGTAGGCCGGGCCAGATCCGTCGAGCACGAAATGTGCATGGCGGGTCGCGGCGCAGTTCGGGATCATCGCTACCGGCTTGGAGGCAGCATGCGTCGGATGCATCGCGATCTTCACGTCCAGCACCGTAGTCAGGCCACCCAGGCCCTGTGCTCCGATGCCCAGCGCATTGATCTTGTCGCACAGTTCGATGCGCAGCTCTTCCGTCTTGTTGCGCGGGCCGCGCTGTTTCAGTTCGTACATGTCGATGTCTTCCATCAGCGACTGCTTCGCCATCAGCATCGCCTTCTCGGCGGTGCCGCCGATGCCGATGCCCAGCATGCCGGGCGGGCACCAGCCCGCGCCCATGGCCGGCACAGTCTTCAGCACCCAATCGACCAGCGAGTCGGACGGGTTGAGCATCACGAACTTGGTCTTGTTCTCGGAGCCGCCGCCCTTGGCTGCGACTTGCACTTCCACCGTGTTGCCCGGCACGAGCTCCATGTGGATCACCGCCGGCGAGTTGTCCTTCGTGTTCTTGCGCTCGAACTGCGGATCGTTCACGACCGATGCGCGCAGCACGTTGTTTGGATTGAGATAACCGCGGCGCACGCCTTCATTCACCGCATCGGTGATCGAGCCGGAGAAGCCTTCGAAGCGCACGTCCATGCCGATCTTCAGGAACACATTGACGATGCCGGTGTCCTGGCAGATAGGACGCTTGCCTTCTGCGCACATGCGCGAGTTGGTCAGGATCTGCGCGATCGCATCCTTGGCTGCTGGGCTTTGTTCGGCTTCATACGCACGGGCCAGGTGCTTGATGAAATCCACCGGGTGGTAGTAGCTGATGTACTGCAGCGCGGCGGCGACGGATTCGATCAGATCTTCTTGCTTGATGATGGTCATGATGTCTGCTCAGTGTCAGTGGAAATTCGTGGCGCAGTATGGAACTGGCGCCGTCATTCGGTCGCACATGGCGATTGCCATGGCGGAGAAAGTGGAGGTGATAGACTTGCGCATTCCAGACGCAATGCCCACGGCACGAATGCCGTGACCGGTGGTGCATGCGTCAATGGCGACCAACGGTTCCTGCAAGCCCGCTGCGGGCTGGGGATCGACGGGGTTCGCCTTGCAAAGGTCGGGGTCGTTGGAACGCATGTCGCCGGGAAATTGGACGAAAATCAAACCTTCTCATTTTACACGCGCTGGCATTTTTGCTCCCGGATTTCGAGCGATGCAACAACGGCAAGGCTGCTGCGAATTCTCAACAGTGAAATGCCTGGGCGATTTATACACGGCAGAACGCACAGATACCCATGTCTGTAACCCTTGTGTAAGGCTTGAGTAAGTGAAAAAGCTTACCTTCGCAACAATTCAACGTAAGAGCAGGAGACCACCATGTCTGACATCGAAACCCTGAAACAGGAAAATCGCATCTTCAACCCGCCGGAATCGTTCGTAAAAAATGCCGCAATCTCCGGCATGGAGCAGTACAAGGCAATGTGTACTGCGGCAGAAAACGATTACGAGGGTTTCTGGGCGCAGCTTGCGCGCGAGAACGTGCAGTGGCACAAGCCGTTCACCAAGACCCTGGATGAATCGGAAGCACCGTTCTACAAGTGGTTCGACGATGGCCAGCTCAATGTCTCTTACAACTGCCTCGACCGCAACCTGCAGAATGGCAACGCAAACAAGACCGCCATCATCTTCGAAGCGGATGATGGAAAGGTCACCAAGGTTTCCTACCAGGAGTTGCACGACAAGGTCTGCCAGTTCGCCAACGGTCTGAAGTCCCTCGGCATCAAGAAGGGCGACCGCGTGGTCATCTACATGCCGATGTCGGTCGAAGGTGTCGCTTCGATGCAGGCTTGTGCCCGCATCGGTGCGACCCACTCCGTCGTGTTCGGCGGCTTCTCCGCCAAGTCCCTGCAGGAGCGCATTATCGATGCCGGCGCGGTCGCGGTGATCACCGCCGACGAGCAAGTGCGCGGCGGCAAGCACCTGCCGTTGAAGGCCATCGTCGACGAGGCGATCGGCATGGGCGGCTGCGACACACTCAGGAACGTGATCGTCTACAAGCGCACTGGCGCAAACATCAATTTCGTTGCGGGGCGCGACCTCTGGCTGAGCGACGTCGTCGCCAACCAGGCTGCCACCTGCGAACCGGAATGGGTCGAAGCCGAGCATCCGTTGTTCATCCTCTACACCTCCGGCTCCACTGGCAAGCCGAAGGGTGTGCAGCACTCTTCCGGTGGCTACCTGTTGTGGGCGATGCTCACGATGAAGTGGACCTTCGACATCAAGCCTACCGATGTTTTCTGGTGCACCGCCGACATCGGCTGGGTCACTGGCCATACCTACATCGCCTATGGTCCGCTGGCTGTCGGTGCCACGCAGATCGTGTTCGAAGGCGTGCCGACCTATCCGAACGCTGGCCGCTTCTGGGATATGATCCAGAAGCACAAGACCACCATCTTCTACACCGCGCCGACTGCAATCCGCTCGCTGATCAAGGCCGCCGAAGCGGATCCGGCCATTCATCCGAACAAGTACGACCTGTCCAGCCTGCGCCTGCTGGGTTCCGTGGGCGAGCCGATCAACCCGGAGGCCTGGATGTGGTACTACAAGAACATCGGCCGCGAAAACTGCCCGATCGCCGACACCTTCTGGCAGACCGAGACCGGCGGCCACATGATCACCCCACTGCCGGGGGCGACGCCGATGGTTCCCGGTTCCTGCACACTGCCACTGCCGGGCATCATGACCGCCGTTGTCGATGAAACCGGCCATGACCTGCCATGGGGGCAGGGAGGCATTCTCGTCGTCAAGCGTCCCTGGCCCGCGATGATCCGCACCATCTGGGGCGATCCTGAGCGCTTCAAGAAGAGCTATTTCCCCGAAGAGCTGGGCGGCAAGACCTACCTCGCCGGTGACGGCGCGGTGCGTAACGAAAAGACCGGCTACTTCACCATCACCGGCCGCATCGACGACGTGCTGAACGTCTCCGGCCACCGCATGGGCACGATGGAAATCGAATCTGCGCTGGTGGCGAACCCGATCGTGGCGGAAGCTGCCGTTGTCGGCAAACCGGACGAAACGACAGGCGAATCGATCTGCGCCTTCGTGGTGCTCAAGCGCGCTCGCCCGAACGGCGACGAAGCCAAGCAGATCGCCAAGGAACTGCGCGACTGGGTCGCCAAGGAAATCGGCCCGATCGCCAAACCGAAGGAAATCCGCTTCGGCGACAACCTGCCCAAGACACGTTCCGGCAAGATCATGCGTCGTCTGCTGCGTGTGATCGCCAAGGGCGAGCAGATCACGCAGGACGTATCGACTCTCGAAAATCCGGCCATCCTGGAACAGCTGAAACAGGCGCAATAAGCGCAATCGCCAAGAGAGCGAGGAGACAGGAAACCGGTGCGGCGACAAGCTGCACCGGTTTCTTTTTTGAAACTTTCCCGGAAACTAACTGAAAAGCTGCAACAAGTCGAAAGACTTTGCTATAATCTTTGGCTTCGCGCCAGCGAACCAAAATCTAGGAGAGATGGATGAGTGGTTTAAGTCGCACGCCTGGAAAGCGTGTATAGGTTAATAACCTATCGGGGGTTCGAATCCCCCTCTCTCCGCCAGAACACCGGACGCCCGATTTTCACTGAAAGTCGGGCGTTTTTCTTTGTGCAATCATGATCTTGCATTAAACCTCGGATACCCGGGCATAATTTCACATGTCTTGATTTCCTGGATTTCATCATCCGGCCCGCGAGGAAATGCTGATCGCCGCGCCGCGCACCTGAACATCGATAACATGATGCAACTGAAAAAAGTGCAATGTCCATCTTGCGGCCAATTCGCAGGAGTCCTCTTGGTGTGGGGCGATCCGGACGAACCAACACGCATTGCCGCGCAACGTGGCGAACTGGTGCTTGCCGGTTGCATGATCGAACCCATCGGTGGAGATGTGCCTGACCATGCCTGTCGGGGCTGTTGTCATCGCTGGTCGTCCCTGGATGACATCCCACTTTGAAATGAGGCAGGTGCTGCGTCGATTCACCCTTTCCCCAAGCCGTGCACTGCGACCGAGGCAAGCCAGCGTTTCACCGTTGCCTCTTCCTCCGAGCTCAGGCCCGCAATCAAACCCGCCTCGAGTGCATCAACCCGTCGCTTGCATCGCGCGAGCAGATTCTTGCCGTCCGGCGTCACGCTGATCTGCTGGATCCGTCCGTGGATCTGGTGCGGTGTGCGCTCGATCAGTTCCGCGCGCTCCAGATTGGCGACGATGACGCTGACGGTCTGCGGCGTGAGCATGGACAGGCGCGCAATATCTGCGTTTGAAATTCCAGGGTAGGCGACCAGCATGGTGAGGACGGCGAATTGCGGCGGGGTCACGCCGAATTCCGATAGTGCACGTTCCATCTGCAACCTGAATGCGCCACTTGCCTGCCGCAGCAGATAGCCGATATGTCCTTTCTCGCCACGCTTTCCTTCGCCGGGGTGAGGCACTCCAGCGCTGATCGGGGAGCGGTAAGGTGCGGGCATGATGTCAGAGTTCGAATAACATGTTAGAGTTCTTACATTGCCCTGATTCTAATGCAAAGGAGGTTGGTGTGGCACAGTTTTCGTCCCGTATTGCCTATGCGGATTTCAACCAGATGGCACCGGCCATCCGCACTGCCTTGATTGACCTTGCGAGCGCAGCGGTTGAGGCTGGTATCGAGAAAGATCTGCTCGAGCTGATCAAGCTGCGCGTCTCGCAGATCAATGGCTGTGCGTTTTGCCTGCAATATCACCTGAATATTGCGCGAGGGCTGGATGTGAAGCCAGAGAAGCTGGACCTAGTGGCCGCATGGAGGGATGCAGGTGTTTACTCTGAGCGCGAATGTGCGGCCCTGGCATGGGCAGAACTGGTGACCTGCGTTGCGCAGGAACACATTACGGATGAAGACTTTGCTTCGGTGCGCGCGCAGTTTTCGGAGAAGGAAGTGGTTTTCCTGACCGGCGCGATTTGCGCGATAAACAGCTGGAATCGCTTGTCGGTTGCGTTCCGTTTCCCGCCGCCTCCGCGCGAATAAGACGTCGGGAAACCGTTGGACTTCCCGAAAAAAAACCCGCAAGCCATGTGCTTGCGGGCGACACTTTCATCAGTAGGGAGAGGACTGACAGAGCCACTTTAGCGGACCGGTGGAGGCCTTGGAGCCGTTCTTGCAAGCCCTTACACCGAACACAGTGGGATACATTGCGATACCCATCGACAGGTTCATCGACAGCCGACTGTGTGCCGGTGCGTCACTCTCCGTATTCGACAACTCCGTGCCCCGCCTCGGAATACGCTTGAACCCGATTTCGTCCGCTGTTCTTGGCAACGTACATGGCTTCGTCAGCGTTGGCGATCAGGATGTCGCTGCTTGCCTCGTTCGTCGGTACCAGCGATGACACGCCGATGCTGACGGTAATGGCAATGCGCTGCCCCTCGAATTCAACAGGCAGGTGTTCAATCCTGCGGCGAATTTTTTCTGCGATATGCACCGCGCCGTCCATACCGGTTTGCGGCAGCAGGATGACGAACTCTTCACCACCGTAACGAAACACTTCATCCGTGGCGCGCTGCACCGCCTGCCGCATGGCAGCCGCAACCTGCTTCAGGCAGGCGTCGCCGGCAAGGTGGCCGTAATTGTCATTGACCTTCTTGAAATGATCGATATCCAGCAGGAGGAGGGCCAGCGGCGCTTTCGCACGGATGCTGCGCTGCCACTCCGATGCAATCGTCTTGTCGAAGCAGATACGGTTCTTCACACCGGTCAGCCCGTCGGTATAACTCAGGCCTTTCAGCTGTTCATTCGCATCCGCCAGGCGCTGCAGAGCATGGTCGAGCTCCAGTGTGCGCTGTTTCACGCGCTGCTCGAGCGTTTCGGTGGCCTGGCGCTGGATGCGTTCGTTTTCCGCCTTGAGCAGGCGCATCCGGTGCGCCAGCGCGAAGGACAGGAGGATGACTTCCAGCGCGGAGCCGATCGGCAGGCCGTATTCGCTGATGAATACCTGGGGCAGCATGCCGAAGGTGCGTAGCGTGTAGATGAAGATCGATAGCAGGAGGACCGACCAGGCAACCATGAAGAATCGCGCCTGCCTGACGCCGTTCTTCAGGCTGACCGCGCCGGTGACGAAGATCAGCGCGGCGCCAAGGAAGGCGCCGAATGTGCCTGCCCGGATCGCGACGGTGTAGTCCAGGAACAGCGCGCTCAGCATCACCAGCGCGAAATACCACAGCGCGAAGCGGAATGCCCGGTCGGTCTTCGGCATGTTCTGCCGCAGTTGCAGGAATTCGCGGCTGAACTGGAGGATCGCGAAGAAACCGTAGCCGACGAAAAATGGCGTCGCGATGTTGCCCCACCCCGGATAGTCGGGCCACAGGAGTTCAAAGGCATAGCCGTCGATCGACAGCTGGAACAGGATCCAGGCGCAGATGTAGTTCGCGTAGTACAGGTAGTTGATGTCGCGGATCGACATCCAGATCAGCAGGTTATACAGAAGCATCGCGAGTACGATGCCGTAATAGATGCCCGCGAAGAACTGCTTCTCGTGCTCGTTGGCCAGCAGGCCCTTGGGGCTCCATAGAACGAGAGGAATCTGCATCGAACTCTGGGATTGCACACGCAGATAGATCGTGGTGGGTTGCCACTTCTCGAGAGGAATACGGAAGATGGTGTTCCGATGCTTCACCGGCCGCTCGGCAAACGGTACGGTGTCGCCGCCGCGATAGGATGTCACCGATCCGTCGTGCTTGACGACGTAGAGATCGATGCGGTCGATCACCGTGTACTGGCATTCGAGGAACCAGTGCGTCACCTCCGAATTCAGGTTCTCGAGGTCCGCACGTAACCAGTACACGGACCTGGTAAAGCCGAAATTGAGAGCGTCGGTCCGGCTTGGGGTGAACGCAAACCGTCCGGTATCGTTCCGTATCTCGTCGAACGTGAGTGTGCCGGATCTGTCTTCGAGGAAGCTGAGATGACGGCCGAGCGAATAGCTTTCCGCTTCATCGGACAAGACCAATGTATCGGCACGGGATACAGGTGCTGCCACGCAAACGGCGATCAGCAGGCACCATTGCAGCAGCAGGAACCACGGCGGCGATCTCGAAATCCTGTCCGCCATGCGGACGGCCTTGGTTCTCATGGTGCGGCTATCTCCCTCAAGTGTCATTCCGGAACCGCGATGTCATTCCTGCAAGTCGCTAGCGGACCGGATGCGTGCTTCTTTTTTACCGTCTTTCGGTTTCTTTCACTTTCGCACCGCTTCCGGGATATTGCAACGAGAAACAGTGCAATGTCGCGCAATCCCTTTCCAGCGCCATGGCGAGAAGGGACGATATGCTACAACCTGAACTGCCCGAATCCATCGAATGGGGCCTCTTGGGCCGACATCGCTAGAGGCGCGGCATTCACTTGTGGTGGACGGAGTGGGAGAAGCCGCGAGTCGGGATCGCACAGGACGCGCTAGCGGAAGGCAGCGTCGCTGTGAGCCTGGCGGCAATCGATGCGCCCAAGGAGCCTTGCCCTCGAGTTGCGCTGTTCACGAACGCCTTGCATGGCATCCCGCAGTGCAAGGCAACATGCACAATTTAGTTTTTGACAGGGCCTAAGTGTGCCGAGACTCTCCATCGTTCAGGCGAAACACAGCCACTTCCTGAAGCAATCCAGTACATTGTCGCCTCATGCTTTCGGAAGCAGCGGCTGCCTGGTCAACCAGCGACGCATTGTGATGGGTGACCTGATCCATCTGTGCTACCGCGACATTCACCTGTTCAATGCCTTGGCTCTGCGCGAGTGAGGCACTTGATATTTCTCCGATAAGGTCTGCCACCTTCTCTACGGACGCTACAATACTTTCCATGGTCTGTTGAGCGTGGCTAACCTCCTGCGAACCTAATTGGATTTCTGATACCGAAAAGCTGATCAGGTCCTTGATTTCCTTGGCCGCGGCCGCAGAACGCTGCGCGAGAGTTCTGACTTCTGCAGCCACAACGGCAAAGCCGCGACCCAACTCACCGGCTCGCGCAGCTTCGACGGCGGCATTTAACGCAAGAATGTTTGTCTGGAATGCGATTGTGTCGATGACGGCGGTAATGTCTGTCACGAGCCTGGAGCTGTTGGTAATGCCATTCATGGTAGTGACAACCCGTGCCATGGCATGTCCACCTTGCGAGGCAGTATCACGTGCCTGCTCCACCAGCGTCTTCACGGTGGCAGACCGTTCGGCATTGTTCTGGACAGTCGCAGTGAGCTGCTCAATGCTCCCCGTAGTTTCCCCCAGGTTGGCCGCCTGCTCTTCGGTGCGCGTCGCGAGATCTGCATTACCAGCTGCGATCTGCGATGCTCCGGTGGCGATTGACTCAGCATTCGTGCGGACGCCAGCCACGATGTTGGCCAAGCTTTGCTTCATCGTGTCCAATGCATGCATGAGTTCACCAGTCTCATCAGTAGATTGAGGACGGATTTGGGCCGTGAGATTGCAGGCAGCGATTTGCTTGGCGACGTCGACCGCCTCGCGGAGTGGGCGAACAATTGTTTTCGACAGATACTTTGCAACAATGCCGGCGAATGCGAAGGCCAGCAGGACAGTGCCCACCACCACGTTGCGTATGGTCGCGTACCTCAACTCTGCGGCTTCTGATTCTTCCTTGGCTGTCTTCAGCTTCAAATCTAGCAGCCCGTTGATATCCTTTCGAACTGGCGCAAACGCTGGCTTCATCACGCCATTTTGAATTCGCTGCGCTTCCACGACGTCGTTCTGACGTAGTGCAACGAGGGCAGGGCGAAGACCCGTCTGTACATACAGCTTATAGTCGGTAGTGAACTGTTCTCCCAACTGTTTCTCTGCATCGGTCAGATGGCTTGTCTGATATTCTTTCCATGCTCGGCCGATGACTTTCTCATTTTCTTCATACTGCTGTTGAGCCTGGCGGGTGAGCTCAGGAGTTGGAGAACTCAACACTTCGAGAATGGCATTCTCGTCCCGGCTGAGCAGCCATGTGATCGTATCGAGCTGCCTCATCGCGGCAGTGCGGCTTTCATACATGCTGCGTAAGGTCGCATTGGCGCTGCTCAAGGCGTGCAGGCAGATGACGCTAACGGACATCACTGCAAAGCAGAGCAGGATAAGAACGAGATTGATCTTGGCGGCCACTCGCAGGCGTCCCAGCCGGGCAATGGCTCCGATCAAGCCGGTACGTACTACTTGCCCCTCACGTATGGCAATGCCTCGTGCGCGGCCGTTCCTGAATTTGGCGTAGGTTGCTTCCGCCGCCTGAACTTGCTCTCGTGTCGGAAGCGTCCTGACGGAAGTATATCCAATGATTTTTCCGTTCTCGGAGACCGGGGTTGCATTTGCCTGTACCCAGTAATGGTCGCCGTTTTTGCGGCGATTCTTTACCAAGCCGGTCCATGCGCGACCGGCCTTCAAGGAGCGCCATAAGTCTTCGAATGCGTCCCGCGGCATGTCGGGATGCCGAACGATGTTATGTGGTGAGCCGATCAGTTCGTCTTCCGTGAAGCCGCTTGCCTCAACGAAATCCCGATTGGCATAGGTGATTCTTCCTTTAGTGTCAGTCCTCGAGATGAGCGACTGCCCTGGGCGCAAGAAATATTCTTGCCCCGTAACCGGTTGGTTGTTGCGCACTGAAGCCTCTCCCTGAAAATTCTTTTCTAGCTGCTGCGCTCTTTATTGATGCGCAGCAGTGTCTTTCGGCATTCGATGGCTGGGGATGTTGTATGCCACCAAGACTTGAACAGCCTGGTGGTGTTCCCTCTGTTTCTGACCTGCCGTTTTGTATTTTTTTCGCTTGCGCGTCGTCTTTTTGCTCTCGGTAATCTTCTTGCCGCCACTTCACCGGTTGTCACTAAGGATTACTTGGAATGATATGGCTGCGCGGGATATCGCCGACCGGCTTTACCCGGGCATGACTCGCCCATAGATGGCAGCTTTGCTGGATATCTTCCGTTTAGGGCGCTAAACGCTTTGCAGACAACTGCTTAAAAGTTGCTCAAAAGTTACACTTTACCGATTCTATATATTAATTGTGGCTTGTAAAGCCCAGGCACAAATGCACCAGGCCAAGACAAACAGCACTCCGTGCTGTTGAGCTGTTCCGACTACGATGCGGAACATCGGATTAGCCCAAGGATTGCGGCATTTTTCCCGCACGTATACGTATCCGTGGAAAGCCGATTGGATGGGATGTGGCCAATACCGCTTGGCACAACGCGTTGTAGAAAGCAGGGTTCGGGGATTTTCGTTTCCATGAACTCCGACATACCTGGGCGTCATGGCATCGGCAGGCGGGTACGTCGGTGGATGAACTGAAAGACTTGGGTGGAAAACCCGTTTGATGGTGGATCGCTATGCGAAGTTTGCTACCGAGAATTTGCTGGTGGCAGCATCGCGGATCGAGCAGGGCAAGGGGAAGAACGTGGTGCCGCTGTCACGTTGGTGTCACGTTGCGGAAAGAAAAAAGGCCTAGTCGTTGGACTAAGCCTTTGAATTCTGTGGCTCCCCGACCTGGACTCGAACCAGGGACCTGCGGATTAACAGTCCGTCGCTCTACCGACTGAGCTATCAGGGAAAGGAGGGCGAATTTTAGTGGTTCGCCGTGAAAATGTCTAGAGGGGCAACGAAACCTCCGGGCCGAGAACAGGGCATCCCTTGCAAGACGTGCAATGTTGAGTATATCGCGCAACCGGAGCAGGCCCGCCATTCCGCCAGATATTGACGTCTCGAAATCATCGCCCTATGCTTTTTTCTCAGGGCAAAAACGGCAGGATCGCGCATCGAAAACCGGTCGTGCCTGCCCTCAAATGTCGATCATGGCCGCAATCCATTGGTGGCGGATCTGACGCAGTTCAGTTTGATTGTGATGTACCGGATTGTTTTCAAGTCGCTAGCGCCACGTACCCGGTTGCTGGATGTGCAGTACGGACCGTGGCACCCGACTAGGGTGGCGGCTGAGTATTGGCTCGCTTATTTCAGGTCGCTGGGCCATGCAGCCCACATGTCTATCGAGGGCCGTGTCGGGCAGGGAATCCATGACGATTCGCACCTGACGGATGTGCATGGATAGAACCCGTTTCCGGCGCAAAACTTGATCCTCATCGTTACCCTTCATTCCCGGACGAGATAGTGTAGGCCATGTAAAGATTACCGGCCCCGCTTCTGCCGCGTGGCCACTGTTGAGGAGAAGAACATGTCTCGAATCGTAATGTCGATCGAAGAAATCAACCACCTGATCCGCGAGGAAATGCGCAAGCATGAGAAGTGCGCCCGGGTTTCCCTCAAGACGATCTATTGGCATGAGCCGGATGCATCCGGCTGCAACTGGGATGCGAACATGTTCGAGGGGGACGCAACCGATCCGCTCGAATGCAGGAAGCAGATCATCGATACGGTGAGGGACTTGCGCGCCCGCTACAACATTCCGAATCCGGGGTGAATCGGGCAGCACGTCCGGCGCAAAACGATTGCGCCGGAGCCGGCGAGTCTCTCAGTCGCTGGCGGCGACTAGCGGCGAAGCAGTGTCCGCAGCCAGGAAAGCGCGAGGCAGCGACGCCCGAGACGGATTCTGTTGTGGAGTGATTTTCCCATGATGACCTCCCATGCTGAAGCGCGTTCCAACCGGTTTCATCGCGGTAATGCAACGCCTTTCAGTTCTCATTTTAGAAAGGGCATCCTTACGAGAAGATGACAGCCTGCAGCAGTGGGCGCAATGTTCGTTATCGCATGGCACGTCCTGCGGGAAAAACAACACCTGACGCGCGAAACTGGTGGCATGCGGTTTGCATCGATTGCTGTTGCTCGCAGCGCGCGGCTTATTATTCGCCGCAGAAAAACAGAAGAAACCGCGCATATTTTTCTTTTGTTTTCGTGAGAAACCCATGACCAAGCCAAGCAAAGAACAGATCCGCAAATGGCAGCAGGAACGCATCAAGTCCCATGCGCCGCCACCCGACCCGATGCAAATCAGGCGTGAACTCGGATGGGGTTGCGTCGAACTGCAGGGCCACAAGACGCGGCGCCGCAATACGTTCCGCTGAACCCGCAACGAGGCAGGATCAGCGCGGCCTCGTTGGTGCATCCAGTGCAATACCCCAGACGCCGATGCCTTTCGCACGCGCTATTTTTTCCATTGCGGCGTACTGAAACGGCGCATCCGGCAGCGCAACTGCCCATCCCCTTTGCAGCATCCATTCACTCAGGTCTTCACCGCCAGCCGTGCAGCTTGCGGTGATGCTGCCGTCTGCATTCCTTGCCCTTTCCATGCAGTGCACGAAATCGCCGCCGATCCGGAATTCGAGTGCGAGCGATGCGCGCGTGCCGCAGGGCATGGGGCGGATGAAGGTGGTGCAGGTGTGGTCGGTGGGCGGAACGTAGATGCCGTACAGATGGATCAGATGTCCGTCGACGGTCAGGCTACCGTCCTCGTGCACGAAGGCGAAGCTCGATATCTCCGTTTCCGCCAGGGCAGGGTGACACGGTGCGCTGCCGGCCAGCAGAGCCAGCAAGATCCCTTTGATAGCGGCGCGTGCGTTCACGTGGCGCCTGGTCCGCAGGCACGTGGTGTGGGGCAGGGGTCAGCCATGGGTGCGGATGCTGGCGTCGAGCAGGAATTCTGCGGGGCTGAGGTAGGCTTCGGTCGGATCGACAGATTGCCGCTTCACCTCTCCGTGATGTTCCTTCGCCAGTTCGGGCGCGATGTGTTGTAGCAGGTCGAGCGGAATGGATTCCGCGCAAGCTTCGATCAGTTCAAGCATGTCGGACGGCAAGCGTTTGCCTTCCCGGGCATCGAGCGCCAGAGCAGCGAAGCGTCTGCGCGCCACTTCCATCAACGCTGCCCGCATGCGCGCAGAGGACGCGTTGGAATCCGTCGCCTCGGCGAGGGCAGCGTGGTCGATGACGGGTATTGCGGCTACTCCGGTGCCGGGCCGGGCCAGCTTGAATGGATCGAAATCCGCCTGCAGCAAATAGGCGAGAAAGCGTTCATGGAATTCGCCGTGCACCACCGCATCGATGGCGAGAGCGTGGAAGGAGGGACCGGCGTCCTCGTTGTAGGCATGTGCGCCGCGGCGGGCCAGGGCTTGCAGGAGCGCCCAGTCAAACGCAGCCGGGTCGCGTTCCCAGGTTTCTTGCAGATCCACAAATTCAAGGATCAGCCGGTTGATTTCATCAGAGTCATTGCTGGACATGCTGCCTCCAAAGTGTATTTGGCGCGCCGCACAAGGAAATGTTCCGGGGATGGGGCGATGAGAGGTCCTGTGCGAGGCTTGCCGAAGGGAGTTGGACGGGCCGGCGGGAACGGCGGCAAAGAATGGTTGGTGGTCAGGGCACGCGCAGCCGGAACTCGGCGCCGCCTTCGGGGCGGTTGCCGAGCGATACACTGCCGCACTGATCGCCCTTGCGATGCGCCTGCGCAATGGCGCGGCACAGTTCCATGCCGAGGCCTGTTGACGGTTTTTCTTCCTTGGTGCCGAGTCCGCTTCCGTCGTCGCGGACAGTAAATGCCAGATACCCGGCGTCATCTTTCACGCAACCGATTTCAATGCAGGTACGGGCAAACCGGGTTGCATTCTGCAGCGCCGCTTCCAGTGCGAGTCCGACCAGGTTCTCGTCGAAAAAGCCGAGGATGGGCATGTCGCGCCGGTCGATGGTCACGCGGAGTTCCGGGCGGCCGCCCGCATGCACGCGCAGCAGGCCATTGAGGAAGTCTTCCGGGTTCACCGGTTCGATGCGTGCGTTCAATCCCTGCGAGGATGCCTTGTAGAGCGTGAGGAATCCGATCAGCTTCTCATGCAGCGAGGTGCAGGTCTCATGGGCGAGCAGGGCCTGTTCGCGCGTCGGACTCCGGGTCATGTCCTCCAGCTCGCCTTCAAGCACGCCGAGGGCGTTCTTGATGTCATGGATGATTACGGCGGCGAGCTTGATGTCCATCTCATTCCTTCTTCGCGGTGCGGCTGAGGGTCTCGCGCAGGAAACGGTACATCTTCGTGACGCGCTCGTTGCCCGGCATGAGCGTATCGAGCTTGGACAAGTAGTTGTTGACCTTCGCCACGTAGTCAATGTTGAGGCCTTTCTGGCTCATCCACAGCAGGTGCAATTGCGCTGCCGCGAGCAGCACGCCGGTATTCTCCGGCATCGCAGCCAGCGCTTCGTCCAGCTTGGCCAGCGATTCGTCAAACTGTGCCTTGCGCATCAGTGCATTGGCTTCGGCCACGATCGCGGTGACTTCGCTGAGGGCGTGATCGACGATCTGCCCGGCCATTTCCTCCTTGCCGGTGTCTTTCAGCACCTTGCGCGCGAGCGATACAAGCCGATTGTTTTCATGGTCGGCCATGACCGCTTTCTTCAGGATGCTTGCGCCTTCGTCGTCACGGCCGATCGAAAAAGCTGCCTTGGCAAGCGCCAGCGCGGAGGCATCCGCCTTGGTGGTGTCGACCAGGCTCCTGGCAATGGAATACGCCTTTTCCGCTTCCTCTGCATTGCCCAGGCTGACGTGTGCCTGGGCCTGCACAGCGGCCTGCGTGGCGACGAATGCATTGGACTCGGCAAAGTGCTTGGGTGCGGTGGAGAGGATCTGCAGCGCTTCCTTCGCCTCGCCGGCGTCAACATGCACCTGTGCCAGCGAGAGCATGTCTGAGGGCTGGGCGGTGAGTGAGCCCTTGGTATGGTGCAGCGCCTTGCTGAAGGCGGTCTTTGCCCGTTCCAGGTCGCCGGTGCGGTAGGCGACATCGCCGACCATGCGGCTGCGCCGCGCGGACGGAATGACTTCATAGGACTGGTTCAGGACTTCGAGCGCTTCCTGTTCGTCGCCCTGGCTCTCCGCCACTTTGGCCAGCAGGTCGTACGCCGGGATATATTTGGCATTACTGGCCAGTACTTCTTTCGCTGCCGCCCTGGCATCGTCGAGCTTGCCGGCGATCTGGTGACAGGTCGCAATGCCCAGCCTGGCCCAGACCAGGTCGTCGCGCACCGAAAGCGCCTGCCTGTACACGGTGAGCGCATCTTCCGGCTTGCCCAGTTCGAGCAGGGACGTGGCCTTGATCTTCAGGATGTCGAGTGCGAATTTCGGTGCTGCCTGCAGCATGCGGTCGCATTCCGCCACGGCGCCGAGCGTGTCCTTCAGCTTGAGGCGACCGACGATGGTGCGCAGCGCGTTCTGCTTGTCGAGCAGGCGCTCGATGCGTTCCAGCAGCTTGGCGCCCGTCAGCGGCTTGACCATGTAGGCGTCGGGCTGGAATTCGGCGGCGCTGGCGACGAGATCGTAGGCGGCTTCGGCGGTCACCATGATGAACATGGTGGCGGGCGAGAGCATGTTCTGCGAACGCAGGAATTCCAGCATCTGCTGGCCGTTGGTTTCCTTGTTCAGGTTGTAGTCGCAGACGATGATGTCGTAGGGGGTCTTGCGAATCTGGCTGATCGCCTCATCGGGCGTCCCCGCCTGATCCACCAGGCCAATGCCGAGCTGCCCCAGCTGGTTGCGGATGTTCTGCCGCATCGTCGCCATGTCGTCGACGACGAGCGCTCGAAGATTGGCGAGACGCTGGTTGGTAATCGTGGCCATAAGAAAACATCGGGTTATACGGGCTTCATGATAAGTCTAACGTTATATTGTTGCTAGCTGGAAATATTTTTTATGGCTACCATGATGCCGGTCACCTGTTTGTGGTATTTATTGACGCAGGGATAGTAAAAACCAAATGAGGCGACTGCCGTGAGTCGCGGGCGTTGTCTGTTTGTTATCGCACACAGACATTGCCGGCTGGCTCACCCGAACTGCAGGGCCGGACCACCAAGCAACAGGGGAAGCAAATGATTCAGCAACCCACCCATGAATCAGACATTGAAAGCGGCGGAAAGCATTCAGGAACGCAGTCGATCCTGCGCCTGATCAACGCCGCACACAAGCGCCTTGAACATCTTCTTTTCAACCTCGGCCGCGAGACGGATGTCCAGGCGGGCGTGATCGACATCGCCCGCGCACTGACGCATGCAACCGACCTGAACCCCAACATTGCGCTGGCCTGCATCCTGCTGAACCAAGAGGAGGGCAGCTATGCGGTGCGCCATTGCATCGACAGCGCCGTGGTGTCTCTGCTGGTGGCGCGCGCGTTGCAGAAAGGCCCGGCGGAGACGCTGACGATCATGGCCGCGGCGCTCACGATGAATGTCGGCATGCTGCCGAGCCAGGAACAGTTGCAGAGCCGCCTCAACGCCATTTCCGACCGCGAGCTTGCGCTGATCCACAACCATCCGCAGCAGGGCGTGGAGATGCTTGCGGCGGCGGGCGTTGCCGATCCGGACTGGCTGAGCTATGTGCTGGCGCATCACGAGAACGAGAATGGCAGTGGCTATCCGTTCCGCAAGACCGGCGATGAAATCCCCTTCAATGCAAAGATCATCTCCCTTGCCGATCGCTACTGCGCGCGGGTGTCCTCTCGCAGTTACCGCAAGTCGCTGCTGCCGAACGAGGCGCTGAGCGACATTCTCCTGGCCGACCATGACAGTGTCGATCCGATGCTCACCACCTGCTTTATTGGCGTGCTCGGTATCTATCCGACCGGCGCGATCGTGCGGCTTGCCAACGATGAAATCGGCGTTGTGGCGGGCAAGGGCGGCGGTCCGAATACACCTGTCGTGCACGCACTTATCGGGGCGCAAGGCGCACCGCTGCCCGGCCCGGTCAGGCGCGACACGGCGAATCCGCAATTCGCGGTGCGCGAAATGCTGAGCGAGGAGCGGGCGGGAGTGCGATTCAGCATGCAGCAGGTGTGGGGCGACGAAGCGAGGCCGTAACCACCGCTTGCGCGCATTCCCGTCCCTTCCAGTCATTCCTTTCCCTGGCCCGCTGCGCTCATTGGCAAGTCGCGTAGCGCGCGTCTGCCCTGCATGGCAGGCATGAGAGAAATCAATTCGCTCCATCGCGGCAAGCCGGATGATGGAAACCGCGCGTATGGCGGCCGTCATTCCGTCTTGCGCATGGTGGGCAGCCGGTGATGGCGGGCTGCCCCCGGTTTCCGGGAGATTTGGCATGGCCAGGCAGATCGCATTGCTCACGCTCCATGGCATGGGCGAAACCGTCGACAACTATTACGAAACGCTGCGCAACAAGTTGTTTGCGAAGCTGGATAACACGACGGACAAGCTTTCCTTCCAGGCTGTCAATTACCAGCGCCTGTTGCAGCCCAATGAACAGGAAGTGTGGAACCGGATGGACAAGGGCGACCTGCGCTGGGACGACCTGCGCCGGTTCCTGCTGTTCGGCTTCGCCGATGCGGCCGGGCTGGAAACCAACAAGGAAATGGACGGCTCTGTCTATGAAGGCGCGCAGCTCGACATCGCGCGCAAGCTGTGGGCAGCGCGGCGGGAAATGGGCGGCGACGGGCCTGTTGTCGTCATCGCGCAATCGCTCGGTTGCCAGGTGTTCTCCTGCTACGTCTACGATGCGCAGCGCGAAGCGGCGGGCGAGAAACGGTACGCCGGCATCTGGAAGGACATCGACCGTTTCAGCGAGCAGATCACCGGATCGAGGCAGCCGCTTTCGCCGCAGGAAAAATCCTTCCTGCGCGGCTCGACCCTGGTCGGCCTGCTGACCACAGGATGCAATATCCCGATTTTTGTTGCGGCCCACAAGCGCCTCAGCATTCGTGCCATCGACCGCCCCAACAACCAGTTCAAGTGGCTCAACCTCTTCGACCGGCACGATGCGCTCGGCTGGCCGCTTCGTCCGCCGGAAGGTGGATACGAAAGCCTGGTGGAAGACCGGCAGGTGAATGTCGGCGAGGGCCTGCTTGACTGGCTGAAGAGCTTCACGCCGATGTCGCATACCGCCTACTGGGAGGATGACGACGTGATCGCTGCGCTCGCCAGAATGATCATGCAGGGGCTGCTGCACCCGATCACGACCAGCCCGGTCTTGCCGCCCTCCGGCGCGCCTGCCCCGGATCCGCGTTGAGCGACCTGGCGTGCGGCGTCAAGTGTTGTCGCCACCCTTCACCGGGATGCCAAGGTCAATGCCATCGAGGTCGGTGACTTCACGCAAGGCGATGACATGGCCAACGAAAGGTTCTCTTTCATTCCATCCGTTCTGACGTGCGGGCACCAGCCAATAACCCTGCTCGTCGTGGACGATCCAGTACCGCGGATGGCGTGTGTATTCGTAGAGTGTGACCATTCTTGCCTCATTGCGATCGCAGCATGACAGGCTTGCATCGTCGCATTATTTCATGAAACAAACGCGCTGGAAGTGGCATAATCTGCGGCGTGGAAAATTGCAGTGAATCAAATCCTTCGATGCAAAGCACCAATCCCCCGCGCGCGCCCAGGCGCCACACCTTCTCCCTGCTTGCGACCGTCATCGGCATGCTCGGGTTCATGTCCTCCTTCACCCTGGCTGTGCACATGTTGCTCATGGACGGCAATCCAGGCTTTCTCTTCATCTGGCTGCTCGCCGCAGCCGCGACGCTCGTGTCGATGCGCTTTGACCGCAGGTGGCGTGCGGCGATGGAACGCATCAGCACGTTGAGAGCGCGCGAACTGATCAATCCCCTGCAGCGAAAGTGGAATGATGACGTGGAGGACGTGGTGTTTCGCGACTTACCTTCCGCCGCGCAGACTTCCATTCAGTAATGACCGTCGCGTGACGAAGGGCATTGCCCGCCTGATCCGAGACGCATGTTAGTATCGTTCATGCAAGTCTTCGAACAAAGACGATTACCATGCTTGAGCTGTACAGTCATAGTTCCATCGACATCGCCGTCGACCGCGATACCCTGATCCTTCATGTCAACTGGAAGGGATACCAGAGCATGAACACCGGGACCAGTGGCTGCGAACGCATCCTGGAACTGATGACACGGCACAAGGCATACAAGATCCTCAATGACAATTCCAACGTCAGGGGACTCTGGATGGAAGTCGCCGAATGGGCCGCGAAGGACTGGTTCCCGCGCATGAAGCGGGCAGGCATGCAGCAGTTCGCATGGGTCTACAGTCCGACCAAATTCTCCCAGTTGTCGACCGATGTTGCGCTTGCGCTGATCGATACCAGCGCGCACGGCATCGAAGTCTTCTCCGACACGGCGCAGGCACTCGCCTGGCTTACGCGCTCCGGCCAGCCTTCGTCATAGGCCGTTTGATAAGCGTCATCACCCGGTAATACTGCCCCGCTATCATTCCCTTATCTGCTGTACATGCAACCGATATGCATGACCGCAGCCCGGTGTGTCCTGCCCGAAAACACGGGCAGGCACGCCACCCGCATTTCATTCACCTTCGCTGACATCTGGCCTTCCGTGCTGTCTTCGTGCTGTTCTCATCGCTTCCGCTGTTCTCTTGCATTCGCGCCGATGTTCGCGGCAATCATTCGCGCCGATATTCGCGCCGATATTCGCGGCAGCACCGTTGCTTTTGCGTCAGCTTGTGCCAGTCGTCACATCGGGCGTTCCGTGCCTTTCCTACAATTCTCACCAGGAACAACCCTCTTTTCACAGGGAGATCATCATGGGCAAAACCCTGCATGAGCGTGTCCGCCTCAAAGGGAGATACGCGCTGTTCAGTTTCAGTCGCCTGCGCATGGCCGCGCTGGGCGTGACCACCATCCTTGCACTGGCCGTGGTTGCGATGCAGATGTTCTTCTGAGCGGCGACAGCATGTTCAGCCAGTGTGGAAGGTCGGCGGTGGCCGGTGTGATTCATCTTCCCCGACACGTTCGTATTCGGCAATCACTTGCGCGCCGAACAGTACCAGGGTCGCTGCAACTTCCAGGCTGAGCAGCACCACGATTGCCGTCGTCAGCGATCCGTACACCACATTCACCTGCGATAGCGTGGCGAAATACCATACAAGCACGTGGCGGGTAATTTCCCAGAGCAGGGCGGCAGTGACGCCGCCGAGCAGCGCATGCCGGACCGACAGGCGCCCGACCGGCATCACCATGTACACCGACGTCAGGAGAAGTATCTCGCCGGCCAACCCGAGCAGATAGAGCAGCAAGCCGGAGAAGCCGCGCAATGACCACGTCCTTCCCAGTAAATTGACGCTTTCCTGTCCGATCGTCTGCAGACTTCCTGCAACCAGTGTAACGAGCAGCAGCCCGACGCCGAGTGCGAAGATATAGAAGTACGGCAGCAATGCCGAAATCAGGTAGTGCCGTCTGCGAATGGCCACGCGGTGGAAGAAGATCACCGACATTGCGTTCTCCAGCACCGTGAATGCCAGCGAGCTGAAGAAGAGCATGGTGACGAGCAATACCCATCCGATGATCTCACGGTTTGCCAGAAAGTTCGCCAGTTCCTTGACGATCGCTCTCGATTGCCCGGGCAGCAGCCATTCGAGGTAACGTCCGATGGTCTGCAGGAGTTCAGCCTGGTCGATGAAATGCGACAACGCAATCACTGTGACGATCAGCAGGGGCACGATCGATAGCAGCGCATAGTAGGCCACCGCGCCTGCGAGCAGGAGTCCCTGGTTGGCGCGGAAGCTCTTCAGTGTCCTGAGCGCAAATGCTCCAGGGTCCTTCAGGATTTCACGGGTTCGGTAATCGATGATATGCATGTTGATTCATGTTGGCGGCCCAAGTCCTGAATACACAGTACAAGATTTTTTCCAGGAAAAAGGCTTGTGCTTCCTCAAGTTTCCTTCCGTTGCCGTGTGGTCTTTGCCACAGGTGAACCGCAAGGCTTAACAGTCATCAAGGCCATTGCGCTGACGCACAGGAAAATCTACCAGGCGGAATGAGATAGGGTTCATTTCCGCTTCTTCCCGGGAGCGGTTTTCAGGAAGGCACATCGACATCTTTTCGCTGTCGCTTTCCTGGATGCCGCTCCAGACACCGTTGCGACACCTGTCCAGCCACGATGTTGCAAGCAGACTTGGCCGACCCGAAGCATGTGGATGCATTGCCGAGGCGAGGCGATTGCCAGGTATTGAATAACTGAAAGGTCAGCATGGAAAATTCAATGACACGGAAGCGTCAACGCTCACTGTTTCCCGGAGACGAGACAAAGCCCGTCCTCTTTCATATTAAGCCGATCATCGCCGCCATGATGGCAGCGAGCGTATTGGCGGCATGCGGCGGAGGCGGCGGTTCAGGATCATCGACGACTTCACCGGCGACCAATACCGGGAACAACGGCGGAACCCAGCCGGCTCCGACCCCAAATCCCGCACCAACCCCCGCGCCAACCCCCACACCGGCGCCCACGCCAACACCAGCGCCGACTCCTGCCCCCACACCGACACCGCCGGCGCCGGTCGCCGACGCCATGACCATGTCCTGCGTCGACGGGCCCGAGTATCAATGCAGCGGTGGTAGCATCATCCGTACCGACAACGGTGTTGCGCTGACCCGCTCGGGGGTGCAGGTGTATGGCAAGTCCACCAGCGACCTTGCCACGCCGAATGCCACCCCGACCACGGCCCTCGGCCTGGCTCCCGCATCTGGCGGCGTGGCCGAGTTCAGGCTGGCGAAGGACGCGAACAGCGTCGTATCGAAACCCGTGCTCCTGCTGAGCAACCTCGGACTGAGCTGGGACGGCAAGGTCGAACGTCCGCCGATCATCGAGACCTTCCGCACCACCGCAGGACATGTCCAGCTTGCAGCAAACGGCGCCGTCACCTCGATTGCGCTTCCGCCCAGCTCGGATCTGAGCTTCTACAACTTCGCAACGCTCAAGGGCGCGGCAACCCAGGCGAATTACGCGAACAATGCCTACTTCCCGCGTACTGACCCGTCGCGCTGCCCGGCGGACCTCATTCCATGTCCCACCACGGAAACCACTGGTGTGCAGACGGTGCAGGGTGACTGGCGCACCGGCGGCGGCCAACTGGACTGGATGGTGGCAACCCGCCTGCATGAGGACGGCGACGTGCATGCCGGCGACGGCATCCCGAACTCCACCGGCCCCGGCGTGCCTTTCCCGGGCGGCAAGGGCTACCGCGGCATTGGTGGCTGGACCGAGCAGTACGCCAACCTCGGTACATGGGAGAGCCAGGATACGGTTCTGCTCGAGGAGTGGGCTGCGCTTGGCCAGGAGCACAACAAGAAGCGGCGTGGCCTGGTGTCCTTCGGCGCGGTGACCGATCCGGCGACGGTGCCTACAACCGGCACCGCCACATACAGCGGTATCGTCTACGGCTGGTATGCCTCCAACGGCAAGGAAGAGCCGCCGGTATTCCGTGGTGACGCGACGATTACCGTCGATTTCGCAACACGTCTGGTCACGATCGCCTTCCAGAACACGAAGACCTTTGATGCCGCCGGAAATGCCGTTCCGCTGTCCTTCACGACGACCGCGGCAATGGGCGCGGCCGGCGCGAGCGTGGCCAACTACCTGACCGCACCTGCCGCTGCCGGCGCGCTCACCGGCGGCATCAGCGGCCGCTACTACGGTCCGGTGGTGTCGACGGGGTCGGGTGGGACGGGACCTGCGGAAATCGGTGGTGCGCTGCAGTTGTCGAATGCGAGTACTGGTGCAACGGCGGTCGCCGGCTTTATCGCCCGCAAACGCTGATCGGCGCACCGGCGTAGCCGGAAGCGGATTTCACCACGCTGCATGACGGCGCAATGAGGGAATGGCGGCGGTGAAGGCGCGACGGATGCGCCGGTGACCTGGTGCACACTAATTATGTGCCGTCGGCAGATCTGCGGGCTCGCGCAGACTGCCTTCGTGCAGGCGCTTTCTTGTCGCTGGCGGATTTGTTATCGCCGGCGGATTTATTCTCTCCGGCTGGTTTCTTTTCACCCGCCGGTTTCTTTTCGCCGTCAGCGCTCTTGTCGTTCGCGGCCTGCTTGTCATCGGCGGGCTTCGCCGCTGCCTTCTTGTGCGCAGGTTTGCTGCGCGGCTTCGGAGCGCAGGCAGTATTGATTAGCTGCTCGTCCAGCGAATCGGGCACGGCATCGAACATCTCGATGCCATTCGCCTTGCTTGTCCCCACGATCTCGCCCTTGCCGAAGCGCTCCGCGTAATAGGACGTTTCCGCAACGCCGAGAGTCGCGGATTTGCAGTCGATCACCACGCGTTCCCGCGCCGAGAGGTAGGCGTGTTCCTTCTCGAAGTATTCCGCGTAGGGATATTCGGTATCGCGCCAAACGGCCAGGCGGCCCTTGTCGGCCTTCTTGACATTTTTGTGCAGGAACACCGCCGCATTGTGGCGCTTGCCGAGCTGATGCCAGTTCGCCGTAAGTTCATGCGGGCCTTGTTCATAAAGGCCATTCACCGTGGGCGTGGCGGGAGCTTGTGCGGGGGCGGCGGGGGCATGCAGTGCGAGGCACAGCACGACGCCGCCGGAAAGGAACCTGTTCATGAATGCCTCCCTCCATCGAATGTGCTTGCGCCCCACCGGCGCGCCAGGCGGCGCAGCTTATTGTGAAGCGCTTGTATTGCTTGCCAGGACCGCGTCATGCCGGCATGCAGCGAATATGTCCATGCTGCCCTGGTACATCGCATTCTTCACGCCCATGCCGCCGAGGACGGTATGGTACAGATTGTCATGGCTGAACGGCTTGTCGACAAGAGCGCGCATGCAGGCGCTGTCGAGCGAGAAGCGCCGGCGGTAGCCATCCGACATCCACAGGATGAAGGGCACTTTCTTCTGTTCGACCGGGGCAAACATGTAAGGCGCACCATGCAGGTACAGGCCTTTCTCGCCGAGCGATTCACCATGGTCGGACACGTAGATCAGCACGGTGTCGAAACGGTCCGACAGGGATTTGAGGATGGCGATCTGGCGCGACAGGTTGTAATCGGTATAAACGATAGAGTTGTCGTAGGCGTTGCGGATCTGTTCTTCGGAACACTCTTTCAGCTCGTTGGTATTGCAGACCGGCGTGAAGCGTTCGAAGCGCGCAGGATAGCGCTTCGAATAAGCCGGCCCGTGACTGCCGATCTGGTGGAAGGTGAACACGGTATCGTCATGGATCGCGCGCAGCGACTGCTCCAGCCCCTGCAACATGATCTCGTCGTAGCAGGACTCGCTGTTGCACAGCGCGGCATCATTGTGTCCATCGTAGCTGATCGTCCTGGCGCGGGCGCTGACGCCCTTGCTGCCGGAGTTGTTGTCTCGCCACTCAACGCCGATACCTGCCTTGGCGAGTGCGTCGAGCAGGTTGGTGGTGTGGAGGGCGACCGGGACGGTGAAATGCTCCTGGCCGAGATGCGAGAACATGCAGGGCACGGAAATCGCTGTCGAAGTCCCGCAGGAACTGACATTGTTGAAGTAATACAGGCCGTCGACCTTCGATAGTTCCGGATTGGTCGGCCGGTCATAGCCGCCGAGCTGGAAATTGAGCCCGCGCGCCGTTTCGCCAACGACGAGGAACATCAGCAGCGGCTTGTTGTGCGCGGTCTTCATGAAGCGCGTGGTCGCACCGCGAGTATCGACGAAGGTATTGTCTTGCGCGTTCGGCATCGTGCCGCGCGCGTACTGGATCGCGCCTTGCACCGCGGCGCCGGGGCTGAGCAGGTAGCGCAGGTTCTTGTGTTCACGCGCGAACGAGCTGTAATTCGCAGAGAAGGCGAACAGCATGGCGGCACTCGCTGCCAGTCCGCCGACAAAAAATGCAAGACGCTGCATCACCTGTCGCTTGAACCCGATTTTCTGCAGGCGCACCCGCCATACCAGCAAGGACGGCAGGACGCCGAGTACGGCCACGTACAGGGCGAAGCGGGCATTGAACAGGGCACCCGCCTCGCGCCGATCGGTTTCGAACAGGTTGCGGATCATCTCCTTGTCGATGAACACGCCGTAGGCATCGGCAGAATACGAGGCCATTGCCGCGACCATGAACAGCACTGTCGCCGTCGCCTGCAGCAGGCGCCTGCCGGGAATCAGCAGGAGAAAGGTCGTGTGGAGGAAGAGCAGCACGGCAAACAGCGAAGCCATGAACAGCGTGTCACTGAGCGTGCCATTCCAGAGAGCCGCGCTGGTTTCGCGCCAGAAGCGGAAGTTGTGGAAAACCAGGAAGATTGTGGAAATGACAATCGCCAGCGCGACAGGGGAACGGAATTGAAATTGAAATCTTGTCTTTTCTGCGCCCGGGGCTGTGTCGATCAGCATGCTATAGGAGATGTAGGCGAAGCGGCAAGCTCGCCGTGGGAGTTGCTGGGAAAGCGCGAAGTATACACCGGCCACGGCCTTGCGTCGGGCTAGCGTCCGTTATCGCTTCACGCAGCTGAGATAAAGATAACTGGCAAAGAGCACCGTGATTACGATGCAGGAGAAGGCAAACCCGATCCCCGCGCTCATGCAGGCCAGCGCCGCGCACAGATGGCCGGTGCTTTCCTGCGCTGTCGCCGTCATGCGGTCCGAAAGCAGTTGCATGAGTTGCAAAGTGCAGAGCGCGATGCCGACCCATTTCCAGACATAGAAGGGCAGCACCTTGCGCTGCGCACGGTTGTAGCGGTAATTGGCGATCCTTTGCTCCATGCTCCCTTTGCCGGCATCCCGGAAGATCCATAGTGGAACGGCAAGACGCCAGATATACCGGAGCCGAAGCGAGATCATTTCCCGCAGTCGCCGCAGCGGGTTATTTGCTTTCATGAACCAGTCCCTCCTCCTGCTTAGGCGGGATTCCGGGAAATGTGTTCCCGGAGCGAATGGCGGGCAAGGGCAGGCAGGAGTGGGGGAATCAGGTCTTGCGGAAGAGTTTGCGCGAAAAGTGGTCCAGCATCATGCGCAACTTATGGGCGAGGCGCGAGAAATCGAGCAGCGACTTGTAGCGCGAGCCATGGAAATGGAAAACGGACCGATGCGTTCGGCGAGAACTGTGTCGGTGCGCATGCCTGTGCGAGTGGTGGTGTATTTCACGTGCGGAGGCGTCATCCGCTTCCATCCGCGTGATCCACTCATCGTGCTCCCGGCGCTTGACAGGATCGGAGAGCACTTCATAGGCGACGTTGATGATCTGGATGATGCGCATCGCATTGGCACTGTTGCCGTTGCGGTCCGGATGATGCTTTTGCGACAGTGTCTTGTACGCGGCACGAATCACTTCAGGGGGAGCATCGCGCGCCACCTTCAAATTGTCGTAATGGGTATGGACTCGTGCCATTTGCGGCAATCCGAAAACGTTGGTTTTTATTGGTAGAGTTAGAGTCGCGTGTTGCCCGCTTCGTTCGCATCCGTGCACATCTGTTCATGCATCGGACGTATCGTAAGTCGGCACAAGTGCGTGCATATTGCAATTTATCAAGCGCGCTTGTGAATTTGTTCAGCCTGACACGGAGATGCGGCGCAAGGGCAAGGGTGGCTGGTGACGAGCGATGATGATCGGAGGAAGAATTCAGATCTTGCCAGTCTCGAGGAAGCGGTTGCCGGTGCGCCGCGCAACTTCAAGAGCGTCGTCGTAGTCCGCGATAGCCTGCGCGGATGCATGATGCTTTTCAAGCACGCATCTGAAATCCTGTACTTCGTCATCGAATTCATACACGCTGACGTAGGGATCCCAGCCACCGGGAACCTCATGGGCAATCAGGTGAAGCTGGTACTTTCCGACAGTCTCGATCTGCATGGGGAATCCTTCCGAACGCGTTCAATCCTAGCATTGCATGTCGGCGCTTCATTGACCCGAATCAGGCGATGACAAGCATGGCAAGACAATGTGGCAAAGGGTGCGATTATCGTTAGCCGCCGCGTCGTGTTGCGGAACAAATCCCGGCGGCGCAAGGTCTAGGCAGTTTGAATTTTCGTTTTCCACGGGAAATGCATATGGCCTGTTCCTCCCTGCCCGATGATGAACTGGCAGCGCTCCGCCGCCTGGAAGCCGCTGTGCGTGCATGCGGATTGCCGACGATGATGGTATCCGGGCAGAAGCAGCTTGATGCCTTGGCAAAAGCGCTGAAGGAGGTGGATGATGCGCGCAACAAATCGATCGCGGGAAGTGCGCGACCCGGGTTTTCGCCATGCGCCGAGCAGCAGGGAATGGAAGTGAAGATGGATTGATGGCGGATCGGTCAGCCGCCCGTGTTCCACCAGGCGCCGAGCAGGCCGGTGACATAGGTGGCGATCCCGGTCGTGATGGATACTGCGGCCGCAATCGGGGAGTCTGCCATGATCGCAACGAGTCCGCCGGCAATGACTGCACCGCCAAGCAGCCGTATCAGTTTATATTCCTTCAGCGCGGTTTCCCCCGCGTTGCCTTCGTCACCTTCATCGCCTTCGTGCCTCGGTTCTGTCACCGGATAGCTGCATTCCGGACAGATTTCCGCCATTGCGGGCAAGCGTGCCCCGCATTCGGTACATGCACTCCCTGAAGACTTGCCTCTCCTTGCCCACATTTTGCGTGCCCAGTCCTGCAACGGTTTCCAAAAATTTCAGCAGCGTAATTAGACACCTGCCCCGATGAGCGGCCTAGCCATATATATGGGATATGCAGGTGCGATCACAGAACCGCTCTGCTGAACAAGGAACGCATCTTGCAGGCTTGATGCCAAAGCCGTGCCACTGCTGTAATTCCCGGCACCCGTCTTCATCGCCGTGTAATAAATACACGCCATGATTGGCGTAATTGGCACGTATTGCCGACAGGAGGTCGCACGTGAAAGTAACCGATGACATGGTGCAAGTCGCCGTCAAGAAGGCAGTCGAGGCAGGGCTGTTGCCACGAGATGCACGCCACGACCAGACCAGGTTCTACGATGGCCTGATGGAATTGATTCTGCAGGCAGCATTTGAGCTCGCAGAAGAGGATGAAGGTGAAGTGATGCCGCCGGTTTTCCATTCGCCTGGCATGGCACCGAACTTCATGTTGCCGAACTCTCGGACGCAAGCGCGACGGCCGTGAACTTGCTCACATTTGCTGTGGCCAACTTTGTGGATAACCAGGGGCAAGTATCTTTATCTTTCTGATTTGCAAGCAAAATTTCACATTGATTAAAATCAGGGCAGGCGCCGCAATGCGATCAGGCGCCAGCCGGCTGCGTCATCTCGACCGCCGCCCGGATGTTCGGCAGGAATTCGGGGTATTCGGCTTGAATGAACCGGATCAGGTTCTCGCGCAGGCGGCAGCGCAGGTCCCATGAGCGCGACGCATCGCCGGCGCTGACCAGTACGCGCACCTGCATGGCATGCTGGCCGGCTTCCACCACCTGCACCAGGCACAAGCGTCCATCCCAATCCTGGGCATCCCGACAGATTCGCTCCGCCTCTCTGCGCAAGGGCTCGAGGGGCATGCGGTAATCGACCCACAGCAGGACGGTGCCGAGGATTTCGGAGCTGGTCCTGGTCCAGTTCTGGAACGGGTTTTCGATGAACCACTGCAGCGGAACGATCATCCTGCGCTGGTCCCAGAGGCGCACCACGACGTAGGTTCCGGTGATTTCTTCGATCTGCCCCCATTCGTTCTGCACGATGACCACATCTTGCAGACGGATCGGCTGGGTCAGGGCGATCTGCATGCCGGCGAGGAGATTCCCCAGCACCGGTTTGGCGGCGAAGCCGACCACCAGTCCGGCCACGCCGGCGGAGGCGAGCAGGCTGGTGCCGATCTGGCGCAGGCCCGGCAAGGTCATCAGGGCTGCGCCTGACCCGATGAGGATGATCATCACGATGGCAACGCGACCCAGCACCCGGGTCTGGGTCTGGATGCGACGAGCCTGCAGGTTGTCGGGCGCGTCGGCGGGATTGAGTTCGATGATGGTGTGTGTGATGGCCCGCACGCAGCGCACACCGAGCCATGTCAGGGCGGCGATGAGGCCGAGCGCATCCAGCTGCCGCGCGCCTGCGATTCCGCCGAGCGAGTCCGGTGCATTGCGCAGGATGACCTGAGCGAGAAGAAGGAACACCATCATCCCGCCGGCGCGATGCCCGTACAGCACGAGGCGGCGCGAGAACGGCAGCGGCGCAGTCAGGCGCAGCAGGAGCGCGGTTCCGATGCGATGCGCGACCAGCACCGCGAGCAAGGCGAACAGCAGCTGGATGATGATTCCTATCCAGGGCATGCGGGTCACCAGTACAACCCACGGCATGATGGCGTAAGCGATGGTCGTCAGCCAGTCAGGCAATTGTTCTGTCATCGGATATCGTTGGATGATCCCGAGAGTGCAAAAGCAAGATGCGGAACATCTCGCACCGGACGGCATGCGGCGCACGGAAAGAGCGGCCGACGCGTGCGGCCTGAAGGCCGCCTTCGACGTCCGGGTTCAAAAGCTGCCTTCGCAGCGCGGCAATGCCGGCTGCTTGTGGCAAGCGCGACAGGCGAGGTCGGCTTGTGGCAGGAACGCGGGTCTTATTTCACTTTCTTGCCCCGTGCTTCCGGATTATGGTCGGGCACCGGTTCTTCATCGGGTGTGGGCTTCTTGTCAGGCGTCGGCTCGTCGCCGGGAAGCGGTTCCGTGGGAACCTGATGTTCATCTGACATCGACATCGTTTGCTCCGTTTGATCCATGCGCCGATCGTACTCCGCGCGGGGGCGGGCTCATTGAGGCAAATCATGCACCCCGGCACCCCTGCTGCGATGCCTCAGAAGGCAGGGCGTAGGAAAGATATAAAAGTGGAGAATGACAGGTATTGCAAAAATAAAGCGGATTGATGAGAGCACCTTCGGTATAGTGAAAGCGTCTCCTCCAACTCTCCTTGAATTGGATTGGCCCGCAACCGAAAGGTCTGCGGGCTTTTTTTCGTCTAAAGAAATCGAGATGGCTTCGGCAAGAAGCCATCGTCTGCGGGGAAGAAGGGTAGTTTCCATGGGCAATTCTTGTTCGCAAGGAGAAAGCCCATGGAAATGAATGACTTGCAGAACAATCCACACGCTTATCCACATACTTGACCACAGTTCCTGTGGGTAAGTATCAGCGTATTCCTGCCCTGTAAAAACTGCTCACAGCGCTGGCATGGACCAGGCATGCGAGCAGCTTTGTCCTCCAGATGGCCGGACAGCGCGCTGCCCGGTTCTCGCATGCCATCCGCTGTTCAGGCCGCCGATGAACTGGCAGTGGCGCTCGCCGCGGCCTGGGCCTTCGGCTTGAACTGCTTGTCGCTGATGCGGAATTTCGTGCGACGGTCGCCCATCAGGTGACGCAGGTCCTTGATGCTCAGGTCCGAGACTTCGTGCATGCGGATCAGGAGAGATGCGCCAACCGGAAGCCTCCGATGACGGATCTTGCTGATCAGCGGAGGCGCAACTTCAAGCGCGCGCGAAAGGGCTGCATCGTTTTTCAGGTTCAGCCTTTCGATCAGCGACTCCAGCAAGTTGTTGGGGTCGTATTGATATTGCTCGGATTGGTTTGTCTCTTTAAATTCGTTCATCTGCTGTTCCCCGTTTCTGGTTCAATCTGGATCCTATTCTGATCAATCGTGCGAATGCATTTTTGATAATTCTCAGAGGTGCTTGTTTCCGGCTCCATCGCGAGAGTGTGTGCTTGCCTATCGATGCCCGCAGATGATCTGCTTCGTGTGCGCGCCCACGATGTTCTTGCGACGGAGGTTCGAGTGCGGTCAAACGAAATAGGCAGCGCCGAGGATCAGCGGCGAGCCGCTGACGCCAGCGACCACGAGTCTGCGCGCGACACTGTGGATCTGATCTTCGAATTCGCGATAGGTTTGCATGAAATCCGTCTGGCCGCTGCCTTTCATGCGGCGCAAATGGGCCAGTGCATTCTTCGACACGAGGCATTCGCGGTCGGTGAATCCGACTTCGACGGTAAATGTCACGCCTTCATCGGCGACTTTGGGTTCGGCGATTGTCTTGCTCATTATTTTTCTCCATGGGTTGACTCTGAGGGGGGGCTTGTCTCCTCCTTGATGGTAGTGAGCGATTCATGTGCAGTATTGACGCGGGTCAATTCCATTGAGCGCTGCAATCAAGCTTCGCGCGCCTCGTTCAACGGGGATGCGACTGGAACAGCGTGAGTTCCCATTCGCGCTCCTGCGGCGCATATCGCAAGATGTAGGTGTCGCCGTCGCTCCCCATGACCTTATAGTAGCTGTGGTCGCGCGCAATCCAGCGATCGACGATGGTCGCCACGGCGATGCGTCGCGCGCCGAGCAGGAACGCAACCGGTTCCCTGTCGCCGTGCGGGTCGGCGCGGCTCTCGACATGCAGGATCATGTTCAGTGCTCCGGGATGATGCGGGTAAGGTCATGCTCGCCATTGTTGGGCACGACGATGCGCCATTCGTTCCGGTGGTGGAGGGTGAGCGTGGAAGCTGAAGTGCTTGCGCAAATCCCGATTGTCACCAAGAATGTCTGTCATGCGGCGCGAGAAGACGGCCGGGTATCACATGAGCAGGGAGAACAGACGATGTATCTCGATCATCCAAAAATCAGCGCGACCAACAGCAACACGGAACCTGATCGCATCGAACGGCTGAACCGCGTTTATGGCTACGCGCTTGCGGTCGCGGATTCGTCCGGCAACGGGGACTTTCTCGCCAGGTTGTCGCAGCTGCACGATCACAAGGGCAAGTTGATTGTGGTCTGGTTCTCCGAACCGACGGATGGGGAAAAGGAGTGCTTCGTGAAAGCATGGAGCAGCAAGATCGGCGACGAGAGCACCAACGTGGAGCACGAGATCAGGCCGCCGGCGATCTGACGCGGGCTCCCGGCATCAGGTGCGTCAATGAGTAAATGAAAACCCGCATGCCCCTGGAGACATGCGGGTTTGTTTTTTTGTCGCGTCCACTCGCCGAACGATCATCAGTGCATCAATGCCTGCGTCATTTCGATGCCGGCACCAGCGTGATGACGTTGGCGCTGGAAATCTGGTCCTGGATCTGTTCAATCTCTGCCAGCAGACTCATCAGCGAACGCAACCACGGATAGCGCGTATAGCGCAGGCTCCGATTGTTCGTCTCCAGGTCAGCGATGAATTGCGGCGTGATGATATGCGGATGCCTGGTGCTGCATACGCCGCCATGAATCTGGGCGCGCTTGCCCAGGTACGCCATCGCGCACGCACGCTTGTAGGCCGCGACGCTTCCGTAGCGATCAATGATCGCCTTGTCTTCCTTGCTGCGAGCGATGCATTGCATATAAGCCTTCCAATCACCTTCGCGGATCTCGATGGCCCCCGACTTCGGGCTGATATCGGGAACCACATCTTCTGAATCAAGTACTGCTGACACACTACCTCCCGAGCGTCGCGATATGCGGGGACATTGGCTTCCCCCTGTTGAAGCGGTCTGTTTTGACGCGACGCAAAAGGAAAAAGTTCACTCAGGAAACAGATCAATTTTCCATTGTAGATTCGAACAAGGGTGTACCTTGACGAGATGATGGGCATCGCTTGCATGCGCGGCGGCGAATCAGAAATTGCGGGCTGAATCTGTACCTGATTGTCGGTTAAAAAATGCTCGGCCATGATGCAATATCGATGCGATCGGACACAGTTCCAGGGTGGGCGAATCGCGTTTCTCCAAGCGCGGGGTTTGGCCCGCTGGCGCAAGGCAGCGGGCCTTTTTATGCCGGCCGCAACACTCGTGCGAATTTTTTGCCATACTTTTCAACGCACGGGCGGAACGGACTATACTTCTTCCAGAATTCCCCCGCGATGCCATTGCGGAACTTCATCTTTCGGCTCCATCATGAAGGCAGACCAAACGGATAATCGTACCGACAATGCCAGTGAAGCTGACGGCATGCGGCCACGGAGCATGGCCGACCTCAAGCCGAAGGGCGCGTGCTGGTACTGCAACCAGCCGCTCGACAATGTGCGTCGCTTTTGCAGCAAGGCCTGCGCCGATGATTACCGTATTGAAGAAGAAGCCTTCACCAATCCTCCTCCATAGCATCCGCATGCGCTAGTCTCGTCGTTACGGGCCGGGCGCGTGGCTCGCCTGCTGCTGTCGTGCAACAGAGTTTTAACAAAGCTTGAGCATGGACAATATGCCGCGGCCGATGCTTCGTGTTATCGCAGACTCTTCATGGACGTTCAAGACTAACTTGGTGCAAGGCAGATGGGTGCCTTCATTGAAAAGTTGGTCCGTATGACGGACATCAGGAGCGAAAGATGACCCCGGAAGAAATCGTCACCGATCTCAACACGAAGAATCGGGACATACTCTACGCACGTTCAGACTATCAGCATCTCACGCACGACCAGGTCCTGGCGCTGATGGATTCCGCGGCGATGCGTGGATTCAAACTTGGCAGCAACGTGGCATTGTCGATGGTGAAGGGTGCGTTGCTCGTGCAACTGGCGCGCAGTGTTGGTTCGAGGAAGGACACCTCGGGCGTATAGCGGGTGGCTGCCGGAAAATTGCTGCACATCCGGATTGCGCCGCAATTCCCCGTGTGGTGCGGCCTGCGCGCTTTGGAATGATGACCGGCGCGCTCTTTCGTTTCCCCATCAAACATAAGCATGGGGAGCATTACCCGGTAAGCATTGGATACACTCTATACAATTCGTTACATATCCCTGTACAACTTAAAATATCGCAACACGTTAACGGGGATAGTATTGAGATGTCCTTGTTCTCCGGGAGTAATGAATGAAAACGAAAACGCCTGCGACGCTGCTCGCTTCCCTTGCTTGCCTGTGCAGTTTTCCTGCCGCTTACGCCGCCGATTTCGACGATTATGCGCGCGTGCTGAGCGTGACGCCGCAAGTCGAGCAGGTCAATTATCCGCAACAGGAATGCCATACTGAATACGTGCCGGTGCAGCGTCAGCAGCGCAGCGTTGGCGGCTCGATCCTCGGCGGCCTCGCCGGCGGCATCATCGGCAACCAGGTGGGCGGCGGCAGCGGCCGCAGCGTTGCAACAGCGGCAGGTGCAATTGCTGGCGCCATCGTCGGCGACCGCATGGAAAACAGCGAGACACCCGTGGCGGAATCGCAGCCGGTCAATCGTTGCCGCACCGTCGACAACTGGCAGTCGCGCACAAGCGGCTATGCCGTGACCTACGAGTATCACGGCCACACCTATACCAACGTCATGCCCTACGATCCGGGCGAGAAAATGCGGGTCCGCGTCTCGGTAATGCCGGCGCGCTGAAACCGCCACCAGGCATTGCGTGCCCGCTCATGCGGCGAGTTTCAACGCAGAGCGCCGGTTCGCACCGGCGCTTTTTCCTTTTTGCCTGGCCGAAAAAATTTCCGTGACCGGTGCTACTGAGCGGATTGATCCGCGCCGCAGCATTTCTTGAACTTCTTGCCGCTGCCGCAGGGACAGGGATCGTTACGGCCGACTTTCGCCGCCTCGCGCTGCACCTGCTGCACCGCCGACTTGCGCAGCGGTTTCCAGAAGCGATGGATGTGCGGAATGCCTGCTTCCATTTCCACGGCCAGCTTGTGGCGCTTGAAAGGATCATCCACCAGCGGCATTTCATCTTCCTCGATTTCCTCCGCACCGAGCAGATAGATCGGCTCAACCATCGCGGCGATATTGGAAGACCAGATCGGCTCCCAAGCCTCGGCGCGCAATTCCATCCCTTCCCAGAAGCCCCAGGCCCAGGCCTCTGCATCGAGCAGGGTGCGGCCTTCCACTTCGTGTTCGCAGACCAGCGGCTCGAATTCCTTCGGCGCGACCTCGAAAGTCATCAGGACCTCGTTCATGAATCGGGCGATCAGGGCTGTAATGCGTTCGGCCTCCTTCGGTGACTTGAACTGCGGCCCTTCCTTGCCTTTGGAACCCCACACATGCGGCAACCATTCCGCCATCGGCACTTCTTCCGGGCCGATGGCAAGCGCAGTAAGGAAACCGTGCAGCGAATCCATCGTCATGCCGTCGTCGGCGCAGCGGTCGGAGAGGAGGAACTGGTCGAGTTCTTTGAATTCCTTGTCGGAGAGCGGGTCGTCGAGGTGCATGGGGCAAAGAAGAATGTTTGAAGGCCGGTAGTGTACCGCGCGAGGCCGTCGATGGGGAGCAGGCGAGTTATTGCCGTAAAACAACATTGATGACAGAAGGATTGCCGCTGGGTACCGGAATTGCTCCGTCCGTCGGATTAGGGGGCACATTCCCATCAAATTGATCTACATTAAGTTACATATAAGAAACCAGTTGTTAAAAATTTCTTTTTCAGGGCGGGGAAAGCACCATGCGCAACGGGTTCACGCTGATTGAACTGATGGTTACTGTCGCGATTATTGCCATATTAGCGGCTATTGCGGTGCCTTCTTATCAGAATTATGTTGTATCAGGGAAAATTCCCCAGGCAACCAACAACCTGGCCAGCATGCGGGTGAAGCTGGAGCAATATTTTCAAGACAATCGCACCTACGTTGGCGCCTGCATAGCCGGCACGATTGCGCCGTTGCCTACCGCGGATAACTTTACGTATAGCTGCCCGACCCTCACGGCCACAACCTTCACAGTGCAGGCTGCTGGCAACGGTTCGATGAGCGGCTTCACCTACACAATCGACGAATCAAACAACAAGACCACGACTGCGGTACCGAGCGGCTGGGGTACCGCCCCGATATCGTGCTGGGTGGTTAAGAAGGGCGGTGGATGCTGATCATGTTTCAGCGCGGCGTCACTCTCGTTGAATTGATGATTTCGGTCGCCATTGTTGCGATGCTGCTCGCCATGGGCGTGCCTGCGTTCAGCCTCTGGATTCAGAACACGCAGAACCGCACGGCGGCGGAATCCATCCTCAACGGTTTGCAATTGGCGCGCAATGAGGCGGTAAAGCGGAATACTCTGGTGCGGTTCAATTTGACCGACACTTCCGGGTTGCTGGTTTGGAATGTCGGCTGCGTCAATCCGACGACAGAATGTCCTGCGGTAATCCAGACACGCCCGGCCGAAGAGGGCAGTGTCAACGCACGCGTCGGTATCAGTAATGCGACAAATCCGACGCCAGCGCCGTCGGATTATTTCGCGACACCGATTTCCGCCGGCACCGGAGTGCCGTCCGGTGTCAGCTTCAATTCAATGGGCAGAGTTCCGGACGGGAATATCGGCACCGACATGTTGCGGATTGATGTCACCAATGCGGTGGCAAGCGACGCGCGTAGGTATGTCGTCACGATAGGCCCAGGCGGCGAAATTCGAATGTGCGACCCTTCGCTGGCATTGGCAAGCAATCCGCAAGGTTGCAGTTGACGGGGGCTCGAAATGCAAAGACGCATGCCTAAAGATCAGCGCGGAATGATGCTTCTCGAGGGGCTGATTGCGATCGTGATCTTTTCTCTCGGGATACTGGCGATCGTCGGCATCCAGGCAGCGTCCGTCAGGCATACCACCGATGCGAAATACCGGATGGATGCCAGTTTTCTCGCGAATCAGTCGATCGGGACAATGTGGGGGCAACGTTCGAATCTTGCCAGTTTTGCCGTGACCGACGAATCAGTCGCCGCGCTCCCCAACGGCAAACGAACAATCGCAGTCAATGGCAGCGATGTGACCGTCACAGTGACATGGCAATTGCCTGGTGAGGCTGTGCCGCACAGTTATGCCATCGCCGCCCGCATCAATTAGAAACACAAGGAGTGGCTGCATGAACCCCGTGCGAAATGGTTTCAGTCTGGTGGAGATCATGGTGGGCCTCGCCATGGGCATGATCGCAATGGTCGTCGTCATGCAGGTCTTTGCCGTATTTGAGGGAGGCAAGCGTACGACGACCGGCAGTGCGGACGCTCAGACCAACGGAGCGGTTGCGCTGTACATGATCGAACGTGACACACGGATTGCAGGATGGGGCATGGATGCGCAGGTGTACAGCCAGTGCAATACCACCTATTCCTATTGCGACGGGAGTGCGAGTTGCGGCGGCGTGGCTGGACCGTTGGGCGACTTCGCCACGGCGTCGGTATTGATTCATGACGGCGGCACTGGTGCAGATACCATTACCGCGCAGTACTTTACTGATCCGACGGTGGCAACCTACAAGTTCCCCGGCAGCACAACACTGCGTGGCTCGATGTCCAGTGCAGCCGACAATCTTAACGTGACCAGCTTGTCTGGATGCCAGGTTCCGGACCTCGTGCTCGTGCAGCAGGCTGGCCAGTGCACCGTCATGAAGATCTCGCCACCTGCGGACGATACAGAAAGAAAGACACTTGAGGCGGCGCTCCAACTGAAACATGCCCCCGGCACCGGTGGTGAATACAACCCTCCGGCCGACTACCTGACGGCCAATAGCTGGCCTGTCTACACGACAGGGGCAGTAGTTTCCTGCTTCACCGGCGCAGCCAATGGCCCGTTGTTCCAGCGGACCTATTCAATCAATGCCAATCACCAGCTAACGCTCGGTGGGCAGGTTGTGGCAAATGAGATCGTTGATCTTCAGGCGCAATACGGCATTGCAGCGGCGGGAAGCCAGGATGTGAACGACTGGGTGGCTCCGACCGGCCAGACATGGGGCAATCCGACGTCGACAGACCGCAAGCGGATCAAGGCCGTGCGCATTGCCTTGGTTGCGCGGAGTACTCAGTACGAGAAACCCGTCAACGGGGTGTGCAAGACGACGACGCCGGAAATGGTGGCGGCCTGGTCCTCATGGGCTGGCTTCAATACAGCAAATTATCCGGCCGACTGGCAGTGCTACCGCTACAAGGTGTTTGAAACCGTTGTGCCCTTGCGCAACATCATCATGGGCAATATATGAGCAACCGGACAGATCAACGAGAGGGCTGCAGCATCGCGGGAAAGGGAGTCCGGCTCCAGCGCCAGCGAGGCGTGATCCTGATCGTGGCGCTGATCGTGCTGGTGGCGATGACGCTCGCCAGCATTGCCATGGTGCGTTCAGTCGATACCTCGACCATCATCGCAGGGAACCTCGCATTTAAGCAAAGCGGTGCGGCCGCCGGTGACGCGGCGATTGATGCCGCAGTGGGCTGGCTTACTGCAAACAATGGGCCCACGCTGGAGGCGGACAGCGGTTCTGATGGCTATTACGCGACCAGCCAGGACAGCCTTGACATCACCGGAAACAGAACGCCGGGTGACGCATCCGATGATCTGGACTGGCTGAGTTCTGCCGCAGTCAAGATCCTGGCGCCGGACGGGCTCGGTAACAAGCTTTCTTACGTCATTCATCGCATGTGCAATAGCGCTGGCCCTTTGGCTGCCGGGACCTGCGCCACTGATCAGAGTGCGATGGCCGGAAGCAGCCTCGGCGCAAGCCGGCAAATGATGACCTATCAACCGGGCAGCTGGAATGCTGTGGCGAATCGCGCCTATTACCGTATCACCGTCCGCATCGCGGGTCCCAGAAACAGCGTCAACTTTGTACAGTCAATCGTTTCGCAATAGTAGTGGCTTAACGAGGGGCCTGAAGATGTTTTTCAGGTGGCCCGATGTTTCCACGACGGGCGAAAAGGGGAAGACGATCATGAACTTCATCCACCATTCGAACACCTTGCGGAGTCTGGCGAGGATTGTGTCGGGGCTCCTTCTGGCTGCAGCGGTCGGCGGGGCTGCCGCCGCGGTCACGGACCTGGCAGACGAGCCGCTTGCCAACTCTACTACGACACCGGTGCTTCCCAATATCATGCTCGACTTCGACGCATCGGGCAGTATGGGACTTGACCACATGCCGGACTACATCAGCAAGAATTACAGTGGTTCGAACACATGGTGTCGCGGGCCGAACTCATACAATACGCTGGCCGTGTGCGAGCAAGGCGATCCACCATACTTCGCCAATGCCTTCAATGGTTTGTATTACAACCCGGCGTTCAGGTACAAGCCGCCTGTCAACGCCGATGGAACAAGCAAGACCAGCTACGGTTCGCCCTGGACTAGCGTTGCCAGCGACGGTTACGGCAAGCAGCAAATCGACAATTCAAGCGCATCAAGCACGTCGAGCCCCTGCACCGCACAGAATAGCTGCCCCACCTATTCCAGCAGCGCCACCGTCAATCTCGCCGGCAGTTATCCGGAGCGTGTGTGGTGCAAGTCGTCCAGCGATACGCCGCCGAGCCCCAATTGCATGTCTGCGCTTGACGCCAGTAACAATTACATTTATCCGAACGCCACCTACAAGTACCTCAAACTCCAGTATGGCAATCCGTACTACTACAACGTCAGCGTCGAGTGGTGCAAGACGGCGGATACAACTGCTCCAAACCAGAACTACGGCAAGGCGGGAACCTGCCAGGCGAAGAAGACCACGACCTACAAGTACGTGCGGTTCTACAACTGGTCGCGGGTCGACATCAAGTTGACCACCGTCTTCCCGCCCAAGGCGGCAGGGCGGACCGATTGTGCGGGAGCGGCCTGCACCTATGATGAAGAAATGACCAACTTCGCGAACTGGTTCGCCTGGTACCGTACTCGTCTTCAGATGGCCAAGACTGCCATTGGGCTGGCATTCAAGGACGTCAGGGGTACGCCAAAGACTGGTGCTGCGCTGCTTGCGGATCCAACCGATTCCGATTTCCTCCATGCAAGGATCGGCTTTACGACAATCAGCAATTCGGCCGTTCTGAACATCAGCAACTTCGATACGACTCCGAAAACATCCTTCTATACAAATCTTTACGGCCTGAGTGCAAACAGTGCGACGCCCTTGCGGACATCGTTGAACGAAGTGGGGAAAATGTATTCGGGCGCAAGCCAGGTATTTTCCGACCCCGTCCAGTATTCATGCCAAAAGAACTTCGCAATCCTGATCACCGACGGTTATTGGAACGACAGCTATTCCGGTGTCGGCGATACGGACGGCGCGGCAGGTGTCACGAAACCCTCTTACGACGCGCTCAAGACAGCGAACACGCTTGCGGACGTAGCCTATTACTATTACCACACGGATCTGCGATCGGGCATCTGCACGCTATGTACGGACAATGTCCCTCCCACGGGGACGAACCCGGACGTCGACGATACGGCGCAGCATCAGCACATGACCACGTTTACGGTCGGCATGGGCGTCGACGGAACATTGACCTACCAGAGCGGCTATAAGACCAGCACGTCAGGTGACTACTTTGACATCAAACAGGGGACCAAGAACTGGCCCGCACCTACGTCCAACTCTCAGCAAACGATCGACGATCTGTGGCATGCGGCAGTGAACGGTCGCGGCACCTACTTCAGCGCAAGAGATCCGAACGCGCTGCAGGACGGTTTGGAAAGAGCTCTCGGAAGTATCGACAGCGCCAGCGGAAGTGGTGCTGCAGCCGCGACCAGTAATCTGCAGCCGACGACCGGCGACAACGCCATCTACATCGCCACCTATCGTACTGTTTACTGGGACGGTGAAATGAGCGCGTACACGGTCGACCTCGGCACCGGCGTGATCTCGGCTACACCGACATGGCAGGCCGACTCATTGCTGAAGGCGAAAATCGCGGCTTCCGGAGATAGCGACACGCGCACGATTTATACGGCTGACGGCACGACGCGAATTCTCTTCAAGGTCGGGACCGGCGGGTTGACAGCCGCGCAGCAAGCCTATTTCGACAACACGAAGCTCGGCCAATATGTGGACTGGAGCGATGCGCAGAAATCTGCCGCAACGACTGAATTGCTGGTGAATTACCTGCGCGGCCAGGATCGCAATGAAAACCAGGACAGAGATTTGAGTTACGGCAGCTACCAGCGACTCTACAGGGACCGCGACAAGGTACTCGGCGATATCGTTCATTCTCAGCCGATCTATGTGAAGGCTCCACCGTACAACTTCACCGACGATGGCTACCTTGCCTACAAGACCGCCAACACCAACCGTCAGGCAATGCTCTACTTTGCAGCCAACGACGGCATGCTCCATGCGCTTGATGCATCAAGCGGGCAGGAGAGCTGGGCATATATTCCGCCGCTGGCGCTTCCCGATCTCTGGAGGCTCGCCGACAAGGACTACAGCACCCACCATCGTTTCTATCTCGACGGCCCCCTGGTGATGGCCGATGCCAAGATTAGCGGTGTGTGGAAAACGGTTCTCATCGGCGCTCTCGGGAAAGGCGGCAGAGGATACTACGCACTGGACGTGACGGACCCGGCGAATCCGCAGCCTCTGTGGAATTTTTCAGTAAATAATGAACCCAATATTGGCTACACCTATGGCGTTCCGTTTGTCACAAAACTTGCCGATGGTACATGGGTAGCCTTGGTGACATCTGGTTATAACAACGTGCCGGAAGGCAGCAACTATCCGACGGCCGATGGCGTCGGACGGGTGTTCGTGCTCGACCTCGCCACCGGCAACGTGCTGAAGACCATTTCTACCGGGGCCGGCTCCGTTGCGGCACCAAGCGGCTTGGCGAGGTTGAATGTCAAGGTGAACGACTTTTCCACCGACAATACCGCCATTGGGGCGTACGGCGGTGACTTGCTGGGCAACATGTGGCGATTCAATCTCGATGCAGGAACGGCGACCAAGCTGGTGAGTTTCGGTACGGGCAAGCCCATCATGGCCGGACCGGAAATTGGCGACGTGGATGGAACCAAGGTGATCTTCTTCGGTACCGGACGCTATCTCGGCGAATCGGACTTGGACGACACAAGCGTGCAGTCGATCTACGGCATCAAGGATGACGGCTCGACCACGATCACGAATACGTCGCAGCTCGTGGCGCAAACGCTTTCCGGAACGGGATCTACCCGGAACATCACGAAGAATACAGTTGATTGGGCGACGAAGTTTGGATGGTATGTCGATCTCCCTGATAGCGGCGAACGGATTGCCCTCGACCCGCAACTCTTTTTCGGAACATTGGTCGTTGCCAGCACCGTTCCAACCGCGTCGGAGTGCCAACCCGGAGGCTATAGCTGGTTATACCAGCTGGACTACAGGACAGGCGGCTATATCGGCAATGTGGCCACGGCCGTGGGCGTCAAATACACCTCGCCGACTGTGGGCCTTACGGTCTCCAAGCTGCCGACCGGGACACCGGTGATTTACCCGATCACCGCTGACGGAAAGAAGGCCAGCCCGATCGAACTGCGCCTGGCGCCACCCACGAGCATCGGTGGCGTGAGGAGAGTGATCTGGCGCGAGCTGTTTGACTGATTGCGTCACGCCGTGCGCCAGCATCATTCTGTGGCGTTGTTGTTGTCGCTGACAGCGCATATCGGGGTGGGCTGCCTCATCGTTACGTCGGGAGGAGGCGATGGCAATACGTCGAATCGAGGTGTGCTGCATATGGGGACAATGGTGGCAACGGTCGATTTGGCTGGCACCAATAGGCCCGGGCCTGCCAGTCACGCATCGGCCGGGCGCGTAACGCTGTCGGAGGAGCATGGCGAGGTTCTTGCAGATCGGAGGGTGGTTGGCCTGGAACAGTCGCGGAAAGGGGCCTCGCCTTTGTCTGCGATTCCTGAGCCGCCACAACCGCATTATTTCCACATGCGGGAGCTGACGGAAACGCCACGAGTGGTTCAGGACATTCCAGGTAATTTCGCTGTTGTCATCCCCGAAATCCCGCCACAAGCGGCGATCCTGCGCTTGCTGATCAATGAGGAGGGTGGAATAGACAGGGTCGTGGTTGAGGACTCCGATTTTCCTGAGAAGGTCGAACGACGCCTGGTCGAAGCGTTCTCGCAACTCAGGTTCTCCCCCGGAAAGATAGGACGTATTCCCGTCAGAAGTCAGCTGAAAATCGAAGTCATGCTGGAAAGTCCGCTGCAGCGAGTCGGTAGCCTGCAGCAGGGCGATCTGGCCGGTAGGCGTCCCTCCCCTCAGTAGCAGTCATTTCCAGTCGAGCGTGTCCTGATATTCACATCAAACGGGGCGACGCGAACATCAGGACATACTATTGGCTGCCAGCATCCGCAGGTGTTTCAAAGCCGCTGTAGGGCGATGGGGCAAGCAGACTCTATGGCTGCATCGGATGCAGCACCTCTCGCGCCAAATCCGAAGCGCTCATTTCTGCGTCAACCTGCCGGAGCAACCACAACACGGTATGCTCGCGGCGAGGTTTGGACTGGTTGTGCTATTTCTTGTACCAGTACGTCCGCTTCGTCTTTTTCTGCACATCTGCATCCTTGTAGCAGTTTTCCAATGCCGACTTGCAGGGCACCGTCGAGACCTGCGGCGGCTGTCCTATAGCGGACACGCAGCCGATGCAGAAACCGACTTTCTTGCCGTCGATGCTCACCACGCCGCTGACCGGGGAAGGCGGCAGGCCGCCGCCGTCGAGCGTGGTGCTGGTCTTGGATGCATCGAACAGGCCGAGGCTATAGATTCGTGCGACGCCAAGCGAGGTCGAGCAAGAGTTCGGGTCCGGTGCGAGGGCCTGGTTGGTGCCGAAGTTCGTTACGCCGCCGACGGTGAGTGGCGCATTGACCGATTTCTCGCCGCTGCCGAGGGTAACGTAATAGCCGCGAACGCTGCCGTCGTAGGCGGCGTTGGTGGCATTGAACAGAGAGCCTTCGGTGATCGTGGTTTGTCCGGCACCGTCCTTGCCCGGCTTGGTGTCCTTCAGCATGTACAGGCGGTTGGTCACGCTGTATGAGCCGTTGGAGTATAACGGGTGCTCGCGGTCGCCGGACCCGACAAGCACGGCATCGTAGGAATTGGGCTGCGCGGGGGCGCCGACCGGCACGATGCTGGGCTGGAAGAGGAATTTGCGCGGTGTCGTTCCGCTGCCGCACACGCCGCCGTCACAGCCCAGCGCTGCCAGCTTGGTGACCTGCCATTGGGCCGGCGAGGATCCGCCGGTTGGTTCGAGATCGACGCGCCACACGTTGCCCCCAACGTCGGCGGCGTACAGGCGTTCCACATAGCCGTCGGCGTCGCGGTCCAGCAGGGCAATGTCGGCCGCGATGCTGTAATCCATGCCGGTGACCTGGAGTGTTGCGGAGGCCGCGGGGCCGGCGCTCCAGACAATGTTGCCGGTGACGGCATCCAGGACAAAGATGCCACGGCCCATGGTGTCATCCGTTGGCGGTTCGCTGTCCTGGGAGGTGCTGTAGCCGGCGCCGAAAATCAGCACCGGGTTGGCGTTGCCCTTGACCACTGCGAGGCGCGGACGCGACCAGGTCTGGCCCAGTTCACCCATGCCGGCGTCGCTGTATGACTTCCTCCACAAGACACGCGGACTGGCGGGGGTCGTGACGTCGATGGCGTAGAGGAAGCGTCCTCCGCGCCGCATGGTGAGATAAATGTAGGCGCGCGCAATGCTGCCGTCGGCGTTCAGCTTCTGGTACATGCCGGCCGGGCCGTCCACGAAATAGTCTTTCGGCTGCGGATGCAGATCCGGATCCGTGGTCGCAAGTTTCAGGACTGGCGAGTTGTCGCGCTGGCGCTTGAGCTTGCCGTAGAACTCGGGCAGCACCAGGCCCCACAGCTCGCTGCCGGCGGGTACGCCGCCGATGGCTGTTGTCTGGTTGCCGTTGATGGCGTGGAACACGCCGTCATTGCTGCCGTAATAGACGACGACCGATTCGCTCACGCCACCATAGCTGATCACCACGGGCCGGGAATGCAGCACGTCGCCATGGATGGAGGGACGGACATTGATGCTGCCGCCAGGGCCTTTTTCATCACCCTTGTTGTCCTGTCCGCGCACCCAGTTGATCAGGTTGGTGCGGTCCGTGTCGCTTGACACGCCGAGCATCGCTTGCGTGATCGCGGTATTGCCGGTGGCGAAGGTGTTTGAGCTGTCGGTCAGGTTCGCAATGCAGCTGCTGCCACCGGGGCAATAGGTGTAGAGCCGCCGCGGATTGGTGCTGGAACCTGCTGCGCTGGCGTAGTTGTCGATCAGGTTGTCGATCCGCAGGCGCTGCGCCGCGCCGCCTTTCTCGACGACTTCGCCGTCCGGTGAATCGTAGGCGAGGCCTGCGCCTTGCGGGTTATTTTTCCAGAATCCGCCGGTACTGTCCGGAGAGATGGCGGTGTTCTTGACCGTCCAGAAGCTGACGGCATTGGGCGAGATGAAGCCGGTGCCGGCAGAGCTGATCGCGGATGCGCCGGTGCTGTCGGCCAGGCGCAAGGTATTCGTGCTGGTATCCAGGTTGAACTGGTACTGCTTCAGGTTGCCCACCCAGCGCGGATTGCCATCCTTGTCGGGGCGGAACATGCCCATGTAGATCTGGTTGAGGTAGGTGCCCTGGGTGTTGACGCTCACCGGAAGGCTGGAGGAGGCGAACACACTGTTGACGGCCTGGACTTCGTTCAGGATTTTTGCGAGGGCATCACTCAGGCCGTTATAGTCGTAAGTCGGGAAATACTTTCCGCCGCCGACGTTAGCCATGCTGGTCATTAGCGCCGGAAGATCGGGTACGCATTTGTTGGTCAGCATGCTGACCGTGTAGGTCGTAATGTTACGCTGGCCGCCAAGGGTTCCGCCGAGGTCCACCTGATACATGTATCTCGCCCACTCATCGGCATAGAGACCAGATGTGTCGGTGTGATTTTGAGACTTGAATGCGTAGGTGCCGCAACTCAATGCCGGGCTGACGACAGCAGGACACGTCGCGTTGTAACCATAGGTGCCATAGCATCCCGAAGGAATAGTGATGACAGACTTTAATGCGTCCGAAATTCCAGGAGCGGTGGTCAGCGGTGCGCTGACATTGTTGCCGTCGTTAGGTGTTTTGTCCGCATTGCCGATGAAAACGACGTAGTTCTTCTGGCAAGATTCACCCGTGACTCCAGAGTAGGCCGCTCCTGACAATCCCGTCTTTCCCGCAAAGTATGCCCATGCTTCTTGCATGATGGCGGCCGTGGTTGCGCCATTGGCCTTCATGCTGGCTTGGCCGCTCGTGTCCCACCCTTTGACCCAAGCCTGGAACGCAGCCTTGTTTGCATCGGTCATTGGCGTTAGTGGCTTGACAAGGCAACCACCCGTGTTGCTGCTAGGGCAGCCATAGGTTGCGTTGTAATTGCCGCTATACATCATAAAGCCGATGTTTACTTTGGCACTGCCGTCGTCCTTGGTTTTAAGCGAGGCAAGTACGTTATAGAGCGCGCATTGCTCGAGGCCGGCACCGGTATTGTTGAGTGTGGGAGAAGTGCCATCCACGTATTTGCACGATTCGCCGCTGGCGGAGAAGCTGGCCGCGTTGTCGATGACAATCAGCAGATTCGGCGTCGTCCCCGTATTGTTGCCATCATAAATATCAATATCGTCAGCCCTGCCCGCGAGCGGAGCGAGAAGGAGCGCCGCGAGCAGCCCGGCCCGGAAAAGTGACATGGTTTTTTTCATGGTGATTTCCTCCCCGGCGAGTGCACGCCGTTCGTCTTCCTTGCTTTTAAATCGGTTGAGTGTGGCGTGTACGGATCAGCAGCCCGACATCCGGCCTGCGCGCACCGCAACGCCTTGCACCACTGTCGTCTTGGCGCCGCTGTTACTGTCATTGACGTCGGCCTGGATTTCCCACAGTTGCTTGTTGCATAGCGAGGCTTCAAGCACCTGCTTTTCCGTGCCGCCAGCAACCTGGGTGACGGAGGTCGGGTCGCTGGAACCGAAGCAGGAGCGATCCCTCGGGTCGTCCGGATCCAGTTCCTCCGTCGGCACCGAAGTCGTGTTTCCGCAGACGGGCTGCGAAACATTCACGGTATAGTCGGCTGCGCCCATTGGCACATCGACGGTTTGGGCCACCGGGTTATTGGTGTAATCGGTATCCAGCACCTGTTCGATGGCCTGCTGTGCGGCCGCCGTGACTTCACCTTGCACCTGCATGTTGCCGGTGATGCGCAGGTTGGTGGTGCTGGAACGGATTCCAGACACCACGAGCAGGGTCAGCACGATCAGCATGATCATGGCCACGACCAGCGTTGCGCCGGTTTGGTCGTGTTTCGTCTTCATCATGCCCTCCGTCCGCTCGTGTTGGTGGCGCGTACCACTTCGGTGAAGACGCGCCGCTTGTACGCATCGCTGAACGGCCCGACCGTGCCAGCCGCACCGAGCGTATAGGTCTTCTTGTCGTCGCTATATCCCGCAGTGGGCTCGGTGTTCCGCGCCAGGACATTAAGCTTGACCGTCACGATGTTGCCCCAGTCGGCCGCAGTCATCGCGACGCCGGTGTTGTTGTTGGTTCCCATGGTGTAGTAGTCCGGAGCCCCGTCGCCGTCGGTGTCGATGCCGTAATCAAGCTGCATGTTTTCGATGCCTTCTGCCAACGGTGTAATGCTGAACGAAGCCACGCCGCTCGCGACGGTGAGTTCCAGGCGCTTGAGCGTGGGGACCGGATTGCCGTTGTCATCGCCGCTGCCGGTGCAGGAGGTACCGCTCGCCGGCACGTTGCAGGGGCTGACGAAGTAGATGTGAATTGAATAGCTGCGCAAGGGCGCAGTGCTGTTGTCGCGCTTCTTCAATGTGAACACGCTGGTGTCCGAGCCGTCACCGATCACCTTGTCCATGGTCCTCGATGCGTTCAGGCCCGCCTGCACGTACGGCTGGCCGGGCACGGCGCTCGCGATGGGAATGGTCGCCGTTTCCGCTCGGCGTATCACGAGGATGTCGGTCCCTGCCTTGTGGTCCGCGGTGGAAAGGCAGGCGGTCAAGTCTGTCGGTACCGAGGAGGGGGAATCGTATCCCTGGATCGGAAGGCTGATCGCATTCGCGAGGTCGGCCACGGTCGTGGAGCACGGATCGTACAGGGAGGAGGGGGCGGGGACGTTGTAGAACTCGCCCCAGAAGCCTGCGAGTTCCAGGTCTTCACGCAGCAACTGCGTCGCATAGCGGCCGTTTTCGATCTGCCGGCTGGCCTTGTCCAGTTCGGTGGTGGCGGCGCTTTGCTGCGCGATCAGCGAGGTGATGCCGGCCATCAGCGCGAGGCCGATCGCGATCGAAATCATCAGCTCGATCAGCGACAGGCCGCTCTGCATGCCGGGGCGCGGCGGAGCGTGGCGGCGCTGGAAGGAATTGTGCTTGAAGGTTTTCATGGCAGTCAGTTGAGGGCTGCAATCTTGAGAGTGACACTAACGACGCGCCGCCACCTGTCGTCGTCGCCGTAATTGCCTTTACCGCAGTTCCAGGTGTCCGGCGGGGCGGCAGTCTTGCCGAGGCCTTGCCATGCCACGCTGACCTGATAGACGCTGGTGGTCGCATCGAATGTCACGCAACCACGGGCGCCGTTCATTGCGCCGACATTGGCATGGTTCGCCGTTTCCGCAGCGCCGGTCAGCAGGGTGCTCCATTCGTTCATGTCTTGGACAGCGAGCGCACCCTGGGCCGTTGAACCTGCCGTGCAAGCCGGCGTAGCAGTGGCCGACGTTCCGAGATAGGGCGCGCCAGCGGCGGCATCGGTGGTGAAGGCGTAGCAGCTCGCGACACTGCGATTGGCGTTGATGCGCGCAACCATGTCCTGCAGGAGCACCAGTGCTTGGGCGCGCTGATACGATTCGGCCTCCGAGCGGTGGCCGTGCATCATGGTGCCGGCGAGGCCGAGCAGGCCGATCAGCAATACGGTCAGCGTGACAAGGACTTCAATCATGTTGAAACCGCCTTGCCTGCCCGATGGGTTGATGCGGGTATTCATGAGCAGCTTCCTGTCTTGCTGTTCGGCAGACCGCTCAGCGTGACTTTCACGCAGCGCGTGTGCGAGTTGCCGGTGATCTCGAAGGTCGGGACGGTGGATCCCTGGATCCGCCCGTTGCTTCCATAAGTGACGCTTGTCACGGAGCTGGTGATTGCCAGACCCTTGTAGGCGGCCTGCTTGTTGAGGGTGGTTGTCGTGCCGCCGGCGGTGACGTCTACCGTCCAGCCGTTCTTCCAGTCGCCGGACACAGGCGTTGCGACGACATTGGTATTGCGCTTGATGGCTTCGCTGCGGGCAAGGGTGAGCATGGACGTGACGTCGTGCGAAGCGGTTGTGGCTCCCTGGCTTCCGATGAAGCTCGTGAACGACGGTATGCCGATGCCGAGCAGGATCGCGGAGATCGTCATCGTGACCAGCAACTCCGTCAGCGTGAAGCCGCCGGAGCGCTTGCTGCGTTCCGTGCAGGTGGAGAACATCTTCATGGAACGGAGGGTATTCATGATGTGTCCTTACCAGCAGCCCGTAACGCCGGCCGTTCCTGACACGCCCTTCGTCCCGTCCTGTGCCAGCGTCAGTGTGCCGCAGGCCGTGTCGGCGGAAAGCTGGTTGCCGGTCGGGGTGGCGGTGATGGTGTAGGACGGCGGCGCAGAGGTGGTCGTGATGGTGACGGTGTAATTGCGGCCGACATCCGCCGGAACCGTAAGGAGGTCACTGACGGTCGCGCTGTACTGGCGGCTGTCCAGCAGGAATTGCTCTTCCTTGTTGGCCAGCGACAGCATGTAGCTCTCGGCCGCCGAGCGGTTTGATTTGATGACGTTGCGCGTATAGGACGGATAGGCAATTGCCGCAATGATGCCGATGATGACGACGGCAATCATCAGTTCGATCAGGGTGAATCCCTTGCTCGGTTGCGGTTTGATGACGGGCGCTGTGCTTGTCAGGTTGTTCATTTTATTAGTCGACTGCCTGCGTGAAAGGTGGCTTAAAGGTAACGTCCAAGGTGACCATACCGACATCATGCTCAAAGGATATCAATTCATTTCCTATAGGCAATGATCTGCTGACGACTGGTCGTTTTCCGGATACGAGCGGTCACGCGGCTGGGTGATTTTTGCTGCATTTTTGACACACATTGGGTCAGGGGACTGCGGCGCGTACAATGCGGGGCGTGAATACTTCCTCCATCCATCCCTTTTCCGGCCTGACGCCGGACGTCGTCCTTGCCGCGCTGGAAAGCGTCGGACTGTACAGCGACGGGCGCCTTCTGGCATTGAACAGTTACGAGAACCGGGTCTACCAGATCGGCATGGAGCAGGGGCCGCCGGTAGTGGCCAAGTTCTATCGCCCGGGGCGCTGGAGCGACGCGGCCATTCTGGAAGAACATGCATTCATCCAGGAACTGGCTGATCGCGAAATCCCGGCCGTGCCGGCGTTACCGCTGGGAGGAAAAGGCACGTTGCACTGTGTTGACGGCTATCGTTTTGCCGTCTTTCCAAGGCATGGCGGACGTGCGCCGGAACTGGACGACGCGGCAACCCTCGAGTGGCTGGGCCGTTTCATCGGACGCATCCATGCAGTCGGCATGCTGCAACCGTTCCAGTCACGGCCGGTGCTGGATATCGCGAGCTTTGGCGAGGAGCCGCGCGATTATCTGCTCGCGCATGGTTTCATTTCGGCGGATCTTGTTGAGGCCTATCGCAGCGTGGTTGCGCAGGCGTTGGACGGCGTGCGCCGCTGCTACGATCGTGCGGGTGATGTGCGTTATCTGCGCCTGCATGGCGATTGCCATTGCGGCAATGTGCTATGGACCGATGCCGGCCCGCATTTCGTTGACTTCGACGACAGCCGGATGGGACCGGCGATCCAGGATTTGTGGATGCTGTTGTCCGGCGAACGGACGGACATGGTGCGCCAGCTTTCCGACCTGCTGGCCGGCTACGAGGATTTCTGCGAGTTCGACGCGCGCGAATTGCATCTCGTCGAGGCCTTGCGCACCCTGCGCCTGGTCCATTATTCGGCGTGGCTGGCGCGGCGCTGGGATGACCCCGCGTTTCCCGCAGCCTTCCCCTGGTTCAACACCCAGCGCTACTGGCAGGACCGCATCCTTGAATTGCGCGAGCAGGTTGCGCAGATGGATGAGCCGCCGCTGTGGCCGGCCTGATGGTGCTGAGGAGACCGCGTACGGTCTCTGGATTTGTGTCCACGGAAGACACGGAAAACACGGAAAGAACCGAAATCAAAGAGCTTTTCCGTGTTTTTCGTGTTTTCTGTGGACATCCCAAGCACTGCTGCAGCTACACCTTCTGCGCAGCCGCCGCGCGGGCGTCAAGGTTTTCGATCAGCTTGTCGACGGTCGGCGCGTTGTGCGCGATCACGACTGCATATTCAATTGCTTCGTCGCGCGCGGTTTTCGAAAAATACTTCAGCAGGTAGTCTGCATTTTCCACGCCTGCCTTGCCGCGCACGTCGTCGCGCGCCAGCTTGCGCACGTACCAGACGGCATAGCCGTTCGACTCTTCGCAGCAATAGATCTCGGCCGAGTGGAAAGGCCCGAGCGGATGCGTTTCCGGATCGGTGTGCCAGATGACCTTGCGCCACAGATGGTTCTTCTTGGTTTCGGGGATGGTTTGCATGATGTGCGTTCCTTGGTTGCGTGCATCGAGTCTAGCGAATTCCCGCATGCCTAGATAGGGCTGCGGTCGATGCGACTGGTGAGGATGATCGATGTGGAGGTCTGCCGCACGCCGTCGATGGCACCGATCTGGTCGAGCAGGCGGTCGAGTTCGGCGGTCGACTGACAGCGCAGCGTAAGCATGTAATCGACCGGGCCGCTGACCGCGCACAGGGTTTCCACTTCGGGCATCTTCTGTAGCGTTTTGACAAGGCTCGCGCCCTTGCGCGGATCCATCGCGATGCCGACATAGGCGCGCACCGCCGGTTGATACAGCTCCTGGTTCAGCCGCACGCCGTAGCCCGCGATGATGCCGCGCTTTTCCAGGTTGGCAATGCGTGCAATCGCGGTGGTGCGCGCGATGTCCACCCGCTTGGCGATGGTGGAAACCGGCATGCGCGCGTCGTCCATCAGCAGCGCGAGGATCTTGTTGTCGATGTCATCGAGCGTCGGCTTCATCGTGTTCAGGAACTTGTGCGAAGTGTCGTGCGGATTCGTCAAATTGTATCTGGATAATACATTATGACGACGCTTTGCTCCCTGTTTTCTGACATCGGGCAACTCTAGACTTTTTATATGGCCCAACATGACAGGAGAACACAATGAAAACCAGACTCATCCTCCTCGGGGCCGGCAAGATTGGCGATGCCATCGTCAACCTGCTGTCGCATGCCGGCGATTATCAACTCACTGTGGCTGACCGCGATCCGCAGCGGCTGGCGCATGTGAGAGCGATGGGTTGTCCGGACGTGCGTGTTGTCCAGGCCGACATTGGCGATCCGGATACTGCGGCCGGCCTGATCAAGGGACACGATGTCACCCTGTCCGCCTGTCCCTTTTTCCTGACTCCAGTCATCGCGTCTGCCGCGAAGAAGGTGGGGGCGCATTATTTCGACCTGACGGAAGACGTCGAGAGCACGCGCGTCGTGAAGCGGCTGGCGGAAGACGCAACGACTGCCTTTGTGCCGCAATGCGGGCTTGCGCCCGGCTTCATTTCGATTGTCGCGAATGACGTGGCGAGCCGCTTCGATCGGCTGCGCGACGTGCACATGCGCGTCGGTGCGCTGCCGACTTTTCCGAGCAATGCGCTGAAGTACAACCTGACCTGGAGCACCGACGGCCTGATCAACGAATACTGCAACCTGTGCGAAGCAATTGTCGACGGGTATCTGCGCGAAGTGCCCGCGCTTGAGGGCATGGAGCATTTCTCGCTGGACGGCATCGACTACGAAGCGTTCAACACCTCGGGCGGCCTCGGCACCCTGTGCGAAAGCCTGGCGGGCAAGGTGCAGAACCTGAACTACAAGACCGTGCGCTATCCGGGGCACCGGGATATCATCAAGATGCTGGTGCGCGACCTGCAGCTCGGGCTGCCGGACCGGCGCGCGATCCTGAAGGAAGTCCTGGAAGCATCGATCCCGATCACCAGGCAGGACGTGGTGCTGGTGTTCGTCAGCGTGTGCGGCATGCGCGACGGCCGGCTCGAACAGGAAACCTACGCGAAGAAGATATACAGTCAGGAAGTCAACGGCGAACGTTTGTCCGCCATCCAGGTCACCACCGCTGCAGGCATCTGTACCATGGTGGACCTGGTGATGCAGGGCAAGCTGCCGAAGGCCGGCCTGGTGCGGCAGGAACAGGCAAGGCTGGCCGATTTCCTGGCCAATCGTTTCGGCCGTTTCTATGCCGCCTGACAAGGAGCATGCATATGGAATCCGTGATCCAATTGTTCAGCGAACTTGGCGTCGATCTGACGCCGTGGCAAGGAAGAAGCTTTCACAGCACCAGCCCGATCAACGGTGAAACGCTGGCCGGGCTGCACGCCGATACGCCCCACCAGATACAGGAAAAGATCGCGCGCGCCGATACGGCCTTCGCGCAGTGGCGCAACATGCCGCCGCCGCGCCGCGGTGAACTGGTTCGCCTCTTCGGCGAAGAGTTGCGCGCGCACAAGGAGGCGCTGGGCAGGCTGGTCACGCTGGAAGCCGGCAAGATCCTGCAGGAAGGGCTGGGCGAAGTGCAGGAGATGATCGACATTTGCGATTTCGCCGTCGGGCTGTCGCGCCAGTTGTACGGACTGACGATTGCCTGCGAGCGGCCCGGACATCGCATGATGGAAACCTGGCATCCGCTCGGCGTCGTTGGCGTGATCTCCGCCTTCAATTTCCCTGTCGCGGTCTGGTCCTGGAATGCCGCGCTCGCCTTCGTGTGCGGCGACAGCGTGGTCTGGAAACCCTCCGAGAAGACTCCGCTCACCGCCATCGCCGTCCAAGGCTTGCTGGGCAAGGCGGTGCAGCGCTTCGGCAGCGATGCACCGCACGGACTATCGGAAGTGATCATCGGCGGCCGTGAAGCGGGAGAGGCGCTGGTCGAGGATGCCCGCGTGCGCCTCGTCAGCGCCACAGGCAGCACGCGCATGGGCCGCGCCGTGGCGCAGGCCTGCGCACAACGCCTCGCACGGACCATCCTTGAACTGGGTGGAAACAACGCGATGATCGTTGCGCCCAGCGCCGACCTCGAACTTGCCACGCGCGCCATCGTGTTTGCGGCGGTAGGTACCGCCGGCCAGCGCTGCACTACCTTGCGCCGTCTGTTCGTGCATGACAGCGTGTACGATGGCCTCGTCACGAAGCTGAGGAAAGTTTATGCATCGCTGCCGATCGGCAATCCACTGGAAAGAGGCACACTGGTCGGCCCGCTGATCGACGGCGCCGCGTGGGACGGCATGCAGAATGCGCTTGCCAGGGCGCGCACGGAAAACGGCACGGTCTTCGGCGGCGAGCGCGTGCCGGTCGCCCGATGCGAGAACGGTTACTACGTGCGTCCCGCGCTGGTGGAGATGCCGACACAGACTGCCGTCATGCATCATGAAACCTTCGCACCGATCCTGTACGTCGTGCGCTATGCGTCGCTGCAGCAGGCAATTGACTGGAACAATGACGTGCCGCAAGGGCTCGCATCGAGCATTTTCACCACGGACCTGCGCGAGGCGGAACTGTTCATCTCTTCCTGCGGCAGCGATTGCGGCATTGCCAACGTCAACATCGGCCCGAGCGGTGCGGAGATCGGCGGTGCGTTCGGTGGCGAGAAAGACACGGGCGGCGGACGCGAATCAGGATCGGATGCATGGAAGGCCTACATGCGGCGTGCCACCAACACGATCAACTACAGCCATGCGCTGCCGCTAGCGCAAGGCATCAACTTCGATTTTTAGCTTCGCAGCCTGGTTGATTGCACAACGGCCAGTAAACGCGCGCACAGTTGCCTTCGCGGTGGATTTGGTGGATAAAGAGAGTCAACCCAACCGGAGCACGGAATGACTGCAATTCAGCGACTTGAAGGACAGGCAATGCCGAATGTTGAGCAGGTGACGGATGCGCAGATCGACGAGGCAGATACGCGACTCCGGCCATCTCGTCCTCGTGCCATCCGACGCATGCGCTGACGCAAACCTGCCTGACCGGAGGATTCCATGTTCATGGTCCGCTCCGTGGCAACAGCCGATATCCCGGCGCTCGAGGCCATGTCCTCGGGGGCCACGCCTGGCGTGCATACCTTGCCGCGCACGCGGGCAACGATCGAGACCGCGGTTGAACGGTCGATGGCATCGTTCGCCGCGCATCCGGAGCATCCCCATGCGGAATCCTATCTGTTCGTGCTGGAGTCGCCTGACGCGGATGCGCTGGCCGGCACGGCCGCCATCGCCGCCACGGCCGGATCGAGCGGTGCATTCTTCGCCTTCCGCAACGATATCCTGAGCCAGGTATCGCGCGACCTTGGCATCAGCCACAATGTTCGCGCGCTCAGCCTGTGCTCCGATTTGACCGGACATTCGCAATTGTCGGGCTTCTACTTGCGCAACCGGCGCACGGCGGGAAACGAGGCGGCCTTGCTCTCGCGCGCGCGGCTGCTATTCGCGGCGCTGGCGCCGCAGCGGTTCAGCGACCGGTTCTTCGTTTCCATGCCTGGCATGACCGATGAGGAAGGCAGGTCGCCTTTCTGGGATGCGCTCGGCCGCAAGTTCTTTCAAATGGATTTCCTGCAGGCGGAGCGCATGATCGAGGGCGCGCGCAACCGCACCGTGATCGTGGAGCTGATGCCGCCGTATCCTGTCTATGTTCCCCTGCTGCCGCCCGAGGCGCAGGCGGTGCTGGGGCAGGTGCACCCCCAGGGCGAGCTGGCGTACCGGGTGCTGACGAGGGAAGGCTTCGAGCCGGATGAATATGTCGACATCTTCGATGGCGGACCGGTGCTGCGCGCACGCCGGAATACGCTGCGCTCCTTCTCGCGTTCCATGTCGCGTACCGTCGTCGAAGATACCGGCAGGACGGGACGTGGGCGGCGCGATGCCTACCTCGTCGCGCCGGTCCGCGAGCATGGCTTCCGCGCGATCGTCGTGGAATGCGCTTCTCCCCGGCAGTCCGAACACATCGGCGTGCCCCTGGAAGCGATGCGCCGCCTCGACGTGGTGCGGGGCGATACCGTCCTGTGCGTGAAATTGTGAGGATGCCGATGCTGGTCGTACGCGCCATCAGGGAACACGATTTCGACGGCCTGCTGGCGCTTGCCGGCATGGTCGGCTCGGGCATGACGACGCTGAAGCCGGACCGCAAGTCTGTCGGCGAACGCGTTGCGCTTGCCTGTGCGTCTTTCGAAGAGCGCATCCCGGTGGCGCAGCGCGATTATGTGTTCGTGATGGAAGATACCGCCGCCGGAAAAGTGGTCGGCGTGTGCGCGATCAAGGGCGCGGTCGGGCTGGATGATCCGTTTTACAACTACCGCATCGGCACGCTGGTGCATTCCAGCAAGGAGCTGAACGTGTTTTCGCGCATGGACACGCTGTACTTGTCCAACGACCTGACCGGATGCGCGGAACTCTGTTCGCTCTTCCTGCATCCCGATTACCGCGTGGGCCACAACGGCAAGCTGCTGTCGAAGAGCCGCTTCATGTTCATCGCGCAATTCCCGCACCTGTTCACCGAAAAACTGATCGCCGAGATGCGCGGCTACCAGACGCCGGCCGGGCGCTCGCCCTTCTGGGACAGCCTCGGCCATCATTTCTTTCAGATGGAATTCGACCGCGCGGATGACCTGACCAGCCTCGGCAAGAAATCTTTTATCGCCGAGCTGATGCCACGCCATCCGCTGTACGTCGCCTATCTGCCGCAGGAAGCGCAGGAAGTGATCGGCCGCGTGCATGTCGACACCGCCCCGGCGCGCCATCTGCTCGAACAGGAAGGCATGCATTACGAAGGCTACGTCGATATCTTCGATGCCGGCCCGGTCCTGCAGGCGCGGGTGAGCGAATTGCGTGCCTTGCGCGAGAGTGCATTGGTGGTGGTGGAAGCTGGCGATGCGGCACCGGATGAAACGGCGTCGCTGGTCTGCAACACCAGCATGCGCGATTTCCGCGTCGTCGCGGCGCAGGCGAGTACAGACGAAGGCTGCATCCACCTGCATCACGCATGGCGACACGCGCTGGACTGCCACGCCGGCGACATCGTACGCAGCATGCCCCTCAATCCAAGAAAGATTCCTCATGCATAGCCATTATGTGAACGGTCAATGGATCGAAGGCGCAGGGCCGCCGCTCGCGGCATTCAACCCTGCCGATGGACTGCAGATATGGGCGGGCAGGGCTGCCACCGCCGATGAAGTCGACGCCGCATGCAAGGCCGCGCGTGCCGCATTCGATGCCTGGGCCATGGCCACGCTCGACGAACGCATTGCGGTGTGCACGCGCTTTCGCGACCTGCTGAAAAAAAACAGCGAGGAACTGGCACGCCTGATCTCGCTGGAAGTCGGCAAGCCGCTGTGGGAAGCGCGCACCGAAGTGAATTCGATGAGCGGCAAGGTTGACATTTCCATCCAGGCCTATCAAGCGCGCACCAGCGAAACGACGACGCGCGTCGCGGACGGCAACGCGGTCCTGCGCCATCGTCCGCACGGCGTGTTCGGCGTGCTCGGCCCGTACAACTTTCCGGGACACCTTCCGAACGGGCATATCGTGCCGGCGCTCATCGCAGGCAATGCCGTCGTCTTCAAGCCGAGCGAATACGCGCCGCAGACCGCCATCCGCACTGCCGAATGGTGGATCGAGGCAGGTCTTCCGGCAGGCGTGCTGAATGTGCTCAACGGCGGGCGTGATACGGGCGCAGCGGTCACGATGCATCCGGAGCTGGACGGCATCCTGTTCACCGGGAGCTACCAGACCGGCGCCATGCTGCACAAGCTGTTTGCCGGGCAGCCAGGGAAAATGCTCGCGCTCGAAATGGGCGGTAACAATCCGCTGGTCGCCTGGGATGTCGGCAACATCGACGCGGCGGTGCATCACATCATCTTTTCCGCCTTCGTCAGCGCGGGCCAGCGTTGCACCTGTGCGCGGCGCCTGATCGTGGAGAATTCCATGCAAGGGCGCGCGCTGATCGAGCGCCTGCGGGAGGTGGCGGGAAAGATCCGCATCGGTAGGTTCGACCAGGATCCGGCGCCGTTCATGGGGCCGGTGATCTCGGAACAGACGGCGAAAAAGCTGATCGCGGCGCAGGACGGCCTCGTTGCGCGCAACGGCATGGTGCTGCTGACCATGCGGCAACTGCAGGCGGGGACGGGCTTCGTTTCGCCTGGCATCGTCGATGTGACCGGCGCGAGCGATGTCCCGGATGAGGAATGGTTCGGCCCCTTGTTGCAGGTGGTGCGCGTGCCGAACTTCGAGGCCGCCCTGCACGTGGCCAATGCAACGGAATACGGCCTTGCCGCCGGCCTGCTCAGCGATGATGAAACCTTGTGGCGGCGTTTCCGGATGCATGCGCGTGCCGGCATCGTCAACTGGAACCGGCCAACGACCGGCGCTGCGAGTACCGCGCCCTTCGGCGGCATCGGCAAGTCGGGCAACCATCGGCCCAGCGCCTGGTACGCCGCCGACTACTGCGCCTATCCGGTGGCATCGATCGAAAACAACGCGCTCGACATGCCCGTCCAACTTTCACCCGGCCTCGTCTTCTGAATGGAGGAATGCATGGCGACTGCACGCGAATACAACTTCGACGGACTGGTCGGCCCGTCGCACAACTATGCCGGGCTATCCTTCGGCAACGTCGCATCGGCCCACAACTTCAAGAGAGTTTCTAATCCGAAGCAGGCCGCGCTGCAAGGCCTGGCCAAGATGCGTGCGCTGGCCGCGCGCGGTTTTGCGCAGGCTGTGCTGCCGCCGCAGTCGCGGCCCAACTTCGGCCTGCTGCGCGCCATCGGCTTCACCGGCAGTGATGCCGAGGTGATCGAACGGTCGGCACGGGAAGCACCGATGTTCCTGGCCTGCGCCTATTCGGCGGCGCCGATGTGGACGGCGAACGCTGCCACCGTCAGTCCCTCGTCTGATACCGCTGACGGACGCGCCCACTTCACCGTGGCCAACCTGAACAACAAGATGCATCGCTCCTTCGAGCATCTCGAAACAGGGCGTGCCCTGCGCGCGATCTTCGCTGACGAAAGGCAATTCGTCGTGCACGACGCGCTTCCGCCCACACCTGCGTTCGGCGATGAAGGCGCCGCCAACCACACCCGCCTGTGCGCGGCGTACGGTTCGCCCGGCGTCGAGATGTTCGTGTACGGCCGCGTCGAATTCGAGCCTGATGCGCCGGCGCCGAAGCATTATCCGGCGCGCCAGACGCTGGAGGCCAGCCAATCCGTCGCCAGGCTGCACGGCCTGCACGAAAACCGAACCTTGTTCATCCAGCAAAACCCCGCGACAATCGATCAGGGCGTGTTTCACAATGACGTCATCGCCGTCGGCAATGGCAATGTGCTGTTCTACCATCAGCAGGCCTTCGCTGACGAAACTGGCGCGCTCGTAAAACTGCGCAAGGCGATGGATGAAGTGCATGCCGGATTGCATGCCATACGCGTCGATGCGGCGGAAGTATCGGTGGCCGACGCGGTATCGACTTATCTCTTCAACAGCCAGCTACTGTCGAAGCCGGATGGCGGCATGGTCTTGGTAGTGCCGCACGAATGCAGGGAAAACCAGGCGGTCGCGTCCTTCCTTGAACGCCTCGTGGCGAGCGGCAGGTCGATCGACGAACTGCTCAGCTTCGACCTGCGCCAGAGCATGCGCAACGGCGGCGGACCGGCCTGCCTGCGCCTGCGGGTGATCCTCGATGACGCTGAAGCGGCGGCGATGCACCAGGGCGTTCTCATGACGGAGCACTTGTATGACAGGCTCGTGGCATGGGTGGAAAAACATTATCGCGACCGCCTTGCGCCGGAAGATCTCGCCGACCCGAAGTTGGCCGTCGACATCCAGACGGCTCTCGATGAACTGACCGGCATCCTGCAATTGCCCGGGCTGTACGATTTCCAGCCCTGATGATGGACCGCGATCTGCAAGGCGCGGTGCGTGCATTGGCAGCCGGCGACATGGCAGATATCGCAGGCTGCTTCGCCGGCCCGGGCCATGCCGTTGAGTCGCCCGCGCGCGGCATTCTGCAAATTCGCGCGAGCGATGGCGGGCAGCATCGTCCGCGCCTGCTGCTCTCGGTCGGCGTGCACGGCGATGAAACCGCGCCGATCGAAATGCTGGCGCACATCCTCCATCACGTTGCTGCCGAGCCGCAGGCACTCGCGGTCGATCTGATGGTCGCTGTAGGCAATCTCGCGGCAATTGCACAGGGCAAGCGCTTCATCGATGTCGATCTGAACCGGCTGTTCCGCGCAGACCGCGGTGAGCTGGGAAAGGCAGCCGAGGCGACGCGCGCGGACGAGCTGATGCGTGCCGCAGCTTCATTCCTTGCCGGCGCGGATGGGGCGACATGGCATCTTGACTTGCATGCCGCGATCCGGCCGTCCTTGTATCCGACCTTCGCGGTCGTTCCTGCAATCGTGGGCGAGCCGCAGCGCGAGATGCTCATGCAATGGCTTGGTGCCGCTGGCATCGGTGCGGCGATCGTGAATCCGGCATCTGCAAGTACATTCAGCGCATTTACTGCCGAGGGATACGGCGCGGGCAGCGCCACGGTTGAATTGGGGCAGATAGGCACGTTGGGGCAGAACGACCTGCGGCCTTTCGATGCAGCGCGGGGAGCGATCGATGCTTTTCTGCGCCGCGGAAAGCTGCCAGTGGCACCAGCGCGGCCGCGCGTATTCCGGGTGGCGCAGGAACTGATCAAGCGCAGCGATGCATTCCGGATGGCGTTTGACGGCGCGACGAAAAATTTTACGCCGATGCAGCCGGGTACGGTGATCGCCATGGACGGCGACACGGTGTATCGCGTCGGGCCGGTGATGGAGTATGTGGTGTTTCCGAATCCCGATGTGCGGGTCGGGCTGCGCGCGGGCTTGATGGTGGTCGAACAGGAGTGATGCGCGCCGAAGCGCTTATGCGCGTTTCAATCGCTGGCAGTTCTCGATGGCTTCCACCACTTTGATGGCGTTGAAGGGTTTGACAACGAATCCGCTGGCGCCCGACTGCAACGCGCTCTGGACATTCTCCAGCGTCGGCAGGGCGCTGATCATGATCACGCCGACTCCCGGCATTTTCTCCCGGATCGCATGAGCCACCTGGTGTCCGTTCATGCGCGGCATGTTGATGTCGAGGAAGACGATATCCGGCTTGTGCGCTTCGCAGAGTTCGATCGCCTTTTCCCCATCGCGTGCTTCGGCCAGGACCTGATGGCCGTGCTCTCGCAGCAGCATGCGCAGCACGTGGCATGTGGTGCTGTCGTCGTCGGCAAGAATGATGTTCAATTCTTTCGCTGGATGGGGCATGTTTTTCCCTCAAGGGAGAAGGGACTGCAGTTTGCTGTTGATGCGATGGTACTCCGTTTCGATAGCATGGATGCGCTGTTCTGCGTCGTCCATGGTGCCGCTCTTCGCACGCATCTCCAGTTCCCTGCACAGGATGGACAGCCGGGTCGCGCCGATCGACGCGCTGCTGCCGCCGAGCGCATGCGCGATCTTGCCCATCCGCGCACGATCATCGCACCCGCATGCCTCGCGCAGGGCAGCGATGCGTGGCGGCGAGTCGTTGCGGTACAGGTTGGTGATCTCACGGAAATTCTCTCCGAACGCGGCATGCATCGCATCGAGTTCGTCCAGGAGCGCCGATGGCTGCGCGCGCGGTGCGTCGACCGAGGCTTGTCCCAGCCAGCGTGCAAGCGTGCCTTTCACTTGCTGCGGGCGGATCGGCTTGGACAGGAAGTCGTCCATGCCGCAGGCGATACATTTCTCCCGCTCATCCTGGCTCGACGACGCCGTCAGTGCCACGACCGGCGTCCTCTTGCTGCTGCCTTGCGATGCGCGGATCATGCGTGTCGCCTGATAGCCGTCCATGCCCGGCATCTCGCAGTCCATCAGTACAAGGTCGTAGTCCGTCGCGCGCAGCTTGTCGACGGCCTGCTGTCCGTCCTCGGCCGTATCGGTTACGCAGCCGAGGGTTTCCAGCATGCGCAGCGCGATCTGCTGGTTGACAGGGTTGTCCTCGGCTAACAGGATGCGCCTTCCGGCGAACGGCAGATTCCGGTTGTCGTGTTGCCCGGGGTGCGTTACCGCGCCGGCACTGATGAATCGTGGTGTCCGTCCCTCCTCAAGCGCAGCACGCAGGCACGACAGGGCGGCATCCAGTTCGGATCGCGGCGCGGATCTGACAAGTAGCGCGGAAAACCCGGACTGCTCCAGGATCTGCTGGTCATGCTGCGCTCGTTCGCTCAGGAGTGCGAGGACCATGTTGGCGTGGGCGCGATCTGCCTTGATCGACGTGCCCAGCAGCTCGCCATCCATGGCGCCGATCCAGCGATCGATCACGGCAAAACGGAACGGGTCTTCTCCTGCGCTGGCGAGCGTGAGTGCATTCAGCGCGTCCATCGCGCCATCGAATGCCTCGACGCGCAAGCCATGTTCGCCCAGGTACTCTTCAAGCGCGTCCCGTTCGACCGAAGGCTCCGCAACGAGCAGGGTGCGCACGCCGCTTGCACGGTTCATGGCAAGCGGAAGCGAAAGGGAAAGGTGGAAGATGGTGCCTTGCTCCGGCGGGTTGCTGATGCTGATACGTCCGCCCAGCAGCTTTGCCAGTTGCACGCACAAAGCCAGTTCGAGTGCGGCAGTGCTGCGCGGCGACGCCGATGCATCCTGGCTCAGCATGGCATTCAGCCGTTCGCCGACTTCGGACAAGGCGTGGGCGTGCACGTCGAAGTGCACTTCGCAGCTGTGCCTTGCGCATTCGGCGCGGGCGCTCACCGTGATCTCGCCTTGTTCAGTGAAGCGGATGGCGCCGTCGACCAGCATCGAGACGAGCTGGCGCAACCTCGCCGGATCGCCTTCCAGGAGCACGGACGGCGGGCAGTCGAGCGTCAGCGTCAACCCCTTGGCGCGGGCCGATGCGATCTTGTGGCTGCACGATGCCTCTATTTCCGTCCGCAGGTCGAATTGCGAATGCGTCAGGGTGAACTGGTTCGCCTCCAGCAGGGACATGTCGACCATGCGTTCGATCATGTCGAGCAGCGTGTCGAGCTTGTTCTGGAGGATGGTCGCATATTGTTGCTGCGACGCGGAGAGGTCGCGTTCGCGGAGCATGGCGAGCATGCCCGCGATGCCGTTCATGGATGCACGAAGGCTGTGGCTGACTTCGGCAAACTGGCGGCTCAAGGCTGGTGCTGCATTGTCGTCCGCAATATCGCTTGGGTGATCCGCAGGTGCTGTCATCGTTCTGGTCTTGTGGGGCGTGCCTTCGCTGACTGCCGCAGCGACGGCGCAACAGGAGAAATCATATCGGGCTTCCGGCAACTGTAGTGCGTTTTGCAAGAATTTGTCTCGTGCCCACATCAAACGAGCCGCAGACATTCCCAGTTTGCGCTCCATTTCATTATCGAAAAGACAATGCATTTCGATCTTTTGCACGCTGTCTGAGCACGGCAGGCGGCGCATATATTCATGAAGTGGCTCGGATTTCCCCCTCTGTTTCGTCGCCGGATTCGCGGGTCGGCCTCTGATAATACACATTAAGAAATTCCGGCCGGAAGCATGACAAGAACAGATGCCGGAGTCGCTCACCAAGCGGGGGTCCAGGATGGAAACGAACGAGGCATTGCGGAACAAGCTCAACTTGCGGGACAAGTCCTTTGATGAGGAGGATATCGACCGTGGGCCTGACATCCAGCCGGCCAAACCGAACGCCAGCGGCGGTGTCGACCTGAAAGCCATCCGCGAAGCGATCGCCCGCGTCGAGGCCGAGGCCAAGGCTACCGTAGCGGCCGAAAACCGGGCCCACGCAGAAGCCCGCGCCCGCGCTCTCGCGGAAGACAAGGCAAAACTCGAAGCGGCTGCTGCAGCAGAGGCGTACCAGAAGGCCAGGGCAGCAGAAGAAGCCATTGAAGCCAGCCGCGAGCGCCTCGAGGCCGAGCGTCAGGCGCGGGAAGCCAGCGAAGCACGGGCCGCAGCCGTCAAGAAGGAAATCGCTGAACTGCGGGCGCGCGCCGTGGCCGAAGCTGAAGCTCAGCGCATGGCGGAAGAGCGGACGCGCGCCGAGCAGGAAGCCCGCAAGCGCGCGGCAGAGCAGATTGTGATGGAATCCGAACTGGCTGCCCGTGCCGCCGCCGCCGCCGAGGAGCTGGCGCAAGAAAACGAGCTGGCGCGCTGGCAGGCGGCGCAGCGCGTGGCCGCCGCCGAGGCTGCCAGGCAGGAAGCCGAAGCCCGTGCCAGGGCCGATGCGCGCATGGTCGAACTCGCGCGCGAACAGGAGCGTCGCGAGCGCGAAGCACGCCAGGCTGCGGAAATGCTGGCCAAGGCACGCGCCGAAGCGATGGATGCCGCCCGCGAGCGCGAGCGTGCCGAAGCCATGGCTTTGCAGGCAGCCTTGAGCCGCGCTCCGGTCGAGGTCCGGGCGCGCGAGGAAGCCCGCGCGCGCGCCCTCGCAGAGCAGGTGAGCGAAGCAGCCGCGGAAGCACGTGCCGAACTCGAGCGCAAGGCCACCGAAGCCTATCAGCTGCGTCTGCAGGCCGATGCCGAACTGCGCGAAGCGGCGACCCGCCGCGAACAGGCGGAATCGCTTGCCGCCACGGCAGCACATGCGCGCCGCGAAGCCGAAGAGCGCATTCGCATCGCAACCGAGGCGCGCATCCAGACCGAGCGCGAGCTGCAGGCATTGGCAATGAGCCGTGTCGAAGCAGAGCACGAGGCGGACATGCAGGCGCGCGCACGCGCCGCCGCAGAAACGCGCGCCGTATGCGAAGCGAAGGAGCGTGCGGAGGCCGAACAGAAGATCGCCGATGCGATGCAGACCCGCGCCGAGGAAGAACAGCGCGCCCGACAACTGGCTGATAAGCGCATCGAGCTGGAACGCGCGGCGGCGAAGATGGCCGCCGAGCAGGCCGAGGCCGAACAGCAGGCCTACGGCCGCGCCGCCGAACATGCTGAACTGCAGCGCCAGGCCGCGGAACTCGCCGCCACCAGGGCACGCGAGGCCGTCGAGCTGGCGCGCGTCGAGCGCGAGCGCGCGGAAGCGGAGCAGCGCGGCGTGGAAGCCTTGCAGGAAAAGCTGCGTGCCGAAGAAGCTGCCCTGGCCGAAGCCGCCGCCCGCGTCAGGGCGGAGCAGCAGCATACCGGGTTGCTGCGCATGCAGGAAGAGGCCGAGCGTGTCGCGCGCATTGCGAAGGAGGAGGAATGCGAAGCGGCGAAGACCGCGCTCGCGAAGGCGATGGAGTGCGCCGACGCGCAGCGTGAGGCAGCGAACGCCGCACTCCTCAAGGCGCGCGAAGCCGTCGAGCTGGCGCGTCTGGAACGCCAGCGAGCCAAGGATGAACAACAGGCGCTCGACACCATGCATCAGAAGGTGCTGGTCGAGCGTCAACGTGCCGAAGCCGCCCAGAAGGTGCTGAAGGCGACGCAAAACAAGCTGGCCGCCGAGCAGGCCGCGCTGGTTGAAGCCGAAGCGCGCGCCAAAGCCGAACTGGAACTCGCCGGGTCGCTGCGCGCGAAGGAAGAATCGGACCGCGCGCTGCGTGCTGCACATGAGGCCGAAGCGACCGCCGTGCGTCACACTGCGGAGCAAGCCGGCGCAGCCGTGGAATTGCAGCGCAAGGCCGCGCACGCAGCCTTGCTGAAGGCGCGCGAAGCAACCGAAGCGGCGCGCGCGGAACGCGAGCGCGCCGAGGCCGAGCAGAAAGCGCTTCAGGCCGAGAAGGCAAGGCGCGAAGCGGAGGAAGCTGCCCGCGTCGAGGCGGAGGCGCGTACCCGTGCCGAACGGGAGCAGGCGGAACTGTTGCGTGCCAGGGAGCGCGAGGAGCTCGCCGCGCGGCAAGCGATCGAGGCAAGGCGCGCCGCCGAGAAGCAGCAAGTGGAAGAGGCTGCCCGGAAAGCCGAGCTGGAGCGCCAGGCCGCGGAGACGGCGGAAGCAAAAGCGCGTGAAGCGGTCGAATTGGCGCGTACCCAGGAGGAGCGCGCGCTTGCGGAACAGCAGGCACTGGAAGCCATCCGGAAGAAACGTTCTGCCGAGGAAACGGCGCGCAGTTACGCCGCCGCGCGGGTGCGTGCCGAAGCCGAACATGCGGAAACGATGCGCGCGCGTGAACGGGCCGAGCAGGCCGCGCGCGATGCCATCGAAGCCCGGCTTGCGGCAGAGAGACAGCAACTTGAGCAGGCTGCGCAGCAGCTTGAACTGGAGCGCAAGGCCGCTGCAGCGGCGGAGGCGAGAGCGCGCGAGGTGGCCGAACTGGCGCGCGTCGAGCAGGAGCGTGCCGCCGCTGAGCAGCGGGCATTGGAAGCAGTCCAGGAGAAGCTAGCTGCCGGGCAGGCGGCAAGGGCAGATGCTGAAGCCCGCGCGCGTGCCGAGCAGGAACATGCCGACACCGCCCGCGCGCGTGCACAGGAAGTGCGCAAGGCGCGTGAGGCGGTGGAATGCCAGCTCGTCGCCGAGAAGGAGCGCATGCAGAAGGCCGCCGAGCGCGCCGAGTTCGAGCGCCAGGCTGCTTATGTCGCGCTGAAAAAGGTGCGCGAGGCCGTTGATCTCGCGAAGGTGGAAAAGGATCGTGTCGCCGCCGAGCGTGCGGCGCTCGATGCCATCCAGGCCAGGCTCGCTTCGGAAAAGCAGCTGCGCGCCGAAGTCGAAGCAAGGGCGGCGGCCGAGAAGGAGCAGGCCGTGGCGCTGAAGGCACGCGAAGAGGCTGAACGCGCCGCACGCGAAGCAAGCGAGAGTGCCTGCGAAGCGGAAAAGGATCTGCTGGAACGGGCTGCGGAAAGAGCAGAGCTGCAACGCAAGACAGCGGAAGTCGCGATTGCGAAGGCGCGCGAGGCAATCGATCTCGCCACCGAGGAGCGTCGTCGTGCAGCGGCCGAGCAGAAATCCCTCGAGGCCGTACAGGAAAAACTGCGCGTTGAGCGCGAGCGCGCCGATGCGGAGCAAAGGGCGCTGACGGCGATCGAAGAAAAACTGGCAGCGGAAAAGAACGCCTGCGCAGACGCCGAGGAGCGTTCGCGCATTGAGCAGGAGCAGGCGCAGGTCACCCGCGCCCGCGAACAAGTGGCGCGCGCGGCACGCCTTGCCGGAGAAGCCCGACTTGCAGCAGAAAAGCAGTTCCTGGAAACTGCTCGCGAACAGGCCGACCTGCAACGCCTTGCCGCCGAATCGGCCGAAGCAAAGGCACGCGAAGCCATTGAGCTGGCACGCCTTGAAAGCGCGCGTGCCAAGGCGGAGCAGCAGGCTCTTGCAGCAATCCAGGAAAAGCGCAAGGCGGAAGAGATCGCGTGCGAACAAGCCGAGCAGCGCGCCAGGGCCGAACGAGAGGCCGCGGACCTCGCCACGACACGCATGGAAGCCGAGGTCGAAGCACGTGCGGCCGAGGAAGCCCGTGTCGCCGCGGAGCGTCGCGCGCTGCGTGCGGCGCACCAGCAGCGGGACTATGCATTGACCAGCGCCGAGCAGGCGGAAGCCTTGCGGGCGAATTTCGAACGCCAGCAGGAAGAGGCGAAGGCGATCGCAGCCGACCTGATCGGACGCATGGCGCAAAAGAGCGATGTGCTGGGTGATTGGCGAGAGCGTGCCGAAACGGTGCTTGCCGAGGCGCCGGTCCCTGCAGCCAAGGGCAATTCAGTCAGGCGACCGCTGGTTGCCCTGTTGGGCGGCGCTGCCTTCTTCGCCGGCGTGGCTACCACTACCGCCTGGAATTTGCAGGACACCCATGCTGTGTCCGAGCAGGTACACGTCTCCGCGCCCGTAACCATTGCCACGGCAGCCCAGGCGGGGACTGTCAACGTTACGCCTCCCTCAGGCTTGCACATGTCTTATCAGCTAAGCATGCCGCAAGCTTCCAGCGAAGGCGCAACGGAAGCGGACTCGGCGAAAGAATGAGACACAGCGCCGGCGTGACTGCGGCTGCCACACGGCCGGGGCCTTGCATCTGCCTCTGGCCGCGCTTGCCGGATTGGTAAGCCGTGCCGAAATAGCGCATTTGGGGCAGTGAGTATAGAATGCTCTGATTTAAAAACCGCCCCGGCGGCCAGTTGCCAAAGGACTGAGCGACGTCTGCCGTTGGCTCCTCGCCCCGCACACCACCTTTTGTACGCCGTTTTTGCTGCCAGATTACACCTATCATTCCCATGACTTTCTTCTCGCGACGCATGACCCATTTCCGTTTGCGCCCAACGTTGAGCAGCGCCATCGCGGTGACGGGCCTGGCGGCAGCCCTGTTTGCCGCGCCCGTGTTTGCGGATGACTACACCGACATCAACAAGCTGATGCGCGCCGGCCAGTACGGGGAAGCGCTGACAAAAGCGGATACGTTCCTGAACAAGAATCCGCGCGATGCGCAGATGCGCTTCCTGAAAGGGGTCATCCTCACCGAGCAGAACAAGTCGACAGAAGCGATTGTCGTCTTTTCCAAGCTGACCGAGGACTATCCGGGGCTGCCGGAGCCTTACAACAACCTCGCCGTACTGTACGCAGCGGCGGGGCAGTACGAGAAGGCGCGCGTCGCACTTGATGCCGCCATCCGCACCAACCCGAGCTATGCGACGGCGTATGAAAACCTGGGTGACGTGCATGCGAAGCTGGCCAGCCAGGCCTATGACAAGGCCCTGCAGCTAGATTCGGGCAATTCTGCCGCCAAGTCGAAACTCACGCTGGTGCGCTCGCTCGTAAGCAACATGAACGGCACGAAGATCGCGGCCGCATCTGCGCCGGCACCCGCAGCCGCTCCTGTGCCAGCTCCCGCACCTGCTCCGGCAGCGAAGGCGCCGGCGGCAACGCCTCCGGTTGCAGCAGCTCCGGCACCTGCACCAGCCAAGCCCGCGCCTGTGGCGAAACACGAAGCACCGAAGCATGAGCTTGCCAAGGCCGAGCCGAAGCCCGAGGCGAAACCTGCACCCAGCGTCAATGTCGAACATGACGAGGTGTTGAAAGTCGTGCATGGCTGGGCCAAGGCCTGGAGTTCGCAGGACGTGAAGACCTACCTGAACTATTACGGCAGCGATTTCCACACGCCAAACGGCCAGTCGCGCAAGGCCTGGGAAGATGACCGCCGTGCACGCATCGTCGGCAAGAGCAATATCAGCGTCAAGGTCGAATCTCCGCAGGTCAGTATCAATGGCAATACGGCAACGGTGAAGTTCCGCCAGCTCTATGTGTCGGACCGCCTGACCGCCAACACCCGCAAGACCCTCGTGCTGGCCAGGCAAGGCGGCAGGTGGCAGATCAAACAGGAGAATACGGGTAGCTGATGTTGCGTTTCAAATCCATCAACCGTCGGGCAACTGGCGCGTCCTGCGGCCGGGCCTTGATTCGGGGATTGTCGTGGCTGCTGGCCGCAAGTGTCTGCGCGTCGCCCCTTGCGGCGCTGGCGAAGTCGCATGCCCACGGCCATCGCCAACCGGCGAAGGCTGCGAAGACGGCGCGGGCGTCAGCGCCCGTCGCGGCTCAGGCCTCTGAAAAGCCGGATCCGGAAGTGCTGCTGGTCGAGGTGTACAAGGAGCTCGGCGCCAACCATTTGCAGCAGGCACTGGCCAAGGCGGATAAGCTGGTCGAGGACTACCCGAATTTTCGTCTCGGGCATCTGATCCGTGGCGATCTGCTCATGATGCAAACCCACAAGGTCACAAGCTTTGGCAACGCCAGCGGACCGGAGGACAAGCTCAGGAACCTGCGCGAAGAGGCGATCGTCCGGCTGAAGTCGCTGCGCGAACGCCCCGATCCGAACCTGCTGCCGCGTCTCGTGCTTCAACTGCGCGAAGACCAGAAGCATGTACTCCTGGTCGATGCCAAACGTTCGCGCCTCTATGTCTATGCGAATGAAGGCGGGCGCCTGAAGTTCGTCAACGACTATTACATCAGCCAGGGCAAGCTCGGCGTCAACAAGCTCAAGGAAGGTGACCAGAAGACGCCGATCGGCATCTACTACATCACCAGCCATCTCTCGGGCGACCGTCTGCCCGATTTCTATGGTTCAGGCGCGTTGCCGATCAACTATCCGAATGAATGGGACAAGGTCAACGGCCGCAGTGGTTCGGGCATTTGGCTGCACGGCACGCCGCCGGACAGCTACAGCCGCCCGCCGCTGTCTTCCGATGGCTGCGTGGTGCTGACCAATCCGGACCTGCACAAGCTGGCGACCTCCGTCGAAATCGGCAAGACGCCGGTGGTGATCGCGGAAAGCGTGGATTTCGTCAGCAAGGCCAAATGGGATAGCGACCGCCATCTTGCGACCCGGTTGATTGATAACTGGCGGCGCGACCTTGAGAGTATGAATCCGAAGCGCATGATGGAAAATTATTCGCGCCAGTTCAAATCCGATCGCGGCGAGGACCTGAATACGTGGCTCGCAAAACATCAGCAGTTCATGAGCGGCGTCAGGGGCGTGTCGATAGCATTGAAGGACGAGACCTTCTTCTTTTACCCCGGCCGCGACAACATGATCGTCAGCACTTTCACACAGGAATCGAAGGTCGGAAAAAGCAGGACTACGATCCGCAAGCGCCAGTACTGGGCCAAGGAAGGTTCGCTGTGGAAAATCGTCTATGAGCTGAACCTCTGACAGTAGAGTGGATCAGGAGAAATCCAGGAACGGCTGCCCGGCGACAGGCAGCCGTTTTCTTTTTGCCCGTTGGAATTTTCTTCTGTCCGGCATCGCGCCGTGATCTCGCTCAAACGCTGCGGCAAGCTTTCGTAACTTTTCCTGTTGAACTAAGTTTTGCCGTCAACGGTCATTCAAAGGCATGTGCATCGAATAACACGCAGGGCACCATGCGATGCCAGGATTGCGGGACAGAAAATGCCGGCTTGGCGAGGATCTGCGTCTCCTGCGGCAAGCCGCTGCCTTTACCGGCCGCCCGAAAGAATTCCAGTCAGCACAACCTTGCACAGTTCGAAGGCAAGGGTGCATACAGCGCGTCGTCTTATTTGCAGTACGGGGTGCGATTGCGCGCATATCAACTCAGGAGGACTCGCCATTTGAGCGCTACCACGCAGCGTACTCACCATGCCGACGCCACTCGCGAACACCTTCAGCATGGCACATCATTCGCCGTCGGAGAGGAGGGTGCGCGGGAACACGGTCAGCAGGCACACATTGGAGAGCGCACCGAGCCGCGCTGGAACGAGACGGCTACCTCGCGGCCTTCACCGCGCGCGGGGCAGGCGCTCGGGCAAGAGCCGTGGCAGATGCCTGTCCAGGATGGCGAGCGAAAACGTCATGCGACGCGTTTCTGGGTGATGGGCGGGATATTCGCGGTCGGTGCCATCGTTGGTCTCGGTGCCGCGCTATGGCTCGATAACAGCCAGACACGGACACGGGCCCCGGATGCCAGCACCATGCCATCGACCGTGAAGCCATCGGCGCAGACAGTGCAGAGCAACCGGCCCCGCATGCGCGGCATCAGCCCCGATGAGCTGCCCTATGACGGTGCGCCGCCGTCGGAACATGCGACGCAGCAGGCTGCTGTGCCTGTACCACCCGCACCGCCGGCGGGTGATAGTGTTCGCATCCCAGCTCCTGTCGCATCCGGCGCCACACCTCCCACGTCTGCCCCCGATGCGGCCCGGCCTGAAGCGCCAGCCGACACGTCGCCCGCGCGGATTGCGGCCGCGCCCGGCAATGATGCCCGCAGCGAGTCGACATCGGGCAGCAGTTCATCACGCCCGAAAGTACACCGCAAGGCTGCCGAGAAAAAGACTGCAAAGACATCGTCGCGGCGGCATCTTGCCCAGGATTCCGTGAAGGACAAGGAGATCGAGCGCATCCGGCAGCAGGCCGAAGAAGAATTAAAAAAAAAGACTAACGCCGGGCATGCTGTGAAAGAAGCACGTGCGGGCAAGGGCAGAGCTGGAGGGTCCGGATCTGCATCCGGCCGCGAGAATCGCTCGGCTTCTCTGGCATCACGTACCGCCACTACACGCGCCATGCTTGCACGATGCGAACGCATCGACGGCCTGATCGATCGGGAAAAGTGCAAGTGGCGCGTCTGCGGTGGCAGATGGGGGCAGCACGGATGCCCGTCTTACGCGGTACACACGCCACTGTATTAAGGCTGTGCAGCGCCTTATTCCCATTTTTCGTACTTCCCCTCTCCGCGATCCGGTGCCATTCTGCCCAGGCTCAACCTCAAGTGTTTTTTGAAGTTTACTTAAAGTGCCGTCTCATCCAGGCAAAACAGGTTTTCCTTCCAAGACTCGCTTACGGCGCACAGTTCACCCGATTTTTCAGCTTTGTAAAAACAATGTAATAACTTAAAAAATCTCGTACCAACATTGTTTGAATAAAAATTTGCCAGCTGGTAATTTTGTTGTACTATGTTAGAACATCAGTTCAGGGACCTTCTATGAAGACTGCAATCCGCAAGATGGGAAATTCGCAAGGGGTGCTGATCCCCAAGCCATTCTTGATGCAGACCGGTCTTGATATCGGTGAAGTCGAGATCGAGGTGGAGAACGACGCCATCGTGATCCGCAAGCCAAGGAAGAAGTCGCGTGAAGGATGGGCGGAGGCGTGCCGGAAGCTGGCGGACAAATCGGCCGAGCTGCCGATCGCATGGCCTCTCATTCCCAACGAAGCGGATAGCGGATTTACATGGTAAAGCGGGCCGACGTATGGCTTGCCGAGTTCGAAAAACCGACCGGCAGCGTGACCCAGAAAAGATGGCCATGCGTGGTCGTCTCGCCGGAGGAGATGGACGAATACCTGTCCACGCTCATCATGGCGCCATTGAGCTCGCATGAACTGCCCGCGCCGTTCCGCATCCCCGTCATATTTATGCAGAAAGAGGGGTTGATCCTGCTGGATCAAATCTGCACCCTCGAGAAGTCGCGGTTGGTGAAGAAGCTGGGAGTCATCAGCGAAGAAACGATGGCCAAGACCCTGGAAGTGCTACAAGAAGTTTTCGCCTATTAACATAAGGACCGTACTCAATGGCTAACGATTATTTGTCTGAAATTCGCGATGTCAATCTGAGCTACCTGATGATTGCCCAGCAGATGATTCGCCATGACCGCGCGGAGGCTATTTTCCGCCTCGGCATCAGCGGCGAAATCGCAGACCTGCTGGCCAGTATGAGTAACGGTCAGGTTCTGAAGATGGCCAGCTGCAATGTGATGCTGTCGCGTTTCCGCTTCAATGACACGGCGATCCTGTCCACGCTGTTGCGCGACAAGTCCGGCGCGACCAGCGCGCCGGTACATGCCTCGATCATCATGGCATCCCAGCCGCCGGAAACAATCACCTGACGATAAGCAGTCATCGTTAAACCTATTGCCATGGTCATCGGATTTGGACGAATGATTTCCGCCCGCTTGCATGGTTTCGCGCAGGCGCGGCTGGCCATGCTTCGCCGCCGCGGCAATGCGGCCATGATGGGCGCGTGACATGCAGGCGCTCGACGTACTCGATACCCCCTTGCGGTGGGAGACGGAACGGCAAAACCGCATTCATCAGGAAGCCCTGGAACTCAAGAAAAAACGGGCGCACAGCAACGACGCCCGCAAGGATATTCATCTGGTCGGCAACGCCGGCCGGACTGGCCAGGACACATCTCTTTCCGCGAATACGTTCGACCCGGCGGTAGTGTCGCCGGAATGGATCGACAAGGTTCGCCAGATTCCCGACATGCGGTCAGCCTTGATCCCAATGGACGAGGGCGTTGACCCCGATGCGTGGAGCAAGCCATTCTCCCTGTGCAAGGCAGACATCGAGCCATGGCTGTCCTTTTACCGCGGCTACCGCGAATCCCGTCTGTTCCTGCAAGGCAGGCGTGCCGGGGGCGATGCGCAGGATGGTTCACAGTTCGATTTCCCGGTACGCGCGCTGCTTGAGCTGAAGCAGGTCAGCCCGAAGATCATCCTTGAGCCGCCCGTGCAGATCAACGGACTGGTCGAGTACCACGATCTCGAAGGAGAGTTGAGCGCCTGCCGCGACGCAGCCCTTGCGAAGGCCCTGTTCAAGGTCGCCAACGAAGTGCACGAGAGCCTTCTCAGGAAAGCCGTCGATAAAGGACGGGAGATGGGCAACCTGCTGTACGACGCCATGATGGGCGAGGGCCACGCGAACTTGATCAGGGCGTGGGAGAAGGTCTACGCACGCAAGCCCACCATCGATGAATTGCACCAGATGCTGACCACAGGGCGCGTCAGGCAATCCGCGAAGCGGATACAGGCGCCGGAGCCAAAAGCTGCCGCGCCTCAGGCCGCGGCAGCGAGGGAGGTCAAGCACGAAGACCAGGAGGATGCAGTCGTCGTCAGCCTGCTCCAGCCGCCGCAAAGCAAGCCGTCGACGGCATTGTCTGCGGACACGGACAAGGAAGCGACTGCCGTCAAAGTCGGAACCGCTGCCTCCAGGAAGCGATCCATCCTCATTCACCTCCTGCAGGCACTGGCCTGCTGTGCTGCGCTCGCGGCCTTGGCATTCGCGCTCTGAACATCACTCTTGCGGCAACGATGAACCTCGCCGCGCAAAAAAGGTCTTCCCGAAAGCCTGCAATGACGACGGCGATATTCGTCGCTTCGCGTTTGCCGGCATGCATGGGCGATGATTTCTCTCGGCCTAAGGAGAGCATCGATGGCGATTCAACAGATCGAAGACAAATGTGCGCTGCCTCGCTGCACCTGCTCGGTGCCGGCAGGACAACGGTATTGCAGTGAAGAATGCCGGCGCGAGCACGCCAACCAGGATGACCAAGGTGAGCAATGTCCCTGCAGTCATGCGGATTGCTCGTCGACCGGTCCCAGCGGCGGCGTCACGCTCTAGTTCGCTTCGCTCCGGATCTCCTGTCCGGACTCGTGGTCGCGGCTGGATCTGCGCTTCCCCATGCGCGTAACCTTCTTGTTCCGGATTTCCCGCTGGAAAGCCACGCGGGACCGGAGCATCGCGGACCATTCTTCTTCCATCGATCCCTCGGCTGGAACAATCCAGGTGTGAGAATTATCTAATCTCATGCACTTCACTCACGCAGGAAAGGAGGCATGAATCATGAACACCAAACGATGGCAAGACTGGCTCAACCTGCTGCTCGGCGCCTGGTTGTTCGTGTCGCCCTGGGTATTGAAATACAGTGCCTCAATGCCGAAAGCGACATGGAACGCATGGATACTCGGCGCGGCCATTGTCGTATTCGCGGCAGTCGCCGTATCCATCCCGAAGGCATGGGAAGAGGCGATCAACATCATTCTCGGCGCATGGGTGGCGATATCGCCGTGGGTGCTTCGCTACACTGCCGAAAAAGATGTGACGACGAACGCAGTCGTCGTCGGATGCGTCGTGCTGGTTCTCGCGATTTGGGCCATGGTGCGCGATCAGGGCTTCCAGCATTGGCGGCACGGAGGCCATACAGCAACGTAGCGTCAATTCCTGATTGTACTGAACATTTGCGCTGTTGGCGCCGCCGGAAATTCCAAATCCCCTTGGGTCAGCGAACCAAGGGGATTTTTCATGTCTGCGTTCATGTCCGTGCGACGGACCGAAGGGGCCGCTTTCAGCGTCGGAAAATCCACAAGAGCAGCGACAGCAGCAGTGAGACAAGGATGCTGGTCACGATGGGAAAATGGAAGCTGAATCCTTCCCGCACGATGTGGATATCGCCGGGCAAGCGGCCGAGCGGGAGCCGTGAAATCCATGGCCAGAACAGCCCGGCCAGCACGAGAAGCACTCCGATGATGACAAGAAAACGTTGCATGGGAAGGCGTATCGAAACGGAATCGTCGGCATGATATTGGACGCCAACGAGCACGCACAATTCCCCCCCCGCTCCAGGCAAGGTACAAGGCAAGGCCGTGACCGCACTCAGGGATAGCTGACTGGGTGGACATGGCGTGATGATGCAAGCCAGGGCCATAAATGAAAACGGCCCCCATCGCTGGGAGCCGTTCTGTTTTCTGGTAGGCCGTGCGTGACTCGAACACGCGACCAACGGATTAAAAGTCCGCTGCTCTACCAACTGAGCTAACGACCCGAAAGACGAAGATTATAAGAAATTTTCCTTCGTTGTGTCAATGCTATAGCGGAGATTATGCGAAGTCATCATCGGCCGCCATGCGCATTCACAAACATCGAGGCAGTCATACGCACCCGAGGGGGGGCAGAAGACCGCTGCAAGTCCACGCCGGCCTCCTGCAACCCATCTCACTTCAAAGCAGCCAGTCGCTCCTTCGCCGTCTGCGCGGATGGCGCGTCCGGATACTTGGCGACAAGCGTTTCCAGCGTCTTCTTTGCAGAAGCCTTGTCCTTCAGTTCCATGTAGCAGCTGGCGATGTTCAGCAGGGCGTCAGCCGCTTTCGGGTTGTCCGGGAAATTCTTGACCACGACCTGCTGTGCTGAAATCGCATTGCGATAATCGCGTTGCGCATAGTAGGTGTTGCCAAGCCAGTATTGCGCGGAGGGCGCAAAACCGGAATTGGGATAACGGCGCAGGAAATCGTAGAAGGACGCCCCGGCGGTCTTGTAGTCGCCGGACTTGAAGGCGGCGAGTGCAGATTCATAAGCACGCTGCTCACCTTGTTCGACGCTCACTTCCTTGCCGTCGATCGTCATCTGCTGCGGCTCCAGCTTGCGCAGGCGGGTGTCGAGGTCGACGTAGAAATCTTTCTGGCGCTTCTGCGTGTTGGCCAGCTCGTTGGTCAGCAGTTCGACCTGTCCGCGCAGCCGGGCGATCTCCTGCTTCAACTGTTCGTTCTGGTTGTTCAGCTCGAAGTTGCCGGACTTGTCGGCCTTGGCGTTGATCTCGCTCTGCATGTTCTTCAGGCGATCGCGGATTTCGAGGATCGCGCGGCGAGCTTCGTCGTCTTCAAACAGAGCGGCTTGCGCCTGCAGCGGACCCAGTGACAATGCGGCCAGGGCGGCCGCGGCAAGGAATTTTTTCATGGTTATTGATAGACCAGGTCAGCGCGGCGGTTCTCGGCCCAGGAAGCTTCATCGCTGCCTGTTGCCTTCGGCTTCTCCTCGCCAAACGAAACCGCTTCCATCTGCGAGTCCGAGACGCCAAGCAGCGACAACGACTTGCGCACGGCTTCGGCACGCTTCTGACCCAACGCGAGATTGTATTCGCGGCCGCCGCGTTCGTCGGTATTGCCCTGGATGACGATCTTGCGGTTCTTGTTGGTTGTCAGGTACTTTGCGTGCGCCTGCATCATGGGCTTGAACTCTTCCTTGACAATGAAACTGTCGAAGTCGAAGTAGACGCTGCGCTTGGCGAGGATACCTTTCGGATCGTTCAGCGGATCGGTGGAGCCGGTGGTGATGGGTGAAACGGTGCGTGCGTCGGCGGACGTGGTCGGAACTGCACCTGAACGTTCTTCGACCTTTGCTTTGTCATCCAGCTTCACGGACGAACTGCAAGCGGCCAGAAACAGCGCGCTCGATAGGGCGATGGCCAGTGTAGTGATGGGGCGCATTTGAATTCTCCTGAGTTAATGTTGCTACAGCGTCATATTATTTCATGAACGGGCCCCAGGTGGGCTCGCGAACGTCGCCTGCCTGGGTCGTCAAGGTCTGCTTGACACGGCCATCGACCGAAACCACCGCGAGCGTGCCGCGTCGGCCGGACTCGGTGGCATACATGATGTACTTGCCATTGGGCGAGAAGCTCGGCGACTCGTCCTTGCTCGTATCCGACAGGCGCAATTCCTGGCCGCTTGCCAGGTCGAGCGCGTAGAGCTGGAAGCGACCTTCACGACGCGAGATGAACGCGAGCGTCTTCCCGTCCGGCGAGATGCGCGGGCTGATGTTGTAACTGCCGTTAAAGGTGACGCGTTGCGCTTGCCCGCCTTGCGCGCTCATGCGATAGATCTGCGGTCCGCCGCTACGGTCGCTGGTGAAATAGATCGACTGCCCGTCGGGGCTGAACTGCGGCTCGGTCTCGATACCGGTGGAGTTGGTCAGTTTGCGCAGGCCTCCGCCGTCGGCATTCACGACGTAGATCTGCGTATAGCCGTCACGCGACAATGCGACGGCGAGTTTGCTGCTGTCGGGTGACCATGCAGGCGCGGAATTGCTGCCGCGGTAATTGGCGACCACTGTTCTGTGGCGGCTGACGAGGTCTTGCACGTACACGACAGGCTTTCTGGATTCGAACGAGACATAGGCCACCTTCGTGCCATCCGGCGACCAGGTTGGAGAAATGATCGGTTCGTTCGAGCGCAGGGCGACCTGCGTGCCTTCGCCGTCCGAGTCGGCGATCTCCAGGCGGTATTCGCGGCCAGCCTTGGTCACGTAGGCGATGCGGGTGGCGAATGCGCCGCGCACACCGAGGAGTTTTTCATAGATGTCGTCGGCGATCCTGTGTGCAGCCACGCGCAGGCGGTCCTGCGCCGCGACCTGGCCGAATCCGGACAGGCTGGAAGACTTCAAGGTGTCGTACAGGCGGTAACGGGCGTCGTAGCGTCCGTCGGCCAGGCGCTGAACGCTGCCCACGGCAAGTGCTTCCGCGCCGCGCGATTTCCATTCATCGAAATTGACTGGTGTCGTTTCCGACATGACGTTGCCCGTGTCGATGATCTTGAAGTATCCGCTGCGCATCAGGTCGGCCTTGACGATGGCACTGATCTGTTGCGGCGCATTGGCTTCATCGGCAAAGCCGGAGATGGCAATGGGAAGCTGGTTCGCGCCAACACCGGAAATCTCCACGCGCAACTGCGCGTGGGCGAGGGTGCCGGCCATCAGTCCGGCGACGGCGATACTGCGTACGAAGAGATTTTTCATCATGACTTATTGGTCTTTCGGTCTATGCGAAATGGTGAGTCTGGAGGGCACCGTGCCTGTTTTTGCATCACGCGGGAAGGGCTGCGACTTCTCGATCGCGCGCAATACCGCATCATCGAAGCCAGGCACGTTCGACGATTTCACCTTTTGCGGCATGCCACGCAACGACCCGTCAGGCAGCAGTTCGACAACATACTCGACAGGCGGATTGCCAGCCAGGTCGAACGGCACGTTGAACACCGTGTTCGACTTGATGCGCGCCGCGATCTTCTGCATATAGCCCGCATCGGCCCGGCCGCCCTGGGATCTTTCCTGTTGGCCCGCTCCGCCACTGCCGGTCACGCCACCGGTAATACGGCGCATGTCCTCTTCGCGCATCTTGGCCAGCATCTTCGCGTCTGCTTCTTCCTGCTTGCGCTTCTTCTCGGCGGCTTCTTTCTTCGCCTTTTCAGCCTTCTCGGCCTTCTGTTTCTCGAGCTGCTTGGCTTCTTCCTGTTCCTTGAGCTTGGCCAGACGTTCTTCTTCGAGCCGCTTCTTTTCCTTCTCTTTGCGCTGTTCTTCTTCCTTGCGCTTCTTGTCTTCCTGTTCCTTGCGCAGTTCCTCTTCGTGGCGCTTCTTCTCTTCCGCCTTGCGTTTCTTCTCCTGCTCCAACGCAATGTCAGGCTTGACCACGGGCGGCTCTTCCACCTTCGGCACAGGCTTTGGTGGCGGAGCCTCCTTCACAACCGGTTTTGGCTCCGGCTCCGGTTCCTTTTGCGGAACAGGCGTCGGGGCCGCCTCGCGCTGGTCGGGGCTCCACACTTCCGCTTCGATGGTTGCCGGCGTATCGTTCTGCCAGCGCACGCCTATCCACAGGAAGGTGAACAGCAGCACATGCATCAATGCCGCAAGGCTGAGTGCGCGCCAGCGCCCGGGCTCCTTGGGGACGGTGTACGGTGTTTCGTCTGTCATTGCTTCGTCGCCAGCCCCACGCGATTGATGCCGAGTTTTTTCGCTTCCGAGATCACCTGGATCACTTCGTCGTACTTGATGTCCTTGTCGGCAGAGATCATCACTGGCAGGTCGGGATTCGATTCATGCAAGGCACCCAGCTTCTGCACCAGCACGCCGCGGCCGCCGACCTTTTCAGGCTGTCCACCGCTCTTTTTGCCGCTGATGCCGATGGTGGCACTGGTGTCCGGCTTGAGGGTGATCTGGATGTAATCCGTTGGTGGTAGCGCGGATTTGCCGGCTGTCGGCAGGTTCACGACGCCAGGATTCGTCATCGGCGTCGCGACCATGAAGATGATCAGTAGCACCAGCATCACGTCGATATACGGGACAACGTTGATTTCGGATTTGAATTTGCGGCCCCGTCCGCCGCGCATCGTGCTGTTCGCCATCAGCGGACCTGCCGTTGCAAGATGTTGGAGAACTCTTCGATGAAGCTCTCGAAGCGGATCGCGAGGCGGTCGATGTCATGTGAGTAGCGGTTGTAGGCAACCACCGCCGGAATGGCAGCGAACAGGCCGATGGCTGTCGCAATCAGGGCTTCGGCAATGCCCGGCGCCACCGCGGCCAGCGTTGCCTGTTGCACGTTGGCGAGGCCACGGAAGGCATTCATGATGCCCCATACCGTGCCGAACAGGCCGACGTACGGCGACACCGAGCCAACCGAGGCAAGGAAGGCCAGGTGCGATTCCAGTCCGTCCATCTCGCGCTGGTAGGCCGCGCGCATGGCGCGCCGGGCACCGTCGATCACACTGCCGGAATCCACGTTGCCCTTGCCCGCAAAAGTTGCCTTGACCTTGATGAATTCACCCATGCCGGATTCGAAAATGCGCTCTAGCGCGCCGCTGTTGCCCGTGCTGCGGCGACGATTCGACGTGGCTTCTTCGTACAGGGCGTTCAGGTTGCCGCCCGACCAGAAAGCGCGTTCGAATTCCTCGGTCTGTGTCTGCGCGCTTCTGATCGCAAACATCTTGCGGAAGATGTAAGACCAGCTCATGACCGAGACGAGCAGCAGCAAGGCCATGACAAGCTGCACAAGGAGAGAGGCGTTGCCGATGAGGGAAATGAAGGATAGGTCTTGTGTGACGGTCATTGGTCGTTAATGTAAAAGCGGTTATGTTCGTAATGCAGCAGCGCACCAGCATGCGGCCGGCGCGATTTCGCAGCGAGGGAAAATTATCCTGTCTTTTTTATCCTGGCCAATACCTCATCCGGTATCGGGCTGGGGCGGAACGTCCGGGTGTCCACGCAGCCGACCCTGATGCGTCCACTGGTGAGCAGATGCCCTTGTGTTCCGTCGACGCGCCAGGCTTCTTGAACAAATTGCACAGAAGCACGTCCGAGCCTTTCGACAACGACGGTGAGTTTCAGTTCATCATCTAATTTCGCCGGAGCATGATAATCCACTGCGGTGCTTTTGACGACGAACATCGTATGATGCTTTTCTGATAATAATCCCTGGTTAATCCCGGCCGCGCGCAGCCACTCGGTGCGCGCGCGCTCAAAGAATTTCAGGTAGTTTGCATAGAAGACCACGCCGCCGGTGTCCGTGTCTTCGTAGTAGACGCGAACGTTCCAGGTGAAATCCGAATTCATCACGATCCAGCCCGCGCTCCTAGCTGCTCCGTTTGACGGCAAACGGTCCGAATGCCTGACAGGTCGGCATCATCTCGATGTAATTGATGTTGACATGTGCGGGCAGCGTCGCAATCCAGTAGGCGGTTTCAGCAATGTCGTCGGCCGTCAGCGGAACCGTGCCTTCATATACTTTCGCGGCTGCGGCATCGTCCTTCAGTCGGACATTCGAGAACTCCGTTCCGCCGCACAGGCCCGGCGCGATGTTTGTCGCCCGCACGCCGGTACCGACCAAGTCGGCACGCAGGTTCAGCGTGAACTGGTCGACGAACGCCTTGGTCGCGCCGTAAACGTTTCCGCCGGGGTAGGGGTAAGCCCCGGCGGTAGATCCGATGTTAATGATGGTTCCGCGCCCGCGAGCCACCATAGCGGGGAGGAGCATGCGCGTCATGGTGACCAGACCCTTGCAATTGGTGTCGATCATGGTCTCCCATTCTTCCAGCGAGGCCTGGTGCGCCGGCGCGATGCCAAGCGCCAGTCCGGCATTGTTGATCAGGACGTCAATTTCCTGCCATTCCGACGGCAGGGCAGCCAATCCACTCGTGATCGATGTCTTGTCGCTCACGTCCATGGCGATCGGAAGCAGCGCGCTTCCCAGCTCCTTTGCCAAATCGTCAAGGCGATCCTTGCGACGACCCGTGGCAATCACCTTATGGCCCGTTTTGACGAATTTGCGGGCCATTTCGGCGCCGAAACCGGATGTTGCGCCGGTAATCAAGACGATCATGATTTATTTCCTTTTACAAAGATGAACGGTTGCCAAAATTGTAGCCGAAAGGAGGCGTTTCGCCTTGATGACCGTTTCTTCAAGGCATTGCGGCTCCGGATTTTCCATCCTTGCTGAAATCAGGTACCTATCTTACAATCTAGCTCCATTTAGTCTCACGTAACTGGCGAAAAAGCCGGGCAGCATTTCCGGCGACAAGGTGGGCATCCACCGGGGAACGTGAGACATTCCACAGCCGTTCGCCTGGGCAGCCCAAATGGAATGCACGACTGAGGCTGCCTGTCATTTCTATCGGCCCTCATTCGATTTTGGCAAACCCACTTTGCAACTTAATCGATTGGAGATTTCATGTTTTCAAAAGACCACACCATCGCTAAAGTCGACCCCGAACTTTGGGCCGCCATCCAGCAGGAAAACAAGCGCCAGCAGGACCACATCGAGCTAATCGCTTCCGAGAACTACACTTCGCCGGCCGTCATGGAAGCACAAGGTTCTCAGCTGACGAACAAGTACGCCGAAGGCTATCCGGGCAAGCGCTATTATGGCGGCTGCGAATATGTCGACATCGCCGAAACGCTGGCAATCAACCGCCTGAAGGAACTGTTCGGCGCGGAAGCTGCGAATGTGCAGCCGAACTCCGGTTCGCAAGCGAACCAGGGCGTGTTCTTCGCTATGCTCAAGCCGGGCGACACCATCATGGGTATGTCGCTGGCCGAAGGCGGTCACCTTACGCACGGCATGGCGCTGAACATGTCCGGCAAATGGTTCAACGTCGTCTCCTATGGCCTCAACGATAAGGAAGAGATCGACTACGACGCGATGGAGCGTCTCGCGCATGAAAAGAAGCCGAAGCTGATCATCGCCGGCGCATCTGCCTATGCGCTGCACATCGACTTCGAGCGATTCGCCAAGGTTGCGAAGGACGTCGGCGCCTACTTCATGGTCGACATGGCACACTACGCTGGCCTGATCGCCGCCGGCGTCTATCCGAATCCGGTGCCGCATGCCGACTTCGTCACCTCCACCACGCACAAATCGTTGCGCGGCCCGCGCGGCGGCGTGATCCTGATGAAGGCCGAACATGAAAAGGCCATCAATTCCGCCATCTTCCCCGGCATCCAGGGGGGGCCGTTGATGCATGTCATTGCCGGCAAGGCAGTCGCATTCAAGGAAGCACTGTCGCCGGAATTCAAGGTGTATCAGCAACAGGTCGTGAAGAACGCGGATGCGTTGGCCAAGACCCTGATCTCGCGCGGCCTGCGCATCGTCTCCGGCCGTACAGAGTCGCATGTGATGCTGGTCGACCTGCGTGCGAAGAAAATCACCGGCAAGGAAGCCGAAGCGATCCTCGGTTCCGCGCACATGACCTGCAACAAGAATGCCATCCCAAATGACCCGGAGAAGCCGTTCGTGACCTCTGGCATCCGTCTCGGCAGCCCCGCGATGACCACACGTGGCTTCAAGGAAGCGGAAGCGATCAAGGTGGGTAATCTGATCGCCGACGTGCTCGACAATCCGCATGATGCGGCGACCATCGAACGCGTGAAAGCGGAAGTCAAGAAGCTGACCGACGAGTTCCCGGTCTACGGCTGATTCCGTCCGCAGCGAGCCGCGTCTCGAAAGAGTCGCGGCTCGCTGGAATGTGGGGTGAAGCCATGTAGAGTGGCTTGAATCGTCCCGTATTCCAAATCGTCGTCACGGTATGGAAAAAGTTTGGCGCGTCGTCAGAAAAATATATAATTGACAACTATCGTTAAACAGAGCAGCTACAAACATGAAATGTCCCTTCTGTCATCATGAAGACACCCAGGTGATCGACACGCGCGTGTCGGAAGAAGGGGACACTATCCGCCGCCGCCGCCGTTGCGCCCACTGCGACAAGCGTTTCACCACCTACGAACGCATCGAACTGACGATGCCCGTCATCGTCAAGAAGAACGGCAGCCGTGCCGAATTTGACCCGGCAAAGCTGCGCGCAAGCCTGATGCTCGCGCTGCGGAAGCGCCCGGTATCCGCTGAAGCGGTCGATGCCGCCATCCATCGTATCGAAGAAAAACTGCTCTCAAGTGGCGCCAGGGAGGTCGTATCCGGCCACATCGGCGAATTGGTCATGCGAGAACTCAAACGCTTGGACAAGATTGCCTATATCCGCTTTGCCTCCGTCTACAAGAGCTTCGAGGATGTGGCGGAATTTCAGGATGCGATCGCTGAAGTCGGTCCCGAAGGCAAAACTCCCGCGAAGTAATTTACCGTAGCGAAAAGGATACTTGCCTTCCTGCGCTTAAAAAGTTGCAGATTTTGCAACATTGATACTCGGACTCGATTCCGCGAACTTTATCGGCACTCAAAACATGAATTGCGATGCGAAGCTTTTTCATAAGGGTTTTTCATTAATTGAAGTGCATATCTCGATCTTCATCCTGTCAATTGGGGTAATTGGTGCCGCAGGCTTGCAACTGGCGGCGTTTCGCGCCGAGCGCCAGGCCGCCATCCAGACGGCTGCGCTTCAACTTGCGACGGAAATCTCGGACGTGGTGCGAGCGATTGGCCGCCGACGTCCGGCAACCGCTGGTTCCAGTCCTGTTACCGGATTGAGTTACCAGTCTGCCTTTGACGGCGATCCGCAAGTGCCGGCAAAGCTGTGCTACTCGGCCAGATGCAACATCGACGAACTCACTGAATTTGAAATTTATGAATGGAAGGCACGTGTGAAAGCATCATTGCCTGGCGGGCGCTTGCTGATATGCCATGACTCCGCGCCGTGGGACAACGGAAAGAAGTCGCTTTCCTGGGCATGCCACGGCGACACGAATGGGCAGGGGCCGCTGGTCGTCAAGCTCGGATGGCAGGCACAAAACCCGGACGGTAGTCCGGCGCGGTCCGAAAACGGCTCGTTTGCACCAGGCCTTGTGATGACCGTTGGCCCAAGCAGGTTATGAACCGGCCCAGCGTTCATCGGCTCCTGAACGTAAGTCAGGATTTCACGCGCCCCGATAGGGGACTGACCCTGGTTGAACTGATGGTGTCGATTGCGCTCGGCCTGATCATTGTCATGGCGACGAGTGCGTTGCTCCTCTCAACAAAAGCCGGCTATCTGCACCAGGACGATGAGGCACGCATACAGGACGCCGGGCGGTTTGCCGTGGATCTCATTGCGCGGTCGTTGCGCACTGCTTCGTTCCGGGACTGGGAATCGACAGAAGCTGCCTCCCGACCGGGACCAGCCGTTTTTGGGCTCGACGCGAGAAGCCTGAGAGGCAGAACGCCCATCATCGATACGCCCGTCGCCAAAGCGATCAATGGCAGCGACGTGCTCGCGATACGATTCTCCGGCGCGGGCTCCGGTGAAAACGGAGATGGAACGATGCTCAATTGCGCGGGCTTCAGCGTATCTGCCGACAGTGCGGCGAATGATGCTGAAGCGTCGCGCGGGTGGAGCATTTTCTATGTCGCCGAAGACACCACTGGCGAATCGGAACTGTATTGCAAGTATCGCGGCGATGATGCGTGGACTTCGCAAGCAGTTGCTCGCGGGGTTGAGTCCTTTCAGGTCCTCTATGGAATCGATACGGATGCCGATGGTTTGCCCGAGCAATTCCTGAACGCGACCGCAATTACCGCTCTCGACAAATCGCTTGGCCTCTCGATCGTGGACGGACGGGATCGCGGTGGCAAGTCGTCCTGGAACAGCGTCGTGGCAGTCAAGTTTGCCCTCCTGATACGCGGTGCCAATAACACGCAAGGCGGGTCCGGTACGACCCAGTACGATCTGTTCGGCAAGGGCTATGCAGACATGCATGCCGCAGCAGATCCCGGAGTGCGGATCAGGGAAGCTTCGCTGCCGGCGTCGGTGAAAGGCCGGCAGCGAAAGATTTTTTCAACAACGATCATGTTGCCTGTTGCCGCCTCGAGAGGCGCAGCATGACTCCGGGCGCTACGATATGCGCGATATATGCTGGCAGGCGATCTCATGCGGCCCGACGACAGTGTGGCGCCGCCCTCGTGGTGACCCTGCTGATGCTGACCGTCGTCATGATGATGGGCATTTCGGCCGCGAATATCGCGCTTCACTCGGAAAAAGCTTCCCGCAACGACCGAGATCGGCAGATCGCCTTCCAGGCGGCTGAAGCGGCCCTCGTTGACGCTGAACTGGATATCCAGGGATCGCCCGATGTGAGGACGACGCGAAGCGTGCTGTTTGACGGCAGGCAGGTAGAGGGATTCACAAAGGAGTGCGGCTTGGGACATGCTGATCTTTACCTCGGGCTATGCACCAGCGACGGCCATGCTGTTCCAGTGTGGCAGGCGGTCGACTTCATGGAATCGGGCTCGCAGTCGCGCTCGGTGCCATATGGCTATTTCACCGGGCAGGACTTCCAGGCGGCGGAAGGATCGCTGCCCGCACGCCTGCCACGTTACATCGTCGAATGGATACCCATGCCGGACGCGGCGCAAGACCCCAATGACATGGACGTCATCCACCTCTACCGTATCACGGCGGTTGGGTTCGGCGTGCGCGACACGACGCAGGTCGCTCTGCAGACGTATTACCGCAAGAACCTTCGGAACCAGAATCAAAGCGGCCGGCTTGGCTGGCGTGAAATGGCCAATTGGGGGGAATTACATGAAGAACCTGTACGATAAGGCGCGGCTGCGCCGGACAGGAAGGACGAATTGCGGATTCACGATCATCGATGTCATGGTCGCGCTCGTCATTGTCGCCATTCTGGGGGTGATCGTGGTCCCCAGCTACCAGGAAGCGGTTCGAAAAGGAAAGAGGGTGGAAGGGCGAACCGCGCTGATGAAACTCCTGCAGCAGGAAGAAGAGTTTTACTCCCAACGTAACAGCTACATCAGGTTTTCCGCCGCATCCACGGAGGAGGATGAAAAGCATTTCAAATGGTATTCAGGGGACACTGCGAAAAGCAGCGCCTACGAGATCAGGGCTGAGCCATGCATGAACGATAGGATTCAGAACTGCGTACAGCTGATCGCGCGCCCTGGTACGGCGAAGGTCGATTCGCGCTTCAAGGATCCCGTCTGCGGCGAGCTGAGTGTCACCAGCACCGGCCTCAGGAACGCAAACAGCCCTGACTGCTGGAGATGAAATGGGGCTTGGATCATGGAAGCAGCGAGCGAATATGAAAGGCGGATTTTCCCTGGTCGAGTTGCTCACGGTGCTCGCCATTGTTGCTGTCACGCTATCCATTGGCGTGCCTGGCTTCTCAGCCTTTCTCAGAAACCAGCAGATTACCTCAGCGACAAATGATTTTCTCGCAGCGATCCGGCTCGCACGATCGGAGGCAATCCAGCGTGGTGCTCGCGTTGATCTGGTCCCTCGGGATCCCGATGGGAGTTGGGCCGGGGGCTGGGTCGTGTTCGTCGACAACAATAATAACCAGAGGCCGGACGCTGGCGAGCGAGTGGTTCTTGCCCATGATGCGGCGCCGAAGGGACTCAGAATCGAGGCAAGACTGACCGATTCAACAGTACAATATCTCGCTTATAACGGCACCGGCCGAAGCCGCACCAATGCGAGCAGCCAGAGAACGCAATTTGGTACATTCACATTCAGGCTGAATGAGCAGGTGCGCAAGATCAAGCTGAATTTTCTTGGCAGTCCGCGTGCATGCAATCCGGCGCGGGAAGGAAGCTCCTGCTAGCGCGGCGGGCAAGGCCGGCAGGGCATTGCAGTGCAATGGTTGCGTGTGCCAATGCATGAACCAAACAACGGATCTCAAACATAACTCGTGGAAATTCATACTGATTCACAGGGCATTGAGCTCGCATTGCAATGGGCGGCAAAAGGGCTTTTCATCACCACTCCCAATCCACGCGTGGGTTGCGTGATTGTGAAGGATGGCCGGATTATCGGTGAAGGCTTTACGCAGCCTGCGGGACAGGCGCATGCCGAAATCCAGGCACTGAATGACGCCGTGAACCGAGGATTTGATGTCCGCGGAGCGACCGTCTACGTTACGCTGGAACCATGCAGTCATTTCGGCAGGACCCCCCCCTGTGCCGATGCGTTGGTGCGTGCCGGTGTGGCAAGGGTGGTTGCCGCAGTGGCAGACCCGAATCCCCTCGTTGCCGGACAAGGTGTGGCGAGGCTGCGCGCGGCTGGGATCGAGGTGGTGTGCGGCATGCTGGAAAACGAGGCGCGGGAAATGAATATCGGGTTCATGTCCCGCATGCAGCGCGGCAAGCCATGGGTCCGGATGAAAGCGGCAGCCAGCCTGGATGGCAAGACTGCATTGCATAACGGCCGTAGCCAGTGGATTACTGGCGAGGCGGCGCGTAACGATGGCCACAGGTGGCGTGCCCGAGCATGTGCCGTACTGACAGGTATCGGCACGGTGCGGGAAGATGATCCGCAGCTTAATGTCAGGGCTATTGAAACGCCGCGCCAGCCGCGCCGCATCGTGATCGATAGCCAGCTCGAGATCAGCCCCGATGCGCGCATCCTTGCCGGCGGCGGAACCTGGATTGCAACGGCGTCCACGAATCCCGAAAAGGAGGCTCGGCTGCGCGAGCGTGGGGCGGAGATCATCCTGCTGCCAAATCCGCGGGGTAAGGTCGACCTGCCTGCGCTGATCCTGGAACTCGGGCGGCGCCAGATCAATGAACTGCACGTCGAGGCTGGCTTCAGGCTGAACGGGTCACTGATTCGCGAGGGTTGCGTCGACGAGTTGCTGCTCTACCTGGCTCCCAGCCTGCTCGGTGACGCGCAAGGCTTGTTCGATCTGCCGGCGCTCGAAAGCCTGGATGGCCGTAAGCAGCTTGCCCTTCATGAAGTCAGGCAAATCGGACAGGATTTGCGTATCCTTGCTCGTTTCATTTGATCGGATTTCACCATGTTTACCGGAATCGTTGCCGCGATCGGCGCCATTACCTCCATCACCCCTTTGGGCAGCCAGCCGGACGCCGGCGTGCGCCTGACCGTTGACGCGGGCGGCCTTTCAATGGCCGACGTATCGCTCGGCGATTCGATTGCGCTCAATGGCGCCTGCATGACCGTTGTAAGCAAGACGGACAAGGGATTCGCTGTCGACGTATCTCGCGAGAGCCTGAATCGTACCGCCGGTCTCGATACGCTGGGCGAAGTGAACCTGGAGAAGGCGCTGACCCTCGCCGACCGGCTCGGCGGCCATCTGGTATCCGGACACGTCGATGGACTCGGGATCGTGCGCAAGTTCGAGCCGGTTGCGGAATCGATGGAGCTGGTTGTCGAAGCGCCGAAGGACCTTGGCAAGTATCTCGCGTACAAGGGATCGATTGTGGTCAATGGCGTGTCATTGACGGTCAATCGTGTGGTCGATACCGCTTCCGGTTGCGAGTTTTCCATTAACCTGATTCCGCACACCGTCGAGGTCACGACCCTGAAGCACCTGAGGCCGGGGACAAAGGTGAACCTGGAAATCGACCTGATCGCGCGTTATGTCGAGCGGATGCTAGGCGCAAAGGACTAGTGCTCAGACACCCGCCAATTTACAGTTCCTGCCAGATACTCGCCGCCAATTGCCCGGCCAAAGGGTAAGCCGAGGTGTGATTGACTGTTAGCAGGGCATTTCATAGGGGTGTAATTCACAAAAAAGCGCAGTGAAGCCCCTAATAGTTTCGCGCCTGAAAGCTTGGGTCGGCGTAAATCCTTTAAAATAGCAGACTACATAGGATCCTAGTCATGGCTATTTCAACAACTCAAGAAATCATTGCCGAGCTGCGCGCGGGCCGCATGGTCATCCTGGTCGATGAAGAAGACCGCGAAAATGAAGGCGACCTTGTTCTCGCTGCGGAATTCGTCACTCCTGAAGCGATCAATTTCATGGCGAAATTCGGGCGCGGCCTCGTTTGCCTGACGTTGACCGAAGAGCGCTGCAACCAGCTCAACCTTCCGATGATGACCCATCGTAACGGGACATCCTACGGCACCAATTTCACGGTTTCGATCGAGGCTGCCGAGGGCGTGACCACAGGTATTTCCGCAGCGGACCGTGCCCGTACCGTCCAGGTCGCGGTAGCGAAGAATGCCAAGCCATCCGATATTGTTCAGCCAGGTCATATTTTCCCCTTGAAGGCTCAAAAGGGCGGGGTGCTGATGCGCGCTGGCCACACCGAGGCAGGCTGCGATTTTGCGGAACTCGCGGGACTGACGCCGGCAGCGGTCATCTGCGAAATCATGAAGGACGACGGAACGATGGCCCGTTTGCCCGACCTGATCGAATTTGCGAAGGAGCATGGCCTGAAGATCGGCACAATTGCCGACCTCATCCACTACCGTAGCCAGACCGAAAGTATCGTCGACCGCATTGCGGAACGCACAATGCATACAGTGCATGGTTCGTTCAGGGCCATTGCCTACCGTGATAAGCCGAGCGGCAGCGCACACCTTGCGTTGGTGCATGGCGATGTCAAACCGGAACTCGAAACTCTCGTTCGCGTTCACCAGCCGGTTTCCATCCTTGACCTGCTGGAAACCCAGGCCACTACGCATTCCTGGAACATGGCTTCGGCAATGGCGGCCGTTAAATCGTCGGATCGCGGCGTGGTGGTCCTGCTCAATTGCGAAGAGTCCGCGGAGCAGATGTTTGCCCAATTCGAGGCGCTGAATTCGCCGGCAGATGTTCGTCCCCAGCCGCGTGCATCGCGCATGGACCTGCGAACCTACGGTATTGGCGCGCAAATCCTGAAGGACTTGGGCGTTGGAAAGATGAAACTGCTGGCCAATCCGCGCAAAATGCCCTCGATGACCGGCTTCAATCTCGAAGTCGTCGGTTACCAGGACAAGCCGGCAGGCTGATTCGCTGCTTTTGCTGACGCAAATAGCTGCTACATTTCTCTAATAACAAACGCGCCGTGCGTCGTCCGGTTTTCCGGAGGACGCATGGAGCACATTTTAACGAGCGAGCGCGATTGCGCATGAAGGAACAACCATGACCGTAGGAACTTACGAAACCAATCTGAGCGGCGAAGGTGTGCGTGTGGGCATCGTGCAATCCCGGTTCAATGAAGACGTTTGCCACGGGCTCCTGTCTTCGTGCCTGGCCGAACTGAAGCACCTCGGCGTGGCAGACGAAGACGTGCTGCATGTTACTGTTCCCGGCGCGCTGGAAATCCCGTTCGCCTTGCAGAAAATGGCTGAGACCCAGCAGTTCGATGCGTTGATCGCCATCGGTGCAGTGATCCGCGGCGAAACCTATCATTTCGAGCTGGTCTCCAACGAATCCGGTGCCGGCATCACGCGCGTCGGGCTGGATTTCGGCATTCCTATCGCCAATGCGGTGCTGACGACGGATACCGATGAACAGGCTGAAGCGCGCATGGCTGAAAAGGGCGCCGACGCTGCGCGCGTGGCGGTCGAGATGGCAAACCTTGCCATTGCGCTGGAAGATCTCGCCGAAGCAACCGAGGAAGAGTAAGTAATGACACAAAAGACTGTTCACGCCAATCCCAACAAAAATCGTACACCGCGCCACCGGGCGCGTGAATTTGCGCTGCAAGGGCTGTATCAGTGGCTGCTGAACAACGAGGATGCCGGCGCAATCGATGCACATATTCGCGAGGCACACGGATTTGACAAGGCCGATGCCGAGCATTTCGATGCGCTCCTGCACGGAGCGATCAGGCAGGCAGCGACGCTCCGCGAAGGGCTGGCGCCCTTGATCGACCGTCCAATCGACCAGTTGTCGCCAGTCGAACATGCGGCCCTCCTGATCGGCGCCTATGAACTCAATAACCATCTGGAAATCCCCTACAAGGTGGTAATTAACGAAGCAGTCGAGCTGACCAAGTCATTCGGTGGGATCGACGGGCACAAGTATGTCAACGGCGTGCTTGACAGGTTTGCGGCTAAGGTGCGCAACGTTGAAGTGGATGGTGCGAAAAGGCGTTCGGAATAACGGCGAGACGTACATCCAGATTGTAAATATGACACCCATTCTCGCTTCGCGACTGGCGAATATAGCGCCGTTCCACGTGATGGAGCTGGCGAAAAGGGCGGCAGAACTCGAGCACCAAGGCCGTTCGATTATCAACATGGGCATCGGCGAGCCTGACTTCACCGCTGCGCAACCCGTGGTCGACGCGGCTGCGCGCGCCATGGCGATCGGTAAACTCCAATACACCTCGGCGCTCGGCATTCCGCCGTTGCGGGAAGCCATTGCGGAACATTACCGTCGCGTGTACGGACTGAATATTGCGCCGTCGCGCATTGTCGTCACAGCCGGCGCATCCGCGGCACTCCTGCTTGCCTGCGCGGCGCTGGTGGAACCGGGTACAGAAGTGCTGATGCCCGACCCATCCTATCCTTGCAATCGCCATTTCGTGGCTGCGTTTGAAGGCGCCGCAAAGCTGATTCCGAGCGGACCGCAGGACCGGTTCCAATTGTCCGACGTCATGGTGCGGGAGCATTGGACACCGGCCACGCGCGGGGTTCTGCTGGCGTCGCCCTCCAATCCAACCGGCACTTCCATTCCGCACGCCGAACTGGCGCGTATCGTCAGCAGCGTGCGCGAGCGGAACGGGTTCACGATTGTCGACGAAATCTACCAGGGGCTGACTTATGACGGGGAGCCGTTTTCTGCCTTGTCGCTGGGCGAGGACGTGATCGTCATCAATAGCTTTTCCAAGTATTTCAACATGACTGGCTGGCGTCTGGGCTGGCTGGTCGTGCCGGAAGAAATGGTGCCGCAGGTGGAAAAGCTGGCGCAAAACCTGTTCATCTGCGCCTCCAGCATCGCCCAGCATGCTGGCGTCGCCTGTTTTTCGCCAGAAGCAATCTCGATTTACGAGGAGCGCAAGGCAGAATTCAGGCGCCGCCGGGATTATATTGTGCCGGCCCTGCGTGAAATCGGCTTCACGGTGCCCGTTACGCCCGACGGAGCCTTCTATGTTTATGCGGATTGCTCGGGGCTTGCGGACGATGCGGATCGGCTGACGATCGATATGCTTAACCAGGCGGGCGTGGTGCTCGTCCCAGGGTTGGACTTCGGCCCGTACACGGCCCGTCAGTACATTCGACTGTCTTATGCGACCTCGATGGAGAACCTGCAAGAGGCGATCACCCGGCTAAAACGGTTTTTCGCAGAAAGACCCTGACGACATCCTCTTATGAGGACCTGCAAAGAAAAAGGAGCCTGCGGGCTCCTTTTTCTTTGGTATGTAATTCAGCGGTGAGTCAGAGCGAAGGGATCTGGTCTGCCTTTGCCAGATGGTCTTCCTGCCCTTCCAGTTTGGCGGATTCCTCAGCCGATTCTGTCTTGCGTTCCAGGCGAGGTTTGCCGGAACTGGCTGATGTCGAGAAAGCCGGTACTTTCTTTCCCATCGCCACTTCTTTCAGGCGGCGATATTCCGCCAGCACCTTTGCGCCATAGCCCGAATCGGAGTCGGACGCGCCCGCTCCGACGTAGAGCTTCAGTCCTGCCTCCACCGAACCGCCACGCGTGACATAGTCTTTGAGGATCAGCGAACCGACGCGGATGTTTGCAACAGGATTCAGCGCCGCCTTCACGCCGCCGAGTTCCGCAAACTTGTCGTGGTGCACTTTGGCCATCACCTGCATCAGGCCTTGTGCGCCGACCGGGCTCTCCGCAAACGGATTGAAGCCGGATTCGATCGCCATGACTGACAGGATGAGCAGCGGGTCAAGCTTGATTTCCTTGGCCGTCATGTAAGCGGCGGATACCAGCATGTTGGTGGCATCAGTCGCGACGCGGTAACGCTTGGACAGCCAGCTCGTCACCCATTGTTGCTGGCGGCTGTTGCCGGTTGCTTCTTCCGTGGCAACTGCCGTTGCTGCATGGCTCGCAGCCGTCGCCTTTGCGGTGGACGGCGCCGGTGCGTCAAGTGCCGCGGTATCTTCCGGTGCTTCGTCGACGGTGTCATCCGCGCTCGCTTCGGCAAACGGCGACAGCTCCTTCAGCTGGTCGGCGATTTCCGGCTTGACGAACATCAGGCCAAGGGCGGCGATGGCGACGATCCCCAGTACAAGCAAGGTGTGGTGCGCGGTCGTAATGAAGCCGCTGACGGTGTCGCGGGCGAAAACCGCCCAGGCGGCCGACTGGCTGGCTGTTTTTCGGGTAACGTCGAATGTTGCCCTGATAAATCGATTTAACATTGAACCTCCTAATCGTCGCGGCATGCGAAGAACCCACTACAAAGCCTTGTAGATTCTTGTGAATGCCGTGAATCGGTCATCGTCTGTTGCCGCACATGGCGCGCGGCCAACAGACGCCGGAATTGTTTGCTTCAAGGCTGATGGCTGCGCAAGGGCGCCGGATCAGCAGCAAACAACTTGTTCGGGGAGAAGGCAGACGCCTTTTGGAAACACTCCTTAAAATGTTATATGGGCCCCGACCCCGTGGATGATGAGGACTTTTGGTGCCGCGCCTTCACTCCCCAGGCGGGCGTCCTCATCGAGTTGGGCAAATTTTAGGGGGCTGTTTATATCAAGTCAATACTATCAAATCGACTTTTTATAACTTTTGAATCTTAATATATCGCTGCACTGCAACAGAAAATCAATAAAATCAACTACTTGGGCTTGCAATTTAAAAATAGAACAAGCGCTGTAACTTTGTGAAAAATCATGAAATATTCCGATCTACGGGATTTTATTTCCCAATTGCAACAATTGGGCGAATTAAAGCATGTCCCTGTGCCGGTTTCACCGTATCTTGAGATGACCGAGATCTGCGACAGGACGCTGCGCGCGGGTGGCCCGGCGCTGCTTTTCGACAGGCCGGCCGGGCATTCCATCCCGGTGTTGGGCAATCTATTCGGCACGACGCGTCGTGTGGCATTGGGAATGGGCGCGGAAGATGTCAGCGAGCTGCGGCGCATCGGTCATGTGCTTGCAACGCTGAAGGAGCCGGAGCCGCCGAAGGGGTTCAAGGACGTCGTCGGCATGAGCTCGATGTTGAAGGCCTTGTGGGATATGGCGCCGAAGGAGCATCGCTCTGCGCCATGCCAGGAGATCGTCTGGGAGGAGAATGATGTCGATCTCGCCCGGCTGCCGATCCAGCATTGCTGGCCAGGCGATGTCGCTCCCCTGATCACATGGGGGCTGGTAGTCACCAAGGGGCCACACAAGAAACGGCAGAACCTCGGCATCTATCGCCAACAGGTGATCGGGCGTAACAAGGTCATCATGCGCTGGTTGGCGCATCGGGGCGGAGCCCTGGATTTTCGGGAGCATTGCATCGTCAACCGCGGCAAGCCGTATCCGATCGCAGTGGCGCTCGGCGCGGATCCCGCCACCATTCTGGGTGCGGTGACTCCGGTGCCGGACACGCTGTCCGAGTATCAGTTCGCGGGTCTCTTGCGCGGCAGCCGAACCGATCTGGTCAAGGCCATCGGCAGTGAATTGCGCGTGCCGGCGTCTGCCGAGATCGTACTGGAGGGACATATCAATCCGGATCCGTCGCACCCGAGCGGCTATGAGCATGCGCTGGAAGGTCCGTACGGCGACCACACTGGTTATTACAATGAGCAGGACTGGTTCCCGGTGTTTACGATCGACCGTATCACGATGCGTCGCGATCCAATCTATCACTCTACGTATACAGGCAAACCGCCGGATGAGCCGGCGATCCTGGGCGTGGCGCTCAACGAAGTGTTTGTGCCTTTGCTGCAGAAGCAATTCCCGGAAATTACCGATTTCTATCTGCCGCCCGAAGGCTGCAGCTACCGGATGGCGCTGGTGCAGATGAAGAAGTCCTATCCGGGACATGCGAAGCGGGTGATGTTCGGTGTCTGGAGCTTCCTGCGCCAGTTCATGTATACGAAGTTCATCGTGGTGGTCGATGAGGACGTCAATGTCCGCGACTGGAAGGAAGTGATCTGGGCCATCACCACACGCGTCGATCCGGCGCGCGATACCACGCTGGTGGAGAATACGCCGATCGATTATCTCGACTTCGCGTCCCCCATCAGCGGCCTTGGCGGCAAAATGGGCATTGACGCCACCAATAAGTGGCCCGGCGAGACACAAAGGGAATGGGGCAGGGCGATTTCGATGAGCGATGAGGTGAAGGCGAAGGTCGACCGCATCTGGCAGGAGCTGGGTATCTGAGGCTTCTGGGATGGGGCGGCGAGCCTGAAATGCACGGGCGGGCCGAACGCTTTGCTGTTAGAATAGCGGTCGGCGGGCCCCTGCGCATTGTGGCATGGTCAACCTGGTCAGGTCGGGAACGAAGCAGCCAAAGCCATTTCCCGCAAGTGCCGCAGACAAGGCTCGCCCCTTTCCCCTCTTTCTCCTCCCTGAATTTTCTGTTGCGCCGGATTGCCAATTCTGTGGCGGGCAGGAACCACATTGCATGATCGATATTTTCCCTTTATCGAACTGCGTATCCGTCATCTATAACTTGCATCATGTCAGGTAAAATGCCGCGTATCGTCAACCGCCGTCGTTAGCCATCGCTACCATGTCCTATCAAGTTCTCGCCCGCAAGTATCGCCCCAGGAGCTTTGAGACGCTCGTCGGGCAGGAGCACGTCGTGCGGGCGTTGACGCACGCGCTGGAGCAGAAACGCCTGCACCACGCCTATCTGTTCACCGGCACGCGCGGCGTGGGCAAGACGACCTTGTCGCGCATCCTGGCGAAGTCGCTCAATTGCGAATCCGGCATTACGGCCACTCCTTGCGGAACCTGCGAGGCGTGCGCAGCGATTGATGCAGGCCGTTTCGTCGATTACATCGAAATGGACGCTGCCTCGAACCGCGGTGTCGACGAGATGGCGCAACTGCTGGAGCAGGCGGTCTACGCCCCGTCCAATGCGCGTTTCAAGGTCTACATGATCGACGAAGTCCACATGCTGACCAACCACGCCTTCAATGCGATGCTGAAGACGCTGGAAGAACCGCCCGAGCATGTGAAGTTCATCCTGGCAACGACTGATCCGCAGAAGATTCCGGTTACCGTGCTGTCGCGTTGCCTGCAGTTCAATTTGAAGCAGATGCCGCCCGGTCATATCGTCGGGCATCTGGATAACATTCTCGGTCAGGAAGGTATCGAGTTCGAGCCGCCGGCATTGCGTTTGCTTGCGCAAGGGGCGCATGGCTCGATGCGCGACGCGCTGTCGCTGACCGATCAAGCCATTGCCTATGCTGCCGGCAAGGTAACGCTGGAGTCCGTGCAGGGCATGCTCGGCGCACTGGACCAGTCCTACCTCATCCGCGTGCTCGATGCATTGGCTGCAAAAGATGGCGCGGGATTGCTTGCCGTGGCTGATGAAATGGCGACGCGCAGCCTGTCCTACAGCGCCGCGTTGCAGGATCTGGGAACCTTGTTGCACCGGATTGCGCTGGCGCAAACCGTGCCAGCCGCGCTGCCGGATGATGTGCCGGAACGGGAAGACATTCTCCGACTGGCGCAATCATTCGACGTGGAAGATGTGCAATTGTTTTACCAGATTGCAGTACATGGACGGAATGAGCTGAGTCTTGCACCGGACGAATATGCCGGCTTTTCGATGACTTTGCTGCGGATGCTGGCTTTCCGCCCGGGGCTGGGCGGTGCCGAAGCACGTCCCGCGATGCCGGCACCGGCGGTTACTGCATCTGCTCCGACTGCCAGGGCTGCTGCCGCAGCGCCCCAGGCTGTGCCTGCTCGTGCCGCCGCTCCCGCTCCGGCGGCACGGCCCAGCGGCGGAATGAGTCCTGCACGCGCGGCATTGGAAGCGGCACGCAATGCAGGCAAGCCGCAAGCTGCGGCGCCGACACCCGCAAGACCGGCACCGGCATCGATTCCGCCATGGGAGAATGAGCCGCCGCCGGCAATCGAACGCGATGCATACGATTCTGCCGAGGCAGGGGCTCAAAAAAAAACTGAACGGCAATCATCCCGGATAGACGGCAGCGAAAGCACGCTGGTGGTGGAAGAGGCGCCGCCCGCAGCCCAGGTTGAAGCCGTCAAGCCAACCGAGCGGCCAAGGCCGATGGCGCTCCTGCCAGTGCCTTCGCTGAACTGGGATGGCAACTGGCCGGCGCTTGCGGCATCCTTGCCCTTGCGCGGCGTGGCACAGCAACTTGCGCAGCAGAGCGAGTTGATGAAGTGCGAAGATGCCGGTGCCGGCGTGCAGATGCACCTTCGCATTCCCATCGAAACCTTGTGCTCGGCAGGCAGCGTCGACAAGCTGGCGGCTGCATTGTCCGAACACTTTACAAAACCGGTGCGAGTCACCACGGAAATCGGGGCAGTGGAACAGACCGCCAATGCCCATGCAACGGCGGAGCGCGAGGCGCGGCTGCGCCAGGCGGAAGAGTGCTTGCAGAGCGATCCCTTCGTGCAGACCTTGATGCGCGAGTTCGGCGCAACCATCGTGCCGGGATCGGTCAAACCCATTTAACCAACGATCAGGAGTATCACCATGATGAAGGGCCAACTGGCCGGGCTGATGAAGCAGGCCCAGGCAATGCAGGACAACATGAAGAAGATGCAGGAGCAGCTAGCGGCGATCGAGGTCGAAGGACAATCCGGCGCGGGCATGGTCAAGGTCGTGATGACCTGCAAGAACGACGTCAAGCGCGTGTCCATCGACCCGTCGCTGCTCGGCGACGACAAGGACATGCTGGAAGACCTCGTGGCCGCCGCGTTCAACGATGCCGTGCGCAAGGCGGAAGCGACGTCTCAGGAAAAAATGGCGGGCATGACCTCTGGCTTGCCCTTGCCGCCGGGCTTCAAGCTGCCGTTCTGATTGGCAATCGGTTTTGTGGCTGCCGCAAGGGAAAAGCGCTTGCGCGGCCGCTCGGCTTCATGCCGGTGACAGAGAAAACAATTGGTGAAAACTCCCTCCAGCCTTGAATTCCTCACGGAAGCTTTGCGTCGCCTTCCCGGCGTGGGGCCGAAGTCAGCGCAGCGCATGGCTTACCACCTGATGCAGCATGATCGCGACGGCGCAGCCATGCTCGGCCGCGCGCTCACGCAGGCGGTGGAGCGCATCCGCCATTGTGCCAAGTGCAATACCTTTACCGAAAACGAGATCTGCGAAACCTGCATGGATACGGCACGCGATGCGAGTTTGCTCTGCGTGGTCGAGACGCCGGCGGACCAGCTGATGATCGAGCAGACGCTGACATACAAGGGCCTGTACTTCGTGCTGATGGGACATCTGTCGCCGCTCGACGGCATCGGGCCGAAGGACATCCATCTCGAAAAATTGATCGCGCGCGCCACCGACGGCGTGGTCAACGAGGTGGTGCTGGCGACCAATTTCACGAATGAAGGGGAGGCGACGGCGCATTACATCAGCGAGACGCTGAAGGCGCGCGGCCTGAAGGTGAGCCGTCTTGCGCGCGGCGTGCCGGTCGGCGGCGAACTTGAATACGTGGATGCAGGAACGATAGCGCGCGCGATGCTGGACCGCCGCTCGACCTGACGCTTTCCTTTGCGGATCGACCCGGCAATGTTTGTCCATACGCCAGAAAACCAGGGTTGGCTCCGCGCCCGATGGCTGGCACTGGTGACGCATCTCGATGCAGACCGGATTGCCGCGGACGCAGCCTGGGATGCGCTGGTCAGGCACTACTCCGAGTCGCATCGCGCCTATCACAATCTCTCCCACATCATGGCCATGCTGCGCCACGCCGATGCTGAGCGTCAGTATATGAGCCAGCCCGAGGTCGTCGAACTGGCGACCTGGTTCCACGACATCATCTACGACACGCATGCGGCCGATAATGAAGCGCGCAGCGCCTCATGGGCACATCATGCGATGCAGGCCATGCGTATCGATGCGTCATTGATCGTGCCGGTCGAGCAGTGCATCCTCGCGACACAGAAACATGAAACATGGCCGAAAGCGAGCGGCGATCTTCATCTGTTTCTGGACCTCGACCTTGCCATACTCGGCAGTTCCCTCGAGACGTATCGACACTACAGCCAGGCGGTTCGTGCCGAATACAGCTGGGTTCCGCTGCAGGCCTATTGTGCGGGCCGCAGTGAGATACTGCGGCGTTTCGTTGCACGCTCCTCGCTGTTTTTCACACCATCGATGCTCGCCCGCTTCGAGGCGCCGGCACGGCATAACATCGCGTGGGAATTAAAAGAATTATCGTCTTTGCAAACAGGGAAATGACAGACAAGACCTCCTCCGGCCCGCTGGCGGGCATCAAGGTACTGGAACTCGGGACGCTGATCGCCGGGCCGTTCTGTTCACGCATTCTTGCCGAGTTCGGCGCCGAAGTGATCAAGATTGAATCGCCCGATGGCGGCGATCCGATCCGGCAGTGGCGCGTACTGAAGGACGGCACTTCGCTCTGGTGGTCGGTTCAGTCGCGCAACAAGAAGAGTGTGACGCTGAACATGAAGGAGCCGCGCGGCCAGGAAATCGCGAGGCGCCTCGCACTGGATGCGGACATCATCATCGAGAACTACCGCCCCGGCGTGCTGGAAAAATGGGGTGTTGGCTACGAAGACCTGAAGAAGGTCAATCCGGCGACCATCATGGTCCGCCTCTCGGGTTACGGCCAGAGCGGGCCGATGAAGGACTTGCCGGGTTTCGGCGCAATCGCGGAATCGATGGGCGGTATGCGTTATGTCTCGGGCCATCCGGACCGGCCGCCCGTGCGCATCGGTATTTCCATCGGCGATTCACTCGCAGCTTTGCACGGCGTGATCGGCGCCATGATGGCCTTGCGCCACCGTGATGTCACAGGCGGGCGCTGGAACGGAAAGACGGGCGCGGCATGTGTTGCGGGGCAGGGGCAGATGGTGGACGTGGCGTTGTATGAAGCGGTCTTCAACATGATGGAGTCGCTGGTGCCGGAATACGACTATGCCGGCGTGGTGCGCGAGCGGACGGGCGGCTCACTGCCGGGCATCGTGCCGTCGAACACATACACGACCAGCGATGGCGAGAACATCGTCATCGCCGGCAATGGCGATGCGATCTTCAAGCGCCTGATGCTTGCCATAGGGCGCGACGACATGGCGAATGATCCGCAGCTGGCACGCAACGATGGGCGGGTGCCGCGCACCGCGGAAATCGATGGCGCGATCCAGGCATGGTGCGACACGCAAACCATTGACAGCGCCTTGTCCATCCTGAAGGCAGCCGATGTCCCGGTGGGGAAGATCTATTCGGTGCGCGACATGCTGAGCGATCCGCAGTTCCTCGCGCGCCGCATGTTCGAGCAGCATGCATTCGGCGACGGCACGCCCATCAAGCTTCCGGCCATCACGCCCAAGCTGTCGGAGACGCCCGGTGAGACGAAATGGCTCGGCCCGGCGCTGGGCGAGCACACCTCTGAAGTCTTGCGCGGTCTGGGGTATGATGATGCGCACATCGCGCAATTAAGACACGATCACGTCATATAGGGGACAGCATGAACAAGAATTTCTGGAAGCAGTTCGCGATCGCGCTAGCGCTTTTCCTGCTCGGTTACCTTACCTTCAACGGCAAGCTGTTCGCGCAGACGCTCGAAAAGCCCAAGGTCTCCATCGCGGTGGGCGGCAAGAACCTGTTTTATTACCTCCCGCTGACGATCGCGGAACAGCTCGGCTACTTCAAGGATGAGGGCCTGCAGGTCGAGATCAGCGATTTTTCCGGCGGCGCCAAGGCGCTACAAGCGCTGGTAGGCGGCAGCGCGGACGTGGTGTCCGGCGCCTACGAACACACCATCAACATGCAGGCGAAGGGGCAGCCGATCGTCGCTTTCGTGCTGCAGGGGCGCGCGCCGCAGATCGTGCTGGCGGCATCGAACAAGACCATGCCGAACTACAAGTCCATTGCCGACCTGAAGGGCAAGAAGATCGGCGTCACCGCGCCGGGGTCGTCGACCAACATGATGGCCAATTTCGTGCTGGCGAAAGGCGGACTGAAACCGACGGATGTGTCTTTCATCGGCGTGGGCACTTCCGCAGGTGCGCTGTCGGCACTGCGTTCCGGCCAGATCGACGCCATCGCCAACCTTGATCCCGTGATCACCATGCTGCAGCAGAAGAACGAGATCAAGGTCATTGCCGATACCCGCACGCTCAAGGATACCAATGCCGTCTTCGGCGGCCCGATGCCGGCTGCCACGCTGTACACAACCGAGGCCTTCCTGAAGAAGAATCCGAATACTGCGCAGGCGCTGACGAATGCGATGGTGCACGCATTGAAATGGCTGCAGAAGGCGGGGCCGTCCGACATTATCAAGGTGGTGCCGGAAAGCTACCTGCTGGGTGACCGCGCGCTGTATATCGATGCGTTCCTGAAGGTGCGGGAAGCGATCTCGCCGGATGGCCTCATGCCCGAGGCCGGTCCGAAGACGGCGCTGAAGACATTGCAGGCTTTCGAACCGCAGCTCGCCGGCAAGAACATCGACCTGTCGAAGACCTACACCAACGAATTCGCGAAGAAGGCGAACGCAAAGTACAAGTAGGACTTTGTACCAAGGCATTCACAGACGATGACTCCTGCGCTTTCGCTCGACAACATCACTTGCACCTTCATCTCACGGGACGACCGTTCGCAGCGCTATACGGCAGTGGCCGATACCTCGCTGCATATCGCTCCCGGCGAATTCGTCTCGGTAGTCGGGCCTACCGGCTGCGGCAAGTCCACCTTGCTCAATGTCGGCGCCGGACTGCTCGTACCTTCATCCGGTAGCGTCAAGGTGTTCGGCGAAACGCTGGAAGGTGTGAATCGCCGCGCGGGCTACATGTTCCAGGCAGAGGCCTTGATGCCGTGGCGGAGCGCACTGCAGAACGTGACTGCCGGCTTGCAGTTCCGCGGCGAAGAGGATGCGAAGGCGCGCGAACTCGGTGAGGAGTGGCTCAAGCGCGTCGGTCTGCAGGGCTTCGGTGATCGTTATCCGCATCAATTGTCAGGTGGCATGCGCAAGCGCGTGGCGCTGGCGCAGACCCTGATTCTCGACCCCGACATCATCCTGATGGATGAACCGTTTTCCGCGCTCGACATCCAGACTCGCCAGTTGATGGAAAACGAAGTGCTGGACTTGTGGAGTGCGAAGAAGAAGGCTGTGCTGTTCATCACGCACGATCTGGATGAAGCGATCGCCATGTCGGACCGTGTGGTTGTGCTGTCGGCGGGACCGAAAACGCATCCTATCGGCGAGTTCAGGATCGACCTGCCGCGCCCGCGCGACGTGGCCGAAATCCGTACTCATCCGCGCTTCGTGGAATTGCATGCCCAGATCTGGAATGTGTTGCGGGAAGAAGTGCTGAAGGGGTATCAGCAGCAGAAGGTGCGGGCATAGTTAATCCATTGCGAGCCATGTGGCGAATCCTTAAACCGAATTACAAGAATCTGCGCGTCTGGCAGGTGCTGGTGCTGGCCGTTTTCTTCGCTGTCTGGCATGTCGCCACGCGCGATCCGCAGGCGGCGTTTTTCTTCGGCGAGCCGATCAAGGTGCTGGTGCGGATCTGGGAATGGTTCACCGTCGGTGCGGGCAGCCTCGAAGTGGGCATGGGCGATTCGACATGGTTCACGTTGAACTTTCCTGCGGAGATCTATCCGCACCTGCTGGTGACGCTTGCGGAGACCCTGCTTGCCTTTGGCATTGGCACCTTGCTTGGCCTCGGTTTCGGGCTGTGGCTGGCGCTATCGCCGCTCGCGTCCGCCATTCTTGACCCCTATATCAAGGCGGCGAACTCGATGCCGCGTGTCATTCTCGCGCCGATCTTCGCCATGTGGTTCGGCCTCGGCATCTGGTCGAAGGTGGCCTTGTCGGTCACGCTGGTGTTCTTCATCGTGTTCTTCAATGTCTATCAGGGCGTGAAGGAAGTCAGCCCGGTGGTGCTCGCCAATGCACGCATGCTGGGCGCCAACCGGCGGCAGCTGCTGCGCCACGTATATTTGCCGTCGGCAATGTCCTGGGTGTTCTCCAGCCTCCACACCTCGGTCGGACTGGCGTTCGTCGGCGCCATCGTCGGTGAGTACCTTGGGTCCGCGCGCGGCGTGGGCTATCTCATCCTCCAGGCCGAAGGAACTTTCGACATCAATACCGTGTTCGCCGGAATTCTCGTGCTGACGGCGTTTGCACTGGTTCTCGACGGCATGGTCGGTGTCATCGAGCGTCGCCTGATGAAATGGCAGCCGAAATCCGGCGAGACCGAAAAGATGTGAATGTCATTTCCCGAGCAGGTCGCGCAGCGCCACCACGCCGCGCCGGATTTCCTTGGCCGGTATCGCCGCAAAACCAAGCAACAGGCCGGAAGCGCGCTCGCCTGCAATGCGATCTTCATCACCTGCGTTATAAAACTGCGACAGTGCGCGCAATTCGATGCCGCGTTCCAATCCAAGGCGCGCGAGCGCCTGATCGCTTCGCCTTGTGCGAAACTGCGCTGGAATATGCAGGCCGGCATCCGCCGGGCCGACATGGAATTCCTCCGGCAGGTGCTTCCCGATCTCGACAAGAAGCGTTGCGCGCCGCTCCGCATAAACGTCCTTCGTGCGCTTGATGTGGCGGCTGAAGTGGCCGTCGGCAATGAAGTCGGCTAGCACCATCTGCGGGCCGATGGCGGTGTGCCGGTCGAGAATCGCCTTGCCTTGCGCGAAGGGTTCGGCCAGCGCCGGCGGCACCACGAGATATCCCAGGCGAAGGCCGGGAAAAAGTACCTTCGACAGCGTGCCCACATAGATCACGCAACCGGCCTTGTCCAGGCTTTGCAGTGAGGCGAGCGGCGGCCCGGTGTACCGGTACTCGCTGTCGTAGTCGTCTTCCACGACCCACATCCGCTTTTCCGCCGCCCATGACAGCAGCTCCAGCCGACGTTGCAGACTCATGGTCACACCCAGTGGCAACTGGTGCGACGGAGTGACATAGACCAGTTTCGCATCCGCATGCATGGCTGCCCCATACGACACCGATATCCCTTCCTCATTCACCGGGATATGGCAAACGCGTGCCTGGGCGGCGCGCAGTGATGCGCTGATCCCGCGGTATCCAGGCTCTTCCACCCAGGCGGCATCGCCAGGCGAGAGCAGCAGGCTGGCAATAAGGAACAACGCCTGCTGCGAGCCGGAGGTAATGATGATCTGTTCCGGTTCGCAGTGCACGCCGCGAGCTGCGCCCAGATAGGCTGCCAGCGCCTCGCGCAAGGGCGGGAAACCGGCCGGAGGGCCGTATCCGAGTTCATGCGGGGTACGCCGCCAGCGTCGTGCCTCCAGCCTCGCCCAGACATCAAAGGGAAAGACGTCCAGCCCTGGCATGCCGATGCGGAAGGCCTTGGGCGTACCTTCGTGGTTGTTGAGCGCAGCCTGCGGGCCGATGAAACACTGGCCGCGCGCGGAGAGCGGGCGCAGCAGGCGGGGTGCCGCCATCGATGCACTCTGCTTTGCCGAGGAGATGCGCAGGTTGGCGCTGACGAAGGTTCCGCGTCCGACGGTGCCGGAAAGGTATCCCTCCGCCATCAGTTGCGAATAGGCGTTCAGGACTGTCTGGCGCGAGATGCCGAGCAGCTGTGCGAGTGCGCGCGTCGGCGGCAGTTGCGTACCTGAACCGATCTTTCCAGCCAGGATGGTCTGCTTGATGGCCTCATAGAGCTGGCGGAACATCGGTACGGGGGCGGCCGGGTCAAGCCGCAAGGTGGCGAGCGATTCGGCGAGATGCATGGGTGTCCCTTACTGGAAATTGGTATTTTAAAAATACCATTTATTGGTGCTTCAAGAAAGCCAAGTCAGACGATATGCTGTTGCCAATTCGATCTGTAAAGGAATGGCATGGAACAGATTTCGTATTGCAGGGACACGCGCATCTCGCCGGAGCAATTGGCCGACGTGTTTCGCCGCTCGGGCATTCGTCGCCCCGTCGAGGACCTGCCTCGCATGGCAGCCATGCTGGCACACGCGAACCTGCTGGTGACTGCATGGGATGGCGAGCGCCTGGTCGGCGTGGCGCGGGCATTGACCGATTTCAGCTATTGCTGCTACCTGTCGGATCTCGCGGTCGATCTGCAATATCAGAAGGGTGGCATCGGCCGGACCTTGGTCGATCAGGTACGCGAGGCGATCGGCGAAAAATCCATGCTGCTCTTGCTCGCGGCACCAGAAGCGATGCAGTATTACCCGAAGATCGGTTTCGAAGCGGTTCCGAACGGCTGGATCATCAAGCGTACCGCATAGGATTTTTTCATCGAGGACAACCATGCATCAATACGAAGCAAGCATTGCCTGGCGCCGCGACGGACAGGCGTTCATCGATAACCGCTACAGTCGAGGTCACGAGTGGCGCTTTGATGGCGGCGCGGTCGTGCCGGCATCCTCTTCGCCGCATGTGGTGCCCTTGCCGATGTCGGTGGAGACGAGTGTCGATCCGGAGGAAGCGCTGGTCGCGGCGGTGTCGAGCTGCCACATGCTGTTCTTCCTGTCGATTGCGGCGAATCGAGGCTTTGTCGTGGACAGCTACGTCGACCATGCTGTCGGCGTGATGGACAAGAGCAGCGAAGGAAAGATCGCCATGACGCGCGTCGCATTGCGCCCGGAGATCGTGTTCGGCGGCGACCGCATTCCGACGCCACGCGAACTCGATGCGATCCACCACACATCGCACGAGCAGTGCTACATCGCGAATTCGATCAAGGCTGAGGTGGTGGTCGAAGCCCCCGGTCGTTGAGGAACCAGCCATGTACATTCCGAAGCAATTCGAGGAAACCCGGCAGGAAGTCCTGCATGGACTGATGAAGGCGCATCCGCTGGCCACGCTTGTTGTAGCGGGAGAATCTGGGCTCGTCGTCAATCACATTCCGCTGCAGGTCTGCGGATCGGAAGGCGAGTTTGGAATCTTGCGTGGGCATATGGCACGCGCCAATCCCATGTGGCGGCAACTGGCGGGAGCCGCCGAAGCCGTTGCGATCTTCCAGGGGCCGGATTCCTACATCACGCCGTCGTGGTATCCGAGCAAGCATGTTGACGGCAAGGCGGTGCCGACCTGGAACTACGCTGTTGTGCATGCTCATGGCCGACCGCGTGTCGTCGAGGATGCTGCGTGGCTTCTGAATCATCTGACGGCGATGACAGATGAACAGGAAAACGGAGAGGCCTTGCCATGGAAGGTGGCCGACGCGCCAAGGGATTTCATCGAACAGATGATGAGCGCGATCGTGGGCATAGAAATTTCCATCGTGCGGCTGGAGGGCAAATGGAAGGTGAGCCAGAATCGTCCGGCGCAAGACCGGGAGGGCGTTGTCGCGGCCTTGCATGAACGGGGCGACGATCGCTCGCTGGCGATGGCGGAACTGGTCGTGCAGTACGGCAGTGCATCCGCCAAACGCTGAGGCATTCAGCAGGACATAGCGCGCGCCACGCGCGCGAGCGCTGGTCCAACTGCACTCGTGCGCATGGCACACGCTACCGGTCTTGGTTTTCCCGGTTTCAGCGCAGGGCTTCCACCATTTTTTCCAGCTTCACCGCATCGGCGCAGAACAGGCGGATGCCTTCCGCCAGTTTCTCGGTGCCCATCGCATCGTCATTCAGCATGAAGCGGAATGTCTTTTCGTCCAGCGTAAGCCTTTGCAGGTTCGCCGTCTGCGCGTCTTCCACGCTGAGCTTGCGGGTGAGCGGCCTTTCACTTTCCGACAGCTTTTGCAGCAGTTCCGGGCTGATGGTGAGCAGGTCGCAACCCGCGAGTTCGGTGATCTGCGAGGTGTTGCGGAAGCTGGCGCCCATCACCTCGGTCTTGTATCCGAACTTGCGGTAATACTGGTAAATCCGTTTCACCGACTGCACACCCGGATCATCTGCACCGGCAAACTCCTGTCCGGTGGACTTCTTGTGCCAGTCATAGATGCGGCCGACGAAAGGCGAGATGAGCTGCACCTGCGCATCGGCGCACGCAATCGCCTGCGGCAACGCGAACAGCAGCGTCATGTTGCAACGGATGCCTTCCTTCTCCAGCACCTGCGCGGCGCGGATGCCTTCCCAGGTTGATGCAATCTTGATCAGCACACGTTCGCGCGGAATGCCGGCGGCTTCGTAGAGCGCGATGAGCGCGCGGCCCTTGTCGATCGTGCCCTGTGTGTCGAATGACAGTCGCGCATCGGTCTCGGTCGATACGCGGCCCGGAACCAGTTTCAGAATCTCCAGGCCGAATGCCACCAGCAACCGGTCAATCACTTCGCCGGTCGATTTGCGCGCATGGTCGCGCACAGCCTTTTCCAGCAGCGGCTTGTACTCGTCCTTCTGCACTGCCTTCAGGATCAGCGAGGGGTTGGTCGTTGCGTCGCGCGGGGCGAACGCCTTCATGGACTGGAAATCGCCGGTGTCGGCGACGATGGTCGTGTACTGCTTGAGTTGTTCGAGCTGGTTCATGGAAAATCCGGCGAAGGGAAAAACAGAGCCGTCAATGATAACCGGATCGATGGGGCATCGGTTAGACATGGCGCAGCAACGCGCTCAGATTTTTGGTGGATGTCTGAGGAAGGAATCGAACTGCATGTCCAGCTTCTGCAGCGCCTTTTGTGCATTCTGCATCTTCTTGCGGAACTCGGGCCCGCCCTGGAGGGCAAGGCCGACGGCGAGGATGTCGATCACGACAAGATGCGCCAGGCGCGCGGATATCGGCGTGTAGGGATCGATGTTGAAGCTCAGGTCGATCGGCACGAGTGCGGTTGCCAGATCGGCCAGTGGCGTGCCGCTCGGCGTCAGGGCGACGATGTCCGCGCCCAGCTTGCGCGCCAGTTGCACGCTGTGCAGGAGCGCGGTGCTGTTGCCGCGCTGGGAAATGGCGACCACTGCGTCACCCTTTTTCATCAGGGCGGCCGAGATGGCGTGGATGTGCGGATCGGAATACGCCACCGTGTGGACGCCGGAGCGGAAGAACTTGTGCTGTGCATCCGCCGCGACAATCCCGGAAGTGCCTTGCCCCCAGAATTCGATCTTGCTGGCGCGTCCGAGGATGTCGAGCGCCTTTTCGATGGCTGCCGGATGCAGGTTGTTGCGCAGGTCAAGCAAGGCATTGATGGAACGCGCGCAGATCTTGTTGACGAGGTCGGCGGCGAGGTCGCCCTGCAGCGGGAGCTCGTCGGATTGCGGCACGGCGAGCGCGAGTGTCTGTGCCAGTTTCAGTTTGAATTCATGCCAGCCGTCATAGCCGAGCGCACGACAGAAGCGCACCACGGTCGGTTCGGACACCTGCGCATTCTTCGCCAGTGCGGTGATGTTTCCGGCCACAGCCAGGTCGGGGTTCTTGAGTACCGCGATGGCGACTTTCTTTTCCGATTTGGACAGCGTGTCGATCTGGGTCTTGATGGAGTCGAGCAGCATGGGTTATGGGAGGTCTTCCGGCAGCATGATTATGGATTTTCTTTATAACTCCGGAAGCGCTTCTTCGCGCCATTGCAGGCCGTCGCGTCCGACCAGCGCGCTGGCGGCGGCCGGTCCCCAGGTGCCGGAGGCATAGGGAAGCGGATCGCCGCCTTCCTGCTCCCAGTAGTCGAGAATGGGCTGTACCCATTCCCAGGCGGCTTCCAGCTCATCGGCACGCATGAACAGCGTGAGCTGGCCACGCAGGACGTCCAGCAGCAGGCGCTCATAGGCTTCCATGCGGGGCATCTTGAAGGTCTCGCGGAAATCCAGTTCCAGTTCCACCGGCCGCAGGCGCATGCCGTCGCCTGGTGTTTTTGCCATCAGGTTGAGCTGCAGGCCTTCCTCCGGCTGCAGCCGGATGATCAGGCTATTCGGCTGGAAGCTGCTGTTGGGCTGCGCGAAGATCGAATGCGGGATGGTCTTGAAGCGCACCACGATCTCGGCGAGCTGGTCGGCCATGCGCTTGCCGGTACGCAGAAAAAAGGGCACGCCTGCCCAGCGCCAGGTATCGATCTCTGCCTTGACCGCGACGAAGGTTTCAGTACGCGAAGCCGGATTGGCTTCCGGCTCCTTGCGATAGCCCGGTACTGCGACACCTTGCACATGGCCAGAGCGGTACTGGCCGCGAATGACGTTCTGCGTCAGCAGGTGCGGCGTGAAGCGCTTGAGCGAGCGCAGCACTTTCAGCTTTTCGTCGCGCACGGCATTCGGCGTCGCCGCCACCGGTGGCTCCATGGCGACGATGCACAATAATTGCAGCAGATGGTTCTGCAGCATGTCGCGCAGCGCGCCAGCCGTTTCGTAGTACTCCATCCGATTGCCGACGCCGAGTTCTTCCGCGATCGTGATCTGCACGTCGGAAATCCATTCGCGCCGCCACAGGGGTTCGAACAGCACATTGCCAAAGCGCAGCGCAAGCAGGTTCTGTACCGTTTCCTTGCCGAGGTAATGGTCGATGCGGAAGATCTGGGATTCGGAGAAATAGCGCCCGACTTCGGCATTGATCTGACGCGCGCTGGTCAGGTCGCGGCCGAGTGGCTTCTCCAGGACGACGCGCGATTCCGGCGTTGCGAGGCCGCATTCCGCGAGGTTCTGGCAGATCTTCGCAAACAGGCTGGGTGGCGTCGCGAGGTAGAAAACGCGGGTGATGGCTTTGTCGTTGCGCAGTGCCTTGGCGAGCGCCGCATAGGTGCTCGCGTCATTGGCATTGAGCGACACATAATCGATGTGCGCGCAGAACGAATCCCAGGCCGCCTGGCTGAACGTTTCCCGGGCAATGTGCGGCTTTGCATTCTCGTTGACGGCCTTCAGGAAATCGTCGCGGGTCCATTCATGGCGCCCCACGCAGATGATGCGTGCCGTGGAGGGCAGGTCGTTGACGCGATTGCGGCTGTAGAGGGCTGGCAATAGCTTGCGCATTGCCAGGTCGCCGCTGCCGCCAAACAAGACCAGATCAAAATCGTGGAGTGCCATGGTGAAAGGATGATTTACATAAACGGGGGCCGGCTCGGTACGAGCTATTCATTGTAGCCGCGTTGCTTCAATTGTCGATGCGCGGAAAGCGCTATTCCGACAAGGCCGCCTTTGCGCGCGCAATCAATCCGTTGGTCGAGCTGTCGTGCGCTTGCGGGCAGGGTGTGCCGGTCAGTTCCGGTTCAATATTTTTCGCCAGCACCTTGCCCAATTCCACGCCCCACTGATCGAAGCTGTTGATGCCCCAGACAGCGCCTTGCACGAACACCTTGTGTTCATACAGCGCGACCAATGCGCCGAGCGTCGCCGGCGCCAGTTCATCCATCAGCACAGTATTGCTCGGGCGGTTTCCCGGGAACACCTTGTGCGGCAACAGCGCTTCAATCTCGTTTTCCGCAAGATGCTGCGGGCGCAGTTCGGCGCGCACTTCGTCTGCATTCTTGCCTCGCATGAACGCTTCCGACTGTGCGAAACAATTGGCCAGGAGTACCGTGTGATGGCCGGACAGGTCATGCATGGGCCTGAGCGCGGCGATGAAATCGACTGGAATGATGTCCGTGCCAAGATGCAGCATCTGGAAATAGGCATGCTGGCCGTTCGTTCCCACATCGCCCCATACCACCGGGCAGGTTTCGAGGGAGAGGAGAGTGCCGTCGATGGCAACGCGCTTGCCGTTGCTTTCCATCTCGAGCTGTTGCAGGTAGGCAGGGAACTGGCTCAGGTCCTGGTGATACGGCGCGATCGAGAGCGAGCTGGTGCCGAAGAAATTGCGGTTCCAGATGCCGATCATGGCCATGATCACTGGCATGTTGCGTTCAAGCGGCGCGGTGCGGAAATGCTGGTCCATGGCATGGCCGCCGCCGAGGAATTCGCTGAAACCGTCGAAACCGATGGCGATTGCAAGCGGCAGGCCGATCGATGACCAGATCGAGTAGCGCCCGCCAACCCAGTCCCAGAAAGGAAACATGTTTTCGGGATCGATGCCGAAGTCCCGCACCGCCGCCTTGTTGGTCGATACGGCGACGAAATGCTTAGGCAGGTCGGCTTCGCTGCGATGGCTGAGGAACCATTCTCGCGCCGACTGCGCGTTCATCATCGTTTCCCTTGTCGTAAAGGTTTTGGAGGCGATAATGAACAGGGTGGTTTCAGGATTCACCTTCGACAGGACAGCGTCGAGGTCGTGCCCGTCGACATTGGAGACGAAGTGCATGGTCAGGCGCGGATGCACGAAAGGCCGCAGCGCGCGGCAGGTCATTTCCGGGCCGAGATCCGAACCGCCGATGCCAATGTTGACGATGTCCATGATGGGACGCCCGGTGGCGCCGAGCCAGTTGCCGTCGCGCACGCGATCGGTGAAAACCCTGATATGGCCGAGGACGGCATGAACCTCCGGGATTACATTCTGTCCATCGACGACAAGCGTTGCGTTGCGCGGCATGCGCAGAGCCGTATGCAGGACGGCGCGGTGTTCGGTGACATTGATCTTTTCGCCGGCAAACATGGCGTCGCGCTTCAGCTCGACACCGCGCTCCCGCGCCAGGTCGAGCAGCAGGCGCATGGTCGTCTCATCGATGCGGTTCTTGGAATAGTCGAGCAGAAGGCCGGCAGCTTCCGCGGAGAAACGCTCAAAGCGGTCCGGTTGCCGGGAAAAGAGCTCTCGCATCTGCCAGTCCCTGGCTTGTGTGAAGTGCGAGGCAAGGGCCTTGAAGGCAACAGCATCGGTGAGATTGATTTCGCGCATGTCGAACATCGGTCCGAAAAGTCAATTTATTCAACTATACAACATTTTTTGGTAAATTCACTACAAATGATTTCACCCGCTCTGCATCTTGTTTGAGCTCGATCAGTAAGCTTTTTCACGGTGATGCTTTCACTCTCTCTTATTCCTGCAAGAAAACCAGCCGGAAGTTTGCGGTAGGGGAGAGCGTGGTGTTGATGTGAATATTTGTAGTAAAATTTCATAAAACCCTTCGAGAGCCGGATCATGCCCCTTCACCCCGCCCTGAATACCGTGACCGCGCGCGTCATAAAGCGCAGTCGTCCCTACCGCGCTACCTATCTCGCACGACTGGAAGCCGCGCGCCTGCAGGGCGTTCAGCGTGGTGCGCTGTCGTGCACCAACCTCGCGCATGGATTCGCCTCTTTCCCGCCCGATGACAAGCTGAAGCTCAAGCAACTGCATGCGCCATCGGTCGCCATTGTTTCGGCGTACAACGACATGTTGTCTGCGCATCAGCCGTTCGAGCGCTTCCCGCACATCATCAAGGAGGCTGCACGCGGAGTCGGCGCGGTTGCCCAGTTCGCTGGCGGCACGCCCGCCATGTGTGACGGCGTCACGCAAGGCCAGCCGGGCATGGAACTCTCGCTGTTCTCACGCGACACCATCGCCATGGCGACGGCAGTCGCGCTGTCGCACAACATGTTCGATGCCGCGCTGTATCTCGGAATCTGCGACAAGATCGTTCCAGGACTGCTGATTGGCGCACTTCACTTCGGCCATCTGCCCGCGGTGTTCGTGCCGGGCGGCCCGATGACGACCGGGCTGGCGAATGCCGAGAAATCGAAGATCCGCCAGTTATACGCGCAAGGCAAGGTCGGTCGCGACGAGTTGCTCGAATCCGAATCGCGCTCCTACCACAGCCCTGGCACCTGCACCTTTTATGGCACAGCCAACAGCAACCAGATGCTGATGGAGGTGATGGGACTGCATTTGCCAGGTGCGGCCTTCATCACGCCGAACACGCCGCTGCGTGATGCACTGACCGCGGCGGCGACACGCCGGGCGGTCGAGATCAGCGCGCAGGGCAAGTCCTATACACCGGTCGGCCATGTCGTGGATGAGAAGGCGATCGTGAATGCCATCGTCGCGCTGCTGGCTACCGGCGGCTCAACCAACCATACGTTGCATCTCGTGGCCATCGCAAAGGCGGCCGGCATCGTGATCGACTGGAATGATTTCGACGAACTGTCGGCAGTCGTGCCGCTGCTGGCGCGCATTTACCCGAACGGCGATGCCGACGTCAATTATTTTCATGCCGCAGGCAGCACCGGTTTTGTGATCCGCGAACTGCTCGATGCGGGCCTGCTGCACGAGGATGTAACGACGATCTTGGGCAAGGGCTTGCGCGCGCACTGCACTCAGCCCTTCCTGCAAGGCGATGCGGTGGTATGGCAGCCGGCACCGCAGGAGAGCGGTGACCGCAGCGTGCTACGTCCGGTCAGCGAACCGTTCTCGCCGGACGGCGGCTTGCGCCTGCTGACCGGGAACCTGGGGCGTTCGGTCATCAAGGTATCCGCGGTCAAGCAGCAGCATCGCGTGGTCGAGGCGCCGGCGATCGTCTTCCATTCACAGGAAGACCTCATGCTGGCGTTCAAGGAGGGCAAGCTGGACCGCGATTTCGTTGCAGTGGTGCGCTACCAGGGACCGCGCGCCAACGGCATGCCCGAGCTGCATGCACTCACGCCCGCGCTGGGCAGCCTGCAGGATGCCGGGCGGCGCGTCGCGCTGGTGACGGACGGGCGCATGTCGGGCGCGTCCGGCAAGGTGCCGGCGGCGATCCATGTCTCACCGGAGGTGCTGGCGGGCGGCCCGCTCGGCAAGGTGCGTGACGGCGACATGATCCGCCTCGACGCCGAGGCAGGCACGTTGCAGGCGCTGGTTGCGGATGCCGAATGGAACGCGCGCGGCACTGAAGCGGCCGATCTCTCGGCCAATCACGTGGGCATGGGACGCGAGTTGTTTGCCATGTTCCGCGCATCGGTCAGTGCTGCCGAGGAAGGCGCTGCAACCTTCGTCCTGCCACCGCCGCTGCATATGCCGGAGGAACAGAACAATCAGCTGGCGGTTCCGCAGGAACAGAACTTTTCCGATGAAGATGTCCTGATCAGCGCCAACAAATAAGGATGCAAAAACCATGAATCTGCTCGACATCATGCGCGCGTCGCCGGTCATACCGGTCATCGCCATCGACAACATCGAACACGCCGTGCCACTGGCGCGCGCCCTTGTCGCCGGCGGCATTCGTGTGCTTGAAGTCACGCTGCGCACGGCCCACGGCCTGCCTGCCATCCGCGCCATGGTGGAGCAGGTGCCGGAAGCGATCGTGGGTGTGGGAACGCTGACCCAGCCGGAGGAATTTGCATCGGCGCGTGACGCGGGCGCGGTGTTCGGCGTGTCGCCCGGATTGACGGCGGCCCTTGTCAGTGGCGCGAAATCGAGCGGGCTGCCGCTGCTGCCTGGTGTGATGACGCCGTCGGAAGTGATGTCGGCACGCGAAGCGGGCTTTCGTCAGCTGAAGCTGTTTCCGGCGGTCCCGGCGGGCGGCATCGGTATGCTCAATGCAATTGCCGGTCCGCTGCCCGACGTGACTTTCTGCCCCACCGGCGGTGTCTCGCAGGATTCGGCCGCGCAATTCCTTGCGTGCAAAAACGTTGCCTGCGTGGGCGGATCATGGCTGACCCCGAAGGATGCGATGCAGGCTGGGGATTGGACGCGGATCACCGCGCTGGCTGCGGCTGCAAGCCGCTTGCGGAGCTGAGATCAGGCCCGGGGCTTGCAGGCGTTCACAACCACGCAATTGCGGCCGGAATGCTTGGCCTGATAGAGGGCGCGGTCAGCTGCGTGGATCAGGTTGCCGGTCTTCGCCGCGGGCTCCGGCATGAGCGTGCTGACGCCGAGGCTAATCGTGACATGGTCGGCGACACCGGAACAGGCATGTGCCAGCGCGAGTGACTCCACTTCGGCGCGCAATGCTTCAGCCACTCGCAAGGCGCCTTCTTCGTTGGTGTTCGGCAGAATGGCCGCGAACTCTTCGCCGCCGTAACGCGATACCAGGTCGTTGGCGCGGACGAGCACGCGCTCGAGCGCCGACGCGATCTGCACCAGACAACCATCACCGCGCTGGTGGCCATAGTTGTCGTTGTAATTCTTGAAGTAATCCACGTCGATCATGATCAGCGAGAGCGGCGTGCTGTTCCGCTTCGCATTCCTGAATTCCTGCTCCAGATGCAGATCGAAACGGCGACGATTGGCGATGCCGGTGAGGCCGTCGACCAGGGACTGCGATTGCAGTTCGACCGCCTGCTCGCGCAATTTCCTCTCCCTGGAAACAGCCATGCTGACATCGGTGATCTGCACCAGGCAATGACGCGGCAGTGCCGGGATATGGAGCGGCATCACATGCACGGCCTGCTGCATGCGCATGCCGGCGGCAGCATCGGCCGGCGTGGAATAAAGCGGGAAGGGAGCCTTGTTCAGCGTCTGCGACAGCAGCGAAGCGAAGTTGTTGCGCAGGGCCTCGCTGATCGCGACATGCGTCCGGCTGTCGATCATGTCGGGAAAGACGTCGGTGAAAGTCTTTCCCAGCACATCGTCGGCCACGATGCGCGAATGCTGCTCGACCCAGTCGTTCCAAAGGATGATACGCTGTTCGGCGTCAAACACGATGATGCCGGTTCGAACGGCCTTGAGGACCCCTTGTAGCAAGTCGAGCTGCATGGCGCGTTCGTCCTCAGGCGGACAGTTTCGCAAGGTAAGCGGTGATATACAGCCGCAGGTCCTGCAGGGCGGGCATGTCGAGCAGGAAGGCCACGTAGCCGTGGATCTGGTGCTTCTCGATTTTGAAGTCGATCTTCAGGGTGAGCACCACGCCATCCCATTCCTTGCCCGATACGCCGAGGATATCCTCGCTGGTACCGACATGGTAGGTCGGCAGCGATCCATGAAGCTCTTTGCCGGAAGCGTTGGCCAGCGTGCCCATGCAGGAATTGAGGATGATGTTGCCGATCTCGCTCATTGCTTCCTGCTCCATCTCGCTCAGTTCCTCGAGCGAGAGGCTCTGCCCGACCATCAGGCGCACGATCTCCAGGCTTTTCTCTTCCGGGAACATCAGGAAGGCTTCGGTATTGAACGCGCCTTCGAAATGCTGCGTGATGGCGCAGATGCGGCGGCCTTCGTCGCTGCCGAGGGTCTTTGCGACCTCGGCGCGACTCTGGAAGGCGATCAACGGCACCGACATGATCACTTCTTCATTCACAATGCGGCTCATTGCCGAGGCGGCCTGGCCTACCCCGAGATTGAAGATCTCAACCAGGGCATCGTGCTGAAGCTCGGTGAGCTGGAACATTACTGGTTTTCCAGAACGGAAATGACTTGGTCGATGCGGGCTTCGGTGATCGGCTTTTCAGCAAACCCGATCCCGAGTGCGCGCGCCTTGTCGCGCGTGGCGTCCTGCACATTGGCCGTCAGCAGGGTAATGCGGGCGGACGGGCGCTTTGCCTGGATTTTTTCGACAGCGGCCAGGCCGCCCATGCCGGGCATGTTGAGGTCGAGGAGGACCAGGTCGGGGGAGAGCGTTTCCAGTTTGTCAATTGCTTCTTCGCCGCTGGCGGCTTCAGCAATAGTCCATTCGGGATGTCTCTGCAGGATGTATTGTCTGGACAGCAGGCGGGATACCCTGCTGTCATCTACCACAAGAACAGTTGTCATCTCAATATCGGTTTTGTCAGTCCATGACGCAATGATGCTCTGGAGTAAGTCTACCACTCGATCGGCCGGCGTCGCGCCATCCGGCAGAGAAAAAGTCTGTTTATGCGCACGTCTCGATTAAAATACCGGCATCCTTTTTCTTTGCAACGCATCATGACCCAAGACGAACTGAAGCAAGCGGTTGCCCGCGCCGCGATCGAATATGTGCCCGCCGGAGAAATCATCGGCGTCGGCACCGGCTCCACGGCAAATTTTTTCATTGATGAACTTGGCAAGATCAGGGACCGCGTCAAGGGTGCGGTCGCTTCGTCCGAGGCCACGGCCGCGCGCCTGAAATCGCATGGCATTCCGGTGCTGGACCTGAACGAGGTGGACTCGATGTCCGTCTACATCGACGGTGCCGACGAGATCAACCCGCAGGGCGACATGATCAAGGGCGGCGGCGCTGCGCTGACGCGCGAGAAGATTGTGGCATCCGTTGCCGGCAAGTTCGTGTGCATCGCCGACGGATCCAAACTGGTGGATGTACTTGGCGCCTTCCCGCTGCCGATCGAAGTCATCCCGATGGCGCAGGCCGCCGTGGCGCGCAAGTTGAAGACCCTCGGCGGCGAACCGCGTCTGCGCGTGAAGGACGGCAAGCCGGCGATCACGGACAACGGTTGCATGATCATCGACCTCGTCGGAATGAAGATTGCCAAGCCCGCCGAGTTGGAAGCGCAGATCAACAACATCCCTGGCGTCGTCACGGTCGGCCTGTTCGCGCAGCGCGGCGCGGATATCGCCTTGCTGGGTACCGCGGAAGGCGTGAAGAAGTTGAACTTCTAAGGATTTGTCCACGGAAAACACAGAAAACACGGAATTCTTGCCCCATTCCTTCCGTGTTTTCTGTGTTTTCCGTGGACCATATTATTGCCCGCACATGGCAAAAAGCCCGCTGAGTAAATGTCAGCGGGCTTTTTTTCAACAGAAGGGCGGTTATTCGTTCGGCGGAACGTAACCCGCTGCCTGATCGGCGCCGGAGCCGAAGAAGTGGTTTTCCATTTGCTGTGCCAGATACTTGCGGGCGCGCGCATCGGCCAGGTTCAGGCGATTCTCATTGACGAGCATGGTCTGGTGCTTGATCCAGCCGGCCCATGCTTCCTTGGAAACGTTTTCGTAAATCCGCTTGCCGAGTTCGCCGGGATACGGCGGGAAATCCAGTCCTTCGGCTTCCTTGTTCAGCTTGATGCAGTGGACCATGCGGGCCATGTTTTCTACTCCTCGTTCGTTCAGGTGAACTGCCTTGCAGGAGAAGGCAGCGTGGTTAAAGTTGCTTGATCAGTACCAGCGACTTGCGTTGCCAGTTGTACATGTGCTGCCGGTTCTTTGGCAAGTCGTCGACCGTGGCATGCATGAAGCCGCGCTTGAGGAACCAGTGTGCGGTGCGGGTCGTCAGCACGAACAGTCTGGTGAAACCTGCAGCGCGCGCCCGATTTTCCATGTGTTTCAGGATACGCTCGCCGTCGCCCTGGCTTTGCACCTCCGGGTTGACGGTCAGACATGCCATTTCGGCCATTTTTTCCGCGGGGAAGGGATACAGCGCGGCGCAGCCGAAAATCACGCCGTCGTGTTCGATCACCGAGAAATACTCGATTTCGCGCTCGATCAGTTCACGGCCGCGCTTGACCAGCGTGCCGTCAGCTTCCAGCGGCTCAATCAATTTGAGGATGCCGCCGACATCTTCAATGGTCGCTTCGCGCAGGGACTCCAGGTTTTCCGTACTGACCATGGTACCCACGCCATCGTGGGTAAAGATTTCCAGCAGCGCCGAGCCATCCATTTCGAACGGAACGATGTGGACGCGCGGCACACCGGAGCGTGACGCCTTCACGCAGTGCTGCAGGTAGAAGGCGCTGTCCGCCGGGAGCTTGCCGCTTTTCAGCAGGGCATCACCCTGGGCAGCGGTAAGTTCGCGCACGTCACGGCCTTCCGCATCGGTCATCAACGGTGTTTCGGTGATGAAAATCAGCTTGTCGGCGCGCAGCGCGGCGGCTGCGGAGACGGCGACATCCTCCATGGTCAAATTGAACGCCTCGCCCGTGGGCGAAAAGCCGAGCGGCGACAGCAGCACCAGTCCACCGGCACTTAATATCGGGTGGATGGTCTCATAAGCGATCTTCCGCGCCACGCCGGTGAATTCCAGATCGACACCATCAATGACGCCGATCGGCCGCGCGGTGACGAAATTGCCTGAAATAATACGTATGGCTGCATGCGCCATGGGGGTATTGGGCAAACCCTGGCTGAATGCCGCTTCGATATCGAGCCTCAATTCGCCGGCCGCTTCCTTCACGCACTCCATCGCCGCTGCATCCGTGATGCGCAGTCCGTTGTGATAGCGCGCCTTCAGGTTGCGCAGCCCGAGCTGCTCTTCGACCTGCGGACGGGAGCCGTGCACGATCACGACCTTGATGCCGAGCGCATGCAACAAAGACAAATCCTGTGCCAGCACGGGCAGCGCGCCTGCCATCACCAGTTCGCCGGGGAAGGCGACCACGAAAGTCTTCCCGCGGAATGCGTGGATGTACGGCGCAACCGAGCGCAGCCATTGAACAAATTGAATTGGGTTTTCCATGACCCGCATTATATACAGTGCGACGTGTATTCACTGCGCAAGCCTGCACCGCAATCCGGGATACTGCCCTCGCACGGCGCATGACCGCGTTCCCGGCCTTGCGCGGCGCCGCTCTGTATAATTCGCCCCGATATGTCAGCATCCGAACAAGCACAAAAGAACCCGCAGAAGCCCCAGCGGCCCCGCCATCCGCAGGGAAAACCCGCTGCACCCGTCGTCCGCAATCCGCTCCCGCCGATCACCTTTCCCGAGGAGCTGCCGGTTTCCGGCAAGCGTCGGGAGATCGCAGACGCCTTGCGCGCCAATCAGGTGGTCATCGTTTGCGGCGAGACAGGCTCCGGCAAGACTACCCAATTGCCCAAGATCTGCCTGGAACTCGGCCGTGGGCAGGCGGGATTGATCGGCCACACCCAGCCGCGCCGCATCGCCGCGTCCTCGACGGCCAAGCGCATCGCGCAGGAGCTCGGTTCGCCGCTGGGCGAGCATGTCGGCTTCAAGGTGCGCTTCACGGATACCCTGTCGGCGGGCGCGTCGGTCAAGCTCATGACCGACGGCATCCTGCTGGCCGAAACCCAGACCGATCCGCTGCTGAAGCAATACGACACCATCATCATCGACGAGGCGCATGAACGCAGCCTGAACATTGATTTCCTGCTCGGTTACCTGAAGCAGCTGCTGCCGAGGCGGCCGGACCTGAAAATCATCATTACTTCGGCAACCATCGATGCCGACCGTTTTGCGCGCCATTTCGCCAGGGGGAACAAGCCTGCGCCGGTGATCGAGGTGTCGGGACGGCTGTATCCGGTGGAGGTGCGCTATCGTCCGGTCGAGCCGAGTGACAAGGGCGAGGCCAGGCCGTCCACCCAAAGGGAGCAGCGCGACCTGATGGATGCGGTCGTCGATGCGGTCGATGAACTGGCCCGCATCGGTTCCGGCGACGTGCTGGTATTCCTGCCTGGCGAACGCGAAATCCGCGACGCCGCTGAAGCGCTGCGCAAGCACCATCCGCCGCATGTTGAAATCCTTCCGCTGTTTGCGCGTCTTTCGGTGCAGGAGCAGGAGCGGGTGTTCAAGCCATCCAATGCGCGCCGCATCGTCCTCGCCACCAACGTGGCCGAGACATCGCTGACGGTACCGGGCATCCGCTACGTCGTCGATGCCGGGCTGGCGCGCGTGAAGCGCTACAGCTATCGCAACAAGGTCGAGCAGTTGCAAGTCGAGTCGATCGCGCAGTCCGCGGCCAACCAGCGCGCCGGCCGCTGCGGCCGTGTCGCCGCTGGCGTGTGCATTCGCCTGTACGAAGAGCGGGATTACCTGCAAAGGCCGAAGTTCACCGATCCCGAGATCCTGCGTTCCTCGCTGGCGGCGGTCATCCTGCGCATGAAATCGCTGCGCCTGACCGACGTCGAGACCTTTCCCTTCATCGAGCCGCCGATGGGGCGCGCAATTGCGGACGGCTACCAGCTGCTGCAGGAACTGGGCGCGGTCGACGACAACAACCAGCTCACGCCGCTCGGCAGGCAACTGGCGAAGCTGCCGCTTGATCCGCGCGTGGGCCGCATGATCCTCGCTGCGCGCGACAACGCTGCGCTGACGGAAGTGCTGATCATTGCCGCCGCGCTGTCCGTGCAGGACCCGCGCGAGCGTCCGCTGGAAGCGCAGGATGCGGCGGACAACGCGCACAGGAAGTTCGCCGACGACAAGTCGGAGTTCCTCGGCTACCTGAAGATCTGGAAATGGTTCGAAGAAGCGATCGAACACAAGAAGTCCAACAAGCAGCTCATGGACAACTGCCGTGCCAACTTCCTGTCGCAGCTGCGCCTGCGCGAATGGCGCGATGTGCACTCGCAACTGCTCACGCTGGTGCGCGAGCAGGGCTGGCGCATGAACGAAACACCGGCGACTTATGAGCAGTTGCATACGGCGCTGCTGACAGGACTGCTGGGCAATGTCGGCTACAAGGCGGAGGATGAGCCGCATTACCTCGGCGCGCGCGGCATCAAGTTCTTCATCTGGCCGGGGTCGCATCTCGCGAAGAAAGCTGGCCGCTGGGTGATGGGGGCGGAACTGGTCGATACCACGCGCCTATATGCACGCTGTATCGCGCAGATCCAGCCGGAGTGGCTGGAGCGTGTCGGTGGCCATCTGTTGAAGAAGTCCTGGGGCGATCCGCGCTGGGAAAAGCGCACCGGGCAGGTATCCGCCTATGAGCGAGCCACGCTGTACGGATTGGTGGTATATAGCCAGCGCCGCATCAACTTCGGTGCGATCAATCCGAAGGAAGCGCGCGAGATCTTCATTCGCAGCGCGCTGGTGAACGGCGAACTCGATACGCGCGCGCCTTTCCTCGCGCATAACCAGAAGCTGGTGCGGGAGATCGAAAACCTCGAACACAAGTCGCGCCGTCTCGACGTGCTGGTCGATGAGGAATTGATCGCGGCGTTCTACGATGAGTTGATCCCACAGGATGTTTACAGCGCGATCACGTTCGAGAAGTGGCTCAAGGAAGCGACGGCGAAGAACCCGAAGCTGCTGCACCTGAACCGCGACGACTTGATGCGCCACGAAGCCGCCGGCGTCACTACCGATCTCTTCCCCAAGGCGATGACAGTGGCCGGCGTGGCGATGTCGCTGACCTATCATTTCGAACCCGGCAGCCCGCGCGACGGCGTGACGCTCACCGTGCCCTTGTATGCCTTGAACCAGGTGTCGGCAGAGCGTTGCGAATGGCTGGTGCCGGGCATGCTGAAGGAAAAGGTGCACCTGCTGCTGAAGTCGCTGCCGCAGAAATTGCGCCGTCACTGCGTGCCGCTGCCGGATTACGCGGCGGGATTCTGCGAGCGCGTGGAATTCGGCAAAGGCAGCCTGATCGATACGCTCATCGCCGATGTGCGCGAGGAAACCGGCGTCACCGTGAAGACCACGGATTTCAAGCTGGAGACGCTGCCCGCACATCATTTCATGAACTTCAAGATCGTCGACGAGCACGGACGGCAGTTGGAGATGGGGCGCAATCTCGCCGGGCTGCAGGCGGAATTTGGCGGACAGGCGCGCGAGAGCTTCCAGCGCATTGCGGAGAAAACCGTCGTTGCTCCTGCGGCAGGTGAAAAGCCTGCGACTGCGGCGGGCGAAACGAAGGCGGCCGTCAGCGAGCACCAGAACCTGACCACCTGGTCCTTCGGCGAGCTGCCCGAGCTGCTGGAAATCCTGCAGGACAAGCAAACGCTGATCGGCTTCCCCGCGCTGGTCGACAAGACCACGCACTGCGACATCGAAGTGTTCGACGATCCGGCGGAAGCGGCACGGGTGCACCGCATCGGCCTGCGCCGCCTGTTCGCGCTGCAGCTGAAGGAACAGCTCAAATATCTCGAGAAGAACATCCCCGGCCTGCAGCAGATGGGCATGCAGTTCATGGCGCTCGGCACGCAGGAAGAGCTGCGCGACCAGACCCTGCAGACTGGGCTGGAGCGCGCTTGCCTGCAGGACCCGCTGCCGAAGAATGCGCAGGAATTCAACCAGCGCAAGGATGAGGGCAAGTCGCGTCTCGGCCTGCTGGTGAATGAAATCGCACGTCTCGCGTCGCAAATTCTTGCAGAGTACTACACGCTTCCCAAGAAGCTGCAGGGTGCGAAGGCATATCCGCAGAGCGTGGCCGACATGCAGTCGCAGGTGCAGGCGTTGATCGGCAAGCGCTTCATCGCTGACAACGACTACACGCAACTGGCGCACTTTCCGCGTTACCTGAAAGCGATCAATGTCCGGTTGGAAAAGCTTCGTGCCGATCCGGCGCGCGACGCACGGTTGATGGCTGAATGGATGCAGGTCGCTGCCCCGTGGCAACGTGCGCAAAAGGACAGGCAGAAGGCGAGCGATCCGAAAATGACCGAATTCCGCTGGCTGCTGGAGGAGTTGCGCGTGTCCCTGTTCGCGCAGGAATTGCGCACGCCAATGCCGGTCTCCGTGAAGCGCCTGCAGAAGGTGTGGGAGTCGATGCAGCGCTAGGAGCGTGTCGCGTCGACTTCTTGCCATGAGGCTCCGGCATTTGTCGCAGATCATGCTGCGCGGTTGACATTGTTCAATTGATAATAGATCCCCCTCGATATAGTGGATTTAGTCATCCATGGGGGAAGAAATGCCAGCAGCCGCCGCACGCCACGATGCCGCCACTCGACGACCCCGGAGGCGCGCATGAGACACGTCATCCTCGGCAACGGCCCGGCCGGTGTCATCGCCGCGGAAACCATCCGCAAGAATGCGCCGCTGGACGATATCGTCCTGATCGGCGACGAAGCTGGCCCTCCCTACGCACGCATGGCAATTCCCAACCTGATTGGCGGGAACATCAGCGAGGCCGGGACGCACCTGCGCCGCGCGAAAGACCATTTTGAGCGGCTGCAGATCGCCCAGGTGTTTGGACGCGCCGTCCATGTCAGCACCCGCACGCGTACTGTCAAGATGGAAGACGGCCGCGTCATCGACTTTGACAAGCTGCTGATCGCCACAGGCGCCAGCCCGCGCGCACCGCTTATCCACGGTATTGAGACACCCGGCGTGCATGCTTGCTGGACGCTGCATGACGCGCGCGCGATCATGGCGCTGGCACAACCGGTCGCTCGCGTCATCCTGATCGGTGCCGGGTTCGTCGGCTGCATCGTGATGGAGGCGCTGGCGGCGCGCGGCGTCAACCTCGCGGTTGTCGAGAAGCGGGACCGGATGCTGCCCAACATGATGGGCAAGGGCGCCGGCGACATGATCCAGCGCTGGTGCGAGAAAAAAGGCATCAAGGTGTTCACCTCGACGCGGGTGACGAGCGTCGACGGCGGAATGGTTGCGGGATCGCCGATGGCGGTTCGCCTGTCCAGTGGTATGGAACTGCATGCGGACCTGGTCGTGCACTCGGCCGGGGCGGTGCCGAACGTCGGTTTCCTGAGAGGCAGCGGCATCCGCTGCCTGCAAGGCGTGGTGGTGGATGCGTCGATGCAGACCAATGTGCCGGGCGTGTATGCCGCCGGCGATTGCGCCGAAGCCTTCGACAGCGTGAGCTGCCGCAGCGTCATTTCCGGTGTCCAGCCGAACGCGGCGGATCAGGCCTATTGCGCCGCCTTGAACATGACCGGCCGGAGCGCCTTCCAGCGTGGATTACGACAGATCGACGTGTTCGATACCATGGGGCTGATTTCCGCTTCCTTCGGCCAGTGGCAGGGCGCGCGCGGCGGGCAGTGGGTGGAAATCGCTGATGAAGCGCACTTCAAGTACATGCGACTGGAATTCAGCCAGGATGTCCTGATCGGCTGCAATACGGTCGGTGTGACCGAGCATGCCAGCATCCTGCGCGGCTTCATCGAGCACCACGTCCACCTGGGGGAATGGAAGGACATCCTGCTGCAGGATCCGACCCGGTTGAAGGATGCCTATCGCGAATGTGTGCAGCAGGAGTTCGTATACCAGGCATCTCCCTTCCACACACCCGGCGCGGCACCGAACGCCATGCGCGAGTCGGCGTAGCCATTTCAACAACCCGCTGCAGCCACTATCTCCTTTGGAATAGTGGCTGCGGGTATGTTTTCGCGTAAAATCGCGGATCAACGCGCATAGCGGTGCCTCCTGGAAGCAGTTCGTCCCCGGACGTGAGCTGATATGCGTCGCCCACGCCTCCTATCAACCTCCGCGAAAACAATGAGCATTAAATCCGACAAGTGGATCCGGCGCATGGCGCAGGAACACGGCATGATCGAACCGTTCGAGCCGGGTCAGGTGCGCCATATCGATGGCCACAAGATCGTCAGCTACGGCACGTCCTCGTATGGCTACGATATCCGCTGCGCCGACGAATTCAAGATTTTCACCAATATCAACAGCACGATTGTCGATCCGAAGAACTTCGACGAAAAATCCTTCGTCGATTTCAAGGGCGACGTCTGCATCATTCCGCCGAATTCCTTCGCCCTTGCGCGCACGGTCGAATACTTCCGCATTCCGCGCAGCGTGCTGACTATCTGCCTCGGCAAATCGACCTACGCGCGCTGCGGGATCATCGTCAACGTGACGCCGTTCGAACCGGAGTGGGAGGGTTATGTGACGCTGGAGTTTTCCAATACGACGCCGTTGCCCGCGAAGATCTATGCCGGCGAAGGCTGCGCGCAAGTGCTGTTCTTCGAAAGCGACGAAGTGTGCGAGACCTCATACAAGGATCGCGGCGGGAAATACCAGGGCCAGCGCGGAGTGACCCTGCCGAAAACCTGAGGTCAGTCGGCGGGACGGAGCAATCCGAATATTCTTCGGATTGATGTGTCATACACTGCATCGAACTACCTCAAGGCACCATTGCGCAAGGCTGTTCGATGCTCCTCGACTACCAATCCATCCTCGATACCATTCATCGCGAAGTCCAGCCCTTACTCAGGGAAGGCAAGGTCGCGGATTACATCCCGGAACTGTCCAAAGTTTCGCCGGGTCGCTTCGGCATGGCAGTGTATTGCCTTGACGGGCGTACCTTCTCGGCAGGCGATGCCGACGTCAAGTTTTCACTGCAGAGCATCACGAAGCTTTTTGCGCTGGCATTGGCATTTTCCCGCGAGGGGGACGTCATCTGGACACGCGTAGGACGCGAGCCATCCGGCAATCCGTTCAACTCGCTGGTGCAACTGGAATACGAGCGCGGGATTCCGCGCAACCCGTTCATCAATGCCGGCGCGCTTGTGATCACCGATATCCTGGCGACGCGTTTTGTCCAGGCGGAGATCGCCGTGCTGCAATTCGTCCGCATGCTCGCCGATGAGCCAGCGATCGACTTCGATCGCATCGTGGCGCAGTCCGAGCAGGATACCGCGCATCGCAACAGCGCGATCGCCTACTTCATGAAGGACTTTGGCAACCTTCACAATCCGGTGGCGTCCGTGATCGGCAGTTATTGCCGCCAGTGCTCGATCACGATGACCTGTGCCGAACTCGCCAAGGCCGGCAGCTTTCTCGCGCAGCACGGCACGATCCCGTGGAGCGGCATGGAGATCCTTGACGCGAGTTCGGCGAAGCGCCTGAATGCCTTGATGCTGACCTGCGGTACCTATGATGCCGCGGGCGATTTCGCCTATCGGGTCGGCCTGCCTGCCAAGAGCGGCGTGGGCGGCGGCATTCTTGCGCTGATGCCAGGCGATGCATCCATCGCCGTCTGGTCTCCCGGCCTGGATGCAACCGGCAATTCCCTGGCCGGCACCTATGCACTGGAACGATTCACTACCCTGACGGCGCGATCCATTTTCTGAAGTTCCGGCCGCGTGCAGGCAAAAAAAATCCCTCTTCCCTTGCGGGAAGAGGGAGGATACGGGGTAGCGTGTTTGCGATACGGCAGTTTGTACTTCACGCACGCTGCCCCCCACCCGAACATCTCCTTGTCGGAGACGCAGCCCACCCTCTGGAGTCTTGAAACGGTTTGATTCGAATCGAACCGGTCGCGCGTCGAACCTCAATTACAAAAGCGAAATCGATGTTATTTTTTGCATCCCGGCATGTAAGGGCACGGAGGCGGAAATTTTCGTTGCGTCCGTCGCTTGCTGCCGTTCGTTGTTATTGTTTAATGATGATGCACGGAAACATTGACGATGAATGTTTCTCAAGTGCGAGAGATGTTGCGAAATGTAAAAATTTTGAACGCAACTTCAATGCCAGCAGGCATGTAGAGAGATTTCTGACGGAAATTGGCAGAGACCGGCGCAAGAAGGGCAGTCGTGCCGACGAAGTGACAATTTTCGGCAGCGCCGGCACCCGGGAGTGGGGGGATGCGGCAACAGGCGGCACAGGGTGTCCTGCGCCGCCTCGTGGAACTTACTTCACGCAGTCGACAAAATAACCGCGCCGGCCATTTACATCCTGCGTGACCAGTCCGTGCACGTCCGTCTCGAAGCCCGGGAACTTCTCGTTGAAGTCTCGGGCGAATTTCAGGTAGTCGACGATGGTCTTGTTGAAACGCTCGCCCGGGATCAGCAGCGGAATGCCCGGCGGGTAGGGCGTCAGCAGGATGGCCGTGACGCGACCTTCCAGTTCGTCGATCGCCACGCGCTCGATCTCGCGGTGTGCCATCTTCGCGAATGCATCCGAGGGTTTCATCGCCGGTTGCATGTCGGACAGGTACATCTCAGTGGTCAGGCGCGCCACGTCGTAGGCCTTGTACATCCCGTGGATACTCTGGCACAAGTCGCGCAGGCCGATGCGCTCGTAGCGCGGATTGGCCGCCGCGAATTCCGGCAGGATGCGCCAGATCGGCTGGTTCTTGTCGAAGTCGTCCTTGAACTGCTGCAGCGCGGTCAGTAGCGTGTTCCAGCGGCCTTTCGTGATGCCGATGGTGAACATGATGAAGAACGAATACAGGCCGGCCTTCTCGACGATGACGCCATGCTCTGCGAGGTACTTGGTGACGATCGAGGCCGGGATACCCGTCTCGCCGAACTTGCCGTCAAGCGACAGGCCCGGCGTGACGATGGTCGCCTTGATCGGGTCGAGCATGTTGAAGCCGGGTGCGAGCTTGCCGAAGCCGTGCCATTCATCTTCGGCGCGGATCATCCAGTCTTCGCGCGATCCGATACCTTCTTCCGCGAAGCTGTCCGGTCCCCAGACCTGGAACCACCAGTCCTGGCCCCATTCCTGGTCGACCTTTCTCATCGCGCGGCGGAAGTCGAGCGCTTCCAGGATGCTTTCCTCAACCAGCGCAGTGCCGCCCGGCGGCTCCATCATGGCCGCAGCCACGTCGCAGGAGGCGATGATCGCGTACTGCGGCGAGGTGGAGGTATGCATTAGGTAGGCTTCGTTGAACATGTCCTGGTCGAGCTTCACCGTCTGGGAATCACGCACGAGGATCTGCGAAGCCTGCGAAAGACCGGCGAGCAGCTTGTGCGTCGACTGCGTCGAGAAGATCAACGATTCCTTCGCGCGCGGGCGGTCCTTGCCGATCGCATGCATGTCCTTGTAGAACTCATGGAAGGTCGCATGCGGCAGCCATGCCTCGTCGAAGTGCAGGGTGTCGATCTTCCCGTCCAGCATTTCCTTGATCGTTTCGACGTTGTAAACGACGCCGTCGTAAGTCGACTGCGTGATGGTCAGGATGCGCGGCTTCTTGTTCTTCGCTTCGCGGGCGAACGGGTTGGCCTCGATCTTCTTCATGATGTTTTCCATCTTGAATTCTTCGAGCGGGATCGGGCCGATGATGCCGAGGTGGTTCCGGGTCGGCATCAGGAACACCGGGATCGCGCCGGTCATGATGATCGAGTGCAGAATCGACTTGTGGCAGTTGCGGTCAACCACGACGATGTCGCCGGGGCCAACGGTCGAATGCCACACCATCTTGTTGGAGGTCGAGGTGCCGTTGGTGACGAAGTAGCAATGGTCGGCATTGAAGATGCGCGCGGCATTGCGCTCGGACGCCGCGACCGGGCCGGTGTGGTCGAGCAGCTGGCCGAGTTCTTCCACCGCGTTGCAGACGTCGGCGCGCAGCATGTTCTCGCCGAAGAACTGATGGAACATCTGACCGATCGGCGACTTCAGGAAGGCTACGCCACCGGAATGGCCGGGGCAGTGCCATGAATAGGAACCGTCCTTGGCGTAATGCACCAGCGCGCGGAAAAAGGGCGGCGCCAGGCTGTCGAGATAGGCGCGCGCTTCGCGGATGATGTGGCGCGCGACGAATTCCGGCGTGTCCTCGAACATGTGAATGAAGCCGTGCAACTCGCGCAGAATGTCGTTCGGGATGTGACGCGAGGTTCGCGTCTCGCCGTAGAGGTAGATCGGAATGTCGGCATTCTTGTGGCGGATCTCTTCCACGAACGCGCGCAGCGATCTGAGGGCAAGCTCGACTTCCGCCGGGCTGCCGCCGCCGAATTCCTCGTCGTCGATGGAAAGAATGAAGGCCGAGGCGCGCGATTGCTGCTGCGCGAACTGCGACAGATCGACATAGCTGGTCACGCCAACGACTTCCATGCCCTCGCTTTCCATTGCCTGCGCGAGTGCGCGGATACCCAGGCCGGACGTGTTCTCGGAGCGGAAATCTTCGTCAATGATGACGATGGGAAAGCGGAATTTCATGAGGTCTCCAAAAGGACAGATAACAGGGAGACGCCTGGGTCAGTCGTGGCAACAACCGCTTGCGCGCCGAAAAAAAGCGAATTTTCGCAGATATGGGGATTACGTGGGGAAAAAACGAGGCTGGAGCGGGCTGATTCGTGCATGGTGTGGCACCTCCCCGCCAGTTGAAGGCTGGCTTTGTAGTATTTTAACAATTTTTATGCGGCAGGCGGGTCGAACGCCACCTGCCGCAGCGTTTGCAGCTTTTCAAACGTTTCATACGCCGACCGGATATGTCTCCGGCGCTTCTCCAGTCTCCCAGTGCGTCCCGCGCTCCAGCGGCTCCACGGCCCGGGTCTCGTCGAAATGAAGGATCGCGTCAAACTGATGCGCCAGGTGGGCGTAGAAATAATGGCTCTGCCGCTCGGTCGCCGGCGCGTAGATCACTCCGATGGCGCGCTCCAGAAGCGCGTTGGACGGCAGCACGTCGGTTTCGATACCGTTCACGCGCAGGGGCAGCAGAAAGCGCGGCAGGCCGGTCCGATGGAAGGCCTCCTCATAACTGCCAGGCAGGCCGGGACGAACCTGCTTCTTCTCGGCCGGACCGTCCCAGTCGGAGGCTGCTGTCACGGTACCCTGGTAGGTCGTGAACCCGATCAGCACCGCATCGTCGTGGTAGCGTTCGCGGGCCAGCTGGCCGACGTTCCATTCGCCCTGGTAGCCGATCTCGGTGGCACGCGCGTCGCCGATATGCGAGTTGTGCTCCCACACCACGATCTTCGCGGGCTTGCCAGGCTTCGACAGATGTCCGTTCAACGCACGCAGGGTGTCGGCCATGTGCAGATCGCGCATGTTCCATGACGAAATCCGACCCTGGAACATGGTGCGGTAGTATTTCTCGGCATTCTTCACCAGTCGCGCATTCTGTTCCGCATAAAAGAACTCGTCGGCGGCGAGCTGGTCGTCCTGGTCGCGGAACTCGAGCGAGCGCGAGCGCAGGTCGTGCAGCTGGGTCAGCACCTGTTCCTCGCAGCTGGGAGACATGCCGAAGCTGGTTGCATAACCGTAGCGCTGACTGTCGCGCTGAAAGTGGTCGAAGCATGCATAGCGAGCGCGGGCACGCTTTCCAGCCTCCGGATCCACCTGGTCGAGATAGCGCAACACTTCGTTCATCGACGTGAACATGCTGTACAGATCGAGTCCGTAGAAACCCACGCGCGTGGCCTGCGGCGGCAAGGCATCGTTGTGCGCCCGCAGCCAGTCGACGAAGGCAAGGACATCGGCATTGCGCCACATCCATGTCGGAAAGCGCTCGAAGCCGGCCAGCGCGCGTTCGCTGCTGGCGTCATCGCCGACACCGCGCACATAGCGATTGACACGATAGGCGTCCGGCCAGTCTGCTTCAACCGCGACTGCGGTGAAACCCTTTTCGAGGATCAGGCGCCTGGTAATTTCGGCACGTTCACAATAAAACTCATGCGTGCCGTGGGACGCTTCGCCCAGCAGCACGAAGTGTGCCTCGCCGACCAGATCCATCAGGGGATCGTAGTCGTTGTGCGATCCATTCAGCAAATGGGCCACCGAGGCGATGGAAACGCTGAGTGGAGAATTGGTAGCGGTTGTCATGACGCATCCGGATCGGAATGATTGGACATGCCTGAAACCGCTTCTCCGTTAAGCGGTTTCAGGCGCGCTTGCCCGCATCCATGTTCAATGGATGCTCGTTGTGCCTGCAGCTCCGGCACGCGACGTGGCTTGTGCGGCATCGCGGGACGGAATGCCGGTTTCGATGAATGACTTCATGCGCATCAGGTCTTCTTCCATCTGGCGCTTCGGATTGCCGTTGAACAGCGAAGCAACGGCGTGCCCGACGGCGCCCGCAGGCGGGCTGTAGGTCATGTGCACACTGACGCGCGTGCCGTTGCTCTCAGGCTCGAAGTGCACCATGCCGGTATGCTGTACGGTCGAATCGGGATCGCTGCGCCATGCGAGGCGCTCGGGACGTTGCGCATCGGTGATGACGGAATCCCATTCGATATGCGTGCCGGCCGGCCCGCTGACGATCCAGTGCGAACGTCCATTGCCAAGGTCGCGCACATCCTGCACATTGGACATGAAGCGCGGGAAGTTCTCGTAGCGTGTCCACATGTCGTACACGTCCTCAGGCGAAGCCTGAATGTAGATCGTCTTGTGCATGTCGACTGACGACTGCCGGCCCGTTTGCATCATCCTGGAGAACGAGCGGTTGCTGATGCCTCGCGCCAGCAGGCCAATGCCGATTGCAGCCGCGGCCGCGCTTGCCGGTGAGCGACGCATCAGTCCAAACAGTCCGAGTGCACTGCCGCCGACCGCAGCCACGGCGCGCAATGCAGGCGGCCAGGTTTCCTGCATGATGGCGGATCCGGCGGCGCGCCGCATCTTGCCCTCGCCCTGCAGGCTGGGAACACCGACAGCGTTGTCATGCACGTCGAGGTAATCCTGCACTTCCTTGACGCCCGCCACCGAGCGCACGCATTCGATCAGCTTGTCCTTTTCATGTGCGAGGACGGGGCCGTGCAGGGTGACGCAGCCGTTCTGCGCGTTCGCCTTGATAGCGCGCGGATGCGTGACCGCGCGGCCGATTTCCTTGCGCACGCGCGCTACCACTGTATCGTCGTCGCTAGTCTCGGAGTGCTGCGAGAACATGCGGCCGGCCTGCGCGCGCAATCCGTGCACGCGATTGTTGAGGTCGCGCGACGCCACATCGATGGCATCGCTCGTCTTTGTTGCCAGGCTGCGCATCTTGTCGGTCGCAAGGGCGCGGCGGCGCCGGCCGCGATCCGGATCGGCGAGATACATCGTCAGTGCGCCCAACGCGGCGCCCGCCACCCAGAATGCCAATGATTGCGTCTTGCTAGATTGCTCATCCATATCCATCTCCTTGTTTCAAGAATTGACGGTGCGTGGCATAAGCCTGTTGCGCGCGGAACGAATCGCATCGTGGCAGGCGTTGCTCACGATTCCTGCATGACGAGACTTCATTAAACGCCGTGATGTTCCCGAAATGATCATCACTTGCATTCGGTGAGGAACGGATTGCCGAGAATTAATCTTGCCGAACGACGGGGTGAAGCCGGAAGCTGTGCAGCGTATCCGACAATAAGGGACGGGTGAAGAGACCGGGCAAAACATGCCTGAAATCAGGCAGGCGCCAGAAGCGGTACCGCAAGTGCCGTTGTTCGCTGCGCCAGCCATGCCGTCCCTTCCATGCCCGTGTTTCAGCAGTTCTTGTGCGCTGAAAATCTGGCAGGCAATCAACAAGTGCGATCAACATCGAATCGGGAAACATCCACTGATTGGACATGACACAGGCGCAAACGTTGCACCCGAACCGCTTTTGAACGCGTCGGATTCACCATTTGAGAGAAAGGGATGGTGAGCGAAGCTTTTCGCTCACTACTAGGGGAGGGCGATGCCTTGCATCAAGGCATCGCCGTTTCAGAAGTGCAGCCAGGCCATGACGCCCAGGACGATGCCGACGCCCGCAACACCGTAAGAGGAGTATTCCAGCCACTTCTTACGCGTCAGCAGGGTGATTGCAGCGAGCGAAATTGCGATCTGTTCGGCGGTCATTGCCTGTGCCCAGCGGTGGTGCTGGTGCATCTGTTCATCCGATTGTTCGTCCCAGTGGTGCGACGTTGCCTCCAGCTTTTCGGCGTCGGACTTGATGTCGGCCTTTTCCTTCTTGTAGCGCTCGACTTCCGCCTTGTATTTTTCGGTGTCGACGCCGGGCAGGCTCATCGCCAGCTCAGCGAGGTTCTGCTTGTTTGACTTGGCCTGGTAGTAGTTCCACTGGTTCGAGGCTTCCGTTTTCTTGATCGCGGCATTGTTCTTGAACAGCGCCGCATTGTTCTGCGTGTCGCCGGCCTGGTAGCCGAAGACTGCGCCGATGGTGGCGAGGATCGCCGTGGTCACCGCGATCTTGTTGGAAAAGCTGTCGCCGCCGTGTGCGGCATGTTCCACGTGATGGTCATGCGGACCATGTACATGAAAACCGTGTCCTGACATGTGGTCTCCTAGATTTTTTCGTATGTGACGAATGCGTAATCGAATCCGTTCGCGTCGGAATGGTGCTGCTCGCGCACGGTTTCCTTCCACTGCGCCGGGTCGATCGACGGGAAAAAGGCATCGCAGTCGAAGCGCTTGCCGATCTCCGTCACGACGAGGCGGTCGGTGCGCGGCAACGCCTCGCCGTAGATCTGCGCGCCACCGATGACGCAGGCGTCTGCGTCGCCAACCAGCGCGATCGCTGCATCGAGCGAGGTGACTGCCTCCACGCCTTCATGCCGCCATTCCGGATTGCGCGTGACGACGATATTGCGTCGGTTCGGCAAGGGGCGGCCAATCGACTCGAAGGTCTTGCGTCCCATGATGACAGGATGGCCTGTCGTCGTGCGCTTGAAGTGCGCCATGTCTTCCGGCAGGCGCCAGGGAAGGGTGTTGTTGATGCCTATGCCACGTTGAGCGTCGGTGGCGACGACGATGGTGAGTGTTGCCATCAAACCGCCACCGGAGCCTTGATGTGCGGATGCGACTGGTAATTCACGATCTCGAAATCCTCGAATCTGTAATCGAAGATCGAATCCGGCTTGCGCTTGATGACCAGTTGCGGCAGCGGGTAGGTCGTGCGCGAGAGCTGTTCCTTGACCTGCTCCATGTGGTTGGAATACAGGTGGCAATCGCCGCCGGTCCAGATGAATTCTCCGGCCTGCAATCCGGTCTGCTCGGCCACCATGTGGGTGAGCAGGGCGTAGGAAGCGATGTTGAATGGCACGCCGAGGAAGATGTCGGCGCTGCGCTGGTAGAGCTGGCAGGACAGCTTGCCGTCGGCCACGTAGAACTGGAAGAACGCATGGCAGGGCGGTAGTTTCATTTGCGGAATGTCGGCCACGTTCCACGCCGAGACGATCATGCGGCGGGAGTCCGGGTTGTTCCTGATCTGGTCCATCACCTGCGCGATCTGGTCGATGTGCTTGCCGTCCGGGGTCGGCCACGAGCGCCATTGGTAGCCGTAGATCGGGCCGAGGTTGCCGTCCGCGTCGGCCCATTCGTCCCAGATCGTGACGCCGTTGTCTTTCAGGTATTTGGTGTTGGTCGAACCGGCGAGGAACCAGATCAGCTCATGGATGATCGACTTCAGGTGCAGCTTCTTCGTGGTCAGCAAAGGGAAGCCTTGCTGCAGGTCGAAGCGCATCTGGTAGCCGAACACCGAGCGGGTGCCGGTGCCGGTGCGGTCGGTTTTTTCGGTGCCATGTTCATGGACATGGCGCATGAAATCGAGATATTGGCGCATGGGTGCTTTCCGTGAGTTGCGCTATTTTAACGGGTAAAGCATGACTAACGTGTGTCTGTTGCAGCACCGTGATCTTGTGAAAACTGCAATTCTGCCAGACTGGCATACAGCCCGCCCTGCGCGGTCAGCGAGGCATGTGTACCGATCTCGACGATCCGGCCATGCTCCATCACGATGATACGGTCGGCCCGCTGCACGGTCGCCAGCCGGTGCGCGATCACCAGGGTGGTGCGCCCCTTCATTGCTACTTCCAGCGCGCCTTGTACCAGCCGTTCGGATTCTGCATCGAGAGCGCTGGTGGCCTCATCGAGCAGCAATAGCGGCGGATTCTTCAGCAAGGCGCGCGCGATGGCAATGCGCTGCCGCTGCCCGCCCGACAGGCGCACGCCGCGCTCGCCAAGGAAGGAGCGGTAACCCTGCGGCAGCTTCTGGATGAATTCATGCGCAGCAGCCAGCTTCGCTGCGGTGATGACTTCCTCGTCGCTGGCATCCGCACGACCATAGCGGATGTTTTCCATCGCATCTGCCGAGAAGACAACCGTGTCCTGCGGCACGATGCCGATGGCGTCGCGCAGGGCATGCAGGTCGAGCGTGCGGATATCGACGTCGTCGAGCAGGATGTCTCCCCGCTGCGGATCATAGAAGCGCAGCAGAAGCTGGAACAGCGTGCTCTTGCCCGCGCCGGACGGTCCGACGATGGCGACATTTTCCCCGGGATGAATGTCGAGTGAAATATCAAGCAGCGCCGGCGAGTGCGGACGGGACGGATAGTGAAAGCTGACGCCATGCAGTGCGAGGGAGGCGCCGTTGACTGCGCGTGGCGGCAGCACCTGTGGCCGGGAAGGCGACCGGATCGGCGAGCTGACCGCGAGCAGTTCCAGCAGGCGCTCGGTCGCGCCGGCGGCGCGCTGTGCTTCACCGATCACTTCGGACAGCGCGCCGATCGCGCCGGCGACGATGGTCGCGTAGAGAATGAACTGCCCGAGTTCGCCGGCCGTCATGCTGCCTCCGATGACCGCTTGCGCGCCGAGCCACAGCACGAATACGTTGGCGCCGAATACCAGCAGGATCGCGACCACCGTCAGCAGCGAGCGCGCCCGGATTCGCTGCAAGGCTGTCGCGAAGGCGCTTTCGACCGAGGTGCTGAAGCGCTGCGATTCCAGCTTTTCGTGAGTGAACGCCTGCACCGTGGGCATCGCATTGAGGATCTCTCCCGCCAGGGCCGACGTGTCGGCGATGCGGTCCTGCGACGCGCGCGAGAGCTTGCGCACGCGCCGCCCGAACAGAACGATGGGCAGCACGACCGCAGCGAGCAATACGATGATGAGCGATGCCAGTTTCGTGCTGGTGACAAACAGCATGACGAGGCCGCCGATGCACAACAGGGCATTGCGCAAGCCCATGGAAATGCTGGTGCCGACCAGTGTCTGGATCAGCGTTGTGTCGGTGGTGAGGCGCGACAGGACTTCACCGGTCTGCGTGGTTTCGAAAAACTGCGGACTTTGCGCTACCACATGGCGATAGATGGCATTTCGCAGATCCGCGGTGACCCGCTCGCCCAGCCACGAGACCATGTAGAAGCGCGCCGCAGTGGCGATCGCGAGCACGCTGGCGACGCCGAACAGCGCGAGGAAATACAGATTGATATGCTTGCCGCCTTTCGTTCCTGCAGTGCCGAAACCCAGGTCGATCATCTGCTTGAATGCGTAGGGAATCGCCAGCGTGGCGCCGGCTGCGACCAGCAGCGCGATTCCGGCCAGCATAAATTCCTTTTTGTAGGGTGCGAGAAAGGGCAGCAGGCCCTTGAGCGTGGCAAGGCTGCCCTTGTAGCGTTCTTTCGGTGCGCTCATAGCTTGAATGGTTTCACGTAGCCGGTCATTTCAAGGTAGCCGCGACCGGCGGGTTTGCCGTCGCGGCTGACGGTCACCGCACCCTCCCAGTAAACCGCGCCGGTCGACTGCCGCGAGTCGAGTTCCTGGTCGTTCTGCAGTGGCGTCAGGTCCCACGTGGCGTTGCCAGTCTCGATGCGGGTGGCGACAGGATAGCGTGCATTGGTGCGTGGCGAGGTCCAGGTCCGCTGCGGCTGGAAACGCACGTTGTCGGCGTCGAATTGCGTCACGTGCCCGGCCGGATCGCGCAGGGCCGCATGTGCCCACATCTTGCTGCCGTCCTTGCCACGGATCTGGAACGCCATCAGGGCTGAGCCGTCATCAAGATTGATGCCGGCCCAGTCCCATCCAGCCGCATCGGGGTCGAGCACCGTGGTCGACCATTCGTGGTCCAGCCAGGCGCTGCCGTGCACTTCCACTGGCTTGCCGTTGCGGCGCGCCGTACCGGCGACCGTGAGCTGCGGCTCGCTGTAGTAATAGCTTGCCTGTTCCGGTTTCGGCCCCTTGCGCGAAAAGCCATGATCGCCCTGGAGCATGGGTTGTTGCGTCGGCGAGAGTGTGAAATTCAATGTGAAGTCACGCGCAGCGACATTGATCAGATAACGACCGTCCGCCTCGCGCGTGAAGTGCCAGTCGCCGAGTTTCACGTCGGTATTGCCCTGCCTGGCGTAAGCGAGGCCGAAGCCTTCGCGCGCAATTTTCTGGTCGTGCAAGAGCTTGCCGAGTGCGGGATCCGACAAGGCGACGTGTGCAATGACGAGCTGCTTCGGCGCGAACCGGCTCGGGTTGGCCTGGTCGTGGTCCGTTGCGGAGCGGAAGAAGGTAACCTGGAAACCGAGCGGCTTGTGGTCCGGCGTTTCCAGCCATCCGGTGACGTACCACCACTCCGTGCGGAAATCCGGATGCGCGCCGAAGTCGCGCGGAAAACTGAGCGGCGTTCCGGGCACGGCTGTGGAAAACCGTGGCGCGTCCGCGGATGCGGGAACGCAGGGGAGCAACAATCCCAGACATGCAATGAGGGTTGCCGTCCAGCGCAACCAGGCAGGCGTGCATTGATTCATCATTACCAGTCCTCCCTGACCGCGCGCACCGCGCTGCCGGACACCGCATATCTTCCGGCGATCAGTGCGGTGATCGCTGCCGAACCCGACAGCAGCGCTGCAATCGGCAGCAGGACGTGCCACGGCATGTGCAGTTCCATCGTCCAGTGGAAGGATTGCGGATTGATCACGAACACCAGGATCAGGCTGATCGCCCCGCCGAGCAGGAAGCCGATGGCAACGCCCAGCAGCGACAGCAATCCGCCCTCGACGGCCAGCATGCCGAGGATCTGTGCGCGCGTCACGCCGATGTGCCGCAGCATGCCGAATTCCTTCGCCCGCGCCAGCGTCTGTGCGGAGAATGTTGCCGCCACGCCGAACAGACCGATCACGATCGCCACCACTTCGAGCAGGTAGGTCACCGCGAAGCTGCGGTCGAAAATCTTCAGCGTGACCGCGCGAATGTCGCCGGGCTGCGCGAATTCGAGCGCGGCGCCGAACGGGAGCCGCCGCAGTTGCGCGATCGCCTGTGCCGCGCTTGTGCCGCGGCGCAGCCACAGTGCGGCATCATTGACCTGCTTGTCGCCCGATATGGCCTGGTAGTCCGACAGCCGCATCTGGATCGCGCCGGACTGCCGCGCATAGTCGCGCCAGACGCCGGCGACGATGAATTCATGAGGATGGCCGGCGATGTCAATTTGCACGCGCGACCCGACGCGATACTGGTACAGGTCCACCATCGCCTCCGATACCCAGACCGGCATCACGCCGGCGGGCAGTTCGCCGGGCGGCAGCGCCTTACCGGTGAGCGGCATGCTCTTGCCGGGATCTTCGACATCGATCGGTTTCGCCATCAGCACCACGGGCGGGCGCGCCGGGTCGAGTACGAGTTGCATCGAGCGCAGGAAATCGACGCGTGCCACGCCCGGAATCGACGCAATCGCGCGTTGGTCCGCAGACGACAGCGAACCGGTATTGCCACCCAGCGCCGAGCGTACATAAAGGTCCGCGGACAGCACGTTCGACAGCCAGTCGTCGACGGACACACGGAAACTGGCGACCATGATCGCCATCGCCACCAGCAGACTGAAGCTCGACAGTACGCCGCCCAGCGCAATCGATGCCTGGTTTGGCGCATTCGCCAGCCGTGCGAGGGTGAGCGTGGGGATCACGTCCGGACGGCGCCCCGCCATGCCGGAAAGCAGGGCGAAGGCGAGCGCCGAAAAGCGCGGCATCAGCCCGATGCCGCCGATCAGCAGCAAGGCGATGGACAGGTAACCGAACAGCGGCAGCTCGAACACTGGCGGCATGCGCGTCAGCAAGGCGCCGGTGGCGAGGCAGGCGAGCGATGGCCAGGGCGACGCGAGCTTCGACAATGCGACATCCTCGCTGCCTGACTTGATCGCCTGCGCCGGCCGGGCGCGCGCCGCTTCCCATGCCGGGCTGGCGCAGCCGAGCAGCGCGGCTGCGGTGCCGAGACAGAAGAAGACCAGCGCGGCCCAAGCCGAGAAATGCACGGTTGGCTGCACACCGGGAAAATAACCCCCGCCCAGGTCGCCGCCGAACAGCCGCAGTGCCGCAGCGGCCAGAACATATCCGCCCACCAGTCCAAGCAGCGAGCCAGTCACGCCGAGGATGGCACCTTCGCGCAAAATCTGTTGCAGTACCTGCCGGCGCGTCATGCCGACCACGCGCAGCAGGGCAAGCTCGCTGCGCCGCCGGAGCACCGACAGGGCCTGCGTGGAAAACACCAGGAATGCACCGGTGAACAGCGCGACCAGCGCCAGCACATTCAGGTTGACACGATAGGCGCGCGACATGTTGTTCGTACGCTCTTCCTGGTCTTCCGTCTCGGTGACCAGGTATTGCGGACGCAGCTCTTTCGCCAGGGCATCCTTGAACGCGACGCGGTCGATGCCCTGTTCGAGTTTGAGGTCGATCCGTGACAGTTCTCCGATCTTGTCAAAGCGCCATTGGGCAGCGCCGATGTCCATCACTGCGATGCGCTGTCCGGGACGCGCCCGGACCGGTCCGCCGGCCACGCGCAGGCTGACTGCCTTCGTGCCAGCACGCAGTTCGAGCCGGTCGCCTTGCTTCACCTGCAGCCACTCCATCGCTGCGGGGGAAAGAAAGATCGCGTCGTCGGCCAGCGTGTCGGACGGCTTGTCTTCCGCCGGCACGCCGATCAGGTCCGGTGCGATGGCCGCAGCGCGAAACACATCGATGCCCAGCACTTTCAGCGGCGTGCGCTGGCCGGGCAGCGCTGCGTCAAGTTCCAGCACGGGGCTGGCCAAGGCCACGCCGCGATGCTGCGCGAGGTGGGGATACAGGGATTCATCAAAGAATGCTTGCACGCTGCGCACCTGCAGGTCGGCTTGTCCGGACAGGCTCTTGATGGCCGCGGAAAACTCGTTGTAGGCAGCGGCGTTGATCAGGTGGATGGCAAATCCCAACGCCACGCCGAGGGCGATCGCGCCCATCGCGATCAGGGCACGCACCGGATGTGCACGCCATTCGCCCAGCGTCAGCCAGCGACCAAGGGGCGTTGCATGACGGCGCTTCATGCGGGCACCACCTCCATCGGACGCAAGCCTTCCTTCGTCAGCAGCAGGACGCGGTCGGCAGTGGCTGCCGCGGCCGGGGAATGGGTAACGAGGATGCCGGAAGCGCCGTTGGCCTTGATCTCGCTGCGCAGGAGATGCAGCACCTCGCGCGCTGTATCGGGATCAAGATTGCCGGTTGGTTCGTCGGCCAGCAGCAGCTTGGGCCTGTGCACCAGGGCACGCGCAATGGCGACGCGCTGCAACTCTCCGCCCGACAACTGGCGCGGGAAATCCTGCTCGCGTCCCTGCAGCCCGACTGCCGTCAGCATCTCTGCGGCGCGCTGCATGTCCCTGCCGTTGAGCAGCAGGGGCAGGGCGACGTTCTGCAGCAGGGTGAGATGCGGCAGCACATGGAATGCCTGGAAAATGAAACCGAATTTCTTGCGCCGCAGCAGGGTTGCCGCATCGTCATCCAGCGCGGACATCGTTACGCCGTCGATGATGATCTCGCCGGAATCCAGCGTGTCGAGGCCGGCGATCAGGTTGAGCAGGGTCGATTTGCCAACGCCGGAATCGCCCATGATGGCGACGTACTCGCCGTCATGGATGACATGGGAAAGATGGGAAAGCACATGGCGGCCATTGGGGTAGGACTTGCTGATATTGCGAAGCTGTAACATCGAGATGCGCTTTCTCGTTGGTAAGGCCGGCCGTCATTCATGGAAAAAAGAGTTCGATGTCCACTTCGGCCTTGTGACGCATCAAGGGACGGTCGATTCACCCGTCTATGATAGCCAAAAAGCCAATCCACCACGCGGCGTTGCCCGGTACGGCATTTTCCCACGTGGAAGCCGGCTGCAGCGACCGCTTTGTCACTGGCGGAACATCTTGCAGAACGGATTCATTCAGATCTATCAGAGGAATGCGGAGGCCATATGCGGAGAGATCGCCGCAGGCCTGCTCGCGCCGAACGCCTGGATTTCGCCAAAATATCTGTACGATGGATTGGGGTCCAAGCTGTTCGCAGCCATCTGTGAACTCCCGGAATATTACCCGACGCGCACTGAGGCGCAGATTCTGGAGCGTTGCTGCTCCGACATTGCACGTTCCACCGGGCGGGGCGCAACACTGATTGACTTGGGCGCGGGCAATTGCGAGAAAGCAGCAAGACTGTTTTCCGCGGTGCAGCCTGCGCACTATGTCCCGATCGACATTTCCGTTGATTTCCTGCGCGACGCGGTGGAGAGCCTGCGCTACCGCTTTCCCCAGATCAGGATGACCGGGCTCGGAATGGATTTTTCGCGTTCGCTGGAGCTGCCGGATGCCGTGCCGCGGGAGAAGCGCCTGTTCTTCTATCCTGGCTCGTCCATCGGCAACTTCATGCCGGAAGAAGCCGCTGCATTCCTGGGCCGTGTTCGTGAAGCCTGCCGTGCCGATGGTGGACTTCTGATCGGCGTCGACCTGCTCAAGCACGAAGAATTGCTGCAGGACGCCTACGATGACGCGATCGGATTGACCGCAGCTTTCAACCTGAACATGCTGCAACACATCAACCATTTGCTGAAGGCAGATTTCAGGCCGCGCGACTGGAGGCACGTGAGCCGTTTCAACGCAGGCGAAAGCCGGATCGAACTGCACCTGGAAGCGCGGCGCGACCTGACCGTCGTCTGGGAGGGCGGCAGCCGGCATTTTGCACAAGGCGAGCGTATCCACACCGAGAACAGCTACAAGTACACCCCTGAAAGATTCCTGCAGCTGCTCGAGCGCGCCGGCTTCGGGCGCGTCAGCAAATGGATCGATCCGCAGGGGTGGTTCATGTTGTGCCACGCGCGCGCCGCGTGAGGCAAACCAGGAGGATATCCATGCCCATCGACGACCTGCTTGCCGAATATCTCCGGGTGCGCGCGGAAACCCTTGCGCTGGCGGAGCTGCTATCGGATGAGGACTCCTGCGTGCAGTCGATGCCGGATGCCAGCCCTGTCAAATGGCATCTCGCGCATACCACCTGGTTCTTCGAGACCTTCATCCTGGAGCGCTTCGAACGCGACTTCCGGCCCTTCCATCCGGCGTTCCGCGTCCTGTTCAATTCCTATTACAACGGCATCGGTGAAAAGCATCCGCGTCCGCAACGCGGCATGCTGACACGGCCTTCGCTGGGCGATGTCCGGGCTTACCGGCACCAGGTCGACGAGCGCATCGCCATGTTGCTGGAGACAGACGATGAACGCGCGGACATTCCGCACTTGCTCGAAATGGGCATGCACCATGAGCAGCAGCACCAGGAGCTGATCCTGACCGACTTCAAGCATCTGCTCTCGATCAATCCCTTGCAACCCGCTTACAGTGCAAGGCCGCTTCCCGTCACGCCTTATGCAGAGCCGCTCGCATGGCGCAAATATGATGCGAGCATCGCCGGGATCGGTCATGCAGGCAGCGGATTCTGCTTTGATAATGAAACGCCGCGGCACCGCCAGTTCGTGGAAGCATTTTCGCTCGCATCGCGCTTGAGCGCGAACGGCGAATATCTCGCTTTCATCGAGGATGGCGGCTATGCGAATCCGTCGCTCTGGCTGTCGGAGGGCTGGGACTGGTTGCGGGCAAACGGTATTGCGCAGCCGATCTACTGGCGGCGCGGCGACGCAGGATGGCAGGAATTTACCCTCCATGGCCTGCAGCCACTGGACCTGAACCGTCCCGTCACGCACGTCTCGTACTTCGAGGCCGATGCTTTCGCGCGATGGAGCGGTGCCCGCCTGCCGACCGAGGCGGAATGGGAACATGCGGCATCCGGCACGGCTGACTTGGGGCAAACAAGCCTGCATCCGAGCGCCCATATCGGTGCGCACACCGGCACGCTGGATGCGCCGTTGTCGCAACTGTTCGGCGAATGCTGGCAATGGACGCAGAGCAGTTACACCCCTTATCCCGGATACCGAGCGGTCGAAGGCGCGATTGGCGAATACAACGGCAAGTTCATGTGCAACCAGTATGTGCTGCGTGGATCGTCCTGCGCCACGCCGCAAGGGCACGCGCGCCTTACCTATCGCAATTTCTTTCCGGCCTCGGCACGCTGGCAGTTTTCCGGGATACGGCTCGCGCGCTAGGGCAGGCCACCCTTAGTCGACGTCGAGGCTGTAATGCAGGAAGGCGTTGTCGCGCTGATACCCCATCGATTCGTATAATTTCTGTGCGGGGTTGTCGTGCGCGGTAGAAAGCACCAGTCGCTTTGCGCCACAGGTGATCGCATGTTCGCGCGCAGCCTCCAGCAATGCCTTCCCGACTCCTTGCCCGCGCGCCTCGGGCGACACGAACAGGTCGTTCAGGATCCAGATCCGCCGCGCGCTGACGGACGAGAACGACGGATACAGTTGCGTGAAGCCGAGCGGCCGTGCCTGTGTGTCTTCCGCAATCAGGATCACGGATTCCTGCAGCGCCAGCCGCTCATGGATGAAGGCGCTTGCCAGCCGCAGGTCCGGAGCCTGGCGGTAGAACTGGCGATAAGCGTCGAACAGGGGCGCAATGATTCCTGCGTCGGCGAGGCCGGCCTGACGAACGTTGATTTCCATATCGGTCATTCCACCATGATGTAGAGAAAGCATGATTGTACGGCGAAGCAGGGCAAGGTCGGCAGGCACGGCTCACGCTTGCATGGCATCGCGTATGATTGGCTTTTGCCAACGCAAATCGCAATGAACTTTTCCTTTCGAACCGCCGCTCCCAATGAATTGGCTGCAGCGCTGCAGGATGCGCGGGATTACACGCTGACGCTGTTTGACTGTTACGCGGCGGTAGCGCTTGACGAATCTGCCAGGGTTCCCGTTCTTCCCTTCATCAATCCGCCATTGTGGGAGTTGGGACATATTTCCTGGTTTGCAGAGTGGTACATCCTGCGCGATGCACAATCGAGCGATCCAGCTGCGGCGCACCGCACTTCCATGCTGACCAAAGGTGATGACTGGTTCGATTCCAACACGGTGCCGCATCGCGCCAGGTGGAAACTGGAACTGCCGAGCGCCGGTGCGCTGAAGACCTACTGCCGCGAAGTGCTCGACCGCGTGCTGGACAAGCTGAGCCGTTCCGGGAACGACCACACAGCGCTGTATCCATATCGGCTCGCGCTTGCCTTCGAGGACATGCGCGGCGAAGTGCTTGCTTGCGGGCTGCAGGCGCTGAATGTGATACTGCCCCGGCCGCTCGCGAACCACGCCATACCGGCATGGGCGCAGGGCGAAATCCGTTTTCCGGGCGGCACCATTGAACTGGGCAGCAGCCGCAATTCGGGCTTTGTATTCGACAATGAAAAATGGATGCATCCCTGTTACGTGCCGCCCTTCACCATGGATTCGACACTGGTATCGCATGCACAGTACAGCGAGTTCGTGGCGGATGGCGGCTACCAGAAGGCGCAGTTCTGGAGCGCCGCCGGGCGCGCGTGGTTGATGGCACAGGACCGATCAGCGCCGCGCGACTGGCTGCGTGACGGACGATACTGGCGTTGTCGCCGTTTCGGAAAGGAGCTTGCGTTGCCGGCCAACGAACCGATGCGTCACATCAGCCTGTTTGAAGCGCAGGCCTACTGCATGTGGGCCGGGCGGCGCCTGCCGACGGAAGCGGAATGGGAATATGCGGCCCTTTCGGGCCATCCGGCATTCCGCTGGGGCGATTTGTGGGAGTGGACCTGCTCGCCGTTCGAGCCCTACCCGGGATTCTCTCCGGATGCCTGGCGCGAGTATTCGCAGCCGCACTTCATGACGGATCAATCGATACGTGGCGCCTCGTTTGCGACACGACTGCGCATCCGTTCACCGAAATTCCGTAATTTCTGCGCACCGGAACGCGAGGATATGTTCATCGGCTTTCGGACTTGTGCTTTGTAAAGCATTTTGTCCACGGAAAACACGGAAGGCACGGAAAAATCTTTTAGAAATTTCCGTGCCTTCCGTGGCTTCCGTGGACAGAGCCTTTCTCAAGGCTGTCTGTGGAGGTTAGCTATCAGCGATCGCCCCACGAGCGTCGACCATTGCCGCTGTCGCCGAAGCGCGAACCCTTGTTGTAGCCGCCGCCTTCCTTGCGCGGCGCGCCCGGCTTGCTGAAGGAGCGTTGGCCCGGCTTGCTGCTATTGCCGCGGTTGTCGCCCGGTTTCCAGCCGCCCGGCTTGCGGTTCGTGCGCGGTGCGGAAGCCGTCTTTTTCGGCTCCAGGCCTTCGATCACATCGACCGGGATCAACTGCTTGGTGAAGCGCTCGATCCGCTTGATGTTGATGTTCTCGGCATGGTTCACCAGCGAAATCGCGAGACCGTTGCGGCCGGCGCGGCCGGTACGGCCGATGCGGTGCACATAGTCTTCCGGGAATTTCGGCAGGTCGTAGTTCACCACGTGGGTGATGCTCGGCACGTCAATACCGCGCGCGGCGACGTCGGTCGCCACCAGCACGCGAACCTGGCCGCGGCGCAGCGCATCCAGCGTCCGGTTGCGCGCACCCTGGTGCATGTCGCCATGCAGGGCAGCAGCGGCAAAGCCAGCGATGTTCAGGCGATCGGCGATCGTGTCAGCATCGCGCTTGGTCGCGGTGAAGACGACGGCCTGGTCAATGGACGAATCGCGCAGCAGATGGTCGAGCAGGCGGTTCTTGTGTGACAGGTCGTCCACGAAGTGCATGCGCTGCTGGATATTCTCATGCTTCGCGCCCGCGCTTGCGATCTGGATCACCAGCGGGTCGCGGGTGATTCGCTTGGCCATGTTGCCGACCACGCCGTCCAGTGTCGCGGAGAACAGCATGGTCTGGCGCGTCTCCGGCGTTGCCGAAACGATCTTCTCGATGTCGTCGATGAAGCCCATGTCCAGCATGCGGTCGGCTTCGTCCAGCACCAGCATTTCCAGTTGCGAGAAGTTGATCTTACCGGATTCCATATGGTCGATCAGGCGACCCGGTGTGGCGACGAGGATTTCCGGATTCTTCGCCAGCAACTGCATTTGCTTCGGATAAGGCATGCCGCCCAGGATCGAAACAGCACGCACGCGGCGCAGATAGGAACCGTATTTGGTGGTTGCCGTGGTGACCTGCATGGCGAGCTCGCGGGTCGGCGTCAGCACCAGCATTTTCGGCTGTGCCGGCTGGAAGCGCGGACGTTCGCCTCGCGAACGGGCAGCCTGGCGTTCCTGGTTGGGAGTCTTTGTGCCCGGCTGAGACTGTTGTTCGGCCAGTGCGAATTTGTGCAATGCCGGCAGCATGAATGCCGCGGTCTTGCCGGAACCTGTCTGCGAAGACACCATCAGGTCGCGGCCTTGCATGGCCGCGGGAACTGCCTGCTCCTGGACAGGAGTTGGTTTGGTGTAGCCGGCATCCGTCAGTGCTTTCAGAATGGACGTGTGCAAGCCTAATGCTTCAAAAGTCATTGTGTTTCTTTCTTAAAATTCAACGCCGCGACCACGCGCATAACGGGTGCGCCGGCGTATTAAAAAGAGGCAACGCCAACCAACGAAACAACTGAGAATTTTTCTGAGAAATTTCGGCACAAAGCTTTGCGCCGGGACGGTGTCTGGAATTCAACACCAAAAGGCGGGATGGCTTTATCGTGTACTGCTAAAGGGTTGCGATGCTGCGTAAATGCACGCCACGTGCGATGCATTGCGGCGCATTATACAGACATATGAGTTCCGCTGCCGATTATTTTTGCGCTGCAAAAGAGCAGGGCGGATGGGTGCCGCCCTGCGGGAGGCCATCACTCTTCCGGTGCGTACATTACGTGCGAGAAGCCCCCGTCGACATAGGTGATCTCGCTAGTGATGCCGGAGGCCAGGTCCGACAGGAGGAACGCTGCGGTATTCCCCACATCCTCGATCGTGATATTACGTCGCAGCGGCGCATGCGCGGCGACGATGCCGAGGAGCTTGCCGAAATCCTTGATGCCGCTTGCAGCGAGCGTCTTGATAGGGCCGGCCGAGATGCCGTTGACGCGGATGCCTTTCGGGCCGAGGGACTCGGCCAGGTAGCGCACGCTGGCTTCCAGCGATGCCTTGGCCAGGCCCATGGTATTGTAGTTCGGTGTTGCGCGGGTGGAACCCATGTAGGTCAGGGTGAGCAGCGAAGAGTTCGGGCGCAGCATCGGCAGCGCGGCTTTGGCCATGGCGGGGAAGCTGTAGGAAGAAATGTCGTGCGCGATGCGGAAGGATTCGCGCGACAGGCCTTCCAGGAAATCGCCGGTGATCGCTTCGCGTGGCGCGAAACCGATGGAGTGCACCAGGCCGTCGAGGTGATCCCAAGACTTGGCGAGATCGGTGAACAATGTGTTGATCTGCTCATCGCTCCCGACGTCGCATTCGAATACCAGTTTGCTACCGAATTCGTCGGCAAATTCGGTGATGCGTTCCTTGAAGCGCTCGCCGACATAGGTAAATGCAAGCTCGGCGCCCTCGCGTTTGCAGGCCTGTGCAATGCCGTAAGCGATGGATCGATTGGACAGCAGTCCGGTGACCAGTATTTTTTTGCCTTGCAGAAACGCCATGAATAACTCCAGGTAAATTTGTGTCGTATTTTATCGCTTAACGGGCTATCGTCTGCCCGCAACGGCCAGAAATGCAGCTAAAGCGCATGTTTCCGCCGTTTTTGCGGCTGATTTCACGAGTTCGCCAAGATTGTAGGGAGACTTCACGCGCAGGGCAACTTTTGCGTTTGCGCAGGAAGCATGATCGGAAAACACTTTTGATGCTAACTGCTGTGATAAAACACGAAATTTCAATTAACGCGCTGCAACTTTCCTCGATTGACCAAAAATTGATCAACGCAATCCATCCCTTTCGGTACAATAGCCCCACTTTTTCCGGCAGCCATGCTGAACGGCCTTTCCCGTAAACCGCCGAATGCGAAAATTTTCTCTACTTTTGCTGCTTGTCAGCAGCCTCCAGTTCACCGGCAGCGCATTCGCCGCCCACGCTTTTTCCATGTACGACACGCCGAAGTATCCGGCGAATTTCACGCATTTCGATTATGTGAATCCTGATGCCCCGCGCGGCGGGGAGTTGTACCTCGCCAATCCCGGCCGGGCCACCAGCTTTGACAAGTTCAATCCGTTTTCGTTGAAGGGCGTCTCTGCAGCCGGCATTTCCGAACTGATGTTCGAGACGCTTGCCACCGGCTCGGCCGATGAAATCGCCACCATGTATGGACTGCTGGCGGACGACATGGAGCTGGCCCCGGACCGGATGTCGATCGTCTTCCGGCTGAATCCGAAGGCAAGGTTCAACAACGGCGATCCGGTAACGGCGGACGACGTCAAGTATTCCTACGACACCGTGCTGGCCAAGGGGGCACCGCAGTTCAAGTCGATCTTTGCAGACGTCAAGCAATGCGTGGTGCTGGATAAGCGCACCGTGCGCTTCGATTTCAAGGCGCTCAACCGGGAGCTGCCGTTGATCGTCGGCACCAGTGTCCCCGTCTTTTCCCGCAAGTGGGGTGCCGGCACCTCCTTCGACAAGATCCAGCTGGAAGCGCCGATTTCCACCGGACCATACCTGATCGAACGCTATGACCTTGGCCGCTCCATCAGCTACACCCGCAACCCGAATTACTGGGGTGATGCGGTGGCGAGCCGGCGCGGCATGTACAACTTCGGCCGCATCATCTATCGATTCTACAAGGACGACGTCGCCCGGCTCGAAGCATTCAAGGCCGGTGAATTCGATGTGAATGTCGAATACACGGCGAAGAACTGGGCGCGAAACTATATCGGCCCGAAATTCAAGAGTGGCGAGATCATCAAGCGCGAACTGCCGCACCACAATGGCGCCGGCATGCAGGGCTTCGTGATGAATCTGCGCCGCCCGCAGTTCCAGGATGTGCGGGTGCGCAGGGCGCTCGGGCTGGCGCTCGATTTCGAGTGGATGAACCGCCAGTTGTTCTATAACCAGTACAAGCGCATCGATTCCTATTTCACCAATACCGAACTGGCGGCGACCGGCATGCCGTCGGCGGACGAACTGAAATTGCTGGAACCCTTGCGCGACAAGCTCGATCCGTCGGTATTCGGCCCGGCGCCGATTCCGCCGAGCACCAATCCTCCGGGTTCGCTGCGCGCCAATCTGCTGCAGGCAAGGGAATTGCTGAAGGAAGCCGGTTGGGAATATCGTGACGGCGCCCTGCGCAACAGCAAGAATGAGCCGTTTACGTTCGAAGTGATCGACAACCAGCCGGCGATGTCGCGCATCATTACCGTCTACTTGCGCAACCTGCAGAAGCTCGGCATCCAGGTAAACCAGCGCGTGGCCGATTTTGCACTGGTGGAAAAGAGGATGGAGCAATTCGATTTCGATATGACGGTGGAACGCTTCCCGGATACCAATAGCCCCGGCAATGAATTGTTCGACCGCTTCAGCTCGGCAGCGGCGGATGAAATCGGTTCCAGCAACTACTGGGGCCTGAAGGACCCCGCTGTTGATCGGCTGATCGCTATCCTGGTCAAGGCGGAAACCCGCAAGGAACTGATTGCCGCGTCGCGCGCACTCGATCGGGTCCTGCTTCACAAATACCTGGTCGTGCCGAACTGGTATTCCTCCACGCATCGCGTGGCCTACCGCAACCGGCTCGGCATGCCGGCGACGCTGCCGCTGTATTACGCTGCCGAGCCCTATGTGATTTCGACCTGGTGGCAGGTGAAGGCGCGATAAGAGGTCAATCATGAACATGTGGTCATACATTGCAAAACGCATCCTGCTGATGATCCCGACCTTGTTCGGGGTGGTCGCGATCACCTTTGCGGTGATCCAGTTCGTGCCCGGCGGGCCGGTCGAGCAGGCCTTGATCGAATTGCGCAAGGGCCAGACAGCGGGCGGCGAGGCATCGGGCGGCGGCGCGGCTTCGGTGTATCGCGGCCGACAGGGCATCGATGCCGAACGGGTGAAGGAGATCAAGGCCTTGTATGGCTTCGACAAGCCGCCCATGGAACGCTTCTGGCTGATGCTGAAAGGCTTTGCCCGATTCGATCTCGGCCAGAGCTTTTATCATCACCAGGATGTGTGGCAACTGGTCAAGTCCAAGCTGCCGGTGTCGATCAGCATCGGCATGTGGACGTTCTTCCTCACTTATCTGATATCGCTGCCCCTCGGGATCGCCAAGGCGGTGAGGGAGGGCTCGCGTTTCGATGTCGCGACCAGCATGGCGGTGCTGGTCGGTTATTCGATTCCGGGTTTCGTTCTCGGCGTATTGCTGCTGGTGCTGTTTGGCGGCGGAAGCTTCCTGCAGTGGTTCCCGCTGCGTAACCTGACCTCGGACGACTGGGATCAGCTCTCGCTGTTCGGCAAGGTGGTCGACTACCTGTGGCACATCACGCTGCCCGTTATTGCATCAGTGGCCGGTTCGTTCGCTGTCATGACCATGCTGACCAAGAACACCTTCCTCGAAGAGATCCGCAAGCAGTATGTGCTGACGGCGCGCGCCAAGGGGCTGAGCGAGAAGGCGGTGCTCTACAAGCATGTGTTCCGCAATGCGCTGATTCCGCTGGTGACGGGATTCCCCGCGGCGTTCATCGGCGCTTTCTTCGCCGGCAGCCTGCTGATCGAAACCCTGTTCTCGCTCGACGGCCTGGGCCTGTTGTCCTACGAGTCGGTGATCCGCCGCGATTATCCGGTGGTGATGGGCACACTCTATCTGTTTACCCTGATTGGCCTGGTCGTGAAACTGATCGGCGATCTGTGTTACGTGTGGGCCGATCCGCGCGTGCAATTCGAAAGCCTGAACCGATGACGACACCTGCAATTGCCCCCTCCGTTTCGCCACGGCGCCGCATCTGGCTGCGTTTCCGGCAGGACCGCCGCGGCTACTGGAGCCTGGTCATTTTCCTCGTGCTGTTCGGCCTGAGCCTGATGGCCGAGGTGATCTCGAACGACAAGCCGCTCGTGGCCCGTTACAACGGCACGATCGTGTTCCCGATGGTGCACACGTACTCGGAGAAGGATTTCGGCGGCGACTTCGATTCGCCGGCTGATTACCTCGATCCCTTCATCCAGAAGCAGTTCATGAAGAAGGGAAACTGGGCGATCTATCCGATCAACCATTACTACTACGACACGCTGAATTATTTCGCCAAGTCGCCCAACCCGGCGCCACCTTCCTCGGAGAACTGGCTGGGGACCGACGACCGCGGGCGCGATGTGTTCGCGCGCCTGCTGTACGGCTTTCGCATATCGGTGGTGTTCGGCCTGGCGCTGACCATCACCGGCGTGATCCTCGGCCTGATCGCGGGTGCGATCCAGGGCTACTTCGCCGGCAAGACTGACCTGTTCTTCCAGCGCTTCATGGAAATCTGGGGCTCGATGCCGGAGCTGTACCTGCTGATCATTTTCGCGTCGATCTTCGAGCCAGGCCTCGGGCTGCTGCTGGTCCTGCTTTCGCTGTTCGGCTGGATGGGGCTGTCGGATTACGTGCGTGCCGATTTCCTGCGCAACCGTAACCTCGAGTACGTGCAGGCGGCAAGAGCGCTCGGCCTATCCGACCGCAAGATCATCTGGCGCCACGTGCTGCCAAACAGCCTGACTCCGGTTGTGACCTTTCTGCCCTTCCGCATGAGCGCCGCCATTCTTTCGCTGACCAGTCTCGACTTCCTCGGGCTGGGCGTGCCGCCGCCGACGCCAAGTCTCGGCGAGTTGCTGGCGCAGGGCAAGAATAATCTCGACGCATGGTGGATCGCGCTGTCGACGTTCTTCGTCCTTACCTTGACCTTGCTGCTGCTGACCAATATTGGCGATGCGCTGCGCAACGCACTGGATGTCCGGAGGAAGGCATGAGCTTGCTGGACGTTCAGAAATTGCGGGTGCAATTCGGTGCAGCCACGGTAGTCAGCGATGTCAGCTTCAGCATCGCGCCGGGCGAAAAATTTGCCCTGGTAGGCGAGTCCGGTTCGGGCAAGACGGTCACTTCGCTGGCTATCCTGCGCCTGAACCAGGACGCGCAATACAGCGGACGCATCCTGTTCGAAGGTGATGACCTGCTCAAGAAGCCGGAAGCGGCGATGCGTTCAGTGCGCGGCAAAGATGTTGCCATGATCTTCCAGGAGCCGATGACGGCGCTCAATCCGCTGTTCACCATCGGCAACCAGATCGCGGAAGTCCTGATGCTGCACGAGGGCATCAGCGCGAAGGCGGCGGCGAAACGTACGATCGATCTGCTGGAGAAAACCGGTATTCCGGAGCCGGCGAGAAGGGCGCTCGCGTTTCCGCACCAGTTGTCCGGTGGGCAGCGGCAGCGCGCGATGATCGCGATGGCGCTCGCCTGCAAGCCGAAGCTGCTGATCGCCGACGAGCCAACCACTGCGCTCGACGTGACGATCCAGGTGCAGATCCTGGAATTGCTGAACCAACTTCAGCGCGAAGAGAACATGGCCGTGCTGATGATCACCCACGACCTGAACCTGGTGCGGCATTTTGCGGACCGTGTCGGCGTGATGGAGCGCGGACACCTGATCGAAACCGCGACCACCGACGAGCTGTTCGCCAATCCGCGTGAGGCCTACACACGCAAGCTGCTGGCAAGTCATCCGCAGCGCGTGGTTGACGAAGTCGATCAACAGTCGGCGTCTTTGCTGACAGCTGAAAAGATGCGGTGCACCTTCTCCATCAAGCAAGGCTGGTTCAAGAAGAAGGAATTTGTCGCCGTCGACAATGTCGATGTGCAGATCAAGCCGCATGAAACGCTCGGCATTGTCGGTGAATCCGGCTCGGGCAAATCGACGCTCGGCATGGCACTGCTGCGCCTGTCATCGGCGCAGGTCGACGGCAGCATCGCTTTCATCGGGCAGCCGATCAGCAAGATGTCGAGCGTGGCGCTGCGCCCCTTGCGCGCGAAGATGCAGGTCGTGTTCCAGGACCCGTTCGCATCGCTGTCGCCGCGCCGCACCATCGAGCAGATCGTCGGCGAGGGGCTGGAACTGCATCAGCCGCAACTGGGACGCGACGGCTTGCGTGAGGCCGTGTCCAAGGGGCTCGTCGAGGTCGGACTGTCACCCGAGATGATGTCGCGTTATCCGCATGAATTCTCCGGCGGGCAGCGGCAACGGATTGCGATCGCGCGTGCCTTGGTGCTGAAGCCGGAGCTGATCCTGCTCGACGAGCCGACATCGTCGCTCGACGTCTCGGTGCAACAGCAGGTGTTGAAGCTACTGGCGGAACTGCAGCGCAAATACGGGATGGCCTATCTTTTCATCAGCCATGACCTCGCAGTGATCCGCGCGATGGCGCACCGCGTGATGGTCATGAAGGACGGGAAGGTGGTGGAAAGCGGTGCGACGGAAGAGGTCTTGTCGAATCCGCGCCAGCCTTATACGCAGCGACTGCGGGCGGCGGCGACGTATTCCACGCTGTCTTGACGGCGCTTGCGCAGGTATTGCCTGCACAAGGCATTGCACGCAATCAGCCGTGCCGTTTCTTGCGCGATGACCCCGCCGTCTTGCGGGCTGGGGCGGGAGCAGCCTTGTGACGGGTCGGCGTACCACGTGCCGCCTGGCGCCTGTTGGATGACGCCTTGTTGGGCAGATTCAGTTCCAGCGTCTGGCCGGCAGCCACCTTGTCATGCTTCAGGTTGTTCCAGCTCCGGATCTGTGAAACGCTGACCTTGTGCCGGCGTGCGATCGATTCGAGCGAATCGCGCTTGCCCACCTTTACGTAGACGCGCCGCGTTTCCGGTACGTCCGGCACCGTGACCATGGTCGCGTTATCCACGAGCTCCGGCGCGATATCCTTCTCCGGCGCATGTTCGGGTTTCGGGACCAGCACAGTGGAACCGGCCTTCAGCAGCATCTTGGGTGGGATATTGTTTGCTTCGCGGATGACTTCCGGCGTGGTGCCAAACTTCTTCGCGATGGTCTCGATACGTTCGCGCGCGCTCGTCACCTTGTGCGCGGTCCACGACGACAGCGCATGCCCCCATTTCGACAGGTTGGCCTTGAACTTCTCGGCATTGCTCTGCGGGAGCAGGATCTGGGTTTCGGAGCTGCCGGCGATCACGGGGCGCTTGAACTGCGGATTGAGCGCCTTGAATTCATCGATCGACAGCTCGGCCAGCTGCGCGGCGACCTTGATGTCGATGTCGCGTGTCTTGCCGATCGTGACGAAGTAGGGCTGGTTCTCGACCTTCGGCAGCACCACGCCGAAATCGGCGGGCGAAGCGATGATGTTCTTCACGGCCTGCAGCTTGGGCACGTAATTGCGCGTCTCCGCCGGCATGTATTGCGACAGGCTGTTGAAGTCGGTCGGCCGGCCCGCTGCCTGCGCCTTGCTGATGGCGCGCTGCACCGAGCCTTCACCCCAGTTGTAGGCGGCGAGGGCAAGCTGCCAGTCGCCGAACATCGAATACAGCTTCTGCAAATAGGTGAGTGCGGCGTCGGTCGATGCGATCACGTTGCGCCGGTCATCCTTGAATACGCTTTGGGTCAGGTTGAAATCGCGGCCGGTGGACGGAATGAACTGCCACATGCCAGCAGCCTTGGCCGTCGAGAGGGCCTGCGGATTGAATGCGGATTCGATGAAGGGCAGCAGTGCCAGTTCGGTCGGCATGCCGCGCTTTTCCAGTTCCTGCACGACATGGAACAAATAGCGCGACGCGCGCGTGGTAGTGCGCTGGATGTAGTCGGGACGCGAGACATACCACTGGACGTGATTTGCCACCAGCGGATTGTCCAGGTCGGGAATGCCGAAGCCTTTCCGGATGCGCGCCCACACGTCCACTTCTTCCATGGCGAGCAACTGCACCAGCGGATCGTTGGGATCATAAGGTTTTTCCAGCGCAGACACCTGCGACCAGGAATTCAGCGGGAGGGAAAGATCGGCAGCTTGTATGGCGAGCGGCGCGCTGAGCAGAAGGATCGCTGCAAACGGAAGTGTTCTTATTTTCAGCGGCTGCATGGGTCCTCGCTTGCTGTGTGATGACGGCGTCAGGCGCCCGGGAATCAAAGGAGTTTACGTAATGGTGTTTTCCTGCGTCAAGGCTTATTGCAAAACATTACGGACCATCGGAGAGCCACGCCGCCTAGCGATAGGAATTTTTCCATTGCCGTAAGGCAGTGAAAACGGCAATAGGTTCCCTGTCAGAAAGATGTCCGGTGGCTAAAAGCCGGTCGGCGATGCCAGGTTCCCGGTAGCGCAGGAACGGGTTCGTCAACTTTTCCAGGCCGATTGTGGATGGCACCGTGGGTCGCCCCTCGTCGCGCTTGGCCTGTTCGTGCTGGATTCGTGTACTTATTGCAAGATTTTCGGGTTCGACTTCATGAGCGAAGCGAAGGTTCGCCAGCGTGTATTCATGCGCGCAGAAGATTTGCGTTTTATCAGGAAGCGCCGCCAGTTTTGCAAGTGAGACAACCATTTGCTCCGGTGTACCCTCGAACAGGCGTCCGCAGCCGCCGGCAAAGAGTGTGTCTCCGCAAAACAGCCAGTCTTGTTCCGATGCAAAATAGGCAATATGGCCGCGCGTGTGGCCCGGCACGTCCAGTACCTCAAGCTTCAGGACTGGCGCGTCGAGTGTGACCGTGTCGCCCTCGCCCAGGGGCTGCGTGACCTGCGGTATGGTTTCATTGCGCGGTCCGAATACCGGAACCTGAAAGTGCCGCAGCAGTTCCGGCACGCCGCCGACATGGTCAGCATGATGATGAGTCAGTAGAATAGCGGCCAGGGAGAGGCGATGTTCCTCGAGCGCGGCCAGGATGGGCGCCGCGTCGCCCGGGTCGACCACGGCGGCACGTTTGCCATCGTGAATCAGCCAAAGGTAATTGTCCTGGAACGCCGGTACTGTCAAAACATTCAACATACGATGGAACGCCTGTCGCCTGAAAAAGCCATTATAGCGCTCGGTCCCTGGCTGGGGACTCCGGCTGGCGCCTACGTCCGCGCGTGGCAGCAGGCGCGGCTCGACATGCTGACGGCCGACATCTTCGGCTTCAATGCCATGCAGATCGGCCTGCCGCAGATCAACGCGCTGCAGGCCAACCGCATGCCCAACAAGTGGCTGACCGACACCCGGTTCCCGCAGCCGGCCAGCGACGGATCGCGCTCACCGATCGTGGTGGTGCATGACTTCGCCGAACTGCCTTTTGCCTCGCAGAGCCTGGACCTGGTGGTGCTGCCGCACGTGCTGGAATTCGCCGACGAACCGCACCAGGTGCTACGCGAAGTCGAGCGGGTGCTCATCCCCGAGGGGCAGGTGATCATCTGCGGATTCAATCCCGCGAGCCTGTGGGGGCTGCGCCAGGTAGCGAGCCGCGTCACCGGCGCCGACTTCCTGCCGCAGAACGGTGAATTCATCAGCCTGCCTCGCCTTAAAGACTGGCTCAAGCTCCTGAACATGGAAGTCAACCGCGGGCATTTCGGTTGCTATGCGCCGCCGTGCGTCACCGAGAAATGGCTGAATCGCTTCACCTTCATGGAAAGGGCGGGCAACCGCTGGTGGCCCTATCTCGGCGCGGTCTATATCGTGCAGGCGATCAAGCGCATCCGCGGCATGCGGTTGATCGGGCCGGCCTGGACCCGCAAGACCGCGACTACGCCGCAAGGCGTTCCCGCCACCAATCGCATTCATAGACACAAATAGGCATGGACAAAGTTGAAATTTATACCGACGGGGCCTGCAAGGGGAATCCCGGTCCGGGCGGCTGGGGCGCGCTCCTGATCGCCGGCGGACACAAGAAGGAAATGTTCGGCGGTGACCCCAAGACCACCAATAACCGCATGGAACTGCAGGCGGTAATTGAAGCCCTGACGGCCCTCAAGCGACCGTGCGAGGTCATCGTTCACACCGACAGCCAGTATGTACAAAAAGGCATCAGCGAATGGATCCATGGCTGGAAGGCACGCGGCTGGAAGACCGCATCGAAGGAGCCGGTCAAGAACGTCGACCTGTGGCAGGCGCTCGACGCCGCCCAGGCCATCCACACTATCCAGTGGCGCTGGGTGAAGGGCCACGCCGGCCATGACGGCAACGAGCGCGCCGACGCACTCGCCAACCTCGGGGTCGCGTCCGTTTCGTAGAAAACAGGTGCTGACTGATTGTGCTACATTCGCCCGTTGGTAACCGACTATCACTGGTCTGCCAGGCACGGATCAACAAGCATTAGAGAAAAATGAACGCACGGAGACTGTTGTACCCCGCTATCGCCGCCATCGGGATCGCGGCATTGGGTTCTTATGCGTATTACGCGGAACGCCAGCCGCAACGGCCGATGGAGCAAACCGCAGGCACCGCGCAGTCATCGCACGGCGCGGGCAGGGTGAAAGGCCAGGGCAGCGTGGTGTCGGTCGATGTGGCGACTGTCGCTACTGTGAAGCTCGTCGACGATGTCAGCGCGGTCGGCAGCATCCGCTCGAACGAATCGGTCGTGATCCGTCCCGAGGTATCGGGGCGCATCAGCAGGCTCAATTTCGGCGATGGCCAGCGGGTCAGGAAAGGACAGCTGCTGGTTGCCTTCGATGCCAGCGTCAACCAGGCCGAAGTGCAGCAGGCGAAGGCCGAACTCGGCATTGCCAGGGCCAACTTCGAACGTAACGTTGACCTGGCCAGGCAGAAGTTCATTTCAGTGCGCGCCAGGGACGAGTCACTGGCCAACGTGCAGGTGCTCGAAGCCAAGCTCGCGCTCGCGGAGGCCCGCCTGTCCAAGATGGAAATCAGGGCGCCGTTCTCGGGCATCGTCGGCATTCGTACCGTGAGCGTCGGCGATTACGTGAAGGACGGCGCTGATCTGATCAACCTGGAAGACATTTCCAGCGTCAAGGTCGACTTCCGCGTGCCGGAGAAATATGCGGACGTGGTGCGCAAAGGGCAACTCATCGAAGTCATGGTCGACGCTTTGCCAGGAAAACCCTTCCGTGCAACGGTCGATGCCATCGATCCGCAGGTAGACAGTTCCGGACGCTCCGCCTTGCTGCGCGGGCGTATCGACAATCCGGAAGGGAGACTCAAGCCCGGCATGTTCGCACGCGTCAGGCTGATCCTCGGCGTACGCGACAATGCGCTGGTGGTGCCCGAAGAAGCCATCGTCCCGCAGGGTAACAAGGCGACGGTGTGGAGGGTCGTCGACGGCAAGGCGGCCCGGACAGAAGTCCGGACAGGCCTGCGGCGCGCTGCCAGGGTGGAAATCACGCAAGGCCTGCAGGCCGGGGACATGGTCGTTACCGCGGAGCAGATTCGCCTCACGCGCGATGGCACGCCGGTGAAAATCGCGCAGGGCGCTCCAGGCGCACGTCCGGTCGAGGCATCCGCCGAGACTGCGCCCAAGAGCTGATCGGAGGTCGGCATGGTCTTGTCCGATATCTGCATCCGCCGCCCTGTGTTCGCGACGGTGATGTCCCTCATCATCGTGCTGATCGGCCTGGTTTCGTACAACCGGCTGGCGGTACGCGAGTATCCGAAAATCGATGAACCGGTTGTGACGGTGACAACCGACTATCCGGGCGCGAGTTCGGAAATCGTCGAGTCGCAGGTCACCAAGCCGATGGAAGACTCGATCGCCGGAATTGACGGCGTCGATGTGCTGACCTCGATCTCTCGCTCCGAGCAGAGCCAGATCACGGTGAAGTTCCGGCTTGAAAAGGATCCCGATTCCGGCGCGAACGACGTGCGCGACCGCGTCTCGCGTGTGCGCGCGAAACTGCCGCAGACGATCCAGGAGCCGGTGATCGCCAAGGTCGAGGCCGATGCCAATCCGATCATCTGGCTGTCATTCTCCAGCGACACCATGTCGCAGCTCGATCTGACCGACATCGCCAACCGCATCGTCAAGCCGCGCCTGCAGCTGCTGCCCGGTGCCGCTGATGTGCGCATTGGCGGCGAGCGCAAGTATGCGATGCGCATCTGGCTCAATCGCGACAAGCTCGCCGCGTACCGCCTGACGCCGGCCGATGTGGAAGACGCCTTGCGCAAGCAGAACATCGAAGTGCCGGCAGGGCGCATCGAGTCGAAACAGCGCGAGTTCTCGGTCGTGTCGCAGACCGATCTCACCACGTCGAAGGAATTCGGGGACATCATAGTGCGAACCGTGAATGGCTATGCCGTCCGGTTGCGCGACGTGGCGAGCGTCGAGATTGCCCCGGCCGCCGAGCGCACCTCGGTCCGTTTCAACGGCAAGAACGCGGTGTCGCTGGGCATCATCCGCCAGGCCACCGCCAATCCGCTGGAGCTCGCCGGGTATGTGAAGGCGGAATTGCCGAAGCTGAATGAAGAGCTGGCTGCCCAAGGTGTGCGGATCGGCATTGCGGTGGACAACACGCTGTTCATCGACCGCTCGATCAAGTCGGTCTACAAGACCATCGGCGAAGCGATCGTGCTGGTCGCGCTGGTGATCTTCGTCTTCCTGCGCTCGTTCCGCGCGTCCATCATCCCGCTGGTCACGATTCCGGTGTCGCTGATCGGCGCATTCGGCCTGATGTCGCTGGCCGGCTTCAGCATCAATACCCTCACGCTGCTTGCGCTGGTGCTTGCGATCGGTCTCGTGGTCGATGATGCGATCGTCGTGCTCGAGAACATCTTCCGTCATATCGAGAACGGCATGAAGCCGTTCGATGCAGCGCTCAAGGGTGCCAAGGAAATCGGCTTTGCTGTCGTCGCGATGACGTTGACCCTTGCGGCGGTGTATGCGCCAGTGGCCTTCACGCCGGGTCGTACTGGACGGCTGTTCGTGGAATTCGCGCTGACGCTGGCCGGCGCGGTGCTGGTATCCGGCTTTGTCGCGCTCACCCTGTCGCCGATGATGTGCTCGGTCCTGCTGCGGCACCAGGCGCGGCATGGCATCGTGTACCGTGCGATCGAAAATGCGCTCGACATGCTGACTGCGGCTTATCGCAAGGTCCTCGCCGGCACGCTGGCCGCGCGCTGGCTGGTGGTCCTCGTCTATGTGGTGGTCATCGGCACGCTGGCATGGCTCGCGACCGGCATGAAAAAGGAGCTGGCGCCGGTGGAGGACCGCGGCACCATCTTCACCGTTTTCACCGGCCCGGACGGCGCATCGCTGGAATACACCGAGAAGTATGCGCGCCGGATGGAAGAGATCGCCGCCGGGATCAAGGAAATCGACCGCGTCTTCATCTTCGCCGGCAATCCCACCGTCGAGCGCGGCAGCGCATCGTTCCGCACCATCGACTGGACCGAGCGCAGTCGCAGCACGCTCGACATGCTCAAGGAAATGCAGCCGAAGATGGCGGCCATTCCCGGCATCCTCGCTTTTCCGAACGCGCCGCCCTCGCTCGGGCAGTCGATCCGCGAGCGCCCGGTGAACCTGGTTGTGCTCTCCAATGCCTCCTATGCAGAATTGCAGAACGTGGCGCAACAGATCGTCGCCGAGGCGAGCAAGAATCCGGGGCTGGTCAATATCGACACCGATCTTCGCCTGAACAAGCCGCAGGTGAACGTCGAGGTCGACCGCGACAAGGCAGCGGATGCCGGCGTCCAGATCGAGACCGTCGGGCGTACCCTGGAGACGATGCTCGGCGGACGCAACGTGACGCGCTTCAAGAAGGATGGCGACCAGTATGACGTGGTGGTGCAGATCCAGAACGGCGAGCGCGATGCGCCGGACGACATCAACAACATCTTCGTGCGTGGCCTCAGCAAGACCGGCGGGCCGGACCAGATGATCCCCTTGTCGAGCCTGCTAAAGGTGCGCGAGACCGTTGCCCCGCGCGAGCTGAACCACTTCGGCCAGCGCCGCGCGGTGATCATTTCCGCAAGCCTCGCGAACGGCTACACCCAGGGCGAAGCCATCGGGTTCATGGAGCAGACGGCGCGCAGTATTCTCAAGCCCGGCTACGCGATCGACCTGTCCGGCTCGTCGCGCGAATACCGCGACTCCAGCGGCAGCCTCGCGCTCACCTTCGTGCTGGCGCTGGCCTTCATCTACCTGGTGCTGGCGGCGCAATTCGAAAGTTTCATCTACCCGTTCATCATCATGCTGACCGTGCCGCTGTCGATGGCGGGCGCGCTGGCGGCACTTAAGTGGGGTGGCGGCACGCTGAACGTGTATAGCCAGATCGGCCTCATCACGCTGGTCGGACTGATCACCAAGCATGGCATTCTGATTGTCGAGTTCACCAACCAGCTGCGCGAGCAGGGCAAGTCGTTGCAGGAGGCAGTGGTGGACGCCGCGGTGCTGCGCCTGCGGCCGATCCTGATGACGACCGGCGCGATGGTGCTGGGCGCCGTTCCGCTGGCGCTGGCCACCGGTGCAGGCGCGGAATCGCGCATGCAGATCGGCTTGGTCATCGTCGGCGGCATGAGCTTTGGTACACTGCTCACCCTGTTCGTCGTCCCGACGTTTTATACTTTCCTTGCCCGCCGGAAGGCGCGTCATCCGGCTTCGGATACTGCGCCGCACCCGGCGGCAACTGCTCACTGACCATGCGACAAATCGTCTTGTTCTATATAGTTAGCATTTCTGTAAACGGTGAGTGAGTGGAGTGAGTGAATGAGTGCCTTCAGAACCAAGATTCCCAATTACAGCAAGGCAAATCTCACCATCTCGTATTTTAATTTGGAAACAGTTTCGTCTTGTGCTGG
>NZ_DATFAI010000022.1:0-454866 GCF_035254685.1 Noviherbaspirillum sp. | reverse complement strand
CACCACGGCGAATCCACGGCCCTGCTCGCCGGCACGTGCGGCTTCCACTGCTGCATTCAGCGCAAGGATGTTGGTCTGGAAGGCGATGCCGTCGATCACGCCGATGATGTCCACGATCTTGCGCGAGCTGTCCTTGATCGCACCCATCGTCTCCACCACCTGGTCGACGACGTTCCCGCCCTTGAGCGCGAAGTCCGAAGCGGACACGACCAGCTGGTTGGCCTGGCGCGCATTCTCGGCGTTCTGCTTGACGGTGGAAGTCAGTTCTTCCATCGAGGAGGCGGTTTCCTCCAGCGAGCTGGCCTGGGACTCGGTGCGCGAGGAGAGATCAGCATTGCCCGCAGCGATTTCGCGGGACGCGACAGAAATCGTTTCCGTGCTTTGCTTGATGTGGTTGATCGTATCGATCAGGTTGCCCTGCATGACCTTGAGCGAACTGACCAGCCGTCCGGCTTCATCCTTGCTTCTTGCCTCGATACGCGCGGTCAGGTCGCCGCTGGCAATCGTGTCTGCGACCGATGCGGCCTCATGCAGCGGCGCCGTGATTGTCCGCGTGATGAATATGGCGATGAACGCACCGAGCGTGAGGGTGAGGATGCCGATCGCCAGCATGCCCAGGCGCGTATTGCGATAATTCTCCATCGATTCTTCATAGGTCGCTTTCATTGACTTCTGCTGGTAGTCAGCCAGCGCGACCAGGCTGGCGATCCATGCTTCATGCAAGGGCAGAAAGTCGCTTTTCAGCATGTTCGCCGCGTCGAAGTAATTGCCGCTCGTGGCAAGTGTCTTGAGTTTCTCGATGACGGGGAAAATCGCCTTCTTCTGTTCAGTGGCCGCCGCCAGCAGCTTTCTGGCGTCGCCGCTGGTCGAGTACTTCTTCAAGGTTTCTTCGGCCTTCGTGTAAGTATCCAGAAGGCTGGCAATGTGCTTGATTTCACGCTCGCCTTCGGTGGCATCCGTGGGCGTCGCCATCTTGCGCACCGACAGGGCAAGCCCAATACCGGCTTCGCGCATTTCCATGCCACTCGTCAGGCTGCCAACTTTTTCGCTGACAATCAGGTTTGTCGTCGCATGGAGGTCGCTCAAGCGCCACAGACCGAGCACCAACAGCGCGGTTGCGCAGAGAAGCACTAATCCAAATCCGAATGCCAGCCGTGTGCCAATCCTGAGATCAGAGATTTTGAACATGATGCTTCCTTATTCCGATTGAAAAAGAGATGTCATTGGCTTCTCGCTCAAAACTCTTCCCAATCATCACCTGTCGCCGCAGGCAGTGCCTGGGCTCGTGGCGCTGGTGCCGTTGCGGATTTCACGGCCGTTGGCTTGGCTGCCTGCACGGACTTCGCCGACGACGCCTTTGGCGCCGCCGCAACCTTATTCGGCTGAGGCGCCGCCAGCGTGGTCATCTGATTGGCATGGTTCAGCTTGAACACCGCGACCGCCTGGCCGAGCGTTGCCGCCTGTGTCTGCATGCTGTCTGCCGCGGCGGCTGCCTGTTCCACCAGCGCTGCATTCTGCTGCGTCATTTCATCCATCTGGTTGATGGCAAGGTTGACCTGCTCGATGCCTGCGCTCTGCTCCTGGCTCGCCGCACTGATCTCGTTCATGATGTCGGCCACATGCTTGACCGAGGTGACGATCTCGTCCATCGTCTTGCCCGCCTCGTCCACCAGCTTGCTGCCCGCATCCACTTTCTCCACCGAGTCGCCGATCAATGCCTTGATCTCCTTGGCCGCGCCTGCCGAACGTTGCGCCAGATTGCGCACCTCGGCCGCCACCACGGCGAATCCACGGCCCTGCTCGCCGGCACGCGCCGCTTCCACTGCCGCATTCAGCGCAAGGATGTTGGTCTGGAAGGCAATGCCGTCGATCACGCCGATGATGTCCACGATCTTGCGTGAGCTGTCCTTGATCGCGCCCATCGTCTCCACCACCTGGTCGACGACGTTCCCGCCGCGCAAGGCGACGTCCGAAGCGGACACGACCAGCTGGTTGGCCTGACGCGCATTCTCGGCGTTCTGTTTGACGGTCGACGTCAGTTCCTCGATCGACGATGCCGTCTCCTCCAGCGAGCTGGCCTGGGACTCGGTGCGCGAAGAAAGGTCTGCATTGCCTGCGGCGATCTCGCGCGATGCGACGCCGATCGTTTCGGTCCCCGCGCGCACCTGCCCGACCGTATGTGACAGGCTGTCATTCATTACCTTCAGCGCAGCAAGCAGCTGACCCGTTTCATCGCGCGACGTGATTTCAATCCTTTGCGACAGGTCTCCTTCCGACACCGCCCTGGCGATGCGCACCGCTTCGTTCAGCGGTACGGAAATTGCCCTGACCAGCAACGTCCCGATGAGTGCCGCCAGAGCGACGCCGACGAAGATCGCAAGGAATGAAATATTGCGCACCAGGACGTAGGCGCCTTGTCCGTGTTCAAACGCACTTTTCGCCTGCTCGCGCTGCAGCTTGATGAGCGCATCCAGGCTCTCCATGAAGACCGCATAAGTCGCGGTCATCGGTCCTGATTCCAGTTCCATCGCCTGCTGGGTGTTGGCGCCGCGCAGTGCCTCGACCGTCGGCTTCAGGCCATCATTGAGGAACTTCGTGCGCAGCGTATGCGCCTTCGCTGCCAGGGCCTTTTCGTCAGCGGGCAGCGGGTGCGAAGTGTAGGCGTCCCACAGCTTGCTTGCCTCGTCCACCCGTTTCATGACCTCATCCATCCGCTTGACGACAACAGCAGGATCGCCATTGATCGACTCAGCCACAGCAACCCGGTTATCGCCGATCAGGCGCGCAATCCGGTTCAACTGCTGCGTCGGAACGAGTTGTTCCTCATACATTGCCTTCATCGAATCATTGGCCGAGCTCAGGCTTGTAATGCCAACTACCCCGCTGCCGATCAGCAGGAGTGAAAGAAAGCTGATCACGAATACCAGTCGTGATTTGATGGTCAGGTTGCCAAGCATGATTGTGTCCCTTTGTGGTGGCGTGATTCGTCGATACGTTGCCAACGAACCTGCGTTACTTCTTTTTGTGGTGCGGCGCCGTCTGCGAGGCGCTCGTGGTACTGCCTGTGCTGCCAGCTTTATGCGGCGATCTTGTCGATCAGTCCCATCTCCGAGCTGGACATCAGCTTGTCGATATCGACGAGGATCAGCATGCGCTGGTCGATGGTTCCCAGCCCGATCAGGTAATCGGTGTTCAGCGCCGTGCCCATTTCAGGAGCGGGCTTGATCTGCTCCGGCGACAGTGTCGTCACGTCCGATACGCTGTCCACCACCATGCCCACAACGCGCCCTGCGATGTTCAGGATAATCACCACCGTGAATTGGTCATAGGTCGGCTCGCCGAGATGGAATTTGATGCGCATGTCCACGATAGGGACGATGATTCCGCGCAAGTTGACCACACCCTTGATGAAGTCGGGTGAATTCGCAATGCGCGTCACTGTTTCGTAGCCGCGGATTTCCTGCACTTTCAGGATGTCGATGCCATATTCCTCCTTGCCCAGTGTGAAGGCGAGGAATTCACGACCTGCGATGTCGCGATCCGGCTTTTCGCCGATCGCCTGAACGTTGTTGCTAGCGGTTTGTGTCATGGCGGATGTCCTTGTCAGGAGAAAATGGATTCATCGGTAAGCTGGCGGCTGGAACGCAGCAAGGCTGCCACGTCGATAATCAGGGCGACGCCGCCGTCGCCGAGAATGGTCGCGCCGGAAATGCCGGCCACCTTGCGGTAATTCGATTCGAGGTTCTTCACTACGACCTGCTGCTGCCCGACGAGGTCGTCGATGAACAGCGCGGCCTTCTTGCCTTCGGATTCGAGGATCACGACGATGCCCTGCGAGGGGTCGGTGAAGCGCGGCTCGATGCCGAACATCTGGTACAAGGGGATGAGCGGAAGATAATCGCCGCGCACCTTGATGACACGTCCCTGGCCAGTGATCTCCTTCACATCGGCGGAAGCGGGCTGCAGGGACTCGACCACATAGCCCAGCGGCAGGATGTAGATTTCTTCGCCGACCTTGATCGACATGCCGTCGAGGATCGCGAGCGTGAGCGGCAGAGAGATCGAGATCGTGGTGCCGAAACCCTTGGCCGAGCGAATCTCGACGATGCCGCCCATTGCCGTGATGTTGCGCTTGACCACATCCATGCCGACGCCGCGGCCCGACACGTCGGTCACGATTTCCGCCGTCGAAAAGCCCGGCGCAAAAATCAGCTGCCACACGTCGGCATCGGTCATCGAATCGGATACGGCCATGCCCTGTGATTTCGCCTTGGCCAGGATCTTTTCGCGATTCAGGCCGCCGCCGTCATCGCTCACTTCGATCACGATATTACCGCCCTGGTGGCCGGCGGAAAGGGAAAGCTTGCCGACCTCCCCCTTGCCCGCGGCCTTGCGTACCTCGGGCATTTCAATGCCATGGTCGATGCTGTTGCGCACCAGGTGTGTCAAAGGATCGACGATGCGTTCGATCAGGCCCTTGTCCAGCTCGGTCGCAGCGCCGTGGGTGATGAATTCGATGCGCTTGCCAAGCTTGGTCGCAAGATCGCGCACCATGCGCGGGAATCGCGAGAACACATAATCCATCGGAATCATGCGGATCGACATCACGGCTTCCTGCAAGTCGCGCGTGTTGCGGGTGAGCTGGCTGACGCTGTTGAGCAGGCGCTCATGCAGCATCGGATCGAGCGTGCTGGTACGCTGCTCGATCATGGCCTGCGTGATCACGAGTTCGCCGACCAGGTTGATGAGCTGGTCAACCTTCTCGATGCCGACACGGATCGACGTCGTTTCCTGGTTGTGGTGTGCGTTTCTATCTTCGCGCTTGGCCGACTTCCTGTCCGGCCCCGGATGGGAAACCGTTTCTTGCGCCTGGACTGCGGGCACCGGTTCGACCGGCTGCTCCGGCCTGACCACGCCCTCCCGTGCGTCTTTCATGCGCTGGGTTTCAAACGGCTGTTCGAAGAATCCGTAGCCTTGCTTTTCCTCCTGCGCGGCCTTTGCGATCGACGGTGCGGCGGCAGCATCTTCTGCCACATGCTGCGGCAGCGGATCGAAGAATCCGTAGCCCTGCGCGTTCTCCTGCGCGGCCTTCAGCTCCTCCGGTGTCATCGCGCGGGGCGCCGCCTCTTCGGTGATCTTCAGGTCGTTCGGATCGAGGATGAACGAGCAAATGGCAATGATGTCATCCGCGCTGCTGGAGGTGACGAGGGTGAATATGGCGTGCCCGTCTTCGCCGGCTGTTCTGCTTATCTCGCCGAGCAGTCCCATTTCCGCCGCAAGCGCATCGACATCCTTGTCCGCTGCGGGCGGCAATTCGACGCGGAACTGGCGTGTCGCCCCACCCTGCATGGTGGTCGGCTTCGGCTGCTCGACTGCAGGTGCCACATCGAGGGACGCGGCCGGCATGGCCTGCGGCACATCGCCTTGTGACAAGGACTGCAGCATCATGCGAGCGTCGACGATGGCCTCCTGATCCACCGGGGACTGGAAGCGATGCCCGTCCAGCTGCATCTTGAGTACGTCTTTCGCGACGAGGAAAGCGTCGACATGCTCCGCCGACAATGCCATTTCGCCCTTGCGGATCTTGTCCAGCAGGGACTCAAGCACGTGGGTCACGTCGGTCAGGTCGGTCAGCCCGAAAGTCCCGGCACCGCCTTTGATGGAATGCGCCGCGCGAAAGATCGCGTTCAAGTCCTCTTCGTCTGGCGATGACACGTCGATCGCAAGGAGCAGCTTTTCCATTTCAGCGAGAAGTTCTTCAGTCTCGTCAAAGAACACCTGAAAGAACTGGCTCATGTCAATGGTCATTATCGGACTCCGTCTCTACACTTCATGTGCTTCTGCATGTTCGCATTGGCGCAACATCAGCCAATCACTTTTTTCACGACTTCCGTCAATCGTTGCGGGTCGAAGGGCTTGACCAGCCATCCGTTGGCGCCGGCAGCGCGCCCCTTCGACTTCATTTCATCGCTCGATTCCGTCGTCAGCATCAGGATCGGCACTTTCTGATACGTCGCCAGGCCACGCAGCGACCGGATCAGGGTCAGCCCGTCCATGCGCGGCATGTTCTGATCCGTGAGGACCAGGTCGAAGATCTGCCCTTTCGCCTTGTCGAGGCCGTCCTGCCCGTCCACGGCTTCGGTGACCTGGTAGCCGGCCGCCCGCAGGCTGAACACCACCATTTGCCTCAGTGAACCGGAATCATCCACTGCCAGAATCGTTTTTGCCATCTTTGTAACTCCTGCTGTTTTCGTTGCCGGGACGTACCCGCATTCAGATTGTTCGTCGCGCTAGAAAAGTTCGATATCACCGCTTTCCATGTGGGTCTGGCAAACCGCCTTCCACAATGCGCTTTCCAGCTTCAGGCTCTGCTCTTCGAGCACTTTGTTGATGCCGTTCAGGGTGTCGATGATTTCGTCCGCGTTGCCTTCGGAAATGCCCGAGCTGCCTGACCCAATGCCGCCGAGGACATCGCGCAGGCCTGTCACGCGCTTGACGGTGCGGCCGATGAGCTGGCTTGTCATGTCCTGGAATTGCAGCCCGGTGACGGCTGCGTTGACGTGCTCACCAATCTCCCGGTGCCTGGTTTTCAATTGTTCGGCAATTTCAGGAGTCGGCCTGGCACCAGATAGCAGCAGATCGATCGCCTCCTGCTGTGCACTGATCGCCTCATGGATCGCCATGAAGCTGGCCCCGAGCTTTTCGATCGCCTCGCCGAGCAGGATACTGGTCTGCACCAGGTCTGTCTCCACCTCGGTCAGATGCTGGGTTCCGTGATCCGACAGGTTGGATAACAAGTGCCTGACTTGCGAGCCCAACAGTTTTTCTCTTGTCATGAAATTATCCCGCCCCTACCCGGCCAGTCATGCTGACGTCGGGTGACATCACTGCTTCCCGGGGGCAGCGGCAGCGCCGGCCAGCTGCTTCCTGGCTTGTGCCTCGCTGGACACATCTACCGTCCCACCGTCCTTCGACACGGATTCTTCCGTCCTCTTGTTCATTACGATGATGCTAATGCGCCGGTTGATCGGGTTGAACGGATCGCTCGTATCGGCCGGCACGGCCGATGACAATCCGACCACACGCAGCACCTTTGCCTCATCCATCCCGCCCGAAATCAGTGCCCTGCGAGAAGCGTTTGCCCGGTCGGCAGACAGTTCCCAGTTGCTGTAGCCCTTCTCGCCATTCGCATAAGGCTTCGCATCAGTATGCCCCGACAGGCTCACCCTGTTGGGGACATCATTCAGCGCACGCCCGATCTCCAGCAGGATCTCCCTGGTATACGGTTGTAGCTCCGCGCTCGCCAGGGCGAACATGGGTCGATTTTGCTCGTCCACGATCTGTATCCGCAAGCCCTCCGTTGTAATATCGATCAAGAGCTGCTTCTTGAACTGCCGGAGCGTCGGCCGTGATTCGATCGCTTCCTCGATACGTGCCTTCAGGCTCATCAGGCGCTCCTTCTCCTGGCGCTCGAGCTCCTTTTCCACGTCGCGCAAGTGCGCGGCCTGCAGGTTATAGGTCTTCTTGATTTCGGGATCGTCCGCCTTCTTGATCTGCCCATCCTTGCGCGTCAGGTCCTTGCCGCCGCCCTGCACGATGCTGGAGCTGTCGCCTGCACCACTGCCGCCGGACATGGCCACCTTCAACGGAGTCTTGAAGTACTCGGCAATGCCCTGAAGGTCGCCCTTCGCCGTCGATCCCATGAGCCACATCAGGAGAAAAAAAGCCATCATTGCGGTGACAAAGTCCGCATAGGCGATCTTCCACGCGCCGCCATGGTGGCCGCCGCCTGCCTTGTTCACCCGCTTGACGATGATGGGACGCAGCCCTTCGTCGGCCATGTTCTCTTCCGCTCCCGATAAACGATCTTATTTCGACTTGGATTGCTTGATGTGCTCTTCGAGCTCCATGAACGACGGACGCTCCGTCGAGAACAGCACCTTGCGGCCGAACTCGACTGCCAGCGCCGGCGCATAGCCATTCAGGCTCGCCAGCAATGTCACTTTGACGCACTGGAACATCTTCGACGACTCATGCAGCTTCTGCTCAAGCACACCCGACAGCGGCCCCACGAAGCCATAGGCAAGCAGGATGCCGAGGAAGGTGCCGACCAGCGCATGGGCGATCAGCAGGCCGAGCTCCGCCGGCGGCAGGCCGACCGATTCCATCGTGTGCACCACGCCCATCACCGCGGCCACGATACCGAATGCAGGCATGCCGTCGCCCAGCTTGGCAATGGTGTGCACAGGGATTTCCCCTTCCGCATGGTGCGTCTCGATTTCGTTGTCCATCAGGTTCTCGATCTGGAATGCGTCCATATTCCCGGAGACCATCAGGCGCAGGTAATCGGTCATGAATTCGATGATGTGATGGTCCGCCAGGATGCCGGGATATTTGGTGAAGATGGCGCTCTCCTCCGGCTTGTCGATGTCGCCCTCGATGGACATCAAGCCTTCCTTGCGCACCTTGGTGAGGATTTCGAACAGCAGAGTCATCAGCTCCATGTAAAGAGCCTTGGTGTACTTCGATCCTTTCAGCGTCATCGGCAGTGCCTTGAGCGTGGCGCGGATCGCCTTGCCGTTGTTGCCAACAAAGAAAGCGCCGACCGCCGCACCGCCAATCATCAGGAGTTCAACCGGCTGCAGCAGTGCGGCCAGGTGTCCGCCAGCGATGGCAAAACCACCAAAGACGGAGCCAAGAACGATGAGGTAACCAACTATGACTAGCAAGGGTAGATGCTCCGGTCGTTATAAGTGGAACAAGGGAGTGCATGAAGGCATTTCCTCGTTTCAACATTTTGCCAATTCGCATTCAGGATAACAACCAGTAAATTTTTACTATGGCCAATCTGTACCCGAAAGACGGCATTCAATTGGGGTTACGACTCGAATGCAGGGAACTTGAGACAGAAGCGCCACGGTGACGGACCGCACGAAGCCGTGCCCGGACACCTCAGAAACGCCACCCAAACAGCGGCCGGGCCGTTGCGCTCGCCCGCCTGACGAAATGCGGCGCCGCGCCCGGCACATCGAACTCGCAACTCAACAGGAGCGACCCGGGGCGCATTTCCGCCCTCGCCTTGCGCCACAGCGCTGGCATGGCAGCAGGCGACAGATACGCAAACACAATGTCGTAGTCACCCAAATGCAAGCGCTCGTAGTCAGTACGGCGGAAGCGAGCTTTGCTACGCCCGAGGGACGCGCGCAACACGCTGACCAGCCAGGGCAATGGCGCCACTTCGACACCCTCGACAGCGCTGTCCGGTCGCAGTGCCGCCAGGCGCATCGTCAGTCCGCCGAATCCGCTGCCGAGGTCGATGATGCGCAGCGCACGCTCCTGGGGGAGCGAGTCGGCGACGGCCTGCCATATGACAGGCGTGGACGGATAGTAAGGAACCTGCGTCCGGAAGGTGGTCCAGAACAGGACCGCCAGGAATAGGAACGCGGCCAGGAAGATCCAGGCAGGCAGGTGGATCGCGTGGACCGCGATCGCAGCGAACGGGAAAACAAGCTGGAGCGGCATCCACCACGGAGCCATGTTGCGCCAGCGGGAAATCACGGCGGCAACCACACCTTGCAGGACGGCCGCGATGCCAAGACTGAGCTGGATGTTTGTCAGCACCGGCATGGCGTACGCGACAGCCAGGATCAGCACAAATGAAATTGTCTGAATCAGCAGTGCCTGCACTGCCGGGCTAAAGCGAAAGACTCTGGAGTTCGACCAATCCGACTCCGGACGGCCGGTAGACATCATTAACCTTTTGATATCAAGCGTGCGGCGCCGATGAGACGGCGGCGGCACTGGCGGCTTCGTCCTTCGCCCTCTTTGTCTTGCCGGCGCGGGACGGCATATGGCACAGCCCGCAGGTGTAGTCGGTATGCAGGTCCAGACGATGCACCACGAAGTCGCCGCCACACTTGCTGCAGCTCGCGGTCTCGAGCATTTTGCTTTCGAAGAAGCGCACCAGCGTCCACGCGCGGGTCAGCGACAGGACCGGCTCGCCGTTCGCATCGGGTTCGACCTGCTCCAGGTAGAGCTTATAGGCCTTCATTACTGCCTCAATACCCGAAATCTGCGCATGCTCGACCAGGTACTTGTGGATATTGATGAAGAGCGAAGAATGAATGTTCGGTTGCCAGGTAATGAACCAGTCAGTGGAAAACGGCAGCATGCCTTTCGGAGGGGAGACGCCCTTGAGCTCCTTGTAGAGCTTCAGGAGACGCTCGCGCGACAGGGAAGTCTCGGATTCAAGGAGCTGAAGACGCGCACCGAGGTTGATGAGCTCGATTGCGAGCTGGATTTCCTGCGCTTCCGTGACTACGCTTTTCTTCGCCATGTTGACCTCGTCTCGTCTCCAACGCCTGCTGCAAAAATTCAGGAAATTTCCTCGACCTGCTGGCCCGCCATCAGGATCGCGGCATGGGAATGCGCCAGTCCGCGTTCCTTGTTGTAACTCGTCAACATTCCGAGAATGGCCCCGTCATCGAAACGAAAACGCGCCAGCATCATGTTTGTCCCGGCAAGCCTCAGGATTTGCGCGTTATTCAAACCCTCGATCAGATCTGCGATCTCACCGCTGATTCCGAGACGGAAAACGGCAGAAGCCTTGTCAGAACGGATCATCTGCTGCGCAAGCATCAGGTAGCTCAGATTGGCGTCACGAATCTCGGCCATCATGTCATTCGTGTTCATTTTCATCCCCTTGTCCTATGGAAATAGTTTCCGTTTGGAATCCCATTGAGATGAATTCTGAATTGGAGATTGCTTACTGGAAATAGGTACCGCGCCATATTTTTCGTAGGGCGCGCACGAACGCCGCCCGTAGGCGTTTGTCTTACAAGCGCCGAGCGACATCCTTCCCGCACTTCCGGAAAAGCACGGAGATTGGCTTCTGGCGCGGCTTTCGGGCCGATCAACGATCGGTCGCTCAGCCGTCCGGGCCGGGGAGATTGTCTAGAAAACTTGTTTTTCTTATATGCGTTCAGGATTGCAATAAATGGCTTTCGCCGGTTTATCTCAAGCACTTCGTCATACCGCTTTGTTGTTTATCGGCAGCATTTCGGTCAAATTTAGGGTTCCACGCAAAAATTTTTAAAATTTTTTGGCCGCGGTTTCGCTTTTGAACTTATCGGACCGGGAAGGTGGAAATTTAGGGCTGTCGGGAAATTTTTTTGGAATGCTCGCCCGCGCCCCGCAAGAAAGTTGCAATTTATGCAATTATTGTGCGGACACCGAAAGCTGGCGTATCAGACATGAACGGGGCCATTGCGTGATGCCACGAGGATCGGTGGCGCGAATGCGCAGCGGAGGCGGCGGAGCGACAGTACGGCGTCGGTAGATGTGCCGCATTTGAAGCGAACAACAAAAAACCCAAGGGCTTCATGTCCGCCGGTGAAGTCTGGCGAGATTTCCCCGCATGCTGCGGTCGGTGGCTCGACTATCCACCACGCCATTCCAGGCCGGACACACAGTGCAGGCTCAATCTTTCGCTAAAAATAAAAAAGCCCCTTGCGGGGCTCTTTGCATTCTGGCGGAGACGGAGGGATTCGAACCCTCGATACAGGTTTAAGCCCGTATGCTTCCTTAGCAGGGAAGTGCCTTCGACCACTCGGCCACGTCTCCACTCTCGCAACGGTGTTACGGCTCCCGTCGCAGTAAAGTCACGCATGATAGCTGCTCACGCGGACTTGGTCAATGAAACTATGCAGTCAGTTCGAAAACGATCAAGCTTTTTCCAGGTCGAATGTCTTGTGCAGCGCGCGCACCGCAAGCTCCATATACTTCTCGTCGATCAGGACAGAAATCTTGATCTCCGACGTGGAAATCATCTGGATGTTGATGCCCTCTTCCGACAGCGTACGGAACATTTGCGATGCGATGCCGACGTGGCTGCGCATGCCCACACCAACCACTGACACCTTCGAGACCTTCGTATCGCCGATGATGCTGGTAGCGGCGATGTGTTCCTTCACACTCTTGTTCAGCACGTCCATCGCCTTCGCATAGTCGCCACGCGGCACGGTGAACGTGAAATCGGTCTTGCCTTCGACGGACTGGTTCTGGATGATCATGTCGACTTCGATGTTGGCATCGGCGACCGGTCCCAGGATCTGATAGGCGATGCCAGGCCTGTCGGGCACGCCCAGCACGGTAATCTTCGCTTCATCGCGGTTGAACGCGATTCCGGAAATGACGGCTTGTTCCATGTGTGTATCTTCCTCAAACGAAATCAGGGTGCCGGAGTTGGCTTCTTCTTCCAGCGACATGAGCGGATCGGTCAGCGACGACAACACGCGTGTCGGCACCTTGTAATTGCCGGCAAATTCCACCGAGCGGATCTGCAGCACTTTGGAACCGAGCGATGCCAGTTCCAGCATTTCTTCGAAAGTCACCGTCTTCAGGCGACGCGCCTCCGATACCACGCGCGGATCGGTCGTGTACACACCGTCGACGTCGGTATAGATCAGGCACTCCTGCGCCTTCAGTGCGGCGGCAACCGCTACTGCGGAGGTGTCCGAACCACCGCGGCCGAGCGTCGTGATGTTGCCAGCATCGTCCACCCCCTGGAAGCCGGTGATGATCACGATCTTTCCGGCGGCAAGATCCTTGCGCACGCGGGCATCGTCGATCGACTGGATGCGCGCCTTGGTAAAGGCCGAGTCGGTCTTGATCGGCACCTGCCAGCCCGCATAGGACACCGCCTGCTTGCCAATGGTCTGCAATGCCATCGACAGCAGCGCGACCGACACCTGCTCGCCGGTCGACGCCAGCATGTCGAGTTCGCGCGGATCCGGCTGCGGCATGATTTCCTTTGCCAGGGCGATCAGACGGTTGGTCTCGCCCGACATTGCGGACGGCACTACCACGATTTGATGACCAGCGTCATGCCATTTGGCGACGCGCTTAGCGACGTTCTTGATGCGCTCTGTCGAGCCCATGGAAGTGCCGCCGTATTTGTGGACGATTAAAGCCATAAGGGTGAAAAGCTGCGCTGAAGAAATGAAGAATTGTGAGAAAAATCAACCCTTTACTTTACATGCTGCAACGCAGGAAGGCAAGTGCCGAGGCTTGAAGCAATGTCGCCAAGAGTTGAATTTCCTGCACGAAGTCAGGAGGCGCCGGCTTCCCAGCGCAAGCGGATGGCCTGCCCTCGCGTCATTGGCACATCGCGGCAATTCATCCCGATTCCCGCGGCATACAGCAACTTCCCGTCGCCCGTAACAACAACCGGCAAACGGGTTCGCTCCCATGCAGGAACATCGAGGTCCTGGAAATGATGTTTCAGGCTTTTCGTCGGACGATCCGCAGCAAGCTTCAATTTCTCGCCGCCACTCCGGTGGCGCAGGTGCAGTTCCTGTGCGCGCAGCCAGACGCCATCGACGCCTTCCGCCACGATATCGAAATGCAGGCTTCCGCCATAGGCGGGAAACGGCATTTCTGCCTCGCCGTTCCATCGGAATGCGACCGGCGGCAACCTCACGCCGCCATTCATTATCCTCGGCACCAGATGCATCATGCCGCGATGGCGCCGGATTTCGCAGTCGGGATGCGTCACGCAAACCAGCGCATCCTTCCGTGCCTCGAACAGCTGCCCACGCATCTGCACCAGCCAGGCCGTGGACGGCATGCGAATGCCGTGCCGCGCAAACCAGTGGCGCAGCAGATTGTCGATCCGGTCGGTGCCGAGTTTTTGCAATCGTGCGATATCGATGGCATCACCGGCGCAACAACTGGCAAGGTCCTGCTCTGCGAGTTCGTCGAGCATGCCTTGCGCCGAGCGGGCATGCTGTGCGGCGCGCGCGAGGCGCCGCTGGAAGCCCGGGAAATAGCGGTCGAGCGAGGGCACGACGCCGTGCCGCAAGGCGTTGCGGGCATAACGAAGATCGGTATTCGATTCGTCTTCCACGAATGCAATGCCGTGCTGACTCACAAACATCGCCAGCTCCGCGCGCGTCACCTCCAGCAAGGGACGGCCGATCAGCGTGCGCGCATCGCCAAGCAGATCGGGGGCAGTATTGAGCGCATCCATACCGCACATTCCCGTTACACCTGAACCGCGCAATAACTGCAGCAGCACGGTCTCAGCCTGATCGTCCTGGTGATGCGCAGTCAGGAGCAAGGGCACTTCATGCTGCCGGCATAATTCCCCCAGCGCTGCGTAGCGTGCGGTCCTCGCGGCCTGCTCAACGCCGTCGCGTTCACGATCCGACAGCACCATGCGGCGTGCATCGAAATGAATTCCGGACGCCGCGCACTCCTTCTCGCAATGGGCAAGCCATGCATCGGCATTCGGGCTGATGCCGTGGTGGACATGAAATGCAAACAGGGAGATGCCGTGCGCCTTCGCATACACATGCGCGAGATGCAGCAAGGCCGCCGAATCCAGCCCACCGCTGTAGGCGACTGCCAGCCGTTGCGTAGTTCCACTCTCAGAAAAAGCAAAAACGCGCGCCCGGATCACTCCCAGCGCGCGTTCGAAGGCGTCGATGATAGACGCTGCCTGCGGATTCGGCACAACTTATTCCGAAGGCGTGATTTCCTTGAACTTGCCGTAGGCCATCAGCTTCTCATGCCTTGTGGCGACTAGTTCTTTCGGTTTCATGCCCTGTACCTGGCGCAGCGAGTCAGCCAGTGCGCGCTTGAGCAAGGAAGCCATCTGTTTCGGATCACGATGCGCGCCTCCCAGCGGCTCATTGACGATCTTGTCCACCAGGTTCAGTGCCTTCAGGCGATGAGCGGTGAGACCCAGGGCATCTGCCGCATCGGCGGCGCGCTCGGAAGTCTTCCAGAGAATGGATGCGCAACCTTCAGGCGAAATCACGGAGTAGGTCGCGTATTGCAGCATCAGGACGACATCGCCAACTGCGATCGCCAAGGCGCCGCCCGACCCGCCTTCACCGATGATGGTGGCGATCAGCGGCACCTTAAGCTCGGCCATCACATACAGGTTGTGGCCAATGGCTTCGGACTGGCCGCGTTCTTCGGCATCGATGCCGGGAAAAGCGCCGGGTGTGTCGACAAAGGTGAAGATCGGCAGACCGAACTTCTCGGCAACCTTCATCAGGCGCATCGCCTTGCGATAGCCCTCCGGTTTGGGCATGCCGAAGTTGCGCATCGCACGCTCCTTCGTATCGCGTCCCTTCTGATGACCGATCACCATGCAAGGCTGACCATTGAAGCGGGCAAGGCCGCCGACGATCGACAAATCGTCCGAATACGTGCGGTCGCCGTGCAGTTCATGGAAATCCGTGAAGATCTCGTTCACGTAATCCATCGTGTAAGGACGTTGCGGGTGACGCGCGATCTGCGACACCTGCCAGGGCGTCAGCTTTGCGTAGATATCCTTCGTGAGCTGCTGGCTTTTCTTGGAGAGACGTTCGATCTCTTCGGAGATGTCGACTGCAGAATCATCCTGCACAAAACGCAGTTCTTCGATTTTTCCCTCGAGTTCTGCAATCGGCTGCTCAAATCCGAGAAAAGTTGTCTTGCTCATCGTGCCTCCTTGTTGATGAGACGGATATCAATCAATGATCGGCGCGGAATCGAGACTGCGCCAGAGATACCACGTCGCGACAGTGCGCCACGGCTCCCAGTTTGCGGCCACTTCGCGCGCATCGCTACGGGAAACCGGTTCACCTGAAAAATAGTTAATGCTTATGCCCTTGAGCAACCCAAGGTCGTCCAAAGGCAAAATGTTGGGCCGGAGCAGATTAAATATCAAAAACATCTCTGCTGTCCAGCGTCCGATTCCCCGGATCTGGATCAGTTCCGAGATGACTTCTTCGTCGTCCATCTCCGTCCATTTGTCCGCATGGACGCGCTTGGCCTTGAAATGCTCCGCGAGATCGATGACATACTCCGCTTTCCTTTTTGACAAGCCACAGGCCGCCAGTTTTTCCGCCCCCGCCTTGAGCACCTGCGCCGGCGTGCATTTCGGGCACACTTCGAGGAAGCGCTCCCAGACGGCGTCCGCAGCCTTGACCGAGATCTGCTGTCCCACGACCGACCGCGTCAACGTGGTGAATGCCTCACCGCGCCCGACCAGGTGCATGTCGCCGAACTGCGGGATGAGTTTGCGCATGATGCGGTCACGCTTCATCAGTTCATCCTTGGCGTCCTGCCAGTAGACCGGCACTCCCATCATTGCCCCATTCCCCAGCCGAGATGTCGACATGCCTTCAAGCCCTTCTCCACTCGGTGATCCCGCCCGGCTTGTCCTCGAGAACAATGCCCTTGGCAAGGAGATCGGCGCGAATGCGGTCCGCCTCTGCAAAATTCTTCGCCTTCTTCGCGGCCACCCTGGCCTCGATCTGTGCGGCGATCGCCGTCTCATCAAGGGCCTGCGCTGAGGTGGATGGCCCACCCTGCAGGAACACCTGCGGCGTACGCTGCAAGAGCCCGATAACTCCGCCAAGCGCCTTCAACTGGCGCGCAAGCGCCGGCGACCTCGTCTTGTTGACTTCGTTCGCCAGGTCGAACAGCACGGAGATTGCAACCGGCGTATTGAAATCATCATTCATCGCGTCCGCAAAGCGAACCGCGTGCGATTCGTTCCGATCAAACGGGAGCGCGTCCGGCGCGACTTCCTTCAATGCCGTGTAGAGACGCGTCAATGCATTCTTCGCATCGTCCAGGTGAGCGTCGGAGTAATTGAGCGGGCTGCGGTAGTGGGCGCGCAGGATGAAGAAGCGCACAACCTCGGCATCGTATTTTTTCAGTACGTCGCGGATGGTGAAGAAGTTGCCGAGTGACTTCGACATCTTTTCGTTGTCCACGCGGATGAATCCGTTGTGCATCCAGTAATTGACGAAAGCATGGCGGAATGCCCCTTCGGATTGCGCAATCTCGTTCTCGTGGTGCGGAAACTGCAGGTCCTCGCCGCCACCGTGGATATCAAACTGCTCGCCCAACAGATCGCAGCTCATTGCAGAGCACTCGATATGCCATCCCGGGCGGCCTTTGCCCCATTTCGAATCCCACTTCACCTCATCGGGCTCGGACTCCTTGGCGGATTTCCAGAGCACGAAATCGAGCGGATCGCGCTTGCCGGTATTGAGCTCGACGCGCTCGCCGGCGCGCAAGTCGTCCAGCGATTTGCCGGAAAGCTTGCCGTAGTTCGGGAAGTCGCGCACCGAATAATTCACGTCGCCGTCGGCTGCCTTGTAGGCCAATCCGTTCTGCTCCAGCGTTTCGATCAGGCCGAGCATCTGCGGCACGTATTGTGTCGCGCGCGGTTCATGATCGGGCTTCTGCACGCCGAGCGCGGCGGCATCTTCGTCCATCGCTGCGATGAAGCGCTGCGTCAGCTGCGAAATCGATTCGCCATTCTCGACAGCGCGCCTGATGATCTTGTCGTCGATGTCAGTGATGTTGCGCACGTAAGTCACATCCAGGCCGGATGCGCGCAACCAGCGCTGCACCATGTCGAACACCACCATGACACGCGCATGTCCAAGGTGACAATAGTCATACACCGTCATTCCGCATACATACATGCGGACTTTACCGGCCTGCATGGGAACAAAGGTTTGCTTGTCACGTGCAAGCGTGTTGTAAATCTTGATGGCAGTCATGGGCGATTTTTCCGTTCCGGCCGGGAGCGCATGGCACGCCCGCTGAAGGTTTCCCATCCCTTGGAAACCGGCGTGTGATGTAGCGCAACAGAGAGGCCGAACCCTTTTGTAATGCTTATTTTGATAAAATGCACGGTTCCGCTTCAGTATAACATTGAAGCCTTGCCCTACCGTTGCGCCTGGTGTGCCCGAATGGCGGTCGGCAAGGGGACACGCAAGATACACAAACAACTTTTTCCTGTAAAGAGCAAAGGAATCAGCAATGCAACATTCCCGCCGACATATCATGCAGCTGATCGCCGCGCTGTCCCTGGCCGGCACAGGCTTTGGCGCCATGGCTGCCGACACGCCGCATGTTTCCCTGAAGACCAGCATGGGCGAGATCGTTCTGGAGCTCTATCCCGACAAGGCGCCGAAGACCGTCGACAATTTCTTGTCTTACGTGAAATCCGGCCATTACAACGGCACCATTTTCCATCGTGTGATCAACAACTTCATGGTCCAGGGCGGCGGCTTTGACAAGGACATGAAGCAGAAACCGACCAATCCGCCTATTGAAAATGAAGCAAAGAACGGATTGAAGAATGAGGCATACACGGTGGCGATGGCGCGCACTTCGGCGCCGCATTCCGCGTCCGCGCAGTTCTTCATCAACGTCAAGAACAACGGCTTCCTCGACTACCCTGGCCAGGATGGCTGGGGTTATTGCGTGTTCGGCAAGGTCGTCAAGGGAACTGACGTAGTCGACAAGATCAAGGCAGTGGAAACCACCAGCAAAGGGATGTTCCAGGATGTTCCGGTAAAACCGGTCGTCATTGAATCCGCATCCATCGTCAAATAATTCAATTCATTCCAAAGGACTATCATGGCTGTCATCCTCACCACCAACTACGGCAAGATCAAGCTGGAACTCGATGCAGAAAAAGCGCCGAAGACCGTTGAAAATTTTCTCTCGTACGTGAAATCCGGTCACTACGACGGCACGATCTTCCATCGCGTCATTGACGGTTTCATGATCCAGGGCGGTGGTTTCGAACCCGGCATGAAGCAGAAGCCGACCAACGAACCGATCGAAAACGAAGCCAAGAACGGCCTGAAGAACGAGCCTTACTCGATTGCCATGGCGCGCACTTCGGCGCCGCATTCCGCATCCGCACAGTTCTTCATCAACGTCAAGAACAACAGCTTCCTCGATTATCCAGGCCAGGACGGTTGGGGCTATTGCGTGTTCGGCAAGGTGACCGAAGGAACTGACGTCGTCGACAAGATCAAGTCGGTGAAAACCACGCGCACCGGCATGCATTCCGACATACCGGTTGAAAACGTCGTGATCGAAAAAGCAGAAATCGTCTGATTGATTCAGCCTCGGTGCTCGCATGCCCGGATCAATCGTGAATGCACAAGAAAAAGAAGCGCAATCGCAGGCGGTTGCGCTTTTTGTTTCGGACGTACACCTGCAACCGTCGCTGTCGCGTACGACGCAGGCCTTCCTTGACTTCCTGCATCGGCACGCGTCGCATGCCCAGCAGTTGTATGTACTGGGTGACCTGTTCGAATATTGGGCCGGCGATGACGACATCGTTACCCCGTACAATCAGCGAATCGCCGATGCGCTCAAGTCAATCAGCGATGCCGGGGTGAAGCTCTTCTGGATAGGCGGCAATCGTGACTTTCTGGTCGGCGAAGACTTTGCCCGTGCAGCCGGCATGACACTGCTCGCCGAGCCATATGTCGCTGATATCGCGGGCCACCGCATCACGTTGGTGCATGGAGATGCGCAATGCACAGACGATCACGGTTACATGGCGTTTCGCGCACAGGTGCGCCAGCCGGAATGGCAACGCAATTTTCTTATTCTGCCGTTGGCCCAACGCAAGGAAATCATCGACCGGATGCGGAGCGGCAGCCGCGAAGCGCAGCGCGAAAAGTCTTACGAGATCATGGATGTGAATCCGGAAGCAATCGCTTCACTCTTCGAAGCAACCGATGCCACGACCATGATTCATGGCCACACCCATCGCCCGGGCGCTCATGAGCATCAAGTGAATGGAAGGACATGCATCCGTCATGTTCTGCCGGACTGGGATTGCGATCATCAACCGATGCGCGGTGGCTGGATTGCCATCGATGCAGACGGTCGCTTCAAACGCTTCAATGTGGATGGAATGGTAGTGCGGCAGGATTGAGCCGCGCTAGTCGAACTGCTTCCTGAAATCATCAAACTGCTCGGTCAGGCGATCGACTTCGCTACGCAACCGCGCCACCTCCGCTTCGAGCTGCGCCACACGATCCTGGCGCGGAAGCTCCACGCCGCTGGAAAAGCTTGCAGCCACCTCCTGCTGCTCGAGAACCTCGTCGCCCGACAGAAGATGCACATAACGCGACTCCTTGGTTCCGGGGGCACGCGCCAGCCGTGCGACCAGCGGCGGATACTTGTCGATCAGGAATTGCAGGCCGGTTTCGACGTCTGCGACAGAGCCAAAGTCATGCAGGCGGCCGCTGCGCGAGCGGATTTCGCCGGGCGTCTGGATTCCGCGCAGCATCAGTATCGCTAATACGGCGAGCTTGTCCTGTTCCAGCGACCATTTCATCCGCATGCGATGTTCGTATTTTACGACCCGTGCACCGGCCTGCCGCACCTCGGAAACCAGCTTCTTCTGGATCAGGCGCTGCAAGACATCCTGCACAGTGTCTTCTGAAATGGACATCACAGGATCGCGGCTCGACAACTGGTTGCAGCCATTTGTCAGGGCATTGAGGGACAAGGGATAGTTGTCCGGCGTAAGCGCTTCTTTTTCCGCCAGCACGGCCAGCACGCGCACTTCGAATGGATCAAGAATGTCGTCACGCTGCCCTTGCGCATCCGTCGTATTCAGCTCAGTCACCTTGCTGCCTCATTCCACCAGTTTGTTCAGTTGTTCTGCATCGAACTGATCGATCTGCGGGAGCGCTTCGCAGCCGACACCCGCTGCCTTCAATGCGGTGAGAATGTTCTCGATCTGCTGCTCCTGCAAGACTGCGCGATCGATCAGCTTGTGCAATGCCATCGACAAGGGATCTTCGTCCGCATTGGGCGTAACACCGTAAGCGGCAAAGACGCGCGCCGCCGCTTCCTCCCGCTGGCGTCCCGCATCCTTTTGCATGATGTGCGCCGGATTGCCGACGGCAGTCGCGCCAGGAGGCACCTCCTTGACCACAACGGCATTCGACCCGACCTTCGCGCCGTCGCCAACCGTGAAACCGCCGAGCACCTTGGCGCCGGCGCCGATAATCACGCCGCGCCCGAGCGTCGGATGACGCTTTGTTCCCTTGTGCAGCGAAGTTCCGCCCAAGGTCACGCCTTGGTAAATCGTGCAATCATCGCCGACTTCCGCTGTCTCGCCGATGACCACGCCGAATCCATGATCGATGAATACACGCCGGCCTATCGTCGCACCGGGATGGATTTCAATCCCCGTCAGCCCACGTGCAATATGCGAGACAAAACGCCCCAGCCACTTCAGTTCATGAACCCAGCACCAGTGTGCCCAACGGTGCATCGCGATGGCGTGCAAACCCGGATAGCAGGTAAGCACCTCCCATGCAGTGCGCGCGGCCGGGTCACGGTCGATAATACTGACGATATCTTCGCGAATGCGGCTGAACATAAGAAATGTCGATGAGTGCTCTGAGTCGTAATGTTAACGTCTTGCATCGCGCTTGCCTACCCGATCCGCGGCTCGACGAGTCGGCACCCCGCTGCACACGTTACCGCGCTGAGATCCGCTGTCGTCGTGCTTCATACAGGCAGACGCCGGACGCGACCGACACATTCAGGCTTTCGACCGCGCCGTACATGGGAATGCTGACGAGGACGTCGCAATTCTCCCGCGTCAGGCGTCGCATGCCCTCGCCTTCCGAGCCCATGACGATCGCGACCGGGCCGGTAAAGTCCGCTTCGTAAAGGCCTTTCTCGGCATCATCCGTGGTGCCGATCAGCCAGACATCGCGCTCCTTGAGCTCGCGCATGGTACGTGCGAGATTAGTCACGGTAATGTATGGCACCGTGTCCGCCGCACCGCTTGCCACCTTGGCCGCCGTCGCATTGAGCCCCACCGCGCGGTCCTTCGGTGCAATCACTGCATGCGCGCCAGCTCCATCGGCCACGCGCAGGCATGCGCCGAGATTGTGCGGATCGGTCACGCCGTCGAGCAGCAACAGCAGTGGCGGCCCTTCGATCGCGTCGAGCAATTCGTCCAGATTGCGCGCCAGCGACAGCTCGCCTGCCTTTGCAACCACACCCTGGTGTCGCCGCGTGCCAACCATGCCGTTCAAACGCTGGTCATCGACCTGGATGATGCGCACCTTGGCGGCCTCTGCCGCGTGCAGCAACTCCTGCATGCGGCGATCGTGCCGGGTTGCATCTACGTAAATTTCCTCCACCGATGATGCTTCATGGCGCAGACGCGCCGTCACGGCGTGAAAGCCGAAAATCATTTTGCTTTTCATGTCTTATCTTTTCTTTTTGCCATTCTTCGCACGCGACTTGCTTGTACGCGTCGTCTTTGCGCTTCCGGAAGCGGATTTGACGCGCTTCGGTCTGGCAGTCTTGGCCGCTACCGCTTTTCTGGGCGCAGCTGCCTTCCTGGGTTTCTTTTCGTGCGCCTGCGCGGATTCGGCACGGCGCACTTCAGTTTTCAGCGCCGGCCTGATGTCTGCCTGGTGCACGAGCCGCAAGTCGATCTTGCGGGCGTCGAGATCGACCCTGCTTACCTGCACGGTCACACGATCGGTAAGCTGATAACGAATGCCTGTACGTTCGCCGCGCAATTCGTGGCGCACCTCGTCGTACTGAAAGTAATCCGCACCCAGCTCGGTGACATGGACCATGCCTTCGATGAACAAGGTGTCGAGCTGCACGAAAATACCGAACGGTGCCACGCCGGAAATCGTGCCAGAGAATTCTTCGCCCAGCTTGTCCCGGATAAAATAGCACTTCAGCCATGCCTCGACATCGCGGGACGCCTCATCGGCGCGCCGCTCATTGGCCGAGCAGTGGATGCCGAGCGCTTCCCAGATGGCGAGCTCGCCCTCTTTTCTCTTCTTGCCTTCGGCCTTTTCCTGCGCGGCCATCCTGCGTGCGGCTGGCGACAGCATCGTGTTCAGTTGGCTAGTATCGATTCCCTTCGGTTCATAGCGCTTGCCCTGCATGATAGCCTTGATCGCGCGATGGGTAAGCAGATCCGGGTAACGGCGAATCGGGCTGGTGAAATGCGCATAGGCTTCATAGGCCAGGCCAAAGTGCCCGATGTTTTCCGGGCTGTACACTGCCTGCTGCATCGACCGCAGCAACATGGTCTGGATCAGCACGGCGTCCGGACGCAGCTTAATCTTCGGTATCAGTTCAGCATAATCGGATGCGGCAGGCGTCTCACCGCCCCCGAGGTGCAGGCCCATTTGCTTCAGGAAGGTCCTCACCTGGTTCAACTTCTCCTTGGACGGCGCAGCGTGGACGCGATAGACACCCGGATGCTTGTGTCGCGCGAGCAGATCCGCGGCGCAGACATTGGCCGCCAGCATGCATTCCTCGATCAGCCTGTGCGCATCATTGCGCGTGCGCGGCAGAATCTGTTCGATCTTGCCGGCGGCATTGCAGACAATGTAGGTCTCCGTCGTCTCGAAGTCGATCGCACCGCGTGCCTGCCTTGCCTGCAGCAAGGCTTGGAACACCCCGTAGAGATTCTGCAAGTGCGGCACCAGTGCGGGACGTTTGGCGGCCTCGGGGCCCTTGGTATTCTCGAGGATGGCGGCAACTTCCGTATAAGTCAGCCGCGCGGCCGAGTGCATTACCGCCGGATAGAACTGATATGCCTTGATCTCGCCTTTTGCGGTGATCACAGCATCGCACACGAGCGTCAGCCGGTCGACATCGGGATTCAGCGAGCACAAGCCATTGGACAGCTTTTCCGGCAGCATGGGAATCACGCGCCGCGGGAAATACACCGACGTGCTGCGTTCCAGCGCGTCGACGTCCAGCATATCGTTCGGCTTCACGTACTGGCTGACATCGGCAATTGCCACAATCAGGCGGAAGCCCTTGGTGCGGCCGATCTTCACCGGTTCGCAGTACACCGCATCGTCGAAGTCACGCGCATCTTCACCGTCAATCGTGACCAGCGGGATGTCGCGCAAGTCGACGCGCTCTGCGAGATCCGCCTGGCGGACTTCATTCGGCAGTTTGGCAGCCTGCTTCTTCGCAGCCTCGGAAAACTCATGCGGGACACCGTACTTGCGCACAGCAATCTCGATCTCCATGCCGGGGTCATCGATGTCGCCAAGTACCTCGACGATTTTTCCGACAGGCTGGGTGTAACGCGATGGCTGCTCGATCAGTTCGACGCTGACCACCTGCCCGGTCTTTGCCTTGCCGGGTGAGCCTGACAGCAGGATGTCCTGGCCAATGCGCTTGTCTTCAGGGGCGACGATCCAGACACCGTTTTCATTCAGCAGACGACCGATGACGTGCGTATTGGCGCGTTCGACCACTTCGACGATCGTGCCCTCTGGCCGTCCACGGCGATCGGTGCCGACGATCCGTACCTGGACGCGATCACCATGCAGGACTTTCTGCATTTCCTTTTCGGGCAGGAAAATGTCCTCGCTGCCATCCTCGGGAATCAGGAAGCCGTAACCTTCCCGGTGTCCGGCCACGCGGCCTTCAATGAAGTTCGGCTGATGCGCAAGCTGATAATGGCCATTGCGAGTAGGCCTGATCTGACCATCACGTTCCATCGCGTTCAGGCGGCGCGTGAGGCCGTCCAGTTCTTCAGGTTTGACGTCGAGTGCCGCGGCGATGGAGTGCACGTCCTGTGGTTCCGCCGCGGTGCGCAAGATACCGAGAATCTCCTCTCGGCTGGGGATACTGTATGAATATTGGTTCAAATGGGTGCTTCAATCATTTTTATTAAGTTACTACAGGGGTTAGTGTAACGGAGTACCGTTGTATTTACCTAACCCCCGACTTGTTCCGAATCTTACGCGATGTTCATTGCATCGACGAATTGACATATTCGAGTTTTCCGCTATAATTCTGGTCTTTCGCATCGCCCAGATGGCGGAATTGGTAGACGCACTAGGTTCAGGTCCTAGCGGTGGCAACACTGTGGAGGTTCGAGTCCTCTTCTGGGCACCAGGTTTAAAAAGGTCCGCAAAATGCGGACCTTTTTCTTTTTGGGCCCCGAAAAACAGGATACGCCGGCATTCGTCCGATGGCTATGTCCGGCCCGCCTCGGCCCCGTCTCGCGCGGACTCCCGACGATCGTGCAAGAGCTTTCACGGCCTCAAATAAAAACCCGTTGGTTTCCCAACGGGTTTTTTCATTCAATCACTGCGCGGCGTTGCGCTGATTCCCTGCATTGGATTCTGAACGAAAGAGCAAGTTCTGCTCAGCTCGCGTCGCCTTTTCTGAGCCAGGCTGCCAACTGGTGTGGCCGCAGGCTGTCATAAGCTTCGAATGGCTGATGAATCCACGGATTATGGGACAGGTGGTGCATGAAATAATCCGGCCGGACCGTGGAACAGGCTTTATACCAAATGACCGCTGAACGAACCTCCGTCACCTCCGGGAAGTTCTCCTTGATGTGATTCTGTACCTTTTGCAGCGTCACACCCGAATCCACCAGGTCATCCAGCAGCAGCACCTTCCCGGCGAGTGGGCCCTTGGTCACGGTGATGTGCTTCGCAATATCAAGGTTGCCCTGCACCGTGCCCGCCTCTTCGCGATATGAACTGGTCGAGAGAATTGCCAGCGGAACATCAAAGATCCGGGAAAAGATGTCGCCAGGGCGCAAGCCGCCGCGCGCGAGGCACAGGACCTGGTCAAATTTCCATCCCGACTCGTGAATGAGGTGTGCCAGGCCGACAACGGCCTGATTGTAGTCGTCCCATGAAACCCAGAGGTCCTTGTCGCTCGTCGAACTCATTGCTTCTCCCCGTTCCATCATGCAAACGGGTGGCGCAACACGATCGTTTCCTCACGATCCGGACCGGTTGAGACCATGTCGACCGGCGTGCCGACCAGTTCCTCGATCCGCTTGATGTAGGCGCGCGCATTCGCAGGCAAAGCAGAGAGGGACTTGGCGCCAACCGTCGAATCCGACCATCCCGGCATTTCTTCGTAAATAGGCTCGCATCCGGCTGCTTCTTCAGCTCCCACCGGGAAGACATCAATGATCTTGCCATCGAGCTTGTAGCCGGTGCAGATCTGCAGCATCTCGAGTCCGTCGAGCACGTCGAGCTTGGTCAGGCACATGCCCGTCACGCCGTTGATCTGTACGGAACGGCGCAGCAGCGCCGCATCGAACCAGCCACAACGACGGGGACGGCCGGTCACCGTACCGAATTCATGCCCAACGCTCGCGAGATGCTTCCCGATACCTTGGTCCGTCGGCAGTTCCGAGGGGAATGGACCCGAGCCGACACGTGTGGTGTACGCCTTCGTAATGCCAAGGATGTAATGCAGCATGTTCGGCCCCACGCCGGATCCGGCCGCAGCATTGCCTGCGACGCAGTTGCTCGAGGTGACGAACGGATAGGTGCCATGATCGACATCCAGCAAGCTCCCTTGCGCGCCTTCGAACAGCAGGCTTGCGCCTGCCTTGGATGCAGCATACAGAGCGCTCGACACATCAGTCACCATCGGCGCGATACGCGGGACAGTCGCCAACGCATCATCCAGCGTCTTCTGGAAATCTACCGGCTGCGCCTTCAGGTACTGTGTCAGGACGAAATTGTGATAGTCGAGGTTTTCCCGCAGTTTCTCGGCGAAACGCTTCTCGTTGAGGAGGTCCGCAACCCGGATCGCCCTGCGCGCGACCTTGTCTTCATAAGCCGGGCCGATGCCTTTTCCGGTCGTACCGATCTTGGCGGAGCCACGCGCAGTTTCGCGAGCGCTATCGAGCGCAGTGTGGTACGGCAGGATGATCGGGCAGGCTTCGGAGACTTTCAGGCGTGACACAACCTCCACGCCGCTCGCCTGCAGCTTGTCGATTTCACGCAGCAGGTCGGGCACCGACAGCACCACACCGTTGCCGATATAGCAGGCAACACCGGGGCGCATGATGCCAGACGGAATGAGTTGCAGTGCCGTCTTCTGGCCGCCAATCACGAGCGTATGGCCGGCGTTATGCCCCCCCTGAAAGCGCACCACGCCCTGTGCGTGATCGGTCAGCCAATCGACAACCTTCCCTTTTCCCTCATCGCCCCATTGGGTGCCGATGACAACGACGTTCTTTGCCATGCTATCAACCTAGTTTTTTAAGAATCCAGTTTCCATTTTCGAAGACGACTGCTCGATCGCAATCGAATTCGTCCTGATCGTTTTCATGCCCGGGCATCGTCTGGATCACGACTTCACCCGCTTGCCGCAATTCAATGATCTTTTCCCTCAGTGCCGGCTCGGTACCCCATGGCGCGCGGACGGCCGACATGCGTTCCGCCCCGGGCATCAGGCGCGCCAGCTCCCGCAAATCCATGGAAAAACCGGTGGCCGGGCGGGCACGCCCGAATGCTTCGCCCACCTGGTCATAACGTCCGCCCCGTGCGACCGCATTAGGCAAGCCGGGGACGTACGCCGCAAACATGACGCCGCTGTGATAGTGATATCCGCGCAGATCAGCCAGATCCACGGTGATACTTGCAGCGCCGCCCTTATTCACCAGCAACTCGAGCTCGTCGAGCGCGCGCGTGATTCCCTGCGTTTTCGGAAGAACCTGACGCGCACGAACAATCGTCGATGCATCGCCGTACAGGCAGGGAAGCGCCAGCAGAGCTTCCCTCGTCACTGGGTCAAAGTCCCTCGTAATTTCCCTCAGGCCAGGCACATCCTTGGCTTCGAGGAGGCCAAACAATTCAGCCTCCCATTTTCTTGCAAGGGCATCGTCCGCGACGATTGCGCGCAATACGCCGACATGGCAAAGGTCAAGCCGTACCCGCGAAATGCCAGCCAATGCCAGCGATGCCAAGGCCAATTCCTGGATCTCGGCATCGGCCTCCAGACCGGCGTGCCCATAGATTTCCGCACCGATCTGCAGGGGCTCACGCGTAGCGTGGAATCCTGACGGACGCGTGTGCAGCACGCTTCCCGCATAACACAAGCGTGTCACGGAGGAGCGATTCAGCAAATGCGCATCGATCCGCGCGACTTGCGTCGTCATGTCAGCCCGAACGCCCATCGTGCGGCCGGAGAGCTGGTCCACCAGCTTGAAGGTGCGCAGATCCATGTCCTTTCCGGTGCCGGTCAGCAAGGATTCGAGGTATTCCAGCATAGGAGGCATGACCAGCTCGTATCCGTACAGGCGGAAGTTGTCGAGCAAGGCTCGGCGCAAATCTTCGATCTTGCGTGCTTCGGACGGCAAGACGTCGGCAATGTTTTCAGGAAGAAGCCAGTTTGGCATGACAGGAAAGACTGCTTTATGAATAAAAATTGACCAGTACCAGAATCGCCAGTCCGCACACCAGAGCAATCATGCCTAGGAAACGAATCTGACCGTCCGATAGCTGGATGATGCGATTAACGGTGTCGCGCCATCGCCTGGGAAAGAGCAAGGGAATGACGCCCTCGAGCAGCAGCATCAAACCCAGTGCCAATCCGAACGCAACGCTCCACGAGCATTCCACGACGCGCCTGCGTCATTTCCTGGCAGCGGACGAAGAGCCCGCAGCCGGATTTTTGAAATACCTGAAGAACTCGGAGTTGGGGTCGACCACCATCATGTCGCTGCGATTCTTGAAGCTTGCACGATACGCTTCAAGGCTGCGATAGAACCGGTAGAACTCGGGATTCTGACCGAATGCCTGCGCATAAATCTGAGATGCCTTTGCGTCGCCGTCGCCACGAACGTTCTCCGCATCGCGATACGCTTCAGCAAGGATGACGGTACGCTGGCGGTCCGCATCGGCACGGATCTTTTCGGATTCGGCCGCACCCGTGGAGCGCAATTCGTTCGCCACCCGCACGCGCTCCGCTTTCATGCGGTCGTACACCGAATTGTTGATCTGCTCGACGTAATCGACACGCTTGAGGCGCACGTCAACGATCTCGACGCCAATCTGCCTGGCTTCATCGGCAACCTTCTTCTGAATCGCGTTCATCACCTTGCCGCGCTCGCCGGAAATCACCTCGCGTACGGTACGCTTGGTAATCTCTTCGTTCAATGCGGCCTTGATGACCTGCTGCATGCGATCCTGTGCGCGGCGCTCATCGCCGGTAAAGCTGATGAAATACAGCCTCGGGTCAACGATACGCCACTTGACGTAGGCATCGACGAGGATGTTCTTCTTTTCGGCCGTAATGAACCGATCGGCTTCGGGTGTATCCAGCGTCAGGATGCGCTTGTCCAGGAACAGCACGTTCTGGAACGGCGGCGGCAGCTTGAAATGCAGACCCGGCTCATTAATCACTTTCTTGACTTCACCCAGTGCGAACACGATTGCGTACTGCCGCTGGTCCACAACGAACAAGGTCGAGAGCAGGACAAACAGGACGATCAGCGCAGCGATGGCATAGGAGACGAGACGGCTCATTATCTGGTCTCCCGTTCGCGAGATTCGCGTCCGTCACGGCTGCGCGAATCTTTCTGTCTTTGGTTTTCCATCGATTGCAGCGGCTCGTTCGCCGATGAAGAGGTTGAAGGCGATTGCGACGCCGCCGGAGCAGCCGGCGCCCTGGAAGCAGATGCTTCAGCCGCCGATTGTGAAATTAGCTTCTCCAGCGGCAGATAAAGGAGGTTGCTGCTGCCCTTGCTGTCGACCATGACCTTGGTCGTGCTCGCGAAGATCTGCTGCATGGTATCCAGGTACATGCGGTCACGCGTGACAGCCGGTGCCTTCTGGTATTCAACAAGCACCTGCTTGAAGCGGGCAGCATCACCCTGCGCGTTTGCGACGACGCGGGCACGATACGCTTCGGCTTCCTGCAACAGACGGGAGGCTGCGCCACGGGCTCGCGGAATCACGTCGTTGGCATATGCCTGACCTTCATTCTTCTGTCGTTCGCGATCCTGCCCTGCCTTGACTGCATCATCGAAGGCGGCCTGCACCTGTTCGGGTGGCTGCACCGCCTGCATGGTCACGTTCGTGATCTGGATCCCCGCCTTGTAACGGTCGGTGATCTGCTGCATCAGCTGGCCGACATCAAATGCCACCTTTTCACGGCCTTCATACAGCACGAAATCCATTTTGCTATGCCCGACGATTTCGCGAATTGCCGTTTCCGCGACCTGCCGCACCAGTTCATCCTGGTCACGGTTATTGAACAGCCATTCTGCTGCATTCTTGAGCTTGTACTGAACCGCGAACTGGATGTCGATGATGTTCTCGTCATCGGTCAGCATCAGCGCTTCCTTGGCCTGCTTGTTCCTGATGTTCGAGCGATAGCCAACCTCGACCGTGCGCACTTGCGACACATTGACGATTTCATGACTCTGAATGGGATAGGGCCAGCGCCAGTTAAAACCGGCGGGGGTCATGTGACTGTATTTTCCGAACGTGAGGACGACACCGGTCTGCCCTTCCTGCACGATGAAGAAGCCGCTGACCAGCCAAAGGAACACAAGGATCGTCGCAATCAGTCCGAAGCCAATGCCGGCACCTTTTGCGTCAGGATTGAAGCCACCGCCGCCGTCACCTTCGCCACGCCCCTTATTGCCGAACAGGCGGTTCAGCCGCTGATTAAACTCGCGCCATAATTGATCCAGATCAGGCGGACCATCACTCGGCCGCTTACCATCCTGATTCTGGTTCTGACCATTGTCTTGGGAACCGCGCCCCCATCGAGGATCGTTCAGCGAAAATTTCAGGCCGATTTTTTTGATTAGAGGAACAGGCATTCTCTCGCTATCCGGCTTATGTTAATGGGTTGCAACGCTAGTTATTCTTGATGCCCTCTCAAACAGGCCTATGCTCGCGCATCGTGCTGCTCCGGAACCGGTAGACGATCAAGACGCGCCACTGAATATTCTTTTGCAAACTCGGCTATGGCTTCGCGAAGCAGATCCAATCCTGCCCCGGTCTGGGCGCTAAGGAAAACACGCCGGATTTTATCATATTCATCACGCTCCAAAGCCGGCTCCAGACCTGCTGCGTCAATCTTGTTCCAGACCAGAATCTGGGGAATATGGTCAGCACCGATTTCACTCAGAACTGCGTTGACCTGCTCGATCTGCTCCATCCTGACCGGGCTGGCCGCATCGACGACATGCAGTAGCAGATCGGCGTGAATGGTTTCTTCCAGTGTCGCTCTGAAGGCTGCCACCAGTTGGTGAGGCAGCTCCCGGATGAACCCCACGGTGTCGGAAATGACGACATTGCCCGCCTCCCCAAGATAGATGCGACGCGAGGTGGTGTCCAACGTCGCAAACAACTGGTCGGCCGCGTAGGCCTGCGCCTTGGTGAGCGCATTGAACAGGGTCGACTTACCGGCATTGGTATAGCCGACCAATGACACCGAAAAGGTGCGGTTGCGCCCACGCGCGCGGCGCTGCGTTTCGCGCTGGCGCTGCAACTTGTCCAGCCGAATGCGCAATGCTTTGACCCGATCGCCCAGCAGACGCCGGTCGGTCTCAAGCTGCGTTTCGCCAGGCCCCCGCAAGCCGATGCCACCCTTCTGGCGCTCAAGGTGGGTCCAGCCCCGAATCAGGCGCGTCGCAAGATGCTGCAGCTGCGCCAGCTCCACCTGAACCTTGCCCTCGTGGCTCTGCGCGCGCTGCGCAAAGATATCGAGGATAAGGCTGGTGCGATCAACCACCCTGACTTTCAGGTGGCGTTCGAGATTCCGTTGCTGGGCAGGCGACAACGCATGGTTGAAAATGACGATATCCAGCTGGTCGCGGACAACCGCATCCGCAATCTCGTCGGCCTTGCCTGAACCGACGAAAAGTGCGGCATCCGGACTTGATCGTTTTCCTGTGATTACTACGGCGGGTTGAGCCCCTGCCGATTTCGACAGCAGGGACAATTCCTCAAGACTGGCAGCAAAGTCGCCCTTGCCGAAATCAACGCCGACTAAAGCAGCGCGCATAAGATGGGAGTACAGATCAACGATGCGTTATTCCGCGTCAGATTCAAGATTGAGGTTGACGGCGCGCGCCGGCACGACCGTGGAGATGGCGTGCTTGTAGACCATTTGCGTTACTGTATTACGCAACAGAACGACATATTGATCGAAAGATTCGATGTGACCCTGAAGCTTGATGCCATTCACTAGGTATATCGAAACCGGTACGTGCTCTTTGCGTAAGGCGTTGAGGAACGGGTCTTGTAACAGTTGCCCTTTATTGCTCATGACGGCTCCATGATGTTGTTGTGATGTGGAGTTGGAGACAACCTGACGGTTTTCAAGTGCCCCTTTAACAGTGAATTACGAATGTAATCGATTTTTGCGTTTCGTGCCAAGCGTATGACTATTTTTCGTGCCTGGCAAAAGGATTCTTACCCGAACGCAGTTCGATACGTAATGGAGTCCCGACCAGGGAAAAAGTTTCGCGGAAGTGCTTCTCGAGATAGCGCTTGTAGTTGGCGTCGATCGCTTCCAGCGCATTCCCGTGAATAACGACGATCGGAGGGTTCTGTCCACCCTGGTGCGCATACCTCAGCTTGGGCCGGATCGAGCCCTTGCGGCGCGGCTGCTGGTGCTCAACGGCCTCGATCAGCGCACGCGTGAGTTGCGGAGTCGATAGCTTCGCCATGGCTGCCGCATAGGCAGCATCGATCGATTTCATGAGGGGGCCGATACCCGTGCCTTTCAGCGCTGAAATGAAATGAAATTTCGCAAAAAACAGGAAACTCAACTTGCGCTCAATATCCATCTTGATCTCGTCGCGCCTGTCGCTCTCCAGTCCATCCCATTTGTTCACGCCGACCACGAGTGCACGGCCGGACTCGAGCACGAACCCGGCGATGTGCGCATCCTGCTCCGAAATATCTTGCTGCGCATCAAGTAACAGCAAGACAACATTGGCTTCGGAGATGGATTGCAGTGTTTTGACGACGGAGAATTTTTCTATCGCCTCGAATACTTTTCCGCGTCGCCGTATGCCCGCCGTGTCGATCAGGGTGTAATGCTTGCCATCCCGCTCGAATGGGATCTCGATGGAATCGCGCGTCGTGCCGGGCATGTCGAATGCAATGACGCGATCCTCGCCCAGCAGCGTATTGATAAGCGTCGATTTTCCGACATTCGGACGCCCGATGATTGCAATCTTGATACCTTTGATGCCGGTTTCAGCCGGCACTTCTTCGGCCGGCCGTTGTGCGAACGCGATGTCCAGGGATTCGTTGACCAGGTCAGCGACGCCATCGCCGTGTGCGGCCGAAATCACATACGGATCACCCAGGCCGAGCTCGTAGAAATCGGCTGTGACAGCGGTGTACTTCATTCCCTCCGCCTTGTTCACGACCAGCAGGACTGGCCGACCGGACTTGCGAAGGAAGTCGGTGATCGTCTTGTCATGCGGCGTGAGCCCCTGCCTGCCGTCAACGATGAAAATCACGACATCCGCTTCCGCGACGGCCTGCTTGGTCTGCTTGGCCATCTCGACCATGATGCCTTCCTTGGCCACCGGTTCGAAACCGCCGGTATCGATGACAAGGAACGGACGTTCGCCAACGCGTCCTTCGCCATAGTGACGATCGCGTGTCAGCCCAGGAAGGTCGGCGACCAATGCATCGCGCGACCGGGTCAGCCGGTTGAACAATGTGGATTTGCCGACGTTCGGTCGGCCTACTAATGCAATAACCGGCTTCATTGAATTCTTACTCGGTTGCCAACGCTATTAGCGTACCTGCTTGTGTTTGAAAAATGGCCGCCCTGGTCGATAGCGGCACTGCAGCGATCACTGCGCTTCCATCGGTATTGACACGCGCAACAAGTGCGCCGTCATCGCGTGACAGGAAATGGATGTATCCCTGGGCGTCGCCAACTGCTACCGCGCGCCCCACGGGCACGGGCGTCGACAAGCGGCGATTTGCCAGCTTGTTATTGCGCCATGCACCAGACCCCGTATCGCGGGAAAAAGCCGTCACCACACCGCCCTCGTCTGCCGCGTAGACGTACATGTCATCCGCTCCCACGCCCACATCACTGGAGAGTTCCTTGGCCCAGCGGGTTGCGCCGGTATTAGCGTCGAAACAAGCCACCCGTCCCTGGTATGCCACGGCACAGACATCCCGGCCTGTCACGACCGGTGAACCGGAAAGGTCTGCGATCCGCTCAAGTTCGGTGGTACCTCTCGGATCACCTACTGCCACCTCCCAGCGAGGGCCACCGTTGGAAAGCGCCAAGGCAGCAAGTCTGCCGCCCGGCAAAGCGACATAGGCAGTCATCCCGGAAATCACGATGCCGGGAGCGCTGCGCAAGGTCAGCGGTGGAGACGTGCGCTGCGCCACCCAGCGGCGCACACCGGTATCGACGTCAAAGGCAGCAATACGGTTATCGACGCTGCGCACCACCACGAGCCCCTGACCGACGGCCGGCGCGGAAAGAATCTCGCTGGACGCCTGCGTCTTCCAGCGCAGCTTTCCGTCACTGTCGAAGGCCATCAGGACACCCTTTTCGGCACCGACGGCAATCGTGGCGCCATCGCTGCCAACCCCTGCAGTCAATGGTGCCCCCGCATTGATCCTCCAGCGCTCACGGCCGCTATCGATGTCGACACGGGCGATTCCGCCGTCGGCTGACGCAGCGTAAACGCTATCGCTCGTCACTGCGGGCGTGAACACGAATGCACCGGCGCGCCCGATCGAAGTCGACCACGCGGTACGTACGGCCAGGCTCTGCTTGAACTCGACCAGCGGCGCCGGTGGATTCTTCGGCGCGTGCTTGCTGGAGAATGGGTTCCAGGAAGCACATCCGGCCAGGACGGCGATCACTGCGGCATACGTTAGCTTCTCGGCAATTCGCATCTCTTCCCCTTTGACTGGTCAGGCCGCGGCTTTTGCCGGCGCTCCACTGATGGCATCCATTTTCAGCTGGATCAGCTGGCGGGCCGGGTTCTTTTCGTCGGTCTTTTCAAGCGCCACCTTGTAGGCATTGCGCGCTTCCTCGGCTTTTCCCTGTGCGGCAAGGATGTCTCCCTTGCGATCCGCCACAGCGCCGCTGAACTCGGCAGGAAAGTCGCCGGAGAGCAGCTTCAGCCCTTCGTCATAGGCTTTCTCGTCGAGCAGCACGCCGGCCAGGCGGATTTTCGCGATCGCCTTGTATTCATCACTTCCGTGGTCGACCGCCCACTGCAACTGTGCCTTGGCGGCTTTCAGGTCGTTGGCGTCGAATGCGCTCTTCGCCGCAACCAATGCGGACATCTGGGCATAGGCTGTCCGGCCAAACTTGTCTTCAATATCGGACGCAGCGCGCTGCACCTTGGCGTTATCCTTGGAGGAAACCGCGTTCTGCAACTCCTCATAGAGCTGCGCGGCCTGCACCGACTGATTGCGATGGTAATAATTCCAGCCGGTCCACGCTGAATAACCCGCCAGTGCAATGATCAGCAGCCAAGTGACCAGGTTGCCGTACTGGTTCCACCATGCCTTAAGGGTGGCTAGCTGTTCTTGTTCTTCGAGATCGTATGCCATGATGTCTTGATTCTCTTAATGATGATGGTGATGATTCGGATCGTCGCACTTGTCCCCGCACGTGATCTGGCCAATCAGGTAATCCGTCACGGAGTCAAACGGGACAGTGGTCTGGTTATGTTCGAGATCCGCTGACCGCAGCGCCTTCACATTCACCACGCCCTTGGCCACCTCATCGTCCCCGATGATCACTGCGTAGCTCGCACCGCTTGCGTCAGCGCGTTTCATTTGCGACTTGAAGCTGCTGCCGCCAGCAGCGGATGCGCAATTCAACACGACATCAAGGCCGGCATCGCGCAGGCGTTCCGCCACTACGAAGGCCTGGAACTGCGCCGCCTCGCCCTGGTGCACGACGTAAACGTCGCACTGGTTCGGCTCAAACTGTTCACCGCTGGCTTTCATCAGTTCGAGCAGGCGTTCGACGCCGATCGCAAATCCGCATGCCGGCGTCGGCTTGCCGCCGAACATTTCGACCAGCGGATCATAGCGTCCACCACCGCAGACGGTACCCTGCGAACCAAGCTGTTCCGTTACCCACTCAAATACAGTGCGGTTGTAGTAGTCCATGCCGCGCACGAGACGCGGATTGATGGTGAACGGGATGCCGTAGTGACGCAGGATCTTCTGCACGCCCTCGAAATGCGCGCGCGATTCTTCGCCCAGGTAATCGAGCAGCTTCGGCGCGGCATTGACCATCTCTTGCATTGTTGGGTTCTTGGTGTCGAGGATGCGCAAGGGGTTCGAGTACAGACGGCGCTGCGCATCGGCATCAAGCAGATCCTTGTGCGCCTCAAGATAGGCGACGAGGTCGGCGCGATGACGGTTGCGTTCGTCGGCGTTGCCGATCGAGTTCAGTTCGAGCCTGATATCCTGCAGACCGAGGTCGTCCCACAGGCGCTGGCACAGCATGATCAATTCGGCGTCGATATCCGGGCCGGTAAAACCGATCGCCTCCGCGCCGACCTGGTGGAACTGCCGATAGCGTCCGCGCTGCGGCTTTTCATGGCGGAACATCGGTCCCGCATACCAGAGACGCTTCGGTCCATCGTAGGTCAGGTTGTGCTCGAGCGCTGCGCGCACCACGCCGGCCGTGCTCTCGGGGCGCAAGGTCAGCTGATCGCCGTTCATCGAATCGACGAACGAGTACATTTCCTTTTCGACGATATCCGTCACTGCGCCGAGGCCGCGCGCAAACAGCGCGGTAGGCTCGACGATCGGCGTGCGGATCTGCTGGAAGCCGTAACTCTTCAATACCGATTGCACGGTATTTTCGAACAGCTCCCACAGCGGTGCGTCGGCCGGCAGGATGTCGTTCATCCCTTTCACGCCGACGATCTTTTCAGCTTTCTTGTTTTCTGACATTCTCTTCGAATCCAATGCGCGATCTGACTGGTTCTAGTTCTCGACCGCTTCCTTACCATAACGGGTTTTGACGTAATCCAGCACAATGGCCTGGAACTCTTCGGCAATGCGTTCGCCGCGCAAGGTAACCTTCTTCTCACCGTCGATGAATACAGGCGCCGCGGGAGATTCCCCGGTGCCCGGCAGGCTGATACCGATGTTCGCATGCTTCGATTCGCCGGGACCGTTGACGATACACCCCATCACCGCAACATTCATGTTTTCCACCCCGGGATACTGCTTCTTCCAAACCGGCATCTGGTCACGCAAATAGGTCTGGATCCTGTCGGCCAGCTCCTGGAACACGGTCGAGGTTGTGCGTCCGCAACCAGGGCAGGCAATCACCATCGGGGCGAACTTGCGCAGCCCCATGGTCTGCAGGATTTCCTGCGCCACGACGACTTCCTTGGTGCGATCGCCGCCAGGTTCTGGCGTCAGCGAAATGCGAATGGTATCTCCGATTCCCTCCTGAAGGAGCACGGACAGGGCGGCCGTCGATGCGACGATTCCCTTGCTGCCCATGCCGGCCTCGGTCAGGCCGAGATGCAGAGCGTAATCGCAGCGCCGTGCGAGTTCGCGGTAGACGGCGATCAAGTCCTGCACGCCGGATACCTTGCATGACAGGATGATCTTGTCGCCGGCCAAGCCCAGTTCCTCGGCGCGACTTGCGTTTTCGATGGCGGAAGTAACCAGCGCTTCGTACATCACTTGTTGCGCCCCCCATGGCTGGGCGCGTTGCGCGTTCTCGTCCATGATCCGCGCCAGCAGTGCCTGGTCGAGGCTGCCCCAGTTCACGCCGATGCGTACCGGTTTGTCATAGCGGCAGGCCACCTCGATCATCTGCGCAAACTGCGTATCCCGCTTCGCGCCCTGCCCCACGTTGCCGGGGTTGATCCGGTACTTGGACAGCGCCTGCGCACACTCGGGAAAATCATTGAGCAGCTTGTGGCCGTTGTAGTGGAAATCACCAACCAGCGGCACATCGATGCCCATCTTGTCGAGCTGATCCCGGATCGCGGCCACGGACGCTGCAGCTTCCGGGGTATTCACCGTAATGCGGACGAGTTCGGAGCCAGCACGGGCAAGGTCCTTGACCTGGATCGCCGTGGCAATCGCATCAGCGGTATCCGTGTTCGTCATCGACTGCACAACAACTGGCGCGCCACCGCCGACAAGAACGTCGCGCGTGCCGTAGCGAACCATCACACCACGGGTTATGTGCCGCTGGAGTGGACCGGATTCAATAGGAGAATTGGGTGCTGCCATCGCATTCTTCATTTCAGATTCAATCGGGCGACGTTGCCACGACCTGCCTTCAATGTCAGGGGCGTACCGCGCAAGTTGGCTTCGACGCCCGACGCGTTTCCAATCACGACCGTAATCGGCTCGGTCACGTCCACGGTTTCAGTCTCTCCGGCCTTGACCACGCGCGAAAGCAGGACCTTGTTGTCGCCTGCACGCCGGACTTGAACCCAGGAGTCCTCGTTAACCTTGAGTTGCAGGGCATCCTTGCCTGTCGTCGCCGTTGCCGGCGTTGTTGCTGTTCCAGCGGGAGCCACGGCAGCATCTGGCTTGGCAGTTTCAGGCTGCGCCGGGGACGCGGTATTGGCAGGCGACGCCGCTTGCACCGCCGATTCGGGCGTCGCACCTGGAGCTGGAGCCGCCGGGCTGGCTGCCTGAGGCAATTCAGCCTCTGCTGGCTTCTGTGCCGGCGCGCCCGCGTTCGGCAGAGGGGCTTCCGTGCCAGGTTTTGCTGCAGAGGGCTCGAGTTTCGTGGGTGAGAACCAATCGCCGCCAATCTGCGTCGCCCAGATCGCAACTGCTGCCAGAACGAGAAGCAGCAAGCCGACTATCCACTTGGATGACAGGCCCGGCCGTTCGCCCATCACGGGCAAACGTCTTTCTGAAAACGGCGTCGACAAGGTTTTGCGCGGCGCAATCGGCTCATTCATCATCACCGTTTCGCCACCGAGCGTTGCCAGCAATGGCGCAGGATCTATCTTCAGCAGCTTGGCGTAGGCACGAATGAATCCACGGACAATGGGCATGCCGGGCAGCGCAGGATAATCATCGCTTTCAATGGCCACAATCTGCCTCGGCGCCAGGTTCAGCTGGCTTGCCACCTGCTCCACAGTCCAGCCGCGCTCCTTTCGACAGGCAGCAAGCTGCGCGCCCGGCGAAGCCATACGCTGCCCCTCCACGGGTTGCTGCCCTTCCCCCTGCACGCCACGTGCGGCAGGCGAATCATTCGTCCCTGGTTCAGTCATCGAAGGCTCCACGCTGGTACGCGGCATACTCTGGAGAACTGCCATGCCGGCGACGCAATTGCGTGGCCAGGCTGTTCTCCGCCACAGAATCGCCAAGCTTGTGCTCGATCTTGACCGCCAGCCACAAGACGTCCGCCGTCAATACCTCAGCCTTGATCACCCGGCCGATATAGAAACGCGCACGCTGATAATCATGCAGATCGTAATAGAGCTTGGCGAGATTGGCATTGGTGGACGGATTGGACGGGTCATTCTGGAAGGCCTGCGAAAAATAGCGTTCCGCGGCAACCCTGTCCTTCATCTTCAGGCTGCAGATGCCCGCATTGTTCAGCGCCTTTGCCGGCGACCGGTAGGTATGGTTCTTCAGTGCCGCCTCAAAATAGGTGATCGATTGCTTCTCGCGTCCGTTCTGGCAAAGGAACCAGCCGTAGTTGTTGTTGAAGTCGGGCGTATTAGGCGAAAGTCTGAGCGCCTGCTGGAAATTGTCTTCGGCAAGTTTGGTTTCGCCCATGTCCATGTAGATCAGGGCGCGCATGTCATAAGCTTCGGCGAAATCCGGATCGGCCTGCAATGCCCGCTTGATTTCATCCAGCGCTACCGGAAGCTGCCGCTGCTCGTAATAGCCGACCGCCAGTTGCAGGCGAATGCGCGCCCGCCTCTGGTTGTCGGTCTGATCGGAGCTCGTGCGCAGCTCGGATTGCGAACCTGCCGTCGGGCTTGAACCACACGCGGTGAAGAGGACGACCGATGCAATGACGGGAACAAACCTGGCCAAGATACTTTTTCTGATCACCTGGGCACCTCTACGATGCGGCCGAAATTCTTGCCGAACTTTTTCTGGTATTCCGCCATTTTCTGCATGCGCTCCTGAACCTTGGTGCGATCCTGGATCTCGCCCGCCAGCTGGCCGCATGCGGCATCGATATCATCCCCACGCGTCTTGCGGATGGTAGTGACGATGCCGGCATCCATCAGGATCTGCGCGAAAGCCTTGATGCGTGCGTTGTTGGAACGCTTCAGGCCGGACTCGGGGAACGGGTTGAATGGAATCAGGTTGAACTTGCAAGGTACGGAATCCTCGCCGTTCTGCACCAGGGCAACGAGCTCGCGCGCATGTGCGTCACTGTCATTGACGCCATCCAGCATGCAGTATTCGAAGGTGATGAAATCCCGCGGCGCAAAAGCAAGGTAGCGCCGGCATGCCGCCATCAACTCGGCGAGGGGATACTTCCTGTTCAGCGGGACCAGTCCGTCGCGCAAGGCATCGTTGGAAGCGTGCAGCGACACGGCCAGCGCAACCGGGCATTCCTGGGACAGCTTGTCGATCATCGGCACGACGCCGCTCGTTGAAACGGTAACCCGCCGGCGCGAGAGGCCGTATGCGTTATCGTCCAGCATCAGCTTGAGCGCCGTGACGGTCGGCTCGAAGTTTAGCAGCGGTTCGCCCATGCCCATCATCACGACGTTAGTGATCTGTCGCTCGCCCTTGGGGCCTGGTTCGATGCCTTTGGTTTTGCGCAGCTCGAATTCTGCCATCCAGAGCTGGCCGATGATTTCACCTACGGTGAGATTGCGACTGAAGCCCTGCTTGCCGGTCGAGCAGAAACGGCAATTCACGGCACAACCAGCCTGCGTCGATATGCAGAGCGTACCGCGATTTTCTTCGGGGATGAATACGGTTTCAACCGCGTTGCCCTGGCCGACATCCAGCAACCACTTGCGAGTGCCGTCAGCCGAGGTGTGATCGGTAATCACCGACGGTGCGGCAATCGTTGCGCGGCTCTTGAGCTTGTCGCGCAACGATTTCGCCAGGTCGGTCATCGCGTCGAAATCGCTGGCGCCGAATTGATGGATCCAGCGCTGCAACTGCTTCGCGCGAAACGGCTTCTCCCCCAACTCGGCACAGTAAGCAACGAGTTGTGCGGGATCGAGATCCAGCAGATTGGTGAGAGCCGTCATAGTGGTATTTCATGTCGCCGTTCATCCTTGAAGTAACAGTATCATCAAGGAGAACGGCATTGCAATTAGCGGGAATAAACGTTCAGGGCCGGGAAGAAATAAGCGATTTCAACCTTGGCGGTTTCCGGGGCGTCGGAACCATGCACGGCGTTGGCATCGATGGAGTCGGCGAAGTCGGCGCGGATCGTGCCCTTGTCAGCCTTCTTGGGATCGGTGGCGCCCATCAGTTCGCGGTTCTTCGCAATCGCGCTCTCGCCTTCCAGCACCTGGATCATGACCGGGCCGGAAACCATGAAATCAACCAGATCCTTGAAGAACGGACGCTCGCGGTGGACGGCGTAGAAGCCCTCGGCTTCGGAGCGAGACAGTTGCGCCATGCGTGCCGCAACAATCTTCAGGCCAGCGTTTTCGAAACGGGCGTAAATCTGACCGATCACGTTCTTTGCAACTGCGTCCGGTTTGATGATCGACAGGGTGCGTTCGATTGCCATCTGTAAAAACTCCAATAAAAATAAAGGGTTAAGATTAAAAATTTAGAAATCAACTAACCTTCTATTGTAGCATGAAAGCCTTTTCCAATTGGACTTTGGCGATTCTGCCGGACACGCGCAGGTCGAACTTCACCGTACTCAAGCTATCGTACAAGGCAAAGGTGCATGCTATCCTTGCACCACCTTGTTCCGCATGACACAAAACGGAGGCAACAGCATGGATCAACAACTGCAGCAAACCTATGGCGCATCGAATGAAGCGCTTCTCGTCCGCAATCGCGTACTGCGCAACACGTACTGGCTGCTCGCGATCTCGATGATTCCCACGGTGCTTGGCGCCTGGCTGGGTGTGCAACTCAGGTTTTCGTTCTTTGCCGGCAGCCCCGCGCTCGGGTTCATTGCATTCATGGCAATTGCGTTCGGCTTCTTTTATGCCATCGAGAAAACCAAGAATTCCGGCCTGGGCGTGGCGGTCTTGCTCGGCTTCACCTTTTTCATGGGCCTGATGCTGTCACGCCTGGTCGGAATGGTGCTTGGCTTTTCGAATGGCGCTTCCCTGATCATGATGGCATTTGGCGGCACTGCCGCAATTTTCGGCGGCATGGCAACGATTGCAACAGTCTCCAAGAGGGATTTCTCCGGTCTGGGCAAGTGGCTGTTCGTGGGCGTCCTGGTGATCCTGGTGGCAGCATTGGCCAATGCCTTCCTGCATCTGCCGGCACTGTTTCTTGTGATTTCGGTGCTTGCGATCGTGATCTTTTCCGCCTACATCCTGTTCGACGTCCAGCAGATCATCAACGGCGGTGAGACGAATTACATCACGGCGACGCTCGCCATCTATCTCGACCTCTACAACATTTTCACCAACTTGCTGGCCTTGCTGGGGATTTTTGGTGGTGATCGCGACTGATTTTCGATTCCCGTTCCCCCTCTCATCAAAAAGCCGATCCGTGATCGGCTTTTTTGTTGCCCAAGACCCTATTATGCGAGTTCAAAGACCGCGATGGATTCGACGTGCGCCGTATGCGGGAACATGTTGACGACACCGGCCTGACGCAACAGGTACCCACCCTGATGCACGAGGAATCCGGCGTCCCGTGCGAGCGTCGACGGATTGCATGACACATAGACAATGCGCTTCGGGCGCATTTCCGGCTGTTTTTCCCCAAGCGCGACGATTGCCTGGCACACGGCAATCGCGCCTTCGCGTGGCGGGTCGATCAGCATACGGTCGAACTTGCCGAGCGCTTCAAAATCCTCGGATGTCGCCTCGAAGAGGTTGCGGCAGAAAAATTTCGTCTTCTCAGCCAGTCCGTTCGCATTGGCATTTTCCAGCGCCCGCTCGGTGAGCGCCGTGCTTCCCTCGATACCGACAACTTCGCGCGCCTGCGTTGCAAGCGGCAAAGTGAAGTTGCCGAGGCCGCAGAACAGGTCGGCCACCCGCTCATCCGGTTGCGTATCAAGCAAGCGCAAGGCTTTCGCTACAAGCACGCGGTTGATGTGGTGATTCACCTGGGTAAAGTCAGTCGGCTTGAACGGCATCTTCACACCGAATTCAGGCAACACATAGTGCAGTTGCACATCGGTCGGATAGAAGGGATACACCGTGTCAGGCCCCTTCGGCTGTAGCCACCACTGCACCTTGTATTCATCCGCGAACGCCTTCAGCCTATCCTCGTCTTCCGCCGTCAGCGGCGCCATGATGCGCAGTACCAGCGCGGTGACGTCCTCACCGACAGCAAGTTCGATTTGCGGCATCTGCTCGAAAATGCTCAGCGATTGCACCAGCATGCGCAAGGGCACCAGCATCGCTGACACATGAGGAGGCAGGATTTCGCAGGTCTTCATGTCCGCGATATACGATGACTTCCTTTCGTGGAAACCAACGAGCACTCCGCCCTTTTTCTGGACGTTGCGCACCGACAGGCGCGCGCGATAGCGATACCCCCAGGTCGGTCCGTAGATCGGACGCATCATCATCTCGGGGCGCACTTTGCCGATGTGCCACAGGTTGTCTTCCAGCACGCGCTGCTTGATGGCGACTTGGGCCGCAGGCTCCAGGTGCTGCATGGCACAGCCGCCGCAGGTGCCGAAATAGACGCACTTCGGCCTGACGCGCAGGAAAGACTCGCGGTGGAGTTCCGTCAGCGTTGCCGCCTCCCATTTCGGCTTCTTGCGAAACGACTGGAAGCTGACGCGCTCCCCCGGCAATGCGCCTTCCACGAAAATCACCTTGCCCGGGGTGCCGTCCTCATTCTGCAAATGGCCGACGCCCCGGCCTTCCATGTCGAGGGATTCGATTTCGATGATAGTGTGCTGCATAAGACTGAATTGAATTGCCGGGCCTGCTTGGCCCGAGGTGTGTAAAAAAGCCGCAAGCGCGGAAGCCGCGTCAGGCTACCATGCGGCGAGATATTCCTTCCACTGCGGCGCATCAAGCGCGGCCAGCGAGGACCGGACCAGCGACACCTCTTCTTCGTAAGCCGTCTGCGTAAGGATGCCGCGCATGAGCTGAAACCGGCAGTACACGAGATAGGTGTTCACCACATCGGTCTCGCAATAGTCGCGGATCTCGCGCAGCCGGCCTTCCTGGAACAGGTTCCAGACCTGCGAGCCGTCCACGCCGAGCTTGCCGGGAAAACCGCACAGCTTGGCCAGATCGTCCAACGGTGCGTTCGCCCGCCCGGTGTAAAGAGCCAGCAGATCCATCAGGTCCAGGTGGCGGGTGTGATACCGGCTCAGGTAGTTGTTCCACTTGAAGTCGCGGTCTTCGTCACCCATCTCCCAGTAGCGGGAGGCGGTCACGCCATTGATCATGGCGCGATAGTGAAGCACCGGCAAGTCAAATCCGCCGCCGTTCCATGACACGAGTTGCGGCGTATACCTGTCAATGATGCGGAAAAAGTCATATACCAGTTTTGCTTCCTGGTCTTCAAGGTTTCCCAGGGAGCGCACGCGGAATCCTTCGTTGTCGCGAAAAACACAGGAGATCGCGGCGACCCTGTGTAAATGGTGTTGTAGAAATTCCGAACCGCTTTTTTCCTTTCGCGCGGCGAATGCGGCGGCCGCGACTTCGGCATCGGACATGGATGCTGGCAAGCCATTCAATGCCCGCAAGCCAGCCACATCGGGAATCGTCTCGATGTCAAATACCAGGACCGGAATCACAGCAGCGCATCCTTGCCGACGCCGCGCGCCGTCAGGGCGCGCTTTAGCTTCACAAGGGCTTCCTGTTGGATCTGCCGCACGCGTTCGCGCGTGACGCTCATCTCGGCAGCCAGTTCTTCCAGCGTGGCCGGATCGTCGTTGTCGAGCCCGAAGCGGCGGATGATGACAATGCGCTGCTTGTCAGGCAGCTTCTTCAACCAGTCGCGCACCAGGATAGTCATCTCATGCTGCTCGGCGCGCGAGTCGGGGCCATCGTCCAAGTCGCCTGGCAACATATCCATCAGGCTGGCCTGCGGATCGTTGTCGAGCGGCGCATCGAGCGAGGTTGCGTGCTCGGACAACGCAAGGATGTCCTGCACGTCTTCGACAGGCCTGTCCACCAGGTGGGCAATGTCCTCTGCGGTCGCATCCTTGCCATCATGGTGCTGCGCTTCCAAATGGTATTTGGCGCGCAGGATCTGGTTCAATTCACGCACCATGTGGACCGGCAGGCGCACGGTGCGGGCCTGGTTCATGATCGCGCGTTCGATGCTCTGGCGGATCCACCATGTGGCATAGGTGGAGAAGCGAAATCCGCGCTCCGGCTCGAACTTGTCGATGGCGCGCATCAGGCCGAGGTTGCCCTCTTCGATCAGGTCGAGCAGGACGACACCGCGATTGATGTAATGCTTGGCAATCGAGACGACCAGGCGCAGGTTGTGCTCGATCATTTTCTGGCGCGCCTCAAAATTACCGTGCTTTGCCAGCGTCGCAAAATGAATCTCTTCTTCGACCGACAGGAGCGGACGTGCGCCGATCTGGTTCAGGTAGTGCTGGGTCGTGTCGGTCGACAGTTCAGCGGCGAGCACTGTCTTCAGCTCTTCCACCGGATCGACCGCCGGCGTAGCCGCACCCTCGCCGCCAGCCGAAGCTTCGTTATCTTCGTTCAATCCGCCATCACCTTCCTCGGCGACATTCAGAGGCATGCCGTCCGCAAGTTCGTCCGGTATGGATTCGTCATCGAGGGGGTCGTGGGGATTGCGATTCATTTAGCGACTGGGCAGAAATTTTGATGGATCGACTGGCTTCCCTTGCTGGCGGATCTCGAAATGCAGCTTCACTTCATCCGCATCCGAATTACCCATTTCCGCAATCTTTTGGCCTTTGCTAACACTTTGATCCTCTTTTACGAAGATGGTTTTGTTGTGCGCATATGCCGAGAGCAAATTATTCGAATGCTTGACAATAACCAGATTGCCATAACCGCGTATTCCGCTGCCAGCATACAGCACTTTGCCCGATCCCGCCGCCAGGACTGGCTGTCCCATCTTGCCGGCAATATCGATACCCCGCTTGCCGTCACTGAAGCCGGAAATGATCTTTCCATCCGCAGGCCAGATCCATGAGATGTTCTCGTCTTCGGGAATCGCAGGAGCCGGCGTTTCGGGCGTTTTCTCGATGTGCTTTGCAGGCTCCGTCTTCGCCACCGTCGGCGCGCTTCCGTTTGGAGCATCCGGCTTCTGCATCTCCGCTAGTGCACTTTCGGAATAGGGGCGCTTTTCGCCACGGGGCGACGACTTGTGCATCCCCGTGCCAGCACTGGCAGCAGCCGATGACGGCAGCGGGCGAACCTCTACGCCGGAAGACGTGGCGACGGGCGCGGTCTGCGCGCCACCTTCCGGCGGGAGCACGCGCAGCAGTTGATCCACCTTGATGTCATTCGGGTTGGCAAGATTGTTCCAGGCCACCAGGTCGCGGTAGTTCTGACCAAAGTCGAGCGCGATCTGGATCAGCGTATCGCCTTTTTTCACTACATAATAGCCGCGGCTGTCCGCCTGCTTGGGTGCTGCCGGCTGGCTTGCCTTCGCGGCTTCCGATGCCTTCGCGCCTGGCGCGGTCCGTTCCACCACGGGCGCACCCTGGCGAGGCGTGGTGGTACATGCAGCGATAAAAGCCGGCAGAAGTGCCAGGCATACGAAACGTGCTTTTCTCATTCTCATACATTCAACCATGTGGCGGCAGCGTGCCAGTCATCGCTCTGATCCGGCACTCGCTAAACGACGCCAGGGCGCAGCGGAACGAAATGGCAATCTTCCAGCGTGCTGCTTCTCCATTCGAACCTGCTGATGCGTTCGACAAGTTGCAGGACCTGGTGGCGAGCACCAACCGGGGCGACCAGTCTGCCGCCAATACTCATTTGATCCAATAGGGTTTGCGGAACTTCCAGACCTGCGGCCGCCAGAATGATACCGTCGAATGGCGCCGCCTGCGGAAGCCCAAGCATACCATCTCCATACTGCAAACGGATATTCGCAATCCGCAATGGACGGAGGTTGGTTTTGGCAAGTTCATGCAAAGGCTTGATGCGTTCGATTGAATAAACCTCATTCGCGACAAGCGAAAGAACGGCGGCCTGGTAGCCGCATCCGGTGCCGATCTCAAGGACCTTGTCTAGCCTTCGCCCGTTGGCATTGTCGCGCATGACCTCGATCATTCGCGCCACGATATAGGGCTGCGAAATTGTCTGGTGGTGCCCGATCGGCAAGGAGGCGTCGATGTAGGCCTGGCTCACAAGTCCCGGCTGCACGAACAGGTGGCGAGGTACCGCTTCCATCGCAGCCAGCACTTTGGCATCCTTGACACCCTGCTTCGCGACACGTGCGACCATGGCAAGGCGGATTGCGTCGGAAACCAGCGGCGCCGAGCGCGAAGGCGTTGAGGGCGGCATGCTCCGTATCGCGCCGTTTTCCCCAGGCTCCATGACCCGAGTCACATTTTGCGCAGCATTTTGTGTCGCCGTTTGAGGTGTCGCAATCCTGATGGCCGACCCGGAACCGGGCACGGCCGTACGGGCACTTTTTTCAACAACGGAAGACAGAGGTAACGGGAAGCGCCGGTCCTTGCCGCTCATGACAATCCTTTCCCGAGCATATCCAGCTGGGCGACGTGGGTCAGGTCAACCTGCAGCGGCGTTATCGAGACATAGCCATTTGCCACTGCATGGAAGTCGGTTCCTTCACCGGCATCTTTCTCCTTGCCTGCCGGCCCGATCCAGAAAATCTCGCGACCATGCGGATCCTGCGTCTTGATCACTGCTTCGGATTCATGCCGCTTACCAAGGCGAGTCGCTCTGATCCCCTTGATCTGGTCGTAGGGCAGATTGGGAACATTAATGTTCAACAAATACGGCTTTTGCAGCATCTTGAAGTCGCGTTCAACAATCTCGCGCGCAATGCGTGCCGCCGTATCCAGATGCTCCCAGCCTTTATGGACTTGCGAAAATGCAATCGACGGGATGCCGAAAAGATATCCTTCGGTCGCGGCTGCAACCGTGCCGGAGTACAACGTATCGTCGCCCATGTTCTGGCCCTGGTTGATCCCCGAGACGATCAGGTCGGGCTTGAATGAGAAGCCTCCGGTCAATGCCACGTGGACGCAATCGGTGGGTGTACCGTTTACAAAGTACGATCCGTTATCGGCGCGAAAAACGGAGAGCGGACGGTCCAGCGAAAGGGAATTCGAACTGCCCGATCGATTGCTGTCAGGGGCAACGACAATGATTTCGGCAATCGGTTTCAATGCATCGGCAAGAGCGATAATTCCCGGCGCCAGATATCCATCATCGTTACTGATAAGAATTTTCATAGTCGAATTTTAACCGAAGCAATATCGCTCTCCCTTGCGGTTGTTGACATTTTGCTGCACATGCCTAAAATAAAACGGTCGTTCGTTTTTATAACCCGCAAGAAAACCTCCAAGGAGACACAATGAAAGCCATCCTCTGCAAATCATGGGGCCTGCCTGACACACTGGTTGTAGAGGATCTGCCGGATATCGTTCCCGGACCTGGCCAGGTTGCGATCGATGTCTATGCCGCTGGCGTCAACTTTCCGGATGTATTGATCATCCAGGGCAAGTACCAGTTCAAGCCTGAGCTTCCCTTCACGCCTGGCAGCGAACTGGCGGGTGTCGTGCGCGCAGTCGGCGAAGGCGTGACGCAGTTCAAGCCTGGCGACAAGGTGCTCGCCTTCGTCAGCCAAGGTGCCTTTGCGCAGCAGATCGCGGCGAGTGAGAAGGTAGTGATGCCGATTCCGCCAGGTCTCGATTTCGACACAGCTGCGGCGATCACCTTGACCTACGGCACATCGCATCACGCGGTGGCAGATCGCGCGCAGCTCAAGGCAGGCGAAACCATGCTGGTGCTCGGCGCCGCCGGCGGCGTCGGCCTGGCAGCAATCGAAATTGGCAAAGCCCTCGGCGCGCGAGTGATCGCCGCGGCATCCTCTGATGAAAAGCTCGCCATCTGCAAGGAGCATGGGGCGGACGCCGTCATCAACTACAGCACCCAGGATCTGCGCGAAGCGATCAAGGCGGCGACGGACGGCAAGGGGCCGGACGTGATCTATGATCCCGTTGGAGGCATCTACGCGGAGCCGGCATTCCGCTCGATAGGATGGCGCGGGCGTTACCTGGTGATCGGCTTTGCCAACGGCGAAATTCCGAAGCTGCCGCTCAACCTGCCGCTGCTGAAGGGTGCTTCCATCGTCGGCGTGTTCTGGGGTGAATTTACCCGGCGCGAACCGAAAGCCAACCAGGCGGCGATGCAGGAATTGCTGAAATGGATGGCCGAAGGCAAGCTCAGGCCGCACATCTCGGGACGATATGCTCTGGCCGAAACACCGCATGCGCTGAACGACATGGCAGCCCGCAAGGTTACCGGCAAAGTCGTCATTCAACCGCAGCGGTGATTGCGCAGCCCTCGTTTTCGGTACGCGGCAAGCCTGCCGGAAGAGCGAGGGCACCAGTTCGGCAAGTCAGGTGGCCCGCCTCTCGCCGATGCAGGCCAATAGATTCTAGAAACCCTCGGCAAGCGTCTGGTGGACAAACGCTGACAGGATCAAGCGATCATGAACGGGCAGGTCGAGGAACTCGAAGCCGTGGCGGTAGCCGTCACCGTTCTCTGACGGCGAGATTGAACGCAGCGCCATCTTGAGGTTCAGGTATTCATCCTGGCCGGCCGCGTGCACCTTGAACTTGATCTGCCCCTCATCCCCCTTCACACCAAACGCCTGCTTCATGACACCCGACGTGCCACCGATACTCATGTCGATCAGTGTCGCTGCCCCGACCCGTTCCGGCTGGCCAAGCGAAACAGAGGCAATGATCCTGACTTGGGCGCGAGCACCGCGTCGTACGACCGCGCAGCGTACTTCCTTGGGATACGACAGGTGCAGGTAGGGATGTGGCGAATGTACTGATTTCACTGCCGATCCCACGAAGGCAAACGCCTTCTTTCCGGAAAACGCACGGACCACAAAGGTCTGACCATCGCGAATGAATTCAAACTTGCCGTCCACCGCCGGCGCGGTCACCAGGACCGTCTTGTTCTTTACAAAGCCAATCAGACGGACCGTGTAGCGAATGGCGGGATTATCGAGCAGCTGCAAGTACAGCGTTTCACCGACATACCAGCGCACGTCGTCCATGGCGACCAGGCTTTCCTTGATGCCGGCGCCGGCGTCCTCGATGACAGCCTCGCCCGGAGGGTCAGGTCTTCTGTTGGAGAGGGGAATGGCTGCTGGCGCCTTGCGCTCGCCCGTATAAAGATCCCACTTCGGATCGTTGACGAACCCATTGGTCGTCAGTCCGTCCAACTGGCTCTGGCTTTCGATGATGCAGCCTGACGCCAGCAGGAGGTTCCCGTGCCAGTCGTATACCGCACGAGGTACCGGTTTGCCGACAGCCAGTTCGGATGCGCGTACCGGAATCAAGGAAATAGCGGGGTCAGCCATGCAAGCCTTTCAACCTCATGCAAAACAATCTGATCGGCGGCCCGTGCCAGAATTTTGGGCACGACTAGTATAGCTACTATCAGGATGCCTGTGCGCCGTCTTCCTGCTGCTCGCCGCGAAAGAATGCCTGCACAACTGCCGGCTCGCGGGTCCGCTTGAACGGCGGGAGGCTCTGCCATATGCGACGGCCGTACGGCTTTGAAATCAGACGTGGGTCGCAAATCATCAGCACGCCGCGGTCGGTTTCATCGCGAATCAGCCGTCCGGCGCCCTGCTTCAGGTTGATGATAGTCTCCGGGAGCTGGTGATGGACGAAGCCGTTCAGCCCTTTCTTTTCCAGCGCGTCGATGCGCGCGGCGAGCACCGGATCGTCCGGTGGCGAAAACGGCAGCTTGTCGATAATGACGAGCGATAGCGCCTCGCCCCGCACGTCGACGCCCTCCCAGAAACTCTGGCTGCCGATCAGGACCGCATTCCCCGCAGCGCGGAAACGGTCGAGCAGCTCGGTTCGGCCCGCCTCGCCTTGCACCAGAAGCGGAAACGGCAGCTTGCGCTTGTCGAATTCCTCCCGCAGGCGCTCCGCGGCGCGGTTCACCGCGCGTATGGTCGTGCACAACAGGAAAGCGCGCCCTGCCGACGCTTCGATCACCGGCAATGCGGCATCGATCACGGCGTCGGTATAGTCAAAGGAGTTCGGTTCCGGCAGGTGTTCCGGAACGTACAGCAGTCCCTGTCGGCCATAATCAAATGGACTGGGCCAGGACTGCGCCGGCTCATCCCACAGGCCCATCTGCGAAATGTAGTGACTGAAATCGTTTTTCACTGCCAGCGTGGCCGAGGTGAAAATCCATGCGCGCGGTGAGCCTTCACGCTGCTTGCTGAAAACCGGTGCAATGGACAGCGGCGTCTGGTGCAATTGCAGGGACGAGGAAAATGCTTCGACCCAGAGCACACGCTCCTGTCCGGCCTCGACGTCGCCATGGCCGGCTTGCGCCTTGGCCCATGCTTCCAGCTTGTTGCCTAGCTCAATCGCCCGCACCCGGCATTGCTCGATGGTTTCCGCTCGCTCTGCCTGCTTCTCCAGCACCGCGGTCATCGCATCGAGTTCATCCTTCAGTTTCTCCAGCGCCGGGAAGAACGGACTGGAAGTCGCAATCTGATTGACTGCCAGGCGCACGACATCCTGGGGAAACGCCAGGCGCAGGTCGCGCGCGGCACGCTCGACCGGAGCAACGACCTTCGCCCATTCCGCGCCATCCCGCGCATGAGCCAGGCCTTCCGCCAGCACGTCGCGGCACAGCTCAAGCACTTGCGACGTTGACACAGTTTCGCCAAAAAACAGCGTCGCCGTCTCCGGAAGCTGGTGCGCCTCGTCGAAGATGATGGTGTTCGCCGAAGGCAGCAGCTCCGCCACGCCGGTGTCCTTGAGCGCGACGTCGGCGAAAAAAAGATGGTGATTGACGACGACGACGTCAGCCTGCTGCGCTTCCTTGCGCGCCTTCATGACGAAGCAGTCCTGGTAGTACTGGCATTCTGCGCCGAGGCAGGTATCGCGCGTCGAGGTAACGAGGTTCCACACCGGCGCCGACTCCGGCACGCGGGACAACTCGGCCTTGTCTCCCGAACTTGTGGTCTTGATGAAGCGCGAGATTTCGCGGAGATAGCCGACATCCTCACGCGAGGTGAGGCGGCCGTTCTGCAAGGTTCGTTCGAGGTGGAAGTGACAGACGTAGTTGGCGCGGCCTTTCAGGAGCGCGACCGATACCGGCGCACCGAGCGCCTTGCGCACCGTCGGAATATCACGCAAATAGAGCTGGTCCTGAAGGTTCTTGGTGCCGGTGGACAGAATGACCTTACCGCCCCAGAGCAGGGCCGGCACGAGGTAGGCGAAGGTTTTTCCGGTGCCCGTGCCGGCTTCGGCGATCAGTGTCTTCTGTCCGCCGATGGCTGCGGCGATAGCTTTCGCCATTTCGGTTTGCGATTGGCGCGGACGAAAACCGGCAACCGCGTGGCTGAGCGAGCCGTTCGCGTCAAACAGCTGTTCGATGTCGGCGTCGTGATTTCCCTGTGCGGGCGGTGAAGCGGAGTGTTCTGTCAAAGCGGATGGTAATCAGGGAGGTCAGTTTCCCATGCCCCGAAAAATCAGGCAGGAATATCGGGAATAAGTTGCATTTTAAGCAATGTTATATGATCCTTGAGCTGGAGCTTGCGCTTTTTCAAACGGCGCAGTTGAAGCTCGTCGTGCAGGACATCGCGGCTCAAGAGTTCTATGACTGCATCGAGATCGCGATGTTCTACCTCCAGCTCGACGATTCTTCGTTGTATTTCTTCCAGTGGGATCATGGTCTCGGAAATGAGTGTTTAGCCTATATTTTAAAAGTGAACGCGTTGGGCGCATAGCATGCGATCGCCCTCCTCCTTTGCCGATCTGTTCGCGGCACGCAGCCATCATGCATCAGGGCAACATTCAAATGTTGTTTATCCCCACGAAATGACATGAAAAGATGTAACAAACACCTACAAGTACACGACAAGATTTTGGTGCATGTAATAATTTTTTGCCCCACAGCAGTTTAATCCACCGACATCCATGAGCCAATACAAGATTGAAGCAGGCACCGGTCAGCACATCGGCGATCGCAAGGAGCAGCAGGATCGCGCTGCATTGTTTGCTGCGCCGAAGGCGCCCGGCTACATCATGGCGATTCTCGCCGACGGTATGGGAGGTCTCAGCGGTGGAGCGCTTGCGGCGGAGCAAGTCATTCGCAGCGCGAAACTGGCATTCGATCTCTTCTCGCCGCAGACCGATAAGGTTGAGAAGATCCTGGAATCGATCGCGCATGATGCGCACACGATCATCAAGCTGACCGCAATTTCGTCCGAAAAAAAGCCCCACAGTACGATGGTTGCGCTCGTCATCACCCCGGAACGAAGCGCGATCTGGGCGCATGTCGGCGATTCACGGCTTTACCGTTTCGACGGCCCCAACTGTGCCGAGCGCACCGTCGACCACTCCTACGTCGAAATGCTGGTCAAGGAAGGCAAGCTGCCGCGCGAGGAAGCGCAGAACCATCAATTATCGAACGTTCTTGTCAATGCCCTGGGATCGCACGAACGCGAGCCGGACGTCACCATCGGGCGTCACGACGGGCTCAAGGCGGGTGACTCATTCCTGCTTTGCACCGACGGTCTCTGGCACTATTTTTCGGATACCGAACTTGGCGCCGCAATCGCGATGAATTCACCTCGCCAGGCGTCGGAAATGCTGATCAACAAGGCGCGCGAACGGGCGACGGATGGCACGGGAGATAATTGCACATTGGCCGTTGTAAGACTGGTGGAACAGCCGCGGGAATCCAAAGCTTATACAGTCGGCAAGATGAAGCGCGCCGTGTAATTCCCAGGAACGCGGCGCGGCCTGATGAAGCGGAACGGCGCTGCACCGGCTTATTGTTGACCTGATTGCTGCTGGCCTGGTTGCTGCTGGCCCGCTTGCGTGTCTTGCCTGCCCTTGCGCTTTTGCTCTTTTTCCGCCTTCTTGAGCTCCACCTCTTTCTGATGCTCTTTGGCTTCCTCAACTTTTCTCTTGTAAGCGGCGACATTTTCCTCGCGCATTTTCGCCTCCGCTGCCTCTTTTGCGCGAATCTGCTTTAGCCTGGCTTCGTGCTTCGCAGTACGATTGTCGGAAGCCGGGCCCTTCCGTGGCAGTTCAGGTGCCTTTGAAGCTTGCGGTGTCTTCGCCATGTTTTCACCGTCGGGCGCAGCCATCTTCTGTCGCTCAGCCTCCTCTTGCTTTCGCACTTCCTGCGCCTGCCTGTCAGCCAGTGCCTTGTCCCGCTCTGCAACACGCGCCTTCCGCTTGAACGTATCCGCTTCCAGCTCGACCGCACGCACCGTCGCCAGCGCCTTGCGTCGCCGCTCTTTTGCTTCATCGATGCATGAGGTCGCAAAGAACCTGGATTGGCAGGCCTGCTCTTCAGCGGCGTAGCGCGCCTGAACCTCGGCACGCTCCTTTGCCGCGTCCGCGATTGCCGCATCCGCCATGTCATCCGACTGGATCGAACCCGACGGATAGCGCATTGCGACATTCGTTGACGGGGAAGTATCCTCTTGCCCGGCATGTGCAACAGGAAGAATCAGCATGGCGCCCGCGGCATGAAGTAGGCAGGCAAAGCCGAGGCGAAAGACGCCGCGACGGTTCAGACTATGCAGGATACGATTCATGGTGCCTCCCTCTTCGCACGTCAGGCGATTGTCATGCAATGGAGGCAATGACGTCGCGACGTTCGCTGATCATGTACTCGGTCGATTGCATCTCGATGATGCGCGAGACCGTGCGATGGAATTCATTGGCCAGCATGCCCTCGGTGTACAGCTCTTCCGGCTCCACTTCCGCCGACATGAGCAGCTTGACCTTGTGATCGTACAGGACGTCGATCAGCCAGGTGAACCGGCGCGCCTCGGACGACATCGAAGCCGACATGCGCGGCACGCCGGAAAGGATAACGGTGTGAAAACAGCTGGCGATTTCGAGGTAATCATTTTGCGAGCGCGGGCCGCCGCAGAGTGTCGCGAAGTCGAACCACACGGCTCCGCCGGCACGCCGCAAGGCCTTTATCTCGCGCGACTCGATGTGGATGCGCGGATCCTCGTCCGCGGTCTCTGCAATATTGGCAAAGGCGTTGCGCAACGCATGGTCCGCAGCGGCTCCCAGCGGAGTATGGTACATCTCCACTTGTTCCAGCGCCCTCTTGCGGTAATCGCGGCCGGCATCGACGTTCAGCACATCGAGCTTGCTCTTGAGCAGAGTGATCGCCGGCAGTACGCGATCCCGGTGCAGGCCATCCGGATAAAGGGTGTCGGGCATGTAGTTGGACGTCATGACGAACGATACGCCATTGTCGAACAATGCCTTGAGCAGGTTATACAGGATCATCGCGTCCGCGATGTCGGACACATGGAATTCGTCGAAGCAGATTAGCCGATATTTCCTGGCGATGCGCCTCGCCACTTCATTGAGCGGATCAGCCACGCCTTTCAGGTCGTCGAGCTGGCGATGCACGCCCCGCATGAACTCATGAAAATGCAAGCGGGTCTTGCGGACCACCGGGACAACCGAATAGAAGCTGTCCATCAGGAAGGACTTACCTCGCCCGACGCCACCCCACATGTAGACGCCGCGCGGCACCTCGGGGCGGCTGATCAGGCGCTTGATCTTGCTGGAGCGCTGCGATTTGTACGCAACCCATTCCTCGTATGCCTGCTGCAGCCGCACCACTGCCTTCAGTTGCGCCTCGTCCGATGTGTATCCGCGCTGTGCAAGCGCGTGCTCGTAATACTCCCTGACATTCATATCTTGTAAGTTCGCTTATCCCTGCCGTGCAATCATTCCAGTCGACCCGCCCTCGCTCGCATGAAAATGGGCGAGACGTGCTCGCCCATCAAACGAAAAACGGATACAAGGATGCAACCACCAGTGATTATGCCTATTCCGGGCGCTTTCAGCGGTGCAAGGCCCCGAGAGTACATCACTGGGGATTCATATCAACTGTCACCCGCGATGGGTAGGTGCCGCCGCCGAGGTTGATTGGGAAACTCAGTCCAACGCCCATACCGACGTGTCCGCTACCGCCGCCTGCACCCACGCCGACGCTCGATCCGACCGGGCTCGATGGCCTGTAGAGGACTTCCGAGGTTCGGTAACCCTCCTTGTTGCAGACAATGCGCAGGTCACCGCTGGGGTTTCCGACCATGACGGTTGCCGGCGTAGTCACATTCCAGTTGCCGGCACCGGTAGTGACAGCGCAACGGGCGCCCGGCAAGGTCTTGCCGCCAGAAGTCGTGTCAATAGAGATGCTGCCGCCGCTCGATCCTGTCGTGGCGCACGCCGCAAGTGCAAGAGACAGCAACAGGATCAAGTGGCGCATGAAGTCTCCTAGAAGTTGAGCGAACGCTTATCGACTGCCAGCGCCGCTTCCTTGGTAGCTTCCGACAAGGACGGATGTGCGTGGCAGATACGGGCAATGTCTTCCGACGAAGCGCGGAATTCCATCGCAACAACTGCCTCGGAAATCAGTTCGGACGCCATAGGACCGATGATGTGCACGCCAAGGATCTCGTCGGTCTTCGCATCAGCGAGGAACTTCACCATGCCCGACGTATCACCGAGGGCGCGGGCGCGGCCGTTGGCCATGAACGGGAACGTGCCAGCCTTGTACGCTACGCCTTCCGCCTTCAGCTGCTGCTCCGTCTTGCCGACCCAGGCGATTTCCGGTGACGTATATATGACCCAGGGAATTGTGTTGAAGTTCACATGACCATGCTGACCGGCAATGCGCTCAGCAACCGCAACGCCCTCTTCTTCCGCCTTGTGCGCCAGCATGGGGCCGCGCACCACGTCACCGACTGCCCAGACGTTGGGCAGGCTGGTCTTGCAGTCACCGTCGACCACGACGAAACCACGCTCGTCCAGTTTCAGGCCGATGCCTTCGGCATTCAGTCCGTTCGTATTCGGCACGCGGCCGATCGATACGATCAGCTTGTCGAACACGGCCTTCTGTGCATTGCCCTTGTCGTCGGTGTACTCCACCGTCACGTCCTTCTTGCCAGCGGTGATTGCGCCAATCTTGACGCCCAGGCTGACGGCCAGTCCCTGCTTGGCGAACAGCTTCTGTGCTTCCTTCGCAATCTGCTCGTCGACAGCGCCAAGGAAGGTCGGCAACGCTTCCAGCACCGTGACCTCTGCGCCGACGCGGCGCCAGACGCTGCCCATTTCCAGACCGATGACGCCAGCGCCGATCACACCGAGCTTTGCCGGCACGGCATCGATGGCCAATGCGCCGGTATTCGACAGGATCAGCTTCTCGTCGAACGCGACATTCGGGAGCGCGCGCGGGTTGGAACCGGTGGCGACGATGATGTGCTTGCCGGTGATGGTTTCCTCTGCTGCGCCACTCACCTTGATTTCGTAACCGGACGCATCACCCTTCACGAACGAACCATGTCCATGGAAGAACGTAACCTTGTTCTTTTTGAACAGGTACAGGATGCCATCGTTGTTCTGTTTGACGATCGTTTCCTTGCGCGCGATCATCTGACCCACATTCATCGACAAGCCCTTGACCTCGATGCCGTGCTCGGCAAACGCATGGCCGGCATGCTCGTAGTGTTCAGAGGATTGCAGCAATGCCTTGGAGGGAATGCAACCGACGTTGGTGCAGGTACCGCCCGGAGCCGCGCCGCCCTTGGCGTTCTTCCAGTCGTCGATACACGCAGTATTGAAGCCCAACTGCGCAGCACGGATCGCAGCGACATATCCGCCGGGTCCGCCGCCGATGACAACCACATCAAAATTCTTCGACATTTTCTTAACCTTTTTCGTAATCTGTTTCGCCGCAGGATGGATAACCCGCACGGAGCGGGATCAATCCGGCTCCGTGCGGGTCACGCGAGATGCTTTTACAGGTCGAGCAACAGGCGCGCCGGATCTTCGAGCGCGTCCTTCATTGCAACGAGACCGAGCACTGCTTCGCGGCCGTCAATGATGCGGTGGTCGTAAGACATGGCCAGGTAGTTCATCGGGCGGATCACGATCTGGCCATTTTCGACGACGGCACGATCCTTGGTCGCGTGCACGCCGAGGATGGCGGATTGCGGCGGGTTGATGATCGGCGTCGACAGCATGGAACCGAACACGCCGCCATTCGAGATGGAGAACGTACCACCGGTCAGCTCTTCCAGCGTCAGCTTGCCGTCCTTGGCCTTGACGCCGAATTCGGCAATCTTCTTCTCTATTTCGGCGATGGTCATCTGATCCACATCACGCAGGATCGGGACCACCAAGCCGCGCGGCGAACCCACAGCGATACCAATGTCAAAATAGCCATGGTAGACGATGTCGTTGCCGTCCACCGAAGCGTTGATGATCGGGTACTTCTTGAGTGCAGCGACCGCTGCCTTCACGAAGAAGGACATGAAGCCCAGCTTGACGCCGTGTTCCTTCTCGAACTTGTCCTTGTACTTATTGCGCAGGTCCATGACCGGCTGCATGTTGACTTCGTTGAACGTGGTCAGGATCGCGTTGGTGGCCTGCGATTGCAGCAGACGCTCGGCGATACGTGCACGTAGGCGGCTCATCGGCACGCGCTCTTCCGGGCGGTTCGCCAGGTCCAGTTTTACCGGCGCGGCCACCTGCTGGAGTGCGGGTTTCGGTGCAGCAGCGGCGGCAGGAGCGGGTGCTGCAGGCTTGTTCTGCAGGGCATTGATGACATCGCCCTTGGTGACACGGCCGTCCTTGCCGGTACCGGCAACTTGCGCGGCAGACATGTTGTTGTCAGCGAGCATCTTCGCAGCAGCCGGCATTGCGATACTGCCTGCGGCAGCGGCGGCAGGAGCAGCTGCGGCGGCAACCGGCGCGGCAGCTTGTGCCGGTGCAGCAGCTGCGGCAGGAGCCGCAACCGCGCCGGCCTTGGCTTCGGTATCGAGCTTGGCGATCACTTCGCCGGCGACGACGGTGCTGCCGTCACCCTTGAGCACTTCGATCAGCACGCCGGCGTCGGGTGCAGGCAGTTCGAGCACGACCTTGTCGGTTTCGATATCAATCAGGTTTTCGTCACGGGCGACGGCTTCGCCCACTTTCTTGTGCCATTGCAGCAGCGTTGCTTCTGCAACGGATTCCGACAGTTGCGGAACTTTCACTTCGATAATAGCCATGTAACTCTCCGTTTCGGTTTGTTCGGACGGCACGCCAGCTTCTAGCGTGCCGTCGGGTCTTTATTTGGTCAGGATGAAGCCCTTGAGCTTCGAGAATGCGGTGTCGATCAATGCCTTCTGCTGCGCATAGTGCTTGTCGTAGTAACCGACAGCAGGCGATGCGCTGGCCGGACGGCCCGCGTATGCCAGTTTCTGCCCCTCTTCCAGATTCTCGAAAATGTTGTGCTGGATCTGGAACCATGGGCCCTGGTTCTGCGGCTCATCCTGCGCCCACACCAGCTCCGTGAAGTTCGGGAACTTCTTCAGTTCTGCTGCAAACGTCTTGTGCGGGAACGGATACAGCTGCTCAACGCGAATGATTGCGACATCGGATGCGCCGCGTTCCTTGCGTGCGTTAACAAGGTCGTAATACACCTTGCCGGAGCATGCGACGACACGCTTGACCTTCTTCGGATCGATCTTCTCGTCGACCTCTCCGATGACGGTCTGGAACGAACCTTTCGCCAGTTCGGACAACGGCGAGCCTGCGTCCTTGTTGCGCAGCAGGGACTTCGGCGTTGCGATAACGAGTGGCTTGCGGAACAGGCGGATGACCTGGCGACGCAGCAGGTGGAAGATCTGCGCGGCGGTCGTCGGCTGAACTACCTGCATATTGTTTTCTGCGCACAGTTGCAGATAACGCTCGATGCGTGCGGATGAGTGTTCCGGACCCTGTCCCTCATAGCCGTGCGGCAGCATCATCACGAGGCCTGATGCACGGCCCCACTTGACCTCGCCGGAGCTGATGAACTGGTCGATCACGACCTGCGCGCCGTTGGCGAAGTCACCGAACTGGGCTTCCCAGATGGTCAGCGTGTTGGGTTCGGCGGTGGAGTAGCCGTATTCGAATCCGAGCACGGCTTCTTCGGACAGCACGGAGTCGATCACCGTGAACGGAGCCTGGCTCTCGGAAACGTTCTGCAGCGGGATAAAGCTGCCCGCATCCCAGCGCTCACGCTTCTGGTCATGCAGCACGGCATGGCGATGCGTAAAAGTGCCGCGGCCGGCGTCCTGCCCGGTCAGGCGAATAGCGTAGCCCGACGATACGAGCGACGCATAGGCGAGATGCTCGCCCATGCCCCAGTCGAGGTTGGCTTCACCGCGGCCCATTGCCGCACGGTCAGCCAGGACCTTTTCGACCAGCGGGTGCACCTTGAAACCTTCCGGAACCGTCGTGATGCGCTCGGCCAGACGCTTCAGTTCCGCGATCGGAACGGCGGTGTCGGCGGCATCGGTCCATTTGCGATTCAGGAACGGCATCCAGTCGACGGCGTACTTGCTCTTAAAGTTCGAGATCACCGGGTCAACGGTATGCTTGCCGGCGTCCATCGCATCACGGAAGGCCTTCACCAAGGTGTCGCCGGTATCCGGTGTGACCGCACCCTGGGTGACGAGCTTGTCCGCATACAGTTTCCGTGTGCCCGGATGCTGGCCGATCTTCTTGTACATCAGCGGCTGTGTCAGCGCAGGCGTGTCCTGCTCATTGTGGCCGAGCTTGCGGAAGCAGACGATGTCGACGACAACGTCCTTCTTGAATTCGAGGCGGAAATCAAGTGCGATCTGGGTCGCCAGCACGACTGCTTCAGGATCATCGCCATTCACGTGCAGTACGGGTGCCTCGATCATCTTGACGACGTCGGAGCAGTACAGCGTGGAACGGGTGTCGCGCGGATCGGAGGTGGTGAAACCGATTTGGTTGTTGATGACGATGTGCAGCGTACCGCCGGTGCCGTAGCCACGGGTCTGCGCGAGGTTCAGAGTTTCCATGACGACGCCCTGGCCGGCGAATGCAGCGTCGCCGTGCACGAGGATCGGCATCACTTGCGAGCCGTCCTTGTCGCCACGGCGCTCCATGCGCGCCTTGACCGAGCCTTCGACGACTGGATTGACGATCTCGAGGTGCGACGGATTGAAGGCCAGCGAGAGATGGATCGGACCGGCAGAGGTAGATATATCGGAAGAAAAGCCTTGGTGATACTTTACGTCACCGGCCGGAAGATCGTCTGCATGGCGACCTTCGAACTCGGCAAACAGATCCTGCGGCATCTTGCCTAGCGTATTGACCAGCACATTCAGGCGGCCGCGATGCGCCATGCCGATCACGATTTCCTGGATACCTTTGTCACCAGCGCGCTGGATGGCCTCATCCAGCGAAGCGATGAAGCTTTCGCCGCCTTCGAGTGAGAAGCGCTTCTGACCGACATAACGAGTGTGCAGGTAACGCTCAAGACCTTCGGCAGCTGTCAGGCGCTCAAGGATATGTTTCTTTTTCTCTGTGGAGAAATTCGGCGTGGAGCGTACGGATTCGAGGCGCTCCTGCATCCAGCGCTTCTGTGCCGGATCGCTCATGTACATGAATTCAGCGCCGATCGAGCGGCAGTAGGTGTCGCGCAATGACTGGAGCAAATCGCGCAGCGAAGCGGTTTCCGGGCCGAAGTACGTGTTGCTGATATTGAACACGATGTCCATGTCGGCATCGGTGAAACCGTAAAAGCTGGGCTCCAGCTCGGGGATGTTCGGGCGTTCCTGACGTTGCAGCGGGTCGAGATTGGCCCAGCGATTGCCAAGGAAGCGATGTGCAGCGATCAGTTGTGTTGCGGCGACGCGCTTGCGACCCATCTCTGCATCAGCAGTCGCGCTCACGGTACGGATCGGGCCCTGCTTGGCGCGCTCGGCGAAGGACGCGATCACGGGCGCATGGGCGACGTCGGGCCTGCTTGTGCCGTCAACAGCGGGAACGTGCTGCATGGCATCGAAATAGGCGCGCCAGTTATCAGGGACTGAACCGGGATTGTTGAGATACGCTTCGTACAATTCCTCAACGTACGGAGCGTTGCCTCCAAACAAATATGAGTTGGAGAAATACTGCTGCATCATTTTGCTCACCTTTCTTCGCGTTTCGCGAGATTAGCGGGTTTAGTTAACCTTCCGCGACACGGCCTGACCGGTTAGCGGATCGCACATCAAGTTGTGGGGAAGGGCTACGTGACGACCTGAAGTGGGGTTCCAGATTTTTGGAACCGATAGAATAGCATATTTATTTTGACCAATAAAAAAGCGAGCCGCTGGGGCTCGCTTTTCTTTTTGGCGTTGTATCAACCGCGCTTTGCCAAGGGAACCACGTCGCGCTTGGCGGAGCCAACGAACAGCTGGCGAGGGCGACCGATCTTCTGCTCCGGATCGGAGATCATCTCGTTCCACTGGGCGATCCAGCCGACGGTGCGAGCCATCGCGAAGATACCGGTAAACAGCGAAACCGGGATGCCGAGGGCGCGCTGCACGATGCCCGAGTAGAAGTCGACGTTCGGATAGAGCTTGCGCTGCACGAAGTAATCGTCTTCGAGAGCGATCTTTTCCAGGGCCATGGCCAGCTTGAACAGCGGGTCGTCATGCAAGCCGAGTTCGTTCAGCACTTCGTAGCAGGTTTCGCGCATCAGCTTCGCACGCGGATCGTAGTTCTTGTAGACACGGTGGCCGAAGCCCATCAGCTTGACGTTCGAATTCTTGTCCTTGACCTTGGCAATGAATTCGCCGATGCGTTCAACGCCGCCGTCGCGCTGGATTTCTTCCAGCATATTGAGTGCTGCTTCGTTCGCGCCGCCATGAGCCGGGCCCCACAGGCAGGCGATACCTGCAGCGATACAGGCGAACGGGTTGGCACCGGACGAACCAGCCAGACGCACGGTCGAGGTCGAAGCGTTCTGCTCGTGATCTGCATGCAGGATCAGGATGCGGTCGAGCGCACGCACCAGCACGTCATTGACCTTGTATTCTGCGCACGGCGTTGCGAACATCATGCGCATGAAGTTCGCGCTGTAAGACAGGTCGTTGCGCGGATACACGAACGGCTGGCCGATGGAGTACTTGTATGCCATGGCAACCAGCGTCGGCATCTTCGCGATCAGGCGGATTGCCGATACTTCACGGTGCGTCGGCGAATTGATGTCGAGCGAGTCGTGGTAGAAGGAAGCCAGTGCGCCGACCGTGCCAACCAGGACCGACATCGGATGCGCATCGCGACGGAAACCGCGGAAGAAGAACTGCATCTGCTCGTGCACCATGGTGTGGTTGGTCACGGTGTCCACGAACTTCTGCTTCTGTCCTGCGTTCGGCAGCTCGCCGTTGAGCAGCAGGTAGCAGGTTTCGAGGAAGTCGCAGTTGACCGCAAGCTGCTCGATCGGATAGCCGCGATACAGCAACTCACCCTTGTCGCCGTCGATATACGTGATCGACGAATTGCAGGATGCGGTGGACATGAATCCCGGGTCGTAGGTGAACTTGCCTGTCGCACCGTACAACTTGCGGATGTCGATGACATCCGGGCCAATCGTGCCTTTGTAGATGGGAAGTTCCAGCGACGGGGAACCGTCGGAGAACGATAGCGTTGCTTTGGTCTCAGAGTTGTTCATGGCTCTTCCTTCAAATGAGGACGGGTGAGTCGAGGTAAAAAAAAGCGAAAAACAAAAAGCTGATGGAGGTGCCTCAGGCCGCGCGCATCCGAGTCAGCAACGCATGGACGTGCGGCAGGTCTACGTCACCTGACGGTTCCCTGCGTCCCAGAAGCAGGTCCATCAATTCGTTGTCAGCCAGCTCCATCAGGCGCGAAAATGCATCGACCTCTTCATCCGTCAGCGTTTCCTCGTTCGCGTCGAGAAAACGCGTCACCAGGAGATCGTTCTCTAACAAGCCACGGCGCGCCCTCCAGCGCAAACGCGCACGCTTTACCGGATCGGCTTGATGGGGTGCAGACATAATTCCTCATTCGGTTTATTTCATGAACCCTCCGGAAACCATCCGGAAGGCTCGTGAAATAAGGCGGAAGCTTGCTCCCGCCCCTTGGATACTTACACTGCGCGGCGAACCAGCAGTTCCTTGATCTTGCCGATTGCCTTGTTCGGGTTCAGACCCTTCGGACACACGTCGACGCAGTTCATGATCGAGTGGCAGCGGAACAGGCGATACGGGTCCTCGAGGTTATCGAGACGCTCGCTGGTTGCCTGGTCGCGGCTGTCCGCGATGAAGCGATAAGCCTGCAAGAGGCCTGCCGGGCCGACGAACTTGTCCGGATTCCACCAGAACGACGGACAGGATGTCGAGCAGCAGGCGCACAGGATGCACTCGTACAGGCCATCGAGCTCTTCGCGTTCAGCCGGCGATTGCAGACGCTCCTTTTCCGGCGGCGGGGTATCGTTGATCAGGTACGGCTTGATCGAGTGGTACTGCTTGAAGAACTGGGTCATGTCCACGATCAGGTCGCGGATGACCGGAAGACCGGGCAGCGGGCGCAGCACGATCGGCTCGCTCAGTTCGTTCAGGTTGGTCGTGCAGGCCAGGCCGTTCTTGCCGTTGATGTTCATTGCATCGGAACCGCACACGCCTTCACGGCAGGAACGGCGCAATGCGAGCGAGTCGTCCACGTCGGCCTTGATGCGTTGCAGCGCGTCCAGCAGCATCTTGTCGGTGTCCTGCAAGGTCACCGTCAGATCCTGCATATACGGCTTCTCATCCTTGTCCGGGTCGTAACGGTAAATCTGAAATTTGAGAGTACGTGCCATGTTCCTACCTTAGAAAGTACGTGCCTTAGGCTTGAAGGTTTCAACGGTCAGTGGTTTAGTGGTGACCGGTTTGTAGTCGAGGCGATTGCCTTCGGAGAACCACAGCGTGTGCTTCATCCAGTTTTCGTCGTCACGCTTCTCGTAGTCGCGATGTGCGTGCGCGCCGCGCGATTCCTTGCGTGCCGCAGCCGAGACGATGGTCGCCTTTGCAACTTCAATCAGGTTGTCCAGTTCGAGCGCTTCGACGCGCGCGGTGTTGAACACCTTCGACTTGTCCTTGAACGAGACGTGCTTGCGACGCTCATTGAGTTCCAGGATTTTCTTCATGCCAGTTTGCAGCAATTCGTCGGTGCGGAACACGCCGCAATACTGCTGCATGGTGGTACGGATTGCATTTGCCACATCCTGCACGCGCTCGGAACCGTTGCTCTTTTCCAGCTGAGCCATGCGCGACAGCGCGAAGTCAGCGGCATCGGCAGGGAGCGGCTTGTGGCTCTTCTGTTGCAGGTTGGATGCAACGATATGGTTGCCTGCAGCACGACCGAACACGACGAGATCGAGCAGCGAGTTGGTACCGAGACGGTTCGCACCGTGAACGGAAACGCAGGCACATTCGCCGATGGCGTACATGCCGTTGACGACTTCAGCCGGATTGCCGTTCTTCGGTGCAACGACCTGGCCATGGATGTTGGTCGGGATGCCGCCCATCTGGTAGTGAATCGTCGGAACGACCGGGATCGGCTCCTTGGTGGCATCGACGTTGGCGAACTTGTGGCCGATTTCGAGAATCGACGGCAGGCGCTTGCGGATGGTGTCGGCACCGATGTGACGCAGATCCAGCAGCACGTGATCCTTGTTCGGACCGCAGCCACGGCCTTCCTTGATTTCCTGGTCCATGGAACGCGACACGAAGTCACGCGGCGCCAGGTCCTTCAGGGTCGGCGCGTAGCGCTCCATGAAACGCTCGCCGTTGGAGTTGATCAGAATGCCGCCCTCGCCGCGCACGCCTTCAGTGATCAGCACGCCCGCACCGGAAACGCCGGTCGGGTGGAACTGCCAGAACTCCATATCCTGCAGCGGCAGGCCTGCGCGCGCAGCCATACCTGCGCCGTCACCGGTGTTGATGAAGGCGTTGGTCGACGCAGCGAAGATCCGGCCGGCACCGCCAGTGGCGAACATCGTCGTTTTCGCTTCGAGAATCATGACGTCGCCGGTTTCCATTTCCAGCGCGACGACACCGAGCACGTCGCCATCCTGGTCGCGGATCAGGTCAATCGCCATCCACTCGACGAAGAAGTGGGTCCGGGCACGCACGTTGCGCTGGTACAGCGTGTGCAGCAGCGCATGGCCGGTGCGGTCAGCGGCGGCACAGGCGCGTTGCACCGGCTTCTCGCCGAAATTGGCGGTGTGGCCACCGAACGGACGCTGGTAGATCGTGCCGTCGGGGTTGCGGTCGAACGGCATGCCGAAGTGTTCGAGTTCGTACACGACCTTCGGTGCTTCGCGGCACATGAACTCGATGGCATCCTGGTCGCCCAGATAGTCGCCACCCTTGACGGTGTCGAACATGTGCCAGTACCAGTTGTCCTCGGACATATTGCCGAGCGATGCGCCAATGCCACCCTGCGCGGCAACGGTATGCGAACGGGTCGGGAAAACCTTGGACAGAACAGCGACGTTCAGGCCGGCTTCGGCCAGCTGCAGCGATGCGCGCATGCCGGAACCGCCGGCGCCGACGATAACCGCATCAAAGCGGCGTGTAGGAATGGATTGTTTGACTGCCACCACGATTACGCTCTCCAGATAATCTGCGCCGCCCAACCGGCACAACCGACCAGCCACAGGATTGTGGCCATTTGCAATGCGAGTCGAAGGCCGACCGACTTGGTGCAGTAATCCATCAGGATGTCACGCACACCGACCCAGGCGTGGTAGAACAGCGCCAGGAATGCGACAAAGGTCGCAATCTTGAACCATTGCTGCGCGAACAGGCCAGCCCAACCTTCGTAGCTGAAATTCTTTCCACTCAAGAACGCGATCAGGAGAATGATCGTGTACAGGACCATCACGACGGCTGTCATGCGTTGCGCAAGCCAGTCGCGGAGGCCGTAGTGTGCGCCGACCACCAGGCGCTTCGGTCCGATATTGTTGTTTGCCATCTTAAAAAGCTCCGAACAGTTTCAATGCAACCAGTGCCGTCAGCGGAAGGCTGACAGAGAAAACGGCAACAGACGATTTGCGTGCGCTGAGCTTGTCGAGGCCCCAGTGCAGGTCCATCAGGAGATGGCGGACGCCTGCGCAGATGTGATGGAGATAGGCCCAGCACAGTGCGAGGATCGCGAGCTTGACCAGGAAATGAGAGGTGTATCCTCTGAAGTGTTCAAAGGAAATTTCGGATGTCAGGCTCTGATCGAGCAGATAGAGCACGAAGGGTAACAGAACGAACATCAGCAGGCCGCTGATGCGATGCAGAATCGATACGATACCTGCCAGCGGCAACCGGTAATGCACGGTTTGCGCAAAGGTCATGACACCAAACTGACGCCGATCCTTTTTCACGGCTTCCGACATAACAACACCTCCCAGACTTGATAATCCCGTAATTTTCGCCGATTTTTGTGCAGCACACCAATAGTAATCTTCACCGTTGCCGAAATCATTGTTTGTCAAGCGAGGGCTATCCCGTATTGCCAGTACTTTGCGCCCGCGCCTTCAGCTCAACTCATTCTGGTAGTGGTGGCGATCCGTCAGATACAAGCCTCGCCGCACTTCCACTGGCTTGTCACCATAGGTAAAGGAAACCCGCTCCACGCTGAGCAGCGGCGTTTGTTTCGCCACCTTCAGCAATTCGGCCGTCTCTTCATCCGCCGTAACTGCGCGGATCCGTTCGGTGGCACGAATCATGCGCGTTCCGAACTCTGTCTCGAACAATCCGTACATCGGCCCCTTGTACTCTACGAGGCGCTCCGCAGTCAGTCCCTTGAATATCAGACCCGGCAACCAGAGCTCTTCGACGATCGTTGGTGCGCCGTCGAACGACTGCACGCGCCTGATGAAGATGACCGAATCGCCGGACTTGATATCGAGCAGGCGCGCAACCTCAGCGGGTGCCCGCAGGCGCTTGACTTCCAGAATCTTGTTGTCGGGGTTGTGCGGCTCGCCGGAATCCGGCATCAGGCGCAGAAAACGGTATTGCGCGCGGGCCTCGTGATGTGTCGCAACAAACGTGCCCTTGCCTTGGCGGCGAACCACCAGGTTTTCTGCCGCAAGTTCGTCGATCGCCTTGCGAACCGTACCCTGACTGACTTTGAATCGGTTGGCGAGTTCGACCTCGCTCGGAATCAGCTCGCCCGGCTTCCATTCGCCGGACTGCAGGCTCTGCGTGATGAGCGCCTTGATTTGCTGATATAGCGGACTGAAGGTAGGAGAGCTCCCCGGAGCGGAAACTCCGCCCCCTGCACCAAGGGTGCCGATAGTTGTCAAATTGGCCGGAGCGGAACTCATAACCTGAGATTTCACCACAAAATGACCTTTTCCGTCCAGCAAAAAGTATGAGGTGATATGTCTTATATAAGATATAAGATAGGCGTTGACAGCTTACCCATGTGAGCCTACACTCGCGTGCAACATTTGCAGGATGCAAGCCCTTTCACAGGTTCTGGTAATGCCATGCATGAAATGCCTGATGAGATGCCCTTCCGGCCATGACCGAGGAGGCTTTCGACGGTATGATTACAGGCTTACATAAGAATTCGTAAAGTTTCGCCCTTTCATTCCACTTTGGAGATTCATCATGGCTAAAGCCCCTATGCGCGTTGCCGTTACCGGCGCCGCCGGTCAAATCGGCTACTCCCTGCTGTTCCGCATCGCCAACGGCGATATGCTGGGCAAAGATCAGCCTGTCATCCTGCAACTGCTCGAAATCCCCGACGAGAAGGCCCAGAAGGCACTCAAGGGCGTAATGATGGAAATCGACGACTGCGCGTTCCCGCTGCTGGCCGGCATGACCGCCCACAGCGACCCGATGACCGCATTCAAGGATGCTGACGTTGCCCTGCTGGTTGGCGCACGTCCGCGCGGCCCGGGCATGGAGCGCAAGGACCTGCTCGAAGCCAACGCTCAGATCTTCACGGTGCAAGGCAAGGCACTGAACGCCGTCGCTTCCCGTAACGTCAAGGTACTGGTCGTCGGCAATCCGGCCAATACCAACGCCTACATCGCCATGAAGTCGGCACCGGATCTGCCGGCCAAGAACTTCACCGCGATGCTGCGCCTGGACCACAACCGCGCCCTGACGCAAGTCGCCCAGAAGATCGGCAAGCCGGTTTCCGCGATCGAAAAGCTGTGCGTGTGGGGCAACCACTCCCCGACCATGTACGCGGACTATCGCTTTGCCAACGTCGACGGCAAGTCGGTCAAGGAAATGATCAACGACGAAGAATGGAACAAGAACGTGTTCCTGCCGACCGTCGGCAAGCGCGGCGCAGCGATCATCGAAGCGCGCGGCCTGTCCTCCGCTGCCTCCGCGGCGAATGCGGCCATCGACCATGTACGTGACTGGGTGCTCGGCACGAACGGCAAGTGGACCACCATGGGCATTCCGTCCGACGGCTCCTACGGCATTCCGGAAGGCACCGTGTTCGGTTTCCCAGTCACGACCGAGAATGGCGAGTACAAGATCGTGCAAGGCCTGGCAATTGACGCATTCTCGCAAGAGCGCATCAACCTCACGCTGAAGGAACTGATGGACGAGCGTGATGGCGTGAAACACCTGGTAGGCTAAACCTCCCAAGTCTCCGAAAGGACAGGAACGGCAGCACCAGGCTGCCGTTCCAGCCGACGCCCTTTCCAATTGCACTGAACATGCACCCTTCCGAGGTCTTATTCCAGGGCAAGCACAAACCGGTGTCGATTCCGGTCTGCGATCACTATGCCGGCGCTGAAAAGCTGATGCGCAAGTCGATTGCCTTGCAACAAGAACTCGGCCCCCTGTTCGATATCACCCTCGACTGCGAAGACGGCGCAAGCGCCGGTAACGAAGAAGCCCACGCCAACCTGGTTGCCTCGCTCATCGCCAGTGATGACAACAGGTTCGGCCGCATCGGCGCCCGTGTCCACGACCTGAACCACCCCAGCTTCGAGCAAGACGTCGCCATTATCTGTGGCGCTGCAGAACGCCTCGCCTACCTGGTCGTTCCGAAGCCCGAGAATCTGGACGAAGTGACGCGTGCCATTGGCATCATCAACGCGTACGCCGGCAAAAATGGCCGCGAGTCCCTGTCGATCCATATCCTGATCGAAACGCACGGGGCGCTGGCCGACGCCAATGCCATTGCGGCAATTCCGCAGGTCGAATGTCTTTCGTTCGGCATCATGGATTTCGTCTCTGCGCATTACGGCGCCATTCCGGGCAACGCGATGCGCTCGCCGGCCCAGTTCACCCATCCGCTGGTCACCCGCGCGAAACTCGACATCGCAGCCGCCTGTCATGCGCATGGCAAGGTGCCGTCGCATAACGTCACCACAGAGATCAAGGACACATCGGTCGTCGCCAGCGACGCGCATCGCGCGAGCGCGGAATTCGGCTATACGCGGATGTGGAGCATCCATCCCGACCAGATCAAGCCGATACTCAAGGCCCTCTCCCCGCGCAGCTCGGAAGTGAGCGAAGCGGTGGCGATCCTGGCTGAAGCGCAGGCCGCGCAATGGGGGCCGATACAACATCACGGAAAGCTGCACGACCGCGCCAGTTACCGTTACTATTGGGCGATACTGCAGCGAGCAAAAGCGAGCGGTATGCCATTGCCAGAATCATCAGGGAGTTTGTTGTAAACACTGCGGCGCAACATGAAGTGAATTAAAACGGCGCACATTAGAGGAAACATCATCATGAAAAAACTGTCAGCATTTATTCTTTTGATCGCCGGCATTGCCTGCGGAGCGTCGCCGGTCATGGCGGAAAGCGCCGCCGGGCACGCAGGCAAGAAAGCGACCGCCAAGAAGGCGGCGCACAAGCATGAGGCACAGGCGACGGACGAAAAGGAGCCCGACGTCTCCGGCCTGCGTCCGACTGCGTTCAATTGCGAACTTGGCAACAAGATCACGATCTACAGCAAGGCGAGCGACGACCAGCAGATCGCCCTGCACTGGAACAAGCACACGCATCTCATGACGCGCGTGTCCACGACAACCGGCGCGCAGCGTTTTGAAAACGCACAAAGTGGCCTGGTCTGGATCGGCATTCCCGCCAAGGGCATGCTGCTCGATTCCAAGCATGGCCACCAGCTTGCGAATGAATGCAAGAACGCGGAGCAGGAAGCGCAGCACGTCGCAGAGAAAAGCTGAAAGGGAACACAACAAGGGAGCACGAGATCATTTTTCATTCAGGATGCCGCCCATACATCCTGAATGCACGGCTTGAGATTCTTTCGTTATCAGTTCAGTCCGAATAATCAAGGAGAGGCCATGTCCCGCAACACTCTGAACACGCTCAAGGAATTCACCATTTCAGGCTCCAGGAAAGGCAAGTTTCATTCGCTCCCGGCGCTCGAAAAGGCGCTCGGCGTCAACATCTCCCGCCTCCCGGTTTCGATCCGCATCGTGCTGGAGTCGGTGCTGCGCAACTGCGACGGCAAGAAAGTGACGGAAGAGCATGTCAGGCAGCTTGCAAACTGGGGCCCGAGCGCGGCGCGCGTCGATGAGATTCCTTTTGTCGTGGCGCGTGTAGTGTTGCAGGACTTCACTGGCGTTCCTCTCCTCGCCGACCTCGCCGCCATGCGCGGCGTGGCAGCGAAAATGGGCAAGAAACCAAAGAACATCGAACCGCTGGTTCCGGTCGACCTCGTGGTCGACCATTCGGTACAGGTCGATTACTACCGCGACAAGAACGCGCTCGCCCTGAACATGAAGATGGAATTCCAGCGCAACAACGAACGTTACCAGTTCATGAAGTGGGGCATGCAAGCGTTCGATACCTTCGGCGTCGTGCCCCCGGGCTTCGGCATCGTGCACCAGGTTAATCTCGAATACCTGGCGCGTGGTGTGCATTGCAGGGACGGCGTGTACTATCCCGACACACTGGTCGGCACTGACTCCCACACGACCATGATCAACGGCATCGGCGTGGTCGGCTGGGGCGTGGGCGGCATCGAAGCGGAAGCCGGCATGCTCGGCCAGCCGGTGTATTTCCTGACACCGGACGTGGTCGGCGTGAACCTGACCGGCAAGCTGCGCGAAGGCGTGACTGCAACGGATCTCGTCCTGACCATCACCGAACTGCTACGCAAGCACAAGGTTGTGGGCAAGTTTGTCGAATTTTTCGGCAAAGGCACACAATCCCTGTCGACCACCGACCGCGCCACCATCGGCAACATGGCGCCGGAATACGGCGCCACCATGGGTTTCTTCCCGGTTGACGACGCCACCATCGAATACTTCCGCGGCACTGGCCGCAGCACACAGGAAATCGACGCGTTCGAGGCCTATTTCAAGGCGCAGAACCTGTTCGGCATTCCGAAGGCCGGCGAGATCGACTACAGCAGTGTCGTGACGCTTGATCTCGGCACCGTGGCGCCTTCGCTCGCAGGCCCGAAGCGTCCGCAGGACCGTATCGAGATCGGCCACGTCAAGAACACCTTCACCGAACTGTTCTCGAAGCCGGTTTCCGAAAACGGCTTCAACAAGAAGGCTGCAGACCTTGGCGCGGTGTATGAAACGTCCAACGGGATCAAGATCAGCAACGGCGATGTCCTGATTGCAGCGATTACCTCCTGCACCAATACCTCCAATCCGAGCGTGTTGCTCGCCGCCGGCCTGCTGGCGAAGAAAGCGGTGGAAGCCGGACTTACGGTTGATCCGCACATCAAGACTTCGCTCGCGCCGGGATCGCGCGTCGTGACCAAGTACCTGGAAGCCGCCGGCCTGCTGCCCTACCTGGAGCAGTTGGGTTTTGGCGTGGCTGCCTATGGATGCACCACCTGCATCGGCAATGCCGGCGACCTGACGCCGGAAATCAACGAAGCGATCGTGAAGAACGATATCGTTGCCGCTGCAGTGCTGTCGGGCAATCGCAATTTCGAGGCGCGCATCCATCCGAACATCCGCGCCAACTTCCTCGCCTCCCCGCCGCTGGTGGTCGCCTATGCGATTGCCGGCACCATGACGAAAGATCTGATGACCGAACCGGTCGGCAAGGGCAAGAACGGCCGAGACATCTTCCTCGGCGACATCTGGCCAACGTCGGCGGAAATCGGCAAGCTGATGCGGTTTGCGATGAATGCGCAGACCTTCAAGGAAAACTACGCCGAAGTGAAGGACCAACCCGGGCAGTTGTGGGAACAGATCAAGGGCGTCGCCACGGGCGAGGTCTACAACTGGCCGACATCGACCTATATCGCGGAGCCGCCGTTCTTCGAGGATTTCGCCATGCAACCGAAGGCTGCCGCCAGCGGCATCACTGGTGCGCGGGCGCTTGGCGTGTTCGGTGATTCGATCACCACTGACCATATCTCGCCGGCCGGTTCCATCAAGGAAACCAGTCCGGCCGGCAAGTGGCTGATCGAAAATGGCGTCACGAAGGCGGACTTCAACTCATACGGATCGCGCCGCGGCAACCATGAAGTCATGATGCGTGGCACCTTCGCCAATGTGCGTATCAAGAACCTCATGATCCCGCCGAAGGAAGACGGTTCGCGCGTCGAAGGTGGCCTGACCATTCATCAGCCGAGTGGCGAGCAGACGTCGATCTATGATGCTGCCATGAAGTACATCAGCGATGGCGTACCGACCATGATCTTCGCCGGTGAAGAGTACGGCACCGGATCCTCGCGCGACTGGGCTGCGAAAGGAACTCAACTGCTCGGCGTGAAAGCGGTGGTGGCACGCTCCTTCGAGCGCATCCATCGTTCCAACCTGGTCGGCATGGGCGTCCTGCCGCTGCAGTTCCTGAATGACGACAGCGTACAGTCACTGGGCATCACCGGGAATGAAACATTCGATCTGACGGGCCTGGAGGGCGACATCAAGCCGCAACAGGAACTGAAGCTGATGATTCATCGCGGCAACGGCGAGACGAAGGAAGTGGACGTCCTGCTGCGCATCGACACACCGATCGAGGTTGACTACTACAAGCACGGCGGTATCCTGCCCTTCGTGCTCAGGCAATTGCTGGCTGCCTGAGCAGACTGCCGCGTGGGTTGCACGCAGGCCACGCCTTCATGGCAATAGATGAAGAGTCGGTCTGTGAAAGCAAGGCGTAAGCATGCGCAGGTATGCTTTCCACATGAGAAACGCCGGTTTCGACCGGCGTTTTCTTTGTCCAATTTCATCCTGGAGACCTAACATGTGGAAGATTCTCGTCGGCTTTTTTGCCTTTGCGCTCGTCGCGCTGTTGTTCATCATGAAAGGCGGAGACAAGGTCGACATGCAAGGCGAAGCTGGCCATGGCACGCAGACCACGTCGGAAGCATCTGCACCGGCCGCCAAGTAATTTGACATGCCGTATAGAGCCGCATGGACTTCCATGCGGCTTTTTCGTTTTTTGCGGATATACTGAGCTTATTGCGTGATTTCGGAACCGGCATGCCGGTTCCTGCAGGATCCCAAAGCAGTGGCGATACCGGTCAGCGATCCCCTGGCACGTGCTTTGGTAGGTACTTGTCGAATCCACTACAATACAGGATTCCCTGGCTCCACTCTTGATCCCTCATGCGCCGTCCCTCCAAAAGCTCTCCCAACAAGCTGTCCGCCGACAGCCAACGCCTGATTTCCCTTGCACAAGGCATGGCGCAAGCTGCCAGCCGCGTGGAAGAACGCGTGTGGGAGCACTCGCTGGATGCGCAAATCCACAAGGTACTGAAAGGCGCACACCAGGCGACCATCGATGCCGCGCTCGAGCATCTGTTCAAGAACGATCTCGACGCTTATGACGTGCTGATGGAAGCCGTCGAGGCCGGTGGCGAATCCTGCATCGTGGAGCATGAAGGCGTCCAGTATCAGGCGCTTCTGATTGCCGCGCCGATTCTCGCATGGACGCGTTATTCCATTTCATCGGGCACGATCAACGAGGAGATGCGCAACACCTTGTGCGCGCACCTGCACGGGCATCTCCTGGCAGATGATGTCCGGCTGGCCATGGTTCCGACCCTGTACTCCATCGACCAGTTGCCGCGCAACCACGTCGAAACATCCACGCTGACCCAACGCCTCGCCAAGTCGGCGATTGCCGGCACCCAGGCTCGACCGTTATCCAATGCACCGGAGACGGCGCCCTTCCTTGCCGATACGCGCTACCTGCTTGCCGCAATCGCCGCACCCGTCGGTGCTCCACTGTTCCGCTGGCAGGCGACCCAGCATCCCGGCGATCGTGCACAGGCGCTTGAAGCGTGGCGGACGCAGGCAACACCGAACATCACCTCGCTGTTGCCGGGATGCGGTGTCGAACTGCTGCTGCCGGAAGCCTATTTCGTCGCCTGCCGCGAAGCCGACAAGCAGATCCGCCCCGCATCGATTCGCGCAGCGGTGCATTTCCTGACCAATACGCTCAGCGTCGAACCGAATGGATTGCGTGCAATCATCGGCAGCTTCAGCGAAGATCCGGTGGCAGGGAGGGTCGATGAATACCGCATCAGTTTCACGCTCCGACAGAACCCTGAAGTCATCTACGGTGTGGTGTGGCCGCTGTACGGGCAGGAAGACGCGGACCAGTCCGCTGTCACCAGCTTCGAATCACTCACGACGCCGGAAGTGCTCGAAACCGAACTGCGTACGCCGTTGGAAGAAATCATCGCACTGCTGCGCGCCTGCGGCATTACGCACATCAAGCGTCACAACGAACACTTTCCGCTCGAATTCTGCGACGATTGCGGCGCACCCCTGTATCCGGATGCCGAGGCTGAGCTGGTGCATGCGGAAATGCCGGAAGATGTACCGACCGGCACTGGACATTTCCACTGAGGCGAGCACGCAGTCGCGCCCGAGCCGCGGCGCTACCAGCGTGAATAGGGATGACGCAGCAGGTTCGCGTTGAAATAGCGCGGATCGTGCGTCACCTCCTCGCCGACCCACTCCGGCCTTGCGAATTCCTGCTGTTCCGATTCCAGCTCGATCTCTGCCACCACCAGCCCGGCATTCTCGCCCAGGAATTCATCGACTTCCCACATCATGCCTTGCCAGGAAATACGATAACGGTATTTCTCGATCACCGGCCGTTCGCACAGCGTGTCGAGCATGGCTTGTGCATCGACCACGGGAACCGGGTACTCCCATTCCGTGCGCGTGGCGCCGCGGTTGCGGCCCTTGATGGTCAGCATCGCCTTGTCATCCTCGATGCGCACACGTACGGTGCGATCCGGCGCCGACGACAAATAGCCCTGGCGCAGCAGGACGCCCTTGCCCATCGACTTCCAGTCGTCGTTACGAACCAGGAACTTCCTTTCGATTTCTAGTCCCACGCTTTCCCCTTCTGCAGGCTATGCAGGATCGGCTGCAGGATCGCCTGCCCGAGTCGTGCACTGCGCGCGCCGTTCCATCCCGTTTGGTCGTCGGGCAGGTTCGCATTGTCCTTGAACGGCATCTCCAGCGTCAGCGAAACGCACTTGAAGGTATGTCCGACATACTTCGAGGCGAGTTGCAGCAATTCTTCCTTGTACTTGCCAGCCTCATAACCGCGCTTCGTCTGAAAATCGGGGCTGGCCTGCGCGAAGCTCTCGATGAATGCCTGCTGTTCCGCCTGCTGTTCGGCGGTGAATCCTTCCAGCATCTCGCAACCTGCCACAAATACATACGGCAGGCTTTCATCGCCGTGGATGTCCAGGAACAGGTCGCAGCCGACCTCGTGCAGCTTGTTCCTGACGACAAACACTTCCGGGCTGCGTTCCATCGATGGCGACATCCACTCGCGGTTCAGGTTCGCGCCGGCGGCATTGGTGCGCAGGTTACCGCGCACCGAGCCGTCCGGATTCATGTTCGGAACGATATAAAACACTGCGTGCGCAAGCAATTTCGTCGCAATGGAGTTGCTGCGGTCGAGCAAGGCGTCGACCATCCCTTCAATGAACCACTCCGCCATGGATTCGCCCGGATGCTGGCGAGCAATCACCCAGATCTTTTTCGCTGCGGCGGGATCGCCGATGACGGCCAGGTTCATGTCGCGTCCGTCGATCGTGCTGCCGAGGTCCAGCACACGGCCGTGCGGCGCACTCTCCACCCTGCCCAGCAGATCCAGGTGACGTTCCCACGAATAGGGTTCGAAGTAGGCGTAGTAGACGCTGTCGCGCTTCGGTGTGTGCGTCACCGTCAGCACATTGCCGTCGTAACTGGTCGGCACGCGGAACCAGTGTTTCCTGTCATAGCTGGCCACGGCACGATAATCGCTCCAGCCTTGTGGGAAAGCCGCATTCCCCGCGTTCAGGAAGCGCATCGTGCATGGCTGGTCGCGCGCGCCCTGCAGTCTGAAATGGAACCACTGAAGGAAGTTCGCCTGCGAATCCTTGCGGATGTTCAGCGTAATGGCCTCCGGATTGCTCGCGTCGACGACTTCAATGGCGCCGGCATCGAATTGATCGCTGATCTTGATTGTCATGCTCTCGGTCTCGTTCATGTCTTGCACCAGCAACGGTGGCAAGCTTGTGATGGCTACTGGCTGCTATTCTGCGGCTTTTGAACGCTTCCCGAAAGCCGGAAGTGCATGTTCAGGCTTGCAATGGTGAAAAGCCCCGCGAGTCTGCTATAATGCGAAGCTTCGTCGGGGCGTAGCGCAGCCTGGTAGCGCACTTGCATGGGGTGCAAGGGGTCGCGAGTTCGAATCCCGCCGCCCCGACCAATGAAATCAAAGGGTTACAGACTTCGGTCTGTAACCCTTTTCTCTTTTGCGGGCCTGCCCTTTCACCGCCCCAGGTCCTTCCGCATCTTCTTCACTGCATCCGCACCCACCGCCGCCGCCCGGTTTCCCCAGGCATTACGCACATAGGTGACAAGATCCGCCACCTGCTTGTCATCCAGCTTGCTTTCGAACGCAGGCATGCCGAATTCAACTGGACGAGCCGGCGTGCCGGCCTTCCTGCCTCCCTGCAGGACGAGATGCACGAGCGTATCCGGTTTCGCGGATTGCACGGAGGCGTTGCTCTTCAGGGATGGAAACACATTCGCCTGGCCCTCGCCGTTCTCCATGTGGCATGCCGCGCAATGATCCTGGTAGAGAGCGGCGCCGGTCATCATGCGTCGGCTGTCGACATTCCCGGCACGGCGATCTTCCTTGTCTTCATGCTTCGGCGGCGGCGCGTCCTTCAGGTAAACGGCAATCGCGTGCAAGTCGCCATCACTGAGGTATTGCGTGGAGTCCTTGATGACCTCCGCCATCGGCCCCGCCGCCGCAATGGTTTTCGTCGCGCCGGTTTTCAGGTATTCCGCGATATCGTTGACCGACCAGTTGCCGAGGCCATCACGCAGATCTTTGGTGAGATCCGACGCGTACCAATGCTCGCCGGCATCGCCGCCCGCCAGCCTGTCGCCGGTCTTCACTGCGCCGAGCCGGTTCTTGGGAGTATGGCAGGCGCCGCAATGTCCGGCGCCCTCGACCAGGTAGGCGCCGCGATTCCATTGGGCGGATTTGTTCGGGTTTGCCTTGTATTCACCCGGCTTGAAGAACATGTCGTTCCATACCGTCATTCCACCGCGCCAGCTGAGCGGCCAGGGAAGTTCGGGCCGCCTGACCTCGTTGTGCACCGGCTCCTGCGTGTCGAGATAGGCCTTGATCGCATCGACATCATCTCGCGTCAGCCTGGTGTACCAGGGATAGGGCATCGCCGGGTACAGGTGTTCGCCCTCGCGCGTGATGCCGTCATGCATGGCACGGTAAAAGTTGTCTGCTGACCAGTTGCCAATGCCTGTCTCCTTGTCAGGTGTGATGTTGGTTGCAAAGATCTTGCCGAAGGGCGTCGGTATTGCCTTTCCTCCCGCGAAGGGCTTGCCGCCGGCGTCGGTGTGGCATGCGGCGCAGTCAGCGGCGCGCACCAGGTACTGGCCGCGCTGGATACGCGTGTATGACGCATCGCCGACCATGGCGTGGGCAGCGATGGGGATCAGAATGAGTCCGGTTGCCATGGCAAGCGCGGAAATAGTCGAACGCATTTTCAGCTCCCGTCAGACCTGGACCAATGGCCCGCGCTGCTTGAGGTACTTGTTCCTGATGGCATCGGCCGCCCAATAGGTGAGCGCGCCGACGGTGCCTGTCGGGTTGTATCCGGCGTTTTGCGGAAAGACGCAGGCGCCCATCACGAACAGGTTGGGCACATCCCAGCATTGCAGGTAGCGATTGACCACGCTGGTTTTCGGATCGTCGCCCATGATTGCGCCGCCCGTGTTGTGCGTGGTCTGGTAAGGCACGATCGAGTAATGGCCGTTTCGTTGCTTGACGTGGATGGAACGCGGGTTCATGGCCTTGGCGATCATGGCCGCCTTGTCGGTGACGAAGTCCGACATCTTGTGTTCATTGTCGTGGAAATCGAATGTCAGCCGTAACAGCGGGTTGCCGTACGCATCGCGATAGGTCGGGTCAAGATCGAGGTAGCTGCCGCGATAGCTCATGACGCTGCCATGCGTGGCAATGGAAGCGCTGCGCAGATAATTTTCCGACATGGCCTTCTTCCAGGCCGAGCCCCACTTGGGCGTATCCTTCGGCACCTGATGCTGCAGGATGGGTCGTCCGCCTGTCGTCCACAATGCAATGTATCCGCCGCCGATGAAGCCGTGCGGGCCATGGTCGAAATTGTCGCCGTTGAAATCATCCACTGCCTGCCCGAGCGAACCGGCACCCATGAATGGATTGACGATGTCGTTGAGGAAGACATCGACCGAGGACGTGATCTGATACGCATAGTTGCGGCCGACCACGCCTTCGTTCGTCATCGGGTTGTAGGGCTTGCCGATAACGGAGAGCAGCAACAGGTGCACGTTGTGCGTCGTGTAGGCGCAGAGCACGACAAGTTCGGCCGGTTGCTCGAATTCCCTGCCCTGGCGATCGACGTAAGTCACGCTCCTGGCCTGCTTGCCCGAGGAATCGAGATTGACCCGTGTCACTTCGCAACCGGTGCGATAGGAGAAGCCCGTCTTCTTCAGCAGCACCGGCAGGATGGTCGTTTGCGGCGACGCCTTCGAGTAATTGCCGCAGCCGAACCATTCGCAATAGCCGCAGTAGGTGCACTGCCCCATCTGCACGCCAAGCGGGTTCTTGTATGGCTGCGAGGTGTTGGCGGCCGGCGCGGGGAATGAATGGAAGCCGGCTTCCTGGGCTGCCTTGTCGAACTTCACCGTGGCGAAGCTGCGCTTGAGCGGCGGATTCGGATAGCCGCGCTTGCGCGCACCTTCGAAAGGATTGCCGCCTGCCTGGATCTTCCCCTGGATATTGCCCGCCTGCCCGGAGATGCCACAGAGGTACTCGAACTTGTCGTAGTAGGGCTCGAGTTCCTCATAGGTCACGCCCCAGTCCTGGATCGTCATGTCATCCGGGATGAATTTCTTGCCATAGCGCTGCTCCGTATGGCTTCGGATCTTGAAATCGGTCGGCAGGAAGCGCCATGTCTGTCCGTTCCAGTGCACGCCTGCACCGCCGACCCCAGTACCGGGCAGGAAGGACCCGAGGTGACGCATCGGAAGCGCCACTTCATTGGTGGAATTCCGGAAGGTGAGTGTCTCGCGCGCCGGTTCTTCGAAGATCTCGTGGCGCACCGCATAACGCAATTCGTCCTGGATATAGGTAGGCGCAAAATCGGGAATCGTGTCGCGAAAGCCGCCGCGCTCCAGCGCCAGCACCTGCAGTCCCGCATCGGTCAGTTCCTGCGCGAGAATCGATGCTGTCCAGCCGAAACCGACCAGCACCACATCGACTGAATCAAGTCTTGTTGCCATACTTTCCTCATTTCTTATTTTCTGTTCTTCTTCAGCGCCGGCAGCCCATCGTAGCCGCCCAGGCCGATGTACGGTCGGTCGTAACGCTTACCGTACCGGGTGATTTCCTGCACGTAGTTGTAGCGCGGTCCCGGAAAGCCGATCAGTTTCCAGCCAGCGAATTGACGGTTTCCGCCGTATATCGGGTCAGCGAGGTAGCCCTCGTGCGTGTTTTGCAGCAGCATCTCGAAGAAGTCCTTGAGCGGAGCTTCCTGCGCCTGGATCTTGCCGTCGTCAATTGCATGCAAAAGATCCTCCTGCTGATTCGCGTTGAGCTGGGCGAACGTCTTGTTGCCGTAATGCGCCTTGCAGTAGGCGTCGACCGCCTGTATCCCTTGCCGGTACAACTGCGCCGGCGTGAGCTTGAGCTGGTAGCCTTGCTGCTCGCTGCCCTGGCGCCACGGACCTTGCATGTACCAGTGCTCGGCGCGGCCGAACGGTCCGGCCATCTGCTGGTCGATGAACCAGGCAACGCCGGCGGCACGTGCGCCTGGCCCCAGATCGTCGGAAGGTATCAGCCGGTCGAGCGCTGCATTGATGAATGCAAGCTCGTCTGCAGTGAAGAAGGAATATCTTTGCGGATCATCCGTATCCGGCAACAGCGGATTCGTTTGCGCAAATGCCTTTGTTCCAGCGAACCACGAAGACAGGATCGTCGTGGAGCCAACGAGTGCCATCCTGCGAAGCACTTCGCGGCGCGCGGGTTTGAACATGAGTGCGCTCCTTTACGCTTGCTGTCACCGCCCTGCAAGCGCAGGCCGGACATTCTGGACAAGGTGGAGCCGTGATTTGCAAGAGACGTACCTGCGGCATACTTGCGGTTCAAGAGCGAACGAAACGAGCCGCCTGCCCGTCCCATCGACCGCGATGGCAGCCTTTATTCAAAGGAATACATTGGGAGGAATGTAAAAGCAGGACTTCACTTGTAATTATTTCTGTTCGCCGAGCGCACGGCTTCCGCTCTTCAGCTCGTCATGCAGTCGCTATACTCGTGCGCGCACCGGCACAGGATGCCGCTGATCCCTCGCTATGCATGTGCGTGTTCCAGCCAGATCAGTGCAGCTTGCTGCGATCCGGTTGCGATGGAGATGAAATTTCCTCCAGCGTATGATCGACCTCCGCCGAATGCCTGGTCGCAAGATCGCCGAGGGATACGATACCGATCAGTTCACGACTGTCGTGATCCACGACCGGCATGCGACGGATCTGCGCGTCGCCCATCTTGTGCATGACTTCATCAACGGTCTGGTCTTCGAAGCACCATTGCACCTGATCAGTCATCACATCCGCCACGGCGACCTGGTCCGGCACCAGCCCGGCCGAGGTCGCGCGGATAGTGATGTCGCGGTCGGTAATCATGCCTATCAGACGCTTGTCGTCGCACACGGGTAGCGCACCGACATTCAGCTGGTCCATCATTTCTGCAGCGCGCCGCACGCTTTCGCGCGGAGCGATGCTGCTGACATCGCGTGTCATGACGTCGGAAATCCTTTGCATCGATATCTCCTTTCGTTGCCGTTTCGGCCCGGCACCGCCTGAAACCCTTTCGACTCCAGGTCGCGAGCCTGATGCAGACCAGTGTAGTACAGCATCGGGACATGGAAAGACGGCTGTTGCGGGCACTCCATGATGATGCCGCAACCATGCGTCGATGCAAATCCTCCGCATAAAAAAAAAGAGGGTCACGAATCCGCAACCCTCCAACACTGCTGGGGAAAAAAGATTACCTTCCACACACTTCAACAGCAACTACACCTGCAAAACCATTGCCTGGCGCGAACTCAGATTTTTTCGCCCCTTCCCTGCCAGTAGGGGTCGCGCAGTTCACGCTTGAGCGTCTTTCCGGCGGCGTTGCGCGGAAACGCGTCCATGATGACGACATCGCTGACGCGCTGGTAGCGTGCGGCGACGCGCAGGTTGGTCCACTCTTTGAGCTGCTCCGCCGTCGCCGCACGTGATGGCTTCAACACGACGGCGGCCAGCGGCGTCTCACCCCATTTCTCGTGCGGCACGCCAAACACGGCCACTTCCTGCACGTCCGGATGCCGCACAAGAACCTCTTCGATGTCGCGCGGGTAAATCTTCACGCCGCCGCTGTCAATCATCTCCTTCTTGCGGTCGACGAGATACAGGTAACCATCCTCATCGGTGTACCCAAGGTCGCCGGTGCGCAGCCAGCCGTCCCGCATTGCCTGCGCAGTCAGGTCCGGCCGCTTGAAATAGCCGGGCATCAACAAGGGGCTGCGGCCGACGATCTCGCCAATCTGGTTCGGTCCGGCAATGCTGCCGTTTTCCAGCTCGATGCGCATGTCCGAGAAAGGAATCGGAATGCCGACCGAACCCTGCTTGCGCACGGCGTCGTTGCGATCGAGGATCGTTACAAAGCCCTCCGTGAGGCCATAGAGTTCGTAGAAGCGCCCGGGGAGATAATGATTCAGGGCGTCCTTGTACTCGTTGTGCAACGGTGCGCCGAGCGAGAGGATCATTTCCAGCGATTGCATTTCTTCCGGATCGAAGCGCGGCGATGCCATCATCGCGATGATCTGCGACGGCACCATCATGGTATGCGTTACCTTGTCGCGCTTGATGGTTTCGATCAGCGCTTCGACATCGAATTGCGGATGAAGGATGTAGGTCGCGCCCTTGTAGAAGGCCGGCATCAGCGTGGTGAACGCGCCGTTGAAGACGATCGAACCGGTATGCAGAACGACCGATTCCGGATTGATGCGAAAGGCATTGGCCAACAGGGTGCAGTAGTTCGCCCGGATCTGGTGCGTGTGCACGATGCCCTTCGGCAGGCCGGTGGTGCCGCTGGTGTACATGATGTTGTAGACGTCATCCGCGGACAGCCCGGCATCTCGCGGTTCCTCCTCGCTGGCCGCCGTGAACCTTGCATAGTCCACGTAGCCAGGCGCGGCGCCGTCCACCAGTACGACACGATTGTCCGCCAGTCGGGTAATGCCCCGTCGGGCCGCATCGACCACAGGACGCAATGCATTGTTGCTGAACAGGAGCACCGCATCGGAATCGTCAAGCAAGCTGGCCAGCCCGGCGCCCAGCAGCATCGGCGACAAGGGAACAACGACGGCGCCCGTCTTCGCGGCTGCCCAGTAAATCTCAAGAAGCGCAAGGCAGTTGGGCAGCAGCGTGGCAATCTTCTGGCCTTTTTCAATGCCCAGGCCTTGCATGGCATTGGCGAGGCGGTTGACGCGGCGATTGAAGTCTCTGTAACTCAAACGTGTTTCACCAAACACGACCGCCGTCTGGTGCGGACGATAACGTGCGTGATGGGTGATCAAATCTCCGATATGCATACGTCTTTTCTGGTTGATGAATATGAATCCTGTTTTCCTGTCCGAAATCCATCGGACGTCAAGCACTATCGCAACAAGCGCCCGTCCTTGCCGATCACCGTAATCTCGACAAAGCGCGATCCGATACGGTTGTTCGGCGCGAAGTTCACCGTGAACCCGCCAGTATCGAAGGCATGCAGCGTTTCGAGCGCGCGGATTACCTTTTCCCGCGTCGGGTTCGGGCCGGCGCGTCGCAGCCCTTCCACCAGGACCTTGGCACCGACGAATTCCTCGAAGCTCGTATAAGACAGCTCGCTTCCTGCCGGCGCGTATTTCTTCATCGCCAGCTGGTATTGCCTCACGATCGGAAGCGTCGCCGAATAGGGAAAAGGCATCACCTGCGCGATGCCGATACCGCGCGCGTGGTCGTAACCGATGAGCCGCGCGATCTCCTTCGGGTTCACCACTGAAATGTTCACCAGTTGCGCCACCGTCGACACAGAGCGGATCGCCTTGCTAAAAGCAGCCGTGCTCTTGTTCACGGAGATCATCACCACTGCTTGCGGATTGGCCTTCGCAATCTCCTTCACCGCCTGCGCCACGTTGTCCGTATTCTTTTCGTAGGCTCCGGTGCCTGCAATTTCCAGGCCACGTCGCTTCAATGCTGCCTCAACGCCCGCCAGTCCTGCCTTGCCAAATGGATCGTCCTGGTACATCACACCGATGCGCTTCATGTTCAGCATCACGAGCTGGTTGACGATGCCCTCGGCCTCGTCGTCATATCCTGCCCGAATGTGGAAGATGTACGGGTTGAAGGGCGTGCGCAGGATGTCGCCGCCGGTATAAGGCGCCACCAGCGCAATGTCTGCCTTCTCGAGGATCTTCTGTTTCAGCAGTTCGCCGACATTGCCCGTGCCTGCAAAGCCGATTAGCGCCAGGGCGTTATCCTTGTCGATCAGGTCCCTGGTGTGGCGCACTGTCTCGTCGATCTTGTAGCCGTCGTCCTTCACGACCTGGCGGATCTTTCGTGCATGGATGCCGCCCTGCTCATTGATGTAATCGAAATAGACCTTCGCTCCAAGGACCATATCCTTGCCGGTGTCAGCCAGCACTCCGCTCAAGGGAGCCACTTGTCCGATGACGATGTCCTCCGCACCCCATGCCATCATGGCCAGCGAAGTCCCAAGACATGCTACTGCCAGGCGCAACCAGACAAGCGGCTTGTTCATGCTATCCCTCCATTGTTTTGATCACCGTCGCAGTCATAGGGGTTGAAACAGGTTTTTCCTTCTTCTTGCCGAGCTCCACCAGTTCGCCGACGATACCGCGGCGGAACGCGAGCACGCAGACGATGAAGATGAAGCCGGTGACGATCGTGACCGATTCGCCGATCGAGCGGAACCATTCGATGCTGGTCAGCGTTGCCAGCCAGTTCCCGAGATCGCCCAGCTTGTTTTCCAGCGCGATGATGACGATTGCGCCCACGACCGGACCGGCCAGCGTGCCGAGACCGCCTACCAGCGTCATCAGGACCACGAGGCCCGACATGGACCAGTGCACGTCGGTCAACGTCTCGAAGCCGAGAACCACGGTCTTGGTCGCGCCGGCCAGGCCGGACAGCGCTGCTGACAGCACGAACGCGAGCAGCTTGTATTTGTCGACGTCATAGCCCAGCGAAATGGCGCGCGGTTCGTTCTCCTTCACCGCTTTCAACACCTGCCCGAAGGGTGAATGGACGGTGCGCACGATCAGTGCGAAGCCGACAATGAAAATCGCCAGCACCACGTAGTACAGGGTCATGTCATTCTCGAGCGAGATCATGCCGAGCAGTTTTCCACGCGGCACACCTTGCAGGCCATCTTCACCGCCGGTGAACGGCGCCTGCAGGAAGACGAAGAACAGCATCTGCGCCAGCGCCAGCGTAATCATGGTGAAGTAGATGCCCTGCCTGCGGATCGCCAGCATGCCCATCACCAATCCGATCAGCGCAGCCACTACTACGCCACCAATCACGCCGAGTTCGAACGGCAACTCCATCGACTTGATCACATAGCCCGCCACGTAGCCTGCGGCGCCGAAGAATGCTGCATGGCCAAAGGACAGCAGTCCGGTGAAGCCGATCAACAGGTTGAAGGCGCAGGCGAACAGCGCAAAGCACAACACCTTCATCAGGAATACCGGGTAGATCACGAACGGCGCCGCCAGCGCCGCTGCGAGCGCAATTGCATATCCGACTTTCTTGTTCATCCTCACGCTCCTTTTATTTCTCTTTGCCAAACAAGCCTGCAGGACGAATCATCAGGACGATTGCCATGATGATGAAGACCACAGTTGCCGATGCTTCCGGATAAAAAACTCGGGTCAGGCCCTCGATCACGCCAAGCCCGAGGCCGGTGACGATGGAGCCCATGATGGAGCCCATGCCGCCGATCACCACTACCGCGAACACCACGATGATCAGGTTCGATCCCATCAATGGCGACACCTGGATCACCGGAGCAGCGAGCACGCCGGCAAAGGCTGCGAGCGCGACGCCGAAGCCGTAGGTCGCTGTGACCATCAGCGGCACGTTGATGCCGAAGGCTTCCACCAGTTTCGGGTTTTCCGTGCCTGCGCGCAGGTAGGCGCCAAGCTTGGTCTTTTCGATGACGAACCAGGTCGCGAGGCAGACCACGATGGAGGCAACCACCACCCATGCCCGATAATTCGGCAGGATCATGAAGCCGAGATTGCTTGCTCCCGTCAGCGCATCCGGCACGGAGTACGGTTGGCCGGACACGCCATAGAAGGAGCGGAACAGACCTTCAACCATCAGCGTGATGCCGAAGGTGAGCAGCAGGCCGTACAGGTGATCGAGCTTGTACAGCCAGCGCAGCATAGTCTTTTCAATGATGATGCCGAAGATGCCGACCACGATTGGCGCGGCAATCAGCATGACCCAGTAATTCAGTCCGAGGTAGCTCAAGCCCATCCAGGCGAGGAAGGCGCCCATCATGTACAACGCGCCGTGCGCAAAGTTGATCACGTTGAGCAGGCCGAAGATCACGGCCAGGCCGAGCGACAGCATCGCATAGAACGATCCGTTGACCAGGCCCAATAACAGCTGGCTCAACATCGCTTGCAGGGGTATGCCAAAAATTTCCATAACGACTTTGCAAATGAACGCCACAGCGCCTGCGGCATCGGGTAGAAGAATTGTTTGACCGGCGCACCCTCCCCGGCGCGCCGATCCGTCTCAACTTACTTCCAGAGCGCGCACTTCGATTCGGCCTTGGTGGTGAAGGCCTGGTCACCCGGGATGGTCTGAGCGACCTTGTAGTAGTCCCACGGATGCTTCGACTCGGAAGGCTTCTTCACTTCCATCAGGAACATGTCATGCACCATGCGGCCGTCCGGACGGATCACGCCGTTCTTCGCATACATGTCGTTGACCTTGGTCTTCTTCATCTGGGCCAGAACCTTCTCCGAATCATCCGTGCCAGTGGCCTTCACCGCCTGCAGGTAGTGCATCGCCGACGAGTAGTCCGCAGCCTGCAGGGAGGACGGTTCACGCTTGATCTTGTCGAAGAAACGCTTGGACCAGGCGCGCGAATCGTTATTCATGTCCCAGTACCAGCTATCGGTCAGATACATGCCTTGCGTCAGGTTCAGACCGAGCGAATGGATGTCGTTGATGAACATCAGCAGGCCGGCCAGCTTCATCGACTTGTTGATGCCGAATTCATTCGCAGCCTTGATCGAGTTGACCGTGTCGCCACCGGCGTTGGCCAGGCCGAGGATCTGTGCCTTGGAGGATTGTGCCTGGAGCAGGAAGGAGGAGAAGTCGGATGCCGACAGCGGATGCTTCACGCTGCCCAGCACCTTGCCGCCATTGGCCTTCACCACTGCCGCAGTATCGTTTTCGAGCGAGGCGCCAAAAGCATAGTCGGCGGTCAGGAAGAACCAGGTCTTGCCACCTTGCTTGACGACCGCGGAACCGGTGCCCTTGGCCAGCGCCACGGTGTCGTACGCATAGTGCACGGTGTACGGCGAGCATTCCTCATTGGTCAGGCGGGCGGTGCCGGCGCCAATCGCGATGAAGGGCTTCTTCTTCTCGGCAGCCACTTTGGCCATCGAGAGGCTGGTCGCGGAGTTGGTGCCGGCAATCAGCACGTCAACGCCTTCGCGGTCGAACCATTCACGTGCCTTGGATGCAGCGATGTCGGCCTTGTTCTGATGGTCAGCGCTGACCAGTTCGATTTTCTTGCCGTTGATCGCACCGCCCATGTCGGCAATCGCCATCTTGATTGCCTCCGCACCTGCCGGGCCGTCGATGTCCGCGTACAGGCCGGACATGTCGGTGATGAAGCCGATCTTGATCGTGTCCCCGGAAACCTGCGCGTTGGCGGCGCTGCCGAAAGCGGCGAAAGCGGATGCAACGGCAAGAGTGATCACTTTGGATTTGAGTTTCATTATTTCTCCTCTGTTTTAGGTAGTGTTACAACGGCACTTCTTTTCTCAGACACCCAGCAGTTCGTGCAAAACAGGCATCTTTGACTCCAGCTGCGATGCGGCGAAGGACTCGACAATCTGCCCATGCTCCATCACATAAAACCGATCCGCCAGGGGTGCGGCGAAGCGGAAGTTCTGTTCCACCATGACGATCGTGTAGCCCTTCGCTTTCAGGGTCGTGATCATGCGTGCCAGCGCTTGCACGATCACCGGCGCCAGGCCCTCGGAAATTTCATCGAGCAGCAGCAGCTTCGCGCCGGTGCGCAGGATGCGCGCGACTGCAAGCATCTGCTGCTCGCCGCCCGACAGGCGCGTGCCCTGGCTGTTGCGGCGTTCTTCAAGGTTCGGAAACATCTTGTAGATTTCCTCGACCGACATGCCTTTGGATGCGCGCGATACCACCGGCGGCAGCATCAGGTTTTCTTCTGTCGAGAGCGATGAAAAAATGCCGCGCTCTTCCGGGCAATAGCCCACACCGAGATGTGCAACCTTATGCGTCGGCAGTCCAACCGATTCGACGCCGTTCACCTTGATGGATCCCTCGCGCGTGCCGGTCAGTCCCATGATGGCGCGCAGGGTCGTGGTGCGACCAGCACCGTTGCGTCCCAGCAGCGTCACGACTTCGCCCGGCTGTACTGCAAGGTTGACGTCATGCAGGATGTGCGACTCGCCGTACCAGGCCTTGAGATTCTTGATTTCCAGTGCAGCCGCGGCCATCAGTGCGCTCCTTCCAGTTGGCCCGAGGTGGTGCCCATATAGGCTTCCATCACCTGGGGATTGCTCGATACTTCTTCGTAGGTGCCCTCGGCGAGCAGCGCGCCGCGCTGAAGCACCGAAATCTTGTCGCAGATCCCGGAGACGACGCTCATGTTGTGCTCCACCATCAGGATGGTGCGGCCCTGCGACACTTTCTTGATCAGCTCGGTCACGCGATGCACGTCTTCGTGGCCCATGCCCTGCGTCGGCTCGTCGAGCAGCATGAGTTCCGGCTCCATCGCCAGAGTCGTGGCAATCTCGAGCGCGCGCTTGCGGCCGTAGGGAAGATCGACAGTCATCGTGTTGGCAAAGCTTTCCAGGTCCACTTCGGCGAGCAGTTCGAGCGCACGCTGGTTCAACTTGTTCAGCGTGCGTTCGCTCTTCCAGAAATGGAAGGAAGTGCCGAGCGCTCGCTGCAGGCCGATGCGCACGTTCTCCAGCACGGTGAGATGCGGGAAGACAGCGGAAATCTGGAACGAGCGGATCACACCGCGGTGCGCAATCTGCTCCGGCGCAAGTGCGGTGATGTCGTCCCCGTTGTACAGGATCGAACCTGCGGTGGGCGTGAGGAATTTCGTCAGCAGGTTGAAGAACGTCGTCTTCCCGGCGCCGTTGGGGCCGATCAAGGCGTGGATCGATCCGCGCTTGACCTTGAAGTTGACGTCATTCACTGCGATGAACCCTTTGAAGCCTTTGGTCAGGTTCTTCGTCTCAAGTATGACTTCGCTTGCCATCCAGTTTCTCCAATGTTGCTGTGTTGCCTGCTGCGCCGGCCGGCGACCGGCGCAGGTGTCCGCACATGCCGGCGCCGTGGCCGGGCATGTGCGCTCCGGTTTCCGGTCAGTTCGGAATCAGGAGCGTGTTGTTTGCAAAGGTAATTGCGTTGGCGGCTGCCGGCGTGCTCGAGATTGGCGGCATGTTGGCGGCCGTGAGCGCGGGGGCGGAACCCGGATTACCACCACGCGGCGTGGTGCGCACCACCTGGCTGCCGGGCAGCGGCGTGCCGTTGTTCAGGTAGTCCCACATCCTGTCGAGCGCCTGGATCAGGTAGTAATGCAGCGGGATCAGGCGGCTGTCGTAGCCGGGCAGCAGCGGGTTGTCGATGAAGGTGTCGAAGTGATTGGCATTCTCCACTTCGATGTACCGCGCGTTGCCGCCGTTGCCCGACATCTGCAGCGTGCCGAAATAGGCACGTGAGGTGTGGTTCACCGGCAGCAGTGCATCGCTGCGGCCCGCGAGGATCAGTGCGGGCTTGTTGCGCATGTTGCCATTGAGCTGCACCTCCGCGATGCCTTGCTGCACGCGCTGCGACTTGGCGAGCATGTCGCCTGTCAGGGCGGCACCGGTTACCGGGTCCTTGCCGGTGACGAGCGCGCGCTGGCATAGTGCGCCGTCCAGCGCAAAGTCGGCCAGGTTGGTCGAGGGCGAGATGGATACCAGGTCGAGCTTCGCGCCCCCAACGGAGTCGTTATAGACGATATTGACGCCGCTGGTCGGCGGAACACCATTGCCGAAGCCGAACAGGCCGGCTTGTACCGCCGGGTTCTGCGCAGCCACGTTGCCGCTCGCATCGGTTGCGGCGAAGCTGAAGCCGCACAGGTTATCCGTCACGCTGAAGCGGCCAAGCGCGTTGGTGTAGGTCATCGCGATCGACGGTGTCGCGAGGCGATAGTGCGAGGAATGCAGCACGTCCTGCTCCGGTTCCCAGCCATACGCGCGCATTTTTGCGAGCGCATCGGCTGCCTGGTCCGCAGTGGTCGCCCCTGAGAGCAAGCCCTTGGCCGCCAGCGCTGCGCAACGGTTGCCGGCATTGGTCGTCGACAGCAGTGCGGAGCCGGGGCTGTTCGGCACAGCAAGCGATGCGCATCCCTGGTACAGATTGGCAAAGGTGAAGTAATCGACCAGCGGCTTGCCGATCGTGCTGACCGCCGTCCCGCCGCGCTTGATGGTCAGACCCGTGGTCGACTTCGGCTGCGCATTAGGTTCGGTCACCACCACTGCATCGATCAGTCCTTCCGTATCCTGCTCGGCTGCCATCACTGCGGCACCGGCACCATTCGAAACGCTTGATGCGATCACGATGGTGTTGGACGGCCCGATCGTGCGGATCTTCGCGCTGCCGGAAGCACTGCCGTACTGTTCGTTGAGGATGTAGAACGCGAACTCGACCGCCTGCAACGTATTCTTGCCCCAATCCTTCTCCGGATTCTGCTGCGAATGCGCGTGCTTGTAGGCGACGCGATTCGGGAATAGCGCATTGTAGGCAGCACGTGCCGTATCGGTAATGGCAGCCTTGAAGAGGGCCGCTGTGCCGGCAGTCGCCGCATCGGCGGGCACGCCGGTAATCAGCGTGACCTTGTTGGTCATCAGGTCATGGTAGCCATTGCCGGTACCTTTGTCGGTATAGGCGACCGCGCAACCGCGCTTGAGGCCCCACTCGCCCGAGGTGCCGATAGCGCCGTACACACCGCGTGAGCCGGATGAGGTTGCGGTAACGATGCACGGCTTGGCGGCATTGAAGGTGTCTGGCACCTGGACCATCATCACCACGTTCTGCTGCCCGCTGCCGTCATCCGCGTAGGCAATGTATTCCTTGCCCGCGATCTTGCCGGAGCCGGTCGTAACGACACCGTCCTTGGTCACATTTGGGCCGAACAGCGTGCCGTAGCCGCCATTGGCATTCACGTCCACCAGTGCGCGGTAGTTGTTGTAGATTGCGGATTTGCGCAGTTCAGCAGCGGTCGGGCTGGCAGGATTCGCGAAGCTCGGTGCCGCGCCCTGCAGGCCGGTGGCGCCCAGTCCCGCGGTCAACAGATCATCACTGTTGCCGTCATAGGCCTGGCTGCTGACGCTGCCCTTCACGAAGGAAGGCAGCGTATTGATCCGGCCGACCTCGATCGGGGAAGAATCAGCGCCGCCGCCGCACGCAGTCAGCAGGCCGGCTGCGGCCAGCGAAGAATAGATCCATGTCCTGCGTATTGATGTCCTGTGTGTTGCCATGTCGTCTCGCTCCTTGAAATTGCCCGTCTCTTCGGGACGGGGCTTGTTGATTTTGTTGGAACTGCGCACTACAAAACGGATACGTCCTGCTCCCTGCGCCTACAGGGTCATCCCTCCACTGACTTCGATAACTGCACCATTGATGTAACTCGCTTCATCCGATGCGAGGAAGGCGAAGGTATTCGCGATTTCTTCAGGCCGTCCGAGCCGGCCGAGCGGAACGCGCTCTTCCAGGTCGCGGATGACTTTCTCCGGCATGGCTTTAAGGATCGAGGTTTCAATGAAGCCGGGGCAGACCGCATTGACACGAATGCCGTGGCGGCCGAGTTCGCGAGCCCAGGTCTTTGCCATGCCGATCACGCCGAACTTGCTGGCCGCGTAATTGGTCTGCCCGAAATTGCCGTAGATCCCGACGATGGACGATGCGTTGAGCACCACGCCGGCCTTTCTTTCGATCATGGCATCCACCACTGCGCGAGTGCAGTTGTAGGTGCCCTTGAGGTTGACGTCGATCACCTTGTCGAACTGCTCGTCGGTCATCTTCTTCAGCTGCGCGTCGGCGACGATGCCGGCGTTGTTCACGAGCACGTCGATGTGGCCAAAGGTAGTCAGCGCGCTGCGCACCATCGACTCGATACTGTCCGACTTGGTGACATCAACCTTGAAGCCGATTGCCTGTCCGCCCTGCAGGCGGATCTGTGCCACGGTTTCCGCCACTGAGTCATCCAGGTCGCAGACAACGACCCTTGCACCCTCTTTGGCAAATTTCAGCGCGGTCGCCTTGCCGATACCTTTACTTGCGCCCGTGATCAGCGCCACCTTGTTTGAGAGCCGCACTCTGCCTCCATCATCAGCTTCCACAACGATGAAGACTTGCCGTTCTTGTTCTGGCGGTGCCGGCTGGGCCTTCATCAACGAATACCCACTAATGGCAATTGCCGTGCCACATCACGTAACCTATTGATTTAAAACGAAATTAGAAACAGAAGGAGAGAAATGCGAGGAACTGCGGCAAGAGATGGAAGGAAAATGTGCCCAGTATTCAGACACATTTCAGTTATATCTTGTTATGTCTTTGAATTATAACGAGTTTCAAAAATGTCTAATGATTGTACAGCTGTCCATTAATCAGACACCAACTTGAAATCCGTGATCTTCTGATACAAGGTTGCGCGCGAAATGCCAAGCAGGCGCGCAGTCAGTGCCTTGTTGCCTCCGGTGCTCTCCAGCGCTGCCTGTATGGCCTTTTTTTCGACCTCGGCCACCGTCTCGCCGAGTGGACGAATGGCCGCCCGGGAATCGCCGTCCGCCGCGACGCCATTCTGGGGAGATGCACTCGAATCCATCGGAAGAATCGTGGCGAAATCCTCGGCCGACAGCGTGATGCTGTCCGTCAACATGCCGGCCTGCTCCAATGCATTGCGCAACTCACGCACGTTGCCGGGCCAGCCGTATGAGGCAAGAAAGGCGCGTGCCGAAGGTGTCAATTCCCGTTGCGGCATTCCGGTGCGGGTCGCGATCTGCTCCAGCAGGTGTTCGCACAAGGCGTCGAGGTCACCGAGCCGCTCCCGCAACGGCGGCAGCACAATGGGCAGCACATTCAACCGGTAGTACAAGTCGGAGCGAAACTTTCCGTCAGCGACCAATTGTTTGAGATCGTGGCTGGTCGCAGCGATCACACGCACATCCACCTTGATGATCGTGTTCGAGCCAAGCGGCTCGATTTCCTGTTCCTGCAGCACGCGCAGCAACTTGGCCTGCACCTGCAAGGGCATATCGCCCACTTCATCGAGAAACAGGGTTCCGCCATCAGCGATCTTGAACTTGCCGTCGCGCCCCTTGCGATCGGCACCGGTATACGCACCTGGCGCCACGCCGAAGAACTCTGCCTCCAGCAAAGACTCGGGCACCGCTGCGATGTTGATGCCGACAAAAGGTTTCCCCGCGCGGCCAGATGCTGCATGGATGCCATGCGCAAGCAGCTCCTTGCCGCTTCCGGTCTCGCCGAGCAGAAGCACCGTGGTGTCGAGTTGCGCAGCTCTTCTCGCGCGGTGCTTGAGTTCAAGCGAAACTGCGCTGACGCCGATGAAGCTGGAAATGGAGTACTTGGTGTGGCGCAGTTGCGCCAGCTCCTTCTTGGTGTTGGCAAGCGCCCATTGCAGTTCGGCGAATTTCGATACCAGCGGCTTGAGGCGTTGCAACCTGTCGTACAAGGCGAAGCCGAGCGCTCCAATGATCTTGCCGGTCTCGTCTTTCATCGGGATCCGCATCACCACCAGAGGCTGGTCGCGGATCATCATGATGTCCAGCAGGATCGGCTTGCCATTCTGGACAACTTCCCGCATACGGCTGTTGGGAATCACTTCCTCCACCGGCTTGCCCAGCGCATCGTCCGGGCCTTTGAGTCCGAGGAACGCCACATACTTGTCGTTGATCCACGCAATGCGTCCCTGGTCATCGACAGCCATGGTTCCTTCGCAGGAATCATCGAACAGGTCGAGAAGAGACTGCATGCCTACCCGCAGGAAGCTGTCCACGTCCCAGGAAGAACCGACAGACGCTTTCATATCATCTCCATCATGACCTTGGGGAAAACCAGTTCTGTTGCAACAATGTTGACCGATTATAGATGCTCTTGAGAAACATTGTCTTCAGCGGTTCAACACGCTGCATTTTCATGGGCTGCCGCCATGCCCTTCCTGCGCTGGAACAAATGTTCGTCGGGCGAAACGTTTGCCGAACGCTTGCCATATTTTTCGTGCTTGATCCCGGATACCGGAAGAAGCGTGCGGCTCCATGCTTATCCGATGCGTGCGGTCGGGGGCGAAGAGCACAGCAAGACATTTGAAGAAATCCGTGCTGCGCACACCGATGTGCAACCCATCGAACACATTTCGAATGCACCCGGATGGCGACGACAAGCATTGCAGCGCCGCGATGCTGCAGCAAAAGGCGAAAGGCGAATATGCTTGAATCCACAGTGGCGCGCCACAAGGAGATCGAATGCGCGCTGCAGCATAGGGAACAGGAGATGTCCGATTTCCTCGAGAACGCACCGGAAGGCATGAACCGTGTCGGCCCGAACTGTACGATCCTCTGGGCAAATCGTGCCGAACTCGAACTGCTCGGCTATGCAGGAAAAATATCTCGGCCACTACGTCGCCGAATTCCATGTCGGCCATGACGAGGTCGACGAGATTCTTGCGAAGCTGCTGCGCGGCGGCACCTTTCACGATGACCCGACGAGGATGCCTTGTAAGGACGGTGCGATCAAGCATTTGCTTATCCACTCGAATGCACCGGTGACGGACGGAGAGTTCATCGATACGTGCTCCCTGATGCGCGACGTGGCAGATCGTGTACGACTCGGGGAGAAATCGGGAAGGAAGCTGCATGAACTAGCCGATATCGACCGACACAAGGCCAAGGTCCTGGCGATGCCCGGTTATGAGCTGCGCAATCCACTCGATCCGTTCATGAATTTTCTCGAGCTGATGCGCATGGGCGGACACGACGCAACGCCCACCGCGCGATCATGCGAAATATTTGCAAGACGCTGCACGGCGGGAGTGTGCGCGCCCACGGCGCAGGCTTCTGACACAGCAACGAGTTCGTGGTGACATTGCCGCTGCATGACCAGGCGACCGCCGCAACGCGCCATCGCTTCTCTCCCTGTGAACTCGACGCCGGCGCCGGAGCGACAAATGAAAAAAGCCGCATTGCTGCGGCTTGATGATGCTTGCTCGAGGCAGTCGAGTCTTCCCCCGACTAAGCTAGGGCATGCCCGTCAGCGTTTCAGCAGGTTCAGTATCTCCGACAACTCATTACGAATCGCCACCGTATTCACCTCGAGCGGCGGCAGGCCTGCTGTGAGATCGTCGTCGCCATTACCGTTGCCGCTGCCATTACCATTGGCCATGCGGTTGTCGAGCTTGTTTCGCGCGCCACTGATAGTAAATCCCTGCTCGTACAAGAGTTCCCGGATGCGTCGAATCAGCAGTACTTCATGATGCTGGTAGTAACGCCGGTTGCCGCGGCGCTTGACCGGCTTGAGCTGAGTGAACTCCTGCTCCCAGTAACGCAGCACATGCGGCTTCACGCCGCAGAGGTCGCTCACTTCGCCGATCGTGAAATACCGCTTCGCCGGAATCGGTGGCAAAACGACCGCATCGGATTTGTTGGTGCGCTCGTTCATGATCGGTCAGCTCAGGCGACGCGTGCAAAGGGTTTTCCGCTTGCGGCTTCCACCATGCTCTTCAGCTTCTGGCTCGCATGGAAGGTGACAACACGTCGCGCGGTAATCGGAATTTCCTCACCAGTCTTCGGATTGCGTCCCGGCCGCTGCGGCTTGTCGCGCAGCTGGAAATTGCCGAAACCGGACAGCTTGACGGACTCGCCGCGCTCAAGCGCGTTGCGGATTTCATCGAAAAACGTCTCGACCATATCCTTGGCTTCACGCTTGTTCAGGCCCACCTGCTCGAAGAGGAGTTCGGCGAGCTCCGCCTTCGTCAGCGTTGGCAGTTCTTTTTCAGCCTGGGTACGCGCCTTGGCCTCTTGCATGGCGCGACTGAGGTCAGCGGCCAAAACGGATTGAAGTTCGGCTGGGTTCACGTCATTCATAGTAGTTGTCGTCCCTGCCCTGCTATCGTGTCCGTTCATGTACGCAACTTGGCGCCATGCTTCTTTTCGACAGATTCGATGAATGCGGCCATCGCAGCATCCACTTTGTCGTCTTGCAGGGTAGTTTGAGTATCTTGCAAGGTGAATCGGAAAGCAAGACTTTTTTCGTCATTTTCCAGTCCCTTGCCGCGATATTCATCAAATAAAACAATGGCTTGCATGATAGCACAGGCCGCAGTTGCCTGCCGTTCCGCCAGGAAGGCATCGAGCAGATCCTGCGCGCGCACCGATTGCTTGACGACCACTGCGACATCGCGTGTTACAGCCGGGAATTTTGATATTTCGCCGTATTGCGGAATGTCACGCTCGCGCAATGCCATGACGTCAACTTCGAAGACCACGGGTGCGAGCGGCAGGTCATACTTCTGCTGCCAGCGCGGATGCAGTTCGCCAATGATGCCGACAGGCTTGCCATCCACCAGAACCTGTGCCGAACGCCCGGGGTGCAAGGCCGGGTGCTCTGTCTTGGCGAAGCGAAGTACCTTAGGCGCGAACAAAGCCTCCAGGTCCGCCTTGATATCGAAATAGTCGACATTCCTGTTTGGTAGCCCCCACTGCTCTTCCGCCGCCGGACCATACGCAATCGCCGCAACGCGCTTGGGCTGATCGTAACCGGCAACGGACAGCGGGCCATCCTGCACTTCCTGATTGCGCAAGTACACCGCGCCGACTTCGAACAGGCGCACACGCCCGATTTTCCGGTTCAGGTTGTAGCGCACATTCGAAACGAGGCTGGCGATCAGCGACGAGCGCATGACGCTCATTTGGCTGGCGATCGGATTGAGCAGACGGATCGGATTGGTGTTCGCTGCGAAATCGCGCTCCCACGCTTCATCGACGAAACTGAAATTGACCACCTCCTGATAATCAAGGTCGGCCGCCTGATGGCGGATCGCAAACAGCGAGCGCGTGTTTTCCGGCGGAATGCGCATTGTGTTTGGAGCGACCGGAGGTAATGCTGGAATATTTTCAAAACCGTAGACGCGCGCGATCTCCTCGATCAGATCTTCTTCGATCTCGATGTCGAAGCGGTATGACGGCGGCATCACGGTGAACACACCCGGCTCCTGCTTGAATTCGAGTCCGAGCCGCGTGAAAATGTCAGAGATCTGTTCATCCGATACCGGAATGCCGATCACCTTCGTCGCGCGCGCGGTGCGCACCGACACCGGCTGGCGTTGCGGAAGGTTGACGACCTGATCGTCCACCGGGCCGACCGCGGTATCCTTGCCCCCGCAGATCTCGACGATCAGCGCGGTAATGCGTTCAATATGTTCGACCGTCGTCGCGTAGTCGACGCCGCGTTCGAAGCGATGCGCTGCATCGGTCGAGAAGTTGTAGCGACGCGCGCGTCCCTGGATCGCCTGCGGCCACCAGAATGCTGCCTCGAGATAGATGTTTTGCGTATCGAGAGACACCGCCGTGGAATCGCCACCCATGATCCCGGCGAGCGATTCGATTTCCTTCTCGTCCGCGATCACTCCGACCCAGCCATCAACTTCCACCGTGTTGCCGTTCAGGAGCTTGAGCGATTCACCCGCACGCCCCCAGCGCACGTCAAGGCCACCATGGATCTTGTCGAGATCGAACACATGGGTTGGACGGCCGAGTTCCAGCATCACGTAGTTGGAAATGTCGACCAGCGCGGAAATCGGGCGCTGCCCGCTACGCTCCAGCCGGCGCTTCATCCAGTCCGGCGTCTGCGCCCGCGCATTCAGGCCGCGAATGATGCGGCCCGAAAAGCGCCCGCACAAATCGGGCGAGGAAATCTTTACGGGCAATTTCTCCTGCATCGTCACTGGTGCAGACTTAAAGGTTGGAGCCCGGAGCGGTGTTCCGGTCAAGGCCGACACTTCGCGTGCAATGCCGAGAACAGAAAGGCAGTCCGCCTTGTTCGGCGTCAGCTTGATGGTGAACTTCAGATCGTTGAGCTGGTAGTAATCGCGGAAGTTCTGCCCGACCGGCGCATCGTCCGGCAGCTCCAGCAACCCGCCATGGTCGTCGGACAGCTTCAATTCGCGGGCCGAACACAACATCCCCTGCGATTCAACACCTCGCAATTTGCCAACCTTGATCTCGAAAGGCTTGCCGTCCTCGCCGGGCGGCAGCTTCGCACCTGCCATTGCACAGGGTACTTTCATGCCCGGGCGCACATTCGGTGCACCGCACACAATGTTCAGCAATGTACCCGTGCCAGCGTCTACCTGGCACACATTCAGCCGATCGGCGTTCGGATGTTTGGCAACCTCGATCACCTTCGCAACCACGACATTGGAAAATGGCGGCGCGACCGGTTCAACCTCTTCGACTTCAAGACCGGACATCGTCAACAGATGCGACAACTCGTCCGAAGTCATCTTCGGATCGACCAGGGTGCGGAGCCAGTTCTCGGAAAATTGCATAGTTCAGACTTTCAGCCACAAGTTTCATGAAGCGCTGCGCTGTGCGCCTCGGCGCTCCATGACGGTGTTTAGTTGAATTGTTTCAGGAAGCGCAGATCGCCTTCGTAGAACAGGCGCAAGTCATTGATTCCGTAGCGCAGCATCGTCAGACGCTCAAGGCCGGAGCCGAACGCGAAGCCGATGTACTTTTCAGGGTCAAGTCCGAAGTTGCGCACCACGGTTGGATGCACCTGGCCGGCGCCCGATACTTCCAGCCAGCGCCCCTTGAGCGGGCCGCTTCCGAACGCAATATCGATCTCGGCTGACGGTTCGGTGAAGGGAAAATACGAGGGACGGAAACGCACCTGTAGGTCGTCTGTTTCGAAGAATGCCCGCACGAAATTCAGGTAAACGCCCTTGAGATCGGCAAAGCTGATGTTTTCATCGATCCACAAGCCCTCGACCTGATGGAACATCGGCGAGTGTGTCGCATCGCTGTCGACGCGGTAGGTGCGCCCAGGAGCAATCACCTTGATTGGCGGCTTGTTCATGCGAGCATACCGCACCTGCATCGGACTGGTATGCGTACGCAGCAGCAGCGGTTTGCCCTGGGTATCGTTGCCTTCAATGTAGAAGGTATCCTGCATCGAACGCGCCGGATGGTTCTCAGGGCTGTTCAACGCGGTAAAATTGGTCCAGTCATTCTCGATCTCCGGCCCGTCCGCAACGTCGAAACCGACGGAGCGGAAAATCGCCTCGATGCGTTCCCACGTACGCATGACCGGGTGGATGCCGCCCTTGCCGCGCCCGCGTCCGGGCAGCGTCACGTCGATCGCCTCGGCATTCAGGCGCGCCTGCATCTGTGCATCAGCCAACGCCTCGCGGCGTGCATTCAATGCGGCTTCAATCTTTTCCTTGGCGGCGTTAATGATCGCACCTTGCACCTTGCGATCCTCCGGTGCCAGCTTGCCCAGGCCCTTCATCTGTTCGGTGATCTGGCCGGTCTTGCCAAGGTATTTGGCTTTCGCATTCTCCAGTGCCGCGGCGTCTTCTGCTTCAGCGAAGTCGGCCTGCGCCTGGATGACAATCTGATCGAGGGAATTCATGCGGCTTTTTCGCCCGTGAAAAGAAATCGAAAACAGGAGTCCGCTCGAGAAAAGCGGCAATTCAAAATAAAACGGGGCACAGGTGTGTGACCTCTGCCCCGCTTATGCAGTGCCGCTATTCGGCGGCACAAACGATCACGACACTCAAGCGGCGATGTTGGCCTTCACCTGGTTGACAATCGCAGCAAATGCCGGCTTGTCCATCACGGCCATATCTGCCAGGACCTTGCGATCGAGACCGATATTGGCTTTCTTGAGACCGTTCATGAATACGCTGTAGGTAACACCGTGCGCGCGCGTTGCCGCGTTGATACGTGTGATCCACAGTGCGCGGAATACACGCTTCTTGTTGCGACGGTCGCGGTATGCGTACTGGCCTGCACGCATGACCGCCTGCTTGGCGATGCGGTAGACATTACCGCGGCGACCACGATAGCCTTTGGCCAGGTCGAGGACTTTCTTATGACGGGCCCGCGCTGTGACCCCACGTTTTACTCGAGGCATATTAGCTCCTTAGTGTGAGGTTAGGCGAACGGCATCATTGCGCGGATGGAGTCCATGTTTGTCTCATGAACGTCCACTGCACCGCGCAGCTGGCGCTTGTTCTTGGTGGTTTTCTTGGTCAGGATGTGACGCTTGAAGGCTTGACCGCGCTTGACGGTTCCGCCCGGACGTACGCGGAAGCGCTTTTTCGCGCTGCTCTTCGTCTTCATTTTAGGCATAGAAATATCTGTCCTCTCGGACAGCTCCGTTTTTAGCATGATTGCAGGTGGCAATACTTCATTGCGCTTGGATGCCTGCTTTCACTTGTTTTGCAGTGGGATCGAGCCCCCTGCTATTGACATGAACCGCCCGATGCGGGCCCTTCATGCAAATCTCTTATTTCTTTTTCTTCGGCGCCAGCACCATCACCATCTGGCGGCCTTCCATCTTTGGAAACTGCTCGACCTGTCCGTACTGCTCCAGGTCGAATTTCAGTCGCTCCAGCATACGCATGCCAATGTCCTGGTGCGCCATTTCGCGACCACGGAATCGCAAGGTAATCTTGGTCTTGTCGCCCTCGTCGAGAAACTTCATCAGGTTGCGCAGCTTGATGTTGTAATCGCCATCGTCGGTACCCGGACGGAACTTGACTTCCTTGACCTGGATGACTTTCTGCTTCAGCTTCGCTTCGTGGGCCTTTTTCTGTTCCTGATACTTGAACTTGCCATAATCCATCAGGCGGCACACGGGCGGATGCGCGGTCGGCGCAATTTCCACCAGATCCACGTTTGCTTCTTCCGCCAAACGGAAGGCTTCAGTCAGACTTACGATACCAAGCGGTTCGTTATTGACCCCAGTGAGGCGCAACTCCGGCACAGTAATTTCGCCGTTGATGCGATGCGACTTTTCCGTAGCTATTGCAGTTTCCTTTAAAAATTAAATGACTAAGCCGTGCTCAAGCGCTTCGGGCTTCCCCGATCAGGCTTTGGTGTCGACCTCGTTCTTGAGTCGATCCACCAGTGCATCGACCGACATCACCCCCAAGTCGATGTTGCCCCGCGCACGCACGGCCACTGTGTTGGCATCCCGCTCCTTGTCGCCGATAACGACGATATAAGGCAGCTTCTGAACCGAATGCTCGCGTATTTTATAGGTTATTTTCTCATTACGCAAATCGAGGCGCACCCTAAATCCTTGTTTTTTCAGGTTTTGTGCAACTTTTTGAGCGTAATCAGCTTGGGCATCTGAGATATTCAGGATGGCAAGCTGCACCGGCGCGAGCCAGAGCGGTAGTGCCCCGGCATGATTTTCGATCAAGATGCCGACAAAGCGTTCCAGCGAACCCACGATGGCGCGGTGCAACATGACCGGTACTTTGCGGGTGTTGTCTTCCGCAACATATTCCGAACCAAGTCGTCCCGGCATCGAGAAATCGACCTGCATCGTCCCGACCTGCCATGGCCGGCCGAGCGAATCCTTCAGATGGTATTCGATCTTCGGACCATAAAAAGCCCCCTCGCCAGGCAGTTCCGTCCAGCTCACGCCGCAAGCGCGCAGGGCCGCGCGCAGCATTTCCTCTGCGCGATCCCACGTCTCATCCGATCCGATACGGTTATCCGGGCGCAGTGCGATCTTGATCGAAATATCGGAGAAGCCGAAGTCCTTGTACACCTGCATTGCCTGCTGATGGAAGGAAGTGACTTCGCTTTCGATCTGTTCTTCGGTGCAGAAGATATGACCATCATCCTGAGTAAAGCCGCGCACACGCATCAGACCGTGCAAGGCACCGGACGCCTCATTACGATGGCACTGACCGAACTCGCCGAAACGGAGCGGCAGATCACGGTAGCTACGCAGGTCCGAATTGTAAATCTGCACATGCCCCGGACAATTCATCGGCTTGAGGGCGTAGCTGCGGTTCTCGGATTCGGTCACGAACATGTTTTCGCGATAATTTTCCCAGTGACCGGTTTTCTCCCACAAGGCGCGATCCAGAATTTGCGGTGCCTTCACTTCCTGATACCCGTTTTCCTGATACACGCGACGCATGTATTGTTCGACCTGCTGCCAGATCGTCCAGCCTTTCGGATGCCAGAAGATCAGCCCCGGCGCCTCGTCCTGGAAATGAAACAGGTCCAGCGCCTTACCCAGTTTGCGGTGATCACGCTTTTCCGCCTCTTCCAGCATGTGCAGGTAAGCATCCTGCTCTTCCTTCTTCGCCCAAGCGGTGCCATACACGCGCTGCAGCATCTCGTTCTTCGAGTCGCCGCGCCAGTAGGCACCGGCCAACTTCATCAGCTTGAAGACTTTGAGCTTGCCGGTTGAAGGGACATGCGGACCGCGGCACAGGTCGGTAAACTTGCCCTCGGCGTACAGTGACACATCCTCACCCTGCGGAATGGATTCGATGATTTCCGCCTTGTAGGCCTCGCCAATCGACTTGAAATAGGTGACCGCTTCATCACGCGGCAACACCTTGCGCACGACAGGCTCGTCCTTTTTCGCAAGTTCGACCATCTTTTTTTCGATCGCCTGCAGGTCTTCCGGTGTAAACGGGCGCTTGTATGAAAAGTCGTAATAGAAGCCGTTTTCAATCACCGGACCGATGGTGACTTGCGCTTCCGGGAACAACTCTTTCACGGCATAGGCAAGCAGGTGCGCCGTCGAGTGACGGATCACGTCCAGTCCTTCGGGGTCTTTGTCGGTGACGATTGACAGGTCGGCATCCTGCTCGATCAGGAAAGATGTATCGACGACCTTGCCATTCACCTTGCCCGCCAGCGCAGCCTTGGCGAGACCTGTACCGATACTGGCGGCGACTTGAGCGACGCTGACCGGACCATCAAATTGACGTTGCGAACCGTCGGGAAGTCGGACTGAAACCATTTTGCGCTCCATGTCAGTACTGGGTTGAAACTGACGCTAGAAGATTGAATATCAAAAACTACGGGCGAAAAAAAACGCGGACTAGCCGCGCTTTTTCTTGTTGCAAGGACGAAAAAGACTTCCGACTAGCGTCGCTCCCAAACCATATCAATGGTAGTTCGCGGTGTCATAACCGGATTGCCTTTCTCGCTCTTACTAATGTACTGCTTGTTCGTTGGTAGGCTCGATTGGACTCGAACCAACGACCCCTACCATGTCAAGGTAGTGCTCTAACCAGCTGAGCTACGAGCCTAAAGAAGCGAAATTATAGCGGCTATTTTTTCAGTTTGCTAGTGCTTTTGCTTAACGGCACATCAATTTGATAATAAACTCCAACTTCACTGGAGATCCAAAATAGCGGACATCGGCCGCAACTTCCCGCTCCTGCCGATGTCCGGTGTGAATCGGATACACTGAAAACGTATTCTCAGACGACAACAATAAGCCGGCATTCCGATCGTTGAATCGCGGCCGACCGTCATACCGAAGCCATGCATAACAAGCACGAGAGCATCACCCCTAGCCAACTACATGCCCATCGGGCAGGCGACGCTTCCCATCATCACGTGGCGGAAGGACGGAGCCCCAAGATCCTGGGATTCTCCGTGTTGCTTACGCTCACCTTTGCAGCAATCGAAGCGCTGGCTGGATTCTGGTCGAATTCCCTGGCGCTGATTTCAGATGCCGGGCATATGGTCACCGACAGCACGGCACTCGGACTGGCGCTGCTCGCGCAAATGATTGCGCGACGCCCCCCATCGCCAAAGCATTCCTTCGGATTCGGCCGCGCGGAGGCACTGGCTGCATTCATCAATGCGCTCGCCATGCTGGCGATTGTCGGCTGGATCGTCTTCGAGGCAATCCAGCGGTTTTCTGCGCCGCAGGCAGTTCAAGGCAAGGCCGTGTTTGTCGTCGCGCTGATCGGACTGTTAATCAACCTGATGGTCGCATGGGTGCTTTCGCATGACAAGGAAAGCGTCAATGCACGGGCGGCCCTGGTCCATGTGATCGGCGATCTGCTCGGCTCGGTGGCAGCACTGGTCGCCGGCGCAGTCATCTATATCACTGGCTGGATGACTATCGACCCTCTGCTGTCGCTGCTCGTCTCCCTATTGATCCTGAAATCTACTGTCGACGTATTGCGTGATGCATACCACTTCCTGATGGAGGGCGTGCCCCATCATATCGACTATCTGCAGGTCGGAGAGGATCTTGCCGCCATCGACGGGGTTCTTTCCGTGCACGATCTGCACGTCTGGGAAATGACACCCGGCCAGCCCGCACTGATTGGACATGTCGAAATCCGCAGCATGGGCGAATGGCCGACGCTGCTGCATGCGATCAAGCTGATGCTGCTCGAAAAACATGGCATCGACCATGTGACATTGCAGGCCGAACTACCCGGGATGGTCAACGGCGATTAGGGTTACTGCCGCATCGCTTCTAGTACGCCGTCGACATCCAGAATGACCGTCAAAGCCTTCTGCAACTGCTCGGTAGAGGAAATTTCTGCAGTAAAGGACATGCGGGCCTGGCCTTTCGCGCTCTGCGTATTGACACCGATCACGTTGATCTTCTCTCGCGAGAATACCTCGGTGATGTCGCGCAGCAGGCCTTGCCTGTCGTTTGCCAGGATGAAGATATCGACGGGATAGACCGTCTCCCTTCCTGCGTCACCCCAGGTCGTCTGAATCACACGCTCCAGCGCCTTCATCCGCATTTGCGCCAGATTCTTGCAGTTGGCGCGATGGATCGACACTCCCTTGCCACGCGTAATGAAGCCGACGATTTCATCCGGCGGTGCTGGCTTGCAGCAACGGGCCAATTGGGTCATTAAGCCGTCCGTACCGACTACGAGAACACCGGAACGCGCTCCTTGCGCAACACTGGACGCGCGGCTCTTGTTCGGGATAATTGCTTCTTCAGCGCCCTTCGCGGCAATCTTTTCCTCGTCCTCATGCAGCGCGTATTCAATATTGCGCAAGCTGAACACTTCCTTGCCGACGGCGAGGAACAAATCGTCGAGCTTTGAGAATCCGAGCTTGTGCGCCAGCTCCTCGAGATTGATCGCCGTCTTGCCCTCGCGTTGCAAGGTCTTCTCTACAAGGCTGCGTCCATGCGCGAGCGTCTCCTCCTGCTCGATGGCGTTGAACCATGCCCGAACCTTGGTGCGAGTACGTGGACTCACCACATAACCGGGACTGAGCCAATCGCGTGAAGGGCCCGCTGCCGCGCCGCCCCGCGCCGTGATGATTTCGACGGTCTGGCCGTTCTTCAACGGCGTGTTCAGCGGCACCATCACGCCATCGACCCGCGCACCGCGGCAGCGATGGCCGACATCAGTATGTAGGTGGTAGGCAAAATCGATCGGCGTGGCACCGTTCGGCAATTCGATGACGCGCGCCTGCGGTGTCAGCACGTAGATGCGATCATCCAGTGCGGCGGACTTGAGTTTCTCGACCCATTCGCGGCGGATGTCTTCCTGTGCGACGACGGCATCGGCAACTTCACTCTTCCACGCGAGAAGCTGGCGCAGCCAGGCGATCTTTTCATCGTACTTCTGCGCTGAAAAACTCGACCCTCCGCTCTCCTTGTAACGCCAGTGCGCGGCCACGCCATATTCGGCAAAGCGATGCATTTCATGCGTGCGTATCTGCACCTCGAGCGCGCGCCCGTCCTCGGCCACGACGACCGTATGGAGCGACTGGTATCCGTTCGGCTTCGGCCGTGAAATGTAGTCGTCGAACTCATCCGGGATCGGCGTCCAGATGTTGTGCACCAGACCAAGCACCGTGTAGCACGTCTTTACATCGTCGACGATGACGCGGAATGCGCGCACATCGTACAGCTCGGAGAAGTCGAGGGATTTGCCGCGCATCTTGTTCCAGATGCTGTAGATGTGTTTTGGCCGGCCGGACACCTCGGCCTTGATATCTGCTGCAGCCAGCTCCGATTTCAGCCGGCCGATCGCCCCTTCGACAAAACTCTCCCGCTCCAGGCGCTTTTCCTCGAGCATCCGGGCGATACGCTTGTACGTGGCCGGTTCGAGAAAGCGGAATGCCAAGTCTTCCAGTTCCCACTTCAATTGCCAGATGCCGAGACGATTTGCCAGCGGGGCATACAGATCGAGCGTTTCGCGCGCGTACTGATGCGTCCTCTCGTTTTCCAGCTTCAGTTCGGAGAAATAGCGCAATGTCGTGACGCGGGAAGCGAGGCGGACGAGGACGGCACGCATGTCGGACGCCATCGAGAGCAGCATCTTGCGCAATGTCTCGAGCTGTTCCGCAGCCTGTTGCGGCGCGTTCTTGCCGCGCCCCACTTCCTGCTGGCCAAAGGTCCGCATGTGCAGTCGCATCAACTGCCGGATGCCACTCACCAGGTCGGCGATATCCTTGCCGAAGCGTGATTCGATGCTCTCGGCGACCTTGGCATCAATGACGGGCAATTCGGTGAGCAGGCCAGCAATGCGCGTGTCCGCATCGGTGTTGAGCGAGGCGAGTACGCTGGCGATGCCTTGCGCAAATTCGTAGGCATCCTGGCCGGTGATCATGCTGTTGCCGCGATAGATTGGCTCAATGAAGGCAAGCGCGTCCATCACACGTGCGCTGTCCTCCGACGTTAATCCGGAGGCCAGCAGGACGTGTGTTTCGCTCTGAGTTGCTGCAACGGATACCATTCGGCGACTATCTCTGTGCTGCGGTGACGACCACCTCGATCAGCCACTCCGGTTTTCCAAGCTTTGCCTCGACCGTCGCGCGCGGCGGCGAATTGCCATCGGCTACCCATTCATTCCACACCGCGTTCATGCCACTGAAATCCTGCATATCGGCGAGGAAAATCTGGCACATCAGGATACGCGACTTGTCGCTGCCCGCCTCTGCCAGCAGGCGATCGACATGGCCCAGCACTTCCCGCGTCTGGCCGGCGATGTTCTGCGTCAGGTCTTCCGCAACCTGTCCTGCGAGATACACGGTGCCGTTATGTATCGCGATTTCCGAGAGCGTCTTCCCGACATGCAAACGTTGGATGTCCATGGTTTTCCGTTTCTGAAGTGTGTTACTCAAGCAGGAACGACTTCACGATATCGATCTGGTCCTGATGCATGAACGTCGGCGCATGCCCGACGCCGGGCACCTCGACCAGCTTTGCCTTCGGACCGCACGTCGTCATGGCCTGCGCGGTCTCCTGCGTCAGCAAATCGGATTGTGCACCGCGCACGAGAAGGGTCGGGCAGGTGATCGCGCCGTACGTTGCCCACAGTAGCGCTTCCATCTGCTGCAGACCCTCCGGCGTAGGCGCCTTGATTGTGCTTGCAAGGCCTGGGTCATAATGCCGAATCCATTTCCCGTCCTTGTCTTGTTTTAGGACGTCGGCGGCAAGCTTGCGCCATTCCTCATTCGCATGAAGTCCGAAGGGCTGCGAGATTTCCCTGATGTAGCGCACTGCATCCTCGAACGTATCGAAACGCATGGACTCGCCGATGTAACTGCCGATCCGGGTCAGCGCATTCGGGCTGAGCGATGGCCCCACATCGTTCAGGACCAGCTTGCTGACGGGACTATCCTTGAGGGAGGCAAGTCCCATGCCGATCAGCCCGCCCATTGAGGTGCCGACCCAGTCTACGGTTTGCGCATCAAGGCGCGCGAGCAATGTCACCATGTCGCTGACATATTGCGGAATCTGGTAGTACTGGGGATCGCGCAGCCAGTCCGAACGACCGCGGCCGACGACATCAGGACACACCACGCGGTATTCGCCGCACAATTCCGAGGCAAGCGTGTCAAAATCATCCGAGACGCGCGTGACGCCATGCACGCAGACCAGTACGCGCGGATTTCGCGCGTCGCCCCATTCCTTGTAAGCCATTTTATGCAGGCCCGCCGGAGACAGACATTGCACGGTTCTAATCAGGTGTTGCGTCATTTTGTCGGCCATCAGGAAATCCGATTGTCATTCTCACATTTTACTGGTCGTTCCGCTTAAAATCCTATCTAAGTTTGTCGCAATTCCAAATTTCATTCGATGAGGGACATCATGCAAGGCAATATGCACAAAGGGAAGACGGCGCTTGTCACCGGATCCACTTCCGGCATCGGTCTGGGAATCGCCCGGATCTTCGCTGCACAAGGCGCGAACATCGTCTTCAACGGTTTCGGCGACGCCAAGGAAATCGAGGCGCTGCAGGCAAAGGTCAGAGATGATTTCGGCGTGCAAACTGCCTATCACAATGCAGATATGTCCAAACCCGCCGAAATCGAGGCAATGATGAAATTCGCGGGTGAACGCTTCGGAGGCGTTGACATTCTTGTCAACAATGCCGGCATTCAGCATGTGGCCAACATCGAAGATTTTCCGGTCGAGAAATGGGACGCGATCATTGCCATCAACCTGAGCTCTACCTTTCACACCACGCGCCTTGCGCTGCCGGCAATGAAGGCAAAGAACTGGGGCCGCATCATCAATATCGCATCTGTACACGGCCTGGTCGGATCGGCGCAGAAGTCGGCCTATGTCGCCGCAAAGCATGGCATCGTTGGGTTCACCAAGGTTACCGCACTGGAAACAGCACATACAGGTGTGACCTGCAATGCCATCTGCCCAGGTTGGGTGCTCACACCGCTCGTGCAAAAGCAGGTCGATGCGCGCGCCGCGCAGCAAAACATGTCGAATGAGGAAGCGAAGAAGAGCCTGCTCGTGGAGAAACAACCTTCCGGTGAATTCGTGACGCCGGAACAACTGGGCGAACTCGCCCTCTTCCTGTCCAGTGACGCAGCAAGCCAGGTACGCGGCGTAGCATGGAACATGGATGGCGGCTGGGTCGCGCAGTAATTGCGCAACGCGCATCGGCTGGCACCAAATCTTTGCTGGCCGATGTTGGGTACGACAGTTTGCAGATAAAAAACGGCGCTCGAAAGCGCCGTTTTTTTCGCAGTGGAAAGCAGTATTACTGCACGCCGCTCACATCGAGTTCCGCACCGGTCTTCGAGATGATTTCCTCCTTGCTCACGCCAGGCGCAAGTTCAACGAGTTTCAATCCCTTGTCCGTGACATCGATCACGCCGAGATCGGTAATGATGCGATTGATGACGCCAACACCGGTCAACGGAAGATCGCACTTCTTGAGAATCTTGTGCGACGTCGTACCATCCTTCGCCTTGGCGACGTGCTCCATCAAGACTACGACACGGCCGACACCTGCAACCAGGTCCATCGCGCCGCCCATCCCCTTGACCATCTTGCCGGGAATCATCCAGTTCGCCAGATCACCCTTCTCGCTCACCTGCATGGCGCCGAGTATCGCGATATTGATCTTGCCGCCGCGGATCATGGCGAACGAATCCGCCGAACTGAAGAACGAAGAGCCGCGCAGCGCTGTCACCGTTTGCTTGCCGGCATTGATCAGATCAGCGTCCACTTCGTCCTCGGTCGGGAACGGTCCGATGCCAAGCAGTCCGTTTTCCGACTGCAGCCATACCTCGATGTTCTTCGGAACGTAGTTGGCCACCAGTGTAGGCAAGCCGATACCGAGGTTCACATAGAAGCCATCCTGCAATTCCTTTGCCGCACGTGCGGCCATTTCGTCACGAGTCCAAGCCATGTTCGTTCTCCGTATTACGATGCACGCGTGGTGCGTTGTTCGATGCGTTTTTCGGGCGTTGCATTGAGCACAATGCGATGCACGAAAATGCCCGGGGTATGGACTTGGTCTGGATCGATTTCGCCGACTTCCACCAGCTTCTCGACTTCGACTACCGTGATCTTGCCCGCCATGGCAACGTTCGGATTGAAGTTGCGTGCGGTCTTGCGGAATACGAGGTTGCCGACCTTGTCAGCCATATAGGCCTTCACCAGCGAGACGTCCGCGACCAGCGAACGCTCCATTACATACTGCTCACCGTTGAATTCGCGCAGCTCCTTGCCTTCGGCAACGATGGTGCCGACGCCAGTCTTGGTGAAGAATGCCGGGATACCGGCGCCGCCCGCGCGCAGCTTCTCAGCAAGGGTGCCTTGCGGAGTGAATTCAAGCTCCAGCTCGCCTGCCAGGAACTGACGCTCGAATTCTTTGTTCTCGCCCACATAGGAGGCAATCATTTTCTTGATCTGGCGCGTGCTCAGGAGCTGGCCAAGGCCGAAGCCATCAACACCGGCGTTGTTGGAAATTGCCGTCAGGTTCTTCACGCCGGAATCACGCAAGGCCTCGATCAGTGCCTCAGGAATGCCACAGAGGCCGAAACCACCGACGGCAATCGTCTGCCCGTCCTTGACAATGCCAGCCAGAGCACTGGCGGCATCAGGATAAACTTTATTCATACCGACCCTCTTCTTGTGTAAATTGCCCGAAAAAAGGCTGTTGTAATGTGCCTGTCAGCATAAGATGGTGGACTTGACCGTGCAATACCGTAAAAATACGAATTTTTGTGACGAAACGGCCTATGGATAGCCTATGAGCGCCTCCTTGACGATAGACTACCAGACGATCTTTCAACACGCGCCAGTAGGCATGTGCGTATCCCAGCACCGGGTCATCCATGCATGCAATGATGCGCTTGCGGAAATGTTCGGCTATCGACCCAGCGATCTGATCGGCCAATCCTTCCGCGTGCTCTACCCGACACTCGACGAGTTTGAACGCACCGGCGCTCGTATCGTTCCGATCATGAGCGCCAGAGGGCATTATTCCGATGAGCGGATCATGAAGCGCGCCGATCAGGAACTGTTCTGGTGCCATGTTACGGGCCGCTCCCTTACCCATGACGATCCGCACGCGGCGGGAATCTGGACTTTCGAAGACCTGAGCGCGAAGCGCCCGGTGACCGCCGAGCTCACGCCGCGCGAGCGGGAAATCGCCGCGCTGCTGGTCGAGGGAAAAACCAGCAAGCTGATTGCCCGGCACGTGGGCTTAAGCCCGCGCACGGTGGAAATGCACCGCGCAAAACTGATGCGAAAGTTTTCGGCGGCGACATCCAGCGAACTGGTGCACCGCCTCATGGGCGTCTCAGCCTGACGCGCTTGCTCTCATGTGGCAAGGAGACGAAGGACGCGCTCCGGCAAAGGCACCGATTTCTCTAGCGAATAATTGACCCACACCACCTTGGCGCCACCTGAGGCAGCCAACACTTCCGGCTGGTCTATGCGCCGGATCTCCTGGACCGTTTCAAAGCTCGAGCGTCCGGCCGTGCCGACATAGGTGCGCACTTCAATGTCGCCCGGATATTTCAGCTGCTTCAGGAAAGAGCAGTGCGCATTGACAATCACCGGCCCTTCCCCGCTTTCGTCCGGTCCGCAACCGACCTCAGTGAACCAGTCGATGCGAGCCTGCTCGAGATAACGGAAATAGACCGTATTGTTCACGTGCCCCATCGCATCCATGTCTCCCCACCGGATGGGCATGCGCAACGTATGAACAAGTTTTTTCTGGGTCATGGAAAACCTGAAGTAGCGACGCGCCGCCACTGGCACGACGGCGCAAATAGGTAAGCTCAGTAGGCGCTCATGCCGTCGTCGGCAGCGACGATGGCGCCATTGATGAAATTCGATTCATCCGACGCCAGCAACAGCAGCAGGCCGTCGAGGTCTTCCGGCTTGCCGAGGCGCTTGCGCGGCAGCATGTTGATGAGGTTGTGCCCCTGCTCCGTTTCGAAGTGCGCGGCATTGATTTCGGTGCTGATATAGCCAGGGCAAATCGCGTTCACGTTGATGCCGTAGCGTCCCCATTCGACGGCCATCGATTTCGTCATGTGCACCACGGCCGCCTTGCTCATGCAGTAGATCCCGATCTGCGGCAGAACGCGCAGGCCGGCAACCGACGCAATGTTGATGATCCTGTGCTGCTTCTTCGGGTCGCCTTTGGCACGCGCGATCATGCGCTTGGCCGTCTCCTGTGCGACGAAGAACGCACCACGCTGATTGGTGTCCATCACGAACGCGTAGTCTTCCGGGGTCACGTCGACGAGTCGCTGGGTAGTGGATACCCCCGAATTGTTCACGAGGATATCGATCGGTCCGGCCTCCGTCTCCGCGTGCGCGATCGCCGACTTGATGCTGGAATAGTCCGTCACATCCAGGGCCACGACATGCGCCGCGCCGCCCGCGGCCTCGATCTCCGCACGCAACTCCTTCAGCCGATCCACACGGCGCGAAGCCAGCACCACCTGCGCACCCGCTTCGGCAAGCACTTTCGCAAACCGCGCGCCCAGGCCGCTCGAAGCTCCGGTGATCAACGCAATCTTCCCCTCAAAATTGACTTCAATGCCCACGATATCTCCGATTTTGTCTTGCAATTGACTGTGTGACCAGCGGAAGAAACATTATCATTACACGAAAGTGCAATGATTAGAGTGACGTACCTAGCATTCTCACCCAAAATCCACGACAATTAGCACGTTCGTTCGATATTTTATTTTACCGTAGGGAACACCATGACGCAGACCCAAGATCTGATAGAACAATACGGCCCGCGCGAAGCGATGGAGTATGACGTCGTCATTGTTGGCGCCGGCCCGGCAGGCTTGGCGGCCGCGATTCGGCTGAAACAATTGGCGGCAGAAAAAGGCAGGGAGATTTCCGTCTGCGTACTCGAAAAAGGCGGCGAAGTCGGCGCGCACATTCTATCCGGCGCCGTGATGGATCCCATCGCGATGAATGAGCTGTTCCCGAAGTGGAAGGAAATGGGTGCACCGCTGAACCAGCCCGTCACCGCAGACGACATCCTGACCCTCACCGAGACGGGCGCCAAACGCCTCCCTGACTGGCTGGTACCGCGCAATTTCCACAACGAAGGCAACTATGTTGTCGCGCTGGGCGACCTGGTCAAGTGGTTGGGGCAGCAGGCCGAAGCACTCGGTGTCGAAATCTTCCCGGGTTTCGCTGCGGCGGAAGTACTGTACGACGACAAGGGTGCGGTCAAGGGTGTCGCCACGGGTAACATGGGCATCGGCAAGGATGGCGAACCCACCGAGAACTTCCAGCTTGGCATGGAATTGCTGGGCAAGTACACCCTGTTTGCCGAAGGCGCGCGCGGTCATCTCGGCAAGCAGCTGATTGCAAAATACAGGCTTGATGCGGGAAAGGATCCGCAAAGCTTCGCGATCGGCATCAAGGAACTGTGGGAAGTTGATCCTTCCAAAGCCAAGCCCGGCCTGGTAGTGCACACTGCGGGCTGGCCGATGGATCCCAACACTTTCGGCGGCGGCTTCCTCTATCACCTGGAAGACAACAAGGTCACGCTCGGCTTCGTGATTGGCCTCGATTACAAGAACACGTGGATGAGTCCGTTCGAGGAAATGCAGCGCTGGAAGACACACCCGGCCATCCGCGCCCATCTCGAAGGCGGCAAACGTCTTAGCTACGGTGCCCGTGCGATCAACAATGGCACACCACAGGCCTTGCCGAAGACGATCTTCCCGGGTGGCGCACTGTTGGGCTGTGACGCTGGCTTCCTGAACGCCGCCCGCATCAAGGGGAGCCACACGGCGATCAAGAGCGGCATGCTGTGTGCAGATGCCGTGTTCGAGGCGGTGGGCGCTGGCCGCGCCGGCGACGAGCTGACTGCGTATCCGCAGGCCTATGAGAACAGCTGGCTCGCGAAGGAGCTCAACGAAAGCCGCAACTTCAAGCTGTGGTTCAAAAAGGGCCCGCTGATCGGGCAGCTGATGACCGGCATCGAACAGTGGCTGCTGCCGAAGCTCGGCATCACGAATCCGCCTTGGACGCTCCATCGCGACAAGCCGGACCATACCTATCTTCAGCCGGCGGACCAGTGCCAGAAGATCGACTATCCCAAGCCGGATGGCAAGCTGACTTTCGACCGCCTTAACAGCGTGTTCGTCAGCAATACCAATCATGAGGAGAACCAGCCCGCCCACCTGACACTGAAAGACCCGACAGTGCCGGTGAAGATCAACCTCGCGAAATTTGCAGGTCCGGAAGGCCGTTATTGCCCGGCTGGCGTGTATGAATTCGTGAAGACGGACTCGGGCGAGGATCGCCTGCAGATCAATGCCCAGAACTGCGTGCACTGCAAAACCTGCGACATCAAGGATCCGACCCAGAACATCGTGTGGGTCACGCCGGAAGGTGGCGGCGGTCCTAATTATTCGGGTATGTGATTCCCCGGGTGCCGATAGACAAAGAGCCGCAATCGCGGCTCTTTTCTTTTTACGCAGCCGGGCAACCGGCGCTTACATCTTCCATTGTCCACTCAAGATCTTGTCCAGCCAGAATGCGCCGATGACGGTCTTCACGTCCGTGATCTTGCCCTCGCGGATCCAGTCCAGCATTTCCGGCACGGTCGTGGTAAAGGTTTCCAGAAACTCGCCATCGTCGAGCTTGCTCTCGCCCGCGGTCAGTCCGCGCGCGAGGAAGATATCCAGATGTTCGTTCGAATACGCAATCGCATTGTGGATGGTGCAGACATATTGCCAGTCAGTGGCGGTGTAGCCGGTTTCTTCCTGCAGTTCGCGCTTGGCGCATACCAAAGGGTCCTCGTCAGGGTCGATTTTCCCGGCAGGAAATTCGATGAAGACCTGGTTCAGGGGATAGCGGAATTGTCGCTCCAGCAGCACCGTGCCGTCCTCTTGCAAAGGAAGGATGACCACCGCCCCCGGATGTTTGATGTACTCCCTTTTCGAGTCATTTCCGTCAGGCAGGCGCACGGTGTCACGCTGCACTTTCAGGAAGTGCCCTTCGTAAGCAAGTTCGCTATCTACTTGGTGTTCTTTCAGATGCAGGTCCACTTGCAAGCTCCATAAGGTTGAATAGACTTATTTTACTGCCTGCTGCGACTTCTTCATGACGGCATGTCAATTGTGCCGCGTACGCGAGTAGCGGCACGATACCCGGATATGCCTGCACAATGAAGAAGCATACTGTTATGGCGTAGAACGCCCGGTGTTGGGAAATGCATTGCCAGTGCAAGGCTCAACAAGCCTGGCCATACCAAGAAGAAGAGATTAGAGCAGGACGGGTTCGAAAAGCGGCAACCCTGGCCGGTTCGCCCGCATAACAATGGAGTTGCGGCGATCAACCGCTCATTCAGAAAACGCAAGTTGGCGGCAATAGCCGCCAACAAGATTACAGTTCAGCTCGAAAGCGAAACGTCCGCCAGCGAGCTGTATCTACCCCGACGCTCAGGCAGCGAGGGTTTTCACGATAGTCGTCGCGCACACGGCCATCAGCGGGCCCGGCAATATGCCAAGAATCAGGACTGCCAGACCATTCACACTCAGGGCAAGGCGCATGTCCGCCGGAGCAACAATCTTCGCTGTATCGATCGGTTCGTCAAAGTACATTACCTTGACGACACGCAGGTAGTAGAAAGCACCGATCAGTGAAAGCAGCACAGCCAGTACTGCCAGCCAGACCTGCCCGGTTCCCAGCACGGCCTGCAGCACTTCGAGCTTGGCGTAGAAACCGACCGTCGGCGGAATACCTGCCAGAGAAAACATCAGGATCAGCATCATGAACGCAAACCAGGGGCTGCGCTGGTTCAGGCCTTTGAAGTCATCGATGTTTTCCGCTTCAAAGCCCGAGCGCGCTAGCAGCATGATCGCGCCAAAGGTACCCAGCGTGGTCAGTACATAGGTGATCGAGTAGAACAACGCCGAGCTATAAGCATTGCCCGCTGGCGACACATCTCCATTGACGACACCCGACAGCATGCCGAGCAGCATGAAGCCCATTTGGCCGATCGTCGAGTATGCCAGCATGCGCTTCAGATTGGTCTGCACGATCGCGGTAATGTTGCCGATCGCCATCGACAGGATCGACAGCACAGTAATCATCTGCTGCCAGTCAATCGCCAGTGGGAACAGGCCTTCAACCAGTAGGCGGATCATGATGGCGAATGCTGCGAGTTTCGGTGCGCCGCCGAGAAGCAGGGTTACCGCCGTCGGAGCGCCCTGATATACGTCGGGAACCCACATATGGAATGGAACCACGCCGAGCTTGAATGCAAGGCCGGCAACGACGAACACCACACCGAACACGAGGACAGTCTTGTTGACCGTACCCGATGCCGTGGCCTTGGCAACTTCCGTGAGGTCAAGCGAACCGGTGGCGCCATAAAGCATGGACAGTCCATACAGCAGGAAGCCCGATGCGAGCGCACCCAGAATGAAATACTTCATCGAAGCTTCGGTCGACACCGAATTGCCACGGCGCAGAGCCACCAGCGCATACAGCGACAGGGACATCAACTCGAGGCCAAGGTAGATGATCAGGAAGTTGTTACCCGAGATCATGACCATCTGGCCAAGCAGGGAAAACAGGCCAAGTATGTAGAATTCGCCGCCGATGGTACCACCCAGCATGCCGCGGTCGGTCGCGTACTGGCGCGAGTAGATGAGCGTGATGCCGATGGCAACGTACGAGAAGATTTTCAGCAGACTCGACATCGGATCCGACACGAACATGTTATGGAACGTGTAGGTCGTCGCGCCGCTGAAATTGGCAACGTTCAATGCGATGCAGACCAGCAGCGTCAGGATCGTGAGGCCGTACGTGATATGTCGCTTGGCATCTGATACGAACATATCGATCAGAAGAATGGCCGAGGTTGCAATCAGCAGAAAAATTTCCGGATAAGCCGGCACCAGGTTCATGTTGTTCATGTTGTCACTCTTAAGCCTCGCAGAAGCTGACTGCGCAGTTTCCGTTCAATCGTCCATCTCGCGTATCGCGGAGATGGACGGGGGTGAGGAATGCCTCCACGTATTTCGATTCGGTTTACAACTTGGAAATCGCGACATGCTTGAGCAGATCGTCGACGGACACCTGCATCACATCGGTGAACGGCGCCGGATAAAGACCCATGACGAGTACGGCGATTGCCAACAGTCCAAGCATGACGAATTCGCGCGTGCCGATATCCTTCAGCTTGGCCACGTGGTCATTGGCCACGGCGCCGAAGATGACGCGCTTCACCAGCCACAGTGAATATGCGGCGCCCCAGATCAATGCCGTCGCAGCCAGTATGCCAATCCAGAAGTTGAATTTCACCGAGCCGAGAATCACCATGAATTCGCCGACGAAACCAGAAGTTGCCGGCAGGCCGCAGTTAGCCAGGGAGAACAACACGAAGAAGGTCGCGAACCGCGGCATCGTATTGATCACTCCGCCGTAATCCGCAATCTGGCGCGAATGCATGCGGTCATACAGTACGCCGATGCAAAGGAACATGGCGGCAGACACAAAACCGTGCGAGATCATCTGCACGATACCGCCCTGCACCGCCATCGCATTGAACTCGAAGAAACCGAGCGTGACGAAACCCATGTGGGCAATCGACGAGTACGCGACAAGTTTCTTCATATCGGACTGGACGAGCGCCACCAGGCCGATGTAAATCACCGCGATCAGCGACAAGGTGATGATGAAGGCGGACATGGAATGGCTAGCGTCCGGCGCGATCGGCAGGGAGAACCTGAGAAAACCGTAAGCACCGAGCTTCAGCATGATTGCCGCCAGTACGACTGAGCCACCGGTCGGCGCTTCGACGTGCGCATCCGGCAGCCATGTGTGTACCGGCCACATCGGCACCTTGACCGCGAAAGCCATCAGGAAGGCCACGAAAATCATGATCTGGACGTTCAGCGGCAACGGCAGCTTGTGCCATGCCAGGATGTCGAAGCTTCCGCCAGACTTGAAGTAGAGATACAGGAGCGCGACCAGCGTGAGCAGCGAACCCAGCAAGGTGTACAGGAAGAACTTGATTGCGGCATAAACGCGGTTCGGACCGCCCCAGACGCCAATGATGATGAACATCGGAATCAGGGTCGCCTCGAAGAAGACGTAGAACAGCAGGCCGTCCAGCGCGCAGAACACGCCAATCATGAGCCCGGAAAGGATCAGGAACGCTCCCATGTACTGTGCCACGCGCTTCTCGATGACTTCCCAACCTGCGATGACCACGATCACGGTGATGAAGGCGGTCAACAGAATGAACCAGATCGAGATACCGTCGATGCCGAGGAAGTAATTGACATTGAAGCGTTCGATCCAGGCAGCCTTTTCGACGAACTGCATGCCGTGCACCGACTTGTCGAACTGCTGGATCAACGGCAGTGTTACAAGGAAGCTGATGATGGACCCCAGTAGCGAAACGGATCGCACCAGTCCGGGATTGTCATCGCGGCCGAAAGCCAGGACAAACAGACCAAACGCGATAGGACACCAGATCGCGAGGCTCAGGAGAGGGAAAGTTGACTGCATCATGATTGTTTTTTGCTTTACTTCGCCAACTTATTTGGCAAATGTCGGGAACGGCATGAAATAAATCAGGAAGAACAGCACGCCGAGAATCATTACAAATGCGTAGTGGTAAATGAAACCAGTCTGGAAGTGGCGAGTCAGTGCCGCGAACCAGCCGACGACCTTGGCGCTGCCGTTGACGATCAAGCCATCGATCAGGCCACGATCGCCCACTTTCCACAAGCCGCTACCGACCACCCGCGCTCCATTGCCGAACACGATCTCGTTGAACTTGTCCATGTAGTACTTGTTGTCGAGGATAGTGTAGATGCCATGGAACTTGGCCTGGAACCAGGCGGGCACTTTCGGATTCACCATGTAGCAGTAGTAAGCCGAGACAACCCCGGCCAATGCCAGCGCGAACGGCAGTGAAGTGAATGCATGCAGACCCATGGCCCAAGCGCCATGGAATTCCGACGCCAGTTCCTTCATCGCCTCATGCGACTCGCCGATGAATATCACATCCTTGAAGAAGTCGCCGAACAGCATCGGCCCGATCGTGATGAAGCCGATGACGACGGATGGAATGGCAAGCAGCATCAGCGGCACGGTCACCACCCATGGTGCTTCGTGTGGTTTCTGGCCCGCGGACAGACCGTGATGGTGCTCGCCGGCATGCTCGTCATGGCTATGGTTCTGATGTTCGCCATGATGCGACTTGCCCCAACGCTCGTCGCCATGGAAAACGAGGAAGTACATCCGGAAGGAGTAGAACGCCGTGACGAAAACACCCGCGATCACCGCAAAGTATGCGAAGCCGGAGCCGGGAATATGCGAGGCGTGGACGGCTTCGATAATGCTGTCCTTCGAATAGAAACCGGAAAAGAACGGCGTGCCGATCAGCGCGAGCGAACCCAGCAACGAAGTGATCCAGGTAATCGGCATGTACTTGCGCAGCCCCCCCATATTGCGCATGTCCTGGTCATGGTGCATGCCGATGATTACCGCACCTGCGCCAAGGAACAGCAGGGCCTTGAAGAAGGCGTGCGTCATGAGGTGGAATACAGCGACCGAGTAGGCAGATGCGCCCAACGCCACCGTCATATAGCCAAGTTGCGACAGGGTGGAATACGCGACCACCCGCTTGATGTCATTCTGGACGATGCCGAGGAAGCCCATGAAGAGGGCTGTGATCGAGCCAATCACCAGGATGAAGGAGAGTGCGGTATCAGACAATTCGAACAGCGGCGACATGCGCGTCACCATGAAGATGCCGGCGGTCACCATGGTTGCCGCGTGGATCAGCGCCGAGATCGGGGTCGGGCCTTCCATCGAGTCAGGCAGCCAGACGTGCAGCGGGAATTGCGCCGACTTGCCCATTGCACCAATAAAAAGGCAGATGCAAGCGACGCTGAGCAGCATCCAATCGGTGCCGGGCAACATCAGCTTTGCAAGTTCTTCCTTCTTTGCGAACACTTCGCCGTAGTTCATAGAGCCGGCATAGGCCAGCAACAGCCCAATGCCGAGTATGAAGCCGAAGTCGCCAACGCGATTCACCATGAAGGCCTTCATGTTGGCGTAGATTGCCGTCGGACGTGTATACCAGAAACCGATCAGCAGGTAGGAAACCAGACCCACCGCTTCCCAGCCGAAGAACAGTTGCAGGAAGTTGTTGCTCATGACGAGCATGAGCATCGAAAACGTAAACAGCGAGATATATGAGAAAAAGCGGTTGTAGCCCTCGTCTTCTGCCATGTAGCCGATGGTGTAGATATGCACCATCAGGGAGACGAAGGTCACGACGCACATCATCATCGCCGTCAGGCTGTCAATCAGAAAGCCGATCTCGAGCTTCAGGCCCATCACCGTCATCCAGTTGTAGATGGTGCCGTTATACGAAGCGCCATCCAGCACTGCGAGCAACGTCTGGAAGGATATGATGAAGGCGATCAGTACGCCCAGTATCGTCACCGAATGCGACGCGGTGCGGCCGATCTTGTTGCCGAAAAACTTGGTTCCGAACAGGCCTGCGATTGCAGAGCCTGCGAGAGGTGCCAACGGCACAGCCAGTAATACGTTAGGGTTGAGTTGCCCCGCCATGATGGACCTTGTCGTTATTTTCGTGGTTAACCTTTGAGAGCATCGAGATCTTCGACATTGATGGTGTCCAGGTTACGGAACAGAACCACCAGGATGGCGAGACCAATCGCGGACTCCGCAGCTGCCACAGTAAGAATGAAGAAAACGAAAATCTGCCCGGCTGCATCGCCCAGATAATGGGAAAAGGCGATGAAGTTCAAGTTGACCGCGAGGAGCATCAATTCGATGGCCATCAGCAACACGATGATGTTCTTGCGGTTCAGGAAAATCCCGACGATCGAGATCGCGAACAGGATGGATCCCAGGATCAGGTAATGTGCGAGCGATAAAGCCACGATGCTTCCCCTTGTTATTTTTCGACTGCGGTCGCAGCTGGTTGCGCACCGCCGTTCGCACGCGCCGATTCGGCTTTCATGTGGACGATACGCAGGCGGTCATTGCGCTTGACCTTGACTGCGGCCGACGGACTGAAGTACTTGGTGTCCTTGCGACGGCGCAAAGTCAGTGCCACCGCGGCTACGATTGCAACCAGCAGAACCACCGCGGCAATTTCAAACGCGTAAATGTACTGCGTGAAGATCAGCTTGCCGAGTTCCTTGGTGTCGCCGATGTTCGCCGCGGCTGCGGGCACTTGCGCATCCGGCGTCCAGAACCCGTGCAACAGCACCGCTGCCATTTCAAGCACGATCACCACGCCGATGGTGGCCGCGAGCGGCAAATACCCCCAGAATCCCTGGCGCAGCTTTTCCATGTCGATCTCAAGCATCATCACGACGAACAGGAACAGCACCATAACAGCGCCGACATAGACGAGCACAAGTACGATCGCAAGGAACTCGGCTTTCAGCAGCAGCCAGATTGCGGCGCCCGAGAAAAAGGACAAGACGAGGAACAATGCAGCGTGCACCGGGTTCCGGTCTGTGATGACGCGTAGTGCGGCGAACACGAGGATCACCGAAAACGCGTAGAACAAGGCAGTTTTAAATTCCATAATGGACCAAGTGAGTCAGCGGTATGCGGGCCAGATCAGGCAAAATCAACGATAGGACGCATCGGCGCCTCGAGCAGCGGCGATATCTTTTTCGTAACGGTCGCCAATCGCGAGCAGCATCTCTTTCGTATAGTAGAGGTCGCCGCGCTTTTCGCCGTGGTATTCCATGATGTTGGTTTCGACAATCGAGTCGACCGGGCAGGATTCTTCGCAGAATCCGCAGAAAATGCACTTGGTCAAGTCAATGTCATAACGCGTGGTGCGGCGCGTACCGTCCTCGCGCTCCGCCGATTCGATCGTGATCGCCATCGCTGGGCAAACCGCTTCACACAGCTTGCAGGCAATACAACGCTCTTCTCCGTTCGGATAACGACGCAGCGCGTGCAGGCCGCGAAAACGCGGCGACATCGGCGTTTTCTCTTCCGGATATTGCACTGTGATCTTGCGCTCGAACATGTAGCGGCCGGTCAGGGCCAAGCCTTTGAGCAGCTCCTTGAGCATCAGGCTGCCGAAAAAATCTTTAATGGCTTCCATCTTGTTCAGCCTCTATTCTTTACTTCCAAATATTCCACGGTGACTGGATCCAGGCCGCGACGATCACCAGATAAGCGAGCGTCAGCGGGATAAACACTTTCCAGCCAAGACGCATGATCTGGTCATAGCGGTAACGCGGGAAAGAAGCACGTGCCCAGATGAACAGCGATACGACGAAGAAGGTCTTGATGCCGAGCCAGATCCAGCCCGGAATCCAGTCGAGGAACCAGACAGGCGATGCCCAGCCGCCGAGGAACATCAGCGAGGCAACGATCGAGATCAGGATCATGTTCGCGTATTCTGCGAGGAAGAACATCGCGAACGACATGCCGGAATATTCCACCATGTGCCCTGCAACGATCTCGGACTCGCCTTCCACCACGTCGAACGGATGCCGGTTGGTTTCGGCAATGCCCGAAACAACATAAATCACGAATATCGGCAGCAGGGGCAACCAGTTCCAGGAAAGGATGTTCCATCCCTTGTCATAGAAGAACCCCTTGCTTTGCGCCATCACGATGTCGGTGAAGTTCAGGCTGCCGGAAACCATCAGCACGATGACCAGCGCGAAGCCCATCGCAATTTCATAGGAAACCATCTGGGCCGACGCGCGCATGGCACCGAGGAAGGCATACTTCGAGTTGGATGCCCAACCGGCGATGATGACGCCGTAGACCTCCATCGAACTGATCGCCATCAGGAGCAGCAGACCGGCGTTGACATTGGCAAGAACGGTTTCCGGACCGAAGGGAATCACGGACCACGCGGCGAGAGACGGCATGATCGTCATGACCGGAGCGATGACAAACAAAGCCTTGTTGGCGCGTGTCGGAACGACGATTTCCTTCATCAGCAGCTTGACTGCGTCGGCAATCGGCTGCAGCAAGCCGAGCGGGCCGACGCGATTCGGGCCGAGACGGATATGCATCCAGCCGATCAGCTTGCGCTCCCACAGAGTGAGGTATGCGACCAGACCCATCAGTGGCGCAACGAGCACCACGATCTTGATCAAGGTCCAGACAAGGAGCCAGGCCCCACCGAACAGATTTTGTCCGCCCGTGTTGATGTTCAGGAGCATTTGGTCCATTACGCTTTCTCCACACTAATTGCGCCGAACATCCCACCCAGTTTCGCCGTTGACGGGTGGCCGGCGGATACCCGCACCACGTTTTCCGGCAGCTTTGCATCGATCGCAACGGCGAGCACTGCCGTTCCGTGCCCTTGCGTGATTTTCACCTTGTCACCATGGCTGACGCCGAGTCGTGCGGCAAGGATGATCGACAGCGAGGCCTTCGGCGCGTGTGCATCGGTAGTCTCTTGCAAGGATGCGGCACGGCGCACGATGCCATCCGTGAAGTAGATCGGGACATCTGCAACGCGCTCGGGCTGCGCGGTCTGTGAAGCTTTCGCAGCCTGCGGCTGGAGGTTGGCGATGTTGTTCAAGCGGGGCTTGAGGTCCGCCTCCTCAGCGGTCTTTGTACCAAGAAGTTCGATCCTGATCTCTTCCGAGGTTTCGTAGTTGAAGCCCGGGAGATCGAGCATGTTGCCCAGTACGCGCAGCACCTTCCAGGCCGGACGCGTTTCGCCGAGCGGTTTTACCGTGCCGTTGAATCCCTGTGCGCGGCCTTCGCAATTGACGAAGGTGCCGGCGGTTTCGGAGAACGGCGCGACCGGCAGCATCACATCGGCGTAGTCCGCACCATGCTTGAACGGCGACATGATCACGACCATGTCGGCCTTGTCCAGCGCGGAACGTGCTGCCTGTGGATCGTAGCTGTCGAGCTCAGGTTCGGCATGCAGCAGGACATAAGCCTTGCGCGGTTGCGCGAAAGCCTGGATAGCGTTCGCGCCCTTGCCGGGCACTGCGTTGGCGAGATAACCGCCGACGGTATTTGCCGCCTCGGTCAGATAGCCAAACTTCGCATCGGTGTTCTGGGCAATCCACTGCGCCGCCGCATGCAATTGGGAGGCCTGCGGATGCTGTGTCGCGGCGTTGCCTAGCACAACAGCTTTCTTCTCGCCGGACAGCAGGCTTGCCGCAATGCCTTTAGCCACTTCACCAGGCTGGATTCCTTCGAAACCGGCCGGGGCAGCAATGCCTTTGGCCTGAGCAACGGCGACGACCACTTCGCTGAGTGCAGACAGCCATTCCGAAGGCGCCTTGATCATCCGGTTGGTCACCGGAATCGCCAGATCGTCGTCGGTTGAGTGCAGAATGTTGACGGTGGTCGCGCGCTTGACCGCCTGGCGCAGACGCGCTGCAAGCAAAGGATGGTCCTTGCGCAGGAAGGAGCCGATAACGAATGCCTGGTTGGCCTGGCCAAATTCTTCGATCGACATGCCGAGCCACGGCGTAATCTTGCCGTCCAGAGCAAAATCAGACTGGCGAAGACGGAAGTCCACATTGTCCGAACCGAGACCACGAACGACCTTCTGCAGCAGGGAAAGTTCTTCGAGAGTGGAGTATGGCGCAGCCAGCGCGGCAATCGCATCGGCGCCATGTTCGTTGCGGATACCCAGCAGCCCGCGCGCGACATATTCAAGCGCGGTTTGCCAGTCAGTTTCAATCCACTTGCCATCCTGCTTGACCATCGGAACGGTCAGGCGTTCTGCGCTGTTTAGGCCTTCATAAGCGAAGCGATCCTTGTCCGACAGCCAGCATTCGTTCACTTCCTCGTTTTCGAGCGGAAGGACGCGCATGACCTTGCCAGACTTAACCTGGACAATCAGGTTGGCGCCCAGACCGTCGTGAGGGCTAACCGAACGGCGACGGGACAATTCCCAGGTGCGTGCGCTGTAACGGAAAGGTTTGGACGTCAGTGCGCCGACCGGGCACAGGTCAATCATGTTGCCTGAAAGTTCGGAGTCGACGGTCTTGCCGATAAAGCTGGTGATCTCAGAGTGTTCGCCGCGGTTAAGCATACCGAGTTCCATCACACCGGCAATTTCCTGTCCGAAGCGGACGCATCGCGTGCAATGGATGCAGCGCGTCATCTCTTTCGTGGAGATCAGCGGGCCAACTTCCTTGGGTGTGACGACGCGCTTTTCTTCTTCATAACGCGATCCGGACGCGCCATATCCGACGGCGAGATCCTGCAACTGGCACTCGCCGCCCTGATCGCAGATCGGGCAATCAAGCGGGTGGTTGATCAGCAGGAACTCCATGACGCTTTTTTGCGCATTGACGGCCTTGTCACTATGCGTGCGGACGATCATCCCGTTGGTCACCGGGGTTGCGCATGCAGGCAACGGCTTCGGTGCCTTTTCAACTTCGACCAGGCACATGCGGCAGTTGGCCGCAATGGACAGTTTCTTGTGATAGCAAAAATGCGGGATGTAGGTGCCAAGTTTGTTGGCAGCGTCCATCACCATGCTGCCTTCTTGCACCTCGACTTTTTTGCCGTCAATTTCGATTTCAACCATGGCTCTGTGTTTTGCCGTAGGGTGCGCGATGCGCACCGGATTTATTAAACGTAAGCAGGAACGATGCAGCGCTTGTGCTCGATGTGGTATTCGAACTCTTTGCGGAAATTCTTGATGAAGGCGCGCACCGGCATTGCGGCGGCATCGCCCAGTGCGCAAATCGTGCGCCCCTGAATGTTGTCCGCAATCGAGTTCAGCATGTCAAGATCGTCGGCGCGCCCCTGGCCGTGCTCGATGCGATGCACCATCCGATACAGCCAGCCCGTACCCTCGCGGCATGGCGTGCACTGGCCGCAGGATTCCTCGAAATAGAAATACGAGAGACGCAACAGCGACTTGACCATGCAACGGGTCTCGTCCATCACGATGACCGCACCCGACCCAAGCATCGATCCGGCTTTTGCGATCGAGTCATAGTCCATATCGGTGTTCATCATGACTTCACCCGTCAGCACCGGCATGGATGAACCGCCCGGGATGACTGCCTTGATCTTCTTGCCGTCACGCATGCCGCCAGCGAGTTCGAGCAGCTTTGCGAACGGCGTGCCGAGCGGAACTTCATAATTGCCCGGTCGCGCTACGTCGCCCGACATCGAGAAGATCTTGGTTCCGCCATTGTTGGGCTTGCCAAGTGCTGCGTAAGCCTCGCCGCCCATGCGCATGATGAACGGTACTGCCGAGAAAGTCTCGGTGTTGTTGATCGTGGTTGGCTTGCCGTACAAACCGAAGCTCGCGGGGAACGGCGGCTTGAAGCGCGGTTGCCCCTTCTTGCCTTCGATTGATTCGAGCAGCGCGGTCTCTTCACCGCAAATGTACGCACCAAAACCATGAAAAGCATGCAACTGGAAGTTGAAGTCGCTGTCCATGATCTTATTGCCCAGAAAGCCCGCGGCACGGGCCTCTTCCAGCGCCTGCTCGAAGCGTTCGTATTCTGCCCAGATCTCGCCGTGGATATAGTTGTAACCTTGGGTAATACCCATTGCATACGCACCGATTGTCATGCCCTCGATGAGCGCATGCGGGTTGTAGCGGATGATGTCGCGGTCCTTGAATGTACCCGGCTCGCCTTCGTCAGTGTTACAGACGAGGTATTTCTGCCCGGGGAACTGGCGCGGCATGAAGCTCCACTTCAGGCCGGTCGGGAAGCCAGCGCCGCCACGGCCACGCAGCGACGACGTCTTCAGCTCTGCGATGACCTGTTCCGGCGGAATCTTTTCGCTCAGAATGCGCTTGAGAGCCTCATAGCCGCCGCGTTTGACGTAGTCAGCCAGATGCCAGTTGTTACCGTCCAAACCCGCAAGAATGAGCGGATTGATGTGGCGATCGTGCAGGCTGGTCATTTCTTCAGTTCCTCCACCAGAGCATCGATCTTTTCGTTCGACATATGGCTGCACATGCGCTTGTTATTCACCAGCATGACGGGTGCGTCGCCGCAGGCGCCCATGCACTCGCCTTCGACCAAGGTGAACTGGCCGTCAGCCGTGGTTTCCTTGTAATCGACGCCGAGCTTCTGCTTCAGGTAGTGCGCGGCACGTTCGCCGCCGGACAGCGCACAGGGCAAATTGGTGCAGACCGAAATCTTGTGCTTGCCGGCGGGCTTGGTGTTGTACATGTTGTAGAACGTCGCCACCTCTTGCACGGCAATTGCCGGCATGCCGATATACTCGGCGACGTCCTGCATGACTTCTGGCGAAAGCCAGCCCTTTTCATCCTGCGCGATGGCGAGTGCTGCCATGACGGCAGACTGCCTTTGATCCGCAGGGAATTTCGCGAGTTCGCGATCGATTTTTTTGTAAGCTTCTTGACTTAACAGCATGATGTCAGCCATCCGTGCGCGATGCTTCGCGCGGTTTATCGGTCAATCTCACCAAACACAATGTCCAGCGAACCAATGATCGTCACTGCGTCGGCGATCATGTGGCCCCTCGCCATTCCATCCATGCCTTGCAAGTGTGCGAATCCAGGCGCGCGAATCTTCATTCGATAAGGCTTGTTGGCACCGTCGGAGATCAGATAAACCCCGAATTCACCCTTCGGATGTTCAATACCGACATAAGCTTCGCCTTCTGGCACGTGGAACCCTTCAGAGAAAAGCTTGAAGTGGTGAATCAGCTCTTCCATGTTGGATTTCATGTTGACGCGGGACGGCGGCGCCACCTTGTGATTATCCGTAATCACCGGACCCGGATTATTGCGTAACCATTCGACGCATTGCTTGATGATGCGGTTCGACTGGCGCAACTCTTCCACGCGCACGAGGTAGCGGTCATAGGAGTCGCCATTCACGCCGACAGGAATGTCGAAGTCGAGCAGGTCATAAACTGCGTAAGGTTGCGTCTTGCGCAAATCCCACTCGATGCCTGAACCGCGCAGCATCGGACCGGTGAAGCCCATCGCTTTCGCATACTCCGGCGAGACCACGCCCACACCCACGAGGCGCTGCTTCCAGATACGGTTATCGGTCAGCAGGGTTTCGTATTCATCGACATAACCAGGGAAACGGTTGGTAAAATCTTCAATGAAGTCCAGCAGCGAGCCTTGGCGGCTCTCGTTCAACTGTTTGGTTGCCTTCTCGCTACGAATGGGTGACGGCTTGTACTGCGGCATCGAATCCGGCAGGTCGCGGTAGACACCGCCCGGACGATAGTATGCAGCGTGCATGCGCGCACCGGAAACCGCTTCATAGCAATCCATCAAGTCCTCGCGCTCACGGAAGGCGTACAGGAATACCGCCATCGCGCCAACGTCAAGTCCGTGCGCACCAATCCACAGCAAGTGGTTCAGGAGGCGCGTAATCTCATCGAACATGACACGGATGTACTGTGCGCGCAGCGGCACTTCGATGCCGAGCATCTTCTCGATTGCCAACACGTAGCCGTGCTCATTGCACATCATCGACATGTAGTCGAGACGATCCATGTAAGGCACGGACTGCAGGAACGTCTTCTGCTCCGCCAACTTTTCAGTCGCGCGGTGCAGCAGTCCAATGTGCGGATCCGCGCGCTGGATGACTTCACCATCCAGCTCGAGCACGAGTCGCAGCACGCCGTGCGCAGCAGGGTGCTGCGGACCGAAGTTCAGAGTGTAGTTCTTGATCTCAGCCATTATTTCATCCCGTATTTCTCTTCGCGAATGACCCGCGGAGTAATTTCGCGCGGCTCGATCGTCACGGGTTGGTAGATGACGCGTTTCTGCTCAGGGTCATAGCGCATTTCGACATAACCCGAAACCGGGAAGTCCTTGCGGAATGGATGTCCGATGAAGCCGTAATCAGTGAGAATACGGCGCAGGTCGCTATGACCTTCGAACAGAATGCCGAAAAGGTCGAACGCTTCGCGCTCGTACCAGTTAGCGGAGGGCCAGATATCTGTGACTGACGGAATCACGGGGAGTTCATCATCTGGCGCAAACACTCGTACGCGAACGCGCCAGTTGTGCGCGATCGACAAGAGGTGCGACACCGCTGCAAAGCGCGGCCCTTCCCAGATGCCGTCGCCATACGTCGAATAGTCGACGCCGCACAGGTCGATCAGCTCTTCGAAACGCAGGTCGGCATGATCGCGCAATGCACGCATCACCGACAGATAATCGGCCGCCCCAACAACCACTGTCACTTCACCCAACGCGACAGTCAGGCTCCGGATTTGGTTGCCGAGCGTACTACGCAGGGCAGCCTCAAGAGTTTCAATTTTTGTGGTCATATCTTTTTCTAAGCGACCTGCTTAGCGCGCAATCGTGTTGGTCCGCTTGATCTTGTTCTGCAACTGCATGATGCCGTAGATAAGCGCTTCGGCGGTGGGCGGACATCCCGGGACATAAACATCGACCGGCACGATGCGGTCGCAGCCGCGAACAACGGAGTAGGAATAGTGGTAGTAGCCGCCGCCATTCGCGCAGGTACCCATGGAAATGACCCAGCGCGGCTCGGCCATCTGGTCATACACCTTACGCATCGCCGGCGCCATCTTGTTGCACAGCGTACCGGCGACGATCATGACGTCGGACTGACGTGGAGACGGGCGAAACACAACACCGAAGCGGTCGAGGTCGTAGCGCGACGCGCCGGCGTGCATCATTTCGACCGCGCAGCAGGCCAGGCCAAAAGTCATCGGCCACAAGGATCCGGTACGAGTCCAGTTGATCAGCTTGTCCGCCGTGGTCGTGACAAAGCCTTCGTTCAGTACACCTTCAATAGACATGACTTACTCCCAATCCAGAGCACCGCGCTTCCAGATGTACCAGAACCCGACGACGAATTCGGCGATAAACACCATCATCGTCACGAAGCCCTGCCATCCGAGGTCGCGCATTGCGACGCCCCATGGGAAGAAAAACGCAGTTTCCAGATCGAACAAAATGAAGAGGATCGCAATCAGGTAGTAGCGCACGTCGAACTTCATGCGCGCATCGCCAAACGCCTCGAAGCCGCATTCGTACGGCGAGAGTTTGTCGAGGTCAGGTTTATGCGGAGCCAGCACGCGGCCCAGAATTTGCGGCAGGACGCCGACGCCGATACCGACAAGGATAAATATAAGGACGGGGAAGTAATTTTCGAGGTTCACGATGTAGGCCGGATGTTGGTTAATTGAATGATTTGCAAATCAAACCAAGATTCCTCGATAAAAAGCCAGCTTGGGGAATGCCCTTGCTGGCCTTGTTCAGTTGGTGCCGACGGCGAGACTCGAACTCGCACAGCTTGCGCCACTACCCCCTCAAGATAGCGTGTCTACCAATTTCACCACGTCGGCTAAATGAGACCCGTATTCTACTCTGCTTTGGCGCATTTGTTCAACGCACAATTGCTCCAAATCAAAACGGCTCTGAATTATTTTGGTATCTGGTTTGCCTGGCCCGCACTGCCGGCAGGCGCATTCGCAGTGGATGCGGCTGCACCTTGTTCAGGCGCGTTATCAGTCTTTGCGGGAGCAGGAGTCGCAGGAGCAGTCGGAGCTGCAGGCAGTCGTTCCATCACACCAGCACTCACGCCACCGCGCTTGTTGCCGACGAATGCAAGCGCGAGTGTCGCGCTGAAAAAAATCGCAGCCGCCACACCGGTAGACTTCGAGAGAAAGTTTGACGAACCTGTCGCACCGAACAGGCTGCCCGAAGCACCAGAGCCAAATGCTGCGCCCATGTCGGCACCCTTGCCATGCTGGAGTAACACGAGGCCGATAATTGCAATCGCGGCCAGCACTTGCACTACGACGATGACTGTGAACAAAGCGTTCATTGAATGGTTTCCAATCTTAGGTTAAATCTCTGACGGTCTTTTCGACCCGCTCACGCCGCCTTGATAATGGCAAGAAAATCGGCAGCCTTCAGCGACGCACCGCCGATCAGTCCACCATCAATGTCAGGCATCGCAAGAAGCTCACGCGCGTTGTCGGGCTTCATGCTTCCGCCATAGAGAATTTGTACGGACTCCGCAGCGGCAGCATTCCTGCTGGCGAGCTTCGCGCGCAACATGGCATGCACATCCTGCGCCATCTCGGGAGTCGCCGTCTTGCCTGTGCCGATTGCCCATACAGGCTCGTATGCAACGACAATCCTGGCAACATCGTCGACATCAAGTGCCGCAAGCACCGTGTCGATCTGCGCACCGACAACTGCCTCGGTCTGGCCAGCCTCGCGCTCCGCCAGCGACTCGCCGACACAAACTATCGGTGTCAGACCAGCCTTGATTGCACTGCCTGTTTTTTGCGCAACCAGTTCATTGCTTTCGCCGTGGTAGGTGCGACGCTCAGAGTGCCCAACAACGACATACGTACACTCGAAATCCCGCAGCATTGCGCCGGATACTTCACCGGTATAAGCGCCAGATTCATGAACAGAGAGATCCTGGCCGCCCCAAGCGACAGAAGTGCCGGCCAGCGCGGCCTTGCACTGGGCAAAATACGGCGCAGGGACACACACTGCAACGGCACATGCCGGCTGCCCCAGGTCAGCCTTGATCCCATTTAACAAAGCGGCATTGGCAGCAAGGCTGCCGTTCATTTTCCAGTTTCCGGCGATAAGTTTGCGTCGCATATGGGCCTAAAAATTCGATAACCCTTGATTCTAGCTTGCTGCGAGCTCACTGGTCAAACCGGACAGACTGTGTATGACCGGCCTTACAGTCCGTATGTTCCGCAAGTCCATTCTTTTTTGAGAGCAGACGCACAGTCTGAATGTTCAGCACACCTGCAGGACGATCTTGCCGATATGGACGCTCGCCTCCATCATTTCATGCGCCGTGACGGCCTCCTCCAAAGGGAAGACCTTGTAGATCACCGGCTTGATTGCGCGTGCTTCAATCAATGGCCAGACATGCGCCAGCAGCTTGTCTGCAATGGCAGCTTTGAATTCGACCGATCGCGGACGCAGGGTTGACCCGGTGATCGTCAGACGCCGCCGCAGCACCTGCCCGAGATCGACCGTCGCCTTCGCACCGCCAAGCAATGCGATCAGCACGAGCCGTCCGTCGTCCGCGAGGCAATCGATTTCCCGGCCAAGGTAGGTGCCGCCGACCATATCGAGGATGACGTCAACTCCTTTCGCCTCGCCCTCCTTCTTGATGACATCGACGAAATCCTCAGTCCGATAATTGATGCCCCGCACGGCACCCAATTCTTCGCAAGCGCGACACTTCTCGTCCGATCCCGCCGTTGCAAAGACACGATGCCCCAAGGCGCTTGCCATTTGAATCGCTGTCACGCCAATTCCTGAAGTGCCGCCCTGAACCAGCAGACTTTCCGATCCGGAGAGGTGGGCGCGGTCAAAAACGTTGCTCCAGACCGTAAAGAACGTCTCCGGCAGCGAAGCCGCCTCGGTGGCGGTCAGCCCCTTCGGGATGGGCAGGCACTGCCTGACAGGGGCGGTGCAATACTCCGCGTACCCACCACCCTGCACCAGGGCGCAGACCATGTCGCCAACTGTGAAATCGCTGCCGGCCAGGTCGCCTCCGACGATTTCACCGGCAATTTCGAGGCCGGGCAAATCCGATGCACCCGGCGGAACCGGATAGTTTCCCAAGCGCTGGAACACATCGGGTCGATTGACGCCGGCTGCGTGCACCTTGACCAAGACCTCGCCCTCCTTGGGCTGCGGCGTCGGCCGATCACACATTTTCAGCACGTCTGGTGCACCCGGCTGGGTAATTTCAATCGCTCTCATCGCTCACTTCCGTCGTAAAGAAAAAATACATTGTACGACAGCCAATATTCGCTGCTGATCCCGCTCGAGTGGCGACACCGCGGCTCAAAAAGTTGACGTATCGCAACATTCACGTTGCGCGATAGGGAAAAATCGATATCCGAGACTGGGACCGCCTGCATGGCTCGAAACTCAGGCATCTGCTGCCGCCATGGCAAATTTGTAACCAGCAACGTTGTTTTGGTTACAAAAATGATGGGAACTAATCAAGCTCCCTTCATTTCCAACAGGCAACCCATTTCACTTCAGGCAAACTCATGCGTGACTCCTCCGCTCACCCTCCGTCCCTGAACCCGGCGCATCCACAGCCGGCTCAGTCGGCAACGCACGACCGGCTCAGCCTCGCCCTCGAGAGTTCCCGTCAGGTGGCGTTTGACTGGCACATTCCGGATGACCGCTTGTATTTCAGCGGCAAACCATCAAACGAACTCAAGCGCATACTTCGCGACATTACGACGTCACGGACTTCGCGGGCACTGCCGTCGATCATCCACGACGACGACCGCGAAGGTTTCCGCGCATCCTTGCGCGACGTACTCAAGGGCAAGCACCACGGGGATGACGCTTTCCATAACATTGAACTGCGCCTGAAGAACCTGGATCATGACTGGCGCTGGGTGGCCATCAGCGGAAAGATCGTGGATCGGGATGCGCACGGGCGCGCCGTACGCATGGTTGGTACCTTCTCGGATATCGACGGCCGCAAGCGTGCGGAGCGCAAGATCGCACGCCTGCGTGACATCTACGTCGTTCTCAGTCAGGTGAACCAGGCCATCGTCCGGATCAATGATCGCGATGAACTGTTTGCCGAAATCTGCCGTATCGCTGTTGAACAAGGTCGCTTTCAGACGGCATGGATCGACATCAATGGTCATGACGGTATGCGAATGGCATCGGTCGCAGCACATGGAATGCATGCGACGGTCATCTCCGGGACGGCAGTGAGGCTCAACAATGCCATGCTGGGAAAGCACGATCCGGTTGCGTCGTCCATGAGCAACCAGCAGGCCTGGATCTGCAACGACACATTATCTTTGCCTACCTCGACCGGCGACAACGATTTGCTTCAGGCAGGAATCCGCTCCATCGCCTGCTTCCCGTTCGCGCTGTCCGGCCGCCACTTCGGGGCACTGAACCTCTATTCAACGGAAGAGAATTGCTTCGACGCACAGCTTGTCGACCTGCTGAAGGAAATGGTAGACAACATCTCATTCGCTATCGACAACCGCGAGCGCGAATCAGAACGCAAAGCCATTGAGGCGGCGCTGGCGGACAGCGAGAAGTTCAAGAGCGCAATCCTGACCGCTGCGCCGGACTGCATCATTTCAATCAATCATGAGGGGGAAATCATCAGTTTCAACGATGCCGCCGAACTCACGTTCGGCTATCGCTGCGACGACGTGCTCGGCAAGAAGCTGGCTGATCTGATCCTTCCCAGCGACTGGCAGGAGCTGCATCGCCTGGGCATCGAGCGTTTTCTCGCGACGGGTGAGAGCTCTGTCCTCAACAAGCGCATGGAACTGACGGCGATACGCGCCGACCGCTTCACCTTTCCGGTCGAGCTCGCCGTCGTTCCGCTGTGCGCGCAAGAGCATCCGATATTCACCGCATTCATCCGCGACATTTCCGAACGCAAGCACGCAGAAACGCTTCAACTGGGACAGAACCGCATCCTGAACATGGTTGCCACTGGCGTTGCATTGCCGGAAATTCTCACCGAAATCGCCCGCTTCTTCGAGAAGCAGTCTGGCCGCGGGCTGTGCCTTCTCCAGCAGTTGAACGACGAAGGCAATGCCTTGTGCAACCGTATCGCCCCCAGCCTACCGCCGGCCTGCATGTCACAGCCAGAAGACCTTGAAGTTGGGGACTGCCATGGTTCGTCCGGCACTGCCGCATTTCGCGCGCAAGCGGTGACGGTGACATGCATTGCGTCCCATCCTTTGTGGGCCGCACGCCGCGAACATGCGCTCCAGTTCGACTTGAAGGCATGCACAGCCTGGCCTGTGTTCGGACGCAACAAGAAGGTGCTGGGCACATTCGCAGTGTATTTCCGGGAAGCGGTCGCGCCGTCTTTGGTGGAACAGCAACTGATCGAGGTTTGCGCGAATCTCTCCGGCATTGCCATCGAGAGCCGCGCATCGGAAGAGCGAATGCGCTACCTCGCTCACTATGATGGGTTGACCTCCCTGCCCAACCGCTTCCTGTTCAAGGAATATCTGGAGATCGCACTCGGCAATGCGCGACGTCACGGGAAGAAATTTGCCGTGTTCTTCCTGGACCTGGACAAGTTCAAGGAGATCAATGACACGCTCGGCCACGACGCCGGCGACATGGTCTTGCGCGAAATCGCGAAGCGCCTGCGCGCAAGCCTGCGCCATACGGACAAGATTGCACGCATGGGCGGCGATGAGTTTTATGTGCTGATCGAAGACCTTAACGATGGGCGCTACGCCGCAGATGTCGCGCAGAAGCTTCTGGAAGAGGCATCACGTCCGGTGCGTATCGGCGACCGTGAATGTGCGCTAAGCGCCAGCATCGGCATCAGCGTCTATCCCGATGATGGATCCGATGGACAGTCCTTGCTGAAAAGCGCCGACCATGCGATGTATCAGGCCAAGGAGAAGGGGAAAAATGGCTACCAGTTCCATTCCTTTGCCGAAGGCCAAGCTGAAAACAGGATAACGATGACGGGACATCACCTCCGCGCGCGCCATCCCGATCTCGACGCCATGCGACTGTCATGAAAAATCGTCGCGCTGACGCGTCCGGAGCATAAAAAAAAGCCGCCCGTGCATGACGCTACGGGCGGCTTCATTCATTGCAGCCAGACTGCGCCGACAATTACTCCTGCGGCTGTGCCGCGGCGGTGCTCTCCTCTGCGGCAGCGGCCTTCATGGACAGCTTCAGGCGGCCGCGGTCATCCATCTCCAGAACCTTGACGCGCACCTGCTGACCTTCCTTCAGATAATCGGCCACTGCGTTGACGCGCTCGTTGGCAATCTGGCTAATGTGCAGCAGGCCGTCCTTGCCCGGCATGACCTGAACGATCGCACCGAAATCAAGCAGCTTCAGCACCACGCCGTCATAGATCTTGCCGATCTCGACAGAGGCGGTCAACTCTTCGATGCGGCGCTTCGCTTCCTGGCCAGCCGCAGCATCAACGGAAGCGATCGTGACGATGCCTTCATCGGTGATATCGATCTGCGTACCCGTTTCTTCGGTCAGCGCGCGAATGACAGCGCCGCCCTTGCCGATCACGTCACGGATCTTCTCCGGATTGATCTTGATGGTGATCAGGCGCGGAGCAAAATTCGACAGCTCTGCCTTGCCGGATGGCACGGCTTCCTGCATCTTTGCCAGGATGTGCATGCGGCCTTCCTGGGCTTGCGCCAGCGCGACTTGCATGATCTCCTTGGTGATGCCCTGGATCTTGATATCCATCTGCAGTGCGGTAATACCATTGGCAGTACCCGCCACCTTGAAGTCCATGTCACCCAAGTGGTCTTCGTCGCCCAGGATATCGGTCAGTACCGCAAACTTGCTGCCTTCCTTGATCAGGCCCATCGCGATGCCGGCAACGTGCGCCTTCATCGGCACACCCGCGTCCATCAGTGCGAGGCAACCGCCGCACACCGATGCCATCGACGAAGAGCCGTTCGATTCGGTGATCTCGGAGACGAGGCGCACGGAGTAGCTGAACTCTTCCGCCGACGGCAACGCAGCCTGCAATGCGCGCTTTGCCAAGCGGCCGTGGCCGATCTCGCGACGCTTCGGCGTACCAACGCGGCCGGTTTCGCCAGTTGCGAACGGAGGCATGTTGTAGTGGAGCATGAAGCGGTCGGAGTATTCACCCATCAACGCATCGATCTTCTGCTCGTCGCGTGCCGTGCCGAGTGTGGCAACGACCAGTGCCTGGGTTTCACCGCGAGTGAACAATGCCGAACCGTGGGTGCGCGGCAGTACGCTGGTGCGGATGCTGATCGGACGCACGGTGCGCGTGTCGCGACCGTCGATACGTGGCTCGCCCTCGAGGATCTGGGAACGTACGATTTTCGCTTCCAGATCGAACAGGATGCTGCCGACCTCAGCCGAGTCGGGTGCCGCGGTACCGGCGGCTTCAGCTTCGGCGGCGAGCGCCGCATTGACTTCGGCACTGACGTCTTTCAGCTTGCTGGTGCGAGCCTGCTTGTCCTTGGTCTGGTAGGCTTCGCGCAGCTTCGCCTCGGCCAGCCCGGTAACGCGACCAATCAGCGTTTCATTCTTTGCTGGCGGAGCCCAAGCCATTTCCGGCTTGCCGCCATCACGCACCAGGTCATGAATAGCGTCAATGACGACTTTCATCTGATCGTGGCCGAAGACCACTGCGCCAAGCATAACTTCCTCCGACAGCTGCTTCGCTTCAGATTCAACCATCAGCACCGCTTGCTCGGTACCCGCGACCACGAGGTCCAGCTGCGACTTCGCCATCTGGGAAGTGGTCGGATTCAACACATATTGTCCATCGATGTAGCCGACGCGCGCAGCGCCAAGCGGACCATTGAACGGAATACCGGCAACGCAGATGGCGGCCGAGGAGCCGATCATGGATGCGATGTCCGGATCGATTTCAGGATTGACGGAAAGGACGTGCACGATGACCTGCACTTCGTTCAGGTAGCCTTCCGGGAACAGCGGACGAATCGGTCTGTCGATCAGACGCGAGGTCAGGGTCTCCTTTTCCGACGGGCGGCCCTCACGCTTGAAGAAACCACCCGGAATACGACCGGCGGCATAGCTCTTCTCGACATAGTCGACCGTCAGCGGGAAAAAGTCCTGGCCCGGCTTGACGTCCTTCTTCGCGACGACAGTCGCAAGCACGACGGTATCTTCGATCGACACCATCACGGCACCGGACGCCTGGCGAGCGATTTCGCCAGTTTCCAGCGTCACTTTGTGCTGGCCGTACTGGAAGGTCTTGGTAACTTTATTGAACACGGTGTTTCCTTTCTATTTTTGCCGACAGATTTTCAGGCGCTGTCGTTCACCTCACCACAGATGGCATGCCACGCATGACCTACCACCTTTACTGCATGAACCGTCTCCGGATTGCATACTGCAAAATGGCAAAATGCCTGCATCAGCAGACTGACGCAGGCATTTCGTCTATCACCCAGGCGATTGTCGCAACTAACTTACTTGCGCAGACCGAGTTTCTCAATCAGGGAACGATAACGGTTTGCGTCCTTGTTCTTCAGGTAGGAGAGCAGGCGCTTGCGACGATTAACCATCATGATCAGGCCGCGGCGGGAGTGGTGATCCTTGGCGTGGGCCTTGAAGTGGTTGTTGAGCTCGTTGATACGGGCGGTCAGCAGGGCGACCTGCACTTCCGGAGAGCCTGTGTCGTTCGTGCCGCGAGCGTTTTCCGCGATAATGGCGGCCTTGTTGATGTTTTCTACTGACATGGAATACCTTTCACACGCGGTATGCGGAGTCGCAACCCCACGCACCGTGAACAATTGACAAAAATGCTTGGTCAAACCGACCAAGAGGCGCAGTATATAGGAAATACGCCAGCCATTCAAACACTTAGCGGTTTTTGAAAGGGTTTCAAGGGGAAAATCATGAAATTTGCCGTGCGCACTCTTCTTGCTATCCTTGTGGCAACCCTGGCCGCTTGTGCAGGCCTGTTTCCGGCACCGATCAATATAGGCGATTCCGAACAAGACGTCATCGCCCGACGAGGTCAACCGGAACATCGTTATCAGGACGGCAACGACCAGTTGCTGGAATATTCCTATGGTCCGTGGGGACAGCGCACCTACATGGCGCGCATTGGCCCGGACGGAAGGGTTATTTCCTTTGAACAAGTTCTGACGACGGAGAAATTTGCCAGCATCAAGGTGGGAACGTCGACAAAAGAAGATGTGCTCCACACTGTTGGCGCACCCGTGGAAACATCCTACCTTTCGCTGACGGATCTCGAGGTCTGGTCCTATCCATACAAGGAAGGCGGGGTGTGGAATTCGGTGATGCACATTCACTTCGACAGGAACGGCATTGTGCGCAAGATGCTCAACGGACCAGACATGCGGTTTGACCCGGACCGCCGATTCCCGTTTGGCGGGCTGTAGTCATTTGCAGACTGCGAGGATCGTACTGCGCCCGCGCAAATGAAAAAGGCGCCCGCATGGCAGGCGCCTTTTCTACCAAGAGCCTTGTGTTACAGCTGCGGATTCACCTTGTCCACTTTGGATTGCAGCTTGTTCAGCGCAGACAGATAGGCCTTGGCCGACGCCACCACGATATCCGGATCCGCGCCAACACCGTTAACAATCCGTCCTGCCTTGGACAGGCGCATTGTCACTTCGCCCTGCGATTGCGTTCCAGTTGTAATTGCGTTCACCGAGAACAGCAGCAACTCGGCGCCGCTCTTGGCCTGCGACTCGATGGCATTGACAGTCGCATCCACGGGGCCGTTGCCCTCGCCCGAGCAGGACAGCTCCTTGCCCTCCATGGTGAACACAACTTTAGCTGCCGGCCGCTCTCCGGTTTCGGAATGCTGGGACAGGGATACGAAACGGTAGCATTCATTGTCGTGTGAATGCTGTTCATCGGAGACCACGGCGATAATGTCTTCGTCGAAGATATCTGCCTTGCGGTCGGCCAATTCCTTGAAGCGGGCAAATGCGGCGTTCACTTCACTTTCCGACTCGAGCTCGATGCCGAGTTCTTCGAGGCGCTGCTTGAATGCATTGCGGCCGGAAAGCTTGCCGAGCACGATCTTGTTGGCGGTCCAGCCCACATCTTCGGCGCGCATGATCTCATAGGTATCGCGCGCCTTCAGCACGCCGTCCTGATGGATGCCGGACGCATGAGCAAAGGCATTGGCGCCGACCACAGCCTTGTTCGGCTGGACGGCAAAGCCGGTAATCTGCGACACAAGCTTGGATGCCGGAACGATCTGCGTGGTATCGATGCCGACATCGAGATTGAAATAATCCTTGCGCGTCCTGACCGCCATCACGACCTCTTCCAGCGCGGTATTGCCGGCACGCTCGCCAAGCCCGTTGATGGTGCACTCGACCTGGCGAACGCCGCCGATCACCACGCCGGCCAGGGAGTTGGCAACGGCCATGCCGAGGTCATTGTGGCAATGCACGGACCACACCGCCTTATCGGAATTCGGGATGCGCTCGCGCAAGGTCCTGATCATGTTGCCATACAACTCGGGGACACCATAACCAACGGTATCCGGGATGTTGATCGTCGTGGCGCCTTCCGCAATCACCGCCTCGATCACGCGACACATGAAATCAATCTCGGAGCGGCTGCCGTCCTCCGTGCTGAATTCGATATCATCAGTGAATTTCCGTGCAAAACGAACCGCAAGCTTGGCCTGCTCGAATACCTGGTCGGGTGTCATGCGCAACTTCTTTTCCATGTGCAGCGGCGAAGTTGCGATGAAGGTGTGGATACGCTTCCTTGCTGCCGATTCAAGTGCTTCTGCCGCACGGGCGATATCGCGGTCATTGGCGCGCGAAAGCGAACAGACCGTCGAATCCTTAATCACGCCGGCAATGGCCTTGATTGCTTCGAAGTCGCCAGGAGATGCGGCCGCAAAACCGGCTTCGATAACGTCCACGCGCAGCCGCTCCAGCTGCTTCGCGATACGGATCTTTTCCTCCTTGGTCATCGATGCGCCGGGCGATTGCTCGCCATCTCGCAAGGTAGTGTCGAAAATAATCAGTTTGTCGGCCATGCTGCACTCCTTTAGGAAAATTCTGTGATCGTATCGCTTTACATGCATTTTCACCTGCTCTTGCCATATTGACATGAGCCTGGAACTGCACAAATTGTGGGGATAGGGGATTTAGCGCGCGTTAACGCACTAGTAGAAACAGCGGCAGCAGCAGACCCGGTAGCGGGTTGCTGTTCAAAGCGGAGGCGGAAATGTTGATTTCGCGGGACATGCAAAAGACTATAAGCGGAATTATGGAAAAGTGCAACTAGATGAAGTACCGCCAATTTTCATCCTGGCGATTACGGGAGACAAACGCACTGCCAGCCTTCCGCCTCGCGAATCATGCAGCCGCTCTACCTACTCTTTTCCTTCCGGGATATCCGTTTCTGTCGTCTGGACGATGCTTACCGGCTTTCCCTTGGACCGGCGCCAGAAATACACGACGTAGCCTGAGAGTCCGTAGAGCACAAACAGGCCGAACAACACTTTCGGCGGGTCGCCAGCGATCAGCACGAATACAAGAACGATCAGGAACACAGCGATGAACGGGACCGACTTGCGGAAGTTGATTTCCTTGAAGCTGTAGAATGGAACGTTGGTCACCATGGTCAACCCGGCATACAGCGTGATCGTCCAGGAGAACCAACTCAGCTCCGTGCCGACATAGCGCAAATCGTCCATCAGCCAGACAAAACCGGTGACCAGGGCCGCAGCCGCCGGGCTGGGCAAACCCTGGAAATACCGCTTGTCCACGACTCCAATATTGGTGTTGAAGCGGGCCAGGCGCAGTGCGGCACCAGCGCAGTAGACAAAGGCGGCAAGCCAGCCGAGCTTGCCCATGCCCCTCAAGGACCATTCATACACGACCAACGCGGGCGCCGCGCCGAAGGACAGCATGTCCGACAGGCTGTCGTACTGCGCGCCGAATTCGCTCTGGGTATTGGTCAGCCTCGCCACGCGCCCATCGACGCTATCGAGCAGCATGGCGGCGAAAATCGCCACTGATGCGTAATCGAACTTGAGATTCATCGCCATCACAATGGCAAAGAATCCGCAGAAAAGGTTGGCTGTCGTAAACGCGTTTGGAAGCAGGTAGATACCCCGGCTACGCATCTTGGGCTCGGTCGGATGGAATTCTTCACCGGGAGGCATTGCTTGCGGCGGAGTCCGCTTGTTCAGCCGCGCCGCCCTGGGAAATACCCCGACATTGCTCTTGGCTTTACGACGATTGAAGGTTGCCATGCTGAGTCCGTTTTAATAATGGTGCAAATAAGATCGCAGATCGGCAAGGATCGTTTCCGTGACTGACACATTATCCCCTACCCGCGCTTTTGACGTCACGAAAGGACGCCGGCACAAGCGAGCATGGGAGCGAAACAGGTACGCACGCGCGTGATGCAGCCCAAGCTCGGATTCACGGTCCTTGCTGAAGTTACGTGGCATACGAGGCGGGTTCGGTAACCGTGCGGCCAATATGGTGTTCCGGATACAAGCAGAAATGCGTGGCTATTCTAGACGAGCGGCAATGAAATGTAACCCCTGCCACTTCCTCGCCCCAGGTGCCGGGACGCCAGCCTGCCTTATTTGAACCGAAATTTTCCCACCACACGCATGCTCAGGCTCGTTTCCCCTGGTTCGAAGCTTGGTTCTTCGACCTGGACCTCGTATTGCGATGCACCCATCGCTTTCGCCGCGCGCACGTCGTGCTGCGGGACGAAGATGGCCGGCCCTTCGAAGTCCAGAGTTTCGAGGACGGCGTCAGATGGGCTTTTCCCAAGCGCCTTTGCAATCGCAGCGATGCGCTCCGCCAGGTTCTGGTACGCCGCGGCAATTCGCTGCTCCTCCAGTTTCTTCGCGGTAGTTTCCGTCAATCCAAAATACAAGGCATTCAGCGCGAGCACGCGTTGCGCGGAAGCGATCGTTTTGGGAAGGCCGTTGAGATTCTGCGTCGTGACATCGAGGAATTGACCGACACGCCATCCCACGGGCTGGCGCTGCCGATTGGCCTGGCGCGCCTGGTCATGATCGTTTCCATAGACCGGATAGGTGTAATAGCTGCGTGTTTTCAATGACGCCGTCGGATCTTCTCGCCTGACGATCTCCATTCCCTGCTTCATCTTCTGGTTCACACGCGATGCTGCTGCCGCCTTATCCTTGTCCTGCTCCTCGATCATGAGGGTGGCGTGCGCCTCATCGTTTGGATGTTTCACATCTCCGGAGGCGGAAACCACAACCAGGGTTCCGGTTGTCTGGACCGGGGATTGCGTCTGCGCCCGGGCACTTGCCAGGCCAGCGAACAGGATCAGCGCGACAAGACTGATGGCGAGTCGGGACATTGCGACCTCCAGAAAAAATGATTGCGGTAAGCAAGCTCAGGAATCAATTCATTCTACTCAACCAGGCCGCGATTGCTTCAGGGCCGAGATCAGGCGAAGGCGTGTTTCAAGGAATGAGTCGGTTTTGCACATTGTTGCGCCAACCAAATGAAAAAAGCCGTGCCTGCGCACGGCTTTTCGACCGAGCGCGGGTTGCGCATGCAAGCGCAACCCGCAGGATGCCCGGATGGAATCGATATCAGTTCTTCGATTGATCGACCAGCTTGTTCTTTTTGATCCACGGCATCATCGCGCGCAGCTTCTCACCGACCTGCTCGATCTGGTGCTCGGCAGTGATCCGACGGCGGGAAGTCAGCGTCGGAGCGCCAGCCTTGTTTTCCAGGATGAAGCTCTTGGCGTATTCACCGGTCTGGATATCCTTCAGGCATTGACGCATCGCATTCTTGGTGTCTTCGGTCACGACGCGCGGGCCGGTGACATATTCGCCATACTCAGCGTTGTTCGAGATCGAGTAATTCATGTTGCCGATGCCGCCTTCGTAGATCAGGTCAACGATCAGCTTCAGTTCGTGCAGACACTCGAAGTATGCCATTTCCGGAGCATAGCCAGCTTCCACCAGTGTCTCGAAACCGGCCTTGATCAGTTCAACCGTACCGCCGCACAGCACGGCCTGCTCGCCGAACAGGTCGGTCTCGGTCTCTTCACGGAAGTTGGTTTCGATGATGCCGGCACGGCCACCGCCGTTTGCCATGGCGTAGGACAGGGCGATGTCGCGTGCGCTGCCGGACTTGTCCTGATACACGGCAACCAGATGCGGCACGCCGCCGCCTTGCGTGTAGGTGCTGCGCACCGTGTGGCCCGGAGCCTTGGGCGCAACCATGATGACGTCGAGGTCGGCGCGCGGCACAACCTGGCCGTAGTGGACGTTGAAGCCGTGGGCAAATGCCAGCACAGCGCCCTGCTTCGCGTTCGGAGCAACGTTCTCGTTGTAGACCTGGGCGATATTTTCGTCAGGCAGCAAAATCATGATGACGTCGGCAGCCTTGACTGCTTCATTGACTTCAGCGACGTTCAGTCCGGCGTTCTTGGCCTTTTCCCAGGATGCGCCACCTTTGCGCAGGCCAACGGTGACCTTGACGCCGGAATCGTTCAGGTTCTGAGCATGTGCATGACCTTGGGAACCGTAGCCGATGATGGTGACGTTCTTGCCCTTGATCAGGGACAGGTCACAGTCCTTGTCGTAGAAAACTTTCATTGATCTTCCTAACTTATAGTGTTGTTGATACTGGTTTTAAACTTTGAGAATGCGCTCGCCGCGCCCGATACCCGATCCGCCGGTGCGGACTGTTTCGAGGATCGCCGTGCGGTCGATCGAATCGATGAAAGCGTCGAGCTTCGACTTGTTCCCCGTCAGTTCGATCGTGTAAGTCTTCTCAGTGACGTCGATGATGCGGCCACGGAAGATGTCCGCGGTACGCTTCATTTCCTCGCGTTCCTTGCCGACAGCGCGCACCTTGATGAGCATGAGCTCGCGCTCGATGTGTGAGCCTTCGGTCAGGTCGACCACTTTCACGACTTCGATCAGGCGGTTCAGGTGCTTGGTGATCTGCTCGATCACGTCATCCGAACCGGTTGTGACGATCGTCATGCGCGACAGGGTTGCATCTTCGGTCGGCGCCACGGTCAAAGTTTCGATATTGTAGCCGCGCGCGGAAAACAGGCCGACCACGCGCGACAACGCCCCTGCTTCATTCTCAAGCAAAACAGAAATAATGTGTCGCATTACAGATCCTCCGAACCCAGAAGCATTTCAGTCAAGCCCTTTCCGGCTTTCACCATCGGCCAGACATTTTCGGTTTGATCCGTAATGAAGTTCATGAATACCAGCTTGTCCTTCATGCCGAACGCTTCCTTCAGCGCGCCTTCGACATCGCCCGGTTTCTCGATTTTCATGCCGACGTGGCCGAAAGACTCGGCCAGCAGGTTGAAGTCCGGAAGCGATTCCATGTACGACTCAGAGTAGCGCGAGCCATACTCGATCTGCTGCCACTGGCGCACCATGCCGAGGTAACGGTTGTTCAGCAGGATGATCTTCGGCGTGAGGTGATACTGCTTGCAGGTGGCGAGTTCCTGGATACACATCTGGATCGAGGCTTCGCCGGTGATGCATGCGACAGTTGCACCCGGATTGGCCATCTGTACGCCCATCGCGTATGGCAGGCCGACACCCATGGTGCCCAGCCCGCCGGAATTGATCCAGCGGCGCGGCTTGTCGAATCCATAGTACTGTGCTGCCCACATCTGGTGCTGGCCGACGTCGGACGTGATAAAGGCGTCGCCCTTGGTCACCTCCCACAGCTTGCGCACGACTTCCTGTGGCTTGATGACATCCTTGGAGGTAGCAAACTTCAGGCATTCGCGACCGCGCCACTCGTTGATCTGGCGCCACCAGGCTGCCAGGGCTGCCGCATTCGGCTTGGTCTCTGCAGCGTCGAGCTGGGACAGCAGGTCGACCAGCACGTCCTTCACATTACCGACGATCGGAATGTCGACCTTCACGCGCTTGGAGATCGAAGACGGATCGATGTCGATGTGGATGATCTTGCGCGGATGCGTGGTGAAGTGCTTCGGGTTGCCGATCACGCGGTCATCGAAGCGCGCACCGACGGCAATCAGCACGTCGCAGTGCTGCATCGCCATATTCGCTTCATAGGTACCGTGCATGCCGGGCATGCCAACGAACCTGTCACTCGACGCGGGATAGGCGCCCAGGCCCATCAGTGTGTTCGTGCAGGGATAGCCGAGCTTGTCTACCAGCTTCTGCAGCTCGGGCGCGGCGTTGGCCAGGATGACGCCGCCGCCGGTGTAGATCATCGGACGCTCTGCCGTCAGCAGCAGCTGCACGGCCTTGCGGATCTGGCCGGAATGACCCTTGTCGACCGGCTTGTAGGAGCGCATTTCGAGTTCCTTCGGATACTCGTACGCGCACTTGTGGATCGTGACGTCCTTGGGAATATCGACCAGTACCGGCCCCGGACGGCCGGTCGTGGCGATGAAGAATGCTTTCTTGATCGTCGTCGCGAGATCTTTGACGTCCTTGACGAGAAAGTTGTGCTTCACGCAGGGGCGCGTAATGCCAACCGTGTCGCACTCCTGGAATGCGTCCTGTCCGATCGCGTGCGTTGGCACTTGACCTGTGATGACCACCATCGGGATCGAGTCCATGTAGGCTGTCGCCAGGCCGGTGACCGCATTGGTCACGCCGGGACCGGAGGTCACGAGGGCGACGCCAACCTTGTTCGAGCTGCGCGAGTACGCATCGGCTGCATGAACTGCTGCCTGCTCATGGCGTACCAGGATATGCTGGAATTTGTTCTGCTTGAAGATTTCGTCGTAGATGTAAAGCACTGCGCCGCCGGGATAACCGAAGACATGTTCAACACCTTCTTCGGCAAGGCAGCGCGCGACGATTTCCGCGCCTGTCAATTCGTTACTCATTGCTTGGTTCCTTTCAAGGTCCATTGGAAATTGATCGGATGCTCTCTCCTGGCGAAACCGCGAGGAACGACAGTGCAATGGCTTCCCTTCCTTGTGCGGTCACGCCGCTTCGTCGCACACCCGTAGGTGCGGTTCAAAACGACGCTAAACGCAACTCGTTCAGCCAGAATTACTGCCGTGCAAATGCGTATTTCTCACGCTTGTGGCATGGGTTAGAGCAAACAGCTTTTAAATGTTAAAGCGCGTCTGTTCGGAAGACGGCATTATGGGCCGCGCGAAAAGACAAGTGCCTTCGTGGATATGAAGGGACTGATAAGTTAATGCGTCGCATCATTTTGGTCAAGCTAAATTCTCGTAAAAGCCTTAGAAATCAAGCATATTCTGCAAAGCGTGTGCACGCTGACAGCTTTTTTGCTAGCATGCGCACAGTTTGCGGAAGCGGTGCCCGAAGGCACCTTTTCCGCTCGATCCACAACTCCCCTGGCGGCCCGGATACAAGCTGCCGTATCGCATGGCCACTGATAAAGAACTGTCCGACTTTCTGGAAAACGTAGAACGCCGCGCCTTCAAGCAGGCCCTCTACGCAGTTCGCAAGGACGAGGCGGCGCTTGACATTGTTCAGGATGCAATGATCAAGCTCGCAGAAAAGTACGGCAACAAACCGGCGGCAGAACTGCCGCTGCTGTTTCAGCGGATCCTGCAGAACACGATCCATGATTACTTCCGTCGCGAGAAGGTGCGCGGATCCTGGATCAGCCTCTTTTCCGGGTTGGGCGGCGAGCAGGACGACCCCGAAGGCTTCGACCTGCTGGAAACCTATGAGGCCGAGGCCGGGACGGAAGCCGCCGAATCCAGCGCCGACAAGGTCGAACGCCAGCAGGTGCTTGCTGCCATAGAGCAAGAGATACAGAAACTGCCGGCGCGTCAACGGGAAGCCTTCCTTATGCGTTATTGGCAAGACATGGATGTAGCCGAAACGGCTGCGGCGATGGGTTGTTCCGAGGGCAGCGTAAAGACCCACTGCTCGCGCGCGACACACACCCTGGCTCAGGCGCTCAGAGCCAAAGGAATCACACTATGAATTCGAACCAACTGAACTTCGCGTACAAGGTAAGGCACGCGCTCAACGAAAATCTTGACAACCTGCCGGCATCAACCACAGATAGGCTGGCTTCTGCTCGCAGAATCGCCTTATCTCGCCAGAAAAAGGAATCGCCGCTGCACGCGCTTGCGCCGCAGCGATTGATTGCCGGGCCGGCAGGCGTCATGTTCGGCGAACGCCTTTCCTGGTTTGCGCGCATGGGCGTGGCGGTGCCGCTGATTGTCCTGGTCTTGGGCCTGACTGGCATTTACCGTTACGAGCAGCAGCGCCGCATCAATGATACTGCCGACATCGACGCCGAAGTCCTGTCGGACGAATTGCCGCTGACGGCATACCTCGATCATGGTTTCAATGCCTACCTCGCCAAACGAGGCGAGTAAGATGATGATGGACTTTTTCCCGACCACCGCCCGCACTTCGCGGGCGGTGGTCATTTTATGCCTGTCACTTGTCATACCGTTAAGTAGCGCGGCGCTGGATGCACATGCGCAGCCTGCGGCAGCAGCATCGGCCGCAACCGTGGCGCGCAATGTACCCGCATCAAAGCCGCAGGTTACGTCGAAACCGCTCTGGGCAGAACTGACACCGGCGCAGCAGCAGGCGCTGGCGCCCCTCGCCCCGGAATGGGACAGGCTCGATTCATTCCGCAAGAAGAAGTGGCTGGCGATCGGCAACAAGTACGCCACAATGAAACCCGATGAGCAGCAGCGCGTGCAGGAACGCATGCGCGACTGGGTCAAGCTGACACCTGAGCAGCGCCGTATCGCCCGCGAGAATTATGCGCGCGCCAGGAAGCTCGACAGGAACCAGAAGTCGGCGCACTGGGAGGAATATCAGCAGTTGTCCGAGGAACAGAAGAAGAAACTCGCAGCTTCGGCGGCATCCCGGAAGCGCGTCGCGACGCTGCCCTCCCCGTCTTCCCAAAGGAAGAACGCCAAGACAATACCGCCGATCAAATCGGCACCGAAGCCTGTCCTGGAGCAGTCCGTCACGCCAAAGGCGGCGGCAAAATCGCCCATTCAACCATCCGCTCAACCCGAAAAACAATAAGTCCTGCAGTTGAACAATACACCCACACCCTCACTCAGGCGCCGGCTTGCCAGCATGGTCTATGAAGCCATGCTGATGTTCGGCGTGCTGTTCATTTCCGGCTATCTCTTTTCCACGCTACTGCAGCAACGGCATGCCTTGTACCTGCGCAACGCCATGCAGGACTGGCTGTTCGTGGTGATCGGCCTCTATTTCGTCTGGTTCTGGACGCACGGCGGCCAGACGCTCGCGATGAAAACATGGCGCCTCCGGCTGGTAACCCGGGACGGATTGCCGGTAGGTGTGAAGCGTGCCATCGGACGATACCTGCTTTCCTGGCTCTGGATTCTTCCCGGGCTGGCTGCAGCTTGGGCGGTTGGCGCAAGGAACTGGACGATGGTGTTGATTCCCTCGGCAAATGTGCTGCTCTGGGCGCTGACGGCTTACCTCGATCCGCAGCGGCAGTTCCTGCATGACCGCATGGCGGGTACGCGCATCATTCGCATGCCGGACCTTCCTGCCAAAGGCGGTGCGAAGAAATAGCACTTCGTATCAGGCAGACTCCACGCATGGCTGGTTGCTCGTCGAGAACACCGAAAAAGGCTTGCTGCCGGCGTCATAAAGCGCGTCCATGATTCGCCTTTCGCGCTGGATAATCGTAGTGACGAAATCCTGCGGGCGCCCCGTTCCCTTGAATGCCTTGAAACCCCGCTCAAGAAAGCTGTGCAGCTCCGTCAGCCCGGCGAGCTTCGCCGGCCCGCGCATCATGGCCAGCGTACTTCCGATCAGCGGCACGCGCACGAGTTCGCAGAGCGCGGATCCGACCGATTCAACCTGTGCCAGCTGACGCTCGCGATCGCCACGCTTGCCGACCTTTCTGTACGCGGCGATGTAGTCGTCTTCCGTAAACTCCTCCCCCAGCCGCTCCGCCATGCCGGCATCCAGCTTTTCAGACAAGGCATCCAGCGCCACCGCTTCGGCAACGGCTTCCAGCGCTGCAACCGGCAGCAGGCGCTCCATTGATGGCAGGACGCGTTCAAGGTCGACATCACGCCGGGTGAGGTCATGCGGACCATAAAGATCACTCAGGAAAAAGCGTGCCGCAGGGCCCGTTGCGCGGTCCGACAACAGATCGGCATGGGTTCGGGCCATGCGCTGCGCCTGGAACTCCCTTAATGCAATTCGTGCCGCATTGACGGCAGGATCCGCCTTGGCCTTGCTGCGTTCGGCGATGACGGCTTCCAGGTCGCCGCGGAGCCTCGCGATAATTTCCGGTTTGTTCATTGACATCAAGGACTGTGAATTCCGGCCAGCGAAAGTGATGATGGCGACTATTCTGAATGATCAACAGAGAGTGGTCTTGCGCAAATCGGTTCTAGAACTAGAACTCTATTTTGCGAAGGTAACCGCTACTTACGCTGGGTTACACTGGACAAAAACCATCATAACGAGGAGATATGGCAACCACCCTTACCCGCCGTTCCTTTTTGAAGGCCGGCCTGGTTGGCGCACTCGCGCTTGCGGCGGCCGGGGGCATCTATCGTGCCACGCGCCGACCAGCCGCCCCTGAACGCTTCGTGCTGGACGATGCGGCGAAGGCCGTGCTCGGCGCGGTGATTCCCGTTGTCCTGAAGGATGCGATCGATCCGACGCCAGCCATGGTCCAGGCAGCGACGGCGCGCGTGGACGTGGCGATCAGTGGATTGCCGTTCGCGACGCAAAAGGAGATCCAGGACTTGTTCGGTCTGCTGACGCTCGGTCCTGCGCGACGATTCCTGGCAGGCATTCCCGACGACTGGCCGAAGGCCCGGCAGGAGGACATCGCCGCCTTCCTGCAGAACTGGCGCTTGAGCCGTTTCGGCCTGCTGCAAAGCGCTTACCAGGCACTGCATGACCTCATCCTCGGCGCCTGGTATGGCGACGAGTCGACGTGGGCGGCCATCGGTTACCCCGGCCCGATCAAGGAACTGAGCTGAAAGACGCCATGACAAATACATCCACAAGCCCAATCCCGGACCCGATCCAGGCAGGCCTTGCCAATGGCTGGAAGGTCATTGATGCAGCGACACTGAAAGACAAGCGCACCGTCGAAGCTGATGTCGCCATCATCGGCACCGGTGCGGGTGGAGGCGTGACGGCGGAAATCCTCGCACTGGCCGGTTTGAATGTCGTACTGATCGAGGAAGGCCCACTCAAGTCCTCCAGCGACTTCAAGATGCGCGAAGCGCAGGCCTATCCCGCGCTCTACCAGGAATCCGCGGCGCGCAAGACGAAGGACAAGGCCATTAACATCCTTCAAGGTCGTGCGGTCGGCGGATCGACCACCATTAACTGGACTTCCAGCTTCCGTACGCCCAAGAGCACCTTGAATTACTGGCAGGAAGCATTCGGCCTGCATGATTACACGACCGAATTGATGGCGCCCTGGTTCGCGATGATGGAGCGGCGCCTGAACATCGAGAGCTGGCCGCTTCCGCCAAACAGGAACAATGAACTGCTGAGAGAGGGCGCGACCAAGCTTGGCATTCCTGTTGCCGGCATACGGCGCAATGTAAAGGGGTGCTGGAACCTCGGTTACTGCGGCATGGGATGCCCGACCAATGCCAAGCAGTCGATGCTGATCACGACCATCCCCGCGGCCCTGTCGCGTGGCGCAACGCTGCTCACGCGCGCGCGCGCGGAGAAGTTCCTTTTCTCGGGCGACAAGGTCGACAGCCTTTCCTGCGTTGCGCTCGACGAGACGGGACTTGCCCCATCAGGCACGACGATCAACGTGCGGGCACGCCATTACGTGGTTGCGGGAGGCGCGATCAATTCACCTGCGCTGCTGCTGCGCTCGCAGGCTCCCGATCCGAACGGCCTGCTCGGAAAGAGGACCTTCCTGCATCCGACGGTCATTTCGTCGGCCCTGTTCGCGCAAAAAGTTGAGGGCTTCTCCGGCGCGCCGCAGACCGTGTATTCGGACCACTTCCTCGGCACCCAGCCGATTGATGGCGCGATCGGCTACAAGCTGGAAGCGCCACCGCTGCATCCCCTGCTGTTCTCCACCACGATGGCTGGTTTCGGCGCGCAGCATGCCGCGACCATGAAACAGTTTGCCCACGCGCATGCTTTGCTTGCACTCCTGCGCGACGGCTTCAATGAAGAATCCGTTGGCGGCACCGTGCAACTGAAGGATGACGGCTCGCCGGTGCTGGATTACCCAATCTCCGATTTCGTGTGGGACGGTGTCAGGCGCGCCTTGCTCACCATGGCGGAAATCCAGTTCGCTGCAGGCGCGCAGGTCGTGGTGCCGGTGCACGAGATGGCCGAAGCCTATACGAGTTGGCCGGCAGCAAAGAAAGCGATCGAGGCCTTGCCTTACAAACCGCGCACTACGCGCGTCGTTTCTGCGCACGTGATGGGCGGGTGTACCATGTCGGATGATACGAAACGCGGCGTGGTGGCTTCCAACGGGCGCTACCATGGTGTGAGCAACCTGTCGGTACATGATGGATCGCTGTTCCCGACATCCATCGGCGCCAATCCGCAACTGTCGATTTACGGCATCACGGCGCGCCTCGCCAGCGGCCTCGCCACGCAACTGACCGGGAAACCAGCACCGAGACCCAGTGCCATGTAAGAGATGATCGTACGCATCACGCGACTGCTGCTGCTCATCCAGTTCCTGATTGCCATCGGGATCTACCTCGTCATCATCCGGTCGTTCCACGGCATCGCCGCCCCCTTCGCGGCGGTGCTTAGCCTGGCTATCGTCATCGTCGTGCGCCTGGCCATCACCAGTAACAATTTCCTGCTCGCGTCGCGTTACAGCAGCGAAACGCCGCCGAATTTCCGCGTCGGCTGGCGGGATGCCTTCCGCTTGTTTCTCGGCGAATTCAGGGCGACCATGACGGCTTCGTCATGGACCATGCCATTTCGCACCTTCTCGCGGCGCATCCCGGATCATCCACAGGGCTTGCCGGTATTGCTGATCCATGGGTACGGCTGCAACAGCGGTTACTGGCGCCCCATGAGCAATGCATTGCTGAAGGCGAACATCTTGCATCATGCGGTGGATCTGGAGCCGATTGTCGGCGGCATCGATGAATATGTGCCGCTGATTCACGGCGCCGTCGAGCGGCTGCGCCAGGAAACAGGTCATGACAAGATCGTGATTCTTGCGCACAGCATGGGCGGCCTCGCAGCCCGGGCTTACCTGCGCGATCACGGCTCGCAACATGTCGCGAGAGTCATCACCCTCGGCACGCCGCACCGCGGCACGGCGCTGGCGCATTTCGGCGTCGGCGTGAATACGCACCAGATGCGCTGGACTGCCACCGAACAGGAAGGCATCGCCAGCGAGTGGCTGCTCAAGCTGGCGGCGAGCGAAGATCCCGCCGTGTACCGGTTGTTCGTGTCGATCTACTCGCACCAGGACAACATCATTTCGCCCCAGACTTCATCGCATCTGGAAGGCGCAAGGAACATTGAAATCCATGCGGTCGGCCATGTCGCACTGGGCTATGATCCGCGCGTCCAGGCGCAGGTAATCCGGGAGATACGTGATGCGTCCGCCACCGTCACCGGGCTTTCACAGCCAGCCTGAGCGCCTGAAACGCCGATACAGGTAGCCACATACTCCGGCCACAACAAAAATGGCAGCCGGATATCCATAGCGCCATTTCAGTTCCGGCATGTACTCGAAATTCATGCCCCAGACCCCGAAAAAGGCGGTTGCCACGGCGAAGATCGCAGCCCACGCGGCCAGCCGCTTGTTCACCTCGCTCTCGTCAATGGTGACCATCGAGAGATTGACCTGGATTGCCGTCGCGATGGTGTCACGGATGTTGTCGATCGAAGTATTGATGCGGTACAGGTGGTCATACACATCGCGGAAATATTCCTGCGTATTCATGCAGAGGCGGGGAACACGCCCGCCGTACAGCTTCGCGACGGCTTCCATCAAGGGGCTCACCGCATGCTTCAGGATCGTCACTTTGCGTTTGAGCTGGTATAGCCGTTCGATGTTGGCGCGCTCGGATCCCTTGATAAAGATTTGCTCTTCGATGGTTTCCAGCTCCGATTCCAGCGCATCGATGATTGGAAAATAGCGATCGACCACTGCGTCGATCAATGCGTAAAAAACGAACGCTGCGCCCTGTTTCAGCAGATGCGGTTCGCGCTCGCAGCGCGCCCGCACGTCGAGCAAACCCTGCCTACTCTTGTTCCTGACCGACAGCACATAGTTTTCCTCGACGAAGATGTCCAGTTCGCCGACGAGAAGTTCGCCACCGTTCATTTCGACCGTATGGACAACAGCGAAGAGAGAATCGCCATACTCTTCGAGCTTGGGTCGCTGGTGTCCGTGCAGAGCATCCTCGACTGCAAGCTCGTGCAGCCCGAACTGCTGCTGCATCTGCTTGAGTTCATCCGGCTGCGCATCCTTCAAGGCCACCCAGACAAAGCATCCTGGTTTGTGCAGGAATTCGCCGATCTGCTGCGCCGGAACTTCCGCCAGCCTTTTCCCGTCCTGGTATGCAACGCAATTGAGCAGCATGAATGTTTTCCCCGGATAGTCGTCGCGCATCGCCCGTTTCCAGGCGGACTCGCATCGTGATTGTCAGCCATCAATGCGTAGCGGACGCTTCATCTTCAGCATCACATTGAATTGCGACAAGCATAACGCGATTTGAACTTTTGCGGCCTGAGAACACCAGACATGGAGAGCGTTGTCACATGCGAAAGCCACGACAACGTTGCACTTCCTCAATACAAAAATCTTACTTATTTTCCCGAGACAAGGAGTCCGTCATGAAGCGTTCCTTCGCTGCCATCGCCTCGGCCCTCGCATTGACGCTGGCTGCGTCCCCCGCCCTTGCAGCCGACCTGATGGAGACCGCTGCGGCCTCGGCCACGTTCAAGACTTTCTTGGCGGCGGCCAAAAAGGCAGGCCTGGCCGAGACACTGAAAAGCCAGGGACCGTACACGGTGTTCGCGCCGGGCGATTCCGCGTTCAAGAAATTGCCTCCGGACAGGCTTGATGCGCTGATGAAAGACAAGACCAGGCTGGCTGAACTGCTGAACCATCATGTGATTCCGGGCAAGGTCCTGATTGCCGACGTCAAGCCGGGAAAGGTGCAAACAATCCAGGGTGATTCACTCACATTGACGTCGGATAACGGCAAGGTGACAGTGGACAACGCCAACGTGATTCAAAGCGATGTACTCGCGGACAATGGCGTCATCCATGAAATTGACACGGTCGTTCTGCCGTCTGAATAAAGACGGTGGGGGCCCGAAGAACAGCATTGGGCGGACGATGTCCGCCCGCAGTCTTAGAAGTGCACGCCGCGCAGCAACTGCTGCAGAGCGATCTGGTCGGCGCTCATCTGCGGCGCTTTCTTGTTGCCGTCCTGTATGGCAGCGCTGGAATCCGGGAACATGCGGAAGCTGGTGTTCATGATGACCTGCGCCACGCGCGGCAGCAACGCATGCATGACTTCACCGAGGATGCCGAGGCGCGTGGCGATGCGTACCGGTTTGTCGACGATGGCCTGCGCAATCATGTCGGCGGCATCCTCCGGACACAGTGTCGGGACATTCTGGTAAATGCTGGTCGGCGCAATCATCGGTGTACGCACCAGCGGCATGTTGATGGTCGTGAACCTGATGTTCAGGTCGGCGAATTCGGATGCCGCGCAGCGCGTCCAGGCATCCAGCGCTGCCTTTGATGCGACATAGGCCGAAAAACGCGGCGCATTGGTCAGCACGCCGATCGAGGAGATGTTGATCACATGCCCTCGCTTCTTCTCGATCATCTTCGGCAGCAGGCCCATGGTCAGGCGCAAGGCACCGAAATAGTTCAGCTGCATGGTGCGCTCGAAGTCATGGAAGCGATCGAAGCTCGACTCGATGCCGCGGCGGATGGAGCGGCCGGCGTTGTTCACCAGGATATCGACCCCACCGTGGTCTTCGATCAAGCGCTGCACGAAGCGATCGCAGTCCGTCATGTCGGACACGTCGATGCGATAGGTGACCACATCGAAACCGCGATCGTTGATTTCCTTCTTCGCGGCCGCCAGCTTGTCTTCATCGCGACCACAGATGATCGTGATGGCACCCGCTTCCGCCAGCTTGCGCGCAGCGGCCAGTCCAATGCCCGATGATCCTCCCGTAACAAGCGCCACTTTGCCGGCGACCTGGCCGCGTAGCGTGCGATCGATGAACAGGTCCGGATCGAGGTTGCGTTCCCAGTAGTCCCAGATGCGACAGGCGTAGTCTTCCAGGCGCGGGCACTTGATGCCGCTGCCTTTGAGCGCAGCGACTGCGTCGCGATTGTCGAAGCGTGTCGGATAGTTGATGAACTGCAGCACGTCGTCTGGCAGGCCAAAGTCCTTCATGATCGCGTTGCGCAAGCGGCGTACCGGCGTCAGCGCCATCAGGCCGGATTTGACTGACCTGGGTATGAAGCCGAGCAGCGCCGCGTTGATGCGCAGGCTCATGGTGGGCGCATGGGCGGCGCGTGCGAAGGTATTGAGCACATCGCCGACGCGCATCGGCTCGGGATCGGTCAGGTGGAAGCAGTTGCGGTCCAGGTCCGGCTGATGCGCGATGCAGTCCATCGCATCGACCACATAATCGACGGGGACGATGTTGATGCGCCCGCCTTCCAGCCCGATGGTCGGCATCCAAGGCGGCAGGATCTGGCGAATGCGCTGGATCAGCTTGAAGAAGTAGTACGGCCCGTCGACCTTGTCCATCTCGCCAGTGTGCGAGTCACCCACCACCATACCGGGGCGGTAAATGCGGAATGCGCCCTTGTATTCACTGCGAACGATCTTCTCGGATTCATGCTTGGAAGCGAAGTACGGATGGTCGAGGTTTTCCGCCTCCTCGAACATGTCCTCGCGGAAAATCCCTTCAAACAGGCCGGCCGCGGCGATCGAGCTGACGTGGTGCAGGCAGCCCGCATTGATGGCGGCAGCGAGGGCGATGGTGTTACGCGTACCGTCGATATTGATCGCCATTTGCTCATCGGCGTCGGCCTTCAGGTCGTAGATGGCAGCGAGATGGAAGAAGTGGTCGATGTGCCCGGACAGGCTCCTGATCTCCTCCTGTGAGACACCGAGCGTTGGCGAGCGCAGGTCGCCGCAGACAGGGATGGCGCGCGACTTCGAGACGCCCCAGTATTCAAGCAGGTCAGGCAGCTTTCCCATGCTCTCTTCGCGCATGAGGAAGTACACGACGCTGCCTTTGCGGGCGAGGAGTTTCTTGACGAGCCGCTTGCCGATGAACCCGGTGGCGCCTGTGACGAAATACTGCATCTTCATCCCCTTGTATGCTGTGTTGACAAGCCTTGCATCATTGCAGGCCGGACTGTCATTAGCAAGCGGCTCGCGGGCATGGCGCCATCATTTAGAACGGGTGCTCTACGGCTTTAGAATGCCATCTCGATTTTTTCCTCTTAAACTGTTTTCATCAAAAAGCGCGTCGGATGAACCGGCGACTCGGCTTACTCACGAACGGAGAGCATGATGGTAAAGAAACTGAAGGCACTGGCTAATTCTGATGACAACCAACTGGCCGACGCAGTACGCACTTCTGCGCAGCAGATCTGGCAGGCCGGCCTCGGCGCCTTCGCCAAGGCGCAGGAAGAAGGCGGCCGTGTGTTCGCGAAACTCGTCAAGGAAGGCACGGCGCTGCAGAAGCGCACCCAGCAGCTCGCAAACGGCAAGGTCGGCGAAGTCAGCGACACCGTATCCAAGATGGCCGACAGCGTCAGCAAGCAGGCAGCGGGTTCCTGGGACAAGCTGGAAAAGGTCTTTGAAGACCGTGTGTCACGCTCCCTGAAGAGCCTCGGCGTTCCGACACAAAAGGACATCCAGGCCCTGACCAAGCGCGTCGAAGAATTGAACAAGGCTGTCGCGGCGCTGTCGGGCAAGAAACCCGCCGCCTCCCGCACCGCCAGCAAGACTGCCACCCGGAAAGTTGCCGCCAAGCCTGCCGCGAAGAAGACTACCCGAGCAGTGGGGAAAAAAGCAGTGGCAAAAAAAGCAGCCGCGAAGTAATTGCCGCGACGCTTCTGCGCCGATAGCGCAATCCAGAAGGCTTGTGACACCACAAGCCTTTTTCACGCCTGTTGCAATCGGCGATATGGGTACTACATTTGATTGAAAGGGGTCATATCGCGTATTGCGGTATGGACTTGCCAGATCAGCATCGTACCTGAGTTATATGACAGCCAAACGAACTTCCAGAACACTTTCCCCGCACCCGGCTCCGCGACGCGGCCCTACCCGCCCGGCTCCGCGCGTCGGGCTGGCGCTTGCCGGTGGCGGCCCGCTCGGCGCTGTCTATGAAATCGGGGCGCTGGCGGCGCTCGAGGAATCGATCGAAGGCCTCGACCTGAACGATGCCGCCATCTACGTCGGCATCAGTGCCGGCGGCATCGTTGCGGCCGGCCTTGCCAATGGCATCACACCGCATGAAATGTGCAGGCTGTTTGTCGAAAGCGATACCAGGCATGGCGACGAGGAGTTGTTCAAGCCGGAAATCCTGCTCCGCCCGGCCTGGGAAGAGTTCGGTATCCGCGTCGCGGCCTTTCCGATCCTGCTCATCAGCGGTCTTTACCATTACCTCCGCCGGGGCGGAAAATCCAGTATCGCCAATTCGCTGGAACGCATCAAGAGCGCCCTGCCAACGGGCATACTGTCAGGCGAAGGCATTCATGAATTCATGCAGAAGGCGTTTTCCGTCAAGGGGCGGACCAACGATTTCCGCAAACTGAAGCACCGGCTGGTCATCGTCGCAACCGATCTCGACTCCGGTGAGCCGATCCGATTCGGCCATCCGGATTTCGATCATGTGCCGATTTCCAAAGCCGCGCAGGCAAGCGCCGCCGTACCCGGGTTATTCCCGCCGGTGGAAATCGACGGCCGCTATTTCGTCGATGGCGCATTGCGCAAGACGCTGCATGCGTCGATCGCGCTGGATGAAGAAGTCGACCTCGTCCTGTGCCTGAATCCCATCGTGCCCTATAACGCCCGCTCGCTCCATCCGGCGGGCAAGGTCGCACAGGGCGGTCTGCTCTCCGTGCTGTCCCAGTCACTGCGCGCCATCATTCACTCGCGGGTTGAAATCGGGCTGGCGAACTATTCAGTGAAATATCCGGGCTCCGACATCCTCCTGATCGAGCCCAGCACGGAAGACGCGGACATGTTCTTCACCAACCTGTTCAGCTATACAAGCCGGCGCCGCATGTGTGAAAACGCGTACCAGAACACGCGCATGATGCTGTGGCAGCGACGCACGCAAATCGGCCCGATGCTGGAACGTCATGGACTGAGGCTCAAGCTGTCAGTTCTGCGCGACACGAGTCTGACCCTGGTCAAGAAGCCGACAAATGAAAAGGAGGATCGTTTCGGGATCAATCGTTTGACGGACACGCTCGACAGCCTGGAGCGACATCTGAAGATCGTCGCGGGCTAATGACTCGCACTTGTGGAATGTTTTATCGGTGATATGCTAGTCGAAAAATCAAAACAGCACCGGGAGGCAACTAGCATGCTACACAAGGCTCCTCGCCGCACGCGCGAGCGCATCCTCGAACTGTCACTTCGCCTGTTCAACGAGTTTGGCGAGCCCAACATCACCACCACCGTCATCGCCGAGGAAATGAACATCTCCCCCGGCAACCTGTACTACCACTTCCGCAACAAGGACGACATCGTCAACTCGCTGTTCGCGCAGTTCGAGGCTGAGATCGGACGCATGCTGTCCATCCCGGAGGGCCGCCGCCCGAACATGGAGGACGTATGGCTGTACCTGCACCTGAGCTTCGAACTGGTGTGGCGCTACCGCTTCTTTTACCGTGACCTGAGTGACCTGTTGTCGCGCAACCGCAAGCTGGAATTGCATTTCAAGCAAATCCTGGCGCACAAGACCAAGGTCGCACGGGAGCTATGCATCGGGCTGCGAGAGGACAAGGCGCTGGAGGCGACCGACAGGGAAATCGACGCGCTGGCGACCAATATCGTCGTCGTCGGCACTTACTGGCTGTCGTATGAATACGTGCGCAATCCGCGCAAATATACCGAGCAGGAGGCCATGGCCGATGCGCTGGCGCGCGGCTGCTACCAGGTACTCGCTCTGATCGGCCCCTACCTGCGTGGCGAGACGCAGCTGCTGTTCGAGAAACTCGCCGAGGAATATCTAAAAAAACTTAAATAAGGAAAACACCATGGCGTGGAGCAAATTCCCCTATCCCGACGATGCATACACCTACAGCCCGGCAAGCTTGAAGAAAGCATGGGCACGGCTGCATGCCGGCGATGCGGAGCCGTTTCCGAAGGACGCGGCGCTGGTCGATGCGTGGATCGCGTTCCACGCGGGGGAATTTGAAAAAGCGGCCAAGCTCGGACTCGAGCAAGGCATGGCCGGCTATGCGGTCGCGAACAAGGCGACCGCGATCTATGCCAACTATCTCGAGAAGTCTGAAAAGAAGAAACTGGCCCTCTTCGAGCAGGTAGCGCAACGCTGCGAGGAGCAGCAGAAGGAACAGCCGAAGAATCCCGCGGCATGGTACTGGCACGCCTACTCCCTCGGTCGCTATGCGCAGGGTATCTCGATCGTCAAGGCGCTTTCGCAGGGTATCGGCAACAAGGTCAAGCACAGCCTCGACATGACCATCAAGCTCGCACCCAAGCACGCCGACGCGCACATCGGCCTCGGCACCTACCACGCTGAAATCATCGACAAGGTTGGCGCGATGATCGGCGGCCTGACCTATGGTGCGAAGAAGGAGGAAGGCATCAAGCTGTTCAAGGCAGCGCTCAAGCTCAACCCTGACTCCGCCATCGCCCGCATCGAATATGCGAACGGCATGGTCATGCTTGAGGGTAAGAAGAAGATGGACGAGGCGATTGCACTGTATGAAGAAGCCGTCGCCTGCGAGCCGAAGGATGCGATGGAACGCCTCGACGTCGAACTGGCGAAGGACGAACTGGAAGGCTGACTGCCTTCGACGCATCCGGCATCCTCTTCACCTCCGGTGCGCCCAGCAAATTGCACCGCTTCAACGCATTTTTCCGGGCGCTCTTATAATTGGAACGAACGAAACTTCTCTTCCTGCAAGCGAGCCCAGCTCGCATTGTTAACTCGCATTTTCACTGGAATCCCATGAAGTCACTCTGCGTCTATTGCGGCTCCTCTGTCGGTGCCTCCCCGGAATATGCCGATGCCGCACGCATGCTTGCCAAAGCGATGGTCGACGACAACATCGGACTGGTCTACGGCGGCGGCAACGTCGGTCTCATGGGTGTCATCGCCGACGAAGTGATGCGCCTCGGCGGCGAAGCCACCGGCGTGATCCCGAAGGCGCTGATGGACAAGGAGGTGGGCCACATCGGGCTGACGCGCCTGCACATCGTCAAGGACATGCATGAGCGCAAGGCGTTGATGGCGGAGCTGTCCAGTGGATTCATTGCGATGCCGGGCGGTATCGGCACCCTCGAGGAATTGTTCGAGGTCTTTACCTGGTCGCAGCTCGGGTTTCACAACAAGGCGATCGGGCTGCTGAACGTGAACGGGTTCTACGATGGCCTGATCGCTTTTCTGCAGCATGTGGTCAACGAGCGCTTCCTGCGCGCGGAACAGGCCTCCATGCTAATTCACGAGTCCACGCCGGCGGCACTGATCGAACGGATCAAGGACTTCAAGCCGCAGTATTACGACAAGCTGCTGGATCCTGCAACTGCAGGCAAGGTAATCTAATGGTCCACATGATCCTGCGGCCGTCAGTGCTGTAACTGGATCAGCCTGCGTTCGACGAATGCCTGCAGCTCGGCTGTCAGGCTGCTGCTTGCCTTGGCGCGCCGGAACGCCTCCTGTGCCTCGGGCACACGATGTTCCGATTGCAGGGAAATCCCCAGGCCCATCCACCAGACGCCGTTCTGCGGCGCCTTTTGCACTGCCTGCAAGTAGTGCTCGATGGCCTTCTTGTGCTGTTCATCGCGTTGCAGCAGCGCCGCCAGGAATGCCTGGTAGTCGGCCCGCTCGGCACCGGAGGGTAAGCTGTGTTCCAGCGTTTCGATGGCGGGGCGCAGCTCACCTTTGTCCAGTTGCAGGCGCGCGGCGATCATGGCGAGGCCGGGCTGGGCCGAATCGAGTGCCAGTCCTTCGCGCGCCTTTTTCAGGGCATCATCCTGCCGCTTGTTCTCCAGCAGGGCGCCGATCAGCGCCTGACGCGCGGCTGCGTGATTCGCATCCATCTGCAAGGCCTGCTCAAGTCCTGCAATCGCGTCTGCCATCTTTCCCTGCTCGAGCAAATTGATTGCCTTGCGATATTCATTCTCTGCCCGCTGCTGCGCAGTAAATTCCTTGAACTGTTTCTGCACCGGCGGCGCCACATCAGGCGCCCTGGCGGGGGGCGCATCGGCAAGCTTTTTCGCTACCGGCACGATCCTGGCAACATCGGGAACGGCATTGGAGGGCGCAGGCTTGACCGGCTCTTTGACTGTGACAGGGCGGCCCGCAGGCACCTGCTTTTCAGGCTGCTTCGACATAGCCGGGGTTTCCCTGGCTGGTGCCGGCTGTTCCTGTGGTTGTGGTTGTGGTTGTGGTTGTGGCTCCGCTTCTTTCGATTCGGCCGGCACGGCTGTCGACGAAGCCGGAGCACCAACCTGGCCCGTTGCCTGCTGCGGCGTGGTAGCTTCCGGCACGGATGGCGGTGCATCCATATTGGCATCCAGCTTGAGCGGCAGGCGCACGGCTTGCGCAGGAACTGGCGGCGGTGAACGAAGGAGAACCCACGCCACCACACCCGCCAGCGCGCCAGCCAGCGCGAGCGCAACCCACCATGCCGGATGAATGCCACGACGCTCGGCAACGGCCCTCACCTGCTGGCCAAATGGGCTGGTGCCGCCCGGCTCGACGCGGCGTGCATCCAGCTCCTGCAACATCTGGTTGATCAGACTCATCTGAAATAAGCCCATCCTGCGCCGGTGCCAGCGAGCAGCAACAACACTCCGCCTGCCCAGACCCAGGGCCAGATGCTCTTCTTTGCCGCCCCGGTATCGCTTGCTGCCGCCTTCACATGGCGTGTCTGTATCTGCTGTTTACCTTCGCCAAACGCAAGCATGAGCGACTTGTGGGAAAGGATGTTCACCAGCCGGGGAATCCCGCCGCTGGCGGCATGGAGCGCGCGTACGGCACCGCGATTGAACAGCCTGCTTCCCGCGTATCCGGCCACGCTGAGACGGTGCGCGACGTAAAACTCCATGTCATCCTTCGTCAGCGGCCCCAGATGATAGTGGAAGCCGATGCGCTGGTTCAACTGACGAATGGCTTCCTGCTCCAGCTTCCTGTTCAACTCGGGCTGGCCAAACATCACGATCTGCAGCAGCTTGCGCTTTTCGGTTTCAAGATTCGTCAGCAGCCGCAATGCTTCCAGCGTCTCGATCGGCATTGCCTGAGCTTCGTCGAGACACAGCACCACGCGCTTGCCCTCGCGGGCGAGCACTAGCAGGCGGTGATTGATCGCCTTCAGCAGGTGGTGCTGGTCGACATCCTTTTCCTGCGGGATTTCGAGTTCGTCCGCCAGCGCGAGCATCAATGCGCGCGGCTCCAGGAAGGGATTGGGTATGTAGGCGGTGACGAAGGCCTTGTCGAGCGTCGACAGGAACTTGCGGCACAACAGCGTCTTGCCGACACCGACTTCGCCGGTGATCTTGATGAAGCCCTCGCCATTCTTCGTCGCGACGAGCAAGGTGTTCAACGCCTCCTGATAGTTGGAGCAGGCGAAGAAGAAGCTGGTGTCGGGAGTGATGCCGAATGGCAGTTCACGCAGGCCAAAGTGCGCTTTGTACATGACTACCTTGTTTCCAGTGATATGCCGGCGCGCGGCTCCAGCGCCTGGATGCGCCGCTGGCTTTCGGCCATGTCCTGCGCCCAGGTGCTGCTGCCCTGAACGATGGTCGGCTTCAGCAGGATGACCAGCTCGCGCTTCTGGGTGAGCCGGTTGTTGTTGCTGAACAGGCCGCCGAGCACCGGCAGGTCGCCGGCTCCCGGGATCTGCGAGCGGTCGGACGTCGACGCTTGCCGCATCAGGCCACCGATCGCCACAATCTGCCCGTCCTGGCCGCGCACAACGCTGTCTGTTTCCGACACGGTGCTGGAAGCAAGGGGCAGGCTGAAAGAGCCCGCGGTCCCCAGGTTCAGCGGCTTGTCCACGGTCGTGACGTTACTGACCGAGGGATGGATGTGCAGGATGATGTTGCCGTCTTCGTCGATCTGCGGCGTGACGTCCAGCGCTACGCCGGAGAAGAAGGGCTGGACTGTCACGCTTGGGCTGGTCGTCGTCGTGGTGCCGGTGGCAACGGTGCTCGAACTGATGTTGGTAACGAAGAACTCATCCTTGCCGACCTTGAGCACCGCCTTCTGGTTGTTCAGCGTGGCAATGCGCGGGCTCGACAGCACATGCACTGAGCCTTGGGTCTCGAGGAAGGAGATCAGCGCAGCGAAATTGTTGGTCTGGAAGGCGAGTCCGAACAGTGATCCGGCTGCACTGCCCGCGACTCCAAGATCGAGCGCGGTGTTGGCTGTAACCGTCGCATTGCCCACAGCGCCGGTAGTCGGATTGGTACTGTTGACGGTGGTTGTCAGCGTATTCAGTCGTGCGGCAGAAGCAAGGCTGGTTCCGGGTGACAGGAAGCCGGTCGCGACACGGTTGTCGCCGATACCCGTGATCGAGGCGAATGAAGCCCAGTTAATGCCGTTCTGGAAGCTGTCGTTCAGCTGCACTTCCAGAATCTTCGCCTCGAGGATCACCTGGCGGTCCACGGCCAGCTGCGCGGCCTTCAGGTAGGCATTGACGCTCTTCAGCTCGTCCCACATTGCGCGCACCACCACCACGCCGGATTGCGGGCTGACCACGACGCTGCGTCCCTCCTTGTTGCCGACGATCGCCTCAAGCGATGCCTTCAACTCGCTCCAGAAATCGCTGCTGGACGTGGTGCTGATCTTGCTGCTGTTGAGCGCCTGGCTGGTAGTGCCGGAACCGGGTGCCGGCAGGGTCTGGCCACCGGCCTGCGCGGGGCTGGCGCCGGAGGTCGATGCATCGCTCACCGAGCCCGAAGTCACGCGGATATCCGATGTACCCTTGCGGTTGGCGGTCAGGTAATTGACCGTGAATACGCGGGTCTGCAGGGTCAGCGGCTTGACATAGATGCGCGTTCCGTCGACCTGATAGTCATAGCCGTACAGTTCGCGGATGGCGTCCAGCGCCTCGAACAAGGTGACATCTTTCAGGTTGGCTGACAGCGTACCCGTCACGTCCGGATGAACGAGCATGCTGTAGCGCGTCCCGGAGGCGATCGCCATGAAGAACTGGGCGGCGGGGACATTGTTGAGCGCCAGGCTGAAGCGCTCTTCCATCGGTTTCTTCGGCTTCGGCAATTCGATGCTGATCGGCGGCAGCAGGGCGGCGGATACGGCATCAGGGCGCGATTGCGCTTGCTTCGACGCTTCTTCCGTCGCCTTTTTCATTTCGGCGGAGATCAGGTCGTAAGTCTCGCGCCTGGGTGAAGACTCGCACCCGAGCAGACTTGACGCAATTGCAATTAATATAATTCTTTTCATTCTAGGATGTGCCCTTGTTACCACCTTTTGCCCGCTGCGGCGTCGCTGCACCGCGGCCGGGCTGCTTTTCGATATTCGGGAAAAGCTTCAGCGCCTGCTGCTCCCTGCCATTGCGTAACAAGACCTCACTTTCGGTAATCCTGACAACCGTTGCTTCGCCAACCTTGTCCCCCGCTTTCACCGTCCTGCCGTTGATGATCGCCTCGGCCCGGTGCGACGAAATCAGGATCGACTGCAACACCGGCCCCGTGGCCACTTCGCCTGCCTGTGCGTCGGCATTCACCACCGCCGGCGGACGCGTCGGGTCGGTCAAGGCCTGTGCCGCGGCTTGCAGCGATCCGCCGCATAGCAGCGCCACGGCCAAATTGCGAATGACGGCTTTTCCGGCAGCCATGTTTATATATTGAGCCATTTTTTGTCCAGGCTCAAAGTATAAAGTGTCAAGGTCAGCGTGGCCTTTGGATATTCATCTGTCTCCAGCTTCGCCTTTCCCCAAAACAGCTGCCACGGCATGGATTCGAGCTGGGCAAGGTAATCGAGCATGTCCATGTACCCGCCCTGCACCACGATCTCTACGCCGTGCCGGTAGATCGATTCCCCGGCAGGTTTTTCCGCAGCAGCGGAAGCGGCTGGCTTGCTGGCGGACCGGACGGCGCTCTCTTCCACCGCCGCTTTTGCCTGCGGCAGGGCTTCGGTCACGCCGGAGACGGGCAGTGTGGTCAGGGACACCAGACGCAACCTGCCATTCCTTTTCAGGATGTCCTCCAGCAGCGCAGCCATCCTGTCCGGCGGGACAAGCCCCTTCTGCACGCCCTGCAGCGTCGACTGCATCTGCACCAGCTGCTGCTTCAACTGCTGCAGCCGCGCCTTGTTCTCCCTGTCAGGATCGGCACTTTGCGCGGTCATCTTCTGCTGGATCTCGGCCTGCATCGCAGCGATCTTCCCCTGCTCCTGTTTGATGCGCTCGGAGAGCTGCTTCTGCTTCGCGTATTGCGGATCGAGCAGCGCCGTATTGACCAGCACCACCAGGATCAGTGCCGACATCATGAAAATGATCGCGCGTTCGCGCAGCGTCAGCGCGTCGATCTTCAGTGCGGTGCGTTGCCAGTACTGCTTCATTGGTTCGCCGCTCCGGGAGTGCCGGCCCTGCCGTCCTTCATTGCGCCAGAGGATTGCAGGCTGAATTCGATATACGCAGGCTGATGTGGCTTCGCTGTGGCGGATGCCGCTGCGACTTTCTCCTTGTCGCCCGGTTCGGATGGTGGCAAACGCATATCGAGCGCAGCAAACGACTTTCCCTGCAGCACAGCTTCGTTCCTGAGCCTGCCGATATAGGCCGGCACCAGGCCAGGTTGCAGCGCACGTCCGCGAATCGCGATTTCGCTTCCGGCACCCTCAATGCTGAAGCCTGTCAGCCACAAACCATTCACGATCTGGCGCGCGAAGGCACGCAGGTATTCCGCATAACCCTTCGTGTTGCCGAACTCGCCCTTCTGCAGGATCGCGAATACCTGCTGCATCGATTTCACTTCCGTTTCCGTCCGGTGCAATTCCTCTTCCAGCGCCTTGCTCTTCTGCGCCGGCCCGTAACTCGCATTCACCTTGGCCAGCTGCGCCTGGACCAGCGCCAGTTGTGACGTCGTCAAAGCCGCTTCCCTCTCCTGCGCCTTCACCTGGTAATAAGCATAGGCGCCCACCAGCAGACACCCCCCCAGGATCATGCCAAGCGCCTGGATCATGGTCACAGCGGAAAAATACTTTTTCTGCTTGAGGAAGATCGGATTGAAGAGATTGATCTGCTGACTCACAGCGCCTTCTCCTCATGGCGCAGCGCCGCCCCCAGTGTCAGGAAATGACGCTGCTGCGCTTCCGGCGACCTGAGTTCGGCCGCCTTCGAAATATCCAGGACCGTTTCGAGGTTCAATGCCTCCACAGGCAGATAAAGGTTCGAAGCAAGATAAGCCTGCAGGCCCGACTCCGCCAGCGACGGGGACAGCACGAGTTTTGCGATGGTGATGAAGTGGTATTGCCGGTCGAAGTGATCCAGCGAACGCTGCAGCTCCAGGGTGATACGGTCGAACACAGCGGCATTCTGCTCGGCGTCCGGCTGCGCGAACTGGTCTGGCGTAACGTCAATGCGGCGCGCGAGATAAAGCTCGCCCGCATAAGACACGGTCAGCAGACCGCCTTCCGCATCGAACGAAAGGAAAGCGAGGCCGCGCCCTTCCGGTTCCAGCAGCGCCGCGATATTACGCTGCGCCATCTCGGGGATATCGATCACGCTCAGCGGAATCTTCGCATCGCTGAACAAGGTCTGCCGCTGGCTTACCAACTGGTTACGCGCAGCAACGGCGTACATCGAGTGATTACGTGAAGGCGCGTTCTTGTCGAGGGGCACATCCAGCACGTCGATGGTGGCGTCATCGACATGGAAGTCCAGCATGTCCTTCAGCCGCCAACGGACCGCCGTCTTCAGTTCATCCGGCGGCACATTCGGCGCATCGACGGAAAGGATCTGGTATTCGCCGGCCGCGAGCAAGTTGGCACATTGATAGCGATTCGCGTGCAGGTCCTTTGCGGCTTTCTCCAAAGCAACCAAATCAGAATTTTTTTCGAGAGGAAAAAAGGCCAGCAGTTCCACCGAGGGTGGGCCAGAAGGAGAACGTTTGACACAGGCTGCGCTGATGCCTTCTTTCTGCAGGCGAATGGCAAGCAAACCGGCAGTTTTCTTGGCTTTTGCGAAAAACCCCATATCCGTGTTTCATCTGAGAATTTGACTGAAGTTAAGTTAATAACCTATTGCTGTCAATCATTTTTCCCGGATCGGGCCCTTGTAGCCACAACGATTTCCATGGGGCAATTTACCACCAAATTTTTGGATGGTTTTGGATAGGCTTGCGTACAATTTTTTAGTACATCTCCCGGATATAAATGACGGGGCCGGACTTGTAGACGCCGAAGGTGGCACGGCCGGAATTTGCCGGCAAATAGGGAAACGTTGTTGTCGTGAGGTCTACGCTGCCATCATATTTGCCGTCGCCACCGCTCGGCTTTGCCAGCCGGAAGACGCCCGTCCCATTATTGAATACCACTGGCGTGGCTGGAGAGATAGCCACTTCATTCAAGGCGAGGTTCTTCTTCGGGTTGCTGATGCTCACGGCGCTCGTCGCGAACGTCGTGGCGTCATCAAGAGAGTTGGTGAGATACGTGCTCCCGTTCCAGTATTGTGTGCTGACATGGATCGGCAGCGGCAGCAATTCCGAACCGTATTCACTGGAAAAGATCAGGCGCCCGAGACGGCTCTTGCTCGTAAAAACAAGCTTGCGCTCATTCACCGAATTGGCACCTGCGTCGAAGTCCAGATGGTGAACATCAGAAGAACCCGCAGCTGGCCGGGATGAAACGGCCGACAAACTGGTCATAAGTTCCGCTTGTGACGATCACGTCGCCAGCGCCAAGGTAGTCAGCATCCAGGATGCTGGAGCGAAGGCTGATGATGCCAACCTCATCCCAGTTGAATGCAGTGTCGGTCGCCACTCCACTATTGAAGGTGCCGAATGAACCTGTGAAGGTTCCGCCATTACCGCCGGTCGGCGCGATCAGTGTGGAGGTGAGCTTTACGCGAACATCAACAGACTTTCGTCTGCTAGCTTCTCGCCTTTGCACCAGGCCTGCCACATTCGTCGGTATAGCGCCTCAAGGTCGTCGACAAATTGGTCAGCTTGACGCAGCGGACTGCCAGCCATAAGTGGGCGGATTCTGTCGCGCAATTCGGTAATACGTGATGGATTTCTCGCGAGTGCTATCGCACCGGCGATATACGCCTTAATGTCCTGGAATGCCAATTCCTCCGCTAATCCAATGTTCGCCAAGGCAGAAATTGTCTGCCGTGCGACCACGCTATTACCTGCAATGGTTATCACCGGCACGCCCATCCACAAGGCTTCCAAGGTCGTCATGCCCCCGTTGAAAGGAAAGGTGTCGAGGGCAATATCGACATCACCGTATTGCATGAACATCTCACTATGAGATGATCCCTCTCGCAACTCTATTCTATCCGGGTCGATACCTAACTTTGCAAAGCGCTCGCTCACAAGCTCCGTAACCATCGTATCAGCCAAAGCCCCCGCTTTTAGCAGAAGGCGACTATCCGGCACTGCACGAAGTATTTGTGCCCATGCTTCGGCAACCTCGTCGGTAATTTTGGACAGGCGATTAAACGAGCCGAACGTGACCCTTCCGGACTTCAGTAGCGGCGGTGGTACGACATCAGGCGTGTATTCAGGGGGGCCGTAACAGAAGCGGGTATGCGGCATAAAAACCGGCGTTTCGGAAAATAATTGTCCGCTTCCAATCGGCGTGGTATAGGGGTCGGTAATGAAGTAGTCGATCGACGTAAGCCCAGTAGAGTGGAAGTAGCCAATCCATTCAACCTGCACCGGCGCCGGCCGACGTGCGAAAACAAGTAGACGATTGTGAGCAGTGTGACCTGAGAGATCGACCAAGATGTCGATTTCCGCTTTGCGTATAAGGTCGACCACCTCCTCGTCACTCAGGAAAAAGATATCCTCCCACTTATCCACCGCATCGCGAAGGTCAGGCAGGAGATCTTCGGAGCGGCTCACCATGGAGAAGCAGTGGACCTCAAATTTATCCTTGTCGTGATAGCGAAGCACGTCCCTTAACAAAAATCCGACAGGATGCCGAATGAAATCACCGGATATGTAACCGATGCGCAACTTACGTGAGGGATTACGATCGTGCGCAGAAAAATCTACTGATTTCAGTAGCGGTGTTTCAAAGCGGGTTGCCCATTCTCGATGCTTGCGGAAAACTTCATGCCGCTCGAGCCCTGAAAGATTGTTGCTTTCAAAAAGTACATTCGAAGCCATCCCGGTCTGGGTATTGTCGAGCCTAACCACCTGTTCATAAAGCTTCAATGCTTCCGCGGCATTCCCACTAGCACTTAAGCAAGATGCCAAGGTTACCAAAGCATTGATGTTGTCCGGTTGACGGTCCAGAACTCGCCGTGCCAGATCCTTGGCTTTGGCGAGGTGGCCCGAAGCTTGGTGCGCCGCAGCGAGCAGCCCCATATGGTGAACCGTCTCGCCGCGCTCCTTGATCTGACGTTCTAGATACCCGATCGCATTGATCAAATCATCCCGTGATCCAAGGAGTGTGGCAAGATTAAAATGTGCCTCAGCATAGCGCGGCCGAAGCTCCAGAGCTTTTTTGTACTGTTTGATGCCCTGTTTTGCCTTGCCGGTGTGGATGAGGATATTCCCGAGATTCAGGTAAGCTTCGGCACGATCAGGCTCGTCTACAATCAATTGTTCAGCCGCTTTGCGAGCATCGTTATACCGGGCCAACTCGAATAAGGCGGCAACCTTGTTTAGCCTGGCCTCGAAGAACTCAGGTGTACAAATAAGTGCCCGATCAAACCATTCAAGCGCTTCTTGGGCGCGACTTTGCGCGATGCACAGCTCACCCAGATTGCTCAGTGCCTGAGGGTATTTCGGCTTTAACGCGACCGCCCGCTCATAGGATGTACGCGCAAGCTCAAAATCGTCATTTTGACGATATGCGGCGCCGAGCGTACACCATAGACTCGGGTCATCAGGCTTGAATTGAAGCGCAGTTTCCAGCTGAGATATCGCTTCGGCAAGCTTTCCACGTTCGAGCGCCCGCCGGGCTATAGCGTGCATCGCCTCGATGTCTCCTGAATGCGCGATGCGGGTGTCGATAGTGTTTGCCACATCGTTCAGCCCGCGACTCTCCAACCAGCGAGCGATCCAACGCATCACGCGTTCAAACGGCATAATAGTTCAAGCGACGACCGGCAGATATTGTGCCGCCAGCGCCGCTATTTCCTCCGTAGTGCGAGGTGATTTACTACCCAACACCCAAAGATCAAAACCGTCTGGGCGACGAATACCATATACGGACGCAAAACTCGCCTCACGCAATGCCGCCAACAATGTGGAAAGCGTGAATCCGCAGTGATGCGACATCCATTGCGGATTGGCCTCAACAAAGGGACGATAACTGAAAACCATGTCGAATGGCGTAATCGGGCCGGCAGCAGACATATACGCAGTGTCGAACATTCTGTCCTCGGAAATCATTTGCGCTGCCGCCTGCAAGTCGGGGCAAGCCACAACGAGAAAACCATCATCACGCAGGACTCGAAAGAACTCCGCGAGAGTACGCGGCACATCATGCCAATAGAGATGTTCTATCCCATGCGATGAAAATACTGCATCAACGGATTTGCTCGGTACAGACGGCATTTCAGTCATAGAACCTACTATGTCCGGCGCCACCGTTTCGTCGGCGTCAAGTCTGATTTCACTCCATGTAGGCCGACTGAAGCCCGAAAGGCCGATGTGGTCAATCGTTGCATGTCCGCAGCCAACATGCAGGAGCAATTTTTTTCCAGTAGCCGATCTTCGGAATACGCCATCATGCGAAGTCACCTGCAGGGCCGGAATTGACAATCCGTGACGATTACGAAAGCGTTCCAGCCAGCTGTGCGCATAACGCGCGGCGAATTCTCGTAGAAAACTCATTTTTCGCCTGAAAAGGCGCTAAGAATGAGCGAGAAGACAACCTTGCGGACGATATCCGCATGAATTCCAGCTGCAATCAGTTTCTGCTGCAAGAGATAGGCCGCCTTGGCGCGTGCAAGGAATCCTAGCGAATGACGGCGCCGGATTTCTCTCGCCTCAGCGTGAAATTGATTGAGCGCCTTCAGCCATGCATCTTCGCTCATGCGTTTGTTCTTGCTGGGCGGCGCTGCGCGCATAAAGGCTTGTTCCAGTGCCACCGCTGCATCCGCTGCTTTACTCAACGCTATCCCCTGAAATACAAAGGCGCCGATCCGAAACCGGCCGGCGCCACAAACAAGACAAATAAAATCAGCCTGTGCAAATGATTGTCGCCGTTGCGGTATTTGCAGAAGTACCGCCGCTATAGCTGAGCGTCGCCTTTGCGGTTGCTCCGGCGTTGGAGCCGCTGCAGCTGGCCTCGGTCCCGATCACAAACTTTGTAGAGTCCCAGCCAGTCACATTCCCCGTCAAAGCAGCGGCGCCACTAGCACTCGTCACGCGAATGACGTCAGATCCGCCTGTTCCCCTGACCACCGATGCACTGTAATTGATAGCAGAATACGAACTCAACGCACCTGCTGCCCCCTGAACCGCCGCAGTTCTTGCATCAGACTGAAGGTCAACAAACTTCGGCAACGCCGTCGCCGCCAAAATACCCAAGATCACAATCACCACGACCAATTCGATCAGGGTAAAACCGGACTGCTGCTTGTTCATACTTCCTCCTCTGGACAAAATTTTCTAACTTCTTGTTTATGCAAAATCGAATGGTGCGGTTATTGGCAATTTGCCGTAGTGATGTTTGCGTTGCTGTAGGCAGGTGCAAACGTTGCTGCTCCGTCCGGCACCGTGTAGGTCACCGAACAGCTCGAGCGCGATGAATCCGGTGTGACCGTGAATACTGTTCCACTGGTCTTCACCGGCACATACCCCTGAATCGCATTACCCGAATCATCAACAAGGCCAGCCGCGCGTCCGATCGACAGCAAGTCAGTCGTCGGATAGCCCAAAGCCATTGCAATGTTTCCGGTTGGCCCTTCCATCGTCACCGGGGACGATGGCGAAAGGTTCTGCGCCAACTGCAGCGCATGCGCGAGTGTCGCGGCTGCCTTGATCGATCCAAGCGCGGCATTCATCTTGGCAATGCGCGCTTCGGTCTGCAGCGCGGCAAACCGTGGCAATGCGAATGCCGCCAGGAGCGCAAGGATGCTAATGACGACAACCAGTTCAATCAAGGTGAAACCAGCCTGTCTCGTTCGCATGTATCTCGCTCGGTCAGTTATGCAATTCAGAAACACTATTGTCAACAGGAATTATATAGACACACGGAAAAAAATCACGCTCCAGATCAATTTTTTGCACCCGCTTTACGTCTTCCGACTCAACTTGCAACAAATTGTTTCCATGAGGAATTATTTAAGCCAAACGTAAGGCTCCACTAGTTCGAGACGAACAGTCACAACCCTGTTTTGTGTTTCGCTGATCGAGCCGGAGGTATCGCGCACAGCTATTACCCGTAGGCGAATACGCTTGTTTCCGGACTTGTCAGGCTCGAAATAATCGTCGTGGGTTACCCAGTACGTAAGCACGCGGTCATCCGTGTTGAATTGCCAGAAGCCCGGCTCCGGGCCAGCGTTTCCTGACACGACGTGGTAATTGCCAGGCCGCTCCTCCAGCCAGTCCATGGGGTTCTGCTGTTCCAGCGACGAAAACTCACGCGTGCGACCTTGGGCGATCAGGGTGGCCATCTGGATTCGCAGCGCGCTTTTCAGGCGGGCGATCGTGAATTCGGCGTTGGCTTTTTCAGCCAGCTCCTGGTAGAACCTGAGGCGGTCCATGAGGGACAGCGCAAATACCGAAATCAGGATAACTGCTGCCAGCAACTCCAGCAGCGAGAAGCCGCGCTCCCTTCTCATTGGATGAGGGCACAGGCCGCCGGCGAAGATGCGGCTGCCCTTTCCGCTTGCATGCACCTACCCATCATTTCTGCAGGGCTGCCTTGCCCAGGTCCCAGATCGGCAGGAAGACACCGAGCGCGAGGATCAGCACCAGGATGCCGAGGCCGACGATCAGGATCGGCTCGATCTGCGACGACAGCGTTTTCAGCTCGTAATCGACTTCCCGTTCGTACATCGCGGCGATCTCGTCCATCAGGTCGTCGATTTCGCCGGTCTCCTCGCCGATGGCGATCATCTGCAGCACGACCGGGGTGAACACGCCAGTCGTCACGGCCGTACGCAAGATGCTTTCACCACGCTCCACACCATCACGCATCTGCTCGACCCGGCTCGCGATGTAGACGTTGTCGACAGTCTGCGCCACCACATTCAATCCCTGCACGATCGGCACACCGCTCTTGCTGGAGAGCGCGAAACTGCGCGCGAAGCGCGCCAGCGCTGCCTTCAGAATGATCTTGCCGACAATCGGGAAACGCAGCTTGATCTTGTCCCATTTGAAGCGTCCTGCGGGAGTCGCGATGTACATCTTGAATGCGATCGCTGCACCGACCGCCGCGGCCAGGATCAGCGGCCAAAAATGGATGGTGAAATTGGACGTGTTGATGAGGATCTGCGTCATCAGCGGCAGCTTGGCGTTGAATCCGGCGTAGACCTTGGCGAAGGCCGGGATGACGAACAGATTGATGATGGCAATGGCGACCAGCATCGCGATGACCACGAACATGGGATAACGCAAGGCGGTCTTGACGCGCTCGCGCATGTCCCGCTCGAATTCGAGGTGGTCGAACAGGCGCAGGAAGATTTCTTCGAGACGCCCCGTGGTTTCACCCACGCGCACCATGCTCAGGAAGAAGGACGAGAACACGTCCGGATGGCGCCGCATGGCGGCCGAGAGTTCGCGGCCGGCGTCGAGCGATTCGCGCAAGTCCTTCACGACACGCGCGAAGGACTTGTTGATGGCCGATTCCTGCAATCCCGCCAGGCCGCGCATGATCGGGACGCCGGCCTTTAACAAGGTATAGAGCTGGCGGCTGAAGAGCTGAACGTCGATCGACCGGATCTTCTGTTCGGTCAGCTTTGCCCACCAGCCTTCTGCGGCATCCGTCACCGGCTTGCTCGTCACGGAGATTTCCACGGGCGTGACGCCGGTGCTGAACAGCTGGTCCGCCACCGCGCCGCTGTCGGCGCCTTCGAGGACGCCCTGCAGCATTTCTCCTCGGGCGTTGCGGGCTTTGTAGGCAAAGTACGGCACGTTGGTTCCTGGGTCGGCTCGTGGTCAGGAGGGCTTAATCGTTGCTTAATCGTTGCTTAATCGTCGAACTGGTTACTGATGCGCATTGCTTCCGATACGGTGGTCTTGCCGGCGACGACCAGCGCCACGGCGTGCCGGCGCAACGTCTGCCCCGCCATCTGCTCCTGCGCGACTTTCATGAAGTGCGCCGGGTCATGATGGTTGGCCGCAGTCGCCACCGCCTCGTTCATTTCAAGCATTTCGTACACACCGGTGCGTCCGTGATAGCCGGTGCCGTTGCAGTGCGTGCAGCCGCGGCCGTGCAGGTATCTACGGGCACTGACGGTGTCGCCAAGTTCGAACTTCAGCCATTCCTGCTCGCTCGGTTTCAGCGCATAGGGTTCGGCGCAGCTTTCGCAGATCACGCGCACGAGGCGTTGCGCGAGAACGGCCTGCAGCGATGTCGCGACCATGTAGCGCGGCACGCCCATGTCGAGCAGGCGGACCGGCGTGCTGACAGCGTCGTTGGTGTGCAGTGTGGAGAGCACAAGGTGGCCGGTGAGCGCGGCGCGCATGCCGATCTGGGCCGTTTCCTGGTCGCGCATTTCGCCGACCAGCACCACGTCCGGATCCTGGCGCAAGGCGGAACGCAACACGCGCGCAAAGGTGAGGTCGATCTTTTCGTTGATCTGCACCTGGTTCACGCCGGGCAGGCGGTATTCGACCGGGTCTTCGACCGTGATCAGCTTGCGCTCCATGCTGTTGAGCTCGGCCAGCGCGCCGTACAGCGTGGTGGTCTTGCCGCTGCCGGTGGGGCCGGTCACGAGCACGAGGCCGTTCGGGCGCTGCAGGATCGCGCGGAATTTTTTCACCATCGATGGCGGCATGCCGATCGAATCGAGCTTGAGGATGCCGCCGCTCTGGTTCAGCAAGCGCATGACCACCGATTCGCCGTATTGCGTCGGCATGGTCGAGATACGCACGTCTACCTGCTGCTGCTTCACCTTGATCGCGAAGCGCCCGTCCTGCGGCAGGCGTTTTTCTGATATGTCGAGACCGGACATCAGCTTCAGGCGCAAGGCGAGCGCCTGGGCGATCTTGCTGTCCGCTTCGGTCTGCAGATGCAGCACGCCGTCGATGCGGAAGCGGATCTGCAGGCGGCTTTCCTGCGGCTCGATGTGGATGTCGGATGCCCGCACCTGGCTCGCGTCGTCGAACACGGATTGCAGCAGCTTGACGACTGGCGCTTCTTCGATACCGGACGCCCCGCCGAGGCTGCCGAAGTCGACGTAGCTGTCGCCAAGATCCTGTTCGAGCTCGCGGGCGAAATCGGTGATCTCTTCAGTGCGGCGATAGATGCGATCGATCGTCTGCAGCAGCTCGCCCTCGTTGACGACGGCGAGTTCGATCGGCCGCTTGACGACGCGCGAAATCTCGTCATAGGCGAAGAGGTCGGTGGGGTCGGCCATCCCGATCAACAACGCACTGCCACGGGATTCCAGCGCGATGGCGCGGAAGCGCCGCGCCTGCGTTTCCGGAAGCGAGCGCACCACTTCCGGATCGATGTTGAAGAACTTGAGGTTGATGTAGGGGATGCTGAGCTGGCGGGCGAGCGCACCGGAAATCTGCTCTTCCGTCACCAGCCCGTTCTCAACGAAGACACGTCCAAGCTTCCGGCCAGTCCGCTTCTGCTCGCCTAGCGCGAACTGAAGTTGCTCTTCGGAAAGCAACTTCTGCTGCACCAAAATTTCACCGAGGCGGACCTTTTCCGGCCGTGCCATACGCGCTCCATGCAGGGGGATGATCCGCGTATTTTAGCCACAATCCACTTTCTCCAGCGAATTGTTTTTATTGGGAAATTCAGGTGTTTGTCGCTTTTCAGCCTTCCAGCGCCTGCCTGAAGTCCTCGACCAGGTCGGACGTATCCTCGATGCCGACCGACACGCGGATCAACGCTTCCGCAATCCCCATGCTGGCGCGGCGCTCTGATCCCATCTCGTAGAAGATGGTGTGCGCAACCGGGATGACGAGCGTGCGCGTATCTCCCAGGTTGCTGGCCGGAATGCCAAGCTTCAGGCGGTTCAGGTAATCGAAGCAGTCGATGCCCTCCTTCAACTCGAAGCTGAACAGGCTGCCATAGCCGCTGAACAGTTCGCTGGCGAGCTTGTGCTGCGGATGCGATGCGAGGCCCGGGTAATGTACTGCGGCGACGCGATCGTCGGCTTCCAGCATCTGCGCAATGGCAAGCGCATTGGTGCATTCCCGATCCAGTCGCAATGCCAGGGTCTCGGCGCCGACGGCAATGTGATGCGCCGCTTCCGGCCCAAGCGCGGCGCCGAAGTCGCGCAGGCTCTTGGCGCGGATCTGCGCCATGCCCCACTGCGCCGGCACGTAGCGCTTGTAGTTGTCGTAGATATTCGGGAATCGGGTCCAGTCGTACAGGCCGGTGTCGGTGATGCTGCCGCCCAGCGCAATGCCATGGCCGCCGATGAATTTGGTGAGCGCATTCACCACGAGGCTGGCGCCGACCATGCGGGGACGGAACAGGTAAGGCGAGGTCATGGTGTTGTCGACCACGTAGACGATGCCACGGTCGCGGCAAAGCTGGCCGATGCGTTTCAGGTCGGCGATCTGGGTGCGCGGATTGGCGATGGTCTCGACGAACACGATGCGCGTCGCCGGGGTGATGGCGGCCGCGACATTTTTCACGTCTGTCGCATCGACCATGGTGACATCGACACCCTGCCCGGCCACGGTTTGCCACAGGCTGTTGGTATTGCCGAAGAGGAATGATGACGACACGACATGGTCGCCCTTCCGCAGCAGCGCCTGCGCGATGGAGCCGATGGCCGCCATCCCCGTCGAGAAGCAGATGGTCGCAAGACCTTGTTCCATCTTCGTGACCTTTTCCTCCAGTGCAGAGACGGTGGGATTGCCCTGCCGCCCGTAGCGATAGCCTGGCTGCTTGCCCTGGAACACCTCGGCCAGCTGGCGCGCGTCGCGGTAACCGAACGCTACTGAGGTGTGAATCGGCTTGTGCAGCGAGCCGTGTTCGATCGGTTTCTGGCGGTCGCTATGCAGGATGGTGGTGGTGAATCCGTATTTTTTTGTATCAGTCATGGCAATAAAAAAAACCCGTTCAGCACGGGCTAAAACGGGTTGATGTCGAATCTGTAATCCGTTTTAGCAGCATTTGTTCGGAGCCTCGGCTCCGGCGCCCGCAAGCAGAATCAAATCGGCGCGGGCTTTATCCTATCGCAAAAAGGGGCGATCTCAAAATGCGCCAGGCAGAAGCGTTCGCAGGCTCAATCGTTCCACGCGCAAGCGATGGCTTCCCCACGGGCGGGGCGAACATTGTCAAAAAATTTTTGCACTAATTCATTCAATTGTGATCTTAGGTATCCGCGCCAAAAACCATGAGTGTCCGCAGCCCGGAATGGTGCCTTGCTTACCTTCCGGCAAGATACGCCGACAGATGCCGGCAGATTCAATGAAACCATGCAGAGAGATTTTGACAAGCCGACTTCGCAAGCCCTGCCCGAGAGGGCCTTACACATCCTGCACCGACCGGGAATCCGATCCCGCCTTTATCCCCGTCAAGAAGCAGCCTGCATGACAGGCGCAAGATGGTGCTGTCCGAGCAGCAAACAAAACCGGAGCCGTATTGCGGCCCTGCCCATGGAAAACACACGGTGCGCATGACCGCATGGCGCATGCGCATGGCTGCAGATGCGAAGGAGTACCTGCCGATGCCTGCACGCATTCTCCTGATCGAAGACGACCCGGCCAGCATGGAACTCATGGCCTACCAGCTGAGGGCGTGCGGCTTCGACACCTTCTATGCGCATGACGAGACCGAGGGCCTCGAATTGGCGGGGCTTGACCGTCCCGATCTGATCGTCTGCGACGTGCACCTGCCCCACCTTGACGGCTATGCCCTGGCAAGGCGCCTGAGCATGGATCCCGCCTTGCAGGACATTCCCGTCATCGCCATGACTGCGGTCGTGCCAGATGACGAAGAGCGGCTAAAAGTTGCCGGTTTCGACGGCTACGTCTGCCAGGCGACGGATCCTGACGCCTTCATCGCATCGATACAGCATTTCCTGCCCCGCGAAAAGCAGGGCAAGCATCGGTACCAACAACAAAGGAGTGAAGATGGCAACGATCCTGATCGTTGACGACCACGCGCTGAACCGGCAGTTCTTGATGGTTCTGCTTGGTCAAAGCGGTCATCATGTGTTCGAGGCGACGGATGGCGCGGAGGCGATCGGAATCGCCCGCGCCCACCGCCCCGATCTCATCATCGCCGACATCCTCATGCCCAACATGGACGGATACGAATTCGTCACGCGCCTGCGCGAGATTCCGTCCATGGCCGATACTCCGGTCATTTTCCATACCGCCGCGTACCACGAGCGCGAGGCGGGCATCATGGCGACGGCCTGCGGCGTGCGCTGGATCCTGGCCAAGCCATCGGCGCCGGAAACCATTCTCAGGGCCATCCATGAAGCACTTGCCTTGCCCCACGAGACGGCTGCGCAGTCCGCGCAGAGAGAGCCTCCAAGGGCGGCGGGGCTTGAGAGCGAAATGACGAAATACCTGGGCGAGCTTGAGGACAGCCGCGACATGGTGTCGCAACTGGCACGCAGTGGCGGCGGAGAGCACTCCGATGTAGGGGGACTGCATGAAGTCGTGCAGCGACTCTCGAGCGCATTGACCCGCCTGCAAGCAGTGAGCCTGCGCTCGACGGCTTTGATCGAGCTCGGCATCGACCTGGCGGCCGAGCGCGACCCCACGCACCTGCTTGAAATCTCCTGTCGCGTCCTGCAGGACATCTGCCTTGCGAAGTTTGCGGCGGTCGGCATGCTGGACAGTCGGGGCCAGCACCTGGAGCGCTACATCACGCGCGGACTGGACGACGCGGCACTGGCCCGGCTCGCGACACCGCGCCCGCGCGAGGGCATGCTCGGCGCAACACTCATCGAACGCGCCGCGAAACGCGTAAGCGGGCTGGATGGCGACCCGCAGCTGGTTGGCCTGCCCGCGGCGCATCCACCGGTCCACTCCATGCTTGCCGTACCCATCGCCTCGAAGGAAAAGCTGTTCGGCTGGCTGTACCTAATCGACAAGCTGGGCTCCGAGGAATTCACCGATATCGACGAGCGCGCAGCATCCACTGTGGCCGCGCAACTGGCGGTTGTCCATGAAAATCTCGCCCTCTACGGGGAGATCCAGAAACAGCATGCGCAGCTGACGGTGGAGGTCAGCGAACGCAAGCAGGCGCAGGAGGCATTGCGCCGCATGCTCTCCGCGCGGACGGTGATGGCGGAATGTAATCATGTCATGGTGCACGCCACCGATGAGACCAGCCTGCTGCAGGACATGTGCAGGACGATTGTCGAAGCCGGCGGCTATCGCATGGCGCGCATCCTCTATGCCAATGCAGACGGCAGCATGACCTGCGTGGCGAGCGCCGGGCAGGCAACGGATTCCGCTGCCGCCGCCCCTGCAGAGTTGCCGCCGCAGGCGACAAGCGGAGAGATCGCCGAAAACACGCTCGCGGTATCCCTGCCCCTGCGTAACAAGGACCATGTATTCGGCGCCCTGACGATCTATGAGGACGAACCGGAATCCTTCGACAACGAACAGATTGCCCTGTTCGAAGGCCTCGCTGCCGATATCGCGTTCGGCGTGAAGAGCCTGCGCACCAGGGCGGCACGCGACAAGGCCGAGCAGGACCTGCGTGCTACCGAAGAAAAGCTCTCGGGCATACTCGATTCGATCGACAATGCCGTCTGGTCGGCCAATAGCGCCGGCTTCATCTACCTCAACGCCATGGTGGAGAGAATCTACGGCAGGCCATTGCAGGAGTTCTATGACGACCGAAACCTCTGGTTCGAGGCCGTGCACCCGGAGGACCGGGCTGCGGTGCGCAAGGTGCATGCGCGGCTGGGCGAATCGGGCGCATTCAAGCGCGAATACCGGATCATTCGCCCTGACGGCGAAACCCGCTGGGTGGAAGAGCGCGCACGGGCGATACGCGACCAGCAGGGCCGCCTGTTGCGCTTCGATGGTGTCACCGTCGACGTCAGCGAACGCAAGGATTATGAAGCGCGCATCGAATACCTGGCCGACCATGATGCCCTGACCGGCCTTGCCAACCGCAACCTGCTCGGCGACCGCATCGGGCAGGCGATGGCGCATGCGCGCCGCAACGGTTTGCTGCTGGCAGTGCTGTTCCTGGACCTCAACCGGTTCAAGAGCATCAACGACAGCTTCGGACACAAGCTCGGGGACAAATTGCTGCTCGAAGTGTCCCGGCGCCTCACGAAGGTCGTGCGCGACGGCGATACGGTGGCGCGCCAGGGTGGCGACGAATTCATCATCCTGCTGCCTGACCTGCCACGCCCGCAGGATGTCTCCGCGGTCGTGCTGAAGATATTCGATGCCTTGTCCGCGCCCTTCCACGTGGAAGGCAACGAAGTATTCATCACGGTCAGCATCGGTGCCACCCTGTATCCGGACGACGGCGACGACACGCAGTCCCTGCTGCGCAATGCGGACAATGCCATGTACCGCGCCAAGGAAGAGCACGGCAATGCGTTCCAGTTCTATTCGCAGGAGATGAGCGCACGTGCGCTGGAACGCGCAGAACTGGAGAGCGCACTGCGGCGGGCGCTCGATCGCGACGAGTTCGAGCTGTTCTACCAACCCAAGGTGGACGCGCGCAGCAGCCGGATCATCGGCGCCGAAGCGCTTATCCGCTGGCGACACCCCGAGCTGGGGCTGGTGCCGCCGACTCGCTTCATCCCGATGGCCGAAGAAATCGGCCTGATCGTGCCGATCGGCGAATGGGTCCTGCATACCGCCTGCGCGCAGAACAAGGCGTGGCAGGACGCAGGGCTGCCTCCGATCAGCGTTTCAGTGAACCTGTCGGCGCGGCAGTTCCGCCAGGAAGGCCTGGTCGATTCGGTGGCCATGGCGCTCGACAACATGGGGCTCGATGCACGTCATCTTGAACTGGAACTCACGGAAAGCATCGTTATGAGCAGCGCCGAACTGTTCATCAGCAAGATGAAAGAACTCAAGGCGCTCGGGGTACAGCTGTCGATCGACGATTTCGGCACAGGCTATTCCAGCCTCAGCTACCTGAAGCGATTCCCGCTGCACCACCTGAAAATCGACCAGTCCTTCGTGCGCGACATCGCGACCGATACCGACGACGCTGTCATTACCAGCACAGTCATATCCCTTGGCCATAGCCTGAACCTCAGAGTGATCGCGGAAGGTGTCGAGACGGAGGAGCAGGTAGCGTTCCTGCGCAGGCACGATTGCGATGAGATGCAGGGATATTTTTTCAGCAAGCCTCTGCCCGCGCGCGAATTCGCGTCGCTGCTAGGACGCGTCCTGCACTGATGGCAAAAAGCCCGCGCCTATTAAGGCCGCGGGCTTTTGAATACATCGACCTTGGCAGGCTCAGTCGACGCGCGCGAGATTCAGGTTCAGTTGCGAACGCACCGTATCCTCGCTGGAAGGCTTCGGATGGTTGCGCACATATTCGATGCGGTCGAGATAGTCACGCGAGATATCGCCGGTCACGTAGATACCGTCGAAGCAGGATGCCTCGAAGCGCTTGAGCGCCGGATTGACGTCGGAGATCGAACGCTTGAGTGCCTCGACATCCTGATAGACGAGTGCATCGGCCGTGATTTCCCGGCACACTTCCTCTTCGGTACGTCCATGGGCAATCAGCTCGTTGCGCGTCGGCATATCGATACCATAGACGTTCGGATATTTCACCGGCGGCGCGGCGGATGCGAAGATCACGCGCTTGGCGCCGGAGTCGCGCGCCATCTGCACGATCTCGCGGCTGGTAGTGCCGCGCACGATCGAGTCGTCGACCAGCAGCACGCTCTTGCTCTTGAACTCGCTGCTGATCGCATTGAGCTTCTGCCGCACCGACTTCTTGCGCTCTGCCTGGCCGGGCATGATGAAGGTTCGGCCGATGTAGCGGTTCTTGATGAAGCCTTCGCGATAATCCAGGTTCAGCTTCAAGGCCAGTTCCATCGCCGCCGGACGCGATGAATCGGGAATTGGCATCACCACGTCGATATCACCCAGCGGAAACTGCTTCCTGATCTTCTCCGCCAAATATTCGCCCATCTTCAGGCGCGATGCGTAGACCGATGCGCCGTCGATCACCGAGTCCGGGCGCGCGAGGTAGACGAATTCGAACGCGCAGGGACTCAATATCGGGTTCTCTGCACACTGCTGGTTGTACAGCTTGCCGTCCAGGTCGATGAAGATCGCCTCGCCCGGCATCACATCACGCAGGAAGCGGAAACCAAGGCCTTCCAGTGCAACGGATTCGCTGGCCAGCATGTACTCCGGTCCCTTCTCGGTATCATTGAAGCCGATGCAGAGCGGGCGGATGCCGAACGGATCACGGAACGCCAGCAAGCCATAACCCGCGATCTGCGCCACCACCGCGTACGAACCGCGCACGCGCTTGTGCAGCGCGCTGACAGCCTTGAACAACGCAGATGGATCGAGTGAGTAGCCGGTGGTGACCTGCTGGATCTCATGCGCCAGCACGTTCAGCAGGACTTCAGAATCGGAGTCGGTGTTGATGTGGCGGCGATCGTTCTTGAACATCTCGATCTTGAGCTGTTCCCAGTTGGTCAGGTTACCGTTGTGGGCGAGGATGATGCCGAACGGCGCGTTCACGTAGAAGGGCTGCGCCTCTTCCTCACTGTCGGAACCGGCAGTGGGATAACGCACCTGGCCGATGCCAGCATTGCCCGGCAGGGAACGCATGTTGCGCGTACGGAAAACGTCACGCACCAGGCCGTTGGCCTTGTGCATGGAGAACGTATTGCCGTGATTGGTTGCGATGCCTGCGGCATCTTGGCCGCGGTGCTGCAGGAGCAGCAGCGCATCGTAGATCAGCTGGTTAACCGGATTATGGGAAACAACGCCAACTATGCCACACATGGTGGACTCCTCAACTAAGACAATTCAAAACTGTACATGCCGTGCGATATCGCCCGGCAGGAAGGGCTTGGCCGTACGAGCGGCAGTCTCCGCCAGCGGGCTCAGCATGGCCTCCTTCCAGAATGGCTGCTGCGGAATGGCTGTCATTCCGCATACCAGGACGGCCGCGAGCACGATGAGCAGGCCGCGCGCCAATCCGAACAGGCTGCCAAGTCCGCGATCCGCCAATGTCAGGCCGCTCGCCTTGATGACAGCATCAAGGGCCATGGTCAATAACATCATCAGCAACCTGACTCCGATAAACAGTGCAATAAATGCCACGATCAGTCGCGTGACATTGCCGGGAATCATGTCAGGCAGCAAGGCTGCGAGATCCTCGCTGTAAGCGTTCGCCACGATAAAGGAAACGATCCAGCCCAGCAGCGACAGTATCTCCTTGACCAGCCCGCGCAAGGTGCTGATGACCACCGAGCAGACCAGAACGAACAGTACCAGATAATCGAATATCGTCACGACCTGGCGGAATTCAAGCAGGCACCAGCGTGCCGTTCAGTCCGAGCTTGTTGACCTTGGCCCGAACTTTTTCCGCCTCTTCCTTGTTGGCGAACGGACCGACCCGAATGCGGATGCGGTCTCCCGAGCTCGTCGCAACCTTCTGCGTATAGGACTTGATGCCGGCGCCTTTGAGCCGGGACTGAAGCTCGTCGACCTTTTCCTTGCTCGCGAGGGCTGCCACCTGGATAACGAATTTCCCTGGCCTCTTCTCGGCCGCCTTTGCCGGGTCCGCTTTGCCTTCCAACAGCGCCTTGGCGCGTGCTGCATCCTTGGAATGTTCTGCAGCTTTGGCATCAGTCCTGGCCTCGGTCTTCGGCGCCGGGGCAACGGCTGCGGCTGCCGGCTTTTCGACGATCGACGTCTTTACCACTTCCGCTTCATGCTTCGCCGGGCTCTTTGCCTTGGATGCTTCAGGCGCTGTCGCAACAGTCTCCGGCTTCTTCCCGGATTCCTTCGTTTCAGGAGCCTTCACATCCGGATGCTTCGCATCGGCCGGTGTCGCCGCGGCGGCTTCCGTCGGAGCGACGGGCGGATCGATCACTTCTTCCTTCGGATCGAGGGCATCAGCCGCGGCAATTTTCGGCGCTGCAGTGGGATGGGCAGTGTTCGAAGAAGTGATCTTGTCCTTGGACGGAATCTGGATCGTGATGTCATCGGCAACCGGCTTCGGTTCCGAATCGAGGATCATTGGCAAACCGATCACTGCCGCGAGGACCAGTGCCACGGCCCCGATCAGGCGGCGGCGCGCACGCTTTTTCTCCGGCAGGACGGGATCGACCGGATCGGCACCCCGGCCGCTCTCGCTGGACTTGCGGCGCTGCTTTGTGCGGCTGCGGACCGCCTTGGATTCCTCCTCCGCGCGCGAATAGAACGCGCTGTCGTCGGAAGCCGGTTCTTGCTTGTTTTTACGAAGGAACGAGAACAAGCTCATGCGATAAAAATGAAGTCCATCGGTGAATTCAGAAGCGGTCTTGATAAAACAGCATGTCCATCAAGACAAGCCCTCGGCCCTTCTGGCCTCCATCACGCCGGCGACGGTAAGGAAGGATCCGAAAACCGCAATTCTATCATTCTCCCCTGCCCTGCTGAGGGCATTCGCGTAGGCGGCAGCGGGCGAGGAAAAGGTCTGGATGGTGCGCTCCGCGCCCGCCTTCGCCTCCGGAATAACGCCTGCATCCAGCAGTTTCTGCCTGATCTGCTCCGCCGTCGCTGCGCGCGGCAGCGGGAGGTCGGTCACGCACCAGTGGTCGATCTTGTCCTTGATCTGGGCGATGATGCCGCTGATGTCCTTATCCTGCATCGCGCCGAATACCGCATAGGTATAAGGATGGAAAGCCATGTGGTTGAGGTTCTGTGCGAGCGTCGCAGCGGCATGCGGATTATGCGCAACGTCGAGGATCACCGTCGGGCGCCCCGGCAGCACCTGGAACCGGCCGGGCAGATCCACCATCACGAGGCCGTTGCGCACTTCCTGCGCGCCGACAGGCAAACGATTGCGCAAGGCTTCCAGCGCGGCGAGCGCTGCCGCGGCATTGAGCAACTGATTCGCGCCGCGCAATGCCGGATAGCCGAGCGAATTGCGCCGTTGTCCGCGGCCACCGTAGTTCCACTGCTGCTTGTCTCCCGCATAGTTGTAATCGCGGCCGAACAGCCAGAGGTCGGCACCGATGGCCTGCGCGTGGTCGACCAGGGATTGCGGTGGTATCGGGTCGCCGCAGATGGCTGTCTTGCCAGGACGGAAAATGCCAGCCTTCTCGAATCCGATCTCCTCGCGCGTGCTGCCGAGGTAATCGGTGTGGTCGATGTCCACGCTGGTGACGATGGCGACGTCGGCATCGAGAACGTTGACGGCATCAAGGCGACCGCCCAGGCCGACTTCGAAAATCACAGCGTCCGGTCGCGCCTGTGCGAACAGCCGCATGACGGCGAGCGTCGTGAATTCGAAATAGGTCAGCGACACCTCTCCACGGCCTGCCTCGACGGCGGCGAACTGCTCGATCAGTGCCTCGTCGGAAGCCAGTTCGCCGTTGAGGCGCGCGCGCTCATTGAAGTCGAGCAGATGTGGCGATGTGTATGTACCGACGCGATAGCCGGCTTGCAGAAGGATCGACTCCAGCATGGCGCAGGTCGACCCCTTGCCGTTGGTTCCGCCGACGATGATGACCGGGCAGTCGAAGCGAATGCCGAGGCGATCCTTGACCTGCGCGACGCGCTCCAGGCCCATGTCGATGGCTTTTGGGTGCATCGTTTCCAGTTTGGCAAGCCAGTCGGAGAGTGTAGTGGGAAGCTTGTTCATGATGGGGAACTTCAAAGCAAAAAAGCCCGGACTTGGGTCAGTCCGGGCTTGGTGTGTTCATTCAATAATCAGGCCAGTACTTCGGCCGGCTGGTTCTGCAGCAGGGCAAGCACATGGGCAATCTCTTCGCGCATCTTGCGACGATCGACGATCATGTCGATGGCACCCTTCTGCAGCAGGAATTCTGCACGCTGGAAACCTTCCGGCAGTTTCTCGCGCACCGTGTTCTCGATCACGCGCGGTCCGGCAAAGCCGATCAGGGCTTTCGGTTCCGCGATCACGACGTCGCCCATGAAGGCGAAGGAAGCCGACACGCCGCCCATGGTCGGATCGGTCAGCACTGAAACGAAAGGCAATTTCTTCTCGGACAGCTTGGTCAGCATCGCGGTGGTCTTGGCCATCTGCATCAGAGACAGCAAACCTTCCTGCATACGCGCACCACCGGTGGCAGTGATGCAGATGAAAGGCACCTTCTGCTCCAGCGCGGTCTGCGCACCACGCACGAAGCGCTCGCCGACAACGGAACCCATCGAACCGCCCATGAATTCGAATTCGAAACAGGCAACCACGACCGGCAGCGTCATGATCGATCCGCCCATGACGACCATGGCGTCGGTTTCGCCAGTGGCATCGATCGCATCCTTCAAACGATCCGGATATTTCTTGCTGTCCTTGAACTTCAGCGAATCGACCGGCAACGCTTCCTGGCCGATTTCATAACGGCCGCCAGCGTCGAGCAGCGTGTCAAGGCGCTCGCGTGCGCGGATGCGCATGTGGTGATCGCATTTCGGGCAGACGTGGAGATTGGACTCCAGGTCGGTACGATAGAGCACTGCTTCGCATGAAGGGCATTTGACCCAGAGCCCTTCGGGAATCGACCGGCGGGTGGCGGACTCGGAGCGCTGAATGCGCGGGGGAAGCAGTTTTTCAAGCCAGCTCATCGTGACCTCTTCTCAATTTTTTCGGTTCCGCATTTTACCGCTCGAGTTGACGCGCGCCAATATGCGATGGTGATTACAAATCTGCCACTACTGGCAGGTTTGACAACTGTCATTCATCCAGTGCCTTGCGGATGCCGGAGATAAATGCCTGCACTGCCTGCACTGCATTGTCGCGCGGCGTGTTTTCCAGTTCCTGGATGATACGGCTGCCGATCACGACTGCATCGGAGACCGACGCGATTGCCTTTGCGGTGGCAGCATCCCGGATACCGAAGCCGACGCCGACCGGAACCTTGACATGTTGCTTGATGGCCGGAATCTTCGATGCGACCGCGCCCAAGTCGAGATGTCCCGAACCGGTCACGCCTTTCAGCGATACGTAATACACGTATCCCGATGCAATCTTTCCAACCTCCTCGATGCGTTCATCGGTCGAGGTCGGCGCGAGCAGGAAGATCGGATCAAGCCCGGCTTCCTTCAACGAGGCCGCAAAGTCCTGGCACTCCTCGGGTGGATAGTCGACGACAAGCACGCCGTCGACACCCGCCTGTTTCGCGTTCTGGATGAACGTCGATTCCCCCATGTGCTCGATCGGGTTCGCATAGCCCATCAGGACAACCGGAGTCGACTGATTGCTCTTTCGAAATTCGGTAACGAACTGCAATACCTGGTGCATGCCGACGCCATTCGCCAGAGCACGCTCGGATGCGCGCTGGATGACGGGGCCATCAGCCATAGGATCGGAGAAAGGCACGCCGAGTTCGATGATGTCGGCACCGCCCGCCACCAAGGCGTGCATGAGCGGTACTGTCAGCTCCGGTGCCGGATCGCCGGCGGTGATGAAAGGAATCAGGCCTTTTTTGCTTTTCGCTGCAAGCGCAGACAAGGTAGATTGAATTCTGGACATGATGATGTATTCGTTGTTATCCCGTCGATCCGGAGGCCATCGGAGCCATGCGCCTTGCAAGGCTCGTCTTCCCCGGTTGCGATATCAGAGTTTCTTCTTCGACCGCTCGGCAACGGTGTGCATATCCTTGTCGCCGCGCCCGGAGAGGTTAGCCAGAATGATCTTGTCCTTCGGCAGGGTTGCAGCAAGCTTGGCGGCATACGCCAGGGCATGGCTCGATTCCAGTGCCGGGATGATTCCCTCGATGCGGCAGCAATTGTGGAATGCCGCCAGCGCCTCGTCATCCGTGATTGCCACATACTTCGCGCGGCCGATATCCTTCAGGTATGCGTGCTCGGGACCGACCCCGGGATAATCCAGGCCTGCCGACACCGAATGCGTCTCGATGATCTGCCCGTTTTCATCCTGCAGCAGGTAGGTACGGTTGCCGTGCAGGACGCCAGGAGAACCGGCGATCAGGGAGGCGGAGTGCCTGCCTGTTTCCAGTCCGTCACCGGCGGCTTCGACGCCGATGAGCTGAACATCCTTGTAGTCGATATAAGGATAGAAGATGCCCATTGCGTTCGAACCGCCGCCGACGCAGGCAACCACACAGTCCGGCTGGCGGCCGGTCATCTCGGGCATCTGCTCCAGGCATTCGTTGCCGATCACCGACTGGAAGTCGCGCACCATCATCGGGTACGGATGCGGCCCGGCCACCGTGCCGATGATGTAGAACGTGTTTTCCACGTTAGTGACCCAGTCGCGCATGGCTTCGTTGAGCGCATCCTTCAACGTCTTCGAGCCGGACTCGACCGGCACCACCTTTGCGCCGAGCAGCTCCATCCGGTAGACGTTCTGCACCTGGCGCCTGACGTCTTCGGAGCCCATGTAGACCACGCATTCAAGGCCGAAACGCGCGCAGATGGTAGCCGTTGCAACGCCATGCTGGCCTGCGCCCGTCTCGGCAATCACGCGCGGCTTGCCCATGCGCTTGGCCAGCAATGCCTGGCCGATCACGTTGTTGATCTTGTGGGCGCCCGTGTGATTGAGGTCTTCGCGCTTGAAATAGATTTGCGCGCCGCCCATCATTTCCGACCAGCGCTTCGCGTGATAAATCGGACTGGGACGGCCGACGAAATGCTTCAACTCGTCTTCGAACTCGGCGAGGAAATTCGGATCCTTGCGGTAACGCGCGTACGCATCCTTCAATTCGGTCAGCGCATGCGTGAGTGTTTCGGAAACGAAGGTGCCGCCATACTGGCCGAAATGCCCGCGAGCATCAGGCAGGTTATAGTGGGCCTCCTGGTAGACAGCCGCCCTTGGAGCAGGCTGGCGCTCGGGGTAGTTACCCAGCGCATTCAGTTCTTTCATGGTCATTCTCTCGATGTATTGCTCAGTGTCGTGTCCGCCGCGCGCACTGCCTCGATGAAGGCGTTTATCCTGGCGGGATCCTTGATTCCCTTCGACAATTCAACACCGCTGCTGATGTCAACGGCGTGAGGGCGCACCCGAAGCACGGCTTCAGCGACGTTTTGCACGCTCAAGCCACCACTTAAAACGACCCGAGGCGCGAGCTCTTTTGGGATGAGAGACCAATCGAAAACCTTTCCACCGCCGCCATAACCCTCCACAAGAGTGTCCAGCAGCAAACCGGAGAACAAGTGACTGGCAGCGCGATAACTATCTTCGTATTCTATCAAATCGGCACCGGATGTCGCCGCGCCAATCCGTGCCGCCCGCAGGAACGGCCGGTTGACCGACCGCGCCACCGCCACGCAATGTTCGATGCTTTCATCACCATGAAATTGCAACATGGAAACCGGTGCTTGTCTGACAACCGCCTCCACTTCTGCGGCGTCAGTATTGACGAACAGACCAACGCTTGTCACGAATGGCGGGACGGCCCTGAGCAGCTGCGCTGCCGCCTCGGGAGAAACGTAGCGCGGGCTCTTTGGATAGAAGACGAAACCGATGGCATCGGCTCCAGCCGCAACGGCCGCCTGTACGTCATCGATCCTGGTCAGGCCGCAAATCTTGATTCGGGTACGCTTGTTCATGATTGTATTTCAATGAGTCCCGGGCACTATTATCCGCCTCCAGGCACCCCGGTGGCCCATCGTCCCTCGATTTACCGTTCATGTCAGGGCAATCGCCGTCGAATTTTCGACTGAAACCGAAAATTGAGGTATGAGGGATCATCAGGCCCACGGTAATGGATTGACGCTTTCCTGCGGCAGGCGCCACCTGGCGTCATAGGTGATTTTTGCAAGATACAGGCCGTCGGGCATGAAGGTCGGCGCCGCGCGGCTGCGATCACGGGCTTCCAGGATTTCCGAAAGCCACTGCGGCGGCTGGTTGCCATTGCCGATCACGATCAGCGAGCCCACGATATTGCGGACCATGTGATGCAGGAATGCGCTGGCGGTCAGCGTAAACATAATGATGTCGCCGCGCCGCTCGATGCGAATCTCCTGCATGGTCTTTACCGGTGACTTTGCCTGGCATTCCGCCGCCCGGAATGCAGAAAAATCATGCGTTCCGATAAGAAAACGGGCAGCAAGGCGCATCGGTTCGACATCCAGCGGCCGGAAAACCCAACCAGCCTTGCCCGCGAGCAGTGGCGATCGCACCGGGTGGTTGTAGACGACGTAGTGATAGGTGCGTGCCGTCGCACTGAAACGTGCATGGAATTCATCCTGAGGCTCATGCTGGACTTCACAAGCCCAGCGCACCGCGATGGATGGAGGCAGGAAAGCATTTACACCGCGCACCCAGGAAAACATCTCACGGTCCAGGTCCGTATCGAAATGCACAACCTGCTCAAGTGCATGCACACCGGCATCCGTTCGGCCCGCGCAGGTCGTCGCAAGCCTGGCCAGCGCAAAGCGCTCCATCGCAGCTTCCAGCGTATCCTGCACGGTATTCCCCGTCGGCTGTGTCTGCCAGCCATGCCATGACTTGCCGTCATACTGAACGCCGAGGACGATGCGCTTCAATTCCACTCCTGACCGAAAACATTAAAAAACAAAACGGGCGCAAGCATCACGCTGCGCCCGTCGCTGGCAAAGCCGCCACTTATGCGAGTTCGAGCAGCAAGGACTTCGCTTTCTCGCTTTGCTCCGGCGTACCGCCCTTGAGCACTTCATCCAGCAATTCGCGCGCGCCTTCCTTGTCGCCGATTTCCTGGTACGCAATCGCCAGGTCGAGCTTGGTCGCCATCTCGGCAGTACTGGCGCTGTCGTCGAGCGACACTTCCGATTCGAGCGCAAGATCCGGGCTTTCGTTCGACTCGGAGGGATTCAGCTCGAGGCTGATGGCGGACAGATCGAAATCCATTGGCTCATTCGTTTCCTGCTTTGCTTCCATCGAAGCGGGTGCGGGGATGTCGTCAATGGCCGGAATTTCCATCTCCAGCGGAGGCACGTCGGTGGGCGGCGTGTCCATGTCGAGGGAAATATCCGGAATCGGCTCCTGGATCGGCGCGGGGTCTTCCAGCTTGAATTCGAGATCGGCGACTGGCGGCAGAGGCTCGACCTCCGGTTCCTCGGGCACAGCCATTTCCGGCTCGGGCGTAGTCTCGGCGACAGGCTCGGGTGTCTGCTCGGGCGCGTCGATCTTCGGCTCATCGAGGAAGTCGAAATCGATCGACGCCATTTCGGGTGAAGGTTCCACGGGTGCGGGACGCGGCATGGTGTTCGGCACCTCGACGTCATCCGGGCTCAGGCCATCCAGGTCGAACTCCAAGTCATTCGACGAGGGCTTGTGCTCCGGCTCCTCTTGCGCCTCCGGTGCCGGCTCCATCGGCTTCTCGGTTGCGAGAGCCGTGTTGCTGAAATATTCGGTGTCGCCCTCGAGTGGTTCGTTGTCCGTCAGCGACACATCGGACTGCGACGACAGCAGCGTTGCCAGGCCCTGCTCATCCAGCGGCTGGGTCGGCGCAACCAAGATGTCGGACGCGCCCTTTTCCTTGCCGCTTGCATACAGCGGGTTGTTCGGATCAATGGCGAGTCCCATCGCGGCGGCTTGCGCCCATTCGTCGCCCTGCCCCTTGGTCAGACCGTACAACTCGGTAGCCAGCACTTCGAATGCGCGCAGGTCCTTGCGATTCGAATAAATCTCCAGCAGCTTCACGCGTACAGCGTGGCGATCAGGTTGTGTGCGCAGGGCTTCCTTCAGGATTTCCTCTGCCTGTGCATCACGCCCGTACGCGATGTACACATCGGCCTCGGCCACCGGATCGACTTCGTTGCTGTCGATCTGGCTGGCGGAAGGAGAGAAGCTGGAATTGAACACGCTATTGTTTGTGTCCACGCTCTGGCCGCCGGTCGAGCCGAACAGCGAGTTCGCCTTCAGGCTCGAATCGGTGATGATGCTGTCTTCGAACGGCTTGTTCTGCTTCTGGCGGCGCGCACGGTAAATACCGAGGGCACCCAGGGCGACGAGCAGCGCGCCAACGCCGGGCAGCGCAAACGGGTTATCCATGAGGCTGTCGAAGAAACCGGGCTCGGGCGGCGGAGGTGGCGGCGCAATGGGTTTTGGTTTTGCGACAGGTTTCGGAGGTGCTGATGCAGTCGGTGCGGTCGTTGCGGGTTTTTCAGTCTTTGGCTGATCTGCAGCTGCCGGCGCCGGCGCTGCGGCCGGTGCCGGCGCCGGTGCTGATGCTGACGCAGGCTCCGGCTTGTTATCTTCCTTCGCGGCGCTTGCCTGCTTCTGCTGTTCCGCCAAGGTCTTGTTCTTGACTTCAAGCAGCTTCTGCAGCTCCGTGACGTTCTTTTCCAGCTCCTTCACCCGCGAATTCGCCTCAGCGACTGCCTTGTCCTTCGCGATCTTGTCCTCGGCGGTCGGTGCGGTTGCGGGCTTGCCGGCATTCGCGCCCGGCGCCGCCGTCGCATTGGACAATTTCAGCTTGTCCTTCGATTCGGTGGCTGGTGTCGGCTTCTCTTCAACCTTGGCGGTAATCTTTCCACCGGCGCTCTGCCTGGCTTCGGCCGACTTCGGCGCAGTTGATTTCGCCACCTGGCCAGCCAGCCTGCTGCGGTAATTATTGAAGTCCGCGGCCTGGGCGACGACGATGCCACGCGCTTCCGCGTTGCTGATGTTGCGTGCGGTCTCAGCGCTGGGCACGGTCAGGATCTGCCCCGCCTTGAGGCGGTTCATGTTCTGGCCGATAAATGCTTTCGGATTCTGCTGGTAGAGCGCCACCAGCATCTGGTCTAGCGATACGCCGCCTGCTTTCACCTGACCGGCAATTCCTGCCAGGGTATCGCCGTTGCGCACGCGGTACTCGCCCCCAGGCGCTTCGCCTCCCGCTTCGGCAGCACGCCGGGGTGCAGGCCTCGCCTTCGGCGCGGCTTCTACTTGCGCTTTCGCGCCAGGTGCGGGGACTGCCTGGGGAGCAGATTCGTATTGAGGCGCTGGTTGCGGCGCCTTGGCGGCGCTCGAGGTGGGTGCGACCTGTGCCGACTGCGCAGTGCGCAGGTCGGGAGGATCCAGCAGGAAGGTGTATTCGCGAATCAACCGGCCATTCGGGCCGGCCAATTCCAGCAGCATATCGACAAATGGTTCATTCAGGGGTTGTGCCGAAGTGACGCGAACAAACTGTCGGTCACCCCGCTGCTCGACCGAAAACCGCAAGGACATCAATGCCGGGTTGTAGTCAATGTTGGCCTGGCGGAAGGCTTCACCCGAGGCCAGTTTCGCAGCCAATGCGCCTACTTCGTCTTTCGAAACGGAAGTGAGTTCGATCTCTGCCCGCAAAGGTTGCCCGAGGGACGACAAGACTGCCAGCTTTCCCAAGCCTGCGGCGGACGCATTTGAAAACAGCAGTGCAGTCGCGATCGCGGCACTGATTGTCTTCAAGTGGAACGTGCCGGAGGCCGGGCACTTGGTTGAATGCATGTTGGATGGCATAAGGGGCATTCCGTTTGTGTATCTGAAGTGAGCACAATCACCGCGCCAATTTAACATTGAACGAGGGAACTTTCACCATATCATCATGGACTTAGGCACGCAAGTGTAACTAACTTGCTAACTGGCGCCAAACCGACAGTCCGTCCAGCGCCAGCATATACACGAATAGCAGAGGAAAGAAGCCATAACACTGTTGTGGATTGACAACGTGACTGGGGCCTGCCGGCTGTCGGTTCAACGAACCAACCACCGGCAGGCCCCAGCCTTGTTTAACGCTTCAGTCGCCTCAGTCTTCCAGCACGATGCGCAGCATGCGGCGCAGCGGTTCCGCGGCGCCCCACAGCAACTGGTCGCCCACCGTGAACGCCGACAGGTATTCCCCGCCCATCTGCATCTTGCGCAGGCGGCCGACCGGAATGGTCAGGCTGCCGGTGACTGCCGCCGGCGTCAGATCTTTCATCGATGCCTCGCGCGTGTTCGGCACGACCTTGGCCCACTGGTTGGTGGCGGCGATAATGCCTTCGATCTCATCCAGCGGAACATCCTTTTTCAGTTTGATGGTCAGAGCTTGGGAGTGGCAGCGCATCGCACCGATGCGCACGCACAGGCCGTCAACCGGCACCGCTGCCTTCGCGGTCGCGCCGAAGGCCGGGCCGCGGCCGAGGATCTTGTTGGTTTCGGCGCCGCCCTTCCATTCTTCGCGCGACACGCCGTTGCCGAGGTCCTTGTCGATCCAGGGAATCAGGTTGCCGGCCAACGGCACACCGAACTGTTTGGTTTCGTCGGCCGTCAGCGCGTGCTGCTTGGCGAGGACCTTGCGGTCAATTTCAAGGATCGCGGAAGCCGGATCGTCGAGCAAGGACTTGACTTCGGCGTTGATGGAACCGAACTGCGTCAGCAATTCGCGCATGTGCTGCGCGCCGCCGCCCGATGCCGCCTGATAGGTCATCGACGTCATCCATTCGACGAGATCGTGCTGGAACAACCCGCCCAGTCCCACCAGCATGCAGGATACCGTGCAGTTGCCACCGATGTAGTTCTTCACGCCGCGACGCAGCGCAGCCTTGATGACATCGAGGTTGACCGGGTCGAGGACGATGATGGCGTCATCCTTCATGCGCAGCGTGGAGGCTGCATCGATCCAGTAGCCGTTCCATCCCGCGGCGCGCAACTGCGGGAAGATTTCCGTCGTGTAGTCGCCGCCCTGGCAGGTAATAATGATGTCGCACTTCTTGAGCTCATCAATATTGTTGGCGTCTTTCAGCGTGGTTTCGTTTTTCGCCATTGCCGGCGCTTTGCCGCCTGCATTCGATGTCGAAAAGAACACCGGCTCGATATGAGCGAAATCGCCCTCTTCCTGCATGCGCTGCATCAGGACCGAGCCCACCATACCACGCCAACCCACCAGACCGACTAACTTCACGATTTTCTCCCTCAGGTACACTTCAAAACTGATTACGCGGCTAACGCCTTCACGACGGCATCGCCCATTTCCTTCGTCCCGACCTTCGTCGTGCCTTCCTCAAAGATATCCGGCGTACGCAGGCCCTGCGACAAGACCTTTTTCACAGCAGCTTCCACGCGATCCGCCTGCTCTGCCTTGTTGAGCGAGTAACGCAGCATCATGGCGGCGGACAGGATGGTCGCCAGCGGATTGGCAATGCCCTTGCCCGCGATATCCGGCGCGGAGCCGTGCGACGGCTCGTACAAGCCCTTGTTGTTCGCATCCAGCGACGCAGACGGCAGCATGCCGATCGAGCCGGTCAGCATGGAAGCCTCGTCCGACAGGATGTCGCCGAACATGTTGCCGGTCACGATGACGTCAAATTTCTTCGGCGCGCGCACCAGCTGCATCGCGGCGTTGTCGACATACATGTGCTCGAGTGCGACATCCGGGTATTCCTTGTGGACGTCGGTCACGATGTCCTTCCAGAACTGGAAGGTTTCCAGCACGTTGGCCTTGTCGACGCTGGTCAGGCGCTTGCTGCGCTTGCGCGCGGCCTGGAAGGCGACATGCGCGATGCGACGGATTTCCGGCTCGGCATAACGCATGGTATCGAAACCTTCACGCGCGCCCTTGAACGGGCCGTCCGGGCATTCGCGCACGCCGCGCGGCTGGCCGAAGTAAATGTCGCCGGTCAGTTCGCGAATGATCAAGATATCCAGGCCCGACACCACCTCCGGTTTGAGCGTGGACGCGCCTGCCAGTTCCGGATACAGGATCGCCGGGCGCAGATTGGCAAACAGACCCAGGTTCTTGCGCAGGCCGAGGATCGCCTGTTCGGGACGCAGGCTGCGTTCCAGCTTGTCGTATTTCCAATCGCCGACCGCGCCGAACAGGATGGCATCCGCCTCCTTGGCCAGCTTCAGCGTGCCTTCCGGCAGCGGGTGGCCGTGTGCTTCGTAGCCCGCGCCGCCGACCGGGACGGTTTCCATTTCAAACTTTTCGTCAAGCGCGCTCAGCACCCGCACTGCTTGTTCGGTGATTTCGGGGCCGATGCCGTCGCCCGGCAGAATTGCGATTTTCATTTGGTCTTCTGGTTTAACAAGATTAAATCGTGTTGGCGAGCCAGGGCTGCGTCGCGACGTGCCGCTCTTCGAAGGCCCGGATCTTGTCGGCATGGCGCAGCGTGAGGCCGATGTCGTCCAGTCCGTTCAGCAGACAAAACTTGCGGAACGCGTCGACTTCGAACGGGAAGGTCGCGCTGCCGTTGCTGGTGGACACAACCTGCTTGTCGAGGTCGATCACCAGGCGATAGCCGGGGAACGCCTTCACTTCATTGAACAGCTGGTCGACCTGGGCTTCCGACAGCACGATCGGCAGCACGCCGTTCTTGAAGCAGTTGTTGAAAAAGATATCAGCGAAGCTCGGTGCAATGACCGCGCGGAAGCCGTATTGCTGCAACGCCCAGGGCGCGTGCTCGCGTGATGAGCCGCAGCCGAAATTCTTGCGCGCCAGCAGGATTGATGCACCCTGGTAGCGCGACTGGTTCAGCACGAAGTCCGGATTTTTCGGGCGCTTCTCGTTATCCATGCCCGGTTCGCCGTGATCGAGATAACGCCATTCGTCGAACAGGTTGGGGCCGAAACCGGTGCGCTTGATCGACTTCAGAAACTGCTTCGGGATGATGGCGTCGGTATCGACATTCGCGCGATCCAGCGGCGCGACCAAGCCATCGTGTACGGTAAATTTATCCATGATCCTGATCTCAATAACCGCCCGTCTTTCGCGGGCGGCTGCACTTCAATTACTTTTTCGCTGCGTTCTCGACGACTTCGCCAGCCTTCTTCACATCCTTGCCGATGCCCTGTACGGTGTTGCAACCCATGAGGACAAGCGAGGAAACGATGAGCGCGAACAGTGTTTTCATTATTTTCTCTCCCTGAAAAACGCTAGCGCAATGCGCGCACGTCGACGAAATGCCCGGCGATGCCGGCTGCCGCAGCCATGGCTGGTGAAACCAGATGGGTGCGTCCGCCTTGTCCCTGGCGACCTTCAAAGTTGCGGTTGGACGTCGACGCGCAGCGCTCACCCGGCTCCAGCCGGTCGGCATTCATCGCCAGGCACATCGAGCAGCCCGGCTCACGCCATTCGAATCCGGCATCCTTGAAAATCCTGTCGAGTCCTTCGCGCTCGGCCTGCTCCTTGACGAGGCCGGAGCCCGGCACCACCATCGCCAGCTTGACGTTGGAAGCGCGGTACTTGCCGCGCACGACGGCGGCGGCGGCACGCAGGTCTTCAATGCGGGAATTGGTGCAGGAGCCGATGAAGACCTTGTCGATGCGGATGTCGGAGATTGCGGTATTCGGCTTCAGGCCCATGTAAACCAATGCCTTTTCCATCGCATCGCGCTTGACGGAATCCTTTTCCTTGTCGGGATCGGGCACGCGATCGTCAACAGGCACCACCATTTCAGGCGAGGTACCCCATGTTACTTGCGGCTTGATCTCGGCGGCGTTCAGTGTGACGACCATGTCGAACTTCGCACCCGCGTCCGAATGCAGGGTGCGCCAGTACTCGACGGCACGGTCCCAGTGCGGGCCGACCGGGGAGAATGGCCGTCCCTTCACGTAGTTGATCGTGGTGTCGTCGACGCCGACCATGCCGGCGCGTGCGCCTGCTTCGATCGCCATATTGCAAATCGTCATGCGGCCTTCCATCGACAGTCCGCGGATGGTGGAACCAGCGAACTCGATCGCATAGCCGGTGCCGCCTGCCGTGCCGATCTTGCCGATTATGGCCAGCACGATATCCTTCGCAGTGACGCCGAAAGGCAACGTGCCGTCGACCTGCACCAGCATGGATTTGGACTTGCGCGCGAGCAGCGTCTGGGTTGCCAGTACGTGTTCCACTTCGGAAGTGCCGATGCCATGCGCGAGACAGCCAAACGCGCCGTGCGTGGAGGTGTGCGAATCGCCGCAGACAACGGTCATGCCGGGCAGGGTTGCCCCCTGTTCCGGCCCGATCACATGCACGATACCCTGGCGCTTGTCGCGCATGCCGAAATAGGTCAGGCCGTATTCGCTCGCATTGGCATCCAGGGTTTCAACCTGCAGGCGGGACACCGGGTCGGCGATGCCGTTGGCGCGATCCGTCGTTGGCACGTTATGGTCGGCCACGACCAGGTTGGCGGAGACGCGCCACGGCTTGCGGCCGGCCAGCTTCAGGCCTTCGAATGCCTGCGGGCTGGTGACTTCATGCAGCAGGTGCCGGTCGATATAGAGGATGGAGGTGCCATCTTCTTCGGTATGAACGACGTGCGATTCCCAGAGTTTGTCGTAAAGCGTTTGAGCCATGTTTCAAAACGTGCCAAAAAATGTGCGCTGTGCGGCGCAATACGGTGAAAATAGTTCTCGATTATGCCATAGTTGTGCGACGCAATACCGCGCCGCCGCGCCGCGCGCACCATTGAAAAACGCCCGCAGACAGCAATGCGGGCGTTTTATTGATTCTTTTGCAATCGCAGCGGCGATCAATGCTGCTTTTTGGCCTGCTCGTACAAGGGCATGACGCGCGCCGAATAATTGGTCAGATCGGCAAGACGCTCTTCGCGCGGCGGGTGGGTGGACAGGAACTTGATGGTTTCGGGACTGCCGACTTGCTCCATTTTTTGCCAGAGCGAAATCGCCGCTCGTGGGTCGTAGCCGGCGCGCGCCGCGAGTTCGACACCGATACGGTCTGCTTCGGTTTCATGGCGACGCGAATTCGGCAGGCCCAGCAGGCCCATGTACGCGTATTCCGCCGTCTTTTGCCCCAGGTCGCCGATACCAAGCACTGCCGCGCCGACGGAGATCGCTGTGCTGGCAACCGCCTGTTCCGAAGCCCTTTCGCGCGCATGTTCGCGCAAGGCGTGCGCCATTTCATGTCCCAGCACGGCGGCGAGTTCGTCATCCGTGAGGTGAAGCTTTTCGATCAGGCCGGTGTATACCGCAATTTTTCCGCCCGGCATGCACCACGCATTCACCTCGGGCGATTTGATCACGTTCACTTCCCAGTTCCACTTCAGTGCATCCGGCCGGAACGCTGCCGTCGTCGGAATGAGGCGATTGACGATGGCACGCACGCGAGCGACTTCTGCAGGATTCTGATTGAGTTCCCCCTTCTTGCGCTCGTCGGCAATCAATGCCGTGTATTCCTGGCGCGCCGCATCATCGATCGCTTCCGACGAGACGATCATATGCTGCGGGCGCGTAATGCCGACGGCACCGCTCTGCGTGGTCTGCACGGTCTCGCAGGCTGCAAGCAGTACGACTGCAAGCGCGACGAACACTCTCCTCATGATCAGGCTACTGACGATCGGCTTCATGTTTCTCCTCGCGATGATGTGACTGCCAGCGATACGACAATGTTGCCGCACCGGCGCCCGCCAGCGCGAACATTGCTGCCATTAAATAGACTGTTTGCGAGCCGAATGTATCCCACAATCCCCCCAAAACCAGGCCGCCCAGCGTGCCTCCTAGCCCATAGGAAATGCTGGTGTACAACGCCTGGCCGCGAGCCTGCAGCGGCCCGGAGAACCAGCGCTGCAGCGTCGCGACCGATGCCGAATGGTGCACGCCGAAGGTCGCGGCATGCAACACTTGCGCCAGCAGCAGCACGGCCAGCGACTGCGCACCGAAGCCGATCAGCAGGAAACGGACGACGGCGATCAGCAAGCTTGCGATCATCAGCTTCCGGATACCGAAACGCCGGAAGATCGGCGCCTGGAAAAAGAAGAAGGCGATCTCGACAACGACGCCCAGCGACCACATCAAGCCTATCACCGTGTTGTTGTAGCCAATTTGAGCAAGATACAAGGAATAGAACACGTACAGCGCCGCATGGGCAGCAATCATCAGGAAGGTCGAGCTGAAGAACGCGATCACTTCGCGCCTGCGCAACAGCGCCAGCACCGACGGCATGTCCTGGTGCAGATCGCCATGGGTGGTTTCCTGCATGCGGACCGTGGAGGCCAGCACCAGCACCAGCAAGGCCAGCGCAATCCATGGCATGACGCGAATGCCGTAACGGTCAAGCAGAGGACCGGCCACGGCCACCGTCATGATGAACCCGACCGAGCCCCACAGGCGTAGGCGTCCGTAATGGGTCAGGTCGCCGCGCATCTCCGACAGCATCAGCGCCTCGGACAGCGGTCCCTGGGCGCTGGTAAAGAGGTTCACGGCCGCCATCACGACCAGGAGTTGCGTGAAGCTGCGGCCGAAGAACATACCGCCAAATGCTGCCACCGCCGCGATCGCGGTAATACGCAGCACGCCAACGCGCTGCTGGTGACGATCGGCAACCCAGCCCCAAAGGTTGGGCCCGAAAATCCGCATGACCTGCATCAGCGACATCAGCACGCCGATTTCGGCTGCCGTCATGCCCTTGTCGGCAAAGTACAGGCTGGCATACGGAGAAAAGACGCCGACGTAACCGTAATAGGCGAAAAAGAACAGGGAAAAACTGAAGGATTGTTTGGGCCAGGAGGAGCGATGCACGAAAAATCTTCCGGTGGCAGTGCAGGGAAATATGGCCGGGATGCGTCGAACCGCGCACCGCGCTTCCCGGGCAGCTGGGCGCGCCCGGGTTGTCGTCCAACAGGTTATTTGATTCGCGCGGGAATCTTCGGAGTGTTCACCCGGACGTCGCCGCATTGAGCCCGGTGACGCAAGGCATGATCCATCAGTACCAGCGCGAGCATTGCCTCGGCGATCGGCGTGGCGCGAATGCCGACGCAGGGATCGTGCCGGCCGAAAGTTTCAACGTTGATGGGATTGCCGGCCGTGTCGATCGAGCGGCGCGGCGTGCGGATGCTGGAGGTCGGCTTGATGGCAATCGATACCGTGATGTCCTGGCCGGTCGAGATACCGCCAAGGACGCCGCCCGCATTGTTCGACGCAAAGCCTTTCGGAGTCAGCTCGTCACCGTGCTCCGTACCCTTCTGTGCGACAGATTTGAACCCGGCGCCGATTTCGACGCCCTTGACCGCATTGATGCCCATCATGGCGTAGGCAATGTCGGCGTCGAGCTTGTCGTAGATCGGCTCGCCCAGTCCGACTGGAACGTTCTGCGCCACCACATCGATGCGGGCACCGCAGGAATCGCCGTCTTTGCGCAACTGATCCATGTAATCCTCCAGCTGCGGAATCACGGTGGCGTTGGCTGCAAAAAAGGGATTGTTCGGCACGTGATCCCAGGATTCAAAGGCGATCGCGATTTCGCCGAGCTGGCTCATGCAGCCCTTGAAGGTCGTGCCGTATTGCTCGTGCAGCCATTTCCTGGCAATGGCGGCCGCACCTACCACCGGCGCGGTCAGGCGTGCCGAGGAGCGGCCACCGCCGCGCGGATCACGGATACCGTACTTGTGCCAGTAGGTATAGTCGGCATGGCCGGGACGGAAGGTATCGATGATATTGCCGTAATCCTTGCTGCGCTGGTCCTGGTTGCGGATCAGCAATGCAATCGGCGTGCCGGTGGTCTTGCCTTCGAACACGCCGGACAGGATCTCGACGGTGTCCGGCTCCTGGCGTTGCGTGACATGGCGGGATGTGCCGGGCTTGCGGCGGTCCAGCTCCGGCTGGATATCCGCTTCCGACAGCTCCATGCCGGGCGGGCAACCGTCGACGACGCATCCGATTGCCGGTCCGTGCGATTCGCCAAAGGTGGTGACGGTGAAGAGCGTGCCAAAGGTGTTGCCGGACATGATGGTCTTGAGTTGATCAGGAAAGGGTAGATTCTAGCGTATCGCCTGTCGGATCCGCTAATCATGCCCCCCTTCCCTCCGGCGTCGGAAAATCTGCTGGATATTTTGCATAGCATGCAAAAAACGCAACCGCTGCCCCAACAGGTTGTGCATCCTGCAACTATGTCGCACCCGCGGACGATTGCATATCGGCAAAATCTGGTGCACCATCCAGTAACCAACAATTAAGCACTGCGAAGGGGAGCAATCCTGCCCCACGCCAGATGCGCCAGGCTTCCAACATGAAATGCACCACGGTCATCGGCTGAATTGATGACTGTTTTCAAAAACGCATTCCGACGATCTGGAGGGGACGATGAGCAAATCGAGCGCGTCGCTGGACGACGACCTCGTATTCCTCGACGAAGCACCCGCTTCGCAACGCCCCCTGCGTGCGTCCGGCAGCAGCGTCTGGCGTATCATGATCGTCGATGACGACGCTGACGTGCACAGCGCCACCACGTTCGCACTCAGTAACCTGGAAATGCAGCAGCGTCCGCTGGAGTTCATGCATGCTTACTCGGCCGCGCAAGCGCGCGAGCTGCTCGCAAGGCAGCCCGAGATTGCGGTAATCCTGCTGGATGTCGTCATGGAACTGGATGACTCCGGCCTGCAGCTCGTCCGCCATATCCGCGAATCGCTTCAGCTGACGGAGGTGCGCATCATCCTGCGCACGGGCCAGCCGGGCTATGCGCCCGAGATCGAGGCGATCCGCGATTTTGACATCAACGACTACAAGACGAAATCCGAGCTGACGCGCATCAAGCTCTATACCACGGTAACCGCGGCAATCCGTTCTTATGAGCAGATTTGTGCGATCAATGCGAGCCGGCGCGGCCTCGACAGGATCGTGCGCGCCAGTACAGAGCTGATGGCTCTGCGCGGGTTGGACAGCTTTGCCGCTGGCATCATCGACCAGGTGGCGAAACTGCTGGACATGAACGCCGACGGATTGCTCTGCGTGCGCGAACGGCGCGACAACCGCCGAGACGACATGCTCACGATCGCTGCATCCGGACGTTATGCCGACGCACTGCGCTGCCCGGCAGATATTCTCCCGGATCCGTCGGTGAAGGATGCCCTGAGGCGATCCCTCGATGAACGGCGCAATATCTACGGCGCGGACTCGGCAACGCTGTATTTCGGCGGGAGCGCGAATCGTCACTTCACTGCATACTTCACTACCCCTCGGACGCTCAATGAAATCGATCAGAGCCTGCTGGATGTTTTCTGCCGAAACATCGCTGTGGGCCTCGACAATGTCCTGCTGCTGCACCGCCTGTACGACTTCGCTTACTACGACACCCTCACGCAGCTGCCAAACCGCACCCGCCTGAAGGAACTGGTCGAGGAAGTGCTCGCGGAGATGCCGCGCAAGGACATCACGCTCGCGCTGGTGGACATCGATCATTTCGCCGAGACCAACGATGCGCTCGGCCACAAGTTCGGCGACCTGCTGTTGCTCGGCGTCGCCGCGCGCCTGAAATCGCAACTGGACACGCAGCTGGCGATCGCCCGTGTCAGCGCCGACGCGTTCGGCGTGCTGGGCAATACCTCATTGGCCAAGCCAGCGGCGCTTCTCGATATATTTGCACGGCCCTTCAACATCGACGGCCATGAAATCCAGCTCTCCGCGACTGTCGGCCTGGTGCGCCTGATGGATTACGACGGATCGGGCGCCGATGCGCTGAAGGATGCCGATATCGCGCTCAAGCGCGCCAAGCTGCTACAACGGGCCGGCCATTTCTATTTTTCGCGCTCCATGGGCGTCGACGTCCGCGAACGCGTTCGCATGATGCATGCCTTGCGCAACGCCTTCGAACAGAACGAGCTGTTCCTGGTATTCCAGCCACAGATCGACCTCGTGACGAAGAAAGCAGTTGGTGCCGAGGCTCTGCTGCGCTGGAGAACGCCGGATGGCACCCTCATTCCTCCGGACCGATTCATCCCGATTGCCGAACACTCGGGACTGATCATCGATATCGGTGAGTACGTGATGCGTGAAGCGTGTCGCGAGCTGGTGCGCCTGCAGGAGCTGGGCTACCGTGATTTCACGATGTCGATCAACGTGTCGCAAGTGCAATTCCGTCATCCGCATTTTCTCGAGATGCTGCGTGCGGCGCTTGACGCGACCGGGGCGCCACCTTCCCGTATCGAACTGGAGATCACCGAATCGATTGCCATGGAAGAGCCGGATGTGTTGATCGAACTGCTCGACCAGATCAAGCGGATCGGCATGAGTATCGCCATCGATGACTTCGGTACCGGATTCTCCTCACTGAGCTACCTGCAACGGCTGCGTGCCGACCGGATCAAGATCGACCGCAGCTTCGTCAAGGAAATCACCAGCTCCATGCGCGGCAGCAGCATCGCAGAAATGGTGATCCAGCTCGGGCATAACCTCGGACTCACCGTGATTGCCGAGGGCGTGGAAGACGAACGCCAGGCAAACATCCTGTCGCGCCTCGGCTGCCCGCTGGCACAGGGCTTCCTGTTCGCACGACCGATGACCGACAGCCAGCTCGCTGCCTGGCTACAGGACAATGGCAGGCGCTGAACCTGGCTTCATGCCAGGCGCCCAGGAAGCATGATCATGACGACGCGCCCCCTGACACTGCGACGCGCCATCGTGCTGGCCGTCGTCGTGAGCCTGGTCGTCCCGACAATGCTGATCAGCGGATCGTCCTGGCTGCAGCGCTATTACGACGGCATACGCAGGCAAACAAAAGAACTCTCTGAGCGCAATGCCGACGTCCTTGCCAGCGGCATGCAGGAGCCGCTGTGGAACATCAACCGGGAAAGCGGACGTGCCCTGGTCGCCACGATGATCCGGCGCAACGAGGACATCGTTAGCATCGAGGTGCGCGGCAACCATCTTGGCATGTTCGTCTCGGCGGAACATCCGGAACGCCGCACGGGATTTACCGCCGTGGCGGAAAGAGCGGTGGCATTTCAAGGCAAGCCGATCGGCGCTGTCAGGATCGAAGTCGGCAGCACCCGCCTGCGAGCCATCATGATGAAACGCCTGTGGGAGTCGATGGCCGCCGTGCTCGCGCAGGTGGCACTGTCGATCGTGCTGATCCTGATCCTTCTTGAACGGCGCCTGGTCAGGCCACTGCAGGAGCTTGGCGCCGGTGCCCACAGACTGGCCAACAGGCAGCTCGATGAACCGTTTACCTGGCGCAGGCTGGATGAAATCGGCATGCTCAGCCAGCGCATGGAAGAGACGCGCCTCGACCTGCGCAAGCTGTTCGACGAACTCGAACGCAAGAACCGCGAACTGGAACAGGACATTGACAAGCGCAAGCATGTCGAACGGGAGCTATACGAACGAGAGCAAGCGCTGACCTTGTCGGAAGCAAAATTCGCCGGCGCATTCCAGTGCAATCCGGACTCGATTACGATCACGCGCATGCGTGACGGCAAACTGATCGAAATGAACCAGACGTTCGAGGCCATCACCGGCTATACGCGCGACGAGACGATCGGTCGTACGACCGTCGAGCTCGCTATCTGGCATGACCACAAGCAGCGCGTGGCCCTGCTGCGTGCCCTCCAAAGTGGCAGGATCGTGCGCAACTTCGAGTGGGACATGCAGAACAAGCGCGGCCAGTTGCGCAAATGCCTGTCCAATGCCACGATTTTCAGCGCCGGCAGCGAACGTTACATCCTCTGCACCGTGCGCGATGTGACCGACCAGCGCCTGCTGGAGGCGCAAAAGGCGGAAGCCGACCGTGCCCTGTTGCGGCTCGCGCAGGACACACGCGACCTTGCCGGCGAATCCTTCTTCGAATTGCTGGTGTCGGACCTCGCGTCCGCCCTGCGCACCGATTGCGCCTTCATCGGCGTGACCATGCCGGATTCGCCGCACCGGATCCGAACCATTGCCGCCCACATCCATGGAAGCACTGCCGACAACTTCGACTATGTCGCCTTCGGAACACCCTCGCAATATTCGCTGGAAGGGAATCTCTGCGTCTTTGCCGCCGGCCTGCAGGCCGACTTTCCGGGCAACGGCCTGCTGTCCAAATACCGCTGGGAGAGTTGTGCGAGTGCTCCTCTGCGCGATGCTGCGGGAAACGCTGTCGGCGTGCTGACGGTGATGCATTCTGAAGCGCTGGGCAATCCGGACCTCGTGAAATCGCTGCTACAGATTTTCAGCGAGCGCGCCTCGGCCGAGCTCGAACGCAAGCGCGCAGAGGAGGAATTGCGCAGCAGCGAACTGCGCTTCTCCACGATCTTCCAGTCGTCACCTGTCGCCATGCTCGTCACCCAGGTACGCGGCAACTACATTGTCAAGGACGTCAACCGGGCATTTGAAAAGCTGTTCCTGCGCAACCGTGAACAGGTGATCGGGAGAAATACCGAAGAAGTTGGTCTGTACTGCGACACCGCGGACCGTGCATTGCTCATCACGGAAATGAAGGAAACAGGCGCCACGGACAGCGGCCGTGACATCTGGATGACTCGCGGCGACGGCAGCAAGGTGCTGGTACGGCTTTCCGGCCACACGTTTTTTCTGGGTGGCGACAAGTTCGGCATCCTCGCCTGTGTCGACGTGACCGACAAGCGCCGTGTCGAAAACCAGATCCGCGAACTGAACGCCACGCTGGAACAGCGCGTGATCGAGCGTACCGAGGCGCTGCAGCAGGCAAACGAGGAACTTGCGTACACGCTGGACACGCTGAACAAGGCACAGGAAGAGCTGGTGCGCAGCGAGAAGCTGGCCGCGCTCGGCTCGCTTGTTGCGGGCATTGCGCACGAACTGAATACGCCGATCGGCAACAGCATGATGGTGGCCAGCACTCTGGCAAACCAGACTCACGCATTGAGTGCGACCTATCAGGAAAATGGCCTGAAGCGTTCCATACTGGAGGGCTATATCAGCGATGCCGCCAAGGCGAGCGATATCCTGGTGCGCAACCTGCAACGTGCCGCCAACCTCGTGAACAGCTTCAAGCAGGTTGCGGTCGATCAGACAAGTTCACAGCGTCGCAGATTTTCCGTCGCCGAGGTGGTGTCGGAAATCATGCTGACCATGTGGCCGACGCTCAAGAAGACCTCGTTCATCGTGAAGCAGAATATCCCCGACTCCCTGGTGATGGACAGCTACCCCGGGCCGCTCGGCCAGGTGATCACCAACCTTGTGAACAACGCCCTGCTGCATGGTTTCGAAGGCCGCCAGGACGGCACCGTTTCGGTAACCGGCGTTGCGGTAGAAGACGGATGGCTGGAACTGGTGGTGCGGGACAACGGCATCGGCATCCCCGCCGGCAACCTGAACCGTATCTTCGATCCGTTCTTCACGACCAAGCTTGGCGCGGGCGGCTCGGGCCTCGGATTGAACATCACACACAACATCGTGACCGGCGTGCTGGGCGGGCGGATCCGGGTGCAGAGCGAGGTGGGCGCGGGCAGCGAATTCGTGCTGACGCTGCCGATGGTGGCGCCGCAGATGCTGGCGGAAGGTGAGGATGACAGAGTGCGGGCGCAGTCTTCGGCTGCGTAGGCGCCGCCCCCCTGGAGCCCATTTCGGAGGGCTTTTAATCATTCACATACTGCGAGAAATCTGCATGGGGAAACATCGGCTGCTTCCTGGGCCGTTTCGGTAGCGGAAAACCATGCCGCTTCGACCAGGCTGCAATGTCCGGGATGACGCCCGCCGCTTCGCCGTTCGGACATTCATACAGGCAGTACCAGGTCTTGTCGTGTTTGCCTATCACCGGTTTGGGCGGGTCTTCAAAACGCGACCAGCCAATGAGCTCCTTGATGTAGGCTCCGTCTTTTTGATAGGAGGTCATATCGATGTAAGGCCGGTCATGATCATAGAGCTGATAGGTCCATTCGCGGCAACCGAAATTCCCGTCGCTGCTGTACCTTGAGACGAAGTCGCGGCTGAAATGCTTTTGGTAACGGTGGTCGTCGGACAACGAACACAGCGCCGGCGAGAAAAGGAGTTGATCGCCGGGCAGGCCCATGAACCAGTAGCCAAGATCGTATAGGAGAGGATTGTCAGTACCAGGCGACGCAAGGACGATCTCTCTCAGCCGGTTCCGCTTTCCGATCAAGGGTTGCATGCCTTCATGCGGAGAAAGTACCTGTCCGCTGCGATCGAATGTAATCGCAATCGCCATCAGCCCTTCGTCCTCCCCCTTCATTGGTATGTTCGATGTCGCCCCGAAAATGGTTTCGTAGCGCCGATATATTGCCCCCCTCTTTTCGTTGGAGGGATTTTCTTCTGCTCTTGCAATCTTGACAGCAATTCGCAAGTCGCTTTCCGGCCTTATCGAAAGAAAGTAGCGAATATTCCAAGGGCGGTCCACCCAGTCATGGGACGAGTCCGGGTCGGCATTAGGTGGCGCGACGCCTTGTCCGAAGACAAAGACAGGGAAAAGCAGCATCACGGCAAGTGCCTTGATAGGGATCCAGGATCTCATAGGATTTTCGGCTCATTCACTGTGATATGAAGATGATGCGCATGCAGTTTTTCATTAGCACTGCGCTGTTCGTTCGGCTCAGGCGGGATGGCATCTTGGGTGTTCGCGTCCATATACCAAGGGTCGAAGAGCTGGAAGACATCATTTGATTGCTCGAGCCGGGCACGTAAGGTACGCATCTCAACAGGCTCATTCTAGTCACGCTCCTTGCTCCACTCTCGTTTGGCTTTCCGTTCTGTTCCGATTGTGATTTTCTCGCGCTCCATTGCCGAGTCCATGCGCTCCTTCAAGTCCTTCACCCGCGACGGATCCGATTTCCCTTTCAAGTAATCATTCTGTGCTGCCGCGCGGCCGGCCTTGCTGCGTTTTGTCTCCGTCTCCGCGGCCTCATATTCCTTGAACAATCTCTTTTCGTTCTCGCTGACATTCCCTGACTGTGGACCGCTGCCGCGCAGCTGTTGGCGGTTGATGTGAATTCACAGCAACCGCATACGGCAGGTTCAAGTCCTTGCTGGTTGCTGCGATGTTGAAAACGTAAGTGACTCTGCGCTTTGGGCTGACCCGCACGTCCACGATCGATTCTGGCCGGCTGTTGGTTTTCCCAGTCATGACAGGTTTCTCCTGCGCCATTTCAGTCGCTTTCATCCAATAAGTAATCGTCGTCCGCAATCGTGTCGAAGAACAGATGCAATGCCTCGGCCTCTGCCGTGGCAACATGCATGGTTCGGCCATCCTCATCTGTCGTGTCTGACAAGACCGTCCCGTTCGGCATTCTGATTCTGTAGGGAAGCCCCGCAATCGGAGCGCCCGTCACTCTGTCCAAAGCCCGGAATTATTCATCGAACATCCTGGCTCGTGTATCCGGCAAGCTCTGGAAGGAAGTAGCGACGCTCCCGGCGCCGAGGAATTCATGTGTCACACCTTTTACCGACACCGACGCCGGGCAATGGATGTCGATATTCGTGCCCGCAAGCCGGATATACCCGCCCCCCGACGCCAGCAGGATTTCCTCTTTTGCCTGGAGCTTGATGTTCCCGTTGCTCGATGTAACCGTCAGCTCCTGGTCCGCTAGCAGGTCCATCGGCCCGGTGTGAGCCTGCACGGATACCTTCTCCCTTGCCGCGATCACCTTTGCCCCGCCTTCGTGCGAAAACAGTGAAGCAGCCTTCGCTGCCACAATGGAAACAGCCTGCCCTGCGGTGGCGCGCATGGATGAGGCGGTTGTCATGGTCATGTCGCGCCCCGCGTTCAGGATGGAAGAAGCGGGCGTCACAATGCCGGTACCGGTCTGGCTGTCGAACAGTGCGACGGCTTGCTCGAATCGCGGCGCCTGATGCCCTTCGATGCTTTCGATGCCGTTGATATTGCTGGCAAAGTGCTGCAAGTTCTCTGCGATGGCGGGAGGCAAGGCATGATGGCGATTCGCCATGTCCGCAAGCGTTTTCGCCATCTCACATGAGGCGGCAAGCTTTTCTTGTGCTTCTTGCGTATCCAGTTGGGCGGATGTGGCGCCGGTGCGCGGCGCCGTCGTCAGAAACAGCCCGCGCCTGGCACGTAGCACTGACCATGCATCGGTGGCGTGTTCGAAACCTATGCCGCGATAGGCGCCGCGACAATTGCCATCCTGGCTGATCAGATAGCCGATGTTCAGCTGACTTGCGGCATAGGTCGAGGCGAGGCTCTGGCGCAACTGGCCCGGCGTATCATCCGTCACCCATTGGTTGAAACCGCTCGCCGCATATTCCTTCGTCCTGATCCCCGACAGCGCGCCCGGATGGTTGTCCGCGCCGTGAAAGGGCGGCAGGTCGGCACCGTTGTACAACTGGCCGATGACAACCGGCCTGTCGATGTCGCCACCGATAAAATCCACGCACACTTCCTGTCCTATGCGGGGAACGAAGCTCGCACCCCAGTTTGCGCCTGCGGCGGGTTGCGCGACACGAACCCAGGTTCCAGCAGTGTCATCACCGGGCGCATTCGACGCTGAAGGATGTTCGAACTGGCCGGGGGAAGGCCGTACCCCGCGCTGCCAGGGGAACTGTATCTTGATGCGGTGGTCACGCTCGGTCGTGATTTCCTCGCCGCGAACGCCGACCACCAGAGCGGTCTGCATGCCTGGCGCGATGGGTTTTGGAAAGTGATAGGCAGGCCGGACAGAGGTCAGGCGTGGAATGCAGGTGAACTGGTTGCGATACGTGCCGTGCTCGATGCGGGTTTCCTGCGTGAAGTCTGCAACACCGCTGCCAAAGTTGTTTGCGCCACGGTGTTCGATCGAGAGCACGACGTATTCGCCATCCGCATCGGGATGCCCGCGCAAGGCAAACCACGTTCCGACTGAGATCTGCCGCACTGCGCCTTCGCCGCGAATGACATGATGGGCGAGTTCCAGCGATTCGGCCCGCGCCCGGGCGATCCGCACGCTTTCGCCGGCATCGCGAAAACGATAAGCGGCAGCACCTTCATGGATTTCCAATGCAGGCATCGCTGCGGCGGTGAAGGAAGCAGAGTCTTCCGCCCCTATCGCGGCAAGACCCTTGTAATCCCAGCTCGTGAGGGTGACTGCATTGGCGTGCACCTCGCGCCGCTCGGTGAAGTGCGTGATGGTATCGGATGTCTCTGTGGCATCGGCACGATGAAAACGGATCGCCTGCTGCCCGCATGGCTCCAGCACGGCATTGTCGTCAAAGACGACCAGCCTGTGACGCGCCTGGGCGGCATCGTGTTCAAAGAAGAAATTCAACCCCTCTTCCGCCAGCAAGCGCGCGACGAAATCAAAATCCGTTTCGCGATACTGGATGGCGATCGAGCGTCTGGGAAGCGCAGCCGTGACATCGAAGCGATAGCAGGCGTTCGGGTAATCCTTGAAGGTCTCCTCAAGGATTTCCAGCACGGTCTTGTCCTGGAATACGAAGCTGTCGCGTCGCAACGTGAGCATGTGCATCCAGGGCACGAGCGTGAGGCGATAACTGGAGAGACTACCGTCGCTGCCCAGGTGTGCGGCTTCGCTCACGATGCCATGCAGGACATGATTGCGGCCATCCGCGAGCAGGATGCGCAAGCCCGCTTCGTGCCCGATCAAGGTCTTGAGTTCGACATGGGCAGAGGTGGCAAGGCAGTTGACATCGAAACGGAACAATGCGGACATCGCCTCGCGTCCCGAGAAACTTTCGACAACGAACGCGCCGGCTTCGAGCGTCGTATCCATCGAAATCAGTCGCGCGTGTTGCGAAAGACTGTTCAGGAAAGCCTGCCGGCCGGGTCCGGTTACAGCGGCGAGCTGGGTGAAGAGGGAGGATGAATTCGAACCCGGCGGTGCGGCCGTCATTTCGGGATTGGACATGGAATCGGGGCAAGGGTGACGACAGGGAAATAATTATCAAAACTGCATCGAATGCTACCCCGAACGATGCTATTTTTGCAATATTTCCCTACCTATCCCAGCTCCGTCATGCCGCGGGACTACTCCTCGGTGTAGGTTTACTTCCAGTCGCCTCGCAACGCCCGCACCTGTTCATGGAGCATTTCCGGCGTCGCCTGCGCCGGCTCCACCGCATTGCCGACCACCAGCGAGAGCCGCGAGAACGGTCCGCGCCTGAACGAGCGTTCGAAGGGATTGCCGGGGCTGCGCGTCAGGAGGCTTCCCCACAGCCCGCGCAGGGCCATCGGGATCACCGGCACCGGCGTGCGGTCGAGGATCTTGCGGATGCCGCTCTTGAACTCGTTCATTTCGCCGGTGGAGGTGAGCTTCCCCTCGGGGAAGATGCAGACCAGTTCACCTTCGTGCAGCGCCTGCGCAATATCGATGAACGCCTTCTCCATCAGCCACGGGTCTTCCTTGGCCGGCGCGATAGGGATCGCCTTTGCCGTCCTGAAGATCCAGGACAGCAGCGGGATCCTGAAGATGCGGTGATCCATCACGAAGCGAATCGGTCGTGGGCTGGCAGCCATGATGACGATGGCATCGACATAGCTGACGTGGTTGCAGACCAGCACAGCGGCGCCCTCTTCCGGAATGCGATCGGTGTCGACTGCCTGCACTCGATGAATGGTGTGGATCAGCAGCCATGCCAGGAAGCGCATGAGGAATTCCGGCACCAGCGAGAAGATGTAGACCGCAACCACTGCGTTCAGCAGCGCGGTCGCCATGAAGATCTGCGGGATGGTGTAGCCCATCTTCAGCAGGACCATCGCGAACAACGCAGCGACCACCATGAACAGGGCATTGATGATGTTCATGCCGGCAATCGTGCGCGAGACATGCTTGCGGTCGCAGCGCGTCTGGATCAGTGCGAATAGCGGCACGATGTAGAAGCCGCCGAAGACACCGATCATCACGATGTCGAACAGGATACGCAGGCTACCGTGCTGTGTGAGGAAGCCGGCGACATCGACCAGTATCGAATTGGCATAACTTAAGCTGGCGAAATAAAGATCGACGCCGAACACTGACAGGCCGATCGATCCAAAGGGCACAAGGCCGATTTCCACCTTGCGCCCCGACAGCCGTTCGCACAGCAGCGATCCGGCACCGATACCGAGCGAGAACACGGTGAGCAGCAGCACGAAGATGCTGTGGTCGCCATGCAGATAGTCTTTCGCGTACACCGGGAATTGCGCGAGGATGAGCGCGCCGTAGAACCAGAACCAGGAATTGCCGAGCACCGACAGGAAAACCGGACGGTTCTGGCGCGTGAAGCGGATGTTGCGCAGCATTTCGCTCAGCGGGTTCCAGTTGATCTTCAGCCCCGGCTCGGGTGCCGGCGAGAGTGGAATACGACGGCTGAACATCCAGCCGGCCACCGCAATTGCGACCGTTCCGAACGACACCAGTTCGATGCCCCAGGGCTTGTGCACCACGAGCATCGCACCCAGCACTTCGCCGAGCAGGATGCCGACGAAGGTGCCCATCTCAATCACGCCGTTGCCGCCGACCAGTTCTTCGGAATGCAGGTGCTGAGGGAGATACGCATACTTGACCGGACCAAACAGTGTGGAATGCATCCCCATGCCTGCTACGGCAGCGAGCAGCAGCCACAGGTTGTGCATCATCCAGCCGAATGCCGCGATGACCATGATGGCGATTTCCAGCAGCTTGACGTAACGCGCCAGCGCGGACTTTTCGAACTTGTCGGCAAGCTGACCGGCCGTTGCGGAGAACATCACGAAGGGGAGGATGAACAGGCCTGGAATGAGGTTGTTGAGCAGAGCCGGTTCCAGTGTTGTCCAGTTGAGCGCCTCGTAGGTGAGGATGGTGATCAGAGCGGTCTTGAAGACGTTGTCGTTGAACGCGCCGAAAAACTGCGTCAAGAAGAACGGGCCGAAGCGTCGTTGTGCAAGCAATAAAAATTGACTGGGTTGGCTCATCTCGTTGACCGTTTTGTGAAAAGCGTGCCTTCCTGCGCGGGCACGCCGCACCGGTGCCCGTACGAAGAATGGCGCAAGTGTCGCGGCGTGCCGCTGGCTTGGGCGCGCTTTGTGGAAAGTCGCGAGATGATACCGCAGCTTACACGGCCGTATCCGCCAACGCCGAGGCACTCAGCCAAGCGTTCTCGGCACGTCCTGCGCCGTCCAGCCCGGCCGCGAACCAGTCGCCGCAGGCGCCGATGCGTGCCGCGGCATCCCACAGGCAATCGCCGGGCAGCGTGCTGGTTGCCTGCGCATGGCGCCAGCAATACACATCGGCGAATACGGGTTGCACCAGCGACCCGGTCGCTTCATGGAACGCGCGCAGCAGCTTCTCCTTGACCCGCTCGGGGTCGTCGTGCAGGTGCTCCTCGCTCCACTCCGGCGATGCATGTCCGATCCAGTGCTCGCCAGGGCGGCGCATCGGTTTGGAGGTGTCACGAGCGATCCACTTCAGGCGCGAGCCTTTGATCCATGCACCGTCATAACCAAGGTCGAGGGCCTGCTCGAAGCTGAGGATCAAGGCCCAGCACGGTGCAAGGTGCTCCTCGCCGATCCGTTCGGCCAGCGTCGATACCGGTTGCAGCAACAGTCGCGCGAGGTCCGCAGGAGCGGCCACGATCACCGCATCGAACGGGCCGGCGCTGGCATCGATGGGAACCGTGTCGGATTGCACGGCAAGCAGCCATTGCTCGCCGTAACGCTCGACGCGCCGGATGTTCTGCCCCGTACGTACATCGATCCCTTGCGCCAGATGTTCGCCGAGCGCCGCCATGCCGGGCACTGCAACGAAGCGTCGATGGCGATCCGCATGTCCGGCAGGCTTCGCCTTCCCGTTCTCGATTGCGGCCAGCCGGCCCTGCCACGGCAGCACCCAGCCAGCCTTTTGCCATCCTGCCACTTCCTTGCGAAAGCGTTCGCTGGATGCGGTGAAGTACTGCGTGCCGTGATCGAATCCGCCCAGCTCGGTCTGGCGCGTTCCCATGCGTCCGCCGACATGGTTGTCGCGTTCATAGACAACGATGCTGTGTCCTTGCGCCTGGAGTCGTTGTGCGCAAACCAATCCCGCCAAACCGGCGCCGATGATGGCGATATGCATGCTGGTTATCCTTTCCTCGCACCCGGCAGGCAAGCCCGTCGCGATGCAATACGTGGGATCAAAATGAAAAAGCCGTTCATGGTCTGTTCCATGAACGGCTCGGCAACACGTGCATGATGCACTGATCTGCTTATTCGTCGCCCTCGGCAGGCCAGTCGCGAATATACGCCTTGAGCATCTTGTTCTCGAAGCTCTGCGCTTCGAACACTGCCTTGGCGACGTCATAGAAGGAAATCACGCCGAGCAGGGTTTTCGCATCCACGATCGGCACATAGCGCGCATGCCGCTCCAGCATCAGGCGGCGCACTTCGTTGACGTCGGTGTCGGGGGTAATGGTGATCGGATGATCGTCCATGTGCTTGCGCACGGTATCGGCGCCGATCGTTCCCTTGTTCTTGTACAGGGTCTGCATCACTTCGCGGAAGGTCAGCATGCCGACCAGCTCGCCGAACTCCATCACGACCAGCGAACCGATGTCTTTCTCGGCCATGATCTCGATGGCCTCCGCCATCGCTTTATCCGGCGTGACCGTGTACAGAATGTCGCCTTTGACTTTCAGGATTTCGGAAACTTTCATGAGGTCGTCCCAGCAGTTGAGTTGTTGTTGTCGCCCTTGAAATGTAGCCTAAGCGGCACGAAAAATCCAGCGCACCGCTGTCGCCGCCATGACAGCTCGAATGCCGGTTCGGTGCTAGGATTGCAAGGCTTCAAGAGGCTGTACAGAAAACTGATCCAGGACAAGTTTCGGAGACGATTCCAATGAGCGCCCCCCAATATCCAGGGTTCGATACCCTGTCCCTGCATGCCGGCGCGGCACCCGATCCCGCCACTGGCGCGCGGGCCACGCCGATTTACCTGACGACGTCATTCGTCTTCAAGGATTCCGACCACGCCGCGTCGCTGTTCAACATGGAGCGCGCCGGCCATGTGTATTCACGCATCTCCAACCCGACCAATGCGGTGCTCGAAGAACGCATCGCCGCTCTCGAAGGCGGCGTTGCCGGCATCGCCGTGGCCAGCGGCCAGGCCGCGCTGCACCTCGGGCTGGCAACCATTGCCGGCGCCGGTTCGCACGTGGTCGCCTCGCGCGCCTTGTATGGCGGTTCGCAGAACCTGCTCGCCTATACGATGAAGCGCTTCGGTATCGACACCACCTTTGTCGATCCGCGCGATCTCGATGCCTGGCGCAATGCCATCCGGCCGAACACGAAAGTGCTGTTCGGCGAAACGCTGGGCAATCCCGGCCTCGATGTGCTCGACATACCGAAGCTCGCGCAGATCGCGCATGAGCACTACCTGCCGTTGATGGTGGATTCCACCTTCACCACGCCCTATCTGCTGCGCCCCTTCGACCACGGCGCCGACCTGGTCTTCCACTCGGCGACAAAATTCCTGTGTGGCCACGGCACAGCGATGGGCGGCCTGCTGGTCGACGGCGGCACTTTCGACTGGCAGCTTGCCTATGAAAAAACCGGCCATTTCGCGGAATTGTGCGAACCCTATGACGGCTTCCACGGCATGGTGTTCACCGAGGAATCGACGGTGGCGCCATTCTCCCTGCGCGCGCGGCGCGAAGGAGTACGCGACTTCGGCGCCATCATGAGCCCGCACAACGCCTTCGCGATCCTGCAAGGCATCGAAACACTCAGCCTGCGCATGGACAGGCATGTGGCGAATACGCGCAGGATCGTGGAATTTCTGTCCTCGCATCCGGCGGTCGATGCGGTTGCCTATCCGGAACTCGAATCGCATCCCGACCATGCGCTCGCGCAGCAATTGCTGCCGAAGGGCTGCGGTGCGGTGTTTTCCTTCAGCCTCAAGGGCGACCGTGCCGCAGGACGGCGCTTCGTCGAATCGCTCAAGCTATTCTCGCACCTGGCCAATGTCGGCGACGCCAAGTCACTGGTGATCCATCCTGCCTCGACCACGCACTTCCGCGTGCCGACCGATCAGCTCGCAGCTGCGGGCATTACCGAAGGCACGATGCGGCTGTCGATCGGACTGGAAGATCCGGATGACCTGATCGAAGATCTGCAGCGCGGGCTCAAGGCCGCGCAGAAGGGAGCGTGACATGCTGCTCAACGTCCAGGGACAGGAAGCGTATTGCTATACCGGCGGCAAGCCGTTCAATCCGGAATTGCCCACCGTCGTCTTCATCCACGGCGCGCAGAACGACCATTCAGTATGGATCCTGCAGACGCGTTATTTCGCACACCACGGTTTCGGCGTGCTGGCAGTGGATCTGCCCGGTCACGGCCGCAGCAAGGGCGCGCCCCTGCCAAGCGTGGAGGCGATGTCCGACTGGCTGCTTGCGCTGCTGGATGCGGCCGGCGTGCAAAAGGCATCGCTGGTCGGCCACAGCATGGGATCGCTGATCGCGCTGGAATCCGCATTCCGTGCGCCGGAGCGCATCAGCCGCCTGGCGCTGGTCGGCACCGCCTATCCAATGAGGGTGTCCGATGCTCTGCTCGACGCATCGAAAAACCAGGAGCAGGTGGCCATCGATATGGTCAACATCTGGTCGCACACCTCGATCGCGCAGAAACCGTCCTGCCCCGGCCCCGGCTTCTACGTGATGAACGGTAGCCAGCGTCTGATGCAGCACATCGCGCGGAAAAATCCGGCACAGGTGTTCTATACCGATTTTTCCGCCTGCAATGCGTATGCGAACGGCGAAGCAGCGGCACATTCAGTGGCCTGCCCCACCTTGCTCTTGCTCGGCAAGCGCGACATGATGACGCCGCCCAAGGCAACGGCGACCTTGACGAAGGCCATTGCGGGTTGTCAGGTTGTCCAGATCGACAACTGCGGCCACTCGCTGATGGCCGAGCAACCGGATGCGGTGCTGGATGCCTTGTACGACTTCATGCGGCGCTGACACCATCAAGGGATGCAACTCAAATTTCGCAACGGGATTTTAGTTGCATCTCGGCAATATTCAGACTAAGCTGAAATCGAGCGGTCTCGGAGGAGGTCATCATGGCAAACGTCCTGCGGAAGGAATATGCGTCGTTCCGGGAGTTCTACCCGGTCTACCTGAACGAGCATGCAAACCGGGCCTGCCGCGAATTGCACTTCACCGGCTCAACGCTCGCGATATTCTGCCTTGGCGTACTGCTCCTGAGTGGCAACCTGTGGTGGCTTGCCGGGGCCTTCGGCTGCGGTTACGGCTTTTCCTGGATCGGCCATTTCGTCTTCGCCAAAAACCAGCCCGTGACGCTGCGCCACCCGATCTATTCCTTCATGGCTGACTGGCTGATGTACTGGCAGATGCTGACCGGACAGGCGTCGTTCTAGAGAAATGGGAGGCCAGGGTCTGCCCGAGGCCCTGCTCCATCGCGCTTTCCACCTGCCTGGCGAGCGTCGGATTGCTTGCCGTGTTGAACACGAACAGCCGATACACGTCAGCGAGTTTCAACTGCTCCGGATTGGCGAGCAGCACCCAGGTATCCAGCCCCTCCCGGATCCACTTGCCGAACTGCACGCGCTTCGGTGATTCGGTCTTGATCCGCCCGACCCAGCCCGCCTCCAGCATGCGTTGCAGCAAGACCTCGGACTCGTCGAAGCCGAGCCGCGTTATGGTGCGGATGGCGCGCGCGTCGATGGCGGCACTGGCGTTGTTCTTGCGTGCGCCGTACAGGACTTCCAGCACGGCCATCGCATCCACAAAGGCGCTGCCGGGCGTGGGAACGTGCCACCAGCGTTCGTACTTCACGACCGGCAACGCGGCCGCCAGCACCGCACCGATCAGCGTGATCAGCCACGACAGGTAAAGCCACAGCAGGAAGATGGGCATCGCCGCCAGCGCGCCGTAGATGATGGTGTAGGTAGGAAATTTCGTCAGGAAGATGACGAAGATGCGCTTGGCGATTTCAAATGCGGCCGCGGCAAGGAATCCTCCGCAGGCCGCATCGCGCCAGTCCACGAAGCGGTTGGGCACCGCGATGTACAGCATGGTGAATGCCCCTGTTGTCAGCAGGACTGAAACCAGCGTATAAGAAATGGCGCCGATCAACGGGAAATTCATGCCAAGGCCGCTGGTCGCGGAAAACATTTCCGACGTGAACGTGATCGACACGCCGACCAGCAGCGGCCCGAGCGTGACCACGGCCCAATAGATGAGAAGGCGCTGGATGAAAGGCCGCGTCGCCTTCACCCGCCAGATGTGGTTGAAGGCACGGTCGATGGTCAGCATCATGACGATTGCCGTCAGGATCAGGCCTATCGCGCCGATCGCCGACAGGCGCGTTGCCTTGCTGGCGAACTGGTTCAGGTAGCCGAGGATGGTGCTGGCAATGGTTCTCGGCATCAGGCTCTTGATGAAATACGCCTCCAGCGACGCACGGAAGGTATTGAAGAGCGGAAAAGTGGTGAAGATCGCGAAGGCAATGGTGAGGATCGGCACAAGCGCCAGCACGGTGGTGAAGGTAAGGCTGCCCGCCACCTGCGGCAAGCGTTCCTCGTTCAGGCGGCGGCGCGCGAACTGGAACAGGCCGCGCACATCTTCCAGCGGAAAGTTGCGGAAGATCGCCAGGTTGAACGGAAACATCGGTCGAACGGGCTGCGGCTTCATTGTGGCCAGACGGGAGTGGTCATAAAGCGTCCTATAATAGCAAGCATGAATTCGCCTGAGCTCACAATCCTTGTCCTATATTATTCCCGCACCGGATCAACACGCAAACTGGCAGAGCTGATCGCTCGGGGAATCGAAAGCGTCCCCGGTTGCGAAGCGCGCCTGCGCACCGTCCCCGCCGTTTCCACGGTCACCGAGGCAATCGAACCTGACATTCCGAAGGACGGTGCGCCTTATGCCGAGCATCGCGACCTGGAGGAATGTGCCGCCGTCGCGCTCGGATCGCCTACGCGCTTCGGCAACATGGCTGCACCGCTGAAATATTTTTTGGACGGCACCTCCGCGCAATGGCTGTCGGGATCGCTGGCCGGAAAGCCCGCCTGCGTGTTCACCTCGACCGGCAGCATTCATGGCGGGCAGGAAGCAACGCTCCTGTCGATGATGCTTCCCCTGCTGCATCACGGCATGTTGCTGCTCGGCCTGCCTTATACGCATCCTGAACTGATGACCACTACCAGCGGCGGCACACCCTATGGCGCGAGCCACTGGGCGGGCGGCAGCGGCACGAACGCTGTCTCCCCCGACACGCACCTGCTGGCGGTCGCCCTGGGACGCCGGCTTGCGGAAACCGCTGCGAGACTGAGAGGCGCATGATGCAAAACCGCATGCAAACAACGCTTTACTATGGCTCCGCCGTCAGCCTCGTGCTGCTGATCCTGTTCTGCGTGGCATGGGAACTCGTGCTCGATCCCTTGCGCCCGGGCGGCTCATGGCTGGTGCTGAAAGTGATTCCGCTACTGCTGCCCCTGCGCGGTGTGCTCAAGCGCGACATCTACACCATGCAATGGTCGTCCATGCTCATCCTGCTCTACTTCACGGAAGGCATCGTGCGCGCCACCAGCGACAAGGGCCTGTCCGCCACGCTCGGATGGGTCGAGGTCGCGCTGACCTGTGTCTTTTTCTTCTGCACCATTTTCTATCTGCGTCCCTTCAAGCAGGCTGCGAAAAAGATTGCGCAGCAGGCGATTCAAAAAGCATCGAAATGAACGATTTCCTTCAGCAATGCCGCACGACGATCGGCGCCGCCCATGTCATTACCGATCCATCCGACATGGCGGGGCACCTCACCGACTGGCGCAAGCGTTTCACCGGCAAGGCGCTGGCCGTTGTCAAACCCGGCTCGACCGAAGAGGTCGCTGCGGTCGTCCGCCTGTGCAACCAGTTCCGCGTACCAGTCGTGCCGCAGGGCGGCAACACCGGCCTGGTACTGGGCAGCGTACCGGACCAGAGCGGCAACGCCATCGTGCTGTCATTGACCCGGCTTAACCGCATCCGCGCAGTCGATACGATCAACAACACCATGACGGTGGAATCCGGCTGCATTCTCGAACAGGTCCAGAACGCGGCGTCCGATGCAGGGCGCCTGTTCCCGCTATCGCTTGCGGCAGAAGGCAGCTGCACGATCGGCGGCAACCTTTCCACCAATGCGGGCGGCACCGCCGTGCTCAGGTACGGCAATACGCGCGAGCTCTGCCTCGGACTGGAAGTCGTGACCGCGCAAGGCGAGGTGTGGAACGGCCTGCGCGGACTGCGCAAGGACAACACCGGCTACGACCTGCGCGACCTCTTCATCGGTGCGGAAGGGACGCTTGGCATCATCACCGCGGCTGTATTGAAAGTCTTCCCACAGCCCAAGGCGCAACTGACGGCGCTGGCCGCAATGCCGTCGCCGGACGATGCACTGCGCTTGCTCTCGATCGCGCAGGAAAAGTGCGGCCCGGCCTTGACCGGTTTCGAATTGATGTCCGATTTTTGCCTGCGGCTCGTCAACAAGCACTATCCGCACATGCGCCTGCCCTTCCCACAGAATTATTCGCAGTATGTGCTGCTCGAACTCTCCGACAACGAGTCGGAAGAGCATGCCAACGCGATGCTGGAAGACCTGATCACCGTTGCACTCGAACAGGCCGTGATCCAGGACGCCGCCGTTGCTTCGTCGATCGCCCAGTCGAAAGCCTTGTGGAGCCTGCGCGAACACATTCCGCTGGCGCAGGCGGATGAAGGCAAGAACATCAAGCACGATATCTCGGTGCCGATTTCGCGCATCGGCGATTTCATTCGCACCACCGACGTCGAACTGGAGAAAAATTTTCCCGGCTGCCGCATGGTGACCTTCGGCCATCTCGGCGACGGCAACCTGCATTACAACGTTTCACCGCCGGAGCATGGATCTCCGGATGCCTTCATCGCGCACCAGACGGAAATCAATCGCGTGGTACACGACAGCGTGCATCGCTTCGGCGGCTCGATCTCGGCCGAGCATGGACTGGGCGCGTTGAAGCGCAATGAAATTATGCAGTACAAGTCGGAACTCGAAATGAACCTGATGCGCACGATCAAACAGGCGCTCGACCCCCTGGGTTTGATGAATCCGGGGAAGGTCGTATGAAGAAATCACTCGTGCGTCAGGTTTTGCTGTTCATTGCCGTGCTCTCGTGTGCGGCGCCCGCCTTTGCCATCTATAAGTGCGAATCGGATGGCAGCGTGCGCTACAGCGACATGCCCTGTCCCGATGCGAAGGTGCTGAATATCCGTGGCGTTGCGCCTGCCGATGCCGCCGACGCGCATCAGCAGGCCCTGCAGGACAGGAAAAAACTGAAGCAGCTCGAAGATGCCCGCCACAAGAGCGAGCGGCAGGAAGACAAGGAACGCCGGAGTGCGGCGCGTGCGCAAGCCGCCGCGCACAAGGCCTGCACGAGGCTGGCGTTGCACAAGAAATGGGCTGATGAGGACGCCGCCTCCGCCACGGGAAAATCAGCGGCCACTGCGAAGAGAAAAGCACGCCGCGCGGAAGAGCGCTATCAAACGGAATGCGGGAAGATTGGCTAGGCAGAGGGCAAAATCTCGTGACAGCGTTGAATCCCCCCTCCTTTCACATCGTCGTTCCCGCGCAGGCGGGAACTCATTCTGAGGTGATGTGAACCCGGATATAGGCATGTCAACCGACCTATGGGTTCCCGCCTGCGCGGGAACGACGGGTTGAGGTGCCAGCACTAGCCAGCACCATTGCGCGCCCGCGAACGACACGAGAAACATCATTTCCACTTTCGTGTTTTTCGTGTCTTTCGTGGACAACCAAAAAGCCTAATGCTCACCGTCCAGCAGCGTAATCAGCGCTTGCAAGGTTTCAGCTTCCTGTGCTTCCAGCGATGACGCCTGCAATGCGACGTCGCGCGCGAGGTCGCGCATGCGCCATTCGATTTCGCTTACTGCGACTGTCGTCTCGAACAGGATTTCAGTGCTGCGAGATTCGAACATGCCGGCGGCCTGTTCCAGGCAGACGTCCAGGCCAGTGCTGCTGATAGCGCGCTGGATGCAGCTGGTGCGCTCCAGTGCCGCGGACAAAATCTGGCTTGCCTTTTTTGAGCGCAGCGTGGCCGATTGCTGCAGCTTCTGTTCTTCCTGCAACACCGCGTCGAGGTGCGAATACAAGGCTTGCACGCGCTGCTTTTCCTCGCCGGACGGCATCCCTGCCTCACCCTTGTCGGCACCGGATTCTTCGCGTTCCTTGTGCATCGCCGCCGAGACGGTAGAAACCAGTTCACGCGGGTGTTCGCCGGGGATGATCTTCAATGCCATCACTGCACGCTCCAGCGGCTTGTCCTTGCTCGTCAAAATCCCCGAAATCATTTCCGCGACCGAGATCACCTGCCCCGGGGCGCTGATCTGTGTGCCGGACACCTGGCGCGGATAGCCACCGCCGTCGAAGCGTTCATGGTGTTCGAACACGGCCTGTGCGACTGCCGCGGGATAGTTCTCCAGGCCTTCGATCAGCATCTGGCCGATGCGCGGGTGGACAACCACATGCCGCCATTCATGCGGAAACAGGCGCCGGTTCGAATGCAGGTACTCCGGATCGATATACAGTTCGCCGATGTCGTGCAGCAGGCCGGCCAGTGCAACAACCGTCTGGTCCTGGCTCCCAAGGCCGAATTTCCTCGCCAGGCAAATCGATACCAGGCTGACCATCACGCTATGCTGCAACGCCGCCTGGCCGCCGCGCTCGATGATGGTAAGCATGGTGCTCATGGCGCTGCCGAACTTCAGCTCGGACAGGATCTGCAATGGCGACGGGCCGGTTTCGACCAGCCCGAGCAAGGCACGAACAGGAGCAAGCGTATCGACGATGCGCTGCGCCTCGGTGGCGACGGCATCGATGTCAACGCCGGAATCGACCGCAATGCTGGATTCGAACGGTTTGCTCAGGCGGCGCATGATCAGCCGCTCCTGCAGGCTGCGCGAAATCCGCGCGCCCTTGGCCACCAGCTTCATGCCGCGAGCATCGTAGATGTCTTCAGTCGCCTTGATATCGGCTTCCTCGGCAAGATTCATCACCTTGTCGAGGTAGTGTTTGTTTACCGAGTTGATCAGGTGGTCATCAGGCATCGGGTGTATCTGTGTGAGGGCGTGGCAGCAGCGTGGCGTGCCGGATCGGCATCCACATACTCATCCGGCGATAACCGGGAGAAACCTGTGACCATTTTGCCTTGACTGTTGCAATACGTAAACTCATGTTCGCAAAAGCCGCATGCAACGATGCTCCGGATTCAAAAATCCGTGACGCATGACAAGAATCTGTCCGTCGAGCGGTAGACCGTCGAGATGATGTTGCGGGGTGCGTCCACCAGCCGCAATGATGCGCGGGGCACACCCTGCGTTGAGCTGAACGACGAGAAGTGCTTCGGTAATACAGGTGGGGAAATGGGTGGCCTGCCCAGCAGGAATCGAACCTGCGACCCTCAGCTTAGAAGGCTGATGCTCTATCCAACTGAGCTATGGGCAGTGCTTGAAAGAGGTACGGCGGACGGCTGATCAAAACAACAACACGCCTGTCCCACGCGTGCAGCACGAGTGCCGCGAAACGTGCGGATATTATATCTAATGACGCATGCTTTCAATGATCCGGTGATGATTCATGAGAATCCGGCCGGGGCTGTGATCCGTCCGCCGCGATCAGTTGCTCGAGCTGTGCAACCGGCACCGGCCGGCTCAGGTAGTAGCCCTGCACCTGATCGCATCGTTGGGCACGCAGGAAATCGAGCTGCTCTACGGTTTCGACGCCTTCGGCAATCACGTTCATCTTCAGGCTGTGGGCAAGCGCAATCACGGCCTTGGCGATCGCGGCATCGTCTGCATCGGTGGTGATGTCCCTGACGAAGGATCGATCGATCTTGAGCGAGTCGATCGGAAAGCGCTTCAGGTAGCTCAACGACGAATAACCCGTGCCGAAATCATCGATCGACAGGCGCACTCCCATGTCGCTCAACTTTTGCAAGGTTTCGGCGGCAGCTTCCGGATTGTCCATGATCACGCTCTCGGTGATTTCCAGCTCCAGCCATTGCGGGCGGCAACCGGTTTCCTCGAGCACGCGCGACACGGTCTTGACAATGTCCTGCTGCTTGAACTGCCGCGCCGACAGATTGACCGCCATCTGGAGCGGCGGCATTGCGCCCTGCTCACGCCATGCGCGAGCCTGTGCGCAGGCAGTGCGCAGCACCCATTCCCCCATCGGCACGATGAGCCCGGTATCTTCCGCCACGGGAATGAAGTTGCCCGGGAAGACCACAGGCTGCCCAGGTGGCGCCCACCGCAGGAGCGCCTCCACACCGATGAACCGGCCGCTGGACAGCTCCATCTGCGGTTGATAGTGCAGCGTAAACTCGCCGCGCTCCAGCGCGCGGCGCAATCCGCTTTCCAGCTTCAGCCGGTCGAGCGCCCTGGAATTCATTTCATGCGCATAGAACTGGAAATTGTTGCGGCCAGCGTCCTTCGCGCGGTACATCGCCGTATCGGCATTCTTCAGGAGGGTCTGGGCATCATGCCCGTCGCGCGGGAACATGCTGATGCCGATGCTGCCAGTCGGATAGAACTCATGGCCTTGCATCGTCATTGGATTGGCCAGCGCTTCGAGGATCTGCTGCGCCATGATCGCCGCCGCATTCTCATGGGCGATGTCGGGCCAGATCACGACGAACTCGTCACCGCCGAGGCGCGCGATGGTATCGCCGGCACGCACGGCAAACGCAAGGCGTCGCGCTACCTCGATGATGATCCTGTCGCCGACGTCGTGCCCAAGGCTGTCGTTGATGTTCTTGAAACGGTCCAGGTCAATCAGCATCACCGCCACCTGGCTGCCCCCGCGGTTCGCGAAGACCAGCGCCTGCGACAGGCGGTCCAGCAGCAGCGAGCGGTTCGGCAGGTTGGTCAGCGCATCATAATTGGCGACATGCAGCAGTTCCTCTTCGATCTGCTTGCGTCGTGAAATGTCTTCGATCACCGTGCTGAAATACCTCGGCTTGCCATCCTCGCCACGCACGATAGAGGTGGTCAGGTTGACCCAGATGTAATAGCCGTTCCGGTGGCGGTAACGCTTCTCCCAGGTCTTCTCTTCCAGTTCGCCGTCGACCATGCGACGCACCACTGCCCAGTCCCCGATCAGGTCTTCGGGGTGGGTGATGTCCTGGAAGCTCATTTCCAGCAGTTCCTGCGTGGTGTAACCGATGATCTCGGCCAGCTTCCTGTTCACCATCAGCCAGCGCCCGTCCGGTGCGACGTGCGCAAGGCCGACCGCAGCCTGGTTGAACGCCACGCGGAAGCGATTCTCGCTTTCGCGCAGCACCGCCTCGCCCTTCAGGCGCTCCGTAATATCGCGCACCACGGCCACCAGCAATTGCCGGCCCTCCGATTCCACTGCCCTGAGATACACCTCCACCGGCAGCCGCGTCCCGTCCTTGCGCTGGTGGACGCTGCGCAGGATGCCGGTCTTGCTCACGCTGCGAATGATTTCATCGAAGCGGTGATTGACTCTCTCGAGTTCGCCTTCGTCGGGCTTGAGATCCTGCGGGCCGAGTCGCAGCAGTTCCTCGTAGGTGTAGCCGAGCGTGACCAGTGCGGTTTCGTTGGCGTCGATGATGCGCATCTGCTCACGGTCGACGATGTACACCGCATCGATGGAGCTGTCGAGTGCCATCCGGAAGCGGCGCAGTTCTTCCTGCGAACGCACGCGCTCCGTGATGTCCTGCGCCATCAGCAGCAACACGCCCTCCTCTTCCATGAGAGCGCCGGAGATGTCGAATTCGAAATGACGCACTGCCTCGCCATCGGCCAGCGTCACCAGCAGGTCGTGCCGGTCCTTGCCAGTCGCCAGCACCTGCTGCAATCCCTCGGCAAGCGCAGGGCTGTCGACGAGCTCGCGAATCGGCGCACCAGCCACCTTCGCTTCGTCGGCTACGCCGAACATGCGGCACATGGCGCGATTGATGGTACGGATGGTCAGGTCGGCCCCAATCACCATCAAGCCGGATGGCATCGAAGCGACGATCTGTTCGGTGTAATTCTTGGCACGCAGGATTTCCTTGCGGTCTGCCTGGAAATAGGTGTCGAGCGTAAGCACCACGTCCATGCACACGACCTTCAGCAACGCGTTGAGCGCGGCAAACAACTGCCCGGGCTCATCGCGCATCGCCGCCGCAAGAATCGGTACCGCGTCGGTGACATACTTTCGGTAAGCGCCCACGTACCATTTCGGTTCCAGCCCGATGCGCTGGTGTACCACGCCGACGCGCAGGCGATCCTTGACATAGGTCGCGTCGTAGACGCCGTTGGTCAGGCGATCGAAGTACTCCACCTGCGCACACTTCAGGCGCTCGGTGTTGCCTTTGTCGCCGAGAAGCGGCTGAAGCTCGGGGAACCTGTAGATGTAGCGATGGAAGGAATCGACTAGCGCACGCTGGTGCGGCGCCAGCAATACGTGAATCTTTTGCAAGAGCGCGATGTCGGCCTCGAAAATGCCGAGGACCTGCTTGCGCTGCTCTATTCCGTTTGCGTCGAGACCGATTTCGCTGGCGATGACTTCAACGAGCTCATCGAGACTTTTCATGCAAAAGCTCCGCCGGAATACGGGAATGCCACTCGTGTATTACATGCAGACGCCAAAGTCTCCTCGCTCGCAACATGATGGGGAGTGCTGATTATCTCAGCGTCGCCAAAGCATGGCAAACGGTAAATCGAGAGTGTGTCGTTCTTGCGCTAAGGGGGAGGAAATGGCTCGGGGATTTTTTCAAAGCGATAGAAAAATTGAGCGGAGCGCCGTCAAGCTTCTTCCCCCTGCAGGGGAGGCAACCATACGATGGCAACGCCATTCAGTTATGACTGACTTTCCCTTTCGTCGTCCCCGCGAAGGCGCGGGATCCATAACCCACTTCAAAGTTCGGCTATCTGAATAGTGTGCGCAGAATCGCAACCCCACCATGGGTCCCCGCCTTCGCGGGGACGACGGGGGAAAGGGTGGACGGGGCATGGCTGTTTCCTCCGCGTGCGAGCGTCGTCAACAAAATCATTACATAGGGTGCACCGTGCGCACCATTACTGCGTCGGCAAGGGCATCGATGCTGCATTATCGGCAGTCGAGGCATTGGCGGGTTTCGCTTCGCTCAACCCACCCTACCATCTGCAAGGGCGGCCGGAAACCGTACGATGGCAATGCCAATCAGTTAAAGCTGACTTTTCCTCTTGTCGTCCCCGCGAAGGCGCACTGCTGTCCGGAATAATTTTGTTGACAAGGCTGGAGAGGGTTGCAGGTATTGGTTTACGAGGTGTATACCCCTGTTTGCCAACTTAAAAACCAAACCTGCAACATGTTCAGGATAAACACTTTTCACGCATTAATGAAGGGGCTGGCGCGCGACGCGTTCGAGCGCCTGGTGAAGAAACACAATGGCGATAAATACTGCAAGCGTTTCGGTCATTGGGATCATCTCGTGGCGATGATCTATGCCCAGTTGAGCGGGGTAACCGGTCTGCGTCCATTGGAAACGGCCTTCAACAGCCAGGTGGCGCATCACTATCATCTGGGGACTGACTGCATCAAGCGCGCCACCCTGGCCGATGCCAACGAAACGCGAAAGGATGTGGTCTTTGCTGACACGGTGGCGTGGCTGATTCAAAAAGTCTCACGGCAACTGCGCCAGGAAACCCGGCAGTTGATGTATCTGCTGGACTCGACTTCGGTCACCCTGAAGGGGCACGAATTCGACCGCTAGACATTGGCCAATCGAACCCGCAATACACAGGGGATCAAGCTGCATGTGCTGTACGCCAGGCCGGTCGCCGCACCGGTGTGGCACGGCATCAGTGCCGCCAACGTCAACGACGTGGAAATGGCGGGCGAGGTGCCGCTGCGGGAAGATGCGGTGTATGTGTTCGATAAGGGCTATTGCGACTATAACTGGTGGCATCGCATCGATCTGGCGGGGGCGCAGTTTGTCACGCGCTTCAAGCGCAACGCCGGCTTGCGCGTCGAACAGGAACGGCGTATTGCCGCCGAGGCCACCGGCATCGTCCTGCAAGACCGAATTGTGCGCTTCAAGTACAAGCAGCAGGGTGGCAAACGCATCAATCACTATGACAAGCCGCTGCGCTGCATCACGATTGCCCGTGCCGGCAAGCCAACGCCGCTGGTGCTGGCGACCAATGACTTGACCAGCGACGCCTTGGAGATCGCGCAACGTTACAAGGCACGGTGGGATATCGAATTGTTCTTCAAATGGATCAAGCAGCATTTGAAGATCAAGAAATTCTTCGGGCGTACTGAAAACGCCGTGCGGATTCAATTGCTGACCGCGCTCATCAGTTACCTTCTGGTAGCGCTGTACAGGCAGGCACCTGGGCTCAAACAAAGCCTGTGGGTGTGCTTGTGTTTGATACGCGCCACGTTGTTTCAACGTCCGGAAATCGATGCTTCGCAATACCGCAAGCGACGACAATATGCCGAGCTCATGGCACGTATCCAACCCAGCTTGTTTTCATGAACATGTCAACAAAATTATTCCGGACAGCAGTGCGCGAAGGCGGGGATCCATAACCCGCTTCAAACTACGACTATCTGAATACTGTGCGCAGGATCGCAACTTCCCCATGGGTCCCCGCCTTCGCGGGGACGACGGGTGGAATGGTGGACGGGTCATGGCCGTTCCCCCCGCATGCGAGCGTTGTCAACAAAATCATGCCTGACACCGGTACGCCTTCGCGGGGACGGCATCCTTTCAGATGCCTGCTCAACTGAACTGCATTCGCCATACGCACCAACACTACCGCTTCATCACCGCCAACCCTGTCACCGCATTGACCGGCGTGAACGTAGAACTGCCCGGACTGGTAGTAGACGTCGTGGTCGAGCCGGTTGCCATGTTGTACATGACCACCGCACCCTGCGCGCCGCCGACGAGCACGCCATCGATGCTGCCGATAGTCTGGGCGCCGCATGACGGTCCGCTGCAGCTTGCAGTGTGCGTGATGCCGTTCACGCCATTGAGCATCGTGCTGGAGTTGAATCCGTCGCCCGGCTTGAGCGGCACGTTGGTTGCGTTCATGGTCCAGTTGCTGGAGTTGGTCGGCGCGTTGAAGCTGACGTTCACACCCGCATTGACCCTGGCATTCGTGAAATCCGCGCTCAGCGTGACCGAATTCAGCGTGCCGGTATTGCCCTTGAAGTCAGTGGGGCTGGTCGCACCGGCCAGCGTGTACGTGGCGGTGCCGGTCAGCGGCAGGCTGGTGAAGGTGTCCATGCTGGTCAGCACAGGCGAGGCAATCCAGTGCACGCTGCGCCCGCTGTTATCGATCGTCCCCAGCCTGACTGCGCCATCGCGGCTGTAGATGTCGATGCTGCCGCCCTCCCAGCGTCCCCACGACACGGTCGCGCCGCCAATCGTCGCGGACCCGGTATCGCGATTCATGGCGGAGCCGATCTTGATGGTTGCCGCCGTATCTTGCGCAGCGCTGCCTCCACCCACCGGCGTAAGGCCGCTTGCCACGCCAAGGAATTCGTTCAGCCCGTCCGCGCCGATGACCACGCGCGACGCGGGCGCTTCGCTGGCTTCAATGCTGCCACGGTAGACCGTCGGGTCATTCATTATCAGAGAATCACTCTTGATACCGTAGCTGTTGCTCCAACCATCCGTCAGGCCGACCGCGCGGAACGGCGTGTTGACGTCCTGTGCCGGACCGGTGAATCCCGCCACGCCCTGGATCAGGTTGTTGGTGAAGGTCGTGTAACTCTGCCCACTCGCACTGTCCACTTGCGTGGTCGGTGTCGCCGTCTGTATCGAATATTGCAAGGCGGCGCTCGCCAGCCCCGAGCCGAGCAGCGAGCCATCGATGTGGCCGAAGGCGAAACCAGTCGTCGGCGTGCCGGTGGTGCTCATCGCCACGCCATTCTTCGTGACACTGACGCCGGAAGTGCAAGAGGTGCTACTGCACACGCTGTAGTCATTGAAGTGCGGGCCGTTCAACAGCATGTCGCCGCTTTGCATGCCCCAGCTATCACCCGCAATGGACAAATTCACATTGGCGCGCGCAAGCTGCGTGCCGAAGTTCACGTGCAGGCTTGCGCTGTTGAGCGTACCGACATTCCCCTGCTGATCCGTCGGCCGGGTGCCGCCCGCGAGGCTGTAGTTCGCCGTGCCGGTCAACACCTGCGTCAGGTGAACCGGCGCAGCCACATCGCCCGCGATCCAGTGCAGGCTGCCGCTGCCAAGTGCAGAGACCGTCGTGGACGTGCCGCCGACGACGAAGTTCCCCGAGGCATCGTAGGCGCCCAGCCCGAATTTGCCGCTGGCGTCCATGCCAAGGTACTGACTCGTCTGCGTCACCTGCCCGCCCTGCCAGCGCCCCCATGACACGCCACCCGTCGCAGCCTTGCCGAGATCGGCCATGGTGCTGCCGCTCTGCGACAGCGACGAACGGTAATCGATTACATCTGCACCGTTGTCGTTCACGCCGGTGATGTTGCCTGCCGCATCGCGCTGCACAGACGAGGCAGGCCCGCCGAAGTAATACACCCCCGGATAGGAAAAGCTCTGCCCCGGCTGCGTGCCGCTGCCCTGCACGACGACCGGGAAAGTTGCGATCACCTGAGTATGCGGAATGGCAGGCTGCGTAGGAATGTTCAGCGCGTCGCCATTCAGGTTCAGCGACTGGCCGCTCGACGTTGTCAGGACCTGGCTGGACAGATTCAGCGTGTTGCCGTTTGCATCGGCACCCGTGAGGGTTGCAGCGGATGCCGTGGACGTCGTAGCCGTGGCAGATGTCGCAGCCGATGTCGATGCAGCCTTCGTGTCGCTGCTCGCGCTGTCGCCGCCAGTGCCGCTCTCCTGCTTCGCCGCTGTCTGCTCCTTCTTCTCCTCGCGCTCTTGTTTTTGCTCTTGTTTCGGCGCAGGGGTTGCGCGATAAAAATCCGGAATCTTTGGCAGGATGACCGGCTGGTTCATGGGCGATGCCGCGAAGCCCACCTGATTAGCTGCAACCACCGCCATGCCCGCCTGGTTCGTCAGCGTGGTCGCGCCGACGTTCACCTTGTCATAGGTGCCGGCGGGCGTTCCTGCTCCTGCTGCAGAAGGCAGCACGACGACCGGCTCATGGTCGGTGCCGCGAATGCCGATGACCGCCGTCGGTGTCTCGATCTTGTAGCGGTCCTTGTTGACGCGGCCGATCAGGCCCGTCACGGCGCGCAGGCCGCCCTTCACCAGCGAGAAGGAAGCCTTTTCCTTGCCGCCGTCTTCGTCGCTGAAGACATAATCAATCACCTTCAGCTCCGTGCCCGGCCGCAGCGCGACCATGGCGCCGTCAATCATCTTCAGCTGCGCGGAGCCGTTCGCGCCGCTGCGCAGCGTATCGCCTTCGCTCACCTCCTCGCCCTTGCGCAGCGCATGTTCCTTGCCCTTCTCGTCAGTCACGCGCACGTCGCCGGCGACGAACTGCACATGGCCAGCCACGCCTGCCAGCGCCAGCGCGGGGTACACTGCCACCAGCGCGACGCACAAAGCCTTCAGTCGAATGGATTCATATCGGGTTGTTGTCATGATGCTTCCCGTCGTTCAATGCAAGTCGTAGCGAACCGTCACCAGCGTCTCGGTGCGGCGGTATTCGTTGAGGGCGATATTGGAGCGATTCTCGGTGTAAGTCACCTGCGGTCGCACCGTCCAGTTCGGCGCAGGCCGCCAGTTCCAGCCGAGCGTGACATCGCTGGTGTGGTCGCCGCCGTAGGAAACATTGGTCGAACGCGCGAACGGCGAGCGGTCGCCGCGATAGAGCAGACCGATGCTGGCGAACAGATCCGCGCTTTCGCTCATCGATACCTGCGCATAAAGACGGCCATTCACGAAACGCTTGTCGTAGTTCGATCCGTTCGACAGCGGATTCTGCGCATTGTCCTGCCCCGTCAGCAGGCTTGCATACAGCAATGGCTTGCGCGCACCGTTGAACTGATGCAGCCACGCCGCACCGGCGGCAAACGTGTTTACGTCATTGACGGCAATGTCCGGATAGCGCTGCTGCGTCACCAGGCCGAACAGGCTGCCCTGGTCGGAAGGGCTGAACGTGCGGCGCCATTCGGCGTTAAGACCGATGGAATGCCGGTCCGCGCTCGGCACATCGGTGCGCTGCTGATATTCCTGCAGCGTCAATCCGCCGCGATACAGGTTCGCGCCCTGCGCATAGCTGATGCCCGCACGCAGGTCGATCTGATCGCTCGCATAGTTGTGCGCCCTCAGCACTTCGCGATGCCGCACATCCGCGCCCGCCGAGAGCGAAATCGTATCGGTCGCCTGGTGGGTCACCTCCACGCCACCCGCCGCGCCGAGAATGCCCGAGCTGCGCTTCACCGCATTCCCGGTCGGCAGGAAGCCCGGCAGGTTGTAGGTGGACAGCACCGCATTGGTGAAATCGCCCACGACCGAAGTGATGTTCGTATCGTAACCGCCGAAGCCCTCCACGTATCCCGTCACAATGGTCCGCTTCGCCTGTTCGCGCTTTTCGATGGCACGGCGATATTTCTCGATCATCAGGCGCGCCGCCGGCGGCGGGCTGAACTGCGCCACCAGGTCCAGCTCCTGTTTTGCGCGCGGATAATCACCGAGGGCGAAATAAGCGCGCGCCATGTCGAGGCGGACACCGGCGGCATTGGGATCAACGGCCAGCACGCGTTCGAATGCGAGCGTTGCGTTATCCGCCTTGCCCGCATCGAGCGCGGCAACGCCGATCAGCGTATCGAACTCCACATCGCCGGCGCGCTCGAATTCCTGTTTCTCGAGCAGCGTGTACGCATCGGCCGGCTTGCCATCGCGCAGCATCACGCGGGCTTTCTCCATCTGCGCGTCAGCAGCCCATGCATTGCCAGCGGCGAGCACCGACGTGATCAGTACGGGCAACAGCCTTCTCTTTATGCGGGAAACCATAGGGAAACCTCTCCTTGTAGGCGTGTCTCGTTGCGTGAACTGATGCCATTTCTCAGCTTTGATGCACGAAACTTTCTCTTCGTAAAATTTCCTAAAAGTAAGTTGGAAATTCACTACTGTCAAGGATAGGCAAATGGACTGCAACTGAGCGCAACAGATGACACTTCGTCGTTCTGGTAGGAAGTTATAAAAAGGAAAAGCGCCTTCGAATGGGCAATGTTGATATTGGCTACAGCGCGCAAGTAGCCAAAAAATGACGATTGTGGACGCCAACGACGGGTTCGCGGGAGTTTCCTGAATTGAAAAACCGGGTGAAGGGAGGACTTCTGGTCGGGTCGAGACGATTTGAACGCCCCACCACATGGTCCAAATCTCAACTTTTTCTTACCAAAATTCTTACGAAAAACCCAGAAAACAAAAACGGGTTAGTGGCGATTACGCCGCTAACCCGCATGCTTATTACGTTTTCCTGGTCGGGGCGAGACGATTCGAACGTCCGACCACCTGATCCCAAATCAGGTGCGCTACCAGGCTGCGCTACGCCCCGAGAGACAGGCATCATACCGGGCTTGTGCGCTTCGGTCAATTTAAATGCCCTTGCGAGCGAGCAATCCTCGCTCGCCCGTCTGAGACCATCAGGCCGCAAGCTTGTCCGCAATACGGCGCGCCATGTTGTTGGCGGTGACCTCGTTCCTTGCCTCAACCATCACACGCACCAGAGGCTCGGTGCCCGATGCGCGGATCAGCACGCGACCGCTGTCGCCCAGTTCGGTTTCGACGAGTTTCTTTTCCTCGACTGCCGCACTGCTCTGCTGCCAGTCGAAGCCTGGCGCGACTCTCACATTGATCAGACTTTGCGGGAAGAGCACGAGTTCGAATGTCGCTTCGGCCAGTGTCTTGCCGCTGCGCTTGAGCGCAGACAGTACCTGCAGCGCGGACACGATGCCGTCTCCGGTGGTGTGCTTGTCGAGGAAAAGCAAATGGCCCGAGCCTTCGCCGCCGATCAGCCAGCCGCGTTCGTGCAGGACTTCCAGCACATAGCGGTCACCCACCTTGGCGCGTGCAAAGCCGACGCCCATCTCCTTGCAGGCGACCTCGAGCGCCATGTTCGTCATCAGTGTGCCCACCGCGCCCGCCACCGGCCCAATGGAAAGCCGATCCTTGATCATGATGTACAGGAGCTCGTCGCCGTTGTAGGCACGCCCCGTCGAATCGACCATGAGCAGGCGATCGGCGTCGCCGTCGAGCGCGATGCCGATGTCGGCCTTGTGCTCTTTCACTGCCGCGGACAGTGCAGCCGGGGCAGTTGCCCCAACGCCGTCATTGATGTTCAGTCCGTTCGGCTGGTTGCCGATGGCGACAACTTCAGCGCCGAGCTCATGGAACACATGCGGTGCAATGTCGTAGGCCGCGCCATGCGCGCAGTCCACCACGATCTTCAATCCGCGCAGGTCCAGCTCGCTCGGGAATGTGCTCTTGCAGAATTCAATGTAGCGCCCTTGCGCGTCGAACAGGCGCTTGGCCTTGCCAAGCTTTTCGGAGGGCACGCATTCGATCGGCGCTTCCAGCATCGCTTCGATGTCCGATTCAACCGCATCGGGGAGCTTGTTGCCAGAGGCAGAGAAAAACTTGATGCCGTTGTCATCGTAAGGATTGTGTGATGCCGAGATCACGACACCGGCCGCCAGGCGCAGCGCGCGCGTCAGATAAGCGATTGCAGGCGTAGGCATCGGCCCGGCGAGCGTCACGTCAACACCCGCGGCCGCAAAGCCAGCCTCTAGAGCAGCTTCGAGCATGTAACCCGAGATACGCGTGTCCTTGCCGATGAGGACGACCGGTTTGCTGCTGCTCGACTCTCCTTGCGCCAACACCTTGCCGGCGGCATAGCCGAGCTTCATCACCAGGTCGGGCGTAATCGGCAGGGAGCCAACCCGTCCGCGCACGCCGTCCGTACCGAAATATTTGCGTTTCATTTTCTTCCTCAACTATTTGTCGCAACCGCTTGCCAGACCTTGAGCGCATCGACAGTCTCTGCGACATCGTGCACGCGCACAATGCGTGCGCCATGCGCGACGGCCGCAATCGCTGCGGCAACGCTTCCCGCGATCCGCTGCTCGACCGGCCTGCCGGTGATCGCGCCGATCATCGACTTGCGCGACATGCCCGCCAATACCGGCAACCCGAGCTCACCGGCGATCTTGTCGAGATCCCTCAACAAGGCGAGATTATGCTCGAGGGTCTTGCCAAAACCAAAGCCCGGATCGATCCACATGCGGTTGCGTTCTACGCCCTCCTGCTCCATCGCTTCCACGCGCGCGCGGAGGAAAGCAGTCACTTCCGCAGTCACATCCTCGTAGTGCGGAGCGGCCTGCATCGTGGTCGGATCTCTGAGCATGTGCATGATACACAAGGCGCAGTCGCTTTCCTTGATGACACTCAACGCCCCCTCCGCACGAAATCCGTTGATGTCATTGATCATGTCGACACCCGCGGCAATCGCCTCGCGCATCACTTCGGGCTTGTAGGTATCGAGCGACAATGGCTTTCCACAGTCGCGCAATGCGTACAGGATAGGCATGACGCGTCGCAATTCCTCGTCGAGCGGCAGCGGCGCCGCGCCGGGTCGGCTGGATTCCCCGCCGATATCGATGATGTCGACGCCGTCTGCAATCATTTGCTCTGCGTGTGACAGGGCGAGATCAAGCGATTTGAATTTTCCGCCATCGGAAAAGGAATCCGGCGTGACGTTCAGGATACCCATCACGAGAGGATGCGCCTCTGGCCCGGCCGTAAAGCGATAACGGCCGAATTGCAAGTATTGAGTGGACATTGGTGTGATGCGAAGACAAAGAAAAAGGGCGAGGATCGCTCCTCACCCTTGGGTTCACGTTGCCCCGGCAGTGATGCTTATGCGGGCGCGGTTGCGTTGGGAGACACGCCGCCGGATGCGCTGTCAGTCGGCGAGCGCTTGACCGGCAGGCCAGCCTTCGGCGGGCGCGGCTCGCGGCCTTCCATGATGTCGTTGACCTGGTCGGCGTCGAGGGTTTCCCACTCAAGCAAGGCCTTCGCCATGATTTCGACCTTCTCCTTGTTTTCTTCCAGCAGCCTGCGCGACAAGGCGTATTGCGCATCCAGGATGGTGCGAATCTCGGCGTCCACCTTCTGCTGAGTCGCTTCCGACACAGTCTTGGATGTCATGCGGCCGAAATAAGCGTCCTGCTCGCTGTCCTCATACACCATGGTGCCCAGCGTCTCGGACATGCCGTAACGCGTGACCATCGCGCGGGCCAGCTTGGTGGCGCGCTCGAAGTCGTTCGATGCACCCGTCGACATCTGGTGCATGAAGATCTCTTCAGCGATGCGTCCGCCGAACAGGATCGAGATCTCTTCGAGCATCTTATCCTTGTACATGTTCACGCGGTCATGCTCGGGCAATTGCCATGTCAGACCGAGTGCGTAGCCGCGCGGCATGATGGTGACCTTGTGTACCGGGTCGGCTTTCGGCATCAGCTTGGCAACCACTGCGTGGCCGGACTCGTGGAATGCCGTGTTGCGGCGCTCTTCTTCGCGCATGACGGCCGACTTGCGTTCCGGGCCCATCACGATCTTGTCCTTGGCGTCTTCGAAGTCCTGCATCTCGACCAGGCGCTTGTTGCGGCGCGCGGCGAACAATGCAGCTTCATTGACCAGGTTGGCGAGATCGGCGCCGGAGAAACCAGGTGTGCCACGCGCCAGGATGTCTGCCTTGACGTCGGGCGCAATCGGCACCTTGCGCATGTGGACATACAGGATCTGTTCGCGGCCGCGGATGTCCGGCAGGCCGACCATCACCTGGCGGTCGAAACGGCCCGGACGCAGCAACGCCTTGTCGAGCACGTCGGCACGGTTGGTTGCAGCGATCACGATCACACCGGAGTTGGCTTCGAAGCCGTCCATCTCGACCAGCAACTGGTTCAGCGTCTGTTCACGCTCGTCGTTGCCGCCGCCCATGCCTGCGCCGCGATGACGGCCCACGGCATCGATTTCGTCGATGAAGATGATGCAGGGCGAATGCTTCTTCGCATTCTCGAACATGTCGCGTACACGCGATGCGCCGACGCCAACGAACATTTCAACGAAGTCGGAACCGGAAATGGTGAAGAACGGCACCTTCGCTTCGCCTGCGATAGCACGTGCCAGCAGGGTCTTACCGGTACCCGGAGGGCCGACCATCAGCACGCCGCGCGGAATGCGTCCGCCGAGTTTCTGGAACTTGGTCGGATCGCGCAGGAAGTCAACCAGCTCCTGAACTTCTTCCTTCGCCTCGTCGCAACCGGCAACGTCGGCGAAGGTCACGGTATTGCTTGCCTCATCCAGCATGCGCGCCTTGGAGCGACCGAACGAGAACGCCCCACCCTTGCCGCCGCCCTGCATCTGCCGCATGAAGAATACCCAGACGCCGATCAGCAACAGCATCGGGAACCAGGAAATGAATACTTGGGAGAGGAAGGATTGCTCTTCCGGCTGCTTGACGTCGAACTTGACGCCGTTGTTGATGAGGTCTCCGATCAGGCCGCGGTCGAGATAGGTCACTGCCGTCTTGACGCGCTTGCCATCATTGGTCGTCGCCACGATGCTGCGGTCTTCAATGACTGCTTCGCGGATCTGCTTGGCCTTGACCTCGTCCAGGAAGTCCGAGTACGGAATCGGCGTTGCGCCGCCGGCCAGAGTGCGTCCGTCGAACTGCTTGAAGACGGTGAAGAGCACCAAGGCGATGACCACCCAGATGGCGGCCTTGGAAAACATGTTGTTCACTAGAACTCCTTAGACGCGGGCGCGCCTATTTACAAAGCTTGTAATTGATTCTACCCGCAATAATCCGTGCTTGCCAGCCCGAATATTGCTTCAAATCGCGTGGAAAATGACTGCAACTTCGGTCTCCACGCCTGAACGATTGCGGCGGAAACCGGACTTTTACAAGATGTGTGGCTAAGATCCTGGAAATCAAGGCTTATCAAGTAATCAACTTGCAACTATTGAGGGTTTTTCAGGACCTTGCCGAGCAAAAAGACTTCCGAGGACTTGTCCCTGCTCGCCTTGGGCTTCTTGGGGATGACTGTTTTGAATTCCTGGCGGAACTTTTCAACGAGCTGGGTATAGCCCGGCCCGTTGAAACATTTGACGAGCAGGGCTCCCGAAGGTTTCAGGTGGGCTCTGGCAAATTCAAGCGCCAGGTCAATGATGTGTTCGACGCGGGCTGCATCTGTGACCGACACCCCCGACAGGTTGGGCGCCATATCGGAAAGGACCAGATCGACCTTCCTTCCGCCCACGACTTCTTCCAACTGGTCCAGCACTTCCTGCTCGCGAAAGTCACCTTGTATGAAATGCACGTCCGCGATCGGTTCCATGGGCAGGATATCGAGCCCGATGATGGTGCCGTTGATGCCGCCGCCTTCCTTTCCGGCCAGCTTGTTGCGCACGTATTGCGACCAGCTTCCTGGTGTGCAGCCAAGGTCAACGACGATCTGACCCGGCCTGATCAGCTTTTCGCTCTCGTCGATTTCCTTGAGCTTGTAGACGGCGCGCGCGCGGTAGCCCTCCTTCTGCGCCTGCTTCACATAAGGATCATTGATATGGTCGTGCAACCAGTTTTTGTTGAATTTGTTCTTGGCCATTCGCGTAGAATACCGCTTTTAAGGAATATTAATCATGTTGAAACTGACACCCGCGGAGCGCAGCGCGCTTCGTTCCGAGGCCCATGCACTGAATCCCGTGGTCATCATCGGCGAGGCCGGCGTCACGCCTTCCGTCCTGAAAGAGATCGATACCAGCCTGGACGCCCACGGCCTGATCAAGGTCCGCGTTTTCGGCGACGACCGCGACGCGCGGATTGAAACGTATGAAACGATCTGCGACAAGCTGGGTGCCGCGCCGGTCCAGCATATCGGCAAGCTTCTGGTGTTGTACCGCCCAAAAAAGGAAACGTCCCGGGAGCGTAGCGAAAAGCGCGGCAAGGGACTGCGCGAAGTGACCATCGTCAAGGCAAGCCCGAGCGGCACCAAACGCCCGTCAGTCACGAAAGTCGTCCTGAAAGGGAACGAACGCGTGACCGCCGGCGGTAATGTCAAGCGCGCCAAGAAGCGTCAATCCAGTTCGAAAAAATCCGCATTAGGCAGGGCTTGAAGCTGCTGCCCGAATTCACCCCGAAGGGTGAAAACAACTGCCGCTCGGCTCAGCGCAGCTTCCAGATGAGCAGCGCGCCGAGCAGGCTCTGGATCAGATAGAACACGCTCGACACACCATGCAATAGGCCAAACCGGGCTTTCGTCGCTGCGTCCATCACCCCGCCCGGCCCGGCCGCCGCACGCAGCTCGGCCATAAAGGGCTGCAACGCAAAATACCCGACCAAGGTACAGGCCAGCATTCCCAACGTGAGCCAGCGAAGCTGTTTGCCAGCTCTTCCTTCGCTCTCGCCCGAGCCCGTCTTCAGCAAGACCCATAGCGCAATGACAGCACCGACGGACAGCCACGCCTCAATCCGGAACAGCTTTCCTGCGATCGTCCCAGCCAGCCCTTTGTCAGCGAGGCTCGCAAACAGGGTGGGAGCAACCAGGTAACCGATGGTCCACATGCTTCCCACCCAGAATGATGCAATCAGCAGGCGGATGCGCGCGGCACGCATGGCTGGTCAGATGTAACGAACTTCGAGGACTTCGTATTCGCGAATGCCGGAAGGTGCATTTACCTCGACCACGTCGCCGGCATACTTGCCGATCAGGGCGCGGGCGATGGGCGAGGTAATCGACACTTTCTTCTCTTTCAGGTCGGCTTCATCCTCGCCGACGATCTGGTAGGTGACCTTTTGTCCGGATTCGAGGTCTTCGAGATCGACCGTCGATGCAAACACGATGCGGCCTTCCGCATCCAGCACGGTCGGGTCGATGATCTGGGCTGCGCCCAGCTTGCCTTCCAGTTCCGCGATGCGGCCTTCGATGAACGCCTGGCGTTCCTTGGCTGCATCGTATTCGGCGTTTTCGGACAGGTCGCCTTGCGCGCGCGCTTCCGCGATGGCGCTGATGACGGACGGGCGATCCTTGGTTTTCAGGCGGTGCAACTCTTCTTTCAGAAGTTCCGCGCCACGCTTGGTAATAGGTACTGTGCTCATGATTTTCTTGAGGCGAAATGAAAACCACAGAGGTCACAAATAACTCCGGGAAACCCGGAATCGTCTGTGACCTCTGTGGCTAAGTCTTAACTGTAAAAGCTTAGTGTAAAGATTTATGCAAGCCTTGTAAATCGTAGACATGCAACTCATCGAGATGACGCATGCCTTCGACCGCGGCTTCCGCACCGGCGATGGTGGTGTAGGTCGTCGCCCGGGCCAGCAGCGCCGAGGTACGGATGGTGCGCGAGTCAGTAATTGCCGTGCGCTTTTCCTCGACCGTGTTGATCACCATGACAATTTCGTTGTTCTTAATCATGTCGACAACGTGCGGACGGCCTTCCACGACCTTGTTGACTGGCGTTACCGGAATGCCAGCCGCGCTGATTGCAGAAGCGGTGCCTTTGGTTGCCACCAGTGTGAAGCCGAGCTCTGCCAGGTCTTTCGCTACCTGCACTGCACGCGGCTTGTCGCTGTTCTTCACGCTGAGGAAGACTTTGCCCGACTTCGGCAGCTTCACACCCGCGCCAAGTTGCGATTTGACGAAGGCTTCACCGAAGGTCTTGCCCACGCCCATGACTTCACCGGTCGACTTCATTTCCGGTCCGAGGATGGTATCGACGCCCGGGAACTTGTTGAATGGGAAGACGGCTTCCTTCACGCTGAAGTACTGCGGCACCACTTCGTTCTTGATGCCTTGGCTCTCCAGCGATTGGCCGACCATGCAGCGCGCAGCGATCTTCGCCAGTTGCAGACCGGTAGCCTTCGATACAAACGGTACCGTACGCGATGCGCGCGGGTTGACTTCAAGCACGAAGACGATATCCTGCAACTTGCCGTCCACCTCTTGCTGCTGAATGGCGAACTGCACGTTCATCAGACCGACCACATTCAAGCCCTTGGCCATCAGAGCAGTCTGGCGCTTCAGTTCATCGACGGTTTCCCTGGACAGCGAATACGGCGGCAGCGAGCAGGCAGAGTCGCCCGAGTGCACGCCGGCCTGTTCGATGTGTTCCATCACGCCGCCGATGAAAGTGCGCTGCCCATCCGACAGGCAGTCGACGTCGACTTCGATCGCATCATTGAGGAAGCGGTCGAGCAACACCGGTGAATCGTTGGACACCTTCACCGCTTCGCGCATGTAGCGTTCGAGGTCGCGCTGTTCGTGCACGATTTCCATGGCGCGGCCGCCCAGCACATAAGAGGGGCGCACCACCAGCGGATACCCGATTTCCTGCGCAAGGCGCAGTGCGTCTTCCTCAGTACGCGCGGTACGGTTCGGCGGTTGGCGCAGGTCGAGGTCGTGCAACAGCTTCTGAAAACGCTCGCGATCTTCCGCGGCATCGATCATGTCCGGCGAAGTGCCGACAATCGGCACGCCGTTGGCTTCCAGGTCGAGTGCCAGCTTGAGCGGTGTCTGGCCGCCGTACTGCACGATCACGCCGTAGGGCTTTTCCTTGTCGACGATTTCCAGCACGTCTTCCAGGGTCAGCGGCTCGAAGTACAGGCGGTCGGAGGTGTCATAGTCGGTGGAAACCGTTTCCGGGTTGCAGTTGACCATGATGGTTTCGTAACCGTCTTCGCGCATTGCCAGCGCTGCGTGCACACAGCAATAGTCGAATTCGATGCCCTGGCCGATGCGGTTCGGACCGCCGCCCAGCACCATGATCTTCTTCTTGTTGGTCGGCTGCGCTTCGCACTCTTCCTCGTAGGTCGAGTACATGTACGCCGTCTTCGTCGCGAACTCCGCAGCGCAGGTATCGACGCGCTTGTAGACCGGACGCACGCCAAGTTCGCGGCGCTTGTCGCGCACGGCCTTGTCGGTGGTCTTCAGCAGCTTCGCCAGGCGACGGTCAGCAAAACCCTTCTGCTTGAGCTTGAACAGCGTGGCCTTGTCGAGCGCGTCGAGCGTCTGGGTTTCGAGCCAGAGTTCGATGTCGACAATTTCCTTGATCTGTACGAGGAACCATGGGTCGATGTGCGTCAGTTGATGCACTTCTTCCAGCGAGAAGCCTTGCGCGAATGCGTCGCCCACATACCAGATGCGCTCCGGGCCCGGCTCGCCGAGTTCTTCCTCGATGGTCTCGCGGTCGGTGGTCTTTTCGTTCATGCCGTCGACGCCGACCTCAAGGCCGCGCAAGGCTTTCTGGAACGATTCCTGGAAGGTACGGCCGATGGCCATCACCTCGCCCACCGATTTCATTTGCGTGGTGAGGTGGCTGTCGGCAGCCGGGAATTTTTCGAACGCGAAACGCGGCACCTTGGTCACGACATAGTCGATGGTCGGCTCGAATGATGCCGGGGTCGCGCCGCCGGTGATCTCGTTGCGCAACTCATCCAGCGTGAAGCCGACTGCCAGCTTGGCCGCGACTTTCGCGATCGGGAAGCCGGTTGCCTTGGATGCGAGTGCCGAGGAGCGCGACACGCGCGGGTTCATCTCGATCACGATCATGCGACCGTCTTTCGGATTGACGGAGAACTGCACATTGGAACCGCCGGTGTCGACGCCGATCTCGCGCAGCACTGCCAGCGAGGCGTTGCGCATGATCTGGTATTCCTTGTCGGTCAGCGTCTGTGCCGGGGCGACGGTGATCGAATCGCCAGTATGCACGCCCATCGGATCGAGGTTTTCGATCGAGCAGACGATGATGCAGTTGTCCTTCTTGTCGCGCACCACTTCCATCTCGAACTCTTTCCAGCCGATCAGCGATTCTTCGATCAGCAGTTCGTTGGTCGGCGATGCTTCCAGGCCGCGCTTGCAGATGGTTTCGAACTCTTCCGGGTTGTAGGCGATGCCGCCACCGGTACCGCCCATGGTGAAGGACGGACGGATGATGACCGGGAAGCCGATCTCCTTTTGCACCGCCCATGCCTCGTCCATCGAATGAGCGATGCCCGAACGCGCGGAACCGAGGCCGATCTTGGTCATCGCATCCTTGAACTTCAGGCGGTCTTCCGCCTTGTCGATCGCTTCCGGCGTGGCGCCGATCAGTTCGCAACCGTACTTGTCCAGCACACCGTGGCGATGCAGGTCTAGTGCGCAGTTGAGCGCGGTCTGGCCGCCCATCGTCGGCAGGATCGCGTTGGGGCGCTCCTTGTCGATGATGCGTTCGACCACCTGCCAGGTGATCGGCTCAATGTAGGTAACGTCGGCCATCTCCGGGTCAGTCATGATGGTCGCCGGATTGCTGTTGACGAGGATGACGCGATAACCTTCCTCGCGCAATGCCTTGCAGGCCTGCGCGCCGGAGTAGTCGAATTCGCACGCCTGGCCGATGATGATCGGGCCGGCGCCAATGATCAGGATGCTTTTGATGTCTGTGCGCTTAGGCATTTGTGTGTTTCTCCATCATCGCCCGGGTCATGAGCCCAATGAAGCGATCGAACAAGGGGGCGATGTCGTGCGGGCCGGGCGACGCTTCCGGGTGGCCCTGGAAGCAGAACGCTGGCTTGTCGGTGCGTGCAAAGCCTTGCAGCGAACCGTCAAACAGCGAGACGTGGGTAATGCGGCAGTTGGACGGCAGGGTATCCACGTCCACAGCAAAGCCGTGATTCTGCGAGGTGATCATCACCTGCTTCGTATCGAGGTCCTGCACGGGATGATTGGCGCCGTGATGGCCGAATTTCATCTTCAGAGTCTTCGCGCCAGAGGCCAGCGCCATGATCTGGTGGCCGAGGCAGATGCCGAAGGTCGGAATGCCGCGTTCGATCAACTCGCGAGTCGCCGCGATTGCGTAATCGCAAGGCTCCGGATCGCCGGGCCCGTTGGACAGGAAGATGCCGTCCGGGTTCAGCGCGAGAGCCTCCGCTGCGGATGCTTGCGCCGGCAGCACGGTCACTTTGCAGCCGCGCTCGGCCAGCATGCGCAGGATGTTGTACTTGACGCCGTAATCATAGGCGACAACGTGGAATTTGGGATTGGTCTGCTTGCCGTAACCCTCGCCAAGCCGCCACTCGGTCTGGTCCCAGACATAGGGCTTCGCGGTGGACACCACCTTTGCCAGGTCCATGCCTGCCAAGCCAGGGAAGGACCGCGCCAGCGCCAACGCCTCCTCCGTGTTCGCGGCCTCGCCTGCCATGATGGCGCCGTTCTGTGCGCCCTTCTCGCGCAGGATGCGCGTCAGCTTGCGGGTATCGATGCCGGCAATGCCGACCACGTTCTCCGCCTTGAGATAGTCGGACAGGCTTTGCTTTGAACGGAAGTTCGATGTCAGCAGCGGCAGGTCCTTGATGATCAGGCCGGCGGCGTGGATTTTGTTCGCCTCGACGTCTTCCTCATTCACGCCGACATTGCCGATGTGCGGATAGGTGAGCGTCACGATCTGACGGCTGTAGCTGGGGTCGGTCAGGATTTCCTGATAGCCGGTAATGGCCGTGTTGAACACGACCTCACCGATCGTATGACCGGCGGCACCGATGGAAAAACCCTGGAAAATCGACCCGTCTGCAAGCGCTAGGATGGCCGGAACTGATTGGCCAGAAAAAAATGGCAGCAAGGGTAACTCCTGAGATTGTTACCGCCGCTGCGCCGCGCCGGAACGACCGCCAACCGAACGGCTTGCGCTGGGTGTCGAGGGTCTATTCGGGACGAGATGGAAGGGGTATGCGCTACGGCGGACTGGATTTAGTTAAACCCCGAGATTATAGCCGAAAACGCCCCTCCCCGCAAACTTGTAAGCTTGCGGTAAGGCTTGCCGGCAGCCCGAATGCGGCGGCGGGATAAGGTGCCCGCGAGCCCGCAAACGGCGCCGCAATGTGCGGATTCAGAGACCGAGTGCGGCGATGCCCGCCCGTGCAATCTGCACATCTTCCGATGACTTGACGCCGGAAACGCCGACGGCGCCGACGCATTGCCCATTTACCATGACCGGAACGCCGCCTTCAAGCAGGCCTTCGACTTCCGGCACGGTCACAAAGGATACCCGGCCGTTGTTGATCATGTCTTCGTACACCTTGGTTTCGCGACGGCCGAGCGCGGCGGTCTTCGCCTTGGCGGGCGCGATGTGCGCGGAGATCGGCGCCGCGCCGTCCAGGCGGTGCAACCACAGAAGGTGGCCGCCGTCATCGACGATCGAAATGGTCACCGCCCAGTTGTTTGCCCTGGCTTCGGCTTCAGCTGCCGTGGCAATCTTCCTTGCGTCGTCGAGCGTAAGAATTTGCTTGGATTGCATTGTCCCTCCTTGTCATTATGGAAGGTTGGATTCTACGCCGGGGGATAAGGCATGCGCAGTCAGCAGTTGTACGTAGACGCACTGACAAATACCCGACGTCGGGAACCGGCTAATGCTTGCTTTGCTTCAGAAGCAGGTGGACCAGCGGCTGCAGGTCTGCGGAAAGCTTGCCGATATGGGGCAAGACTTCATCCTGCCGCCCTTCCTTGATCCATTGCAGCAAGGTTGCCAGGTCCGGAATCCCGCCATCGTTCCCATTGCGCATCGGGCTCCCGTCCGCCTCGACCATCTCCAGCACAGGAATATCGCCGCGCTGGAATGCCGTTTCCTCTTCCTTGCCGACGATTCCTGTGATGCCGCGGTTCAATCCCAGCATCGCGCGCGCGTGCGCCAAGTCGAGCATCACTTGCAAGCCAGGCGCGCCGGATGGCATGACCTCGTCGCTGAGAGATACCAGTCCGCAGCTTGCGATGAATGCCATGCCCTCGGTTTTCACCAGTTGCGCATTGGCGATCGCCCTGCATATCCGCTGCGCAAAACAGCGCGCGGAATCGAAATTGATGCTGCCAGTTGCCAGCACGAATCCGGCCCTGCCGCTCCTGGCCACATGGTCGCTCTGGCGCACGGTTCGCCGCAACAGGTCCCCGACCGCATTGACCACATTGGGCGATGGATCCGTCGCAAGCTCTTCCATGCCGATGTGCTTCAGGCCGATGCAGACATTGAGCAGGACAAAATTTTTCTTCGCCTTCACGGAATTCAGCAGCAGGCTTTCAATGCCGGAGCGAGCCGCGTCCACCGTGGGCAAACCCGGTGCGGGCGCCTCGGCATGCTGCTGGACGAGTGCTTCCAGGCCGCGCTGGAACTCGTTTTGCGTGGTGACAAGTCTGGTCAGGATGTCCAGGCGCGACAGCAGTTGCGCGGTGCCGATCCCCTTGGTGATCAGGTCCGTCGCTCCTGCCGCCTTGGCGCGGTCCCGCTCCTCGCGCTCGTCGCTGCCGGAAACCACGACGACGGGGATGTCACGTATGCGGCTGACACGGGAGTTACGGATGCGCCGCAGCAGGCCATAACCGTCCAGTCTTGGCATTGTCAAATCGGTAATGACAACCCGTATCGCCGGATCGAGGAGCAGTGTCTCCCACGCCTCCTCGCCGTCAAGCGCCTCGCGGAAATCGAACATGCCTTCGATATGTTTGATCAGGGTTGCTCGCACGATGCGCGAATCGTCAGCGATCAGTACCCTTGGTTTGATTGGCAGGTCCATCGAGGTGTTTGTGGTTATGCGGAACGGTTATCAGTACATCCCGGAAAGCATAACCTTGAGCCGGAAATTTTGACAGTACCGCCCAATTCACTTACATTGCTGGTGTCTTGACCATGCAACTTTTCTCGATGGCAACATTTTTCCAAGGTCGATGGCTCCGCCTCCGCGCCCGCGTTTGCGTCGTCGGGATCAGCCTTTGCCTCGCGGGGGTAGCGTTCGCCGATGAGCAGCCTGCGGCCCCGGAGCAGGTGACGGCATTCAGCAGGTTGCATGACTTGACCGCGCGCGCCACCTCGCATGCATCGGAGCTGGTCATCCGCGCAATGGGCATGATCGGCATTCGTTACAAGTACGGTGGAACCGCACCGGAAAACGGCCTGGATTGCAGCGGACTGGTCCGCTATGTGTTTAAGGATGCGTGGGGAGCAGATCTGCCGCGGACGTCGGAAGAAATGAGCCGGGTGGGCGAGAAGGTCGATACCAGGAACCTGCAGCCGGGCGACCTCGTCTTCTACAACACCCTGCGACATGCTTTTTCCCATGTCGGCATTTATCTGGGTGACAACAAATTCATCCATTCGCCTTCTCCCGGCGGCCAGGTTCGCATTGAAAGCATGGACCTGAGCTACTGGAAAAAGCGGTTCAACGGCGCACGACGCATCAACGAGCCGGAATAAGCTTTTCCGGCCCGGAAAATTCCCCTTCTTTTATTGTTCGCGCATGGCGTTCAGCTTGCGCTTGATTTCCGGCAGCATCGCCGCTGTGGCCTGCTCTCCTGCCAGGATTGCGGTATTTCGTGCGGGGAAATCATTTCCTTTCATCGTGCCGAGCCGCGGCTGGATCACGATATCCGCGTCCTTCAATTCATAGCTGTTGATGCTCTGCCCCATGATGGCAAAGGTCTGCAGCAGGACATCGAGATTACTGGACGACGGCTGAGCATCCGGTTGCGAGGAAATATTCACTGCGATCACGAAATCCGCGCCCATTTGCCGGGCAAAGCGCACCGGAACCGGCGAAACCAGCCCACCGTCGACATAGGAGTGCCCGCCAATCGTCACCGGCTGGAACACGCTCGGAACGGCCGATGAAGCCCGCACTGCCAATCCGGTATTGCCACGCTGGAACAGGATCGGCTGGCCGTTATGCAGGTCGGTAGCAACTGCACCGAACTGGATCTTGAGCTTTTCGAGCGGCACATTCTTCACTGCCCGGTTGACGTAATTCTGCAAGGCCTCGCCCTTCAGCACACCGGTCGCCTTGCTGAAGAAAGGCACGGACCAATCCGAAATGGTTGCCTCGTCCATCTCCAGCGCCATCTTGTTCAAGGCAAATCCGTTATTGCCCGCTGCATACAGGGCACCGACCAGACTGCCGGCGCTGGTACCGACAACAATGTCCGGCACGATCCCCTGTGCTTCGAGTTCCTTGATGACGCCGATATGGGCAAACCCACGCGCCGCGCCGCCGCCCAGCGCCAGGCCGATCTTGATCTGGCGTGACGCTTTGGCCTGGGCGGCATGTTGCGCCGTAGTTTGTGTTGCGGGCGGCGTGCTGACGGTAGAACAGGCGGACAGCAGAATGGCGGAGAACAGGACAAGCAGGGATGAACGTTTCATGGATAGGCAGGAACGCGCGTTGGCGCGGGAAGACATTGAACGGGGCGGTGAATGGGTGCCCCAAAATGGAAAATGGAAGACGGGACATTGCCTGAAGACATCGTATTTTAACTGATGTTCCCGGGCAATGCTCCAGGCGACCTTCCCTGCCTCACCTTGTCAGCAAGGTCGGGCCAAATCCCTGGAAGGGTCCGAGCGGGCTTCTTTCCTCCTCCCGCTGGTGTACGTTGGGCTTGCCGTTCCACAACTTGTATACGACCGTATCACCCTTGATGACGAATACCGCGTTGAAGCGCCAGCCGGATATGTCGATCTGGCGCTTGAAATTGAAGAAATCGAGCCAGAAATTGCCGTAACGCTTGCGGTCGAGGGTGAGCTGGTCAACCTCATAGGCATAGCATGTCTCCTTCGAGGACACACACGTCTTCAGGCCGGGGTCGAGCAGATTGAGGTCATAAGAAAAGATCGGGAACAGCCGGCGCAGCAGATCGGTGTGGCTGAGGTAGGCGACGTTCGGCGTCACATCCGGATCAATCGACATCGCCTTGAGGTCGACGACGGTCGTCTTTCCGATGACAACCTTGTCGAATGCCGCCTGGGCGTCCGCGTAACTGCGCCATGGCGTCTGGGTTTCCTGTTTTGCTGTCGGAAGGAGGCTTGAGCAACCAGCGATGAGGGAAAACATGATTCCGGCCACGAGAGTTTTCAGAATCGTACGGAGGGACAATACCGGGTTTGAGGTCATGGTGATGAACCTGGTGCGCCGCCGGAGAATCGGGCTCCGGCAGCTGATTACCATACTCACAGTTTATCCCAAGAAATCCATTCAGCCATGTCATTCCGCAAAGACTGCCTTTTTTGGGAACTTCACGGTAAAAGTGCTTCCTTTACCCGGCTCGGATTCGATTTCCAGCGCTGCATCATGGCGCAGCAGCACATGTTTGACGATCGCGAGGCCGAGTCCGGTCCCTTGCGTTTCGCGCGAGCGGCTCTTGTCGACACGATAAAAGCGCTCCGTCAGGCGTGCAATGTGCTCGAGGCGAATGCCGATGCCGGTATCCTTGACGGTAAAGCGCGGTCCTTCCTCGGTCATCTTCCATGTCAGCGCGATGCTGCCATGTTCCGGCGTGTACCGAACTGCATTCGATGCCAGGTTGCCGAAGGCGCTGCGCAACTCGTCTGCACTGCCCCGGATATCCGGTCCGTCAATCTCAAGCGAGACCTGGTGCCGACCGGCGGACAAGGCCAGCGCTTCCTGCCGGATCTGCTCCAGCAGCGTCCGGATATCGACCCGTTCCGGACGTAGCGGGTGTTCGACCGATTCCAGCCGGGTCAGGGTCAACATGTCCTCGACCAGGTTTTGCATGCGCTGACCCTGCTCGATCATCAGCTTCAGGTGCGACATGCGTGTCTGCAGTTCGAGATTCGGCTGGGCATAGGCGATTTCCAGAAAGCCGTTGATGACGGTGAGCGGCGTGCGTAATTCATGCGATGCGTTGGCAATAAAGTCGCGCCGCATCATGTCGACGCGCTCGGCATCCGTAACGTCATGCGTCACGAGAATCTGCCGTCGGCTTTCGAAGGGGATGATCTGCACGATCAGCTTGCGCTCGCGCAGGTTCAGGGTCAGCGGCTGCTCATAGCGGCCGAGCACTACGTAGTCGATAAAGGACGGCGTGCGGATCAGGTTTGTCACGCGCATGCCCTTGTCGCGCGCCAGCTCCAGGCCGAGATGCCGTTCGGCGGCAGGATTGCACCATTCGAGGAACAGGACATCGTCCATGATAACGACGCCGTCAGGTAGCAGACTCATCGCCTGGCGGAAGCGGGCCAGCCATTCAGCCAGTTCTGCCTGGTTCTTTTCGTCGTCGCGGCGAAGCTTGTAGAGGCGGGAGAAGATGTCGGTCCACGCGCCCCAGCCGTCCGGCAGCCTGGCGCTGCCCGGGTTGTCGAGCCAGTCCGAGAGCTGATAGAGATAATGTAGCTGGGTCACCAGCATCACGACCATCGCTCCCAGCATGGCCGCGAGAGCGACAACCGGACCGAAGAAGTACCAGACGATTCCGGCCCCGGCCACGACGAGCAGAAGCCGCAAGGCAACCGGGATCCAGAATAACAGGCGTCGATTCATGAACAGGCAATTTTATTTTTCAGACAGCATGTAGCCTACACTACGCACGGTCCGGATCAGCGATTCCGCATCCTTGAGCGCCTTGCGCAGGCGCAGCACATGCACGTCGACCGTGCGTTCCTCGATCAGCACATGATCGCCCCACACTTTGTCGAGCAGCTGGCTGCGCGAGAAGACGCGTTCCGGATGCGCGAGGAAGAATTTCAGCAGCTTGTATTCGGCATGCCCGATATCGATCTTCTGCCCGTGCAGCTGGACGGTACAACTCACGGGATCAAGTGTGACCGGCCCCGCCGTCATCAGGCTCTGCGCATGCTCGGGACTCTTTCGCCGCAGGAGCGCCTTGATGCGCGACGTCAGCTCGCGCGGCGAGAACGGCTTGGTGATGTAATCATCGGCCCCCTGGTCAAGGCCGGCAATCTTGTCTTCTTCCATGCTCTTGGCGGTAAGCATGATCACCGGCAGTTGCTGGTGCTGACGTTCGGCGCGAATACGTGACAGCAGACGCAGACCGCTCTGGTCCGGCAGCATCCAGTCCAGCAGCACCAGTTGCGGCGTGCGGCGCTGGATGAACTCCCAGGCCTCCGAAGCGCTGTGCACGGCATAAGTGTTCCAGCCGGCCTCCCTCAGCGTGAATGTAACCAGCTCGATAATCGCCGGCTCATCCTCGACAATCAGAATTGTTGTTTTATCGACAGCCATGTTCAGGTGGAGTCATCCTTTTTTGTACGCAAAAAGTCTGTGTGGCGAATGTCCCTGCCCTCCACGACATATATCACATATTCCGCGATGTTTTTCGCGTGGTCGCCGATCCGCTCGATCGCCTTCGCCACCCAAAGTACGTCGAGCGCGGCGGAGATGGTGCGCGGATCTTCCATCATGAAGGTGATCATGGTGCGGATGATGGACCTGAACTCATGATCGATCACCTGGTCCTGCGCGATGATGCGCGCTGCCTGTTTGTCGTCGAGGCGGGCGAAGGTGTCGAGCGCGTCATGCAGCAAGGTTGCGGTGCCGGCCGCCATCACGCGGATCGACTCGTAATGGTTGAGCACGCCGACGGTGCCGCGTTCGTGCAGGTTCTTCGCGCTGCGTGCGATCTTGGTCGCCTCGTCGCCAATGCGTTCCAGGTCGGTAATGACCTTGAGCGTGGCAATCACGGTGCGCAGGTCGTTTGCCGCGGGCTGGCGCTTCACGATCAGGTGGCTGCAGGTGTCGTCGAGAGTGACTTCAAGCCGATTGACGTTTTCATCGGCCTTGATCACCTGCTCCGCCTGCTCCAGGTTCCCGGTGCGGAAGCTGGCGACGGCATCGTTGAACTGGTTCTCGACCAGCCCGCCCATGAGCAGCACTTTCGAGCGGATCGCTTCGAGGTCCAGATCGTACTGTTTTGAAGAATGGTCACCTGGCATCAGGTTCTCCTTGATGAATCAGTTATCGTGTGCCGGCTAGCCGAAGCGACCGGTGATGTAGTCCTGTGTCGCCTTCTTCGCCGGGTTCATGAAGACCTGGTCGGTGTCGCCAAATTCGACCAGTTCGCCCAGGTACATATAGGCCGTGTAATCGGAGCAGCGCGCCGCCTGCTGCATGTTGTGCGTGACAATGGCGATGGTGTAGTCATGCTTCAGTTCGTGGATCAGTTCCTCGATCTTGACGGTCGAGATCGGATCGAGCGCCGAGGTCGGTTCGTCCAGCAGGAGCACGTCCGGCTTGACCGCAATGCCGCGCGCGATGCACAGGCGCTGCTGCTGGCCGCCCGACAGGCTGAGGCCGCTCTTGTTCAGTTTGTCCTTGACCTCATCCCACAGGGCCGCCTTGCGCAGCGCGGCTTCGACACGTTCATCCATTTCGCCCCTGGAAAGATTTTCATAAAGGCGAATGCCGAACGCGATGTTGTCGTAGACGGACATTGGAAACGGCGTCGGCTTCTGGAACACCATGCCGATCTTGGCGCGTAGCAGGTTGACGTCCTGCCCTGCTTCGAGGATGTTGCGGCCGCTGTACATGATCTTCCCGTCGGCACGTTGGCCGGGATACAGGTCGAACATGCGGTTGAAGGTCCGCAGCAAGGTCGATTTTCCGCAGCCTGATGGTCCGATGAACGCCGTGACCTTGCGCTCAAAGATCTTCATGTTGATGTTCTTCAGTCCCTGGAAATTTCCGTAAAAGAAATTCAGGTCGGCGATTTCAAGGGTGGCCTTTTCCGTTGCGATTGCTGTCGATGTCATCGTCATGTCAGTGCGGTGCTTTCTGGCTGAACAGGGTGCGCGACAGGATATTGAGGCCGAGCACGCTGAAAGTAATCAACAAGGCGCCGCCCCATGCGAGGGCGCGCCAGTTGTCGTAGGGGCTCATGGCGAACTGATAAATCACGACAGGCAGGTTCGCCATGGGCGCATTCATGTTGGCGCTGAAGAACTGGTTGTTCAACGCAGTGAACAGGAGCGGCGCGGTTTCACCGGAAATGCGCGCCACCGCCAGCAGCACGCCGGTCACGACGCCGGCCTTGACGGCGCGCAACCGCACCATCATCGCCACTTTCCAGCGTGGCGCGCCGAGCGAGAATGCTGCTTCGCGCAGGCTGTTCGGCACCAGCTTGAGCATGTTGTCGGTGGTGCGCACCACGACGGGGACTGCAATCAGCGAGATCGCGAAGGTGCCGGCCCAGCCGGAGAAATGCTTGACGTTCGCGACATAGATCGCATACACGAACAGGCCGATCACGATGGAAGGCGCCGACAGCATGATGTCGGTAACGAAGCGCGTCACCTGTGCGAGCCAGCTTTCCTCGCCGTACTCGGCCAGATAAATGCCGGCCAGGATACCGATCGGCGTACTGACCAGCGTTGCCGCGCCGACCATCATCAGACTGCCGACGATGGCATTCATCAGCCCGCCGCCCTCGCTGCCCGGTGCCGGCGTGGTCTCAGTAAGCATGGACAGGCTCAGCCCATCGATTCCCTTCAGCAGCAGCGTCACCAGGATCCACATCAGGAAGAACAGGCCGACAGCCATCGCCGCCACGGAGAGCGCAATGCCGATGCGGTGCGCCCACAGGCGCCTGCGGTAAACCGAATTCATGTCTTGGTTCCTTCCTTGCGGGACATGCCCATCAACATCAGTTTTGCCGCGGACAGCACGATGAAGGTAATGACAAACAGGATCAGGCCGAGCGCGAACAGCGACGAGACGTGCAGCGTCGATTCAGCCTCGGCGAATTCATTGGCGAGCGTGGATGCAATGCTGTTGCCCGGTGCGAACAGCGACCATGACAGCGCGTTCGCATTGCCGATCACGAAGGTGACCGCCATCGTCTCGCCCAGCGCGCGTCCGAGGCCAAGCATGACGCCGCCCACCACGCCGTTGCGCGTGTAGGGCAGAACAATCTTGCGCACGACTTCCCATCTGGTGCAGCCGAGGCCGTAGGCCGATTCCTTCAACACCGCCGGCACTACCTCGAACACGTCGCGCATGACGGAAGCGATGAATGGAATAATCATGACCGACAGGATCAGCCCGGCAGTAAGGATGCCGATGCCCATCATCGGCCCGCTGAACAGCTTGCCCACTACTGGCAGCTGCCCCAGCGTTTCGTTCAACAGGGGCTGCACATGGTCGCCGAACAGCGGCGCAAAAACGAACAGGCCCCACATGCCGTAAATAATGCTTGGCACGCCGGCCAGCAGCTCCACTGCCGTGCCGAGTGGACGACGCAGGGACGACGGGCAGATTTCGGTGAGGAAGAGGGCGATGCCGAAACTGATGGGAAAGGCGATCAGCAGCGCGACAATGGATGTGGCCAGCGTACCGACGATGGCGATCAGTGCACCGAATTGATCATTGGGAGGATCCCATTCAATCCGCGTGATAAAACCCGGACCGAACTCTTTGAACGCCGGCCAGGCACCGATTACGAGCGACACAATGATCCCGACCAGCACCAGCAGAACGCTCAACGCAAAGAACAGCGTGAGCTTGTGGAACACGAAATCCTGAAAACGCAGCTTGCGCATGGTTCGCGCCATGTTGCTGGTCATGCCCCCATGTTCGCTGCCCTCGATACGTTTGGGCGCTGCGTCCGGCCTGGATGCCGCGGTGGATGATAGATGTGCAGTCATAAACTCAATTGCCCTTGCGGGCACTTGCAACAGCATGCGACCGCCATCCGTAGAGAGCGGTCGCGATGCGCGATGCATGAAAGGTTGTTCAGGAAAGCTCCGCGCTTACCAGACCGCCTTGCCGGCGCTGTCCTTCAACTGGGCTTTCCACGCATCTTCAACCAGCTTCACAACGGGTGCAGGCATGGCAACGTAATCAAGCTCGTTCGCCATCGTGCCGCCGTTCTTATAGGCCCAATCAAAGAATTTCAGCACTTCCTTGGCCTTGTTCGCGTCGGGCTGCGTCTTGTGCATCAGAATGAAGGACGCGCCGGTGATCGGCCAGCTGGTCTTGCCCGACTGGTCGGTCAGGATCACGGCGAAGCCCGGAGTCTTGGCCCAGTCGGCGTTCGCTGCCGCTGCCTTGAAGGTAGCGTCGTCGGGTTGCACGAACTGGCCGTCATGGTTCTTCAGCTGGGTGTGGCTCATCTTGTTCTTCTTCGCGTAGGCGTATTCGACATAACCGATCGAATTTTTGATGCGCTGCACGTTGGCCGCTACGCCTTCATTACCCTTGCCACCCACACCGGCCGGCCATTTCACCGCGGTGCCGGAGCCGACCTTCGCCTTGAAGTCGGGATTGGCCTTCGACAGGTAATCGGTGAACAGGAACGAAGTGCCCGAGCCATCTGCGCGATGCACGACGGTGATGTCCTGCGCCGGCAGCTTCACGCCTGCATTGAGCGAAGCGATTTCCGGAGCGTTCCACTTGGTGATTTTGCCGAGGTAAATATCCGCCAGCACCTGGCCGGTCAGTTTCAGCTGGCCGGGTACGATGCCCTCCAGGTTCACAACCGGCACCACGCCACCCATGATGGCGGGGAATTGCATCAGGTTGTCTGCCTGCAGGTCTTCTGCCTTGAGCGGCATGTCGGAAGCGCCGAAGTCAACGGTCTTGGCCTTGATCTGCTTGATGCCGCCGCCGGAACCGATGGACTGGTAATTCAGGCCGATGCCGCTGGCTTTCTTGTACTCTTCAGCCCATTTCGCATAGATCGGATACGGAAAGGTCGCGCCTGCGCCGGTGATGTCGGCGGCAAAAGCGGACGAAGCGGTAGAAAACGTGATGGCAAGTCCGGCAGCAGCAGCCGCTGCCGTGAAGAATTTGTTCAGTCGCATATCTGCTCCGTGAAATGTTGTCAAAGTTAGACAGTGCGAACTTTAACGGCGGAATGTGACGGCTTTATGACATGCGCAGGCGGGAACGTCATAAATGTCATACGCCTCATGACAAGCGAAGGCACCTGTCTTGTTATTACAATGGAAACAGTCTAGGCGACGAGCGTCATAGCGCAAGGGAAATTGCGTGCAGGATGAGCCCGACGAGGCCGCCAACGAGGGTGCCGTTGATGCGGATGTACTGCAGGTCTTTGCCGACATGCAACTCCAGCTTGCGTGACATGGTGTCGGCATCCCATTTCCGGATCACGCGAGCGACCAGGTCGGCGATCACTTCGCGGCGTCCGACAATCGTTTCGGTCGCAAAAATCCGTATCCACTGATTCAGCTTCTTTTGCACCGCGGCGTCATTCAGGAGTTCGTTCCCGAAGGAATGGAGCCCGCGCTCAAGCCTGGTGATCAGCTGCGAGTCGGGCGAGGCGATATCGGCTTCCAGGCGGGACTTGATGTCATGCCACACCTCCACGATGTAATTGCGCGTGAGGGGATGCCCCAGTACTTCGCCCAGTATTGCGTCGAGTTTTTCCTCGTATTCGGGCGAAGTGCGCAATTGCTCGATGAACTCGTCGGTCAGGTTCTGGAAGCGCAGACGCCATTCACTGTCCTCATCGCGCATTTCGTCCAGCGTGCTTTGCAAGGCCTCGATCAGGCGGTGATAAAACTTGTCATCGATCACCTTGGGCAGCCAGCGCGGACTGTTTTCATGGATCTTCCAGCGGATGTAATCCTTGTTCTGCTCCAGCGCACGTGCAGCCATCGCCACCAATCGATCGAACACAGCCTGGTGGTGCTGGCCGGCAACCAGTACCGACAACACTTCAGCGACCACGGGTGCAAACTTCGTATTCTCCAGCGCCGCGGCAAGGCGATTCTGCATGAACTGGCGCACGTCATCGTCTTCGATCACGCGCAGGATCGCCGGCACGCTGCGGGCAATCTGCCGTGACACCGCGCGGCTGTTTTCCGGTTGTGCGAGCCAGGACGCGGCAGCACCGGCGAAATCAATCCTGCGCAATTCTTCGCGGATGATTTCCTGCGTGATGAAATTATGTTCGAGGAAATCGGACAGGCTGTCGCCAATCCGGTCCTTGTTCCTGGGAATGATCGCGGTATGCGGTATGGGCAAGCCGAGCGGCGAACGGAACAGGGCCGTGACCGCGAACCAGTCGGCCAGGCCACCGACCATCGCTGCCTCCGCAAAGGCCGAGACAAATGAAAGATGAGGGAACCGCGGCTGGAACAAGCGCGCGACAACGAAAAGCACCGCCATCGCCACCAACAAGCCGGTGGCCAATCCACGGGTTTTCTTTAATTGAGCAGCCTGCTCTTTTTCGTGCATTGATTGGCTGATTCCACTGATGATCTGATATCCAGTTCGAGCATTTTGTCATGGAATTGGTTCACGTATGACAACAGGCATCTCGGAAAAGATGTCATTTCGTCATCCCGTCATGTTCCGTAGGCAGAATCGTTGGGGGGAAAATCATGCCTTGGTCATTGCCCCATGCGAACACGAAGTTCCTGCCTCAGCGGCTTCGTTTCCTTCCTTGTTTTCCTTTGCTGGCCAGGGACGATATCAAGACTTGTTTCGACATGGTGAACGCAGACGGAGTAAGTGGCGGCAGCGATGACATGATCAGCGACATGTTCTGGCAACCGGTCTCAAGCAGGAGATCCGGCATTTCGTCTCGCACTTCAGGGAACGTGCCATGAGACTGCGCGGCGCAGCGCGTATCGTCGCGCTGGCAGAGCGGAAAGACACGGAAGCAGCGCAACTGACGTCCGCGAAGCACAGTTTCACCATCTCCGTCGTCGACTTCATTGGCGGCGCACTGTTTCTGGAGGCGTATCGGAAGCAAGATGCGCAAACCTGAAAGTTGCGCCCGCCGTCCCAGCCCTCCAGGGACGGGCACATCAGGCATCACGCTTTCCCGTCGAACTTAACATAGCGTCAAGCACTCCAACCGACCAGCAAGGGGGTCAAGTTTGCACCGCTCTGCCAACTGGCTCACGTCCGCTAAGGAGAGCGAACCGCCTTCGTACGCCCGCCGGTCCCGACGCAACGCTCACACCCCCACCACCCATTCAGAACACCGGGAATCCCTATGAAACGACAAAGAACGCACCGGGCAACGCCCAATCCATTTATTGTCTGGACCCAGCTAGCGGTGAAAACCAGCGAGATGATGATCACTTCGGCGCAGGTCATCCATCACCGTGCCGGCCGCATTGTGACGGCAGGTGCCCTTCCGAGTGAGCGGGACCGGCGCGAATTCACGTTGATGGGACAGGAAAAGCTCGAAGCCGTGGTCGAATCGGCGCAGGCTGTCGCCACGCGCACGATCATCATTTACACGCAGATCGGCACGCTGGGATTTAGGCAGCTACTGAACAGTACCACCGGCCTGATGAACTTCATCGCAAGTCCGGCCGCGCTGCTGTCGGCCAGCGGCCAGGCGGATCTCCTGCGCGGCGCGATCGATGGGTCGTCGGCGATGGCGTCTCAGCTTTCGAGTGCGCTGGCGCGCCTGGCGCATCACGGGCTGAAGCCGATCCACACACGCGTAACAGGCAACGCCAAGCGTCTTTTGGGAGACTAAGAAGCCGAAAAAAAGCCGCACAAGGCGGCTTCGGCATCCAGGATCACTGGCGGAAAGGGAGGGATTCGAACCCTCGATACGGTATAACCGTATACTGGATTTCGAGTCCAGCGCATTCGACCACTCTGCCACCTTTCCGTTTCTGGTCGTTATGCGGCGGGTCACGCCGCAAAGCATGCAAGTATATCAGAGGTTGCCCGCGGACGGAATAGCCTGTCATCGACATCGCATTCCGTGAAGCAACCGGACGCCAGTCCTTCAGGTTGCCGGCACGAGGCGCTTCAGGCCACCCATGTACGGCTGCAAGGCCTCTGGAATATCCACACTGCCGTCGGCCTGCTGGTAATTCTCCAGAATGGCAACCAGGGTACGGCCGACCGCCAGGCCGGAGCCGTTCAGGGTGTGCACCAGTTCCGGCTTGCCTTGCGCATTGCGGAAACGCGCCTGCATGCGGCGCCCCTGGAAGGCTTCGCAATTGGACACCGAGGAGATCTCGCGATAGGTGTTTTGTGCCGGCAGCCAGACTTCCAGATCATAGGTCTTGGCTGCGCCGAAGCCCATGTCGCCGGTGCAAAGCGTGATCACTCGATACGGCAGGCCGAGCTTCTTCAGGATGTTCTCGGCGTGGCCGACCATTTCTTCGAGCGCCTCGTACGACTTCTCCGGATGCACGATCTGCACCATTTCGACCTTGTCGAACTGGTGCTGGCGGATCATGCCGCGCGTGTCACGCCCATAGCTGCCCGCTTCAGATCGGAAGCAAGGCGTATGGGCCGTCAGCTTCATCGGCAACGCATCGCCGGGAACGATTTCCTCGCGCACCATGTTCGTCAGCGGTACTTCGGAGGTCGGAATCAGGTACAGCGTCTCGCCCTCGCCTTCCTGGCCTCCCTTCTTCGCAGCGAACAGGTCGGCTTCGAATTTCGGCAGCTGACCGGTGCCACGCAGAGAATCGGCGTTGACAATGTACGGCGTGTAGCACTCGGTATAGCCGTGCTCGCCGGTATGCGTGTCGAGCATGAACTGCGCGATGGCGCGATGCAGGCGAGCCATTCCGCCCTTCATTGCGGCGAAACGCGAGCCAGTCAGCTTGGCGGCCACGTCGAAATCCAGCCCGAGCTTCTCGCCGATATCGACATGGTCCTTGATCTCGAAGTCGAAGTTGCGCGGCGTACCCACCTTGCGCACTTCGACGTTGCCCGTTTCATCTTGCCCGACCGGCACGGACTCGTTCGGCAGGTTGGGCACGGAAAGCATGAATTCGCTCATCTTCGCCTGCACGGCATCGAGACGCTCGGCCGAAGCCTTCAGCTCGTCGCCAATGCCGGCCACTTCCGCCATCACCGCCGAGGTGTCCTCGCCCTTGCCTTTCAGCATGCCGATCTGCTTGGAGAGCGTGTTGCGCTTGCCCTGCAGTTCTTCGGTGCGCGTCTGGATCTGCTTGCGCTCTGCCTCCAGTGCGTTGAAGGCGGCAACATCGAGCTGGAATTTGCGCGTGGCGAGACGTGCCGCGATGCTGTCGATGTCTTTGCGGAGAAGTTGAATATCGATCATGGAAATTGGTGCAATGTTGGATGCGAAACCGTCATTGTATCAAGGGGGATTCGGTTCTTCCCCACTTTGCGCAATGTTACTTTTTCTCGCTCTTGCTGGCTTCACGGTCGAGCGAGCGCAGGTAAGCCAGTTTCTCGCCGATCTTGCCCTCCAGCCCGCGCGGCGTCGGCTGGTACCAGCCTGGCTCCTTCATGCCTTCCGGCAGGTAGGTTTCCCCAGCAGCGTAGGCATCCGGTTCGTCATGCGCATAACGGTAGAGCTTGCCGTAACCCAGCTCCTTCATCAGCTTGGTCGGCGCATTGCGCAGGTGTTCCGGCACGGGACGCGACTTGTCCTTGGCGACGAAGGCACGCGCGGCATTGTAGGCGTTGTAGACGGCATTCGACTTGGCGGCACAGGACAGGAAGACGATGGCCTCCGCCAGCGCGAGTTCGCCCTCGGGAGATCCGAGGCGCTCGTAGACTTCGGCGGCGTCCAGCGCGATGCGCAGGGCGCGCGGGTCGGCCAGGCCGATGTCTTCGGTGGCCATGCGGACGATGCGGCGTGCGAGATAGCGCGGGTCGGCGCCGCCATCCAGCATGCGCACGAACCAGTACAGCGCCGCGTCCGGATTGGAGCCGCGCACCGACTTGTGCAATGCGGAGATCTGGTCGTAGAACGCGTCGCCGCCCTTGTCGAAGCGGCGCAGGTTTTCAGCGAGCGCGGTGGACAGCAGGGCTTCATCGACTTCATGCATGCCCTTTGCCGCCGCCGCGCGCGCCACGATCTCCAGATTGTTCAGCAGCTTGCGCCCATCACCGTCGGCGCTGGCGATCAGCGTCGCCTTGGCGTCAGGCGTGAAATCGAGCCCATCCAGCTCCTGGATGCAGGCACGGTCGACCAGTTCATCCAGGTCCTCGTCCGACAACGACTTGAGCACATACACCGCGGCTCTTGACAGCAAGGCACTATTGACTTCGAAGGAGGGGTTTTCCGTGGTTGCGCCGATGAAGGTGAACAATCCGCTCTCGACGTGCGGTAGGAAGGCATCCTGCTGGCTCTTGTTGAAGCGATGCACTTCATCGACGAAAAGAATGGTGCGACGGCCGCTGTTGGCGCGGATCACCTGCGCATGTTCAACCGCTTCGCGGATATCCTTTACGCCGGACAGGACTGCCGACAAGGCGATGAACTCGGCATTGAAGCTGTCGGCCATGAGTCGCGCAAGCGTCGTCTTGCCGACCCCTGGGGGACCCCACAGGATCATCGAATGCGGTTCGCCGGATTCGAATGCGACGCGCAAGGGTTTTCCCGGCCCAAGCAGGTGCTTCTGGCCGATGACATCATCCAACGAATGCGGACGCAGCCTTTCGGCTAAGGGAATCGAGGTCATTGCATAGCGCGGGTCACGCCCGCTTATTGTTGGCTGGGGCGGGTCTGCGCCCGCCTCGCTTCATTGCCGGAACACGTCGGCACCCTTGGGCACCACGAACCTGAACTGCTCCGCGCCCAAAGGCGGGTTCTTCTCGAACTTCGGGAAGCTCAGCAGCGATATCTGGCCGAAGGAATCACGCAATTCCATCGCTTGCGGCACGCCGTCCTTCAGGCCGATGCCGATGCGCTCGAAGGTAGTGTCCTTGGTCTTCGGCGTCGCTTCCAGCCACTCGAGGCCATCCTTGGTGCCGCCCTCTTTCAGCCTGAAATTCTTTTCGAGGTCATTGCTGCCGAATAGGATCGCCGCGGGCGAGGAGCCGAGCGCATCGCCCAGCGGCTTGACCGTCACCTGGTTGAGGTCCTTGTCATAAATGTAGAGCTTGTCGCCGTCCGCCTGCAGCAGCTGCTCGTAGGGCTTCTGGTATTTCCAGATGAAGCGGCCGGGCCGGGCGAACACGAAAATGCCGCTGGCCTGGCTGGATACCTTGGCTGTTCCGTCCGCCGTCTTTACCTGGCGTTGGGTAAATTCACCTTTCGCGGTTTTTGTCGAGCTGACGAACGCCTTGAACTGGTCCAGCGCGGAAGCGCTGGCTATCATCGGCACGGCCAGCGCGCATGCTGCCAGCATGTTCGCGGCACGGCGCAATCGCAGGGGAAACAGGGATTGTAATGTTGCCTGACTCAAAATGTTTTTCCTATTCAGTGGTATTGCTCGCCGGCACCAGGATTTCACGGTTGCCGTTGGATTGCATGCTGGACACCAGTCCGCTCTGCTCCATCTGCTCCAGCAGGCGCGCCGCGCGATTGTAGCCGATGCGCAAGTGCCGCTGCACCAGCGAGATCGAGGCCCGACGGTTCTTCAACACCACGGCGACCGCCTGGTCGTACAGGGCATCGGATTCACCGTTGCCTGCGCCTTCGCCACCAAATGCGGCATCGCCTCCCTCTTCCGCAACGCCACCTTCTAGGATTCCCTCAATGTAATTGGGTTCCCCCTGCGCCTTCAGATGCTGCACCACCCGGTGCACTTCATCGTCGGAAACGAAGGCACCGTGCACACGATTGGGCAGACCGCTCCCCGGTGGCATGTAGAGCATGTCGCCCATGCCGAGCAGCGTCTCCGCGCCCATCTGGTCGAGGATGGTCCGCGAGTCGATCTTGCTGCTCACCTGGAATGCAATGCGCGTCGGGATATTGGCCTTGATCAGGCCGGTGATGACGTCCACGGACGGGCGCTGCGTGGCGAGGATCAGGTGAATGCCGGCGGCGCGCGCCTTCTGTGCAATACGCGCAATCAGCTCTTCCACCTTCTTGCCGACCACCATCATGAGATCGGCCAGCTCATCGATGATGATGACGATGGTGGGCAGCTTCTCCAGCGGTTCCGGCGCGTCCGGTGTCAGGCTGAACGGATTCGGGATCTTTTCTTCCTTTTTTTCGGCTTCGGTGATTTTGGCGTTGTAGCCTGCAAGATTGCGCACGCCAAGCTTGGACATCAGTTTATAGCGACGCTCCATTTCCGCCACCGACCAGTTCAGCGCGTGGCCGGCCTGGCGCATGTCCGTCACCACGGGCGCGAGCAGGTGCGGAATGCCTTCGTACACCGACATTTCCAGCATCTTCGGATCGATCAGGATCATGCGCACCTGGTTCGGATCGGACTTGTATAGCAGCGACAGGATGGTGGCATTGATGCCGACCGACTTGCCCGACCCTGTGGTGCCCGCGACCAGCAGGTGCGGCATCTTCGCGAGGTCCGCCACGACCGGGTTGCCGGCGATGTCCTTGCCCAGCGCGACCGTCAGCGAGGAGTGACTGTCGTTATAGATCTTGGAGCCGAGGATCTCGGTCAGGCGCACGATCTGCCGTTTCGGATTCGGCAGTTCCAGCCCCATGTAATTCTTGCCCGGAATGGTTTCGACCACACGAATCGACGTTAGCGACAGCGAACGCGCGAGGTCGCGCGCCAGGTTCACGATCTGGCTGCCCTTCACGCCAGTCGCCGGCTCGATTTCATAGCGCGTGATCACGGGACCCGGATAGGCCGCCACCACCTTCACCTCGACGCCAAAGTCGGACAGCTTCTTCTCGATCAGGCGGCTGGTGAACTCCATCGTCTCGACGCTGACGGTTTCCTGCGAAGCCGGCGGCTCATCCAGCAGCGACAGGGGTGGCAGGTTAGTGTCGGGCAAGTCGGCGAAGAGTGAAACCTGCTTTTCCTTTTCCACGCGTTCGGACTTCGGCACAGCAACCACCTGCGGCTCGATGCGGATCGGGCTGGCTTCGACAATTTTCGCACGCTCCTGCACCACCACTTCCTCACGCTTGACGGCAGCCACCTGCCCAACCTTTCGGTCCTCGCGCGCGGCATGAAGGTGGCGGATACGGTTGATGCCGTCCTCGATCGCACCACCCACGCGCTCCGCCACGGCCAGCCACGAGACATGGAAAAATAGGCTGAAGCCAACGCCGAACAGCAGCAGCAGAAACAGCGTCGCCCCGGTGAATCCGAGCGCGTTCTGCGCCGCGCGGCCGATCAGCTCGCCCAGCACTCCGCCCGGCGCGCGCGGAAGCTGCGCCTTCAGCGAGTACATGCGCAGGTACTCGATCGCCACGCTTCCCAACAACATCAGCACGAATCCGGTCGAACGGATCCAGACTTCAGTGTGGTGTTCCGGCTCGGGTTCCTTTTGCAGCAGGAAGCGCTGCGACAGGCGGCGATAGCCGACCAGGACCGACCGCAGCATGAAGACGCAGCACCACCATGCGGAGAAGCCGAAAATGAAGAGCATCAGGTCCGCGACCCAGGCGCCGATGCGGCCGCCCCAGTTGTTCAGGTGCGGCACCGCACTTGCATGCGACCAGCCGGGATCGGCCTTGGAATAGGACAGAAAGACAATGATCAGGTAGACAGTCGCGACTGCCAGCGCGAACCAGCGCGCTTCGGACAGCAGGCGTACCAGCCGGTTCGGCAGCGGCGGCGCTTCCGGCGGTTTGTTGTTGCGGGTATAGGCTTGGGTTGTTCGGGTCATAACTGGCTGAAAACACGGCGATGCGCCCGGACGGGCCGTCCAGGGAGGCTAATCTGGCTCGCCATTCGATCCTGCGTGGCTTGTTCGTCTATAATCTTAACCAGTTTTTCGGGCGCAATACGGAATATCTCGGGACACGGTTGAAATTTTGCCGTTTGGCGACATATGCAACTTCTCGAGACAGGAATTTGCCCGTTTTCGCGTCCTCTCCGACCAATTCCAACCATTCCCCAACATACAGCTATGGCAACCACCAAACACGCCAACGTCCTGATTATCGGTTCCGGCCCGGCCGGTTATAGCGCAGCCGTCTACGCTGCGCGTGCCAACCTGAAACCTGTGCTGATCACCGGTGTCGAACAAGGCGGTCAACTGATGACGACCACCGATGTCGAAAACTGGCCTGGCGACCCGATGGGCGTGCAGGGACCGGAGCTGATGCAGCGCCTGCTGCAGCATGCGGAACGCTTCAACACCGAAATCGTGTTCGACTACATCCACACGGTGAAGCTGAACGAAAAGCCGCTGCGCCTGGTCGGCGACAACGGCGAATACACCTGCAACGCGCTGATCATCGCCACCGGCGCTTCCGCGCAATATCTCGGCCTGCCGTCCGAAGAAGCCTTCATGGGCAAGGGTGTGTCCGCCTGCGCCACCTGCGATGGCTTCTTCTACAAGGGACAGGACGTGGCCGTGATCGGCGGCGGCAACACGGCGGTGGAGGAAGCGCTCTACCTCGCCAACATTGCCAACAAGGTGACGCTGGTTCACCGTCGCGACAAGTTCCGCGCCGAGCCGATCCTGGTTGATCGTCTGATGGCCAAGGTCGCCGAAGGCAAGATCGAGCTGAAGCTGAACCACACGCTGGACGAAGTGACCGGCGACGAAAGCGGGGTCACCGGCGTCAACATCAAGTCGACCGACAATGGCGCGGTCAGCAAAGTGGCAGTGCACGGTGTCTTCATCGCCATCGGCCACAAGCCCAACACCGGAATCTTTGAAGGCCAGATCGAGATGCACAACGGCTACATCAAGACCAAGGGCGGCTCCGAAGGCATGGCCACGGCCACCAACATCCCGGGCGTGTTCGCCGCCGGCGACGTGCAGGACCATGTGTATCGCCAGGCGGTCACCAGCGCCGGCACCGGCTGCATGGCCGCGCTCGACGCCCAGAAGTACCTGGAAAGCCTCGAAAGCTGATCCGGCAAGGTTGTAACCCGTTCGCCCCAGCCCTGCGTCGGGGCGAACAGTTTCAGAACGATTCATCATGTCTGGCACCATCAAGGACTTCGCCTCGCTGAAAGCGTTGCGCGCGAAGATCAAATCGCAGGAAGAAGCACGCAAGGAAGCAGAAGCCGAGCGAGTGCGCCGCGAGAAGGAAAACAGGCGCGACAGCGACATGTTCCTGCGCGCCGTCGGTAATGTCGCCCCGCTGAGACCTTCCGGCAAAGTCGAATCCAGCACACCCCGCCCGCCCCCCATCGCACGCCAGCACCTGGCCGATGAACAGGCTGCGCTCGAGGAGTCGTTGTCCGACGAATTCAATGTCGACACCCTGCTCGACACCGACCATGAGCTGAGCTACGCGCGTACTGGCATCAGCGGCGACATCCTGCGCAAGCTGCGCCGCGGCCACTGGGTGATCCAGGGCCAGCTCGACCTGCATGGCATGCGGCGCGAGGAAGCGCGCGAGGCGCTTGCCGAATTCCTCCGCAATGCAGTCAAGCGCGGATGGCGCTGCGTGCGGATCATCCATGGCAAGGGACTGGGTTCCGTCAACAAGGAACCGGTCCTGAAGAGCAAAGTGCGCAGCTGGCTGGTGCAGAAGGAAGAGGTCATCGCCTTTTGTCAAGCAAAGGCCGCCGACGGCGGATCCGGCGCGCTGGTCGTGCTGCTGCGGGCATAGCCTGGCCGGGCAGGCCGACGCATTAGCCTGACAAAGCCCTGTCGCCAGCCTGCTGGCGAATGCCGCTGCTTGCTTTCGCCTCCCGCACAAGTATCATGCAGGGCAGAACCATCCTTATTCCGTCCGCATGTCACTGATCAAAATCATCGAAGTTCTCGCCATCCTGGTCAGTGCGTTTTCCGGCTTTGTCGAGGCGCGCAGGAAAAAGATGGATGTGGTCGGCGTGTTCACCGTGGCATTCATCACGGCCTTCGGCGGCGGAACGCTGCGCGATATCCTGCTCGACAAGCGTCCCCTGTTCTGGGTCACCCACCAAGAATACGCGATCCTGATTTTCCTGCTGGCGCTGGTCGCCGCGCCGCTAATTCGCACATTGCGCTACATCGCCTCGGAGCGGCTGATCGTGATTGCCGACGCACTCGGACTGGGACTGTTTTCGATTGCCGGCGTATCGGAAGCCCTGATCGCGGGAATGCCGCTATTCATCGCTTCCATGATGGGCGTGATCACCGGCATATTCGGCGGCATCCTGCGCGATGTCATCTGCAATGAAATCCCGATGGTGCTGCGTGATGGCCGGCCCTACGCGATCTGTTCCTTCGTGGGCTGCTGGATGTACCTGCTGATGCAAAAGGCCGGGGTGCCGGCAGATTTTTCGTTGTGGTCAAGCGCGCTGGCGATCTGCGGCTTGCGTCTGGCGACGTGGGTAAAAGATATCAGGCTGGGCTGAAAAGGAAGACTGGCCCGGCAGCGCGAGGAACCGGCTGCTGCGCGGGCCGCTCGCGGTCAGACTGCGTCCGGGCCGGTCTCGCCGGTGCGGATGCGGATGACCTGCTCCACGTTGCGAACGAAGATCTTGCCGTCGCCGATCTTGCCGGTGCGCGCGGCCTTGATGATGGCATCGACTGCCTGGTCGACCACCTTGTCATCGATGACTGCTTCGATCTTGACCTTGGGCAGGAAGTCGACCACATACTCGGCGCCGCGGTACAGTTCGGTGTGTCCCTTCTGACGGCCGAAACCCTTCACTTCCGTCACCGTCAGGCCGGTCACGCCAATTTCGCCAAGCGCTTCACGCACTTCATCGAGTTTGAACGGTTTGATGATTGCTGTAACCAGCTTCATAACTACTCCTTAGATTGAATGTCACTCACGAAATCCTGATATGTCCGGATGGCGCCATATGCGTCGCTGCGCGACAGGCGGAGCCTGCTCTTTGATCTTCATCAATCATGCGGCACGCCCCACATCTTCGCTACGATACCTTGCCGTGATGATCTCGGCAATGCTGCAACTCCGCCCAGGGCACCACATTCCGGTGCCTCAAACCTTCCGTCCCATTTTGCGTAGAATGGACAGCACGGCGTCGCGCCTTCCGGCGCATCGCCGGGTAGCGGCACGCAACCGCAGCCTGCATCACCACATGCCGGGCATGGCGACCATCTTTCCCGTAGCCACTTGCGGGCCCCCTCAACCGCGCCGCTGATTTGTGCAATGGGAAACCTGTCATGGTGAAAATTGCAACGGCCGAATCCGAAACATGTATTAACAAACGTGAATTATCGCACGCGAATCATCTCTTCTCTTTCCGACATCGGGCAAGCCGGCTGGGATGAACTTGTCGCAACACAAGCCGACGCCAACCCTTTCCTGTCCTTCGCCTTCCTCGACGCCTTGCATGAGGCCGGATGCGCCTCACCGGACAGCGGCTGGCAACCGCAATTCCTGACGCTGTGGAACGGAACCCGGCTCGATGCCGCGCTTCCGCTGTACGTGAAATCCCATTCGTACGGCGAGTATGTCTTCGACTGGGCCTGGGCCGATGCCTATCGCCGCAATGGCCTCGACTATTACCCGAAGCTGCTGTCGGCAATCCCCTTCACGCCCGTGACCGGCAGCCGGTTGCTGGCGCGTGACGCAGCGGCCCGGGCAAGGCTGGTTGATGCGCTGTGCGCACTCCAGGAAAGCAATGGCCTTTCCTCGACCCATATTCTCTTCCCGCCGGAGGAGCAGGCCCGGACGCTTGAGGCGGCCGGCTTCATGCTGCGCACCGGCGTGCAGTTCCACTGGCTCAACCAGGGCTATCGGAATTTCGAAGAATTCCTGTCGTCGCTCGACCGCAAGAAGCGCAAGAATATCCGGGCCGAACGCCGCAAGGTGCAGGAGGCTGGAGTGCGCTTTCGCTTCGTGACTGGCGCGCAGGCAACCGAGAAAGACTGGCGCTTCTTCAAGCGTTGCTACGACCGCACCTACGCAGCCCACTATTCGACCCCTTACCTGAATCTCGATTTCTTCCACCGCATCGGCCACAGCATGCCGCAGAATATCCTGATCATCGTGGCCGAACGCGACGGCAAGCCGATTGCCAGTTCGCTGGTCATCCATGACGAACACAGCCTGTACGGCCGCTACTGGGGCGCGATCGAAGAGGTGCCATGCCTGCACTTCGAGACATCCTATTACCAGCCGCTGGAGTATTGCATCGAGCGGAAGATCCAGACCTTTGAAGGCGGCGCGCAAGGCGAGCACAAGATGGCACGCGGGTTCCTGCCCCAGAAAACATGGTCCGCGCACTGGCTCGCCCATCCTGCGTTTGCGCAGGCGATCGAACGGTTCCTCGAACAGGAAAGCGGCGGCATCGATGTCTATATCGACGAGCTGGGCGAACGCAATCCGTTCAGGCCGGGCGCAATCAACGACAGTCAGCGCGGACAACAGAACTGAAAGGGATTTCCGCGTGACTGGCACCTGAAGAATTGCTGAAGCCCTACCCTAATGCCTTGCCAAATTCAACACTTCCCGGCATGCTCTTGGCATCATGTCAGCCCTGTCCACAGATCCGGCCAGTCCAACCAGCCCCGCCAGTCCGGCGATCAGCCGGGCGGGCCGTTTCTACATCACACGTGAACTGGGCCGCGGTACCGTCGGCTGCGTCTACCTCGGCCACGATCCGGTCATCGGGCGCGACGTCGCCATCAAGACCTTCAATCCGCGCCTGACGCCATCCGACCGGAACAGGTTCGAACCCCAGTTCATCAATGAAGCACGGGCTGCGGGTCGCCTGTCGCACCCGCATATCATCACCATTTACGACGCTTCGGTGGAGAACGGGACCGCTTATATTGCGATGGAATATCTGCAGGGTCGTGGACTGAACAAGGCGCTCGACACCGGGCACCGCTTCAAGCCGGACGAAGTGGCATCGATCGTCTGGCGGATCGCCGACGCCCTGAACCACGCGCACCAGAACCAGGTGATTCATCGCGACATCAAGCCGGCGAACATCTTCATGATCAAGGACGACCAGCCGAAGCTGATCGACTTCGGCATCGCGCGGGCACCAAACCGGCTTGCGGACAAGTTCACCGATGCGGATGACCCAGCGACACTACTCCATGGCACCAACCTCGTCGGGACGCCCAACTACATGTCCCCCGAGCAGGCATCGGGAAAGCCGATCGACGAGCGCACCGACATCTATTCGCTCGGCGCGGTCATGTATGAAATGCTGGTTGGCCGCAAGCCCTTTCACGCGGAGAGTGCGGACAAGCTGCTGCAGCAGATCATCACCAAGGCACCGCCTGCACCGGACGAGCTGGACCGCAGGGTTCCCGCCGCGCTGTCGCAGATCGTCATGAAGGCAATGAGCAAACGCCCGGAAAAGCGTTACCAGACGGCGGAACAGATGGCTCTCGACATCAAGCGCTATCTGCTGCGGGAAAGGCGGGCGCGCCGCATGAATCTGGCACTGCCACCGGCGGTGCAAGACAAGCCGGACGGCCTCATGGCAGGTATCAGCAAGGTGGCATGGTTCGGCTACATGTCCCTCGCCGCAGCGGCAGTACTCGCAGGCTTTGCGCTATGGCGATAAGGATCAACGCGCGTTGAGCGCACCGAGGATCTGCCCCTTGAGCGTCTTGATCAGCGCAGTCTCGTCCGGCGGAACGCCCTCTGGTGCCGCCTGCATCCGGTCGGCATAGAACAAGCCGATCTGCTTCTTCTGGACCACGAGCGGGAGAAGTATGAAGCTGCGCGCATCCGGGAACTGCGTCCTGTACCAGGGCGGCAGCAGCTCGCGGATCTTCTGCGCAGTAGCGTCGGAAATCATGAGATCGGCGTCATTTTCGAGCGCCAGATGGAACAGGTCGCGCGAGAACGGCGCCGGAAACACAAAGGCTGCCTGCCGTTCCACATTGTTTTCGCCAATGGAAATGCGCGCCTTGAACTGATTGGCCTGCAGGTCCTTCAGGCAGACCGTCGCAAAACGGAACCCCATGCTGTTGTACAGGGTCTCCAGTACGAGCAGCATCAGGTCGTTGACCTTGCAGCGGCCCGAGGCCATCATCTGGGTTACGTCCTGCACCCCTGCCAACAGGAGATCGCGCGCGTTCATGGGCTTGCCACTGGCGTGGCGTTCGGTGACCTGCAGTGGCTCCGTATCTTCAGCAATATTGAGCGTGAGGTCACTGAGTAAATCGGCCTCGTCCTTTTTGCCTTGCGCCCGCGTCTTTTCACCGCGACCTGCAGCCGATTCCGCGGCCGAATCCTCGCCGCCTTCCGCTTGTTCCGCGCTCTCATCGGTATGCAACGCCAGCTCGATATTGGCTGCGAGCGCGCGTACTTCCTGCGCGACATTGCCGAAGAGCTGGTTCAGCTTGGTCTGGTCCAGCTGGAGCGCAGCACCGAAGCGCGCCAATACGGCCTTGGACGCTGCTTCCTGGCTCGGGTTGTTCATGGCGGGAATGAGCCTTGCCGCAGCCGAGCTGAATGCCGCTACCTGCTGCACCCATCCCTGCCTGGTCGTCGCCGGTTTCAGAACGCCGCCCGGCAGCGGAGCAAGCGATGCGACGATTGTGTCCGGCATGTTCCATTCACGCAGGACAGCATCCGCCAGCAGCTCGTAGCTGCAGCCGAGGACCTGCATCGATGCCTGGCCCGGCGAATGGCTACCACTTTCCACCAGCTTGTTGATGCGAGCGTACAGGTCGTGATCGTGGGCCGCGACCAGTAGCCGGCCGATGTTCTTGAACAGTGCAGCGATCGCGGCTTCTTCCGCGTCCTTGTAATTGCTTCGCCGGGCCATTTCGCGGCCGATAATGCTTGCGCATAGGGCATGGCCCAGTTCGTTGCGCACCGCGCGCGCATGGTTACCCGACATACGGTCGACCAGCAGCATCGCAAGAGCCGTCGTCTTGACCGCTTCGAACCCGAGCAGGAAGATGGCCTTCGACACGGTGGTGACCGGTGTGCCGGACGCGGTGCGGTAGGTGACCGTGTTGGCGATGCGCAGGATCTTCTGCGTGAGAGCGACATCCGACAGGATGAAATGGGCAAGATTGCGCACCGCCTCGTCGTCGGATGATGTCATTTGCACCACCCGTGAAACCGAGCTGCCGAGCGTCGGAAGGTCCGCTTCGCTGCTGATTTTCCGCAGAAGGCGGTCGCGTGCGGCCACAGTGGAATCGTTGCCGGCATCCATGGTCCCGGTATCGGCCCTGGGCGGCCTGGTGTTTTCAAAGACCACTTCTAAAGACTCCTGAATATCTGCGGCGCCATCCAATCTATCATGACGGATTCATTCCGGCTTGTCGATGCAGTAGTGTATGTGCGCTGCACTCAATTTTTATCGGCGCGTGTGTTGCGGAATTAAGGGTTGCTTCAGCGATTTGCCCGTCGCGCAGTCGAAAAAAAAGCGCACTGCAAAGTGCGCTTTCAACTTTCAGTCGCAAGAGACTGCTTACTTGCTGTGTTCCCGATTGTAGGCAGCTACGCCATTCATGATTTCCTTCTTCGCCTCATCCGGACCGTGCCAGCCTTCGACTTTTACCCACTTGCCCTTTTCGAGGTCCTTGTAATGCTCAAAGAAGTGCTGGATCTGCTGCAGGCGCAGTTCGTTCATGTCTTCCGGCTTTTGCCAGTGGGTGTAAATCGGCAGTACCTTGTCCACCGGCACCGCCAGCAGCTTGGCGTCGCCGCCTGCTTCATCCTTCATCTTCAGCACGCCGATCGGACGGCAGCGCACGACCACACCGGGGATGAGCGGGAATGGCGTTACCACCAGCACGTCGACCGGGTCGCCGTCGTCAGAAATGGTTTGCGGGATGTAGCCGTAGTTGCACGGATAGTGCATGGCAGTACCCATGAAACGGTCCACAAAGATTGCGCCGGTCTCCTTGTCGACCTCGTACTTGATCGGGTCGGCATTCATCGGGATTTCGATGATAACGTTGAAGTCTTCAGGCAAGTTGCGCCCGGCGGGAACATTACTCAAACTCATGATGCTCTCTCGAAATGAAAAAATTCTGGAATCCGGGGATTATAACGGCTTTCATCCCCGGCTTGTGCGTCGCAGCAGACCTCTGCAAGCGCAAACGGACGATTTGAAGTCGCGTCAGGAGAGCGTCAGAAAGACGTGATAAGAAAGCGGTTTCTACAGGATCGTCGCCAGCGCGCACTGGCGATAATGCGTGGCCGCCTCTTCTGGCTGGTTCAAGGCTTCGTGCAGTTGTGCAAGCTTCAGATGTGCCTGGCGTACGGTCTCCGGTTCGCTTGCCTCGGACAACGCATGCTCCAGGTGACGTTGCGCCTTGCCCCACAGCTTCTGGCGCAGGCAGAGCGTGCCGAGCGTCAGCGCCAGTTCAGGATCGTTCGGCCGCGACTCGAGCCACTCCTCGCAACGTTCGATTTGCGCCAGCAGGGCCGGAGAGCCTTCCGCTGCGGCCGAGTTGCCATAGGCCCGCACCAGGCGCTCGTCCCATTCCATCGCCAGCGCCTTCTCCACGACGCCACGCGCATCGTCGTGCAAGCCCCTGGCATTGAAGGCCCTGGCGGCGCGGATGGCAACGAAGGGCTGCACCCGGTCTTCGGTTGGAATGCTCGCCCAGACGTTGCGGATCGATTCCGTGTCATGCGCCTCGCTCGAGAGCAATGCTTCATAGGCCATCTCGCGCAGGCGTCGCGACAAGGCGGGGTGCAGTGCGTTGCGCTTGTCGAGAAGCCGCACGAGACGCAACACTTCCGGCCAGTTTTTCGCACGCTGGTTGGCTTTCAGCGCCAGGCGCAGCGCGTGGATATGTCTTGTGCCGCTTGAATTCAATTCCTTGATCGCCTCGAGCGCCGGCTCCGGCTCATAGCCATCGATCGACAGCTCCATCGCCGTCATGAGGCGGGCCGTCTTGAGCGACTGGTCGTCCTGTGCCTTGGCAAGCCACATGCCGCGCCGGTCGGGCTGCCCCATGCGGTGTGCGGCGCGAGCGGCGATCAATGCCGACAGGCCGGCGTTCTCTTCGCATTCGGCCGCACGTGCCGCGGCTTTTTCCGCGTGCCCGAACCGTCCTTCGAACAAGGCCTTGAGCGCATCGCGCAGCGCCCGGTTGCCTTCACGCTCACGCTTTTCCCTGCGATACGCCGCCACCCGCTGCGGCATCTGCTGCGCGGTGCGCAGTGCGTTGAAGATCGCGAAAAGCACGATGAACAGCAACGCCACCAGCACGATGAAGAAATTCAGGGAAAGGTCAATGCGATAAGGCGGGTAAAAGAAGACAACGTTGCCGAGGTTGAAGCGCGCCCCTACTGCCAGACCGATGGCGGCTGCGAACAGGATGACGAGCGAAAGAAAGATGCGCATTGTCCCTGCCCTTTACGGCTTCGCCTTGTAATTGCGCACCGCGTTCAGGCTGTCGGCCAGGGTCGGCATTTCGATCGACACATTGCTTGCCTGGATCTGGCGCAGGAGTGTCTGCGTCGCCTGCGTCTGCCTGGCGCGGGTGTCAAAATACCTGCTGATCGCATCCTGTGCCGCGAGCATGTCATTGCGGAACGTCGCTTCGTTGCGCGTCAGCAGCGCCATGCGCGCATTCAGCAAGCGCAGCTTCAGATTCTCGCGCGCATAGTAAGCCTGCGACGGCGACAACAGCAGCGCGTCGGGGACATCGACATTGCGCACGCGGATCAACTGTCGGATTTCCGTCCACATCTCGCTCGACCAGCTGTTCCACTTTTCTTCGATGTCGGCCAGCCAGTCGGAAGCGCGCGACGGCTTGGCGGCTGCCGCCTTGGACCCGGCGGCTTTCGCTGCGCGGCGTGATAACTTCGGCTGCGTCGCGGGCACTACCGGCTTTTCGTCAGACAACAGCGGCATGCTGTCGATCTGGCTGATGACGCTGTCGAGACGCAGGGCGATGCCGGTCAGGTCAACCGTGGGCAGTGACTTGAGCCGCTCCAGGTCCCTGGCAATGGCGCGCCGGATAAGGATGAACTGCGGTTTGTCGGAACGCGACAGCCGGCTGTCTGCATTTTGCAGGGCAATGATCGCGCCCTGCACGTTCCCGGCGAGCTGCAGCTGCTGGCTCGCAGTCGACAACACCTGTTCGATCTCGGCCAACGCCCAGTCGTCGCGATTCTTCGACAGTTCCTGGTACAACTGTTCCAGTGCCAGCTGCTGGCTCTGCGCTTCGACCTGCTTGCTTTCCAGGACATTGACCTTGGCTTGCAGCTCCTTCATGCCATCCTGGACCGATTTTGCGATCAGCTTGGTTTCGGTCGAGAGCGATTCGTCGGCCTTCAGGCGCTGCGCAACCTCCTCGCGCAGGCCCTTGATTTCATGCTGCGACGACCACCACTGCGCGGCCAGCAGGATCGCAACGAGGCCCAGGCCCGCGTAGACCGGCACAAGCGCCTGCCTCAGGCCGGATGCGTTATCACTCTGCAAATACGGGCGCGACGCTGTCGGCTCTGTCGGCTGCGGCGCCTGGCCGGACTGCGTGGATTGACCGGTGTCGTTAGAAGATGGCAATTCGTTCATGCTCGAAATTGTAACGCGGCTAACACCTGTTCGTCGCCGGATCCTGTCTGGACAAGATTGGTGAAGCCCAACGCTTTCGCGTTTTCGGCTATGCGGACATGCGGCACAACGAATCGCTGTCGTTGCAGTTTAACAACAGCTTGTTCACCGGCCAGGTCGCGCACCATGCCGATCAGGGTGCGGAGCGCTTCGGAACTGGTGATGATCCATTCGCTCTCGGCTTCAAGCAGGCGTGCCAGCTTCGCGCGCCCTGTCTCGTCAAGGACAGGAGCGCAACGGCGATAAGCGGCCACCTGCTCAACCAGTACGCCACGGTCCCGCAAAGCATCGGCCAGCAGCTCGCGGCCCGTCTCGCCACGTACGATCAGCACGCGCTTGTCGCGCAGCGCGTCGATTTCGAGCACTTCAAGCAGGGTCTGCGAATCAGTGCGCTGCGGGTCAACAGGACTGATGATCTTCGCATTGGCCGATGTCAATCCATGCTGCGCCAGCGCGGCCTTGCTGCCTGCGCCCATGACCGCAATCGCGACACTCCTCGGCCATTCCGCACGCAGCCTGAATGCCGCATCGATAGCGTTCGGACTGACGAAAGCGACCATTGCATAATTTTCGAGGCTGGCCAGCGCGGCTTGCAGGTGCGTCTGGTCGGGCAAGGGCTGGATCTCCAGCAGGGGAAACACGACAACATCGCGCCCTGTCGCCGCGATGCGCTCGGCAAGCGGTCTGGCCTGCGCCAGAGGGCGTGTGACGACAACGGGTCGGTGTGGTGAGTTTGTCATCTGCAGCAGGAATGGTGGCATCGAGCCGGATTGCGACATGCCCGAGGGGCACGCCGCGGAAACATCATGCATACATCATGCAATCTGGTGGACACCGATGCGGATCAGCCCGCCTCCATCGCGCGGCACGCAGCCAGGATGTCGTCCGCGCCCTGCGCCTGCAAGGCCTGCGCAATCTGCTTGCCGAGCGCTTCAGGCGCATTGGTGGGGCCGGACGCATCGCCGGTCGCAATGCGCTTGCCGTCCGGTGTCGCGACCATCGCGCGCAGGCGCATCTCCTGGCCATTGACCGTGCCGAATGCCGCCAGCGGAATCTGGCAGCTGCCGCCGAATATGCGAGACACCGTGCGCTCGGCGCTCACTGCCTGCGCGGTCGGCTCATGGTTTAGCGGTGCCAGCAGTTGCAGCAGTTCGTCGCGGCCATCGAGGATTTCAATTGCCATGGCACCCTGCCCCGGCGCCGGCAGGCTTTGCTCCGGCTCGATCCATCCACGAATGCGCTGCGAAAGGCCGAGGCGCTTCAGTCCCGCCGCAGCGAGAATGATCGCTGCATATTCGCCGCGATCGAGTTTGCCGAGACGGGTATCAAGGTTGCCGCGCAGCGGACGAATCACGAGCTTCGGATAGCGCGCAGCGATCAGTGCCTGGCGGCGCAGGCTGCTGGTGCCGACCACAGCGCCGTCCGGCAGATCGTCGAGCGAAGCATGCTGATTCGACACAAACGCGTCGCGCGGATCTTCGCGCTCCAGCACAGCAGCCAGCGCAAAACCTTCCGGCAGCTCCATCGGCACGTCCTTGAGCGAGTGCACTGCCAGGTCGGCGCGCCGCTCGGCCATGGCGACTTCCAGTTCCTTGACGAACAAGCCCTTGCCGCCCACCTTGGACAGCGCGCGATCGAGGATCTGGTCGCCTTGGGTGGTCATGCCGAGAATTTCGATGCTGCACTGCGGATATAATGCCGACAACCTTGTGCGAACGTGTTCCGCTTGCCACATCGCCAATCGGCTTTCGCGGGATGCAATCACTAATTTTGTTGGAGGGGATACTTTCACGACGGGCTCTTTCGAATCTCAATGATGCTGACCGCGTCGATTTTATCATGCACACCTGTGTGCCCCGGTGGCCACAAATCACTTTCTAGCGTAAAGCTGATTGCAATCAACCAACATGACAAGACAACAGAACAACCAGGCGTCCTCCGCAAAGAACGCGGCGGAGAAGGACGCTCCGCTGAAGGAAGACATCCGGCTGCTGGGTCGTCTGCTCGGCAACGTACTGCGCGAACAGGAAGGCGAGTCGGTGTTCCAGGTGGTGGAGACGATCCGCCAGACCGCGGTGCGTTTCCGCCGCGAGTCCGACGTGCAGTCGGGCGCGGAACTCAACAAGCTGCTGAAAAAACTGACGCGCGATCAGACCATCTCGGTGGTGCGCGCCTTTTCCTATTTCTCGCACCTGGCGAATATTGCCGAAGACCAGCATCACAACCGCCGCCGCCGCGCGCACCTGCTCGCAGGATCGGCACCGCAGCAGGGCAGCATCGCTTATGCCCTGTCGAAACTGGACGATGCCGGCGTGCCCGGTTCGGCAGTCCGCAGCTTCTTCAAGGAAGCACTCATCTCGCCTGTGCTGACCGCGCACCCGACGGAAGTACAGCGCAAGAGCACGCTTGACGCGGAACGCGAAATCGCTCGCCTGCTGGCCGAACGCGACCGCCCGCTCACGCCGAAGGAATTGGCGAGCAACACGCAATTGCTGCATGCCTGTATCGCTACGCTCTGGCAGACGCGTATGCTGCGCTATACCAAGCTCACGGTTGCCGATGAAATCGAGAACGCGCTTTCCTATTACCGCATCACTTTCCTGCGTGAGCTGCCCGGCCTCTACGAAGACATCGAGAACGAAATTGCGGCGCAATTCCCGCAACGAAATGCGGGCGACAAGGAATTCCCCCCCTTCGTGCAGATGGGCAGCTGGATCGGCGGCGACCGCGACGGCAATCCGAATGTTAATGACGGCACCATGCGTCATGCACTGGTGCGGCAGTCGACCGCGATCTTCGATTTCTACCTCGACGAAGTGCATGCCTTGGGCGCCGAACTCTCGATTTCAACGCTCCTGGTCGGCGTCAGCCCTGAGTTGCAGGCCCTGGCCGATGCTTCGCCCGACCAATCCGACCATCGTGCAGATGAACCTTACCGCCGCGCACTGATCGGCCTCTACGCACGCCTCGCAGCCACCGCCCGCCAGCTCGGCGCCGCGCATGTGCTGCGCCAGGAAGTCGGCACTGCGGCGCCTTATGCCTCCGCCGCCGAATTCACGCGCGACCTGCATGTCCTGGTCGATTCGCTCAGGGCGCACCATGGTTCCGTACTGATCAAGCCACGCCTTGCCAGCCTGAAACGCGCATCAGAAATTTTCGGCTTTCACCTGGCCACGCTCGACATGCGGCAGAGCTCCGATGTGCACGAGCGCGTGCTCGGTGAACTGTTCGCACGGGCAAAAACACATCCGAACTACAGCGGCCTGTCCGAGGAAGCGAAGGTTGAACTGTTGCTGGAGGAACTTGGCAAGCCGCGCCTGCTGTACTCGCCCTACCTAGACTACTCGGCAGAAACCACATCCGAACTGGCTATCCTGCGCGCCGCGCGCGAGATCCGTCAGCACTATGGCGATCGCGCAATCCGCAACTACATCATCTCCCACACGGAAACCGTGTCCGACCTGCTGGAAGTCCTGCTATTGCAGAAGGAAACCGGCCTGCTGCACGTGGAATGGGACCATGCCTCGGGGCAGATGCTTGATGCACGGATGGACCTGATGGTCATCCCGCTGTTCGAAACCATTCCCGATCTGCGCTGCGCCGCCAGCATCATGGAAAGCTTCATGGCGCTGCCGCATGTGCGCCAACTGATCACGAAACAGGGCGACCTGCAAGAAGTCATGCTTGGCTATTCCGACTCCAACAAGGACGGCGGCTTCCTCACCTCCAACTGGGAGCTGTACAAGGCAGAGACGCAATTGGTGGGACTGTTCGACCGCGCCGGCGTGAAGCTGCGGCTGTTCCATGGCCGCGGCGGCACGGTAGGACGCGGCGGCGGCCCGAGCTACGAAGCCATCCTGGCGCAACCTGCGGGCACCGTGAACGGCCAGATCCGTCTGACCGAGCAGGGCGAGATCATCGCATCAAAATTTTCCAACCCGGAAATCGGCCGCCGCAACCTTGAACTGCTGGTTTCCGCGACACTGGAAGCAAGCCTGATGCCTGGCACCACGCACGGTCGTCGCGCCAAGAGACTGGCCGAATTCGAGAGCGTGATGGAAGAGCTGTCGGGCCGCGCCTACCGCGCGTATCGCAACCTCGTGTACGAAACACCGGGCTTCACCGATTACTTCTTCTCGGCGACGCCAATCGCGGAAATCGCGGAGCTCAACATCGGCTCGCGCCCCGCTTCGCGCAAATCGACACGCCGCATCGAAGATCTGCGCGCGATTCCCTGGGGCTTCTCCTGGGGCCAATGCCGCCTGCTGTTCCCCGGCTGGTATGGATTCGGCAGTGCCGTGTCTTCCTGGCTGCACGAAGACAGCGACAGCAAGGAGCAGAAGAAGCGTATCGCGCTGCTGCGGACCATGTTCAAGGAGTGGCCGTTCTTCGCCACGCTGCTTTCGAACATGGACATGGTGCTGTCCAAGACAGACCTGGCCGTCGCGTCGCGTTACGCCGAACTGGTGCCCGACAAGCGTCTACGCAACAGCATCTTCAAGCGCATCGTCGAAGAGCATGAGCGCACGACCGCGTGCCTGACCAGCATCACCGGCATGAAGGAACGGCTGGCCGGCAATCCGCTGCTGGCTCGCTCGATCAAGAACCGCTTCGCCTACCTTGACCCGCTGAACCACCTGCAGGTTGAACTGATCAAGCGCCACCGCGCCGCTTCTGGTGAAGGACGCAAGAGCGATGAGCGCGTGCGGCGCGGCATCCACCTGTCCATCAACGGCATTGCTGCCGGGTTGCGGAATACCGGCTGATTGTTATCGGTCCACGGAACATGCAAGAGACACGGAAGTTGGTCATTGGTGACGCCCTGCAGCAGCTACACCGATGAAAACTTTCCGTGCCTTCCATCGGACATACTGGGTGCGTTCGTCAGGCTTCTAACGCACCAGCGCCTTCACCACTGGCCACTGCCTGCGGGAGATTGGCAAGCGCTCTTCCACATCGCGAAGAATCACCTGCCATGAATCCGGCGCCTTGTCACTCTCCACGTCGCTGTCCGCAACCGGCGCGCCGCGCTCCACGCCAATGATCGCCTTGCGCGCCACCAGGGTATTGCGGTGTACCCGCACGAACGTGGCGCCGAGTTCTTCCTCGATCGAGGTCAGCGAGTCTTCAATCAGGTAGTCCTGCTTCCTCGTGCGCAGGGTCACATATTTGAGTTCAGCCTTGAGATAGAGAACGTCGTCCACGGGCACCAGCAACAGGCGCCCTCGTTCCTGCACGGAGAAATGCTGACGTCCGGCCTGCATTATCTTGCCCGTTTCCGCGATCGCATCGGCCTGGGACGCCGGTGCTGTACGCCATGCGTCCACCCGGCGAATCGCTTCTGCCAGGCGTGTGGCGCGAACCGGTTTCAGCAGGTAATCCAGCGCATGGACCTCGAAGGCTTTCACCGCGAATTGGTCAAAGGCGGTGACGAAGATCACTGCCGGCGCAACCGTGCCACCCTTCACGAGATGCGTTGCCAGTTCAATGCCATTCATGCCGGGCATTTGCACATCGAGCAGGACAATATCCGGTTTCGTCGCTGCGATGCCGTCGAGCGCATCCTGCGCGCTGGCCGCTTCCCCCGCCAGCTCATGCGGGCAATCTTCCGCAATGTCCGACAGCAGGGTCTTCAGCCGCGAGCGGGCCGGAGCTTCGTCGTCGACGATGAACAGGCGCGGCTTCATGCGCCCCCCTTCACGTAGGGAAAGCGCAGCCGCACCTCGAAGCAGTTCTGCGCAATGCTGGTGGTGAGTTGCGCCTCCACGTCATACAGCAACGCAAGGCGCTCGCGGATATTGTTCAGTGCCATCTGATTGCCTGCGGCAACAGGCGCCTGTCCGTGATAGGCATTCACGACGAGGATTTCAATGCGATCAATGGAGCGGCTGATCTGGACCTTGACCGGAGACGCCTGCGCCGCCGGTTCCACGCCGTAATGCACAGCGTTTTCCAGCAAGGGCTGCAGCAACAGGACAGGAATCTGTGCCTTGCGCAGCACATCGTCACTCACGCCACCGGTTTCCCATGCCACCTGCAGGCGCTCCCCCAGCCGGATCTTTTCGATCGACAAGTATTGCTGGCAGAGGCGGATCTCATTATCTAGCGTCGTCATGTTGCGTGGATCACTCATCAGCACCCGGAACAGATCAGCCAGGTCTTCCAGCGTCGTTTCCGCGCGACGCGGCTCCGTGCGAATCAGCGCCAGGACCGCATTCAGACTGTTGAACAGGAAATGCGGGCGGATGCGCGCTTGCAGCGCCTGCAGCCGCGCCTCGACCAGGGCCGGCGAATGCGCGCGGGTCCGCAACTCGAAATAGTGCTGCATCATTGCGCCGAGAAGCGCCGCCGCAACAGCCCCCTTGGGCACCGTCAGGTGGGCAAAAGTGCCAGCCAACCAATCCGTCGTCGAGAGCAGGTAAATGACGGTTGCCGTGACGGCGGCAGGCACTGCGGCGCAGGCCGCACGCTGTGCCCAGCGCCCAACCGCCTCGGCGGCACCCGCGCGCGGCAGCGCCCGGCGCAGGCCGCATAGCGCGAACAGGGACCAGAGGCATGACAATTCGACCACCATTGACGCTTCGACAAACTCCAGCAGGCCGCGCTTCCAGTCGCTGGCCTGAATGAGCACCGCTGTCAGCACCACGGCATTGACTGCGAGCAGCGTCCGGAACACCACGCCGATATTGCAACAGTCCGGAATGAGTATCTCAGTCGGACGATCGGCCTTGACGGGCGCAATGGATATCGGCATAGGCAAGGCTTGTTTTATAATCACATATTCACCGGAATCCGATTATGACAGCACAACTCTCCAAAAAAAGCGAGGCCTGGTCGGCCCGCTTTTCCGAACCCGTCTCCGATCTTGTCAAACGTTACACTGCCTCGGTGTTCTTCGACAAGCGCATGGCCGACGCGGACATCCAGGGCTCGCTCGCACACGCAGAAATGCTGGCACACCAAGGCATCATCAGCGCGCAGGATCACGCCGACATCCAGCGCGGCATGACGCAGATCCAGTCCGAGATCGCATCCGGCAAGTTCGAATGGCTGCTGGACCTGGAAGACGTCCATCTGAACATCGAAAAGCGCCTGACCGAACTGGTCGGCGACGCCGGCAAGCGCCTGCACACCGGGCGGTCCCGCAACGATCAGGTCGCCACCGACATCCGCCTGTACCTGCGCTCGGCGATCGACGACATCGCCGGCCTGTTGCGCGACCTGCGCCTCGCCCTGCTCGACCTGGCGGAACAGCATGCCGACACCATCCTGCCCGGCTTCACCCACATGCAGGTGGCGCAGCCGATCACTTTCGGCCACCACATGCTGGCTTATGTCGAAATGTTCAGCCGCGACGCCGAGCGCATGCTCGATTGCCGCAAGCGCGTGAACCGGCTTCCGCTCGGCGCCGCCGCGCTGGCCGGGACGACCTTCCCGATCGACCGCGAACGCGTCGCGAAAACGCTCGGCTTCGAGGAAGTGTGCCGCAACTCGCTGGACGCAGTGTCCGACCGTGACTTCGCCATCGAATTCTGCGCAGCCGCTGCGCTGGTGATGACGCATATCTCGCGCATGTCGGAAGAGCTGGTGATCTGGATGAGCCCGCGTGTCGGCTTCATCGATATCGCCGACCGCTTCTGCACCGGGTCGTCGATCATGCCTCAAAAGAAAAACCCCGACGTCCCCGAACTCGCGCGCGGCAAGACCGGCCGCGTGAACGGGCATCTTGTCGGCCTGCTGACACTGATGAAGGGCCAGCCGCTCGCTTACAACAAGGACAACCAGGAAGACAAGGAACCGCTGTTCGATACCGTCGATACCGTGACCGACACGCTGCGCATCTTCGCCGACATGGCGCGCGGCATTACGGTCAAGCCGGAAGCAATGCGCGCGGCCGCACTGCAGGGCTACGCCACCGCGACCGACCTGGCGGATTACCTGGTAAAGAAAGGCCTGCCCTTCCGCGATGCGCATGAAGCCGTCGCGCGTGCAGTGCGCACCTGTGAACAGCGCGGCTGCGACCTGACCGATCTGTCGCTCGACGAGATGCGCGCATTCTCGCCGCTGATCGAAGCGGACGTCTTCGGCGTTCTCACCCTTGAAGGGTCGGTGGCAGCACGCAATCACATCGGCGGCACTGCGCCAAACCAGGTGCGCGCAGCGATCGCGTACTGGCGCACGCAGCTCGCCTGAAGCGTTTGCCCTGTGCTGCCGGCGGAACGCCCGCCGGCAGCACAGACTTTGTCCTCAGCAGGAATTTCCGAAAGCGCGTACACTCAATTCCGCACTATCTGCCATCCCTCCTTCCTGCAAATCACGCTGCACGCATCGCAGCGACATGCAATAGCAATCACACTTGATACGTGTTTGTACGTACGCAGTGACACGCTATAGATGAAAAAAACACGTGACTTTGCGTCGCAGCATGAAAAGAATATTATGCTGTCAGGCTCGTGGTTCGCTTGCAACTTGAAATGGCATATACTCCCCCCGAACCATGAATGCCCCCCCACGGTGAGGCATGACGGTCGCATATAAAAACAAGCGGTCGAAACCACTGATTCTCTTTCATCACTGGAGACATAACCATGTCATTCTTACTCTCGTTATCGAGACTCATTGACAAAATCAATGAGAAAATCGGACTCGGCGTGAGCTGGGCCCTGCTTCTCTCTGTTCTCATCTGCACGGGCAACGCGCTTGTACGCTACACCTTCAACACCAGCTCGAATGCATGGCTTGAAATCCAGTGGTACCTGTTTGCCGCGATCTTCCTGCTCGCGACCTCGTACACGTTGCGCCGCAACGAACATGTCCGCATCGACGTGATCGCCGGCCATCTGTCGAAACGTACCCAGGTCTGGATCGACATTTTCGGCTTCGCTTTCTTCCTGCTGCCGATGGCGATCATCATCCTCTACTACGCAGTCCCGTATTTCATTACCTCGTTCCAGGAACAGGAAGTCTCCAGCAATGCCGGCGGCCTGATCGTCTGGCCTGCAAAGATCCTGATCCCGATCGGTTTCCTCCAGTTGACTCTGCAAGGCTTCTCCGAAATCATCAAGCGCGTCGGCTTCCTGCAAGGCAAGGTCGATGCCAGCGCATTTGAAAAACACGCCACGACGCCGGAAGAAGAAATCGAGGCGATCAAAGCCGCAAACAAAATCAACTGATCGTCGGAGACTAGATAATGGAGCAATTCCTGATTGCGAATATGGCGCCGGTGATGTTCGCCGCGCTCGTGGTATTCCTGCTATCCGGCTTTCCGGTAGCGTTTTCGCTCGCTGCGAACGGCCTGTTCTTCGGCCTGCTCGGCATCGAGTTCGGCCTGCTGAAGCCTGAGCTGCTGCAGGCGCTGCCGAACCGTGTCTTCGGCATCATGGCCAACGACACGCTGCTGGCGATCCCGTTCTTCACCTTCATGGGCCTGATCCTGGAGCGCTCGGGCATGGCTGAAGACCTACTGGATACGATCGGCCAATTGTTCGGCCCGATCCGTGGCGGCGTCGCCTATGCGGTGATTTTCGTCGGTGCCCTGCTCGCGGCAACTACCGGCGTGGTGGCCGCATCGGTGATTTCGATGGGCCTGATCTCCCTGCCGGTCATGCTGCGTTATGGCTATGACAAGAAACTGGCATCGGGCGTGATCGCCGCGTCCGGCACACTGGCGCAGATCATCCCGCCGTCGCTGGTGCTGATCGTGATGGCCGACCAGCTGGGTCGCTCCGTCGGCGACATGTACAAGGCAGCGTTCGTGCCCGGTCTGTTGCTGACCGTGATGTATGCCGGCTACGTGCTCGCCGTGTCGATCTTCAAGCCGAAGTCGGTTCCGGCGCTGCCGCCGGAAGCGCGCAACCTGCGTGAAGCGAATGGCAGGAGCGGCGTCGTTTCGCTGCTGGTGCTGCTGATTCTGGCCGTCTCCGCCTCCTATGCATTCGCCACGTACTACAGTGCTGGCCATCCGAAAGCCGAGAGCGATGAAGTGGGTATCTTTGCCGCATCCGTTGGCATTGCCGGCGCATTTATCCTGGCGCTGCTGAACCGCAAGCTGAAGCTCGGCATGCTGTCGCGCATGGCAGAAAAAGTCGTATTCGTGCTGATTCCTCCGCTGGCCCTGATCTTCCTGGTGCTGGGCACGATCTTCGTCGGCATCGCCACGCCGACCGAAGGCGGCGGCATGGGTGCGTTCGGCGCACTGGTTCTGGCCCTGATGAACCGCCGCCTGTCCTGGTCGCTGATGAAGCAGGCCATGGATTCCACCACCCGCCTATCGTGCTTCGTGGTGTTCATCCTGATCGGCTCCAGCGTGTTCAGCCTGGTATTCCGCGCAGTGAACGGCGACCTGTGGGTCGAGCACCTGCTGACCTCGCTGCCCGGCGGTACGACCGGCTTCCTCATCGTGGTCAACCTGCTGTTCTTCGGCCTGGCCTTCTTCCTGGACTTCTTCGAACTGGCATTCATTCTTGTGCCGCTCGTCGGCCCGGTGGCGGACAAGCTCGGCATCGACCTGATCTGGTTCGGCGTGCTGCTCGGTGTGAACATGCAGACCTCGTTCATGCACCCGCCGTTCGGCTTTGCGCTGTTCTACCTGCGTTCAGTGGCGCCGAAGGACGTCAAGACCTCGGACATCTACTGGGGCGCAATTCCATTCGTGCTGATCCAGATCATCATGGTGGCGCTGATCATCCTCTTCCCGCAGGTTGTGTCGATCGGCAAAAAGACCGACATGAAGGAACAGATCGAACTGAAGATCGATATTCCGACTCCATCGAGCGAGCAAGAGGGATCGCCGCAACTGAATTTCTCAACGGACAGCAATACGCAGAGCGAGGATGCTCCGCAGTTGAACTTCTCTACGGACGCAGACAAGAAATAACCTGCTTTCCTCGAAACCAGACCCCGCACGGTTCGCCCTGCGGGGTTTTTTATTGGTACCTTGCCCGCCCCCTTTGCGAGGACAGGCAACAAAAAACCCGCAGGGCTTGCGCGCTGCGGGTTGATCGGGTCAGCAGGTTTCCGGATCAGCCGCCGGCTCTCATGCGGGTGATCATGTAGTTCTGCAGAGGGGCTTCCGCCACCGAGAACCATTGCGTCTGGTCCTGGCGGAAACGCTTCCAGGGTTCGTAGATCTTCTTGAACTTGGCATTCTTCGAGGCTTCCTCTTCCATCACCTCGTGCGCCATCTTGTAGCAGGCGTCCATGACTTCCTTGGAGAAGGTCTGGAGCTTCACGCCGTTCTTCAGGAGGCGCGCCAGCGCGGCCGGATTGCGTGCATCGTATTCCGCCTGCATCACGACGTGTGCCTCGAAGGTGGCCGCTTCCAGCGCATTCTGGTAGTCCTTCGGCAGTTTCTCCCATTCCTTCTGGCCGACATAAAAGGACAACTGGGGGCCGGCTTCCCACCAGCCCGGAGAGTAATAGTACGGAGCCACCTTGTAGAAGCCGAGCTTCTCGTCGTCATACGGGCCAACCCACTCTGCCGCGTCAATCGTGCCTTTTTCCAGCGCCGGATATATATCGCCGGCCGCAATTTGCTGCGGCACCAGACCAAGACGCTGCATGACCTTTCCGGCGAAACCGCCGATGCGCATCTTGAGTCCGTTGAGGTCCTGCACCGTCTTGACCTCCTTGCGGAACCAGCCGCCCATCTGCACGCCAGTATTACCGCCCAGGAAGTTCACGATGCCGTAGTCCTTGAAATAGGCGCGCAACAGCTCGCGTCCGCCTCCCTGGGCGAACCATGCTGTCTGCTGGCGTGAATTGAGGCCGAACGGGACAGCACAATCGAACGCGAAGGTCGGATCTTTGCCGAAGTAGTAGTACGACGCGGTATGACCCATCTCCACCGTGCCTGCCTGCACAGCATCCATCACCTGCAACGCCGGTACGATTTCGCCGCCGGCAAATACGCGAACATTGAATTTGCCGTTGGTCATAGCCGACAGACGGCGGGTGAAGACTTCCGCAGCGCCAAAAATCGTGTCGAGGGATTTCGGGAAACTCGACGCCAGGCGCCAGTTGATGGTGGGTTGCGATTGGGCGATTGCGGGTGCCGCAATCGCGGTGACAGATGCGCCAGCTACAGCCTTCTTGATAAAGGAACGACGTTGCATGTGATTGTCTCCTGAATGTAGGTATTGAAAGTCTGTAAGACTTAACGGAAACTCGCCCTATTACGGTGTAATAAGGTGGCTTACGCCAGGCAAATTGTATTTGTGGAATACATTTATTGCAATGAGGAACTTTCACGCATCCAGGTAGTGTTTTTCATACAGACATTTCGCATGTGAGATTTGAGTGGGGCGAAGGGACGATGCCGCCAGCAGCAATGGTCCCTAGCCACCCGTTGCAGGCATTGAGCGGGATGCGAAAGCCGAAAAACAAAAATCCGCAGTGCTTGCACACTGCGGATTGAAGGCGTTACTCAGATTGTAGTTACTTGTGGCTGATCATGAAGTTCTGCATGGACGCTTCGCACACGGAGAACCACTGGTTCTGGTCCTGACGGAAGCGCTTCCACGGCTCGTAGATCTTCTTGAACTTGGCATTCTTGCTGGCCTCTTCCTCGTTCACTTCATTTGTCGCCTTGTAGCAGGCTTCCATGATCTCCTTCGAGAAGCTGTGCAGTTTCACGCCGTTGCGCAGCAGGCGCGCCAGCGCAGCCGGGTTCTTGGCATCGTACTCTGCCTGCATGTAGACATGGGCTTCATAGGATGCGGCTTCGATCGCAGCCTGGTAATCCTTCGGCAGCTTCTCCCATTCCTTGATGCCGACATAGAAGGAGAACTGGGTGCTGGGCTCCCACCAGCCCGGGGCATAGTAATGCGGCGCAACCTTGTACAGGCCGAGGCGCTCATCGTCGTACGGACCGATCCATTCAGCGGCGTCGATCGTGCCCTTTTCCAGTGCCGGGTAAATGTCGCCTGCGGCAATCTGCTGCGGAACCAGGCCGAGCTTCGCCATCACGCGGCCACCGTAGCCACCGATACGCATCTTGAGGCCCTTGATGTCGTTCAGGCTCTTGATCTCCTTGCGGAACCAGCCACCCATCTGCGCGCCGCTGTTGCCGCCGATGAAGTTGATGATGCCGTAATCCTTGTAGAAATCGCGCAGCAACTGCTTGCCGCCGCCCTGTTCGTACCACGCGGTCTGCTGGCGGGAATTCATGCCGAACGGAACTGCGCAGTCGAAGGCGAAGGTCGGATCCTTGCCGAAGAAGTAGTACGGTGCGGTATGGCCCATTTCAATGGTGCCTGCCTGTACTGCATCCATCACTTGAAGTGCGGGTACGATCTCGCCGCCTGCGAATACGCGGATATTGAATTTACCGCTGGTCAGTTGAGACACGCGCTTGCTGAAAACTTCTGCTGCACCAAAAACCGTATCGAGCGTTTTCGGGAAACTGGACGCGAGGCGCCAGTTGATGGTCGGCTGCGCCTGGGCCAGTGCGGGTGCTACGATTGCGCCCACCGACGCGCCTACTGCTGCTTTCTTAAGAAACGAACGACGTTCCATTTTGCCTCCTCCGGGTTGAACACATCAAAAATCCTTGTGAGATCTCGCGCGATACTTCTGCGCAATCGTGTACTGAAGCAAATTGTATGAGGCGGTTGAAAGCCATGCAATGCGGGATACTACCGAGGTACAGCATGAATGATCGAATCAATCGTCGCACATGAAAATTATTGATCCGTAGCGCACATCTCCTTCAAGCGATGTGCCTGTTCATGCGGAACAAACGTTTTCCATGAAAGCACCGAATCCGCACAGAAACCGTTGTTGCTGAAAATAATTCAACCATCTTGTCGCCATGCCTCGCGCACGGCACGTGCATTGGCCGCTCACAAGCGGCAGTTCGCCGCGCAGGTACGCTGCGAACTGCCACAATCCATGTCTTACTTGTGGCTGGACATGAAGTTCTGCATCGGTGCTTCGGCGACCGAGAACCATTGGTTCTGGTCGTTCTGGAACCGCTTGTAAGGCTCGTAGATCTTCCTGAACTTGGCGTTCTTCGAAGCCTCTTCTTCCATCGTCGCCACGGCTGCCTTGTAGGAGGCTTGCATGATTTCCTTGGAGAAGAAGCGCAGCTTGGCGCCGTTCTTGATCAGGCGTGCGAGCGCTGCCGGATTCTTGGCGTCATATTCGGCCTGCATGTAGACGTGCGCCTCGTAGGAAGCCGTCTCGATCGCATACTGGTATTCCTTCGGCAGCTTTTCCCATTCCTTCATGCCGACATAGAAGGTCAGCTGCGCGCCGGCTTCCCACCAGCCCGGGGCATAGTAGTATGGAGCCACCTTGTAAAAGCCGAGCTTCTCGTCATCGTAAGGCGCCGTCCACTCGACCGCATCGAGCGAACCTTTTTCCAGTGCAGGATAAATGTCGGCACCGGCGAGCTGCTGCGGCACGAGTCCGAGCGGCTGCAGGACCTTGCCTGCAAATGCGCTGATACGCATCTTGAGGCCCTTGAGGTCGTTGACGGTCTTGATCTCCTTGCGGAACCAGCCACCCATCTGCGCGCCGGTGTTACCGCCCAGGAAGTTCATGATGCCGTAGTCCTTGTAGAACTCGCGCATCAGTTGCTTGCCGCCGCCCTGCTCGTACCATGCAGTCTGCTGGCGGGAGTTCATGCCGAAGGGCACGGCGCAGTCGAATGCGAAGGTCGGATCCTTGCCGAAAAAGTAGTACGGCGCGGTATGGCCCATTTCAACAGTGCCGCTCTGGACGGCGTCAACGACCTGCAATGCCGGGACAATTTCGCCACCGGCGAAGACACGGATATTGAACTTGTTGTTGGTCAGCTGAGACACGCGCTTGCTGAACACCTCAGCAGTGCCGAACAGGGTATCAAGGGACTTGGGAAAGCTTGACGCCAGGCGCCAGTTGATGGTTGGCTGCGATTGCGCCAACGCTGGTGCAGCAATAGCCCCGACCGATGCACCTACAGCCGCTTTTTTTAGAAAGGAACGACGTTCCATTTTTTCTCCTGTTGAAATGAAGCACCAAAACTTCCACGCAAGCCAACGCACTGCAAGCGCAGCACGTTGCCATACGCAGCGTTAACTCAACTCGGTCGCCTGCCCCGATGCATGAGGAGGACAACGGCAGATTGTGCTTGGACACACATGCAGTCCCTGCCGTTTCCGGCCGCTAGCAGATCAACGGGCAACGGAACAGGCAAATAAAAGAAATGGGTTTTGTGCCAGGCCCGGCGCGCATCCAACGGTAGCCTTCGCTATCGCGAGGATGCGCAACGCAGCATGGCACAAAAAGACTCGCTCCTATTTGCGTTTCGTTGCCCAGTGGCCTGCAAGTCTCGTGCGGCCATAAAAAAACCCGCTTCGCTTGTGCGCGCCGCGGGCAATATCATTCATCAGGAAGTTCAGCGATGCGCCGGCCCGTTCGCAAGCCGCCATCAATGCGGGTACCACATGCGCGATCAACGCCGTTGCCGACGAAATGCAAGGCTCGCTTCATCATCGGCACCATGGCAACCGCTGTGCCGGCCGATGCATTGTCGATGAACGAACCGCGTCCCACTGAGTTTCCTCCTGAAGAAGCATGATTGTGTTCACACGCGACCAGTATAGAACGAGCGTGCAATATCTCATGATTCTAGAAGCCTGATGTTCTTCCTAGCAATATTAATTCCTTTTTCACGTACGAATGCTTAGGTAGTATTGCGTAGGATAAACACCGTCATTAAATTGGGCACAATTCGCCATCGCGCGATGAACACGCGCCGCTCTCTCGGGAACGAGAGGCGACGCCCACTGCGGCCCATTCTTCCAAGGGCAAGCGGCTTCGGGCAGGAAGGTCATTTGCGAAGATCAAATCCCTGTCCAGGATCAAGTTCCGGCAAGACAGGCGCCCGCACGCCCTGCGGATGTCCACAATTGAGTGCAGTTGCCAGCACACGCACAATGCCGCCCAACCGCTCTCGTGGCCGATGAATGAGTCCTGCTCATTCATTCGCATAAGCCGCCGTCGCCGCCGTATTGCCCCCTGTCCGGGCAAGCAGATTTCATCTTCTGGAGAAGTACATGGCACGCAAGCCGATCTATCAATCACTTTACGCGCAGGTTCTTGCGGCGATCATCGCCGGCGTCCTGCTCGGGCATTTCTACCCGGCGCTCGGCGCTGAAATGAAGCCCTTGGGCGACGGTTTCATCAAGCTCATCAAGATGATCATCGCGCCCATTATCTTCTGCACGGTCGTGACTGGCATCGCAGGAATGGAAGACATGAAGAAGGTCGGCAAGACAGGTGGGCTGGCCTTGCTCTATTTTGAAGTCGTCAGTTCGATTGCTCTGATCGTGGGCCTGCTGATCGTGAACGTCATCCAGCCCGGCGCCGGCATGCATGTCGATCCGAAGGCACTCGATACCAGGAGCATTGCTGCCTATACCGGCCCCGGCAAGATGGCATCCACGACCGAATTCCTGATGAACATCATCCCCAACAGCGTGGTGGATGCCTTCGCCAAAGGCGATATTCTCCAGGTGCTCCTGTTCTCCGTGCTGTTCGGCTTCGCGCTGCACAGGTTCGGTGGGCGCGGCACGCTGGTGTTCGATTTTGTCGAGAAGATCTCGCAGGTATTCTTCGGCATCGTCGGCATCATCATGAAAATCGCGCCGATCGGCGCATTCGGCGCCATGGCCTTCACCATCGGAAAATATGGCGTCGCCAGCCTGCTTTCACTCGGCAAGCTGATGGCAACCTTCTACCTGACCTGCCTGGTGTTCATCTTCCTCGTGCTCGGCACCATTGCCCTGGCCCACGGGTTCAGCATCTGGAAATTCATCAAATACATTAAAGAGGAATTGTTCATCGTACTCGGCACGTCCTCATCCGAATCGGTGTTGCCGCGCATGATGGCCAAGCTGGAGAACCTTGGCGTAAAGAAGTCGGTCGTCGGGCTCGTGATCCCGACCGGTTACTCGTTCAACCTGGATGGCACCTCAATCTACCTGACGATGGCAGCCGTCTTCATCGCCCAGGCCACCGATACGCCGATGACCTTGATGCAGCAGATCACATTGCTTGCCGTCCTGCTGCTGACCTCGAAAGGCGCTGCCGGCGTCACCGGCAGCGGATTCATCGTGCTCGCCGCCACTCTCTCCGCCGTGGGTGGCCTGCCGGTCGCCGGCCTGGCGTTGATCCTCGGCATCGACCGTTTCATGTCCGAAGCGCGCGCACTCACCAATCTGATCGGCAACGGGGTCGCGACGGTCGTGGTCGGCAAATGGACGCGCGATGTCGACATGGCGCGGCTGCAGCAGCATCTCAATAACGAGGCAACGGAAGAAGCCGAGGCGCCCGAAGAATTTCTGGAGACGGTCGCGCCTCAAGGTCAGGCGAGCGGAAAGGCAGCCTGAATTTATTCACGCCATAGAAGAACAGCGCGCGCGCGGGCTGTTTTTGCTTGTGCGACCTGATGATTGGTCACACCCAAATTTACGGTTTCTTCCGGACACTCGCCGACGATTGCCTTGGCATAAACCGCAGATTGATGCGTGACGAACCACCGGCCGCTGCGGAAAACCCGCAGCACGTGTCAGTTGCCGGCCACGGTCATGTTCTCGACCAGAATCGAACCGGTCTGCTTGGTGCCGCGGATCAGCGTATCTGCGCCCACCGCCACGATCTGCATAAACATGTCCTTCAGGTTGCCGGCGATCGTGATTTCCTCGACCGGATACTGGATCACGCCTTTCTCCACCCAATAACCGGATGCACCACGGGAATAATCGCCAGTCACATAGTTAACGCCCTGCCCCATCAACTCCGTCACGAGCAAGCCGGTATCCAGTTTCTTCAGCATCGCCACGAAGCTGTCGTCGGCCTGCATCAGGGACGACACCAAAGACAGGTTGTGCGAGCCGCCGGCGTTGCCGGTAGTCTTCATGCCGAGCTTGTGCGAAGAGTAAGTCGAAAGGAAATAGCCCTGCACGACGCCATCCTTCACCACGTCGCGGCGACTGGTCTTGACGCCCTCCTCGTCGAAGGGCGAAGAACCGACCGCGCCGATGACATGCGGGTCTTCCACGATCTGGATGTGTGGCGCAAAGACCTGCTTGCCGAGCGAACCCAGCAGGAAACTCGATTTCCTGTACAAGGCGCCGCCGGATACCGCCTGCACGAATGACCCGAGCAACCCGGCCGCCAGCGGTGCTTCGAACAGCACCGGGCATTTGCGTGTGTTCAGCTTGCGGCCGTTCAGGCGCGCAAGCGCGCGTTCCGCTGCGTAACGGCCAATGTCTTCCGCTTTGGCAAGCTTGTTCGGATCACGGGTGGAGGAATACCAATCGTCACGCTGCATGTTCGCAGCCTTGCCCGCGATCGGCGCGACGGAAATGGTGTGACGCGAATAGGGATATCCACCCATGAAGCCGCGCGTGTTGGCGGCAACGAAGTGCGATTGCTGCGCATACACACTGGCGCCTTCGCTGTTGCTGATGCGCTTGTCGACGGCGAAGGCCGCCGCTTCGCAGCGCTTGGCAATCTCGACTGCTTCTTCGGTGGAAATCAACCACGGATAACAGAGCTGCAGGTCGCGTGGGTTCATCTCCAGCGTGTCGGCCTCCGGCAAACCGGCGCAATCGTCTTCCGCCGTGAAGCGCGCAATGTTGTACGCCGCGTCCACCGTATCCTGCAAGGACTTCTGCGAAAAGTCGGATGTGCTGGCGTCGCCGCGCCGGATATGCCGTTCCTCGCCCAGATAGACGGTCACGCCAATGCCCTTGTCCTTGTTCTGCTCAATGGTTTCGATATTGCCTTTGCGCACCGTCACGGCCAGGCCGTTGCCCTCGCTGATCTCGACAGCAGCATCGGTGGCGCCTTTTTCCTTCGCAAAACGCAGCACGTCCTGTGCGAGTTGTCTCAGCTGGTCCTGGCTATGGGTAAATACTGGGTTGCTCATGGGCTTGTTTTTTTGGGAAGTCGATCAAAACAGTTATCATAACAGTCGTTTACAGAATGGCTTTGATTCATCATGGTTAATCCCAACAGAGGTGCGGTCGGTTTTCAGTCGAGCGAGTTCGAACAGAAGTACGATCGCCCATCCAAATCCCAGCTCAAGCGTGAAATGACTGCATTGCAGGAACTGGGCGAAGAACTGGTTGCGCAACCGAAGGACCGCGTCATGCGCGTGCCGATGCCGGAAGACGTGCGCGAAGCAATCCTCGATTGTCAGAAAATCAAGGATCACGAAGGACGCCGGCGCCAGTTGCAGTTCGTGGGCAAGAAGATGCGCTCGCTCGAAGAGGAAGAAGTCGCGGCCATTCAGCGGGTGCTCGACGGATGGAAAGGCGCGTCCAGAAGCGAAACGGCGGCCATGCATGCGCTGGAGCGCCAGCGCGAGAAACTGCTGGCCGACGATCAGGCGCTTACGGAACTGAAGGCGCAGCATCCGGAGGTCGATGTTCAGCAATTGCGCGCGCTGATCCGCAATGCCCGCAAGGAGCAGGCGGAGAACAAGCCGCCCAAGGCGTATCGCGAGATCTTCCAGATCCTGAAGCAGTTACAGCCGCAACCCGCCACTCCCACGGAAGAACAGCATGACGAAACAGACCAAGACTAATCCGGATGAACTCCTGGTCGGGCTGGTCTCCATCTCCGATCGTGCATCGAGCGGCACCTACGAAGACCAGGGCATTCCCGCATTGCGCGACTGGTTATCGGCCGCCCTCACGAGTCCATGGAAAATGGAATCCCGACTGATCCCGGATGAACGTGCCGAAATTGAAAAGGCCCTGATCGACCTGGTCGACCAAGTCGGCTGCGACCTGGTGCTCACCACTGGCGGCACCGGCCCCGCACGGCGCGACGTGACGCCGGAGGCAACGCTTGCGGTCGGCACCAAGGAGATGCCCGGTTTCGGCGAGCAGATGCGCCAGATCAGCCTGAAATTCGTGCCGACGGCCATCCTGTCACGCCAGGTCGCCGTGATCCGCGAAACGGCGGATCATGCAGCGCTCATCATGAACCTGCCCGGCCAGCCGAAGTCGATCAAGGAAACGCTGGAAGGCTTGAAAGATGCAGACGGCAAGCAGGTCGTATCGGGAATTTTTGCGGCGGTGCCTTACTGCATCGACCTGATCGGCGGGCCTTATATCGAAACCAATGAAGCGGTCTGCAAGGCATTCCGCCCCAAATCAGCCATCCGTCAGAAGTAATCCACGCATCGCCGAGGCAGGCACATGACACACAAACCGCTGGACACCATCGAAATCGAGACGGCGCCCGACCCGGTGGTGTCGATCATCTGGCTGCACGGCCTGGGCGCCGACGGCAATGACTTCGTGCCGATCGTGCAGGAACTCGACCTCGCCGACTGCCCGTCGATCCGCTTCGTCTTCCCGCATGCGCCGGTCATGCCTGTCACCATCAACGCCGGCTACATGATGCGGGCGTGGTACGACATCCTCGGGCTGGATCTGATACAGCGCGAGGATGAAATCGGGCTGCGCCGCTCGCAGACCATGGTGGAACACCTCATTGCGCAGGAAAAGGCGCGGGGCATCGATTCACGTCGTATCGTCCTTGCGGGCTTTTCGCAGGGAAGCGCGATGACCCTGCAAACGGGCCTGCGCCATCCCGAAAGGCTCGCGGGGCTGCTGTGCCTGTCCGGCTACCTGCCTTTGCATGCCACGCTTCCGATGGAGCGGCACAGCGCCAATCACGATACGCCCATCTTCATGGCACATGGCCACGATGATCCGATCGTGCCGATCCATCGTGCGGAACAGTCGCGCGATATGCTGCTTGCGCTGGGATACAAGCTGGAGTGGCATGCGTACCCGATGCAGCATGCCGTGTGCGAAGAGGAACTCGAAGACATCAGCGCCTGGCTCAAGCGCGTACTGGCTTGAGTGAGGCCGTAGGGTGATCCCTATTTGAACACCACGGTCTTGTGACCGTTGAGCAGGATGCGGTGTTCGACAAACCATTTCACCGCCCGTGCCAGCACCACACATTCCACGTCGCGGCCGATCGCCGTCAGCGTGTCGGGTTCCATTGCGTGGTCCACGCGCTCCACATCCTGCTCGATGATCGGCCCCTCATCCAGGTCGCCAGTCACAAAGTGCGCGGTGGCGCCGATCAGTTTGACGCCGCGCTCATGCGCCTGGTAGTAGGGCTTCGCGCCCTTGAAGCTGGGCAGGAAAGAGTGATGGATGTTGATCGCCTTGCCCCTCAGGGTATCGCATAGGGTCGGCGAGAGAATCTGCATGTAACGCGCCAGCACCACCAGGTCGATATCGTTGGCTTTCACGAGTTCCAGGATGCGCTCTTCCTGCGCGCGCTTGGCCTCCGGCGAGGCGCCAGCGGCCAGCGGCAGGTGGTGGAACGGAATGTTATAGCTTGCGGAGAGCTGGTAGAAATCGGTGTGGTTGGAGACGATCGCAGGAATCTCCACCGGCAGCAGGCCGCTCTTGTAGCGGAACAGCAGGTCGTTCAGGCAGTGGCCGATTTTCGATACCATGATCATCATGCGCGGCTTCTTGTGCGCGTCGTGCAATTGCGCATTCATCCGCAGCTCCTTCGCCACGGCCGCGAAATCGGACCGCAGCTGCACGTCATTCACAGCTGGATCCTCGGCGGCGAAATGCACGCGCATGAAGAACAGCTGCGACTGCGCGTCGCCGAACTGGGCCGAGTCGATGATGTTGCAGCCGTGCTCGGCGAGGAATCCCGATACGCGATGGACGATGCCGCGATGGTCGGGGCAGGACAAGGTGAGAATGTATTCCGGATGCGTCATGATGAATATTGCGACGAAACAAACTCGCCTATTGTCGCATCATCTGCATCACAAAACAAAAAACCCGGATACGCGATGCGTGATCCGGGGCAGGTGAAGCACAACATGGGCGCTTCGCAATAACCGCGAGCGGCCGCTGGCGGTAACTTGTTATAGGAGCGAAATCGGCAGTGCGGTTACTCCAAGCAGTGTCATCCACTCCATTCTTGCTATTTCATTGATGAATGATTGCGTTCGTTGCTTAGCCGACCTTGGCGACGGACAGGCTGCTCTTCGCGCTGGTAGCGCCAACCTGGATGTCACCGGACAGCTGACCGCCTTCTTCGATCACGACCTTGCCATAACGGACCTTGCCCGACACCTTGCCGGTCGCGTAGATCACCAGCTTCTGGCGCACCGTCAGTTCGCCATCGAATTCGCCGCGAATCTCGGCGATGTCGATTTCAGCCGAGCCCTTGAATGCGCCGCGGTCGGCAATCTGGATCACGCGCGAATCGATCGTGGCTTCGACACGGCCCTCGACCACGAGCGTATCGCAGTCGGTGATTTCAACGCCCTTGAGCTTGATGTTCGGGCCGACGATCAGCTTGCTGCCACCCTCGTTGGTGCTGCTGGACGTGTTGTCGGCATTGTTCGTGGTGCCGATAGGCGGAACCGGCTTGTTGAAACCCGACGTACCGTTCGGAACAATACCGCTGGAAGTATGGAGAGGAGAATTTGGCGTATTGGTTTCGCGCTTGCCAAAAAGCGTTTCGGATCGAAGCATGTGATCTCCTGAAAATGATGACGTAGTTAGAACGTGATTTTTGCGATGTCATGGAAACGTGCCGGACATTTCCATCGCATCGAAAACGACGCAACACTTAACTTGCGTTTGCGCTGCAGGAACAAGAGCCTATCCCGATGAGCAAGGCCTGCTGCGAACCTTGGCATCAGCGAGATAGACTCTCACCTCCCCACCTCTTGAGCCGCAGCAATGTTGCGGCTCCCCACTTGGTCAGCATGACGAGTGGAAAGTTCCGGCATTGTTTTGATCTGTTACACTTTTCAATAAAAAAGCACGGTCGTTCCATTTCATGTATAGTAGGGTCACTCAACAACCCCAAGGAGACATGAAATGACGATGACGAATCAGCAGGTGCGCCTGGCTGCGCGCCCGGTCGGCATGCCGAAACAAAGCGACTGGAAATTCACCATGGAGCCGGTGCGCGATATCGCCGACGGTGAAATCGTGGTCAAGATTCTTTACCTATCACTCGATCCTGCAATGCGCGGCTGGATGAATGAGGGCAAATCATATATCCGTCCGGTTGCGATCGACGAAGTGATGCGCGCCGGTGGGATCGGCAAGATCATTGCATCGAAGTCGCCCAGGTTCGCAGTCGGCGACTATGTCTCCGGCGGCACTGGGGTGCAGCAATACTGGGTTGGGCCTGCTGACGACAAGACCGCTGCGTTCTACAAGGTCGATCCGAAGGCGGCTCCGCTACCGAAATACCTGAACGCGCTGGGCATGCCGGGTATGACGGCGTATTTCGGCCTGCTGGATGTCGGCCAGCCGAAGGCCGGTGAAACGATCGTCGTCTCCGGTGCGGCGGGCGCGGTCGGGCAGACGGTCGGCCAGGTCGCGAAACAGAAGGGCTGCCGCGTAGTCGGCATCGCGGGCGGCAAGGACAAATGCGATTTCGTCGTCAACGAACTCGGCTTCGATGCCTGCATCGATTACAAGAACGGCTCCGTGCGCGAAGGACTGAAGAAGCACTGCCCGAACGGGGTCGACGTGTATTTCGATAACGTCGGCGGCGACATCCTCGATGATGTGCTCACCCGCATCAACATGAAGGCCCGCATCATCATCTGCGGCGCCATCTCCCAGTACAACAATACGACGCCGGTCAAGGGCCCTGCCAATTACCTGTCGCTGCTGGTGAACCGGGCACGCATGGAAGGCATTGTGGTTTTTGATTATGCGGACCGTTACCATATCGCCGCAGCGGAAATGGCGACATGGATGAAGGAAGGAAGCTTCAGGACGCGCGAAGATATCGTCCAGGGCGGCCTGGAGAAATTCCCGGAAGCCTTGCTGATGCTGTTTGAGGGGAAGAACTTCGGCAAGCTGATCCTGCAGGTTGCCGGAGACGAGTAATCTGGAACCGGGCAGCCCCTCTCGCAATCGGGAACGGGCTGCCTATCGTCTATTGTACGGCGGTTTATCGTTCAGCGCATCCGCCGGCATTGACGCAGTTCGCACTGCGCCATGAAGGTCGCGCCGCTATCGCACTGAAGACGATAGACCTCGACCGGCCCCTTTGCCGTAAGGAGCGCCGCGCCGGTGCGACCAGTGCAGCCGTAACTCTTGGCCAGGCGTTCCACCGTGGCAGAGGACACTCCGGAGCGGAACGCAACTTTCTGTACCACTGCGCTGCCATCCGCGTCCTGGATCTGGATACGCTCCTCGGGCAGGTCAGGACTGCGCGCGACATTGGCATGCGGGGCTGCGGTCGTCTCCGGTTCGAAGTAAGTGGCAGTGCCGCCGAGGCTCTTTGGCACGATCGAGCATGCGCTCATCAGAGCCGACACAGTCAGTGCGGCAATCAAGTGCAGTCGCTTCATTTCCCCTTCCCTCTCCCATTGACGAATACCGTCACATTCCCTTCGAAAACCCGGCAAAACAGCCGCCAGTTTAACCCGCCATGCCAAGGATGCAAAGGTCGTCGGGGAGGCATCAATTCCATCGGCTGATCGACAGGCGAAAAAAAACGCTGCCAGTCATCGACAGCGCTTTTTGCTGATATCACGAAGCCTTAGTTGCGGACTACGCGCTTGTACTCGTTGGTACGGGTATCAATTTCAATTACGTCGCCCTGGCTGACGAACAGCGGCACCTGAACGTTGTAGCAATGCGCTTCGATGGCGTTTTCGATCTTGGCTTCCTTCAGGACGTTGCCGGAGGTGTTGCCCTTGACTGCAGGCTCGGAGTAGACAACCTGGCGTGCGATGGTGATCGGCAGTTCAACGGAAATCGCCTTGCCGTCATAGAAAACGGCTTCGCATTCCATGCCGTCCTTCAGGTAGTGCAGTGCGTCGCCCAGGTTTTCTTCTTCAATTTCGTACTGGTTGTACTCAGTGTCCATGAACACATACAGCGGATCGGCAAAGTACGAATAGGTCACCGGCTTCTTGTCGAGAACGACGACGTCGAACTTGTCGTCGCCGCGGAACACGTTTTCCAGCGGTGCATTGGTCAGAAGATTCTTCATCTTCCACTTGTAGGTGAAGCCCGTGCGGCTCGAACCATTAACGTCGGAACGCAGGACGATGAAGGGCTTGCCGTCAACCATGATGATGTTGCCAACACGAATTTCTTTTGCAGGTTTCATAGAGAGAGTACGTAAAAAATAAGTTGCATAAAAATCATCTGTCGCCGCATGGCCAACAGCACCGCAAGCTCACGCTTGACCGACGTCAAACGGTAAAAATTAACCGCGCATTATACCTTGTTTTCGGCACGCACCGACCTGAGGGAGCCTGCAAACTTCATTAAATTGGATGCCAAATCCCCGTTTTCAAGCATTTTCTGCTCCCAATCAGTGGTTCTTTGCGCAATTTTGGGCAAATCGGCTTGAAATTGCGTCCACAGCGCCTGCCATCGGGTCTGGTCCGGCGCACCATCAGTCGTCACACCATTCCAGCACAAGGAGAATGCAGTGAGACTTTCGATATCCGGCAAATAACGCTGCAGGAACGCGCGCAGCTTCACGTGATGGAGGTTCTTGTCCTGAGGGTAGATATGCCAGACAAATGGCTTGCAGGCCCACTGCGCGCGCACAAAGGAATCTTCACCCCGAACGAAGTTGAGGTCACACGCCCATAGCAGTTTGTCGTACTCCGGTTGAGGAACGAAAGGCAGGATGCGTATCGTGAGTCCATCACGCGTTCGTGCGGCACCCGGTTTTGCATCCGCGCCAAGGAACGCGCGCACCGGCTCGATCCCCACACCCTCGGGCACAAGGCAAGTGGTGGGAGCGGCGCTGCGTTGCCACGCCTCGAACAATGCCGAAACCGGCGCATGCGGATAACAGAACAGGCTTGCCTTCAACGAAGCCATTTCCGCCGGCGTGACACCGAACTGCGCGAGAAACGCCGCCATCCCCGTCTGGTCCGACTGGAATTGCCTGCGTCGCTCGTCGAGCCCGGATTCACGCAGCAGTCCACCTGTCTTGTCAGTAAAGCCCGGAAAGAAAAAATATTTCGTGATTGGCAAACGTGGATGCGGCGAAGGCAAACTGTGGCAGCCTTCGACCCAATCCTCGGCGCTCAGGCCTTCGAGATTGAACCATACTGGACGCGAGCTGCGCTCTGCCATGGCAGCGACATAGCCGGGCGGAATGTCACAACCAAAAAACTCAATGACGATGTCGGCCACATCACTCGTCGCGAACACACCCCCTTGGTCGCGCCAATGGTGCACCATCACGCCAGCGACCTTCTGCTGCTCGGCGTCAACTATAACCTCGGGACAAATCCGCTGAAACGTCCGCAAGTCGTCGATCCACAAGGTAACGGCGATGCCGTGTTCATGCTGCAGTTGCCTGGCGAGACGCCAGCAGATACCGATGTCACCATAGTTATCGACAACCTTGCAGAAGATGGCGAGGGATGTTGGCGGGGTTGTGTTGGGAAACATAATCGATGATCAGGGTCGTGTGCCTGCGATCATGCTGTTCCGCGGTTTCGCGGACGCGGATTCACTTCGCGGCACGAGGGTATTCTTGCATGAATACGGCCACAATCGCCAGCAAGCATGGCCGGTTCATGCTCAGCCATCCTATGCATTCAGAATTGCTTCGCGTAGCGCCAGAAAAGAAAAACGCCACGCGATTGCGTGGCGTTTTATTTGGCGTCCCCACGGGGATTCGAACCCCGGTTATCGCCGTGAAAGGGCGGTGTCCTAGGCCTCTAGACGATGGGGACAGAAATCTGTCAACACAGTAGCCTATTCTTCTTGTTGCACACTTACGCTGGTGGAGGTAAGCGGGATCGAACCGCTGACCTCTTGCATGCCATGCAAGCGCTCTCCCAGCTGAGCTATACCCCCCGTGTGCGAAGAAACAGGAGTATAGCAAAGTTTTTTCTCCCGTGTAAATCCACTTTCGAAAAATCAGCCAATAATTTTTTCGAGGCGCGCCACGACCATGTCGCGGCCGAACAATTCCAGCGTTGCATCGATCGACGGCGTCTGCAACTGACCAGTGACAAGCAGCCGCAAGGGCATAGCCAGTTGCGGCATCTTCAGCTTGTGCGCGGTGATCACTTCCTTGATCGCCGCGGAAATCGTCGCCTTGTTCCATTCCATCGTTTTGCATTTCTGAACGAACTGCGCAAGGGCTGGCTTCACTGCTTCGGTCACATGCTGCGCAACGAGTTCCGCATCGGGCCTGGGCTCGCGATAGAACAGCATGGCTGCGTCCGCCAGTTCGTTGATCGTGTTGGTACGATCCTTCATTAATGCGATCACCGCCTGCACGTCCGGCGCGCCTTCGAACACGGCGCCATCATCCACGAGGTGCGGACGCACCAGACCTTCGAGGCGCGCATTGTCGGCCAGCTTGATGTAATGGTTGTTCAGCCAGGCAAGCTTTTCCGGATTGAACTGTGCCGGCGACTTTGACAGATGCTTGACGTCGAACCACTGGCAGAACTGTTCCATCGTAAAGATCTCATCGTCGCCGTGGCTCCAACCGAGACGCGCGAGGTAGTTCAGCATCGCTTCCGGCAGATAGCCCTGCGCCGGATATTCCATCACGCTGACTGCACCGTGGCGTTTGGAAAGCTTCTCGCCATCGGCGCCGAGGATCATCGGCACATGGCCGTATTCCGGCAGCGGGGCGCCGAGCGCGCGCAGGATGTTGATCTGACGCGGCGTGTTGTTCACGTGGTCGTCGCCGCGGATGACGTGGGTCATCCTCATGTCCCAGTCGTCGATCGCGACACAGAAATTGTAAGTGGGCGTGCCATCGGGGCGCGCGATGACCAGGTCATCGAGTTCCTTGTTGGAAATCGTGATCGGCCCTTTCACCATGTCGTTCCAGGTCACGTCGCCGTCAAGCGGATTCTTGAAGCGCACCACCGGTTTGCGCCCATCAGGAACCTGGGGCAAGGTCTTCCCCGGTTCCGGGCGCCAAGTACCGTCGTAGCGCGGCTTCTCACCGGCGGCGCGCTGGCGTTCGCGCATCGCTTCCACCTCGTCGGGCGTGCAGTAGCAATGGTAAGCAGTGCCTGCTTCCAGCATTTGCGCAACGACTTCACGGTAGCGGTCCATCCGCTGCATCTGGTAGAACGGGCCTTCATCGTGCTGCAGGCCGAGCCACTCCATGCCGTCGAGGATGGCTTGCACCGCTTCCGGTGTGGAGCGTTCCAGGTCGGTATCTTCGATGCGAAGGATGAAGGTGCCGCCGAAATGGCGGGCAAAGGCCCAGGAAAACAGCGCGGTGCGCGCGCCGCCGAGATGAAGGTAGCCTGTCGGGCTTGGAGCAAAGCGGGTACGGACTGTCATGGCAACTGAAATAAAAACGGCCTTGGATCGCCAAAGCCGTGTCAAATGAAGGTCCCGCTATTTTACCTTGTCGGCAACAGCGGGGAAATGTGCGTTAAAAGACTGTCAGTCGTTCTTGATAACAATATTCGGAAACTTGCTCGTCATGTCCTTCGCCTTTTCCGCAACCTTGACCGCCACCTTGCGTGCGATTTCCTTGTAGATATTCGACACCGCGCCGTCCGGATCGGCAACCACTGTCGGCTTGCCGGAGTCGGTCTGCTCACGGATCGAGATGGTAAGCGGCAAGGCGCCAAGAAAGTCTACGCCGTAGTCCTTGCACATCTTCTCGCCGCCGCCGGAGCCGAAGATCGGCTCTTCGTGACCGCAGTTGGTGCAGATGTGGGTACTCATGTTCTCGACGATGCCAAGGATCGGAATGTCGACCTTCTCGAACATCTTCAGGCCCTTGCGGGCATCCAGCAATGCGATGTCCTGCGGCGTGGTAACGATTACCGCACCGGTCACCGGCACTTTCTGCGACAGCGTCAGCTGGATGTCGCCGGTGCCGGGCGGCATGTCGACGATCAGGTAATCGAGGTCGCGCCAGTTGGTCTGCTCCAGCAGTTGCTGCAGGGCTTGTGTCACCATCGGGCCGCGCCACACCATGGGCTGGTCAGGGTCGATCATGAAACCGATGCTCGACACCTGCAATCCATAATTTTCCAGCGGCTCCATGGTTTTGCCGTCGCGCGACTCGGGCTGGCCGGAGATGCCCATCATCATCGGCTGCGAGGGGCCATAGATATCCGCGTCCAGGATACCGACCTGGGCGCCTTCGGCGGCCAGCGCCAGCGCCAGGTTGACGGCCGTGGTCGACTTGCCGACGCCGCCCTTGCCGGACGCAACGGCGATGATGTTCTTGACGTTCGACATCAACTTGACGCCGCGCTGGACCGAATGGGCGATGATTTTCGAATACACATTCGCCCCTACATTGCCGACGCCAGAAACCGCGCGCACAGCATGGACAGCGGCGCTGCGAATGGCATCGATCTGGCTCTTGGCCGGGTAGCCGAGCTCGACATCGAAGCTGACATCAGCACCATTGACCTGGATATTCTTTGCTGATTTCCCGGAAACGAGGTCTTTACCCGTATTGGGATCGACAACCTGGGACAAGGCCGCCTTGACGGCTTCAACAGTAATAGTCATTACTTCTCCTGGATAGTGATCTGCCAAGTCTAAACCAAACCCGCCCTGGCGAGCCGATTAACCCTATGAAAAGGTCAGCAACCGACCCGATCCGCTTCTCCTTTGACACCGCGCACCTGCGACATGCGCTCCCGCACTGCTAAAATGGGGGTTTTATTTCATTCAATAAGCATTGCCAAATGAGCACCACACCGCATCGCAAGCTGTTCGTCACCACCGCCCTTCCCTACGCCAACGGCGCGTTTCATATCGGCCATATCATGGAATATATCCAGGCCGACATCTGGGTGCGGTTCCAGCGAATGCAGGGGCATGAGGTGTATTTCGTTGGCGCGGACGACGCGCATGGTGCGCCTATCATGATCGCTGCCGAAAAGGCCGGCATCACACCGCAGGAATTCGTTGCGCGCATCGCCGCTGGCCGCCAACAATATCTCGACGGTTTCCATATCAGCTTCGACAACTGGCATTCGACGGATGCACCGGAAAACCACCAATTGTCGCAGGATATCTATCGCCGCCTGCGCGACCAGGCCAAGCTGATCACGACCAAGACCATCGAACAGTTCTTCGACCCGGTCAAGAACATGTTCCTGCCGGACCGCTACATCAAGGGCGAGTGCCCGAAGTGCGGCGCCAAGGACCAGTACGGCGATTCCTGCGAAGTGTGCAGTGCGGTGTACGCACCGACGGACCTGAAGAATCCGTATTCCACGCTGTCGGGCGCGACGCCGGTGCTGCGCACTTCGGAACACTATTTCTTCCAGTTGTCGAACCCGAAATGCGTGGAATTCCTGCGTGAATGGACGCAGGAGCCGAATCGTCTGCAACCGGAAGTCATCAACAAGGCCAAGGAATGGCTGGAAGGCGACGAGGGGCTGGGCGACTGGGACATCAGCCGCGACGCACCCTACTTCGGCATCGAAATTCCGGATGCGCCGGGCAAGTACTTCTACGTCTGGCTGGATGCGCCGGTGGGCTACCTCGCTTCACTGAAAAACTATTTCGACAAGACCGGCCGCGACTACCAGGCGTTCATGGACGACCAGTCGACCGAGCAATACCACTTCATCGGCAAGGACATCATCTATTTCCACACGCTGTTCTGGCCGGCCATGCTGAAGTTCTCCGGCCTGAAAGTGCCGAACAATGTATTCGTGCATGGCTTCATCACCGTCAGCGGCGAGAAGATGTCCAAGTCGCGCGGCACGGGCATTTCGCCGCTGCGTTACCTGGACATCGGCATGAACCCGGAATGGCTGCGCTACTACATCGCGGCCAAGCTGAATGCGAAGGTCGAAGACGTGGACTTCAATCCGGACGACTTCGTCTTGCGCGTCAACTCGGACCTGATCGGCAAGTACGTCAACATCGCGAGCCGCGCGGCGGGCTTCATCACCAAGCGCTTCGGCGGCAAGCTGAGCGATCCGGTCACCGGCGGCGAAGCAATGAGCTGGCGCCTGCGTTTCGGCGAGCACGAGGAGACCATCAAGGAAGCCTTCGAGGCGCGAGAGTACGGCAAGGCGATCCGCCAGATCATGGCGCTGGCCGACGAAGTCAATCAGTATGTCGACACGAAAAAGCCATGGGAGCTGGCCAAGGACCCGGCCAATAACCAGGAACTGCAGGACGTGTGCAGCAACCTGCTGCGCTCCTTCTACTGCCTGACCATCTACCTCGCGCCAATCCTGCCGGCGCTGGCACGCAAAGTGTCGACCCTGTTCGGCATCGACCGTGAGCTGACCTGGGCTGATTTGCAGAACAGCCCAACCTCCATCGGCACCTTCGAGCACCTGATGCAGCGGGTGGATCCGAAGATGCTGGATGCGCTTTTTGAAATGCCTGAGCAGAGTCAAGGCGCAACCGCCGCAGCACCATCCCAGCCCTCCGAGGGGGAAGGTGAGGACGGCGGTGCGATCGAGCCGATCGCACCGGAAATCAAGATTGACGACTTCGCGAAGATCGATCTGCGCATCGCGAAGATCGTCAACTGCGAACACGTCGAAGGTTCCGACAAGCTGCTGCGCCTGACGCTCGATGTCGGCGAAGGCCGCCACCGCAACGTCTTCTCCGGCATCAAGTCGTCCTACAAACCGGAAGACCTGGTCGGCAAGCTGACCGTGATGGTGGCCAACCTTGCGCCGCGCAAGATGAAGTTCGGCGTGTCGGAAGGCATGGTGCTGGCCGCGTCATCCGCCGACGAAAAGGCAAAGCCGGGCATTTATGTGCTCAATCCATGGCCAGGCGCCGAGCCAGGCATGCGCGTGCATTAAACATGCCGACCGCGGAATCGCACAGTAGCAAGCCGCCTTCGCCCGGCACCTCCCGGAATCTCCTGGTCCGGGAAGCCGGCATCAAGGATGCTGCCCTGATCGCCGATTTGACGCGCGCGGCGTGGGCCGGCAAGGTGGCGATGACGTCGAGCGGCCATCGCGAAGCTGCCGAACGCGTGCTGCAACACCTGCAGCACGGCGGCGCCTTCATCCTGATGAAAGGCGAGGAAGCCATCGGCTCGGTGCGCTGGGTGCCGGTCGAGAGCGAACCCCAGGTGTGGGAAATCATGCGCATGGGCGTGCTGCCCGCCTGGCGCGGCGAGCGCCTGTCCGAGTTTCTGCTCGAAGCCGTCATCCATCGCGCGCAGGCTGCGGATGTCATCGAACTGCGGCTCGGCGTCCGGGCCGACCAGCCGCGGCTGCTTGATCTCTATGCCGCCCTTGGCTTCGACCTGGCACCCGAGCTGGAATACACGCATGCCAATCCGGAGGAACCTGCGCCAACAGTGATGCGACGATTGCTTCGATATTAGCGAATTTTCGAAGACTTCCGTCGGCAATCATCACATCGCCAGTTCGTTCTTATCATCGGTCAAAGGCTTCTCACGCCGCCGAAAAAGCTTTTCAAAACTATACCCCTTGTTCCAACCCTGCCCTTATAATGGTCGCGTAAGGCATCAATCTTCGCGAATCGAGACAAGGAACACTGGTGACATACCTGGGTCGGCTTGATTACATACTTTTCGTGATAGCAGGATGGTTCGTCATCGGCGCCTGCGGATTGTTTGTGATCAAGCGCACCACGCTGGTAGCGCGCGTACTGTTTCCCCTCGGCGCCATTCTCGGCATATTCATCGGTGCGGCCGGCCTCTCCGGCGTGTTCATCGATGCGCCGCAAACCATGGTCCTGCCGCTGGGCCTGCCGGACCTGCCCTTCCACCTGCGTCTCGACAGCCTGTCTGCCTATTTCCTGTTCGTTTTCGGCATCGTCAGTACCGGCGTGTCCATTTTTTCCGCCGGATACTTCCGCAAGGGAGAAGGCACGCCACCGGGCCTGCTCTGCCTTGAATACCATGCCTGCCTCGCCAGCATGGCGCTGCTGCTGGTCGCAGACGATGCGTATGTGTTCATGATCGCCTGGGAATGCATGACCCTGACGGCCACCCTGCTGGTGATTGCCAACCATCGCATACCCGATGTACGCCGCGCCGGCTTCCTGTACATCCTCATTTCACATGTTGGCGCACTGGGCCTGCTGCTGTGCTTCGGCCTGCTGCAAGCCAATACCGGCGACTACACCTTCGCCAACATGCGGCAGCAGCACCTGAGCATGTTCTGGGCCTCGATCGCATTCTTCCTCGCCCTGTTCGGGTTCGGCGCCAAGGCGGGCATCCTGCCCCTGCATGTATGGCTGCCGGAAGCGCATCCGGCCGCGCCCTCACCGATCTCAGCGCTGATGAGTGCGTTCGTCCTGAAAACCGGTGTCTACGGTGTGCTGCGCGTGACCTTCGACCTGCTGAACGACCAGATATGGTGGTGGGGCGGAACCACGATGGCGATCGGACTGGCGACGGCCCTGTTCGGCGTCGTGCTGAGCGCCGTGCAGACCGACATGAAACGCCTGCTCGCCTATTCGTCGATAGAGAATATCGGGCTGATCTTTGTCGGAATCGGTCTGACAATCCTGTTCCGCGGATATGGCATGTCCGGCCTGGCGGCGCTGGCGCTCACCGCGAGCCTGTACCACGTCGCCAGCCATGGCGCCTTCAAGAGCCTGCTGTTTCTCGGCACGGGCACCGTGCTGCATGCCACGGGCGAGCGCAATCTCGGCAAGCTGGGCGGGCTGTTGCGCTTCATGCCATGGACTGGCTGGGCGGCCCTGGTCGGCGCGCTTGCAGCCGCCGGCTTGCCGCCCCTGGGCGGTTTCGTTTCCGAATGGCTGCTGCTGCAAAGTTTTCTTTTCACCCCCGGCCTGCCGAATTCCTTCCTTAACATGCTGATCCCGATCGTGGCCGCGGTGATTGCGCTGGTGGGTGCGCTGGCCGGCTATGTGATGGTGAAGTTCTTCGGTGTCATCTTCCTCGGTCAGCCGCGCGAGCCGAAGCTGAACCAGGCGCACGATGCGGATATCCTGGAGCGTGCCGGCTTCGGCTGGCTGGTCGCGGCCTGCGCCGTCTTCGGTCTGTTTCCCGTGCAGTTAGTGATGACCATCGATCGCGTCACCAACTTCCTGGTCGGCGACGGCATCGCGTCGGCCGTGTCGCAGAACGGTTCGCTCTTCCTTGTTCCGGTGGCATCGGAGCGCGCCAGCTTTGCGCCCGCCGTGTTCGTGATGATGCTGCTCGCCTGCTGCCTGCTGGCATTCCTGCTGGTGCGCCGTTTCTATCATGGCCGCTTCCGTCGTTCCGCTCCATGGGCATGCGGGTTCCCCATCATGAATGCGCGGATGCAGGACACCGCCGAAGGCTTCGGCCAGCCGATCCGTGAAATCTTCAGGCCGTTTTTCCGCATGACGCGAGAACTGCCAACAGCCTTCGACAAGGCGCCGCGCTACCAGGTGACGGTGGAAGATCCGTTCTGGGCGCTGATCTATCGCCCGATTGCGCGGCTCACTGAAAGGGTCGCGCGCGTCGTCGGCATGCTCCAGCAGGGGCGCATCGCGGTCTACCTGCTCTACAGCTTCCTGACCCTGTTGCTGATGTTGATGCTGGTGACACGATGATCAATTTCTCCGGCCTGCTCCTTCAACTCCTCGAAATCATCGTCGCGCTCGCCGCGGCGCCGTTGCTGACAGGCTGGACCAACCAGTGCCGCGCATGGCTGCAGAACAAGAAGGGGCCAGGCATCTTCCAGCCGTACCGCATGCTGCACAAGCTGTTCTACAAGGAATCGGTGCTGGCCACCCATGCCACGCCGCTGTTCCGCATGGTTCCGTACATCGTGTTCGGCTGCATGACGCTGGCCTGCGGGATCATCCCAACCTTGTCGACCGACCTGCCGCTCTCGCCGGCGGCCGACGCCATTGCGCTGGTCGGCCTGCTTGCGCTGGCGCGCGTGTTCATCGCACTGGCGGCAATGGATGTCGGCACGGCCTTCGGCACGCTGGGTGCGCGGCGCGAAATGCTGGTCGGCTTCCTCGCGGAACCGGCATTGCTGATGGTGCTGTTTTCGGCATCGCTCATCACGCAGTCGACGCTGCTGCCCAGCATCGTGGACAACCTGACGCATCGCGAGCTGGCGATCTATCCCAGCCTTGCCTTCGCGGGCGTCGCATTCACCATGGTCTCACTGGCGGAAAACGCCCGTGTGCCGGTCGACAATCCGGCGACGCACCTTGAGCTGACCATGATCCACGAAGCGCTGATCCTCGAATATTCCGGCCGCCACCTGGCGCTGGTGGAATGGGCGGCCAGCCTCAAGTTGTTCGCCTATTCCTGCATCGGCATTGCGCTGTTCTTCCCGTGGGGCATTTCCGAGCCTGCCAACCCGTTCGAACTCGTCGCGGCGATTCCAGCCCTGGCGATCAAGCTCGCCATCGGCGGCGCCTTGCTTGCCCTGATCGAAACGAGCAGCGCCAAGATGCGCATTTTCCGCGTCCCGGAGTTCCTGACGGCCGCCTTCCTGCTGGCAGTCATCGGCATGCTCGTCCACTTCCTGCTGGGGGCATAGGATGATGAACTACGCGGGACAAGTGCTGAACCTGTTTGCCGCCACGCTGCTGCTGCTGACCTTTGCCATGCTCAGCCAGCGCCGGATCCTGTCGCTGATTTACCTGTTCACGCTGCACGGCGCGGTGCTGGTGGCCACCACGCTGGTGGTTGCGTTCGTCACGCATGAAACCCACCTCTACTTTTCCGCGGCGCTGACGCTTGCGCTGAAAGTCATCCTGATTCCGTGGATCCTGCACAAGCTGATCCAGCGCCTCAACGTCAAATGGGACGTGGAACCGCTCATCAATGTGCCGACCACCATGCTGATCGGGATCGTGCTGGTGATCATCGCGTTCAACCTCGCGCTGCCGATCGCGCAGCTCTCCTCTTCCATCGCGCGAGGCACGCTCGGCATCGCGCTGGCCTGCATCCTCCTTTCCTTCATGATGATGATCACCCGCTCCAAGGCAGTGCCGCAGGTGATCGGTTTCCTTGCGATGGAGAACGGACTTTTTTTTGCCGCAACGGCAGCAACTTATGGCATGCCGATGATCGTTGAACTCGGCATCGCGCTCGACATCTTGGTCGGTATCCTGATCCTCGGGGTGTTCATGTTCCAGATCCGCGAACGCTTCGACAATCTGGATATACACAACCTGGAAAGCCTGAAGGAAGACTGACATGGATGCCCTGGTGGATGCCCTCGTTCTGGTTCTCGTCACGCCGTTGCTCGGCGGCCTGATACTGGGCTTGATCGGCGACCGCGAGGCCGCACCGGAAATCAATGTCGGCTTCAGCCTGGTGACCTTCATCGCTGCCGCCATGCTGACGGCGAAGATCATCGCCAGCGGTCCGACCTTCGCCTTCGGCAAGCTGCTGTTCATTGATCCGCTGAATGTTTTCCTTGTCACGCTGACCGCCTTCGTCGGCTTGACCACGTCACTCTTCTCGCGACCCTACATGCGCGTCGAACGCGACCATGGCAAGATGACGCCGCGCCGTATGCGCCTGTACCACAGCATGTACCAGCTCTTCATGTTCACCATGCTGCTGGCCCTGATGACCAACAACATGGGCATGCTGTGGGTGGCCATGGAGGGCGCAACGCTGGCGACCGTGCTGCTGGTGAGCGTCTATCGCACCGCAACCAGCCTGGAAGCGGCGTGGAAGTATTTCATCCTGTGCGGCGTCGGCATTGCGCTGGCGCTGTTCGGCACGATTCTGCTGTACCTTGCGGCCTATCGCGAACTGGGCGGCGGCAGCGAGTCGCTGTTGTGGACCAATCTCAATGGCGTGAAGGCGCGCCTCGAACCGACGGTCATGTCGCTTGCCTTCGTCTTCCTGCTGGTCGGCTACGGCACGAAAATGGGCCTGGTGCCGCTGCACAACTGGTTGCCCGATGCCCATGCGGAGGGTCCGACGCCGATCTCCGCGGTGCTGTCTGGCCTGCTGCTCAACGTTGCACTGTATGCCGTGCTGCGCTTCAAGGTGCTGGCCGATGGCGCCCTGATGAGCGGCCTTCCCGGCCGCCTGCTGGTCGGCTTCGGCCTGCTGTCGGTGCTGGTGGCGACCTATTCGCTTTCGCGCCAGAAGGACGTGAAGCGCATGTTCTCCTACTCGTCGATCGAGCACATCGGCCTCATGACCTACGCCTTCGGTATCGGCGGGCCGATCGCCACCTATGCCGGACTGCTGCACATGACGGTGCACTCCCTGGTGAAATCGGCGATCTTCTTCGCCGTCGGACATGCGGCGCAGAAGGCCGGCACACAGGTCATGGAAGACATCCGCGGCCTGGTGAAGGTCAGCCCGACCGTGGGATGGAGCATGCTGCTCGGCTCCCTGGCGATCCTCGGCATGCCGCCCTTTGGCGTGTTCTCCAGTGAATTCCTGATCGTGACCACGGCCATGCGCGAATTGCCCTGGACCACACCGGTCCTGCTGCTGGCACTCGGCGTGGCGTTCGCCTCGATCCTTGGACGCGTGCTGCCGATGGTGTTCGGCGACACGACTGCCAAGCCGCTTGCGCATCCGCCCGCGCTGCTGCCGGTGTTCATCCACCTCGGCCTTGCGCTGGTGCTTGGTTTGTACATTCCTGTCTACCTGAACATGTGGTTCAGGCAGGCGGTCCAGATGATCGTCGGGTAAGCGATGAATACGGAAAGGTTCAGCAAGCGTTATTCACTCCCCTTCAAGTCGCTGCAGGGCAGTGTGCCGATGTGCGTGTCGGATGTCGCCGAACACGAGTGGGTGCGGGTGGCGGAAATGGTCAAGGTCGAAGGTGGACGACTGATCGCCATCTGGGGCACGGACCGCCGCCCTCTCGCCGACTGCTGCGTGATGTCGGCGGTCTACTGCGCAGATGAAGGGCTGCTCTGGCTGCGCCTGCTCGCGAACGAACGGGACGGCTATCCTGACCTGTCGCACATCTTCCCCGCTGCGGACAGGATGCAGCGCGCGGCATTCGACCTGCTCGGCATACGGGCCAAGGGCGCCGAAGATCAACGCCCGTGGATCAATCATGGCCGCTGGCCGAAGGATTATTTTCCGTTGCGGCACGAGCATTCCGGCAAGGAGCAGTTCGACACCCCGTTGGAAGAATATCCCTTCGTGCCGGTGGAAGGCGATGGCGTGCACGAAATCGCCGTCGGCCCGATCCACGCCGGCACCATCGAGCCCGGCCATTTTCGCTTCTCGGTGGTCGGCGAGAAGGTATTGCGGCTGGAACAGCGCCTCGGCTACACGCACAAGGGTACGGGCAAGCTGTTCATCGGGCGTACGCTTGCGGATGGTGCCCGGCTGTCAGGCCGCGTTTCCGGCGATTCGACTGTCGCCTTTGCCTGGGCCTATTGCATGGCGGCAGAAGGAGCGGCACGCAGCGAGATACCGGCGCGTGCACAATGGCTGCGCGCGCTGCTGCTGGAGCGCGAGCGCATCGCTAACCATCTCGGTGATCTTGGCGCACTGGGCAACGACGCGGGGCTGGCATTCGGCCTTGCGCAGTTTTCCCGGCTCAAGGAAGACTGGATGCGCCTGAACCACCAGCTGTTCGGCCACCGATTCATGATGGATCGTGTCATCCCGGGCGGCGTGACCATCGACCTCGACGGTGCCGGCGTCGACCTGCTGCGCGCGCAATGCAACCAGGTCGAAGCAGAAGTCCGCGCGCTGCGCAACATCTATGACGAACACGCCGGCCTGCAGGATCGTTTCCTGACCGCCGGCCGCGTCATGCCCAAGCTGGCCGCCGAACTCGGCCTGTGCGGCATGGCCGGTCGCGCCAGTGGCCAGGCGTGGGATGCGCGCGCCGATCAGGCCATCGCGCCCTACGCGCAGCTCGACGTACACATGGCGACGCATCGCAACGGTGACGTCGCGGCGCGCGTTTTCGTGCGGTTCGAGGAAGTCTTTGAATCGATGCGCCTGCTGCGCGAGATCGTGCGGCAACTGCCGAGCGGACCGATCGCCGTTCCCTTCCCCACGGCCATGGGCGACGCCCTGGGTTCGGGTTGGGTCGAAGGCTGGCGCGGTGCCGTCTTCGTAGCGCTGGAAACGGATGCGCAAGGCAACATCCTGCGCTGCCATTGCCACGATCCGTCATGGCAGAACTGGCCGGTGCTGCAGCATGCAATCATGGGGAATATCGTTCCCGACTTCCCACTGATCAACAAATCGTTCAACCTCTGCTATTCGGGACACGACCTCTGATGTGGTTCATTCTCAAGCAAATCGCCCGCGTCGGCCTGCAGGCTGAAAAGGCGCCCGAGCCGAACGACGCGTGGCACACCGAACGCGAACAGATCGCAGCCGATATCCTGTCCATCCTCGGGCGCGCTCTCTGCATCCGCCAAGTCGATGCGGGATCGTGCAATGCCTGCGAAATCGAGATCCATGCCTTGACCAATCCGTACTACAACATCGAAGGCATGGGAATCAAGTTCGTTGCCAGTCCGCGCCACGCCGACATGCTTCTGGTCACGGGCCCAGTCACCAAAAACATGGAAGCGGCGCTCAAGGATGCCTACGAGGCGGTGCCGCATCCGAAACTGGTCGTGGCGGTCGGAGAATGCGCGGCAAGCGGCGGCCTATTCGGCGAGAGCTACGCGAGTTGCGGTCGCGTGTCGAATGTCATTCCGGTCGATGTCACCGTGCCTGGATGCCCGCCGCCGCCGATCGAGATCCTTCGCGGCATCCTGACGGCGGTCAAGGCGCAGAAGAATAGTTCGGGCAAATGAGCATCAATGGGTGCCTGCCGCGCGAACGTTGTTCTCGTAACGCGTGAAAGCATCCTCGATCATCACCATCATTTCACTCTCGTTCCAGGGCTTGTGCACGAACTTGTAGACGCCGCCACGGTTGATCGCATCCGCCGCCATGCCTGCATCGCTCCAGCCGCTGAGCAGGACGCGCACGATGTTCGGATACATCTTCCTGGCCCGGCTCAGGAATTCGACCCCGTTCATTCCTGGCATGCCGATATCGCACATGACGATGCTCACTTCCTCCGTCGCCAGCACGTCGAAGGCTTCAGGCGCGCCCGGCGCTTCCAGCAAGCGATACCCGGCAATCTCGGACATGGATGACACGGCGCGCCGGCTGTCGGGATCCTGGTCGATCAACAGCACCGTCCGCGTCCCGGCCGACATGCCGAACCGTTCGATCTCTAGCACGCGCTTTTCCTGCAACAGCGCGGCGCACATGTCCGCCGGCAGCGCCGGGCTGAAATAGTCGCCCTGCATTTCATCACAGCCGCGCGCGGCCAGCAGCGCGATCTGGCTCCCGCTTTCCGCTCCTTCAGCTGCCACTTTCAGGCGCAGGCGATGTGCCATCCCGATGATCGCGTCCGCAATGGCCAGGTCATCCGGATGGTTGTGGATTTCGCTGATGAAGCTCGGATCGAGCTTGATCCTGTCCACCGGAAAACGCTTCAGGTAGCTGAGATTGGAGAAGCCCGTGCCGAAATCGTCGATTGACAGGCCGATACCGATGACCTTGAGTTCGCGCAGGATGCGGATGGTCTCGGTCGGATCCTGCATCAACAGGGATTCCTTGAGATCAAGTTCCAGGCTGCCGGCGGCGACACCGGTGTCGCGCAAAGCTGTGGAAATCGATTGCGCAAAACCGGGGCTGAAGAACTGGGACGCCGAGACATTGATCGCGATCGGTACCTGCGACAGCCCCGCCTGCTCCCACACCTTGTGCTGGGTGCAGGCGGCGCGCACCACCCAGTCCCCGATCCGACCGTTCAGGCCGGCTTCTTCCGCCGCCGGGATGAAATGCATGGGTGGCAACAGCCCGAGTTCCGGATGTTGCCAGCGGATCAGGGCTTCCAGTCCGGCCAGGCGGCCACTGCGCAATTCGATGCGCGGCTGGTAGTGCAGTTCGAATTCACCACGCTCGAGGGCCGCACACAGGCTCTTTTCAAGCTCCATGCGTGAACTCACACGGTGGTTCAGCTCGGTCGTGTAAAACTGGTAGTTGTTGCGTCCGAGTTCCTTGGCGCGATACATCGCGGTGTCGGCATTCTTGAGCAGCGCGTCGACGTCGCGGCCGTCCTGCGGGAAACAGGCAAAGCCGATGCTGCAGCCCGGCACAATGGAATAACCGTCGACCACGATCGGTTCGGACATGCAATCCAGGATACGCTGCATGGCGCTCGTCGCGACGTTCTCGCAGTTCTGGTCGTAGAACACGATAACGAACTCGTCCCCGCCGATGCGCGCGATGGTATCGGCCTCGCGCACGCAGCCCTGCAGCCGGCATGCCGCTTCGACCAGCACCTGGTCGCCCGCCTCGTGGCCAAGCCGGTCATTCACGGTCTTGAACTTGTCGAGGTCGATATAGGCTACCCCGAGTTGCCCACCGTAGCGCTCCGCAAAACTGATCGCCTGCTGCAGGCGATCGGTGAGCAGATGGCGGTTGGGCAGGCCGGTCAACGCGTCGTGCCCGGCCTGGAAACCGAGGCGGTCGCGCGCGCGTTTCATCTGCAGGTGAGCATGGACGCGCGCCGTGATTTCCGCTGATCTGTATGGCTTGGTGACGTAGTCGATGCCGCCGCAATTGAAGGCGGCGACCTTGCAGTCAGTGTCGTCGGAAACACTGACAAAGATGATAGGGATGCCGCTCAGCTGCCTCGACTGCTTGAGATGACGGCAAACCTCGAAGCCATCCATCTCGGGCATGTGGATGTCGAGCAGGATCAGATCGGGTTGGGCAAGCTTGATCTGCTCCAGCGCGTGGACGCCGCTGGCTGCGGAGCGCACGTTGTACCCCTGGCCGGACAATATGGCCGACAGAAGCTCGCGGTCGGTCACCGTGTCGTCGACCACCAGTACATCGGCTAATTCCTTTTCAGCAGCCACAAGCATCGTGCGCCTCAATCGTTCGCGAGTTCACTCTGCACTCTGCGGTGCCGGCACATCGCATTGCACCGGAGCGAAATGTTACTTGATGGAAATAATATCAACTCCGAATCGATTTCGCCACAAGTATTTCCGACGGCGATTGACAATTCATCAACATCAATCCGGCGCCCGTCCGGAAGTCCAATTGCACTGACGGAATAGCGTCAAAGACAGGGTAAAATAGCGCGTACTCTTTTACCCACCTTACCCATTGCCATCATGAGTTTCAGCAAGCACAACAAGCAGTACGTGTCCGACTACACGAAATTCCTCACCGAGATGAAGCAGAAGAACCCGGCGCTTGAAGAAAAGCAGCGCCTCGGCCGCCTGATTCATTGGGATAAGGCACCGCTCGACCTTGACACCCGCCGTCGTGCGGAAGAATCCCGCATCAAGCAGCAAGCCTACGTCTATCAGACCAAGCACTGATGACGATGCAGCAGGACGCGCTGCTCGCGCACTTGCCGGCTGACGCGCCCGAACTTGCGCTTGCAAATCAACCGGACTCGACGCCCGACGTGGTGGACGGCATGGCATACGCAAAACTGTACGGCGAGCCGCTGTTCAAGCTGCCGACGGATTTGTACATTCCGCCGGATGCGCTCGAGATTTTTCTCGAAGCATTCGAAGGGCCGCTCGACCTGCTGCTGTACCTGATCCGCAAGCAGAACTTCAACATCCTCGATATTCCGATGGCGCAGGTCACGCGCCAGTACCTGGAATATGTCGACCAGATCCGCGAACGCAATCTGGAACTGGCCGCCGAGTATCTCCTGATGGCGGCTATGCTCATCGAGATCAAGTCGCGCATGCTGCTGCCGGTGAAGAAGAGCGACACCGGCGAGGAGGCGGAAGATCCGCGTGCCGAACTGGTGCGCCGCCTGCTCGAGTACGAACAGATGAAGCTCGCCGCGCAACAGCTTGACGCCCTGCCCCAGGTGGGACGCGACTTCGTGCGCGCCCAGATTCTCATCGAGCAGAGTGTTGTGACGCGCTGGCCGGAAGTCAGCATGTCCGAGCTGCAGGCCGTCTGGAACGATATCCTCAAGCGCGCCAAGCTGACCGCGCACCACACCATCAGCCGCGAAGAGCTGTCAGTGCGCGAGCACATGACCAGCATTCTGCGCCGGCTGCAGACGACGAAGTTCGTCGAATTCGCCGACCTGTTCGATCCGTCGCGCGGCGTCCCGGTAGTGGTTGTCAACTTCATCGCACTGCTCGAACTGGCAAAAGAAACACTGATTGAAATCACACAGGCGGAAGCTTTTGCGCCTATCTATGTCCGACTGGCTTATTCTCCGACCTGACCTTCACTATCCCCGGCCGCACCGGCACATCACGTAGCAAGGCTGTTCCATGAAAATCATTTCCTCCATTGACGAACTGCGCGACCAGTTGCGCGGACAACTGCGCACCGCCTTCGTGCCCACCATGGGCAACCTGCACGAGGGCCATCTGTCGCTGATGCGCCTGGCGCGCAGGCACGGCGATCCGGTCGTGGCCTCGATCTTCGTGAACCGTCTTCAATTCGGCCCGAACGAGGACTTCGACAAATACCCGCGCACCTTTCAGGCCGACGTGGAAAAACTCGAAAAGGAAGGCGTCTATGTGCTGTTCGCGCCGACCGAGAAGGACATGTATCCGGAGCCACAGGAATACCGCGTACGTCCGCCCGACGACCTTGGCAACATCCTCGAAGGCGAATTCCGCCCCGGCTTCTTTACCGGCGTGACCACGGTCGTGATGAAGCTGTTCTCCTGCGTGCAGCCACGCGTGGCGGTGTTCGGCAAGAAGGACTACCAGCAGCTGATGATCGTGCGGAACATGGCCCGCCAGTTCGCGCTGCCGACAGAGATCATTGCAGCCGAGACCTTTCGCGCCGACGATGGTCTGGCGCTTTCGTCGCGCAACAGCTACCTCTCCACGGAAGAACGCACGGAAGCGCCGCAACTGTTCAAGCTGCTCAATGAAGTCGCCGACGAAGTGCGCTCCGGCCATCTCGACATGTTCGAACTGGAACGCAAGGCCATGGCAAAGCTCGCCGGTCGCGGCTGGAAGCCGGATTACATCTCGATCCGCAAGCGCATCGACCTGCAGCCGCCGTCAGCAGGCGATCTCGCGCAAGGCTCACCGCTGGTCGTGCTCGCCGCCGCAAAGCTCGGCGTGACACGCCTGATCGACAATCTCGAAATCTGAGCCCTGCGCGGCACAACCGGAGGCGTTCCATGGCATGCGAATGGATGAGACGTTTCTTCGCATGCTGGCTGCTCGCGCTCGGCCCACTGACTGTCGCGCAGGCAGCGATTTCGGTCACGGACGACACCAGGCAGACCGTTACCCTCCCCGCCCCGGCGCATCGCATCGTCAGCCTGGCACCGCATGTCACCGAGCTGCTATTTGCCGCAGGCGCCGGCCCCTACATCGTCGGCGTCTCCGAATTCAGCGATTACCCGCCGGCGGCGAAGCGCATTCCCACCATTGGCAGCGCGCTGTCGCTCGACCTGGAGCGCATCATCCAGCTCAAGCCGGACCTGATCGTCGGCTGGAACAAAGGCAATCCAGCGCCGCAGCTGGCGCAACTGGAACAGCTCGGCATCCCGGTGTACAAGAGTGAACCGTACAGCCTGGAGGCGATTCCGCGTTCTATCGAAAGCCTTGCCCACCTTGCCGGCACCGAGGTCACGGGCCAGGCGGCTGCTTCAGCCTTCCGCACAAGGCTGAAGCAACTACGCGAAACCTACGAACATCGTCGCCCGGTCACTGTCTTCTACCAGATCTGGCGCGCGCCGCTGATGACGCTCAATGGCACGCACATGGTCTCGTCCGTGTTACGCCATTGCGGCGGCGAAAACATTTTCGCCGAGCTGCCGCAACTGGCGCCGACGGTAAGCGTGGAAGCCGTGGTGAAGGCGAATCCGGAAGCCATCATCGCCAGCAGCGGAGAACAGGAGGATCTGTTCGCGTTGTGGCGGCGCTTTCCCGCGATGAAAGCCGTCGCGCGCGGCAACCTCGTCACGATCGACGGCGCACTGCTGAACCGCTCCGGCCCGCGCATCCTCGACGGCATGGAGAACCTGTGCCGAAAGCTTGACGAAGTGCGCTCGAAGCAGCGCTGAATCCGTCGTCGTATTTTCAGAGCGGCATGAGCATCAGGTCCGTGTCGCCAGGGTCGATCCCCTGTTGCGACAGCAGCGTCGTCACCTGCCCGCGATGATGCGTCTGGTGGTTGAACATATGCGTGACCAGCAGCCAGGCAGGACGCGTGCGGTTAGACCTCGTGATTCCGCTGTACCAACTAAAGTCACGCGCCAGCCAATCCGCGTCGATTGAGGCTGCCCATGCGAGGACGTCCTCATCCACGGCCGAGCGCGCCTCCTTGAACACATGCCAGTCTTCGAACAGGTCGCTACCGATGGCAGCCTTCGGATAGGATTTCGCCAGCGGCGTGTCATGAGTAAACCGCCCGAGCCAGGTGGTGTCACCCCACAGGATGTGATTCAGCGTCGAATGGATCGATTTGAAGAACGCGCCACGATCGGCCTTGCGCTCCTGGTCCGAAATCCGATCGCAGGCCTGGACAATCTTTTCATTCATCCAGCGGTTGTAGCGCGCCACGGTCTGTACGTATCCGGGTGTGATCATCTTCGGCTCCTGTCGTTGGGGGCAAGCCATCGTAGCAAGCCTGTCGCGGTGCATATTGACGCGGCCGCAAGCGCATATATAATCCACCGATTCCGCAGGGCATGCTGTACGCCTTGCCAGCAGTCAGTTCGACTCCGGACACCGCTTCCGCGTGGGGCCGGTTTTATCGCATCGTAGATTCAGTGGAAATTTATGGGCTTCTCGAACGAAAAACCTGCTATTCCCGGGCCACATGCGTGGCAGTGGAAATGGGTCATGCTCGTCGCAGGCGGTTGCGCCGTCGGCGCGGTGGCCGTCCTGTTCCTGTTCCCGCCCGCGTTGGAAGCGGCAAGGAGCGTTCTCCCTCAGCCCATCACTAACGCCTTCGCGGCACAGGAAAGCATGTCGCCCGCGGAAGCGCGCAAGCAGCAGATTGCGCAGGCAAGGACCGCTGTGCACGGGTCGTACATCAAGGATCCCTACGGCTGCGTCTACATGTTCCAGTATGTTGCTGCGCGCCTGTATCTCGTGTCGGTGCTCGACGAGCGCGGCCAGCAGGTCTGCAAATAAATCTTCAGCCAAGCCACTTCACCAATTCCTGCCACTGCTCGAGATCCTTCTCCACGCGCGAAGGGGCGACATCCCACACCGTGGCGCCATGTGCCGCCAGCTGCACGTAGTTCTGCGTGTCGCGCAGGTAGCCGAGCACCGGGAGTCCGAGCGTGCCGACATAATGCGCCAGCTGGTCCGCGGCGCGCGTGCGTACATTGACGCGCATGCCAAGCACGCCGACGCTGGCAGTGCCGGAGCGGCTGGCAATGCGCTGCAGGAATTCCTGGGTTGCGAGGATATCGAACATCGAGGGCTGCAGCGGCACGACCACCTTGTCGGCGATGCGCAACACTTCATCGAGGCGACTGCCGGAAAGGCCGGCCGGCGTATCGAGCACGATATGGGTCGTGCCTTTGGGCGGCCTGGCGACATGGCCATCGACGATATCCCAGGAAGCGATCTGGGGCAGGCTGCCGGGACGCAGCGCCAGCCACGCGCGCGACGACTGCTGGGTATCGGCATCGCCCAGCATGACCTTGTGTCCCCGCTTGGCGAAATAGCCCGCGAGATTGGTCGCCACAGTGCTCTTGCCGACACCTCCCTTCGGATTCGCGATGACAACGACTGGCATGTTCCCTCCATTGAGTTGACATGATTACAACGCTTGGCATCCCTGCTGCCGACTTAACATTTCCAGAAAGCATAGCATGCCGATTTTCGGACTCCGAACCGGTCCGCCGATTTCTTCTTTTCCCCGGAGCAGTACCTTAAAATACTGCAATGCAAAACAATTCGCAGAACTACCCCGCCGCCACAGAGGACGGCGCTCCAGCGTCGCTGCAAGCCTATTTCAAGCCTGACATCTCCCCCGACGACATCGAGCAGGTCTTCCGCCTGAAGCGGGCGCAGCCCTTGTTGCAGGCATTCACGGCCCTGTTCCATGGCGGCTCGGACGGCGTGCTGGTACGGCTGCTGGTGCTCAAGGAGCTTGCGGCTGACACGCAGGCCTCGGCCTTGTCGCGCGCCGACATCAACACGCGCCTCGCCTACCTCGAACCGGAAAGCCTCGAGACCGTGCTGGCTCGCCTGCGCTCGCACCAGTTGCTCGCATGGGACGCCGCGCAAGGCGTCTACCGCATCACACCGATGGCGCGCAATGTGCTCGCCGCCCTCGACGGACTGTTCGGCCTGACGCAAGGCGATGACGAGGCCGAAATGGGCTTCCTTCTCTCGCAGGTGGCCGGGGCGCAGGCCGTCGGCGGCGTCAATGTCGAGCAGTTGCAGCACCTGCTCGGCCGCCTGGTCGATCTCACCGAGGAGTTCCGCGATGCAATCGCTTCCGGCTCGGAATTCCGCCTGCGTGCGGCGCAGACGAAATGGCATACGGCCTGCGATTGGGTGGAAAAAGGATCGCAGGTGATCCATGCGATCACCACCGATCCGCAGGCGGACGCCACCACGCATCGCGCCGCGCAAGCGATCGGACGCGCACAGAGCGCCCTGCTGAACATGCAGGGCATGTTTTCGCGTGCCCTCAACCAGATCGAGCGCCAGCGCGTGCACCTCGGTCAGTCAGGCCTGTCGACCACGGACATCAAGACCTGGCTCATGCAGCAGGAAGACATTGCGGTTCTGGCCGATGGTGCGTTCTCGACGCCAGTCAAGCCGCTGTTCATCACGCCGTCGGAGATGATCGACGTCGCCGAAGCGGAACTGTTCGCCGACAAGGGCAAAACCGTGTCATCGACGCTTCCTGCAGGCGAGGATGCGCCGGTCACGCACAGCAACGAGGCTGCGATGCCGGTGGAACTGGATACCTGGCTGAGCCGCCTCTCGGCATTCGAGCTGCCCGCGCATACCGCTGCACCGGTGCAGGACACCTTGCTCCCGGCCAGCTTCGCGGTTGCCTCCTATCGCGCTTCGCTGCTGCCGCTGCTCGGCGACGAAAGCGAATCCGCGCTGCAGGGCGGCACGGCACTCATGGCGCGCCTGCCGCTGGTGTTCGCGCCCGGAGACGGCATGGTCACCTTGTCCGACCCGCATGTCGCCGCCATCTCCAACGCATCCCTTTCACTCAAACCAGAACATCAACCGGATACCCATGAACGACGAAGCGCAAATCCTGATCGCCCAGCTGCTGACGCACCAGACACTCCCGCGCGACAACAAACTGGTGAAGCGCGCGCTGTCGGATGAATCATTCCGCGCCGAACTCGACGAACGCCTGTCGTCATGCGGGCTGAAATTCCTCGATAACGTCTACGCCGACCACGTCGCGCTGGCATTGACGCGCGAGGTCGAACCGAAGATTTTCGGCGCGCGCGACACCTGGCAGAACAATAACGCCGGCCTTGCGCGCGATGGCGTCGCGCTGCTGGTCGTGCTGTGGGCACTGATCATCCTGCCCAAGCGCGAACGGCAGGAATCGCACCAGAACGCGGCGGAGGACCAGGACGACATGTTCGGCAAGGAAAAGCCCCTGCCGCGCGCGGAAGAAGCGTCGACCGGCATTTCATACAAGGCACTGCTCGCGGATTTCGGCGACAAGCTCGGCAAGAAGACGCGCATGAACATCAACCTTGGCCAGCTTGCGCGGCTCGGCTTCATCGAGATGAAGGGCGACATGATCCATGAAGGTCCCCTGCTCGACCTGATGATGGACACCGATACGCTCAAGGAACGCATTGTCAACGGCGCGCTGGCCGACATTTTCAAGCGCGCACCGCAAGAGGCATAAGACTCGCATGTTTCATATCAAATCGCTCGAACTGGTGCACTGGGATTACTGGCAGCGCATCAAGAACATTCCGCTGGATGCCAAGATCATCACCATCGCCGGACAGAACGGTTCTGGCAAGACCACCCTGCTGGATGCCTTACGCACGCTGTTCGGCCTCGACTGCTCGATGGGCCGCTCCTACAAGCACTACGCGCGCCACTCCGGCGAGCAGACCGCCTGGCTGCGGGCAGTGGTCGACAATCGCCCAAGCGGGAGACAAATGTCCAACCGGCCGTTCCGCGCGTCCGGCTTTTTCAGCGAAGACGAAGTCACGCTGTTCTGCCAGATCCAGAAGAACGGCGGTGACTGGCGTCGCCAGTACCTGATGCGCGGCGGCGTGGTCGAAATCGAAGCAGTGCAGGACGCCGGCGACTGGCTCGGGCTGGAAACCTATCGCAAGCGGCTGGCCAATGCCGGCCTGTCGCAGGCGATGGCGAAGGTGCTGGCGCTGGAACAGGGCGAGACCGACAAGCTGTGCGAATACGCGCCGCGCCAGTTGCTGGACCTAGTGTTCCAGGTGTTCGGTGACAAGGAAGTGCTCGACGCCTACGATGAAGCACGGCGGCACCAGCGCGACACGGAAGCGGAGCTGCAACGCTTCGAGGCGGAACTGTCCACCTCGCAGGCGAACCTCGAGCGGCTGCGCCTGCGGGTGGCAAATTACCATCAGTGGGACGGACTGAACAGAGAACGGCGCGACTTGCAGGAAGAGATCCTGCCGACGCTGCAATATCATGAGGTGCGTGAAAAGGCTGGAGCGACCAGCGCAGCCTTGCGCGACGCCGGCCGGGTGCTGAAGGCACAGGATGCGCAACTGTCGGACAAGCGCGCGCAGGTGGCGGAACGTGCAAAGTCATTAAGTGCTGCAAGCCAGGACGAGACTGCGCTGGAGCAGGAAAAGTCCGTACTGGAAAAGCGCCTCGCCGATCTCAATGGAAGAATCAAGCCGCTGGAAAATCTGCTCGAACAGAAACTGCGCCTGCAAAAGCTTGCCTCGGATGCAGGGGCCGATATTGCCGACGTCGCAGCGCAGGCGGAACAGAAGGAAGCGGAATACATCGCCCTGCGGCAAGCGCGCGGCGCGATCGCCAGTCGGCTCGCCGCCGATCGCTCAGCCATCGCGGCGCTCGAGGGCAAGTCCGCCCTGCCCGAGCCCGAGAATGTGCGCGCCATGCGGCGCGCGCTCTCGGACGCCGGGATCGCGCACGAAATGCTGGCCGATATTGTCGAAGTCACCGAGCCGCGCTGGCAGGGTGCGGTCGAGGGCGTGCTGCGCAGCTATGCATCGGTGGTCCTGCTGCAGGATAGCGGGGATGCAGCGAAGGCCTATCGCCTCGCCGAAAAGGAACGCTACGGCCATTTCATCGTTGCCGATCGAATCGCCGCCCCGACGACGAAGGACCAGAGTCTGCTGTCCGTTCTGCGTTTCTCCGCGCTCGCCCCGGCCTGGCTGATCGATCAGCTGTCCCGCATCACGCGCGTGGATTCGGTCGAGGACGGCATGCGCCATGCTCCTTCGGGCGAGTGGATCACGCCCGAGGCCTATCATCGCGAGCGTCGCGGCGGCCGCTCGCTGTTCGTGGAACCCGCTCGTTATCGCTTCGGCCAGGCCGGGCGCGCGCAGCGGCTCGCCGCCTTGCAGCAGGCCTTGCCGAAGCTGGAGGCGGAGGAAGATACCCTGACCCTGAAGATCAACAAGCTCGCCGGCGAAATCAGCGCACTGAAGGCGCGATTGGCCGGCGTCGATGCGGCGAAGGAATTGATCGCGCGACAAACCGAATTCGAGGAAGCGGAAGGTTCAGCCAAGCCGTTGAAGGCGACACGCACCGAAGTCGGCGCACGCCTCGGCGAACTCTATCCTCTTTTGAAGACGGCAACGGAGGCGCGCGTGCTTGCCGATCGCGAATGGAACGCCGCGAAGAGCGCATTGGCTGACGGCGAATCACACCTGCGCCAGGCGAAGAAACGCAATGAGGAAGATCGTGCTGCGCATGTCCGCTCGCTAGGGGATGTCCGGCACGCATGGCGCCATCTGCCTTCCGGCTGGCGCCGCCCCGCCCGTCGCCTTGCGCTTGTCGGAGAACACCAGAACGCGCATCAGGTCGAGCTGCGCCTGAAGCACCTTGCGAACGACCTCGAACGCGACGACTGGGAAACCGATATCACGGTGGTCGATCAGCATGCGCGGCTGTCGGCATTGCTGCAGGGCCGGCAGGCGGAAACCGACGAGCGCCGCTACCAGAACAACCGCGCGATCGAGGCGACCGACAATGCGCGCGCCGCCTACATCGAACGGCTGCGCTACACCATCAAGACTTACAGCCGCAACATCAAGGAGCTGGGAGAGTTGGCCGGCATCGAGGTGCATACCGATCCGGTGCGGCTCGAGAACGACGACGTGCAACTGGCGCAGGCCGGCCTGCATGTGCGCTTCAAGTTCGACGGCAAGGGGCCGATCGGTATGAACGACGGCGAAGCGTCCGGCGGCCAGCAGGTGATGAAGTCGCTGATCCTGCTGATCGGGCTGCTGAAGTCCGACGAAGGTTCGGGCGGCTTCGTCTTCATCGACGAACCGTTCGCGCATCTCGACATCCGCAACATCCAGCTGGTCGGCGAATTCCTCAAGAACACCGACGCGCAGTACCTGATGACCACGCCGCTGACGCATAACACCGATGTCTACGATCCGTCGGAACTCACGCTGGTGACGAGCAAGAAGAAAAAGGAAGCGCATTGGGCGCAGCCGATCTTCGTGCTGCAACGGCGCACTGCCGCTTCGAAGAAAGCCGCTTGATGCCGAACAGACATCGTGCGCCGTGCGCACGATGCAGAGCGAGGGATGCCGTGCTACGCAGGCAACTTGCGTAGCGCATCCAGCAAGGGCAATGCCGCATCGGCAATGCGGTCGATGCTCTGCTCGCGCAACTGGGCGAGATCGACCGGCGCCAGCTCCGCGAGACCAGCCCAGCGCAGCAGCGCTGCCATCGTTTGCGGCAGGTCAAACAGGCCGTGCAGATAGGTTCCCATTACCTGATCATCCGCCGAACGCGCGCCATCGACATGAGAGCCGAGATGGAATGCCGGCCGCGCCGTGTCCGCGCCGTGTGAAACACCCATGTGAATCTCATAGCCGATCACGTCCGCGTCAGCGAAGGCGCAGTGGCCGCTCACGTGCGCGAGCGTCTTGTCTGTCGTGAGGACGGTGTCGATGTCCAGCAGCCCAAGCGCATGCGATACGCCCGGCTCGCCTTCGACGCCATGCGGATCCGATACCGTCTGGCCGAGCATCTGGTAGCCGCCGCAAATGCCAAGCACCTTGCCGCCGTAGCGCACATGCTTTTTCAGGCCATCGCGCCAGCCATGGGCAATCAACCAGTCAAGATCGGCCCGCGTGTTCTTGCTCCCTGGCAGGATGATGAGGTCTGCGGGAGGAATCGCGCACCCCGGTCCGATGAACTGCATGTCCACCTCGGGTTGTGCGCGCAAGGCGTCAAAATCGGTATGGTTGCTGATGTGCGGAACCACGGGCACGACGATCCGGAACGTACCTTTCCCGTGCTGGACCGGCTGGATTGCGTCTTCCGCATCCAGCTGCAGGCCATGCAGGTAAGGCAGCACCGCAAGCACCGGCTTGCCGGTCTGTTCCTCCAGCCATTGCAGGCCGGGTTCCAGCAGGCCGATGTCGCCGCGAAAACGGTTAATGACAAATCCGACAATGCGACGACGCTCGCTCTCCGAGAGACAGGCGAGCGTGCCAACAATGTGCGCGAATACGCCGCCTCGATCGATATCCGCGACCAGGATCACCGGACAATCGACCGCTTCCGCGAAACCCATGTTGGCAATGTCGCGCTCGCGCAGGTTGATTTCGGCAGGGCTGCCCGCGCCTTCGACAACGACGGCCTGATACGTTTCCGAGAGACGGCCGTAGGACTGCAGCACCGCCTGCATGGCGACCGTCTTGTATTGATGATAGTCGCGCGCGTTCATGTCGGCGCGGACCTTGCCGTGGATGATGACCTGCGCAACTGTGTCGCTGGAGGGTTTGAGCAGCACGGGATTCATGTCGGTATGCGGCGCCACCCTTGCGGCCAGCGCCTGCAAGGCCTGCGCACGGCCGATCTCGCCACCGTCGCTCGTGACCGCGCTGTTGAGCGCCATGTTCTGCGGCTTGAATGGCGCGACTTTGACACCTTCGCGTGCCAGCAGGCGGCACAGTGCGGCAACGACAGTGCTCTTGCCGGCGTCCGAGGTGGTGCCCTGCACCATCAGCGTGCGGAAAGGAAAGGAAGAGGAATACATGCTTACCCCGCCTTGTCAGCGGGTCTCGAGAGGAATATAGATGGTGCGATCGCCGTGCCGCACGGTTTCGATGGGGTGACCGAGGCACTCGCTCAGAAGCTGCGCGCGCATCACCTCTTCCGTTGGCCCTGCCCGCCATTGCCCGTTGTTCAGCAATAGCAAGGAATGGGTGCAAACGCTGTGTGCAAGGTTGAGATCATGGCTCACCATCACCACCGCCTTGCCCTGCTGGCGGCACAACCGCGCGAGCAATTCCATGACGCTGACCTGATGCGCAAGGTCGAGCGCGCTGGCCGGCTCGTCCAGCAAGAGCAGCGGCGTATCCTGCGCAAGAACGGCGGCAATCGCGACGCGCTGACGCTCGCCGCCCGAGAGCGTGCGCACGTCGCGCTCGGCGAGGTGCGCAACGTCCAGCGCGCGCAAGGCGGCACGCGCTGCATTCGCATCGGAAGCACTATCCCAGTAGCGGTCGGACTGATACGGATGGCGCGCTGCCAGCACCGTCTCAATGGCGCGGTAACCGAATGCATCGTTGCGTCCCTGCGCCAGGTAAGCGCGCTGGCGTGCCAGTTCGGACAGGTGCCAGTCCTGCAGTGCCCGGTCGGCGATATGGATAGAACCTCCATCGGGTTGACGCAGGCCGGCAAGCGTACGCAGCAAGGTGCTCTTGCCCGCACCATTGCGCCCGATGACGCACCAGCACTGGCCCGCTTCTATCTGCCAATCCAGCGACTGCACGAGGCGGCGCTCCCCGACGCGCAATGACAAATCGATGGTGCGCATCGCCTATTTCCTGTGAATGTGGTGCAACTGTACGAGAAAGACCGGCACGCCGATCAGCGCGGTGATCACGCCCACCGGCAGCTGTTGCGGCGCGAGCACGGTGCGCGCTAGTGTATCCGCGAGCACCAGGAAGCTGCCGCCGGCCAGCGTGGAGGCCGGCAAGAGCAGGCGATGGTCCGGCCCCCAGGCGAAGCGGCAGGCGTGCGGAACGATCAGGCCGATGAATCCGATACTGCCTGCGCTGCTGACAGCGCTTGCCGTGAGCAGCGCGGAACACAGAAACAAGCCTTGACGCAAGCGGCCGACCCGGATCCCCAGCGTCGATGCCGCTTCCGCATGCATGGCAAGAAGGTTGACGGCGCGCGCCACGCGTACCGCAAACACCAGCGCACCCAGCCACACGGCCCACGGCATCCAACGCAATTGTGTCGACGACAAGTCGCCGATCAGCCAGAACACCATGCCGCGCAAACGGTTGTCCGGAGCCATCGAGAGCATCAGCGTCACCAGCGCGCCGCAACCCGAAGCGACGATCACGCCAGTGAGCAGCAGCATCGGCGCGCCGCCTTCCGAGCCGGCGCCACTGCGCAAGTCGCGATAGGCAAATGCAAAGAGCAGGAAGGCGACCGCGACGGCGCCGGCAAATGCTGAGACATCGATCAGCCACGCCGTAGTGAAGAACAGCATCGCAAGCAAGGCGCCCACCGCCGCGCCTCCCGATACGCCGAGCACGTACGGGTCGGCGAGCGGATTGCGCAGCAGCGCCTGCATCATGACGCCGGCCAGCGCCAGCGTGGCGCCGGTGACGAAGGCGGAGAGCGCGCGCCCCAGCCGCAGTTCCAGCAGCGTTGCGGCCAGGCTCGAGGGCTCGCCGCGCACCAGCTCGCCCACGGCGGAAAACAGTTCCGGCAGCGACAAGCCCACCGATCCGACGGCGCAGGAAAACAGGATGCTGGCGCAGGCAAGCGCGAGCAGTGCCGTCAGGATGCCGAACGCACGGCGGCGCTCCCGCAATATCGCAACGCTGAGGACGATGGTATGCATGCTATATCCGCCGAACCTGGTCAGAAGTCGAGACGCGCCGAAACCTTCAGCTGGCGGCCGCTGTTCGGATAGATTCCGCTGCGGCAACCGAAGGCATTCGTGAAATAGTCACGGTCAGTCAGATTGGTGCCAAGGACCGCGAATTCCCACGCGCCGATGCGTCGCGCATAGCGTGCGTCCAGTGTGGTGAAGGACGGAATGCGACCCGAGCAGGTATTGGAGAAATCGTTGCCGTAACGCTGTGAATCCGCCCACTGCACGCCGACGCTCGCATTCTGCGCGCTGCCGGGCAGCCAGTTCAGGCGAAGTGTGGCGGTGTTACGCGGCACCAGCACCATCTCCTTGCCGTCGTTTGGCCCGTCGGTGAACTTCGCGGAAACATGCTGGAACGTCGCCGAGAGCGTGTACTCGGCAAGCAGGCGAAGGTTTGCCTCCAGCTCGGCGCCCTGGCGCTGCGTCGGATCCAGGTTCACATTGCTGAACAGTACCGGATTGAAGAAGATCTCATTCTTCAGACGATGGCGGAATACCCGCGCGGTCATCTTGCGCGCGGCGTCTCCTGCGGTGATGCCTGCTTCGATGTCATGGGAGGTCTGCGGTTCCAGCGGCTGGTTGGGCACCGGCGTGAATCCGTTTTCGTCGGCATTGGCGACGCGATAGCTGCGCCCCGCTTTCGCAAACACATCGAGCTGCGGCAGGAAGGCATACTTGCCTTGCAGCTCCCAGGCATTGAGCGATGGTTTCGTGCTATAGGCTGTCGTGCCGTAGCCGAAAGGATCATTGAAGTCCTTGTCGAACTTCTCGTGGCGTGCGCCGGCGGCGATTCGTGCCTTGCCGATCTGGATTTCATCTCGCGCGTAAATCGCCTGCGACTTCTGGGTGGCGTGGGAGGTCCCCGAATTGCGCTCCCAGTCGGCGAAGTCCAGTCCCGCGACCAGTTCATTGTTCATGCCACCAATCTCGGACCGATGCCGCAAGCGCGGCGAGAACTGTGTGATGCGGCTGTCCGCGCGATAGTTGGTCGTGCCGAAGGAAGACACATACACCGCGCTCACCGTCTTCTCGCGATGCGACAGCTCCGCAGCGACATCGAACGCGCCAAGATGGCGCTCACCGAGCAAGGTGACGCGATCGGTATCGGATGAACCAAAATCGTTCGGCGTGCTCGCCTGGCGCGGATTGGCTTCGAATTGCGCCAGCGTGAGCGAGCCCGGCAGGCGTGAATCCTGGCGCGCGATGTCGATGCGCGCCGCAATGCGTCCTTCGTTGGAGGCCCATTGTGCGCCGCCGCTGAAGTTCTTTTGCTTCACCGCATTGTTGTCGCGGAAATTATCCGCCTGCTGGTCGCTGATGTTCGCATCGAGCGAAAAACCGCCCACGCCTCTTGCCACCGAGCCGCGCAGCTCGCGATGCCCGAAGGAGCCGACTTCGCCGACCACGGTGCCGTGCGTACCCTGTGCCGCGGCGCGCTTGGTGATGATCTGGACGACGCCGCCGGTGGCGCCTTCACCGTACAGCACGCTGCTGCCGCCTCGCACGATTTCGATGCGCTCGACGAGTTCGACCGGAATAGACGACATCAGCGCCGTGCTCAATTCGTTTTCCGACAGCCGCACGCCATCGACCAGCACGACGAGGTTCTGGCCGCTGTTCGTTCCGAATCCGCGCAGGTCGATGGAGAAGTCCTGCGTGCCGTTGAAGCTCTGGCGGCCATAGACGCCGCCGAGCTTGCGGATCGCTTCATTGACGTTATTGACGCCCGCTTCGCGGATTTCTTCCGCCGTGATGACGGACGCCCCGATCGGGGTTTGCGAGGGATCGCTGGCGAAACGCGTGGCGGTGACCACCACCGGCGCCAGGCTTTTTTCCGGAGCGGCCTGACCAAAGACCGGCGAGACGAACAATGCAGACAATGCGGACGCGAGGGCCAGCGGCTTCCAGGCCGCTTCGCCATTGCGCGAGAGAGAACGATTCATGATGTTGTTTTCGGAAAAGCACGCGGCCTGCTTCCCCGCAGACCGGATTCAACAGAAGGCGTGACGAGCGCACCGAAAACGAAAAGGGCAAGCCGCAAGGGCGCCGATCCGTGTCCGCGAAGATCCCCGTCCGCACACTTCCACCTGTTCTGGCCGGTATCCGGGCTGACAAGGCGAGACGGCTGACCTTCCCATGCAGACTGCACAGTGGTATCGAAAGACCGTCTGTCATTTCCGGATGCGCAATGATTGCATCCTCGATGACGCTTGCTTACCGTTGCGGGGGCAGCACACGTTGGCTTCGCAAGGCTTGCACGGCCTGCGGACGCGTCGTGTTTCCCGTTTAACTGTCCGTGTGAACACGCGGACGGGCACCAAAACGTTATCATTGTAAGCTTTGCTGTAACCCGCGACAACAAAATCGGCCCCGGCACAAGGGATATTGCCGATCCGTCAATCAACCGGCCGGCCATGTTCGAGTCGATGCTGTCGCTGCCCAGTCATTCTTTTCCGCTACTCATGAAAAACCAAGCCGAATATTATTCCCAGCAATACAACGCCCGCGCGATGATCCCCGACCATCCTTACGTCTTCACGCGCTGGCTAAAGGATTCTGCCCACGCACGCCGTACACACGCGGCACTGCTGGATCTCACCTACGGCGACGACAGCGGAGAACGCCTCGATTTCTTCCCCGCCCCACGCAGCGACGCGCCGCTGCTCGTCTTCATCCACGGCGGCTGGTGGCGCTCGCTCGACAAGTCGGATTTCTCGTTCATCGCGCCGGCCTATACGCGTGCCGGATTCAATGTCGCGCTGACCAATTACACGCTGGCGCCGCAGGCATCCATCTCCGACATCGTGCGGCAGCAATTGCGCGCGCTTGCCTGGCTTTACCGGAATGCGGAGAAATATGATTTCGATCCGCGACGCATCGTGGTGGCAGGCCATTCCGCCGGCGCGCATCTCGCCGCCATGATGATGGCCGCGATCTGGCCTGCATTCGGTGAAGACCTGCCGCGCGACCTGGTGAAGGGCGGGATTCTGATGTCCGGCGTGTTCGACCTCGATCCGATCCTTCACACGGACTTCGTCAACGTCGATCTCAAGCTGGCTGAAGATGATGTTGATGTTTTGTCACCAGCGAGAATGCCGCAAGCACATGACGCGCCTTTCGTCACTGCGTGCGGCGGGCTGGAATCGGAGGAATTCAAGCGGCAAACCGCGTTGCTCGAAACGGCCTGGGAGGCTGCGCATCGCACCCAGGTCGCCCTGCCCGATGCCAATCACCTGACAATCTGCGACGCCTTCGCTACGCCTGGCCATGCCTTGCATGCGGCAAGCATCGAACTGCTCAACGCGACCGCATAGACGCATGCACAACAGTCGCAAGCACAGGCTTTGCCGGAAAAACAGGCAGACGCTATGATGTCTTTGTTGCGCTGAAGAAAGGCGTGGCTGATAATCATACAAACCTCGGGCATGCGAGCATGGTGATTTGCCACTGCAAGCGCTTGTAGGAATAACGCCGACAACGTAGACAGGGAAGCACCGACATGAGCGACGCAGCAGATGACCTTGAAGCATTGTTTGACGAAGTGGCCGCGCAGCGCGCCAGCGAGACGGCCGCCGTCCCTGCGCCCGCCGCTCCTGCTGCTTCCGCGTCCGGCGAGGCGCTGATCGACAATGGCGACGCTGCATTCGCTTCAGCGGAAGCTGGAATGGAGGCCGATGTTGAGCTCGACCCATGCGAAGGCTCGTCGGACAAGCCGATGTACGAACGCCTCGGCGGCATCGTGCGCATGCTGCACGACTCGCTGCGCCAGCTTGGTTACGACCGCTCGCTGTCCAATGTCGCCGACCAGATCACCGATGCGCAAGGCCGCCTGGAGCATATCGCAGCACTGACCGAGCAGGCGGCAAACAAGGTATTGAACACCGTCGATAGCAGCATCCCCGAGCAGGAGACGCTCGCGAAGAAGGCGAAGGACATGGAAAACCGCTGGGCCATGCTGTTCGACGGCAAGCTCAGCATCGAAGAGTTCAAGGCACTGGCCGGCGACTCGAAGCAGTTCGCGGCAACCGTCATCGAGGCAAGCGAATCCGAGAAGGCCCGCCTGCTCGAAATAATGATGGCGCAAGACTTCCAGGACATCACCGGGCAGTTGATCAAGAAGATCGTGACCATCACCAGCACGGCCGAACGCGAACTCGCACAACTGCTGCGCGACAATGCGCCGCCCGAAGTCAAGGCGGCGATGGCTGCCGAAAGCAAGCCTGTGGAACTGATGCAAGGCCCGTCCGCTCCTGGCGCCGCCATGGCACAGGATGATGTCGACAGCCTGCTTGCCGACCTGGGGTTCTAATGGACGATATGCTCAAGGAATTCGTTGTCGAGGCGCTGGATCTCGCAACGAACGTGGAAGAGCACCTGCTCTCGCTGGAACGGCGGCCGGACGACAGCGACACGCTGAACGCATTGTTCCGCTCGTTCCACACCATCAAGGGCGGCGCCGGCTTCATGAATCTGCCGGCGATCGTATCCGCCTGTCACCTGACTGAAAATCTCTTCGACGCGCTGCGTACCGGCCAGGTGCCGGTCACGCCCACTGCCATCGAAGCTGGACTGCAAGCCAGCGGATTCGTCGGCGACCAGCTGCGCAACCTCGCCAATGGCGCGTCGCCCGATGCCCTGCCCGCGATGCCCGCCGAACTGGAAGACATACTGACGCAGGCGATCGAAGGCAATGCTGCCACGCCGGCCGCTCCCGCCAAAGCGGAGGCGGCGGCGGCCGCTGGCGAAGGCACCGCTGCGGCAAGCACTGTTGCGACCAGCGATGGCCTCGACTGGGAAGCGCTGTACCGTGCAGTCGTGCCCGCCGGGACGCTGCCCGATGTTCCTGCCGCACCGGCGGCGGCGGCTGCGGTTGCAGTCGCGGTCGCAGCTGCGCCTGCACCCGCTTCCGCCGTCAAGGCGATTGAAGAAGGCGCGCGACCGATCACGGCGCAAGTCAAGGAAGACACCATCCGCATCGACGCGGTCAAGCTGGACGCCCTGCTGGAAGTTGCCGGTGAATCCGTGCAGGCCGCAAACCAGGCCGCCGTCCTGCTGGAAAAACTCCTGCAGTTCAAGTTCGACGGCCAGGCTGCGGTCCTCATGTCCACCTTGCAGGAAACGCTCAACCGGGCATCGCGCTACTCGACCGAACTGCAGCGCGCCACGCTGTCCACACGCATGCAGCCGGTGGGCCGCCTATTCCAGAAATTTCCCCGCCTCGTGCGCGAACTCGCGCGCGATCTCGGCAAGAACGTCGAACTGGTGATCGAAGGCGCGGAAACGGAAGTTGACCGTGTCGTGGTCGACAGCTTGTACGATCCATTGGTGCACATGCTGCGCAATGCGCTCGACCATGGCATCGAAACCGCCGACGAGCGTGCCTCAACTACCAAGTCGCCCAAGGCGACCATCCTGCTGAAGGCATGGCAGGAAGGCAGCAGCGTCATGATCGAGGTGTCCGATGACGGCAAGGGCATGGACCCCGACAAGCTGCGTGCGAAAGCGCTCGCGAAGGGACTGATCAGCGACAATGCGGCGCAAACTGCGGAAGAGGCATTCCAGCTGGTGTTCTTGCCCGGCTTCTCGACCAAGGAAGTCGCGTCCAGCGTATCGGGACGCGGTGTCGGCATGGATGTGGTGAAGACGGCAGTCGAAAAGCATCGCGGCGCGATCCGCATTGATTCCGTGCTCGGCGAAGGAACCCGCTTTACCATCCGCCTGCCGATTGAACTCTCGATCGTGCCCACCATGCTCGTGCGCACTGCAGGTGCAGCGCTGGCGATGCCGATGGCCGTGGTGCAGCGCGTGGTGGAATTACCGGAATCGTTCGATGAAGTCGGCGGCGCGCCGGTATTGCGCGACCAGGGTCGCCCGCTGGCCGTGCGCTCGCTGGCAGGCATCCTCGGCTACGAGGCATGCCGCGAAAAGGTCGGCATCGTCATCGCCGCGCCGCAGCCATACATACTCGCAGTGGAAGCAGTGGATGGCACCGCCGACCTCGTGATCAAGCCGCTGACCGCGATTGCCGTGAACGGGATCAATGGCACCGCGCGCTCCGCCGAAGGCGAACTGGTGCTGGTGATCAGCCTTGCCTTCCTGCTCGACGGTTGCAAGACCACGAACATGCGCCTGGCAGCCTGACCCGATTACGAGGATCCCACAGAGGGCGCTACAAGAGGCTGCCCGCGTTCAGCAGGGTCAGCACGCCGAGCACGGCGAAAATGGCCGCGGTGATCGCATGGACTACCTTCATCGAGACCAGTCTCGTGATCCGTTCGCCCAGCAGCACCGCAGGGACGTTCGCGAGCATCATTCCCACCGTGGTGCCGGACACGACCGCAAAGAGCGAGGAATATTTCGCAGCCAGGGCGACCGTCGCGATCTGCGTCTTGTCGCCCATTTCCGCAAGGAAGAACGCCACCACCGTCGTGCCGAACACGCCAAAGTGCGAATGCCCGGTTTCGATTTCATCGAGTTCGTCCGGAATCAGCATCCATACCGCCATGGCAATGAAGGACACGCCAAGAATCCAGCGCAGCACGTCCTTGCCGACCACAGCCGTCAGCCAGCTGCCAATGGCGCCGGCACCCGCATGGTTCAGGGCAGTGGCGACGAGAATACCGACAATGATGGGAATGGGGCGGCGGAATTTTGCAGCGAGCAAGAGCGACAGCAACTGCGTCTTGTCGCCCATTTCCGCGAGGGCAACGATGCCGGTTGAAACGAGAAAAGCTTCCATGCATGCTCCGAGGCCGGATATTACCCATGACCATGCGCGCCCTCCGGCCCGAAGCGAAGCGGCATGGTCAAAGGTCTCGCCAAACCTGGAGTCGCTTGCACCATGACCGTTGCAATAGACGCGGCCAAGTCTGTTGACGCAAACCCCTCTCGCGGATCGGAGGGCGGCTACTCCCCAATGACAGCAGGGATTTTACCCGCATTCCTGCATCGGGCGCTACTGACGCGCCTGCAATAATGCCTGGGCAACCTGCACGAAACCGGCGCCGCAGGAATCGGGAGCGATCCAGGCTGGCGGGTCTGTCAATCTGGACATGTGGCGAAGTACATTGGCCACGCCAACGCTGTGCGGATAATGCGCGAACATCGGCGCATCGTTGCCGGAATCGCCAACAAAAACGTAACTGTCGCGCGCCAGTGCGTCATTGACATGGAACACGTCCGAGAGGATGCGCTGCGTCGTTTCCTGCTTGGAAAACTGCGCGACTGATGCATGGACATGGATGCTGCTGACAGTGGAATAAAAGCCGCAGCTGCGGATGAACGCAACGATGGCATCCACTTCTTCGCACGGCATCGGCGGCACGCTTTCGCCAACGTCAAAAGCCATATCGCCGACCCGAAGCATGGCATCGTCGACCACGTGCAACTGCGGGAATCGTTCCCGAAGCGCGGGTACAAATGCCTCCAGCGCGTGCCGGTGTTCCACGCGTGTTGCGGCGTCGGCATAGAACCATGAGCGCTGTACGCCGTCCTGGTCGAGCCAGAACGCGCTTGCACCGTTTTCTGCAATCACCGCATCGAACCCGCACAGGCGCAACAGGGGCATCGCCCACCATGTCGGCCGCCCGGTGACCGCGACCACTTGCAAGCCCGCTGCGCGCAGGCTGTCCAGTGCGGCAAGCACATCCGGCGTCAGCCTGCCGTGCGTGGTCAGCGTGTCATCAATGTCGCTCAGCACGCCGCGTATCCTGCGCCGTTCTTCCAGCGGCCATTGCGCCAGCGGTTTCATAGTTCGTAGCTTTCCTTCGCGCCGCTCATGAGCTGCTCGATCAGCTTGCGGCTGAGGGTGGGCGAGAGCAGTTCGATGAAGCTGTAGACATAGCTGCGCAGATAGGCGCCCTGCTTGAGCGCCACGCGCGAGACATTGGAGCCGAACAGGTGGCCGACCGAAATCGCTTCCAGTCCCTTGTCACGCTCGGCATCGAATGCCATGCCGGCAATGATGCCCACGCCCATGCCGAGCTCGACATAAGTCTTGATCACGTCCGCATCGATCGCTTCCAGCAGGATGTCCGGCTTCAGTTCGCGGATCGCGAACGCATGGTCGATCTTTGCCCTGCCGGTGAATGCAGAGTCGTAGGTAATCAACGGATAAGTTGCGATCTCTTCGAGCGTGACGGCCTTGGATTTCAGCAAGGGATGATCGTGCGGCACGACAACCACATGTTCCCATTGGTAACAAGGCACGCTGATCAATCCGTCCACGCTGGTGATGGACTCAGTGGCGATCGCCATGTCCGCCTGGTCTTTCAGAACCATCTCCGCCACCTGCTTCGGGCTGCCTTGCAATAAGGACAAGCGTACCTTCGGGTATTTCTGCGTGAAAGCCTGCACCACTTTGGGGAGCGCGTAGCGGGCCTGGGTATGCGTGGTGGCAATCGTGAAACTGCCGGTATCCTGCGCGGCGAATTCCTTGCCGATTCGTTTCAGGCCGTCAATCTCCTGCATGATCAGCTCGACCGAGCGCAGCACTGCCCTGCCCGGCTCCGTCAAACCACGGATGCGCTTGCCGTGGCGGGTGAAGATATCCACCCCCAATTCTTCTTCCAGCTCGATGATGGCCTTGGAAACGCCAGGTTGTGAGGTGTACAACGCTTTCGCGGCTTCTGTCAGGTTGAAATTCTGCCGGACGGCTTCCCGCACGAAACGGAGTTGATGGAGGTTCATTGTTTCCCTTGACTATTTGCCAATTATTTTTCTTCTGGTTTATACCCGGAGGGCATATAAGCAAATAAATACTATGTAGTTTGGAATAAGGGTCAAGTTTATTACGATTCACACTCGTTTGCGCGAGGTGACATGACTCTTTCTTATGTAGTTTCCGGTTTCGGCGTCGGGCTGCTGGTCGGCCTGACCGGTGTGGGCGGCGGCTCCCTGATGACGCCACTGCTGACGCTGCTGTTCGGGGTCTCGCCCTCCGTGGCGGTGGGCACCGATCTGGCGTTCGCCTCCGCGACCAAGACGGCCGGGACTATTGCGCATCGTCACCGCGGCACCGTGCATTGGGACATCGTGCGGCGCCTCTGCCTCGGCGCCCTGCCGGCGGCGCTGCTGGCCACGATTGCCCTCAAGTATTTTGGCGCGTTGAACCAGGAAATTGCCCATATCATCCGCTTTTCGATTGCCGGCTCGGTACTGCTCACCGTCGTCGCCCTGCTGTTCAGGGGCAAGCTGCTGGACTGGGTCCTTGCTAGCCCCGGGCGACAATTGCATGGCGCAAGGCTGAGCATCGCCACCGTCCTGGTCGGCGCCATCCTCGGCACTCTCGTGACGATCTCCTCGATCGGCGCCGGCGCGGTCGGCGCCACAATCCTGGTGCTGCTGTATCCGCGCCTGACGCCGGCCGAGATCGCCGGCACCGACATCGCCTACGCGGTGCCGCTGACCGCGATTGCCGCCTTCGGCCACTGGTACCTCGGCTCGATCGACTGGCAACTGCTGGCCACCCTCCTGCTGGGTTCCGTACCAGGAATCACGCTCGGCTCTCTGGCTGCGAAAGCAGTCCCGGAAAAGATTCTGCGCGGCCTGCTGGCCACCACGCTGACAGGCGTTGCCGCGAAACTGGTTTTTTAAGGATTGGATGACACATGTACCGCTATGACAACTATGACCGGCTGATCGTCAAGGAACGCGTCGCGCAGTTCCGCGACCAGGTCCGCCGCCGCCTCGCGGACGAGCTGACCGAAGAAGAATTCCTTCTGCTGCGCCTGCAGAACGGTCTGTACATGCAGCGCCATGCCTACATGTACCGTATTGCCATTCCATACGGCGCACTGCGCTCCGAGCAGCTGCGCAAGTTAGCATTCATCGCCCGCAAGTACGACCGCGGCTACGGCCATTTCACGACGCGCCAGAATATCCAGTTCAACTGGATCAGCCTGGAAGACGTACCGGACATTTTCGAGCACCTGGCGTCGGTCGAAATGCACTCGATCCAGACCTCGGGCAACGACGTGCGCAACACCACCACCGACCAGTTCGCAGGCGTTGCGCCGGACGAGCTCGTCGATCCGCGTCCGTACGCCGAGATCGTGCGCCAGTGGAGCACCTTCCATCCGGAATTCGCCTACCTGCCGCGCAAGTTCAAGATCGCCTTCAATGCATCGGCGGAAGACCGCGCCGCACTCGACATGCACGACATCGGCCTGAACATCGTGAAGAACGAGGCAGGCGAAGTCGGCTTCCGGGTGCTGGTCGGCGGCGGCCTGGGCCGCACCCCGATCCTCGGCAGCTACATCCGTGAATTCCTGCCGTGGCAGCACATGCTGACCTACATCGAGGCGATCCTGCGCGTGTACAACCAGTACGGTCGCCGCGACAACAAGTTCAAGGCCCGCATCAAGATCCTGCTGAAGGCAACCGGCGTCGAGGAATTCGCACGCATGGTCGAAGAAGAATGGGCCGATCTGAAGGATGGCCCCGGCACGGTCACCACCGACGAATTCAACCGCATCGCTGCCTACTTCGCACCGCCGCCCTATGCAACGCTGGAGAACGAGGACGCAAAGCTCAAGCAGCAGCGCGCGGAGAGCAAGGCCTTCGACAACTGGATGAAGCGCAATGTGCGGGCGCACAAGGTTTCGGGCTATGCCATCGTCACGCTGTCGCTGAAGAAGCCGGGCGTGCCGCCGGGCGACTGCACCGCCGAGCAGATGGATTTCATCGCCGACCTGGCCGATCGCTACAGCTTCGGCGAATTGCGCGTCACGCATGAACAGAACCTCGTGCTGGCCGACGTCAAGCAATCCGAACTGTTCGCGCTTTGGCAGGAAGCGAAGGCGCATCACCTGGCGACGCCGAACATCGGCCTGCTGACTGACGTGATCTGCTGCCCCGGTGGCGACTTCTGCTCGCTGGCGAATGCCAAGTCGATCCCGATCGCCGCTGCCATTACCAAGCGTTTCGAGGATATCGACTTCCAGCATGACATCGGTGAGATCGATCTCAACATGTCCGGCTGCATCAACGCCTGCGGCCATCACCACATCGGCAACATCGGCATTCTCGGCGTCGACAAGGATGGCTCAGAGTGGTACCAGGTGTCGCTCGGCGGCGCGCAAGGCAACGAGAGCGCGGTCGGCAAGATCATCGGGCCGTCGTTCTCGGCAACACAAGTGCCGACCGTGATCGACCGGCTGTTGCAGGTCTACGTCAGGGACCGCGTGCAGGGCGAGCGCTTCATCGACACGGTGCGGCGCATTGGCATCGAGCCGTTCAAGGAATATGTGTACGCGACACCGATCGAGGATGGCGCATTGGTAGGGGAAGACGAATATGCGTGAAATCATCAAGGACAAAGCCATCATCAACGATGACTGGATCATCTTGCGCCTCGCCGAGGGCGAGACGGCGGAAACGGCAAGCGTCCCCGAAGGCAAGGTGATCGTGCCCCTGGCTGTGTGGGAAGCGCAGCGCCCCGCATTGAAAAAGCGCGCGGAGATCGGTGTCTGGCTCGCCAGCCACGAGCGTCCGGAAGTGCTGAAGGAAGACGTGTCGAAGCTGTCCGTGATCGCCGTCGACTTCCCGAAGTTTTCCGACGGCCGCGGCTTTTCGACCGCCTACAATCTGCGCCAGCGCCTCGGCTACACCGGCGAACTGCGCGCGATCGGCGACGTGCTGCGCGATCAGATGTTCTACATGCAGCGCGTCGGCTTCAACGCTTTCGCGACGCGTCCGGACCGCAGCATCCATGAGGCATTGAAAGGTCTGTTCGATTTCTCGGAAGCCTACCAGGCCGCCTGGGACCGCAAACTCCCCCTGTACCAGCGCGTCGAGCGCGGGCAGAACGCGGCACAAGGGTGATCCAATGAGCAACAGTGATCTCAACAAGCTCGTCGCGGCCACGCAAGCCACCCTGGCAAGGATCGCCGGCGACTTCACGCCTGCCGTGTTCGCCTCCAGCCTCGCCGCCGAAGACATGGTGCTGACCGACATGATCCTGCGCGCGAAGCTGCCGATCCGCATCTTCACGCTGGAGACCGGCCGCCTGCACAAGGAAACCCTGGGCATGCTGGACCGCATCCGGAAAACCTATGGCTATGAAGTGCAGCTGTACAAACCGGAACAGCCCGCCGTCGACGCCTACGTGCAGCAGCACGGCCTGAACGCGTTCTATGACAGCGTCGAATTGCGCAAGGAATGCTGCCGCATCCGCAAGGTGGAGCCGCTGAATCGCGCCCTCGCCGGCAACAAGGCATGGGTGACCGGCCAGCGCCGCGCGCAGTCGACCACTCGCGCAGAGCTCGCAGTGCAGGAAAACGATGAAGCGCATGGCATGGCGAAGTTCAATCCGCTGGCGGACTGGTCGGAAGACGATGTGTGGAATTACATCCGCGACAACCAGGTGCCGTACAATCCGCTGCATGACAAAGGCTTTCCGTCGATCGGCTGCGAACCTTGTACGCGCGCCATCCAGCCAGGCGAAGACGTCCGCGCCGGACGCTGGTGGTGGGAGAACCCCGAGTCGAAGGAATGCGGCCTGCATGTGGTCGATGGCAAGCTTGTCCGAATCAAATCAGTGGCACAAACATCATGAATACAGTAGTCGACAAACTCTTTCTGGATGCCGCGAGCAACCGTCATCTCGACTGGCTCGAATCGGAAGCAATCCACATCATGCGCGAGGTCGCGGCCGAGTGCACCAACCCGGCGCTGCTGTTCTCGGGCGGCAAGGATTCGGTCGTGCTGCTGCGCATCGCCGAAAAGGCTTTCCGCCCCGGCAAATTCCCGTTCCCGCTGGTGCACATCGACACCGGCCACAACTTCCCTGAGGTGATCGAATTCCGTGACCGCCGGGCGAAGGAACTGGGTGAGCGCCTGGTAGTGCGTTCGGTCGAGGATTCCATCAAGCGCGGCACGGTGCGCCTGCGCAATCCGCAGACCGATTCGCGCAACGCGGCGCAGGCCGTGACGCTGCTCGAAACCATCGCCGAATTCAACTTCGACGCCTGCATCGGCGGCGCACGCCGCGATGAAGAGAAGGCCCGCGCGAAAGAGCGCATCTTCTCCTTCCGTGACGAGTTCGGCCAGTGGAATCCCAAGGCGCAGCGCCCCGAGTTGTGGGACCTGTACAACACCCGCGTCCACCCGGGCGAGAACATGCGCGTGTTCCCGATTTCGAACTGGACCGAGCTGGACGTCTGGCAGTACATTGCCCGCGAGAGACTGGCGCTGCCGTCGATCTATTTCGCGCATGAGCGCCAGGTGATTCCGCGCAACGGCCTGCTGGTGCCGCTCACGCACTTGACGCCACCGCGTGAAGGCGAGACAGTCGAAACCCGCGAGGTGCGCTTCCGTACGGTCGGTGACATTTCCTGCACCTGCCCGGTGGCGTCAGATGCGACGACGGTCGACGCGATCATCGCCGAGACCGCAGTGACCCAGATTACCGAACGGGGTGCAACGCGCATGGATGATCAGACATCCGAGGCTTCGATGGAAAAACGCAAGAAGGAAGGATATTTCTGATGAACGCAGCAGTTGCAGAACAAGTACTCATGAACGCCAGCGCCGAGCGCGGCCTGCTGCGCTTCATTACCGCCGGCTCGGTCGATGACGGCAAGAGCACGCTGATCGGCCGCCTGCTGTACGACAGCAAGGGCATCTTCGCCGACCAGCTCGATGCGATCTCGCGCGCCAAGCACAAGCGCACCGTGGGCGACGCCGTCGACTTGTCGCTGCTGACCGACGGCTTGGAGGCCGAACGCGAGCAGGGCATCACCATCGATGTCGCCTATCGCTACTTCGCCACGCCCAAGCGCAAGTTCATTATCGCTGACACGCCGGGCCACGAGCAGTACACGCGCAACATGGTGACCGGCGCATCGACTGCGGATGCGGTCATCATCCTGATCGACGTATCGAAGGTCAAGATGGGCGAGGATGGCAGCGTCGAACTCCTGACGCAGACCAAGCGCCATTCGACCATCGCACACCTGCTGCGCATCGAGCATGTGATCGTCGCCGTCAACAAGATGGACCTGGTCGATTACGACAAGGCCGTGTACGACCGCATCGTTGCCGCTTACCAGAAATTCGCACAGCAGATCGGCCTGCAGGACGTGCACGCCATCCCGCTGTCCGCGCTCGCCGGCGACAACGTCGTCGAGGCCAGCGACAAGTTGTCCTGGTATGAGGGCCCTACCCTGATCGACCTGCTGGAATCACTCTCCGTGTACGATGAATCGCATGAAGAGCCGTTCCGCTTCCCGGTGCAACTCGTGGCACGCCACAACGGCCATGAAGCCAACGACTTCCGCGGCTACATGGGACGTATCGAGGCCGGCCGAGTGCGCAAGGGCGACACGCTAGTGGTGCAGCCGAGCGGCCAGACTGCCACCGTGAAGGACATCCTGACCCTCGAGGGCTCGCACGCATCAGCCTCCGTCGGGCAGTCCGTCACGCTGCTGCTCGAAGAGCATCTCGACATTTCCCGTGGCGACATGCTGGCGTCCTCCGACAAGCCCGCTACGCTGCTGCGAACCGTAACTGCGGATGTGTGCTGGCTGTCCGAGGAGCCGCTCGACATGCGCCGCAAGTACTGGCTCAAGCACACCACCAGGCAGGTCTCGGCCCGCGTCGCAAAGATCGATACGCTGCTCGACGTCAACACGCAGGAGCGCCGCCCCGGTGACTCGCTGAAGCTGAACGACATTGCCGCTGTGTCGATCAACGTGCAGCAGCCGCTCGCCGCGGATGCGTATGACGCAAGCCGTTCGACCGGCGCCTTCATCCTGATCGATGAAGTGACGCACCAGACGGTGGCAGCCGGCATGATCCGGATTGCCTGAATCCGCCCATGCCTTCCTCCTCCGCACGGAAAAAGACCGGCAAGGTTATCCTGCTGGGTGCGGGCCCCGGCGCCGCGGACCTGGTCACGGTACGCGGCGCGCGCCTTCTTGCGCAAGCCGAAGTCGTGTTGTACGACGCGCTGGTCACCGACGAGATGCTGCAGCTCTGTCCGCAGGCGGAGAAGATTTCCGTCGGCAAGCGCTCCGGACAGCGTTCCACTGCGCAGGCGGAGATCAACGACAAGCTGGTCGAGTGCGCACGACGATATGCCTTGGTGGTTCGCCTGAAGGGTGGCGACCCGATGATGTTCGGCCGTGCGGATGAGGAACTGCGCGCGCTGGAAGCAGAAAACATTGAGGTCGAGATTATTCCCGGCATCACGGCCGCGCTCGCGGCCGCCGCTTCAACGAAACAACCCCTGACCAGGCGCGGCATTGCACGCAGCGTCGGCTTTTTCACGTCCAGCACCGCACCCGGTCATCCGGAACAAACCACGCTCCCCGACTGCGATACGCTGATCCAATACATGGGCGGCAAGGAAGCCGTCACGACTGCGCGAAAACTGCTGGGGCAAGGCAAGCCGCCCACGCTGCCTGTCGTGGTGGTGGAAAATTGCAGTCGCGATAATGAGCGTGTGCTGCGCCTGCAGCTTGGTGAGCTGGAAAACGGCCTGGCGGGATGCCATGGCCCGGTGCTGGTCATGATCGGCGAAGCGCTCGCGCCGCGCGATTGAAGCTCACTGAACCTGCCATGAATCGGGGCCGCACGCCCCGTGAATCTTTCAGATACCCAGCGATGTGATGCAGTAACGCGCGATCGCATTCAGGACATCCGCATCCTCGCCCACTGCCGCAGCCGTTCTCAGGTTCAGGCCGGGGTTTTCCTTTTTCAGCTGTTCAACCATCAGCGGCAGGTCGCGCAGCACATGCCCGCCCTGCCCGAAGAAAACCGGGACGACGGAGATATCCGCGCACCCGTCGTTCACCAGCTTGCGCACCAGCTCGGGCAGCCGCGGCGACATCAGTTCCAGGAAAGCCAGCTCGACCTTCGCGTCCGGTGCTTGCGCCTGGGTGATCTGCTGCAGCCGGCGGAACGGCTCCGCCCACCTCGGATCTCGGGCGCCGTGGGCAAACAGGATGAGCGCGCGTTGTGTCATGAAGCCCCCTAATGCCTCTGGACCCAGAGCAGCGATCCGATCGCCACCAGCAGGAAGGTTGCGCTCGGCAGCACCGCGGTGGCGAACGCCGGCCAGGTGTTGAGCAGGCCGAGATGCGAGAACAGGCTGTTGAGCAACTGGAAACTGACGCCGATCATGATGCCGATGAAAATCTTCAGGCTCACGCCGCCAGCACGGAAGTGCAGGTAGGCGAAAGGCAAGGCGAGCGCCATCATCACCATCACCGCCAGCGGATAGATCAGCTTCTTCCAGAACGCAATCTCATAACGCTGCGTGTTCTGGCTGTTCTCCGCGAGATGCTTGATGTAGGTCGCCAGGCCGTAAGCGGACATGCGGTCGGGATCGGCGAACAGCACCGACAGGATGTCCGGCGTGATCTCGGATACCAGGTCCTTGTAGGGCTCATTGACAGTCGAGACGGTTGAAGAAATGTCGGGGCTGCGGGTGGAAAAACTGGTTTCCGTGACGTTCGCGAGGCGCCAGACATTGTGGCCCTGGTAATCGGCATGGTCTGCCGTGATAACGCCGGTCATGTGGAAGTCGTGATCGAATTCGTAAAACTTCACGCCCTGCAGTTGCCCTTCCGGATTAACCGTCCTGACGTTCAGGAAGCGCGAGCCGATGGGTTTCCCGGTCAGTCCGTTTTCACGGATCAGGTCCTTGGTCCAGAGGCCAGTGCGGAATTGCTGGGACAGGTTGGAACCCTGCGCCTGCAATTTCCACCGTTCCGCCATCTCGCTGCTGGCCGGCGCAATGAATTCGCCGAACAGGAAAGTGATCAGCACAAATACGATGCCGATCTTCGCCAGCATCCATCCCGCCATCCCTGTGGACAGGCCTGAGGCGCGCATGATGGTGAATTCGGAACGGGCGCCAAGCTGGGCGAGCGCATAGATGGTCCCGATCAGGGCTGCGATCGGCATCAGGTCGTACACATAGCCGGGCAAGCCCAGTGCCACGTAGAGAAACGCATGCTGCAGCTGATAGCCGCCGCGTCCGATCTGCGGCAACTCGTTGATCAGGTCAAAGAAGGCAAACAGCGCAAGAAATGCGATCAGCGCGAACAGCACTGCGCTCACGATCTCCTGCGCGACGTAGCGATCCAGCACTTTCATTTCGCGCCAGCCTTTCGAACCTGACGGGAGCGCTTCATCGCTCCCCATATGGTTGCCGGATGATAAGGGCTATTGATGAACAGGCGCCAGGAGAAAAGCCCGGCGACCATGGCAATCGCCACCAGATGTATCGGCCACCAGGCCACCGACAACTGCATGCGCTGCTGCTGCACCGCATACTGCAGCACGCTGACCATGTTGCTGTAAACGACATAGAGCAAAAGCGCAATCAGCAGGTTGGCTGAACGCCCGCCACGCGGATTCACGAAGCTCAGCGGAATGGCGAGCAACATCAGCAGCAGACCCATGATGGGCAGCGATGCCCGCCACAACAGCTCGCCGCGGTTGAAATGATCGTTCATGTTGGCCAGCAATTGCGGCGTTGAGAGCGCGCGTGCCGAATTGTCGCCAACCAGCGCCTGCGACTGGCGCGCCACCAGCACGCCGTAACGCTCGAACTCCATGACCCGGAAATCCGGCTGGTTCGGCAGTCCATCGTAGCGGCGACCCTGGTTCATGACGAGAAACTTGTCGCCGCGCTCATCGAGCGCGATCGTGCCTTCCCTTGCCACCACCACGCTCGCCCGGCCATCTTTCACGGTATTCACAAACACGTTCCTGACCTTGCTGGCATCGCCGCTGACCGCCTCGACGAAAAAGACGCGTTCGGCCGACGCCGATTCCTGGAACTTGCCGGGCGCCACCTTGGAGACGTCGTTCTGCTTTTCAAAGCGCTCCCGCAGCTCGGCACTCTTGCGGTTCGACCAGGGTGTCACGACAAAGCTCAGGGCGGTGATCAGGATGACAATCGGCGCGCCGAACGTCATCACCGGCCTGATCCAGCGCGCCAGGCTCAGGCCGGATGCGAACCAGACCACCATTTCGGAGTCCTGATAACTGCGGGTGACGACGGCCAGGACCGAAATGAAACCGGTCAGGATCAGGATGATCGAGAGATAGCGCAGCGCAGCGAAGCCGATCAGTGCGACCACGTCCTGCGAGCCGATCTTGCCACCTGCGGCCTGGCCGAGGATCTTGATCAGCATGACAGTGATAGTGATGGTGAAAAGCGTGGTAAAGACGGCGCCAGCGGTGCTGACCAGTTCGCGTCGAAGTGCGCGCTGAAAGATCATTGAATAGAAGACTATAATTGCGTCTGGAGAAGGAGAGACTTATGGACTTTAGCATAAAACCGATCGACGCCAAAACCGGCCTGGCTGCCGTGAAGACGGGCTGCATTGCAGTAGGCGTATTTGAAGACAAGAAACTTTCGCAGGCCGCCAAGGAACTGGATCGCAAGGGCGAAATCAGCGCTGCGCTGAAATCCGGCGACATCACCGGCAAGCCCGGCACCACCCTGCTCCTGCGCGGCGTGGCGGGCGGCGCGGCCGAGCGTATCCTGCTGGTCGGCCTGGGCAAGGACGAAGCGCTCACCGAAAAGAATTTCTCGTCGGCGGTACAGGCAACGGCGCGGGTATTCGCGACGCTTGGCGCGGCCGAGGGCACAGTCGCCTTGCCATTCGATGCGGTCAAATCGCGCGATGCTGCCTGGTCAGTGCGCGCCGCCGTGCTGGCCATGCGCGACGCCGCTTACCGTTTCGATACCACCAAGAGCCAGAAGGAACCGGCGCAGGGCGGCGTCAGGAAGGTCAGCTTCCTGGCCTCCGGCGCCGATGCACCGGCCGCCAAGGCCGCCGCCGCGCAAGCCGTTGCCATTGCCAACGGCATGGACCTGACCCGGGACCTTGGCAACCTTCCCAGCAACATCTGCACGCCGACCTATCTTGCCGACACGGCAAAGAGACTGGCGAAGGAATTCGGGTTCGGCGTCGAGGTGCTCGACCGCAAGCAGATCGAAGCCTTGAAGATGGGCAGTTTCCTCTCCGTGACCAAGGGCAGCGAAGAACCGCCCAAGTTCATTGTCCTCAAGCATATGGGCGGCAAGACCAAGGACGCGCCAGTCGTCCTCGTGGGCAAGGGCATCACCTTCGACACCGGCGGGATTTCGCTCAAGCCGGGCGCCAGCATGGACGAAATGAAATACGACATGTGCGGTGCCGCCTCGGTCCTCGGCACCTTCCGCGCGATCGGCGAACTCGGCCTGAAGATGAACGTTTTCGGCGTCATACCGACCTGCGAAAACATGCCGTCCGGCCGCGCCTCCAAACCCGGCGACATCGTGACCTCGATGTCCGGACAGACCATTGAAATCCTGAACACCGATGCCGAAGGCCGCCTCATCCTGTGCGATGCGCTGACCTATGTCGAACGCTTCAAGCCGGCAGCGGTGGTCGACATCGCCACCCTCACCGGTGCCTGCGTCACAGCGCTCGGCCATCACAACACCGGCCTGTTCACGCGCCATGACGAAGCCCATGACGAGTTGGCCAACGATCTTCTCGCAGCCGGCAAGGCCGCGGGCGACACCGCATGGCGCATGCCGATCGAGGATGCCTACCAGGAGCAGCTGAAATCCAACTTCGCCGACATGGCCAACATCGGCGGTCCTCCGGGCGGCAGCATCACGGCCGCGTGCTTCCTTGAACGCTACACGCGGAAGTACACCTGGGCACACCTGGACATCGCCGGCACGGCATGGAAGAGCGGCGCTGCCAAGGGCGCAACCGGCCGTCCGGTGCCCTTGCTGACCACCTTCCTGCTGAATCGCGCGAGCAGCAAGTAAGCGGAAAAACAAGCGGCATGAAGCTAGCCACCTGGAATGTCAATTCCCTGAAAGTCCGCCTGCCACAGGTCGTGCAGTGGCTGACGGACAATCCGGTCGATGTGCTGTGCCTGCAGGAGACCAAGCTGACCGATGACAAGTTTCCGGTCGCGGACATCGAGAAGATCGGCTACCAGGTCATCTTCAGCGGGCAGAAAACCTACAACGGCGTCGCCATTCTGTCGAAGCATGCGATGAGCGAAGTCGTGCGCAACAATCCGCGCTTCGAAGACGAGCAGCAGCGGATCATCAGCGCCACCGTCGAGGGCATGCGCGTGGTATGCGCCTACATGCCGAACGGCCAGGCGGTGGGCTCCGACAAATATCAGTACAAGCTGCGCTGGCTGGATGCCCTGCACGACTGGCTGACCGATGAAACCAAGAGCCACGAGAGCCTCGCGCTGCTGGGCGATTACAACATCGCGCCGGAAGACCGCGACGTGCACGATCCGGTCGCATGGCAAGGGCAGGTTCTGGTGTCGGACGCGGAACGTGCCGAATTCCGGCGCCTGCTCGACCTCGGTTTCAAGGATGCCTTCCGCCTCTTCGAACAGCCGGAAAAAATCTTCAGCTGGTGGGATTACCGGATGATGGCATTCCGTCGCAACATGGGCCTGCGCATCGACCACATCCTGCTCACGCCTTCGCTTGCAGGACGCTGCAGCGGCTGCATCGTCGACAAGGTTCCACGGAAATGGGAACAACCGTCGGATCATGCGCCGGTGGTGGCAACGCTCGACTAGTCCAGGTTGCCCACGACAAGCACGAAGATGTCCACCAAAAGGCTGTTCGTGCCTTTCGTGCCTTTCGTGCCTTTCGTGTTTTTCGTGGACAGGATCGCAGTCCGCCTCTTGGTAGGCCACGAAAAACACTCGGCGTGCCCCACGAAAGGCACGAAAAATTCATGGTTTTTCTTCCATGCATTCGTGGTTTCTGTGGCCTGTAGTCGGGCAAGCAACACCATCGCGCCGACAGCCAGTGTCTATCCACAGAAAACAGGGAAAAGGCCGAAATACAGGCCAAGAAATTTTCCGTGCTTTCCGTGTCTTCCGTGGACACCCCCCCTACTTGAACAACCACAATTTCAGCTGTGATAGCAGTTGTTCCGAGTCGATGGGTTTCGACGCGTAGTCCGAGGCGCCTGCGTCGATGCATTTCTCCCGGTCGCCTTTCATTGCCTTGGCTGTGAGCGCGATGATCGGCACATCTTGGAACCTGGGATTGCTGCGGATCCTGCCGATGGTTTCGTAGCCATCCATTTCCGGCATCATGATGTCCATCAGGATGATGTCGACATCGCTCGCCTGCTCGAGCTGTTCCAGCGCCTGCCTGCCATTCTCCGCGGTCACCACCGTCATGCCGTGGTCTTCCAGCAGTCCGGTCAGGGCGAACAGGTTGCGCACGTCGTCGTCGACGAGCAGCACCTTCTTCCCTTCCAGCAGATGGCTGGTCGGCGCGAGCTGTTCCAGCATGGCGCGCTTGCGTTCCGATAGCCCGGTCTTGATCCGCTGCAGAAACTGCTCGGTTTCCACCACCAGACGGTCGAGCGAACGCGCTCCCTCGGCGACGACGGTCGCGCCCATTTGCCTGAGCTGATCTTCGGTGCTGCGGTCGAGCGGGCGGCCGGTGTAGATCACGACAGGGATATGCGTAAGTTGGTGATCGTCGCGGATTTCCTTCAGAAACGCCTGGCCGTCCATGTCCGGCAGATCGAGGTCGAGCACGATGCCCTGGTAAGGCCGGCTTTGCAGCGCAACGCGCGCATCGCCGGCGTTCGACACCGCGTCGAGTTCCACATCCGCCCCCTTGAGCTCGTTGAGGATGGCTTCCCGCTTCATCGGATCGTTCTCCACGACCAGTAGTGCGCGTATAGGGCGATGGGCTTCCTTCATGATCTGGCTGAAGACCTGCGCCAGCGTGGCGACATCGACCGGCTTGGCAAGATAGCTGGCGATACCGAAGCGTTCCGTCGATGCCGGTCGGTCGCGCACGGAAATGATATGGATCGGGATTTCGCGCGTCGTCGGCACGGCCTTCAACTGGTCAACGATATCCCAACCCTCCAGGTCGGGCAGGTTCAGGTCGAGCGTGATTGCGTCGGGCCGGTGCCGACGCGCCAGTGCCAGACCTTCCTCGCCGCTCGGCGTCACGAGCGTCTTGAAGCCGCGGTCATGCGCCATTTCCTGCAGGGCGCGCGCGAACACCGGATCGTCTTCGATGATCAGCAGCACGTTGTCCTGTGGCGTGAGCGAAGTCCGATCATCTGCGAAAACCGTCTGTGGCACGGTAGCCGATGCCTCTCCGGTCGGAACCGACCGGAGCTGCGGCGCACGCGGGCGCTGTGGCGGCTCCTTATTCTTGTCTGCCTGGGGCTTTGGCGGCGCCTTGGATTCAATCCGCGCTTCCGTGCCGTCCGGCCACTGCTGCGGCAGGTAGAAGGTAAAGGCGCTGCCTTCGCCCTCTCTGCTGTTCACCTGAAGCTCACCGCCCAGGAGATGTGCGATTTCACGGCTGATGGCCAGCCCCAGCCCGGTTCCGCCGTAACGGCGCGAGGTGCTCGCATCGGCCTGCTGGAAGGCCTCGAAAATCAGCCTCTGCTTGTCTTCGGGGATGCCGATGCCGGTGTCGGCAACGGAAAACGCAATCACCTGCGGCGCATGGCTGAGGACCTTGTGCTCGGAACTCCAGCCGGAGCGGGCGACGTGCGCGGAAATGGTCACGCTGCCGCGGGACGTGAACTTGATGGCATTCGACAACAGGTTCGTGAGTACCTGCTTCAGGCGCTGCGCGTCGGTGTGCAGCATTGCCGGAAGATCCGGAGCGAATTCCACCCCGAATGCCAGCCCCTTCACTTCGGCGAGATGGCGGAAGGTGCGTTCCACATGCTCGGAAATGTCGGCCATCGGCACATCCTCGATGCTGAGGGTGGCGCTGCCGGATTCGATCTTGGAGAGGTCGAGGATGTCATTGATGAGGTGCAGCAGTTCGCTGCCGGCGCTGTGGATCACCTTGACCATTTCCAGCTGCTTCGACGACAGGTTGCTTTCCGGATTCTGGCGCAACTGCTCGGCCAGTAGCAGCAGGCTGTTGAGCGGTGTGCGCAGCTCGTGCGACATGTTGGCGAGGAACTCGGACTTGTATTTCGAGGTGAGCGACAGCTGCTCGGCCTTTTCCTGCAGGTTGCTGCGCGCGATTTCGATTTCGCGGTTCTTGCGCTCGACCTCCGCATTCTGCTCGGAGAGCTGGCGCGCTTTCTGTTCCAGCTCCGCATTCGTCTTCTGCAGTTCATCCTGCTGCGATTTCAGCTCGTTCGCAAGCGACTGCGATTGCTGCAGCAAGGCCTCGGTGCGCGAGGCCGTCTCAATGGAATTGAACACAATGCCGAGCCCTTCTGCGAGCTGGTCCAGGAAATTAAGGTGGATCGCCTGGAAGCGCTCGAACGCGGCAAGCTCGATCACGGCCTTGACCTGTCCTTCGAACAGGATCGGCAGTACGACGATGTTGCGCGGAGCAGCCTGCCCCAGGCCGGAAACGATCTGGATGTAATCGTCCGGCAGGTTGGTCATCAAGATGCGCTGCTTCTCGAACGCCGCCTGGCCGACCACACCTTCGCCCATGCTCCATTCGTTGGACAGGTTCTTGCGCTCCTGGTAGCCGTAGCTGGCCATCAGCTTGAGGTGCAAGGGGTTGTTTTGCCCCGACTGCATGACGTACAGCACGGCGTGCTGCGAGCCGACCAATGGCGCCAGTTCCGACAGCAGCGTGCGCGACATGGTGATGATGTCGCGCTGGCCTTGCAGCATGCGCGTCAGGCGCGCGAGGTTGGTCTTGAGCCAGTCCTGTTCGGTATTGCGTTGCGTGGTCTCGCGCAGGTTGCGGATCATCTGGTTGATGTTGTCCTTGAGGTCGGCGACCTCGCCGCGTGCAATGACCTGGATCGATCGGGTCAGGTCGCCCTTGGTCACGGCGGTCGCCACCTCGCCGATCGCCCGCACCTGCGTGGTCAGGTTGGCGGCAAGTTCGTTCACGTTGTCGACCAGGTCCTTCCAGCTGCCGGCCGCGCCGGGCACCACGGCCTGGCCGCCGAGGCGGCCTTCCACGCCGACCTCGCGGGCCACGCGCGTCACCTGGTCGCTGAATGTGGCGAGCGTATCGACCATGTTGTTGATGGTCTCGGCGAGCGAGGCTACTTCGCCCTTGGCCGGCACCATCATCTTCTGCTTCAGGTTGCCGACGGCCACCGCCGTCACGACCTTGGCGATGCCGCGCACCTGGTCGGTCAGGTTATCGGCCATCAGGTTAACGCTGTCGGTGAGGTCCTTCCAGATGCCGGAAATGCCCTTCACATTCGCCTGGCCGCCCAGCTTGCCTTCGGTGCCCACTTCGCGCGCCACGCGCGTCACCTCGCTGCCAAAGGCATTGAGCTGGTCGACCATGATGTTGATGGTGTTCTTCAGCTCCAGGATCTCGCCCTTCACATCCACCGTGATCTTGCGCGACAGGTCGCCATTGGCGACGGCCGTGGTCACGGCGGCGATGTTGCGCACTTGCGCGGTCAGGTTGGTGGCCATCAGGTTGACGTTGTCGGTGAGGTCCTTCCACACGCCTGCCACGGCGGGCACATAGGCCTGCCCGCCCAGGCGCCCCTCTGTGCCCACCTCGCGCGCGACGCGCGTGACCTCGCCCGCGAATCCGTTGAGCTGGTCGACCATGGTGTTGATGGTTTCCTTGAGCTGCAGCACTTCCCCGCGCACGTCGACCGTGATCTTCTTGGACAGGTCGCCGTTGGCCACCGCGGTAGTGACAGTGGCGATGCCACGCACCTGGTCGGTGAGATTGCTGGCCATCAGGTTGACGTTGTCCGTCAGGCCGCGCCAGACGCCGGACACGCCCTTGACCTGCGCCTGCCCGCCCAGCCTGCCTTCGATGCCGACTTCGCGCGCCACGCGCGTGACCTCGCCGGCGAAACTGTTGAGCTGGTCCACCATGATGTTGATGGTGTTCTTGAGTTCGAGGATCTCGCCTTTCACATCGACCGTAATGGTTTGCGACAGGTCGCCGTTGGCCACCGCCGTGGTGACCGCCGCGATGTTGCGCACCTGGGCCGTGAGATTGCTCGCCATCAGGTTAACGCTGTCCGTCAGGTCCTTCCAGGTACCGCCGATGCCCGGCACCAGCGCCTGCCCGCCGAGATTGCCCTCGGTGCCGACCTCGCGCGCCACCCGCGTGACTTCACCAGCGAAGCTGTTGAGCTGGTCCACCATGGTGTTGATCACGTCCTTGATCTGCAGGATCTCACCCTTCACATCGACTGTGATCTTCTGGCCGAGATCGCCGTTGGCGATCGCGGTGGCGACCTTCGATACATCGCGCAGCTGCACGGTCAGGTTGCCCGCCATGGCGTTCACGTTGTCAGTAAGGTCCTTCCATATGCCTGCCACGCCCGGCACGGCCGCTTGTACGCCGAGCTTGCCCTCCGAGCCGACCTCGCGAGCGACACGCGTGACCTCGCCGGCAAAGCTGTTGAGCTGGTCCACCATGGTATTGATCACGTTCTTGATCTGCAGGATCTCGCCCTTCACATCGACCGTGATCTTCTGCCCGAGATCGCCGCTGGCGATGGCCGTCGCCACCTTCGATACGTCGCGCAACTGCACGGTCAGGTTGCTCGCCATCGCGTTCACGTTGTCGGTGAGGTCCTTCCAGGTGCCGGCAATGCCCGGTACCTGCGCCTGCCCGCCGAGCTTGCCCTCGGTGCCCACTTCACGCGCTACCCGCGTCACCTCGCCGGCAAAGCTGTTGAGCTGGTCGACCATGGTGTTGATCACGTCCTTGATCTGCAGGATCTCGCCTTTCACATCGACCGTAATCTTCTGTGTGAGATCGCCGTTGGCAATCGCGGTGGCCACCTTCGATACATCGCGCAACTGTACGGTCAGGTTGCCGGCCATCGCATTGACATTGTCGGTCAGGTCCTTCCACACGCCGGCCACGCCGCGCACTTCCGCCTGGCCGCCCAGCTTGCCTTCGGTGCCGACTTCGCGCGCCACGCGCGTCACTTCGCCGGCAAAGCCATTGAGCTGGTCCACCGTGCTGTTGATCACATCCTTGATCTGCAGGATTTCGCCCCGGACATCGACCGTGATCTTTTGCCCCAGGTCGCCCATGGCGATCGCCGTCGCGACTTTCGACACATCGCGCAGCTGCACGGTCAGATTGCCGGCCATGGCGTTCACGTTGTCGGTCAGATCCTTCCACACGCCGGCAACGCCGGGCACTTCCGCCTGGCCGCCGAGCTTGCCCTCGGTGCCCACTTCGCGCGCCACGCGCGTCACTTCGCTGGAGAAGCTGTTCAGCTGGTCCAGCATCGTGTTGATGGTCTTCGCGTTCTTGAGGAATTCACCTTTCAGCGGCCGACCTTCCACTTCGAGTTCCATGTTCTCGGTGAGCACGCCGCGCGCCACGGCGCCGATTACGCGCCCCGCATCGCGCACCGGCTGCACCAGGCGATCGATCAGGGTGTTGACCGCACTGACCTTCGCCCCCCATGCGCCCTTGTAGTTGTCGAACACGATGCGCTGGCCCAGCTGACCTTCGGTGCCGACAGTGAAGGACACCTGTTCGATGCTCCTGGCGACGCGTTCATTGGAGGAGACGATCTCGTTGAATGCATCCGCAATCCTGCCATCCATGCCCTCCCAGTCGACCGGCAGGCGCGCGCTGAAATCACCGTCGCGGACCGCGATCAGCGTCTGGAGCAACACGCCGCGGTCAAGCATGCCGGTTTCGATGTGTTCCATGCCGGGCGGAAGACGGTCGGTTGCGCGCCTGGCATGCATGCGCCGGTCATGCGTTACGGACTCTTGCGTCACGTTTGACTCCTTTCCTGGCTTCGTTGACGACATCAAAGCACCCGCGCCTGAGAAGTTCGGCCGCCTCTTCCGTGGGCACCGGCACGCTGAAGAAATTGCCCTGCAACTCGTCGCATTCATGTTCGATCAGAAAGCCCATCTGCTCCTCGGTCTCCACGCCTTCGGCAATCACGGTCAGGTTGAGGCTGTGCGCGAGCGTGATGATGGCCTTCACGATGGCGGCATCCTCGGGATCGGTCACGATGTCGCGCACGAAGGCCGCATCGATCTTCAGTTTGTCGAGCGGAAATCGCTTCAGGTAGGCAAGCGACGAATAGCCGGTGCCGAAGTCGTCGATGGAAATCGGCACGCCTAAGTCGCGGATCTGGTGCAATGCCTGGATGGCCTTGGCCGGGTCGCTCATCACCGCCGACTCGGTCAGTTCCGCCTCGAGCATGGCAGGCGGAATGCCGGTTTCCTGCAAAGCTTCCTCGATGCTGCGCGCCACGCTGTCCTGCCGGAACTGGCGCGCCGAAACATTGACGGCGACAGGGCACCCGCGCACGCCCTCGGCGCGCCAGCGCTGCACTTGCGATGCCGCTTCATGCAGCGCCCATTTGCCGATGGAATCGATGCGCCCAGTCTCTTCCGCGATCGGAATGAACTGCGCCGGCGGCATCCACTCCCCTTCTGCCTGCGGCCAGCGGATAAGCGCTTCGAAACCGCAGATCTCGCCGCTCGCCGCGCTGATCTTCGGCTGGTAGTGCAGGATGAATTCACCTTCCTGGATCGCGCGCTGCAGTGCGCCGCCAACGGAGAGACGACGCGCGGCAGCCTCGTTCATGGCCGGCGTGAAGAAGGAAAAGCGACCACGCCCTTCCTGCTTGGCATGGTACATCGCGGTATCGGCATTGCGCAGCAGTTGATCCATGTTCTGGCCGTCGTTGGGAAACACCGCAATGCCGATGCTCGGCGACACGCGCAACTCCCTGCCCGCGATCTGGCACGGCTCTGCGACAGTCGTCACGATCTTGTCGGCCACCACTGCTGCGTCCTGCACGTCATGCAAACCCGCGAGCAGCACCACGAATTCATCGCCGCTCAAGCGCGCCACCGTATCCTCTTCACGCACGCAGCGGCCGAGCCGCTCCGCCACTTCCTGCAGCAGGCGGTCGCCGGCGGCGTGGCCCAGGGTATCGTTGATGTCCTTGAAGCGGTCGAGATCGATGAACAGCACGGCGACCGTTTCATGCTGGCGCCCCGAGTGGGCAGTCGCCTGCTTCATCCGGTCTTCCAGCAGCAGGCGATTGGGCAGCCCGGTGAGCGCGTCGTGGAAGGACTGGTGCAGGATGTAGGCTTCCATTTCCTTGCGTTCGGTGATGTCGCGCGACACCATCACCACCTGTTCCACCATGCCGCCCGGATTGCGGATCAGGCTGGTCTCGGATTCGAGATGACGCACGCCATGGTCTTGCACCTGCACGCGATACTGCAGCCGTGTGTGCGGCCCGCCTTCGATCATGCGGGAAAACGCGGCGCGCACGCGCTCGCGATCATCGCCATGGACGATGTCGAAATACGGCTCCCCAGGATGGATCCCGATGCCGAAGGCGGTGTTATAGGAAGGGCTTGCATACACCCATCCTGCCTGCGCGTCGAGCAGCGCCACATAATCGCCCGCATGCTGCACGATCAGGCGTTCGATCTCGCTGCGCTGCGCCGTATCCTCGGCCTGCTGGCGCGCGGCGATCTCCAGGCGCAATGCTTCGTTCAATCGCGTCACATGTTCAAGCTCGCGCTTGAGGGCCTGGTTCAGATACTCCAGTTCAACGTCCTTGCGTTCGCGGCGGCGATTCTTTTTCGCCAAGTCAATGAAGACCTGCACCTTCGATTTCAGCACTTCGGGTGCGACGGGCATGAACAGGTAATCGACCGCACCCAGCTCGTAGCCGGTCGCGCGGTCGAGATCGGTGGCGCGATGCGATGTCAGAAAGATGATCGGGGTGTATCTCGAACGCGGGCGCTGCCGGATCAGCCGTGCGGTCTCGAAACCGTCGAGGCCCACCATCTTTACATCAAGGATGATGACCGCAAAATCCTGTCTGAGCAGGCGCATCAGGGCATCTTCACCGGAAGATGCGGTCTCGATGCTGGCATCCAGATCAGTGAGAATCGTACTCAGTGCGAACAGCGAGCCGGGATCGTCGTTTACGAGGAGGACTCTGATCTCGTCAGCTTCGTTCATGGGAAAGCCTTGCGGGCAAATTCGGTCGGTCTTCAGTCACAGTCGTTTCACGTTGCACCAAAAGCAAAAAACCGCGCTCGGCGAACGCGGTTTTACATCCCGCCAGGCGCAGTGTCAGCGTGTGATGAAGAGTACGAAAGGCTTGCTGTAGTTGCATTCCCGCCTGGCACATTGTCTCCATAAACTGGTATCACGCTCCCTGCCGTTGCAGCTGTGCACAATCCGTTGCGGCAAAACGCATACGGATGACATGGCATCCCCTGCTCGCCGACAAACCGCCGGACGGTCAGGCGACATGCATGAGACACTTATCTTCACAGCACGCGATACCGAATGTGACAGACGATGAGCACGGAGGCATGCGGCGGTGTTGGCATTGTGTAGGTGTCAATCAACTTCGACGGACAAAGCCAATGGATGTTCCCCGCATTCATGCATGGGCGGGAAGATGCCGCGCAGGATCTTGCGCAAGCGCAGTGTGGATAGTTTTGGGTATCACGATACGTGCTGTGCCGACAGGCACTTTGCAGAAAGGACGGCAGCGGAAGGACGGCAGCGGGAATGATGGGCGGCAAGCATGCCGCCCATATTGCATCAGGGAAGGGACGCCGTGCCGGAGAATACCACCCGGCACGGCGTGATGCGATGCGTTACAGCATGGTTCAAGCCTCGGTGACTGCAGCCTTGACCTGTTGCAGCGAGCTTGGATCTTCGATCGTGGTGAGATCGCCCGGATCGCGTCCTTCACAGATGGCCTGGATCGATCGCCGCAGCAGCTTGCCAGAACGTGTCTTCGGCAACAGCGTGACGAAGTGCACGCGCGCCGGGCGTGCCACAGCACCGAGCTGCTTGTCGACCACGCCCATGACTTCCGCTTCCAGCGCCTTGCGCCCTTCAGGCGTCGCGGCCGGCGTCGCATCCTTCAGAATGGCAAACGCGACGGCGACCTGCCCCTTGAGCTTGTCCTCGACGCCCACCACCGCAACCTCGGACACATTCGGATGGCTGGAAATGCTTTCCTCGATCTCGCGCGTGCCGAGGCGATGGCCCGCGACGTTGATCACGTCGTCGGTGCGGCCGAGGATGAAGTAGTAACCGTCCTCGTCACGAATGCCCCAGTCGAAAGTCGAGTACACCTGCTCCTTGAAATTCGCCCAGTACGTCTTCACGAAGCGCTCGTCGTCGCCGTACACCGTCTGCATGCAGCCGGGCGGCAGCGGGCCGTCGATCACTACCACGCCTTTCTCATTGGCACCGCACAGCTCGCCGGTCGTTTCATTGAGCAGCTTGACCTTGTAGCCAAACATCGGCACGCCGGGGCTGCCCAGGCGCGTCGGCTTGTCTTCCACGCCCTTGGCGATGGACAGGATCGGCCAGCCGGTCTCGGTCTGCCAGTAGTTATCGATGATCGGCACGCCCAGCTCGGACGAGATCCACTCCGATGTCGTTTCATCCAGCGGCTCGCCGGCAAGATACAGCGCCTTGAGCGAGGACAGGTCGTATTTCTTCATGAACTCGGCCGGCTGCTTCTTCAGCACGCGCACTGCGGTCGGCGCCGAGAACATGCGCGTCACCTTGTATTTCTCGACGATGCTCCACCAGATGCCCGCATCCGGGCGGATCGGCAAGCCCTCATACATGACGGTCGCCATGCCGGCGAGCAGCGGGCCGTACACGATGTAGGAATGGCCCACCACCCAACCGATGTCGGAAGTGGAAAAATAGGTTTCACCCGCGTTGCCGCAGAAAATGTGCTTCATCGATGAAGCCAGCGCGACGGCATAGCCGCCCACGTCGCGCTGCACGCCCTTCGGCTTGCCTGTCGTGCCCGAGGTGTAGAGGATGTAGGAAGGTTCGTTCGACTCCAGCCATGTCACCGGCACTTGCGCGCGCAGGTTCTGCTCACGCAGCGTCGCGTAATCGACATCGCGCCCTTCGACTGTCGACATCGGCACCAGGCCGCGGTTCACCAGCAGCACATGGGCGGGCTTGTGCTCCGCGAGCTTGATCGCCTCATCCAGCAAGGGCTTGTAGGGCACGGCCTTGCCGCCGCGCGATCCGGCATCGGCGGACACGATCAGCTTCGGTTTCGCATCGTCGATGCGGGTGGCAAGGCTGTTCGATGCGAAGCCGCCAAACACCACTGAATGGATTGCACCGATGCGCGCGCAAGCCAGCATCGCGAACGCGGCTTCGGCAATCATCGGCATGTAGATCAGGACGCGGTCGCCTTTGCCGACGCCGAGCGATTGCATCATCGCTGCGGCGCGCGTGACTTCGTCCTGCAGGTCCCGGAACGAATAGACCTTCTCGCTGTTCGTCTCGGTCGAAATCGCAATCAGCGCAGGCTTGTCGCCCTGCTTCTCGACCCAGCGGTCAACCGCGTTGTAGCAAAGATTGGTCATGCCGCCGACAAACCATTTCGTGAACGGCGGACGGGAATGATCAAGCACCTGCTTGTACGGCTCGTTCCAGTCGATCAGCTTCGCCTCGTTGCCCCAGAATGCCTCCGGGTTATCGACCGATTGCTTGTAGAAATCCGCGAAGTTCATAGCTCCTCCAGTCAGTGGGTCCATGCCGCTTTTTCCGGCACAGGATAGTTTTAGTATGCGTACTGCGACTTACTGAGCACTTACGCTCCAATGAAAAAACCTCAAAAAAAGCGCAAGGACAAGAATGTCGATGCGCGTGTTTCCCGAACCATGATCGCCGATCAGATCACGTAGAGATCGACGTACTCGTGCACCGGCATCGCCTCCAGTCTTTGCTGGTCGAGCGATACATCGAGAATCATCGTTTGCTGCCTTGCAGGAAAGCGCCGCGCCAGGTTTATCCTGAATTTTTCTTCCAGCAGCGGAATACCTTCTTTGCGGCGGCGTGCATGGCCGATGGGATATTCGACGACGACTTCCTTCATCGTCGTGCCGTCCCTGAATTCGACGGTCAGCGCATTCGCGATGGAACGCTTGTCCGGATCGTGATAATCCTTAGTAAAGGCCGGATCTTCCACGCAAACGATCTTCGCGCGCAGGGTATCGATGCGTGCGTCAGCGGCGACTTCATCTTCGTAGTCGGCAGCGGTCAGGTGCCCAAAGATCAGCGGCACCGCCACCATGTACTGAATGCAGTGGTCGCGATCAGCCGGATTGCTCAAGGGGCCTTGCTTGTCGATGATGCGGATGCAGGCCTCGTGCGTGCGGATCGTGATCTTCGCGATGTCATCGACCTGCCGCCCTGCCTGCGTCAACTGTTCATGCAAGGTCATCGCCGCTTCCACTGCGGTCTGTGCATGGAACTCCGCCGGGAAGGAAATCTTGAACAGAATGTTTTCCATCACGTAGCTGGCGTAGTCACGCTGGAACTTGAAGGGCTGCCCCTTGAACAGCACATCGTAGAAGCCCCAGGTCTTCGCCGTCAGCACTGAGGGATAGCCCATTTCGCCGGTCCTTGCCATCAGGGCGAGACGCACTGCACGCGAGGTCGCATCGCCTGCGGCCCATGATTTGCGCGAGCCGGTGTTCGGCGCATGGCGATACGTGCGCAGCGACTGGCCATCGACCCAAGCGAGCGACACCGCATTGAGCATCTCTTCGCCCGACAGCCCGAGCATCTGCGCGACAACCGCGGTCGATGCCACCTTTACCAGCACGACATGATCGATGCCGACTTTGTTGAAGGAATTTTCGAGCGCGATGCAGCCCTGGATTTCATGGGCCTTGATCATGCCGGTCAGCACATCCTTCATGGTCAGCGGTTTCTTGCCGGCAGCCACCGCGTTGCGCGACAGCCAGTCAGCGGCTGCGAGAATGCCTCCGAGATTGTCCGAAGGATGGCCCCATTCTGCTGCCAGCCAGGTATCGTTGAAATCCAGCCAGCGGATCATGGCGCCAATGTTGAATGCAGCCTGTACCGGGTCGAGCTGGAACTGCGTGCCCGGCACCCTGGCGCCGTTCGGTACGATCGTGCCCTGCACGATGGGCCCGAGCAGCTTGGTGCAGGCCGGGTATTCGAGCGCTTCGAGACCGCAGCCCAGCGTGTCGATCAGGCAGTTGCGCGCTGTTTCATAGGCGAGCGGCGATGTGATCTCGTAGCCCTGCACGTAATCAACGATATCGACCAGGACCTTGTCCCAGTCAGGGCGTTTGGCTGTTTTCATGTCGAATGACCCGGCTGTCTCCATGTCAATATGACCCGCCGCTGGCGACCTTGTTCCTCAGAAGGAATCGCCTGGAACGCGCACCCATCCTTCCATCAATACCCGTGCGCTGCGGCTCATGATGGCCTTGGTCACGGTCCATTCACCGTTGACTTTGCTGGCTTCTGCGCCGACGCGCAGCGTACCCGAGGGATGGCCGAAACGCACCGCATTGCGCTCGCCGCCACCGGCAGCGAGATTCACCAACGTGCCCGGAATCGCGGCGGCCGTTCCGATGGCCACGGCTGCCGTGCCCATCATTGCATGGTGCAGCTTGCCCATGGACAGCGCCCGAACCAGCAGGTCGATGTCGCTTGCCTTGACCTGCTTGCCGCTCGAGGCGACATAGTCGACAGGCTTCGCGACGAAGGCCACCTTCGGCGTATGCTGGCGCTTGGCGGCTTCATCGACATTCTTGATGAGGCCCATGCGCAGCGCACCAAAGGCGCGGATCGTTTCGAACATGGCGAGTGCCTTGGCGTCGCCATTGATGGCATCCTGCAACTCCGTGCCGGTATAGCCGATCGCTTCCGCATTCACGAAGATGGTCGGAATGCCGGCGTTGATCATCGTCGCCTTGAACGTGCCGACGCCGGGCACTTCAAGGTCATCGACCAGGTTCCCGGTGGGGAACATGGATCCGCCCGCACCTTCTTCCTCGGCAGCCGGGTCCATGAATTCCAGCTGTACTTCGGCGGCGGGGAAAGTCACGCCGTCGAGCTCGAAGTCGCCGGTTTCCTGCACGCTGCCGTTCGTCATCGGCACATGCGCAATGATGGTCTTGCCGATGTTGGCCTGCCAGATGCGGATAGTGGCCATGCCGTCCTTCGGAATGCGCGCAATATCGACCAGGCCGGTGCTGATGGCAAAGGGGCCGACGGCGGCAGACAGATTGCCGCAGTTGCCGCTCCAGTCGACGAAGGCCTTGTCGATCGACACCTGGCCGAACAGGTAATCAACGTCATGATCCGGCTTGCTGCTCTTCGAGACGATGACCGTCTTGCTGGTGCTGGAGGTCGCGCCACCCATGCCATCGATCTGCTTGCCGTAGGGATCGGGGCTGCCGATGACGCGCATCAGCAGCGCATCCCGCGCCGCGCCCGGGACTTGCGCGGTTTCGGGCAAATCTTGCAGGCGGAAGAACACGCCTTTGCTGGTGCCGCCTCGAATATAGGTGGCGGGGATTCTGATTTGGGGTACGTGGGCCATGGATGTCTTTCCTGAATTCTATGTGCTTGCCGTTTCCCTCCCCCTTGCGGGGAGAGGGCCAGGGTGGGGGTAGAGTGGTCGTGCTACAGATAGAATCGGCTCAACCACTCCCCCCATCCCGACCTTCCCCCTCCAAAGGGGGAAGGAGCCCTGCACGTATTGCTACTTACGCTGCCTTCGCCGACTCGATGAAGTCCTGCGCAAAGCGCTGCAGCACGCCGCCCGCTTCGTAGATCGATACTTCTTCCGCGGTATCGAGACGGCAGGTCACCGGCACTTCGACGCGCTCGCCGTTCTTGCGATGGATCACGAGCGTGAGATCGGCGCGCGGCTTGCGCTCGCCCACTACGTCATAGGTTTCGGTACCGTCGATGTTCAAGGTCTTGCGGTTCACGCCCGACTTGAACTCCAACGGCAGCACGCCCATGCCGATCAGGTTGGTGCGATGGATGCGCTCGAAACCTTCCGCAACGATCGCTTCCACACCTGCGAGACGCACGCCCTTGGCCGCCCAGTCGCGTGATGAACCCTGACCGTAGTCAGCGCCAGCGATGATGCACAGCGGCTGCTTGCGCTCCATGTAGGTCTCGATCGCTTCCCACATGCGCATGACCTTGCCTTCCGGTTCCACGCGTGCCAGCGAGCCCTGCTTCATCTGTCCGTCGACCACAGCCATCTCGTTCTTCAAGGTCGGGTTGGCGAAGGTTGCGCGTTGCGCGGTGAGATGGTCGCCGCGGTGCGTCGCATACGAATTGAAGTCCTCTTCCGGCAGACCCATCTTGGCAAGGTATTCACCGGCTGCGGAAGCCGCGAGGATGGCGTTGGACGGCGACAGGTGGTCCGTCGTGATGTTATCCGGCAGCACCGCCAGCGGACGCATGCCCTTCAGCGTACGCTCGCCGGCCAGCGCGCCTTCCCAGTACGGCGGGCGACGAATGTAGGTCGACATCGGGCGCCAGTTGTACAACGGGCTCACCGACGCAGTCGTACCGGTGCGCTGGTCGAACATCGGCACGTAGACCTTGTTGAACATCTCCGGCTTCACGCTGGCCTTGACGATGGCATCGATCTCTTCATCCGTCGGCCACAGGTCCTTCAAGGTGATCGGTTTGCCGTTCTTGTCGGTGCCGAAGGAATCGCGCTCGATGTCGAAGCGCACCGTGCCTGCGATCGCGTAAGCCACGACCAGCGGCGGCGATGCGAGGAACGCCTGCTTCGCGTACGGGTGGATGCGGCCGTCGAAGTTGCGGTTGCCCGACAGGACAGCGGTGGCGTACAGGTCGCGGTCGATGATCTCCTGCTGGATCTTCGGATCGAGCGCGCCGGACATGCCGTTACAGGTCGTGCAGGCGAAGGCCACGATGCCAAAGCCGAGCTTTTCAAGTTCCGACTTCAGACCGGCATCTTCCAGGTAGAGTTCCACCGCCTTCGAACCGGGCGCGAGCGAGGTCTTCACCCACGGCTTGCGGGTCAGGCCGAAGCGGTTTGCATTGCGCGCCAGCAGCGCGGCGGCGATCACGTTGCGCGGATTGGAGGTATTGGTGCAGCTCGTAATGGCCGCGATGATGACCGCGCCGTCCGGCATCTGGCCGGGAACTTCTTCCCATTTGCCGGCAATGCCCTTCGATGCGAGATCGCTCGTTGCCACACGTGCGTGCGGGTTGGACGGACCGGCCATGTTGCGCACGACAGCCGACAGGTCAAACTTCAGCACGCGCTCGTACTGCGCGTTCTTCAGCGTATCGGACCACAGCCCTGCCTGCTTTGCATAGGTCTCGACCAGCTTCACCTGCTCCGCGGAGCGGCCGGTGAGCGTCAGGTAATCGAGCGTCTGCTGGTCGATCGAGAACAGTGCTGCGGTGGCGCCATACTCCGGCGCCATGTTGGAAATGGTAGCGCGGTCGCCCAGCGTCAGCGAGGAAGCGCCTTCGCCGTAGAACTCAAGGTAAGCACCGACCACCTTCGACTTGCGCAGGAATTCGGTGAGCGCCAGCACGATGTCGGTGGCGGTGATGCCGGGCTGGCGCTTGCCAGTGAGCTCAACGCCGACGATCTCCGGCAGGCGCATCCAGGACGCACGACCCAGCATGACGTTTTCGGCTTCGAGGCCGCCCACGCCCACGGCGATCACGCCCAGCGCATCAACATGCGGCGTATGGCTGTCGGTGCCGACGCAGGTGTCAGGGTAAGCCAGGCCATCGATCGCATGGATCACCGGCGACATCTTCTCCAGGTTGATCTGGTGCATGATGCCGTTGCCTGCGGGGATCACATCGACGTTCTTGAACGCTTGCTTGGTCCAGTCGATGAAGTGGAAGCGGTCTTCGTTGCGGCGATCCTCGATTGCGCGGTTCTTGGTAAAGGCGTCCGGATCAAAACCGCCACATTCCACTGCCAGCGAGTGGTCGACGATCAATTGCACCGGCACGACCGGATTCACCAGCGCCGGGTCACCACCCTTGTCGGCGATGGCGTCACGCAGGCCGGCGAGGTCGACCAGCGCAGTCTGGCCGAGAATGTCATGGCAGACGACGCGTGCAGGGAACCAGGGGAAGTCGCGCTCGCGCTTGACCTCGATGAGCTGCTTCAGGCAGTCAGTGAGGATTGCTGGCTCGCAACGGCGCACCAGGTTCTCGGCATGCACGCGGGAGGTATAAGGCAGTTTTTCCCAGGCGCCGGGCTGGATGGCCTCGACCGCGGCGCGGGCATCGAAGTAGTCCAGTTTGGTGCCAGGAAGGGGTTTGCGGTATGCGGTGTTCATGGGATCGATAGTGAAAAAGATGAGTCGAAGTGGGTGCGCCATGCGCACCGCTTTTTCCACAGAATGCGCAGGGTGCGCTGCGCGCGCCCTGTTTCTGCCGCTACGGTTTTCAGCGTCGAACAGAATGCGTCGCGAGCGACCCAAGGGCTGGCCGAGAAGCGGAGCCGTACGCGATGTACGGTGAGCATCGCAGGCCTGTCCTTGGGGTGCGCAGTAGCATTATGTCGACGATGTTACTTGCGCTTGTTGATCGGCACAAACTTCAGATCTTCCGGACCGACATAGTTGGCGCTCGGGCGGATGATCTTGTTGTCGATGCGCTGCTCGATGATGTGCGCAGCCCAGCCGGAAGTACGCGAGATCACGAACAGCGGCGTGAACATCGCGGTCGGCACGCCCATCATGTGATAGGACACGGCGGAGAACCAGTCGAGGTTCGGGAACATCTTCTTGATGTCCCACATCACGCTTTCGAGGCGCTCGGCGATGTCGAACATCTTCATCGAACCGGCATCCTTCGACAGGTTGCGCGCGACTTCCTTGATGACCTTGTTGCGCGGGTCGGACACGGTGTACACCGGGTGACCGAAGCCGATCACGACTTCCTTGTTCTCCACGCGGCGGCGGATGTCGGCTTCCGCCTCGTCCGGATTGTCGTAGCGCTTCTGGATTTCGAAGGCGACTTCGTTCGCGCCGCCATGCTTCGGACCGCGCAGCGCGCCGATCGCACCGGTGATGGCCGAGAACATGTCCGAGCCCGTGCCGGCGATAACACGGCCGGTGAAAGTGGAAGCGTTGAATTCGTGCTCTGCGTAGAGGATCAGCGAGGTATGCATCGCCTTGACCCACAGTTCCGACGGTTCTTTGCCGTGCAGCAGGTGCAGGAAGTGGCCACCGATGGAATCATCGTCGGTCTCGACGTCGATACGGTTGCCGTTGTGGCTGTAGTGGTACCAGTACAGCAGCATGGAACCCAGCGAGGCCATCAGGCGGTCGGCGATGTCGCGCGCGCCCGGCGTGTTGTGGTCATCTTTTTCCGGCAGCACGCAACCCAGCGCGGACACGCCGGAACGCATCACGTCCATCGGATGCGACGAAGCAGGCAGCCATTCCAGCACGGCCTTGACGTTGGCCGGCAGGCCGCGCAGCGACTTCAGCTTGGCCTTGTAGGCCTTCAGCTCGGAAGCCGTCGGCAGCTTGCCATGCACCAGCAGGTGGGCGATTTCTTCGAATTCGCACGCCTCGGCAACGTCGAGGATGTCGTAGCCTCGGTAGTGCAGGTCGTTACCTGTCCTGCCGACGGTGCACAGCGCGGTGTTGCCCGCGGTGACGCCCGACAGCGCCACGGATTTCTTGGGTTTCGGTCCGGTCGTAATTTGTTGTTCGCTCATATAGCCTCCAGGTGGTCACTTAGCCTTTTGTTGCGCAAACAGCGCATCGAGTTTTTGTTCGAAATCGTGGTAGTTGATGCGATCGTACAGTTCCATGCGGGTCTGCATGGTGTCGACCACGTTCTTCTGCGTGCCGTCGCGGCGGATCGCGGTGTAGACGTTTTCCGCAGCCTTGTTCATCGCGCGGAAGGCCGACAGCGGATACAGCACCAGGCCGACGTCCACGCCCTTCAGCTCTTCGACGGTATAGAGCGGCGTTGCGCCGAACTCGGTGATGTTCGCGAGGATCGGCACCTTCACCGCATTGGCGAAGGTCTTGTACATGTCGAGCTGCGTGATCGCTTCCGGGAAGATCATGTCGGCGCCGGCTTCGACGCAGGCCTGCGCGCGGTCGATCGCGGCTTCCAGGCCTTCGACGGCGAGCGCATCGGTGCGGGCCATGATGACGAAGTTTTCATCGGTGCGCGCATCGACGGCGGCCTTGATGCGGTCCACCATTTCCTGCTTGCTCACGATTTCCTTGTTCGGACGATGGCCGCAACGCTTCGCGCCGACCTGGTCTTCGATGTGGATCGCGGCGGCGCCGAACTTGATCATCGACTTCACGGTGCGCGCCACGTTGAACGCGGAGGAACCGAAGCCGGTGTCGACGTCGACCAGCAGCGGCAGATCGCATACGTCGGTGATGCGGCGCACATCGGTCAGCACGTCATCGAGACTGGAAATGCCGAGGTCGGGCAGGCCGAGCGAGCCGGCCGCAACGCCGCCGCCGGACAGGTAGATTGCACGGTAACCGGCGCGTTTTGCCAGCAATGCATGATTGGCATTGATTGCTCCAACGACTTGCAGCGGGGATTCTTCTTTGACCGCCTTGCGGAAGGCGGCACCTGCGGAATGGATTGTCATTTCTTCACCTTGTGGGAACTGTTTCAGTCAGAGAAGCTGCGTCCCCTATTGCAATCGGCGTGCCATCAGGTAACTGTGCTTTAGCGCTTTTCCCATGGCCGGGAAAAACACGTTTTTTCAATGGCTTATGCGGAGACTTATCCTGGATCAATTTTTCGGAATTGTTTCATACTGTGTTACACTTGAAACGTTGAAACGTTCATGAAACATGAGACTCCCACCCCGCCCCACGTCTGACCTGCCTGACAAACCAGTCATCTGGACTGTCTCGATCTCGCGCCTGTCCGACCTGTTCCGCGACATCACGCTGGAATACGACGACCGCGCCATCATCGAGCCCATCCATCATGGCTTTGAAGATGCAGTGCGCCACATCCGCGAGCGCCTCGAAACCGAGCGTTGCGACGCCGTCATCGCCGCCGGTTCCAACGCCGCCTACCTGAAGAGCCGGCTATCCCTGCCGGTGGTGATCGCCAAGGCCAGCGGCTTCGACGTGCTGCAGGCACTTGCCCGCGCGCGCAAGATCTCGCCGGAAATTGGCCTTGTCACGTATCAGGAAACCATGCCCGAGCTGGCCGATTTCCAGGCCACCTTCGGCCTGAAGATCGCACAGCGCACCTACACGACCGAAGAAGATGCGCGCGCGCAGATCAACGAACTCAGGGCGAGCGGAATCCGGGCCATCGTCGGTGCCGGCCTCGTTACAGACCTGGCGCAGGAAGCGGGACTTGCCGGAATCTTCGTCTATTCGGCAGCGTCGATCCGGCAAGCCTTCGAGGACGCGCTCGAAATCGCGCGCTTCACTCAGCTGGAGTCCGGGCGCAGCCGCAACCAGCCAGTGTCCGACACGCTGCGCGCCAAGCATGGCCTGAATGATCTGCGCGGGGATTCGCCGGCGATGCAGGCGGCGCGCCACTCGATCGAACTGTTCGCGAAATCCCCCGCCACCGTGCTGATCCAGGGTGAAACCGGCACCGGCAAGGAACTCGCAGCACAGGCCATCCACCGTGAAAGCCAGCGCGCGCGCCAGCCTTTCGTGGCAATCAACTGCGGTGCAGTGGCCGAGTCGCTGCTGGAATCCGAACTGTTCGGCTACGAGGAAGGCGCGTTCACCGGCTCGCGGCGCGGCGGCCATGCCGGCCTGTTCGAAGCAGCCAATCGCGGCACCTTGTTCCTCGATGAAATCGGCGAGATGCCATTGCAGTTGCAGACGCGCCTGCTGCGCGTGCTGGAGGAACGCGAAGTGGTGCGCGTGGGCGGCACCCGGCCCGTTCCCGTCAACGTGCGCATCATCAGCGCCACGCACTGCGATCTCGACCAGCGCGTGAAGGACGGCCGTTTCCGCGCCGACCTGTTCTATCGCCTCGGCGTATTGCGCCTGACCCTGCCACCCCTGCGCGAGCGCAAGGAAGACCTGGTTCAGTTGGCTGAATGGGGATTGAAGAATGCACTCGCTTCGCTCGGCGCGCGGCCGCATGCGAACCTGCATGCGGAGATCACCGCCTGCGCAGCGCTCTTGTCCAGCTATGCCTGGCCGGGCAATGTGCGCGAGCTGCGCAACCTGATGGAGCGGCTCGCCTTGTTCCTCGCCGCGGAACCGCTGCAGGCGCTCTCGCCGAGTTTCATGATGAAAGCGGCGCCGGAACTGGGCAAGACAGTGGAACAGCCCCCCTCGCTCCAACCGGTCGTCGCGTTGGCATCGGAATCCATCGAGGAAGTCCTCGCGCGCTTCAACGGCAACCGCGAAGCGGCAGCAAAATATCTCGGCATCAGTCGCACCACCTTATGGCGAAAACTAAGCAAGGGCGATCCGGCAGCGCCGACATGACGGCCTCCGATTTGCCCTATCATTGCATGTCCGAAGTTTCCGTAGCGACCTTGCCATGACACAGAATTCCTCCCGTCCCGACACGCCCTGCGTCGCGGTCTGCACCACCACCTTCGACGACGTGTGCCGCGGCTGCGGACGCACGGTCGCCGAAGTAGCCAACTGGGTGTTCATGTCCGAAGAGGAAAAGGAACGCATATGGGCGAGGATCACCGCGGAAGGCTATCCGCGCAGGCAGTCCTGAGGGTGGGCTTGACACACGGTTGAGCGTTCGCAACGCAAGAATTTTTGTCCACGGAACACACGAAAAACACGAAAAATTCTTGTGCCTTTTGTGGCCGCCTTGGGCCGCATGCAGCATATCCGAGGTGTAACGCAAGACATCATCCGCGAGAATCATTTGTCCACAGTAGACAAAAAGAGACACAAAAATTTTCCGTGTCTTCCGTGTTTTCCGTGGGCAAACGCTTTAGTGCCTCAGTCAAGAATCACTCGTCCTTCGCCCCGTCGATCCCGAGCTCATGGATCTTGCGCGTGATGGTATTGCGGCCGATGCCGAGGCGGATTGCGGCATCGTTCTTGCGACCGTGCGTGTGCTTCAGTGCGGTCTTGATCAGGGCTGATTCAAACTGCCGGCCCAGTGCATCCATCACTTCCGGCTGACCGGCCGCGAGCATTTGCGCGGCTTCCGTCTCGAGCAAGGCAACCCAGCTCGCCTTGTCACCCATTCCGTTGCCCATTCCGTTGCCCATTCCGTTGCCGTTTCCGGTCGCGTGCAAGGGCGGCACCAGCACTGCAGCACCGGTGATTGCCGTCTGCAGGCCGGAGGCCTCCGGCTGCGAAAGAAACATCTGTGGTTGGCTGATCGGCTGCGGGGCGGAAGCCTGAGCCGGCGCGTTCGTGGCAGCAGGCGGAATGAACTCTTGCCCGCGCGTCAGCTCGGGCGGCAGGTCCTTGACCTCCACCGCCTGACCGGGCGCCATCACAGTAATCCAGTTGCACAGGTTTTCAAGCTGCCGCACGTTGCCGGGAAAATCCAGACTGGCGAGGAAATGCATGGCGGCATCCGACATGCGCTTGGCCTCGACGCCGAGTTGCTTGGCGCTCTGCGTCAGGAAATGGCGTGTCAGCAGCGGAATGTCTTCGCGCCGCTCGCGCAGGCTGGGCAGGCGCAGGCGGATCACGTTCAGGCGGTGATACAAGTCCTCGCGGAACAAGCCTTCCTTCACGCGATGCTCGAGGTTCTGATGCGTGGCGGCGATCACGCGCACATTCGCCTTCAGCGGTTGATGTCCGCCGACGCGATAGAAATGCCCGTCCGACAGTACCCGCAGCAGGCGCGTCTGGAGGTCGAATGGCATGTCGCCGATTTCGTCAAGGAACAGCGTGCCGCCTTCAGCCTGCTCGAATCGGCCGCGGCGCGTCGCCTGCGCGCCGGTGAAGGCGCCGCGTTCATGGCCGAACAGTTCGGATTCCAGCAAGTCCTTGGGAATCGCAGCCGTGTTCAAGGCGATATACGGCTGCGCAGCGCGCGGACTGTGCTTGTGCAGCGCGCGCGCCACCAGTTCCTTGCCGGTGCCCGACTCGCCCGTGATGAGTACGGTCACGTTGGATTGCGACAGGCGGCCGATGGCACGGAATACGTCCTGCATGGCCGGCGCCTGGCCGAGGATTTCCGGCGTCTCGGCAGCGGCCTGTTCGACATTAGATTCGCGCAGGCTTTCGTCCAGCGCGCGCCGGATCAGCTCCACCGCCTTGTCGATATCGAAGGGCTTGGCAAGATACTCGAACGCGCCGCCCTGGAACGCGGCGACCGCCGAGTCCAGGTCGGAGAATGCGGTGATGACGATGACCGGCAGGCCGGGATGCTTCGCCTTCGCGGCCTGCAGCAATTCGAGGCCGGATTCGCCGGGCATGCGGATATCGGAAACAAGCACCTGCGGATCGCTGGTCTGGAGAGCATTCATCGCCTCTCGTGCGCTGGAAAAACTCCTGGTGGCGAGGTTTTCGCGGGCGAGCGCCTTTTCGAGCACCCAGCGAATCGATTCATCGTCGTCAACAATCCAGATTGGCTTCATATGTGTTCAGTGTCCCGCATCGACGGCAAGGGTTCAAGGCAGCGGTATCAGTATCCGGAAGTCGGTATAACCCGGGCGACTTTCGCATTCGATGACACCCAGGTGCTGTTGCACAAAGTTCTGCGCCAGGGTCAGCCCGAGCCCGCTGCCTCCGTCCGTTCCCGACACCAGCGGATAGAAAATGCGGTCCCGGATGTCGGGCGGAATACCCGGCCCATTGTCGATGATATGCAAATCTAATGCCAGCCTGTAGCGCACCTTCGCGAGCGTAACCTGGCGTGCGATTCGCGTCTGCAGCGTCAGCACCGCATCGCCAGCCTTGATCCGCTCCGACAGCGCCTGCGCCGCGTTGTGCGCGATGTTCAGCACCGCCTGGATCAACTGTTCCTTGTCGCCACGGAATTCCGGCACCGAGAGGTCATAGTCGCGCTTGATCGTCAGCCCGTGCGGAAACTCCGCCATGATCAGGCTGCGCACCCGCTCGCACACTTCATGGATATTGACGTCACCCACAATGTGCGGATGCCGGTGCGGTGCGAGCAGGCGGTCGACGAGGGTCTGGAGGCGGTCCGCCTCCTTGATGATCACCTGGGTGTATTCCCGCAGGTCTTTCGCGTCCCGCTCCGGCAGCTCGAACTCCAGCAATTGCGCGGCGCCACGGATGCCGCCGAGCGGGTTCTTGATTTCATGCGCCAGGTTGCGGATCAGTTCCTTGTTGGCCTGGCTCTGGTCGAGCAGGCGTTCCTCGCGGTCCAGTTTGAGCTGTTGCACGTTCTCGCGCAGCTCGATGAGCACCGGCGTATCCGGATTATCCAGCGGGGTGACGATCACATGGACCTGCAAGGTCTCGCGCCCGACACGCTCCAGCGCCAGGTCGAGGCGCTTGTCGGCAAAGTGATGCTGCACGGCCTCCCGAAACACTTCGTTGAGATGCTCGCCGTTCAGGAACAGCGCATCCAGCCTTTGCCCGCGAAGCGCCTTGACCGATATTTCGAACAAGTGCTCCGCCGCCGTGTTGGCGTACCTGATCCGTGCGTCGGCATCCAGGATCACCACGGCCGAAGAAAGAAGGTCAAGGCCGCTGAACGGGTTTGCTGATGTCTTCACAGGGGTTCCACAAACAAGTCGCCGAAAAATAAAGGCCGCATCGCGCGGCCCCGTTCATGCAAGCGTCATACCTGCGTTCTGTCACGCTTCGGTCACGTTTCTGTCACGCCTACTTCAGGTTATTGATCTCGCGCTTCAAAGCTTCGATATTCTTTGCCGTGCGGTCAATGTCTTCCTTCATCGCCGCCACACGCTCCTGGTACTTCGCGTAATTGTGTTCACTGCCGAGACGCTCGGGCTCGCCGTTGTTGTAATCCTTCTTGAGGTTTGCCAGCTTCTGCTCTTCGCCTTTCAGCTCATCCAGCAGGATCTGCTTGCGGTCGCTGTCGCGCGCCTTTTGCGTGCCGTTGTCGACCTTGGGGAAATCCGATGGCGCGCTGGCCGGCCTCGATGCCGCCGGCACTGCCGGCTTCTTCGCCGGCGCCGGAATCATGGTAATGCCCGGCAGGTCCACCTTCTTGCAACCCTTGGTCGGACCGGTGTTCTTGTACTCCTTCTTGCCGTGCTCGTCGACGCACAGGTACACATCGCTCTGCGCGTGCGCGTAACCCGCTGCAGCCGCCAGCAGGAGCAGCCCGGTGATTTGTCGCTTCATCATCTTTATTTATGGATACCTTAGGGAGCGCTTACTAGTCTAGGGTAAGAATCAAGGCTTTACAAACATTACAAGATAAAACACGTCAAGCCGCAACACTGCGCCTTGTTGCCATGTCGGGGCAATGCAGAATAAAAAAAGCGGGGAAAACCGAAGTTTTCCCCGCCTTGAGATGGATTCCGCCTTGCGGCGAAAGACTGATTACAGCGAGTAATACATGTCGAATTCGATCGGATGGGTCGTCATGCGGAAGCGCTGCACTTCTGCCATCTTCAGTTCGATGTAAGCGTCGATCATGGTGTCGCTGAAGACGCCGCCACGGGTCAGGAATTCGCGGTCCTTGTCGAGGTACTCGAGCGCCTGCTCGAGCGAATGGCAGACGGTCGGGATCAGCGCGTCTTCTTCCGGCGGCAGGTGGTACAGATCCTTCGATGCCGCTTCGCCCGGGTGAATCTTGTTCTGCACGCCGTCCAGACCTGCCATCAGCAGTGCGGCGAAGCCGAGGTACGGATTCATCAGCGGATCCGGGAAGCGCGCTTCAACGCGACGGCCCTTCGGATTCGCAACGTGCGGAATACGGATCGATGCGGAACGGTTCTTCGCCGAATAAGCCAGCTTGACCGGTGCTTCGAAGCCCGGAACCAGACGCTTGTAGGAGTTGGTGCCCGGGTTGGTGATCGCGTTCAGTGCACGTGCATGCTTGATGATGCCGCCGATGTAGTACAGCGCAAACTCGGACAGGCCGGCATAGCCGTCGCCCGCGAACAGGTTCTGGCCATCCTTCCAGACGGACTGGTGGACGTGCATGCCCGAACCGTTGTCGCCAACCAGCGGCTTCGGCATGAAGGTCGCGGTCTTGCCATAGGTATGCGCAACATTCCAGATCACGTACTTCATGTTCTGGGTCCAGTCGGCGCGCTCCACCAGCGTGGAGAACTTGGTGCCGAGTTCGTTCTGGCCGGCGCCCGCGACTTCGTGGTGGTGCACTTCAACCGGAATGCCCATCGCTTCGAGGATGAGCGACATTTCGGAGCGCATGTCCTGGAAGCTGTCGACCGGCGGAACCGGGAAATAGCCGCCCTTGACGGTCGGGCGATGGCCGGTATTGCCGCCTTCGAGTTCCTTGCCGGTGGACCAGGACGCTTCTTCGGAGCCGATCTTCACGAAGCAGCCGGACATGTCGATCTTCCAGCGCACGTTGTCGAAGATGAAGAATTCGGGTTCCGGGCCAAAGTAGGCGGTGTCGCCCAGGCCGGAGGACTTCAGGTAGGCTTCGGCACGCTTGGCGATGGAGCGCGGGTCGCGGTCATAGCCTTTGCCATCGGACGGTTCAATCACATCGCACTGCATGAAGAGGGTGGTCTCTTCCATGAACGGGTCGATGTTGGCAGTGTTCGGATCCGGCATCAGCAACATGTCGGACGCTTCAATGCCCTTCCAGCCGGCGATCGAGGAGCCGTCGAACGCATGGCCGGACTCGAACTTGTCCATGCCAAATTGCGAAACCGGAACGGTAACGTGCTGCTCCTTGCCCCGGGTGTCAGCAAAGCGAAAATCAACGAACTTGACCTCGTTGTCCTTCGCCATCTTCAAGACGTCTGCGGCCGTCATTGCCATGCGAATCTCCTAATGTGAGAAGTGGTACGGATATTGTGGAATTGGTTTGAGCCGACTGTGTTGGCCGTATCACGGTGAATGCAAAACATGCCGAAGTGCGACCAGAAACTCAACCGGCAATGATAGCAGATTCCATGCCACCACCTTGAGAAATCACAAGCTCTCCACTCTGTGGCAAAGCCCCCGAATTCGCGGAAATAATGCGGATTTGAAACGGATTTGGGGCAAAAAGGCGCCTTAACATCACGCACCATAATAGTGCAAATCTAAGCGAACGCACCAATCCAGTGCTCCACGAGTCTTCGGTGGAATTTTCGCACCAACCCGGTGCATCGCCTTTCATTAGGCCCAGGCACCTGGTGGCGCGATAAAATGCTGTCAATCCCACTTTCGAAGGCAGATTCCGATGGATATTCTTGAAACAGCCCGCCAGCGCGGGCAGGAAAAACAGTTGCCCTACGCCGGCGCAGTCACGCCAGCCGAGGCCTATGCCTTGCTCCAGCAGAGCAGCACGGTGAAGCTGGTCGACGTGCGCACTGATGCCGAACGCGACTGGGTGGGACGCGTCGCCATCCCCGATACGCAGCACGCTGCCGTGCAATGGAACCTCTATCCGGGCGGCACGCCCAATCCGGACTTCCTTGACCAGCTGGCCCAGCTTGCCTCGAAAGACAATGTCCTGCTTTTCCTCTGCCGCTCCGGCGTGCGTTCGCGCCATGCCGCGAAGCTGGCGACAGAGCACGGCTACCTGAACTGTTTCGATATCCTTGAAGGTTTCGAGGGCGACAAGGACGCGGAAGGCCATCGCAAGACGGTCGGCGGCTGGTGCAAGGCAGGCCTGCCCTGGGTCGGAGCCTGAGACGCCCCGCCAAAGCCGGAGGCGTTCCCCCGAAACCGGAGGCGTTCCCCCTATTCCGGCTTCATGAGCCCGGCAATGCGTCGCCGCACGAAGTTGATGTGGCTGCGCAGCCCGTACAGTTCGTCGGCGAACGATAGCGGAATCGAGATGCGGTTCACCCGATCCTCGATATCGTTCAGCCGTTCCAGCTGTGCGCGATACACGCTCTCCCGCTTCTCCTGCGAGACGTCCTCGATCGCCTGCTCCACGGCACGCAACTGCCCATACCAGCGGTAGACGCGCGAACGGACCTTCCACACATACAGCGGCGGAATGATGCGCGACAGCGGCAGGATCAGTGCGCCCAGCGCCACTACGACCACCCACATCCGCTCCAGCAGGTTGGCGACCCAGAACGGCAGGTAACGCTGCAGCAACGGCGCCCCGCCCTTGTAGAACTTTTGTGCCGCCGGCGACACGGCAATCTCGGTATAACTGGGTGTTGGAAACTCGTCCTTGCGGTGGAACCACCCCGCGTTGCCATGGATATCCGAAGCCGCCTGCACGAACAGCTCGACCAGTGCCGGATGAAGATCTTCGCGCGCCACCAGCGTCGCCATCGGCGCGATCAGATGGTAGTCCTTGGGCGGAATGTCGCGCCCCAGGTCGACGATCCCGCGCGGCAGAACCACATGGGAGAGAAAAGGAAAGCGCCGCGTGTAGGCTTCGGCCTGCGTGAAATCGAACAGCCTGATGCCTGGCGTCTGCAGCAGCATCTGAATCAGGGGCGCATCCGGCGCGGAGCTGAACACCAGGCCGTCGATACGGCCCGCCAGCAATTCGACGGTAGCCGGCGTATTCTCCAGCGCGCCCAGCGTCAGGTCGGCGGACTCAACGCCATTGACCGACAGGATTTCCTTGAACAGCTTCGGGACGCCCGTACCCTCCGGCCCGACATTGATTTTCAGGCCCTTGAGTTGCGTGAGCTGATGGACATGTTTTGTCTCGCGCAGGAACAGCCATACCGGCTCGGTGAAGAGGCTGCCGAGCGAAACCAGGCCTTTGCGCTCCGCCTCCTCCTGCTCTGTCGAGCCGCTTTGTACAAAGGCGATATCGACGCCGGACGACGGATCCCTCAGCCTCTGCAGATTCTCCAGAGAACCGAGCGAGGGTTTCAGCGTTACGCTGATGCCGACTTTCGCAAGCGCGGCCGCATATTTCTTTCCGAAGGCTTCATATGCGCTGTTTTCCTGTCCGGTGGAGAGCGTGACATACCGTGGCGGAGAGGGATCGACCCACCAATACGCAAGAAGGCAGGTCACGGCAATCGCAATGGCCGCCGGCCCGGCGGCGACCAGCAAATCATGCAATGAAAACCTGGAAAATTTGAGGATCTTTGGCATGTGTGTCCCGATAGAAATCATCGGTCACACCATGCCAAGAAATCCCCGGCGGCGCAAGGGCTGGGAGAGCGGCGACAGGACTTTAGGTTAGCGGGTATTGAGGGCAGACGCCCTGGGCGGCGCCGACACGCGCGCCGGGATCACCTGGCGCCGACGGCCGAATGCGGCCGCGTCCTCGGCGAGGAATTTTGCCGCAATCGAAAACCAGTCTTCGATGGAAAACAGGCGCTGCGCCAGCGGAAGCAGTTCTTTCTCTTCCCTGTCGATCCGCATGCTGATCTTCTCGCAGTACGACTCCATGGCATGGAAGACCTCATTGACCTTGGCGCTGCCGAGATCGAATGCGCCCGCGAGATGATCGCTCACGAAATGAAGCAGGCGTGCCGCCTTCGCGCTCAAGGCCTCGATTTCCTCGATCAATGCCTCAGCCTCCTGCGACACGCCGTGCATCGCAGGAATGAGATACAGCTCGATCTTGCGATTGCGGCAGAACTTGTCGAATTGCACGAGTTTGTTGAAAGCCGTTTCCAGAAAAGCGAAGTCGAAGCCCTGCAGCCCGCGCCATGTCGCCTGGAAATACTGTTTCAAACGGCCAAGCATGCTTCGTGCTTTGTCCTGTTCGGCGCCAATGGCGACGAGCGAATAGGTGGAAGTCAGCATGAGTGCTCCTTGATCTTTTTACTGCCAAAGAAACGTTTCGGAACTTGTCGGATTCCGAACGCGGCGCTACGGCTGCACCACGAAAACCGGGAAGAGGATGCCGAAAAAATGTGTTGGGTGAGTATAGGCTTTTGTCTTTGGAGGCCATTGATAATTCTCAAACAGCCCCTGGAATTGCGGCGATCGACGTATCTACTGAACCGAACTTGGGACTATCTGCAGCGAAACCGCAACATGCGCGGACAATCACAGAAGGTCTGCGGAGCAATGGGAAAGCCAGTGGAGATGAATGCTTCCGGGGATCATTTTCATTTGGAAAACAACCCCCGGGCAAGGAAGGACGAGATGGGACTTGCTCAGCCGAGTTTGACGGCGTGTTCGCGTGTCGTGTGGAAAGTCAGTTGCGGCCAGCGTTCCTGCGTCAGCTTGAGATTGACGCCCGAGGTCGCAAGGTAGGCCATGTTTCCGGCGGCGTCGAAAGCAATGTTGCTGCCAGCCGAAGATTTTTCAAAATCCGCCAGGGCCTTCTTGTCTTCGCAGGTGATCCAGCGCGCGCTGCTGATGCTGGTGCCCTCAAACACCGCGTCGACGCCATATTCGTTCATCAGGCGGCTCGCCACCACTTCGAACTGCAGCACGCCGACCGCGCCAAGGATCAGGTCGCCGCCGTGCACCGGCTTGAATACCTGCACCGCGCCCTCTTCGCCCAGCTGCTGCAATCCCTTGTGCAACTGCTTGATCTTCAGCGGATTGCGAATGCGTACCGTGCGGAAAAAGTCCGGTGCGAAATACGGAATGCCGGTGAACTGCAGCATTTCCCCTTCGGAAAAGCTGTCGCCGATCTGCATGTTGCCGTGATTAGGCAGGCCGATGATGTCGCCCGCATAAGCCTCTTCCACCTGCTCGCGGCTGGAGGCCATGAAGGTCACCACGCTCGATACCTTGATTTCGCGATTCAGCCGCAGGTGCTTGATCTTCATGCCGCGCTCAAAGCGCCCGGAACACACGCGCAGGAACGCGATGCGGTCGCGATGCGCCGGATCCATGTTGGCCTGGATCTTGAACACGAAGCCTGAAAACGGTGCTTCGTCAGGCTCCACCGCGCGCACGGTCGCGTCACGCGAGCGTGGCTGCGGCGCCCAGTCGAGCAGTGCGTTGAGGATTTCGCGCACGCCGAAGTTGTTGATCGCTGACCCGAAGAACACGGGCGTCTGCGTCCCCGCCAGGAAGGCATCGAGGTCGAAAGGATGCGAAGCGCCATGCACCAGTTCAACTTCATTTCTCAGCTGTTCAATCTCGAGCGGGAACATCTCCGTGAGGCGCGGATTGTCGATGCCCTTGATGACTTCGAATTCCTGGTCGGCGCGTTCCTCGCCGGCCTTGAACAGCAGGATCTCGTCGCGCAACAAGTGGTACACGCCGCGAAAGTTCTTGCCCATTCCGATCGGCCACGTCACCGGCGCGCACTGGATCTTCAGTACCGATTCGACCTCGTCGAGCAGTTCCAGCGGATCTCGGGTTTCGCGGTCCATCTTGTTCATGAAGGTCAGGATCGGTGTAGCCCGCATCCGACAGACATTCAACAGCTTGATGGTCTGCTCTTCCACGCCCTTGGCGGCATCGATCACCATCAGCGCCGAGTCCACTGCCGTCAACACTCGGTACGTGTCTTCGGAAAAGTCCTGGTGACCTGGCGTGTCGAGCAGGTTGACCACGTGGTCGCGATATTCGAACTGCATCACCGAGCTGGCAACCGAAATGCCGCGCTGCTTCTCGATTTCCATCCAGTCCGACGTCGCATGGCGGCCGCTCTTGCGCGCCTTCACGGTGCCGGCGAGCTGGATCGCACCGGAGAACAGCAGCAGCTTTTCAGTCAGAGTGGTCTTGCCCGCGTCCGGGTGGGAGATGATGCCGAAGGTGCGTCGGCGCGCGACTTCGCGCGCAATCAGCTCGGTCGGAACCTTGCGGTTTTCTGGTGCGGTGTCGAGCGTGTCGTTCGACGGCAAATCTGTTACGGAGGCCATGTTGCGCCTTAAAAAATGTTCTGGTTGACTGGCATCATGTGGGGATGTCCGATTCCCGCACAAGGCCGAAAGATGAATCAGGGCTGAATGAAGTGTGTACGGTAGTAACGCAGTTCCTCGACTGATTCGATGATGTCGGCCAGCGCCGTGTGCTTCTGGTGCTTCTTGAAGCCGCTTGCAATGGACGGTTTCCAGCGCTTGCACAGTTCCTTCAGTGTCGAGACGTCAAGGTTGCGATAGTGGAAAAACGCCTCCAGCTTCGGCATGCCGCGTGCCATGAAGCGGCGGTCCTGGCAGATGGAGTTCCCGCACATCGGCGATTTGCCGGACGGAACAAAGTGCTTCAGGAAATCGATCAAGGCCTTTTCCGCGTCAGCTTCGCTGATGGTCGAAGCCTTCACGCGGTCGATCAGCCCGGAACGGCCGTGCGTGCCCTTGTTCCAGGCATCCATGCGGTTCAGCACTTCATCCGGCTGATGGATCGCAAAGACGGGGCCTTCGGCCAGCACATTGAGTTCCGAGTCGGTGACGACGACGGCAACCTCGATGATGCGGTCGTTATCCGGGTCGAGGCCGGTCATTTCCATATCCACCCAGACAAGATTGAATTCGTTCGGGCGAGCAGGCGCATTGATCGGGGCTTGAGATTCGGTGGCTTGTGACATAATTGTTTTCCTTGGGGGCTGCCATCAATTTATTCAGGAGTGCCGCGCACCGGCAAGGCCGGGCTGCAATGCATGCGACCCGTTCGCTCCGGGTTCATTCCACAGGGTGCTGCCCACGGAGCCAGCCGGCACTTGCGATGCCATTAATGGCCCACGGCATGCGCCCCGGGGATGAACGGATATCCGAATCGGTTGGGCCGTTCCAAAACCCGCCATTTTCTCACAGGCACAGAATGTCATCACTTGCGTTTTCGGTTTTGTTTGTCACTTTTCTCGTTGTAACCCTGACAGTACGCTTCTGGCTTGCCTCGCGCCACATCCGTCATGTGCTCGCACATCGCAGCGCCGTGCCCGCTGAATTCGCCGAAAAGATCCCATTGTATGCCCATCAGAAGGCCGCGGATTATACCGTTGCCAAGACGAGACTCGGCGTGCTGACCATGCTGGTCAATGCCACCATGCTGATCGGCTTCACCCTGCTGGGCGGATTGCAGGCGCTGTCCGTCAACCTGTTCAAGCTGTTCGGGTCGGGCATGACATACCAGCTCGCCCTGCTTGCCTCATTCGCATTCATCACCGCGGCGGTCGACCTGCCTTTTGATTATTACAAGCAGTTCGTGCTGGAGGCCCGGTTCGGATTCAACAAGATGACCTTGCGCCTGTTCATCTCCGACCTGTTGAAGAACACGCTGGTCGGCATCGTCATCGGCCTGCCCCTGACCTGGGTCATTCTCACCCTCATGGAAAAATCAGGCAACTTGTGGTGGTTCTATGCCTGGCTCGTCTGGAGCGGATTCCAGCTGCTGATGCTGGTGCTTTATCCGACCGTCATCGCACCGCTGTTCAATAAATTCACGCCCTTGCAGGATGAAGGATTGCGCGCCCGCATCGAGGGCCTGATGCATCGCGTCGGCTTCGCGTCCAAGGGCCTGTTCGTGATGGACGGCTCGAAGCGCAGTGCTCATGGCAATGCCTATTTCTCCGGCTTCGGCGCAGCCAAGCGCATCGTGTTCTTCGACACCCTGCTCGCGCGTCTCGGCCCGCAGGAAATCGAGGCCGTGCTGGCGCATGAGCTGGGGCATTTCAAGCTCAAGCATGTCATCAAGCGCATCGCCATGATGTTCCTGCTTTCGCTCGGATTCCTTGCCCTGCTCGGTTACCTGAAAACACAGACCTGGTTCTTCACCGGGCTGGGTGTTGATCCGCTGCTGATCGGCGCCAACGACGCCATGTCGCTGATCCTGTTCATGCTGGTGCTGCCGGTGTTCACCTTTCTGTTCTCTCCGCTGATTTCGGTCACCTCGCGCAAGCATGAGTTCGAGGCCGACGCGTTCGCGGCGAAGCATACCGACGCGCAGGAACTGGTGTCGGCGCTGGTGAAATTGTACGAGGACAATGCATCAACACTGACGCCTGACCCGCTGCACTCCGCGTTCTATGACTCGCACCCGCCTGCCACAGTGCGCATCCAGCATCTGCTGGCGGGCCAATGAACAACAATGAGGAGTCAATCATGGTGACTGCCACTGAACTACTGAACAAGAAATGCCGGCATCTGGAGACCGGATTGACCGATAATGAGATCAAGGAACAACTGGCCGCCGTGGACGACTGGGCGCTCGAGGATGGCAAGATCGTCAAGTCGTACAGCTTCAAGAACTATTACGAAACGCTGGCGTTCGTCAACGCGATTGCTTACGTCATCCATGCCGAAGACCATCACCCCGAACTGGCCGTGACGTACAACCGCTGCGTGGTGAAATTCGACACGCATTCGGTCAATGGCGGGCGCGGCGGCTTATCGGAAAACGACTTCATCTGCGCCGCCAAGGTCGATGCAGTGTTCCAGCAGGCCGCGCGCTGACCGATGAGCGGGCGTATCGACACCAACGGCACCGTCATTGCGGCCCATGGCCGGCATTATCTGGTCCAGGCGGGTGACGCGAAGTTGCAATGCGTTACCCGCGGAAAGAAGAGCGATGTCGCGGTCGGCGATATCGTCCGGCTGAAACAGACCTCGCCGGACCAGGGCGTGATCGAAGCGATCAACGAACGCAGGACACTGCTCTATCGTTCCGACCAGTACAAGTCGAAACTGCTCGCAGCGAATGTCACACAACTATTCATCGTCGTAGCGACCGAGCCGGGTTATTCGGACGACCTGGTTTCTCGCGCCCTGGTGGCGGCCGAAGCGGCGGGCATCAAGACCCATCTCGTCCTGAACAAGATTGACATCACGGACTCGCTGGCGAAGACACGCGAGCGCCTGTCACTGTACACGGGACTGGATTACCCGGTCCACGAAGTCTCGGCGCGCACCATGCCCGAGAAGACCTGCGCCATTCTCAATCCCCTGCTCAAAGGCCATTCGACGATCCTGATCGGCCAGTCGGGCATGGGCAAGTCCTCCCTGATCAACCTGCTGGTGCCGGACGCGGAACTCGCCACGCGGGAAATTTCGGCAGCGCTGGATTCGGGCAAGCACACCACGACCTTTACCCGCCTGTTCATGCTGGATGAGGAAACATCGATCATCGATTCCCCCGGATTTCAGGAATTCGGTCTGTATCACCTGACCGAAGGCATGCTGGAGCGTGCTTTTCGGGAATTCCGACCACACCTTGGAAGTTGCAAATTCTATAACTGTCATCACCTGAACGAACCGGGCTGCGCCGTGCTGGCCGCCGTCGACGCGGGAGCCATTTCCCCCATGCGGCACGCGCTTTACCAGCAGCTCGTGCATGAATCCTCGCAGAAGCTATATTGATCCACGCCAAGCAATGGCGATTCCTTGGCAACGGTTATCTTTTTCAGGAAAAATCCCTTATACTTGAACAAGTTACAAACGTCCGTCCGGCGGCAGGCGCCAACTTGCCGCCGTTTTCATTTATGGCAATCAAACACTTCCTTCAGTTTTCTGACTTTACGCTTGAAGAGTTCGAGTACCTGATCGAACGTTCCCGTCTCATCAAGCGCAAGTTCAAGAATTACGAACCCTACCACCCGCTGCTTGACCGCACGCTGGTGATGGTGTTCGAAAAAAATTCGACGCGCACCCGGCTGTCGTTCGAAGCGGGCATGCACCAGCTCGGCGGCGCGGCCATCTACCTCAACACCCGCGACAGCCAGCTTGGCCGCGGCGAGCCGGTGGAAGATGCCGCGCAGGTGATGTCCCGCATGTGCGACATCATCATGATCCGCACCTTCGGCCAGGACATCATCGATCGCTTTGCGAAACATTCGCGCGTGCCGGTCATCAATGGCCTGACCAATGAACACCATCCCTGCCAGGTCCTGGCCGACGTCTTCACCTACATCGAGCATCGCGGTTCCATCGCGGGCAAGACCGTGGCATGGATCGGCGACGCCAACAACATGTTGTATTCCTGGCTGCAGGCAGCGCAGGTGTTCGGCTTCCACGTCAACGTGTCGACACCGAAGCGTTACGAGATCGATCAGTCGCTCGTCGCGGCGGACAACAAGAACTACACGACCTTCGCCAATCCAGCCGACGCCTGCGACGGCGCGGACCTGGTAACGACGGACGTGTGGACCAGCATGGGCTACGAGGAAGAAAACGCGGTGCGCCTGAAGGCCTTCCACGGGTGGATCGTGGACAGCGAAAAGATGAAGCGCGCCCACCCCGACGCCCTCTTCATGCACTGCCTGCCCGCGCATCGCGGCGAGGAAGTCTCCGCCGAAGTCATCGACGGCCCGCAGTCGGTCGTGTGGGACGAAGCCGAGAACCGCCTGCACGTCCAGAAGGCGCTGCTTGAATACCTGGTCCTGGGCAAGCTGGATTGATCTGACACAGCCTGACCGGTTCCTCATCGTCTTTCCCAAAATCACAAGCGAAGCAAAATCATGTCGACCATACTTCAGTCCGTCCCTGTCAATCAGAAAGTGGGCATCGCCTTTTCCGGCGGCCTCGATACCAGTGCGGCCCTGCACTGGATGCGCCAAAAAGGCGCCATTCCTTACGCTTACACCGCGAACCTCGGCCAGCCCGACGAACCCGATTACGATGCCATTCCGAAAAAGGCGAAGCTGTATGGCGCCGAACAGGCCCGCCTGATCGACTGCCGCGAGCAGCTCGTCGCGGAAGGCTTCGCCGCTCTGCAAAGCGGCGCCTTCCACATCTCGACCGCGGGCGTTACCTACTTCAACACGACGCCGCTCGGCCGTGCAGTGACCGGCACCATGCTGGTCGCCGCGATGCAGGAAGACCAGGTCGACATCTGGGGCGACGGCAGCACCTTCAAAGGCAACGACATCGAGCGTTTCTATCGCTATGGCCTGCTGGTAAATCCGGCACTGCGCATCTACAAGCCTTGGCTCGACCAGCAGTTCATCCAGGAACTCGGCGGCCGCAAGGAAATGTCGGAGTTCCTGATCAAGTCCGGCTTCGACTACAAGATGTCCGTCGAGAAGGCCTATTCGACCGACTCCAACATGCTGGGCGCGACGCACGAGGCAAAAGACCTCGAGCACCTGAACAGCGGCATGAAGATCGTCGAACCGATTATGGGTGTTGCATTCTGGCGCGATGACGTCGAAGTCAAGCGCGAGGAAGTCAGCGTGCGCTTCGAGGAAGGACGTCCGGTCGCACTGAACGGCATCACATTTGCCAGCCAGGTCGACCTGATGATGGAAGCGAACCGCATCGGCGGCCGTCACGGCCTCGGCATGAGCGACCAGATCGAAAACCGCATCATCGAAGCAAAGAGCCGCGGCATCTACGAAGCTCCCGGCCTTGCGCTGCTGTTCATTGCTTACGAACGCCTGATCACCGGCATCCACAATGAAGACACGATCGAGCAGTACCGTGACAACGGCCGCAAGCTCGGCCGCCTGCTGTACCAAGGCCGCTGGTTCGACCCGCAAGCGATCATGCTGCGCGAAGCGTCGCAGCGCTGGGTCGCGCGCGCCATCACCGGTGAAGTCACTATCGAACTGCGCCGCGGTAACGACTACTCGATCCTGAACACCGAATCGCCCAACCTGACCTACCAGCCGGAACGCCTGACGATGGAAAAAGGCGAAGGCGCGTTCACGCCGCAGGACCGCATCGGTCAACTCACGATGCGCAACCTGGACATCACCGATACCCGCGAAAAACTTGGCATCTACAGCAAGGCCGGCCTGCTCTCCGCCAGCTCTTCCGTCGCACTGCCGCGCCTCGACAAGAAGGACTGATGGATGGGAACTGTATTCGGCTTCACTGAAGACCAGATTGCGCACTTCGGTACCACTTGGGGCATTGGCGGACTCATCCTCTTCATGCTGTTCATCATCGGCGAAATCGCCTGGCGTTCGAAAGCCGGCAAGCGCGGGACATTTGTCCTGTTCCTGGTGCTGTCTGTCGGCATGTTCGGTTTCGTCGCCAAGGAGATCCTGCAGGCAGTATTGAAGGTTTGACCTGCGCGAGATGCGTGGCCTGGCGAACTTGCCGTGGCCATGCCCCGCATGCAAGGACCCGCTCCGGGTCCTTTTTTATGCATTGCCCGATTTTTTCCAATCTTCCGAATAGGACCTGACATGACTACGCAATTCGACAACGTTTCCGCCGTCAAGAAAGCCAACATCTACTTCGACGGCAAGTGCGTCTCGCACACCGTTCTGTTTGCCGACGGCACGAAGAAAACCCTCGGCGTGATTTTCCCGTCCTCGCTGACTTTCAATACCGGCGCGCCGGAACGCATGGAACTCAATGCCGGCAAATGCCGCATTCGTCTGAAGGGCGAAGACGCATGGAAGACCTACGAAGGCGGCCAGAGCTTTGACGTGCCGGGCAATTCCAGCTTCGATATCGAAACGCTGGAGACGCTGGACTATGTGTGCCACTTCATCGCGGCCTGATTGTCGTGGCCTGATTGTCGCAGATTGATTGACGCGGACGGTAGCGTGCGCGGCGCGCTGCCGAATACTCAGATGAAAACCGGCTCCGGTTCCAGCATGACACCGAACCTGGACATCACGTCCATCTGAATCGCGTTGGCCAGCGCGGCGATCTCCTGCCCTGTCGCGCCACCTCGATTCACCAGCACAAGCGCCTGCTTCTCGTACACCCCTGCGGCGCCCATGCTCTTTCCTTTCCATCCGCTCTGGTCGATCAGCCATCCTGCAGCAAGCTTGTAGCTGCCGTCAGGCTGAGGATAGCTGACCAGCTTCGGATGGCTGGCCAGCAGCGCGTCGCGCAAGTCAGCCGATACCACCGGATTCTGGAAGAAGCTGCCTGCATTGCCAATCTTGGCGGGGTCCGGCAGCTTGCGGGTACGGATGGCAATGATCGCATCGGCGATATCCTGCGGCCCCGGGGATGCAATGGCACAGGAGGCCAGTTCCTGGGCGACATCGGCATACTGCGTGTGCGCCTGCCATTTTTTCGGCAAGGCAAAGGTCACATCGAGGATCACCACACGGTCGCGCAATGCGTGCTTGAATATGCTGTCGCGATAAGCAAAGCGGCAGGCCTCCTTGTCGAGCATGAAGATTTCGCCCGTGTCGAGATCGAATGCTGTCAGGGAGTGAAAGTAGTCCTTCATTTCAACACCGTAAGCGCCGATGTTCTGGATTGGCGCAGCCCCCACGCTGCCCGGGATGAGCGACAGGTTCTCCAGTCCGCCCATTCCCTGCCCAATCGTCCACTGCACGAACTGGTGCCAGTTCTCGCCCGCGGCAGCCTTGACGTACTTCGCGCCGGCGTCCTCGCCGATGATTTCCACGCCGCTAGTGCACATGTGAAGCACCAGGCCGGCAAAATCGCGCGTCAGGAGCAGGTTGCTGCCGCCGCCGAGCACCAGACGTGGCAGGCGCGCAAGGAAATCGTCGTTCCTCACCTGCCTCAGCATGTCAGCCGACGTAACGCGCAGGTAAGCCTTGGCCGTTGCAGCGACGCCGAAGGTATTCAGGCCCTGCAGGGAAAAATCGTACTGAATGGGAAGGACAGGAGTCATAGCGCGGCATTATATAGGCGTGGGCGGACAGAACCTAGCCACACGATTTTTTGTCGGCTAGAATGCCCCGGTTAATCGAACCACAACGTGGCCTGCCAGACAAGAATGACAACAGGCCTGTTGCCAAACGCGAAAAGAGAGATCAGCCATGCCATCTTTTGATGTCGTATCCGAAGCCAACCTCGTCGAAGTCAAGAATGCCATCGACCAGTCGAACAAGGAAATTTCAACTCGCTTCGACTTCAAGGGCAGCGACGCCCGCGTAGAGCAAAAGGAACGCGAACTCACTGCGTATGCAGACAGCGAATTCCAGCTGAACCAGGTGCGCGACGTGCTGACCGGTAAAATGGTGAAGCGCAATGTCGACGTCCGTTTCCTCGACATCGGTAAGATCGAGAAGATCGGCGGGGACAAGGTCAAGCAGATCATCAAGATCCGCAACGGCATCGAATCCGACGCTGCCAAGAAGATCGTACGCCTTGTCAAGGACAGCAAGTTGAAGGTCCAGGCCAGCATCCAGGGAGATGCCGTGCGTGTGACTGGGGCCAAGCGCGACGACCTGCAATCGGCCATCGCCCTGCTGCGCAAGGAAGTGACGGACCTCCCGCTGGAATTCAACAATTTCCGCGACTGACGCAACACAAATCGTCTGCTCATTGGGCGCATCGGGATAGATGTTGTCTGTCGGAAGCAGGAGGTGCTATTCTGCTCACACACATTTGCCTCACGGCATTTCGCCGGCATGTTCGACTGACTTTCCTTACTATGCGCCCGACCATTCTTGCAGCCAGCCTGCTCCTGCTTGCCGCTAACGCAGACGCCGCCGACATCAACGTGGTCGGCCTGTTTCCCAACAAGGCAGTGCTGGTGGTGGATGGCGGCGCGCCGAAAACCTATTCTGTCGGCACGACCATTTCCGAAGGCGTAACCCTGGTGTCGGCCGACAAGGCCTCAGCGACCATTGAAGCCAACGGAAAGCGTCAAGTCATTGCGCTTGGTGAATACATGAACCGGAACGCAGGGACCGGACGGGCCAGCGTGACTCTGAAGTCCGATAGTCAGGGACATTATATGGTGCAGGGCCAGATCAATGGCGGCAGCGTGCGCATGCTGCTCGACACCGGCGCAACCATGATCGCCCTTCCTGCATCCGATGCGACGCGGCTCGGGATCGATTACAAGAAAGGCCGCGCGGCCTACATGAACACCGCCAATGGTGTTGCCCCGGCCTATGTCGTCAAACTCAATACGGTCAAGGTTGGCGATATCGAAATCAACCAGGTCGATGCCGTCGTGCAGGAGCAAGGCCTTCCCTTCATCCTGCTCGGCATGTCCTTCCTCAACCGCACCGAGATGCGTCGCGAAGGCGACCAGATGGTGCTGACCAAGCGTTTCTGAATGCCGCTTTCGCGGCATCACAGCATCACGGGAATGCGGGAATGTGTGGCTCCATGCCGCCGAACCTGGCTTCCGGATGACGCTTGAGCACCAGTTGCTCGACTTCCTGGGTGCGCCGGTACGGTACGTCGACCATCAGCAGGACTTGTCCTCGCTCCATCGCCGCCTCGAAAGCTTTCAGACGAGAATTGGGGATGGCCGCTGCCACCATGCCGGATGCCCAGGCGCCGAACAGCGCACCGACAATGCCTGCCACCAGCACGACAATCATCTGCAGGCGCACTCCCTCGGGCGGAAACATCACAAGCAGCGCGCCGCCGATCAAGCCAATCGCGCCACCAACCAGCATGCCCGACTCGGCACCATGTACCAGATCGGTTTTCTGCAGAAAGTTAGCTTCCGGCATATCGGGAAGCGGCGTTCCGTCCTTGGCACAGAAACGAATATGCCGCTCCTCGATACGGGCAAGCAGCAATTCATCCAGCAGGCTGCGGGCGCCGGGAACGTCAGGCAGCATGAAATAGAGTCTGCGACGCATGATTGCCTCCTTTTGACGCAGCGAATAGCTCCGTTATAGCAAAGCCGCTTCGATCATCAAAGGCAAATCTCAGGCAATTTCGCCGCAGTCCGGGACATGCTTTTCAGCGCTGCAAGCAATGCGGCGCCGCTTGCGCAAGCGAGTTACTCCGATTCATGAAGGCGGCGCTGCTTTACTGCTTCAGCCAGTCCTTCCAGGATCTTCACGCTGGACTCCCAGTCAACACAGCCGTCGGTGATCGACTGCCCATATGTCAGCGGTTTGCCGGGGAGCAGATCCTGTCGCCCGCCAACCAGGTGCGATTCAACCATCACGCCAACGATGCGCGTGTCGCCGCCTGCAATCTGGCGACCGATATCGGCACAGACGGGAACCTGGTTTTCCGGCTTCTTGGAGCTGTTGGCATGGGAAGCATCGATCATCAGGCGCGACGCGAGCCCGTTCGCTGCGATGTCCTTGCATGCGGCATCCACACTCGCCGCATCATAATTCGGCGCCTTGCCGCCGCGCAAAATGACATGGCAATCCTCGTTGCCATTGGTCGACACGATAGCCGAGTGGCCGCCCTTGGTGACGGAAAGGAAATGATGCGGCTGGGAGGCTGCCTTGATAGCGTCGACTGCAATCTTGATGCTGCCGTCGGTACCGTTCTTGAACCCGACCGGGCACGACAGGCCGGAAGCGAGTTCGCGGTGGACTTGGGATTCGGTGGTACGCGCGCCGATCGCGCCCCAGCTGATGAGATCGGCCACGTATTGCGGGCTGATCACGTCGAGGAATTCGGTACCCGCCGGCAGGCCCAGCTCGTTAATATTCAGCAGCAACTCGCGCGCCATGCGCAGGCCTTCGTTGATGCGGAAGCTGTTGTCCATGTAGGGGTCGTTGATCAGGCCTTTCCAGCCTACCGTCGTGCGCGGTTTCTCGAAATACACTCGCATCACAATTTCCAGGTCGCCGTTGAAGCGCTCGCGCTGCTCCGCCAGGCGGCGTGCGTACTCCATTGCCGCCTTGGCATCGTGAATCGAGCACGGCCCGATCACGACCATCAGGCGGTCGTCCTGGCCGTGCAGGATGCGGTGTAAGGCGGTGCGGGAGTTGGCGACGGTGGTTGATGCCTTGTCCGAGCAAGGAAATTCGCGAATGAGGTGTGAAGGCGGCGCGAGTTCTTTCAATTCTCGTATCCGTAGGTCATCTGTGCGCGGCATGATTCTTTCTCCGGGTCAAAAGTTTCAAAACATAAAGCTGAAAAGAAAAAACCGCCATCGCTGGCGGTTTTTTCTAGAAATTCGGTTTGGGCTCTCTTTTATTCGTGCGCTTACCGCTTTTCCACCGCCATGGGGCTGGAATAGCTAAAGTGGAAATAAAAGTAAAAGCGCGCGAAAGTCATGTTTTTCAGAGGTTTTACAGCAAATCTAGATGAATAGTGCAATAAATAAAGGGTTTTGGCAAGGGATCAGGGCGAAATTTGTCTTGAGAGCCGTCTTTCCGCTCCTGTTCCCCGAAACGCTGGCAGAACCTGGGCCGAATTGACGGCATTCATCGTCAGGCCGTTCCACCCACCGTCACGCCATCGATCCGCAGGGTCGGCTGGCCGACGCCCACAGGGACGCTCTGCCCTTCCTTGCCGCAGACGCCCACACCACTGTCGAGCCGCATGTCCTTGCCGATCATCGATACACGGTTCAGGACGTCCGGACCGTTGCCGATCAGGGTGGCGCCCTTGACCGGATAAGTCACCTTGCCGTCCTCGATCATGTAGGCCTCACTCGCGGAAAAGACGAACTTGCCGTTGGTGATGTCCACCTGGCCGCCGCCAAAATTTACCGCATACAGGCCGTTCTTGACTGAAGCAATGATCTCGTCCGGATCCTTGTCGCCGGCCAGCATGTAGGTGTTGGTCATGCGCGGCATCGGCAAGTGCGCATAGGATTCGCGCCGTGCGTTTCCGGTCACTGCCATCTTCATCAGGCGGGCATTCATGGTGTCCTGCATATACCCCTTCAGGATGCCGTCTTCAATCAGTGTCGTGCACTGGGTCGGATTACCTTCGTCATCGACGTTGAGCGAACCACGACGGTTGGAAATGGTGCCGTCGTCCACGACGGTCACGCCCTTCGCCGCCACGCGTTCGCCAATGCGGCCGGAGAAGGTGCTGGAACCCTTGCGGTTGAAATCGCCTTCCAGGCCGTGGCCGATCGCCTCGTGCAACAATACGCCCGGCCAGCCCGGCCCGAGCACCACGGTCATGGTCCCGGCCGGCGCAGGACGCGCGTCGAGATTGACGATGGCTGCCTCAACCGCTTCGGTGGCATAACGTTCCAGCAGTTCGTCGCTGAAGTAAGCATAATCGTAGCGTCCACCGCCGCCGCTGGAGCCGATTTCGCGACGTCCGTTCTGCTCGGCGATGACGGTTACCGAGACACGCACCAGCGGCCGGATATCCGCAGCCAGCACGCCGTCGCTTCGCACCACGAGCACGACATCGTATTCACCCGCCAGGCCAGCCATCACCTGCACTACACGAGGATCGCGCGCGCGGGCGATGCGCTCGACCTTTTCGAGGAGCTTCACTTTTGCAGTGGCATCGAGCGAGGCCAGGGGATCGTTCGGCAGGTACAGCGAACGTCCGCCCGCAGCCTGTATCGATGATGCAACCTGGATCTTGCCTGCGCCCTGGCGCGCGATGGTGCGCGTGGCCTCTGCAGCCTGCAGGAGTGCGTCTTCGGAAATTTCGTCCGAATAAGAGAATGCTGTCTTGTCGCCGGACACGGCGCGCACGCCGACACCCTGGTCGATGGAGAAGCTGCCTGTCTTGACGATGCCCTCTTCCAGGCTCCAGCCCTCGTTCTTGGTGAACTGGAAGTACAGATCGGCGTAATCGACGCGGTGAGTGAAAATTGCATCGAGCGCCTTGATCAGCTTGCCTTCGTCCAGGCCGAAGGGCGCAAGCAGGATATCGCGGGCAGCAGCAAGGGTCTGGAGATTCGGTTCGAACAGATTCATGGTGATTGATGCGCGCCAGGGGCGCGAATTCGGATGGGTAAATTCAGTAGATTGTAGAGCATCTGCCTGCCGTCTGGTTCTTCAGCGGCGATACTGACGAAAAACGATGCCCGGACTGAAATCCTTTTCTTGCGGTAATGCGTTACAGCTTGCGATGCTTCAAGGCCGGCAAGCTCTCGCGCACGCACTGCAAATGCGCGAGGTCGATGTCGCCGACGACGATTCCTTCGCCTTCGGGCAACACCGATTTGACTTCGCCCCATGGATCGATGAGCACGCTGTGGCCCCATGTACGGCGTCCGTTCGGATGATTGCCTCCTTGCGCAGCAGCGAGTACATAACATTGGTTCTCGATGGCACGCGAGCGCAGCAGGATTTCCCAGTGCGCCTTGCCCGTGGTGTAAGTGAAGGCCGCAGGCACCACGATCAGGGCGCAATCGCCCATGGTACGGTAGAGCTCCGGAAAGCGCAGGTCATAGCATACCGACAGGCCGACCCTGCCGAACGACGCTTCAAAGGTGGCGACCTTCGTTCCATGCACGATGGTACGCGCCTCGTCGTAGGATTCGTTGCCCTTGGCGAAGCTGAACAGATGGATCTTGTCGTAGCGCACCACATGTTCGCCCGCCGGGTTGTACACCATCATCGTGTTGAGCACCTTGCTGGCTTCGGGCGCCACCATGGGCAGTGTGCCGCCGATCAGCCAGATGCGGTGTTCGCGCGCAATTTCCGACATGAATTCCTGCATCGGCCCGGCATCCAGTTTTTCCGCATGCGCCACCTTGTCCGATTCCTTCATGCCCATGATCGGCCAGTATTCCGGCAGCAGCACCATCTCCGCACCCTGTCGAGCCGCTTCGCCGATCAGACGGCGCGCGGCGGCAAAATTCTCTTCCACAACTGGTGTGGAAACCATTTGTACGGCGGCGACTTTCACGGGATTGCTCAGCGTCATGTTTCGATCGTCCTATCCGGAATTGCCGACTGCTTCCGTTGCAGGGGCAGTCGTCTTGCGCAGCAGCTTGGTCACCACGGGATCCTTCCATGGCCCCGTCACCTGGTACTCGAAGGTGAAGGCTTTCATCAGCGGGTCGCGCAGGAACAGTTGCGCAAGGAAACTGCCCACGCCAATCACCGGGTTGACGGCCAGGCCGTACACCACCGATGCGGTACCGACATTGATCTCGGGGATCACCACTACGTGCAGATTCTGCACCTCCTTGTCGATGTCCGCACTGCCGTCGATCAGCACGGTGGCGGAAGAGCCACGCATCTTGAAGTTGTCGGTCTTCGCCACGCCCTGCGCGATGTTCGCCGTCGCCGTCACGCCGTCGAAGGCAAAGCCCTCCGAGAACACGTCGCGGAAATCAAGTGCGAGGCGCCGCGGCAGCGATTGCAGGCTTAGCACGCCCAACAGCTTTGCCGCACCCGGCTCGACCTTCAGGAACTGGCCGGAGGCGAGATCGAGGCGCAACTGACCGCTCAGGCTGGGGATGTCGAGCGAGAACGGCAAGCCTTTCCAGCTGATATCGCCCTCCATCTTGCCCTTGCCGCCGCGCAGGACATTGTTGAAGCCGAACCTGTCGAGCAGTCTGCCGGCATCGCTGATGTTCAGGGTGTAGTTCAGATTTGACAGGCTCTCACCATCCCTGTTCGTCCATTTGCCGATTGCTTTCAGCTCGGCGTCGGGATTTGCGATCGACAGCTTGCTGATCCGCCATTCGCGCCCGGTAAAGCCACGACGGTTCTGGGCCATCAGTTCGAGGTGGCCGAACTTCTTGCCGAAAAGTTCGAAGTTCTCGGCAACGATATCGACCGCCGGCATCTGGGTCGTGGTGTCCTTGCCTTCGAACAGTTCGGTTACTTCCGACGCCGCCGACTTGGGAATGATGAGCGAGGCCAGGCGTGCGGTGATCTTGCCGAGTCCTTGGCCCGACGGCGATTCGGTCCAGGTGACATAACCCGAAACCTGGTCGGAGTCGATGTTCGCCTGCCATGCGCCCTTCTGGTGCGAAGCACCCACCACGACGTTGTTGAGGGTCCGGCCTTCCACGATCAGCTCGGTGGCGCGCGCCGCCAGCACTTCCGGATCGATGTACTGGGAGATCGAGAGAGCATCCGCCGGGTTGCGCGTCTCCGTCTGGTGGCCAACCGACACGACTGACGTCATGGCGCGGCGCCACGCATCCAGGTCAAGCGACTTCAGGCTGACATTGGCGATCAATCCGCTGTCCGGCTGCGGCGCGGGCACATTGACGCCGATGCCGCCGCGCACGACGCGCCATTCGGCATCCTTCTCCGTGCCCTTCTGGCGCTCGTAGCGTGCCGAAATCGCGGACCCGAGCGACAGCTTCATTTCGTCGCGCGAGATGGACGCATCCGTCGAGGGCTGGCCAAGGAGCTCGAAGCGCAGCGGCAGGATCTCGTTGGCGGCCTTGCGCAAGGGCACGGGAAAATCCAGCGAAATGCCGGCGAGGTTCGATTCGACCACGATCTCAGGGCGCTTGTTTTTCACGCGGACGGTCGTCGTATAGCGCGTGTTGCCGGCAATGCGTTCAGAGGAACGCTGCGCGTCAGGTGAAGCGTAAACCTTGCGCACGCCGTCCGCGGTCAGGCTGCCCTCGGCCTTCACGAGGATCGTTCCGTCGCGCTGCGTGCCGCCGGACACCACAACCGGGCCACCGAGGAAATTCGATTTGATGCCGCCGATGGAAAAGCCCTTTTCGTGGAATTCCAGCTTGCCATTCGATGCCTGCAATGGGGGCATCACGTTGTTCAGCGTGACGTTGTTGCCGACGAACTGCAGTGTTCCGTTCACCTTCGCTTCGCGCAGATCCTCAAGGGGAAGCTGCAGTTTCAGCGCAAGCTTCGCATTGCCAGTCCCCTTCGTCTCTTCCGTGAAGTGGTCGATCCAGCCGGCCACCGGGCTTTCATTGGTGAACCGCAGGAATTCCTGCAGGGGCCCGGCGGCATCGCCGTCGACATCAAGCACCATGTCATGGCGCGACAGATCCGGGATCACCGCCTTCACACGCGAAAGGCTGGTGCCGGATGTCCTGGCGCTGTCGGCAGTGATTTCCATGCGCGCGCGATCGAAGGAGATCATGCCGTTGATCTTGTCGATCACCGGCCACAGCGGCGACTTGCCGTCTTCGCCGAGCTTGCCGGGCGCGTAGTTCAGCACGCCATCCTCAATGCGCCCAACCACGCTGAATTCTCCACGGGGCCTGCCACGCTGCGCGGCCGCATTGAACGGAAACTGGTCCAGGTCGCCCTTGAGCCGCAAGCGCACATCCTTCACGGTTCCGCCTGCCAGTGCGCCAGTCAGCCATTCGCGCAGGGTCGCCGGCGTCTGGATCGGCAGGTAGCGGCCGACCTGTTGCAACTCGAGGCGGTTCAGTTTTCCGGTGATGTCGATATTGCCCTGCAGCTTGCCGGGTTGCCGGTCCAGCGGCATCAGGTGCCGGCCGGAGAACGAGCCGGCAAGTCCCTCCTGGACGAAATCCATCTTCTGCAGATCGACCAGCAACTGATTGTTTTCCTGGAATACCCAGTTGGCCTGCATGTTGAGGCGCTCGAACGGCATGGCCGCTTGGTCGAAGTAGCCTGGCAACTGCAGGACGAGGTTATCCGATGCGAGGCTGAGCAGGCCGCCGCGGTCATTGGCTTCCACCCTGCCTGTCAGGTTGTCGAAGCCCGGGATGGCGGGAACGGCAGCCTGGGCCGGCATGCCGGCCGATTTCGGCCGTGCGGGGCGTGCAGTTTGCGGCTGGAGCGACAGACCAATGAATTCGCCCTTGATGCTGTAGGCGGAGATGTCCGGATACGAGCCGTGCCATTGCGCGGAAAAATCCCTGAGCACGCCGCGCGGTGCGAAATCCGCCAGCATCTGGCGCTGCTCCGCGGGCAAGGGCAGGCGTTCGGCAAAATTGGCAATTGTCTTCAGGTCGAGCAATCTGGCGTTGATCTCGGTGCGCGCCGGATGTCCCTTGCGGGCCGGCGCGAAGCTTTCCTTGATCGTCGTCTTCGGCAGGTAAAGGCCGTCATCCGTCTGCAAGGTGAAATCCGTGAGCGAAACGGAATGGCCGTTCTGGCCGAAGGTCGGCTTTCCGTCGCCCACTCCGGCACCAAGATCCTCCCGCACCGAGACTCGCCCGCTGACCTCGACCAGGTTCATCGGGTCGAGGTCCTTGCGCAGGCGCGCGGAAACGTTCGCGAGCGTCAGATCGGCAGTGAAATCAACTACCCTGGAACGGTCAAAATCCAGCCAGGCCCGCACCGAGCCCTTCCCTTGCTGCATCTCGATCGGATAATCGACGTAGGCTTTCCAGACCGTCAGGTCGGTGTTGCGCATGTCGGCATACATCTCGCCACGCCACTTCGTCGCATCGGAGGCGCTGCCGAAGCGCGGATGGACGAAGGACGCGCGCACGTCGAGCGGCGCGGCAAACGCGGCAGGAGGCGTTGCCTTCAAGGCGAAGCGATGGTGGTTCCACTGGTTGCGCAGGACGAAGTTGACATCGTCGAGCAGCAGTTCCGGCGCCGCGCGCTTGTAGTCGTTCCAGCGCAGGCGGCCGTCGCGGATCACGATCTCCGTCTGCGACAGCACCCAGTCCGCACCCTTTCCGCCGCCCGTCTTGCCCGTGTCGATCGGGATGCCGGCCACGTACAGCTTGCCGTCCGCATCGCGCAGCACGTCCATGTCCGGGCGATTGATCGTCAGGCGATTCAGGCGAAGTTCACCGACGACCAGTGACCACCAGGACAAGGTCGCGGAGACATTGGGCAGTGTCAGCGAAGGGTTGCCGAACTTGTCATGGACGACGACCTTGTCGAGCGACAGGCGCGGCCGCAGGCCGGACCATGATGCATCGACATCCGCGATCGATACCTTGTTGCCGATGGCGCGCGATGCAAACCGTTCGACATCCGGCTTGTAGCTGTCAATATTCGGCAGCACCACGTAGCGCAGGCCGAGAACCAGCACGCAGAAGGTAAAGTAGGCGAAGACAATGAGCTTGAGGAGGAAGCCAAGCGCATGATGCGTCAGCGCGTTGGCGATTAGATAACATTCTTTGAACGCAAACCACCATCGGGACAACCAGGCTGCGGGCTTGCGGGGAATGTTTTGGTCAATAGACATCAATCAGAAAACAAGCGGCGTAGAATAGGGTCAAATTGACATGTGAGATGTTCGCATGGATATCATAGGATGTTTGCGCAGCCGGAATGGCCATCCTGATCAAACGGCCAGGTATTCATGTGCAAAGCATACGACTTCCAATTTCATCCCCCAATATTGTGACCCAATCTTTTTTGACCAGCGCCGTCGCATCCCGGTTCTACGCACGTTGGCTGAACGCCGATCCCGCCCGAGCGGGCATGGTTGCGGATCTTGCACAATTATCTATTACCCCTGCGATTTTTGCTCAGCTTTTACAAAAAGAAACAGCAGCCGGCATGCCTTTGCAGCGCGCGGTGCGCCGCGTACGCAATCTTGTCGTCGCCACATTGATCGAGCGCGATCTGGGCGGACGGGCGGACCTGGCCGAAGTAATGGAGACCATCAGCAGCTTCGCAGAGTTCGCGGTGCAGACCCATCTCACCGCGCTGACGGCCGAAATGATCGAAGCGCACGGCACACCGATCGGCAATGAATCGGGCGAGCAGCAGGAAATGATCGTGCTCGGCATGGGAAAACTGGGCGGCCGCGAGCTGAATGTCTCTTCCGATATCGACCTGATCTTCGTCTATCCGGAAAATGGTGAAACACGCACGACCTCGCCGGAACAAAGATCGTTATCAAATCATGAATTCTTTACTCGGCTCGGCAAGAAACTGATCGGTGCACTGTCGGAGATCACGGAAGACGGTTTCAGCTTCCGCGTCGACATGGCCTTGCGTCCCAATGGCGCATCCGGTCCGCTCGCCGCCAGCTTCGGCATGGTAGAGGACTACCTCGTCGTGCAAGGCCGGGAGTGGGAACGCTATGCGTGGGTGAAGGCGCGCGCGCTGACGGGCCGCCCGGCCGACATCGCCGCGCTGGAACAGATTGCTCGGCCTTTCATCTACCGCCGCTACCTCGACTTCGGCGCGATCGAGGCCTTGCGCAACATGCACGCGCAGATCCGCGCGGAGGTCAAGCGCCAGGAAGCGCGCCACCCGGGGCGCAGCAACAACGTCAAGCTGGGACGCGGCGGTATCCGCGAGGTCGAATTCCTGGCGCAGGTTTTCCAGTTGATCCGTGGCGGGCGCGATGCCTCTTTGCGCGACCGCTCCACGCGAACGACCCTTGCAACGTTGGCAGCGAAGGGCCTGCTGACACCGGAGGAAGTGGACCAGCTGCTGCAGGCATACACCTTCCTGCGCAACCTCGAACATCGCCTGCAATACCTGGACGATGCCCAGACCCACTCCCTTCCATCCAATCCGGACGACCGCCTAACCATTGCCAGGATGATGGGCTTCACGGATGTGGAATCCCTGCTCGAAGAGCTCGACGCGCATCGCGCGATCGTCGCAGCGCAATTCGACGCCATCTTCGCCGACAAGCGCGGTGGACAACAGGCGCAAGGCGGCACGAACGAGGCGCAAGCAGAAGCGCATGTCATGCTGAGCGACGCCGACAGCCGGGATGTCATCGAAGCACGCCTTGCGGCCCTGCATTTCGACGAGGTCCCGGCCGCGGCGCAACGCCTGCTGCTCACTTGTCAGTCGCCCAAGCTCCAGTCGCTGCCGGAAGCCAGTCGCGGCAAGCTGATGGCGCTGATCAATTCCGCGCTGCCGATCATCGCGGCTACAACGAATGCCCGCAGCGCCACGCTCGGCCGCCTGCTCGACTTCTTCGAGGCGATCGCGCGCCGCGCCGCCTATCTGGCCCTGCTCACCGAATATCCGCACACGCTGGAACGCGTGATCCGCATGATGAGTGCAAGCGACTGGGCAGCCAAGTACCTGACGCGCCACCCCATCCTGCTGGATGAATTGCTGGAGGACCGCACGCTGAAGGCTGCGCCGGACTGGACTGCCTTCGGGCAGGAGGTGCGGCGCCAGCTCGACGCCAGCGAGGGCGACACCGAACACCAGATGAACGTGCTGCGCGACCTGCACCATGCGCAACTATTCCGCCTGCTGGCGCAGGACCTGGAAGGCGACCTGACGGTGGAACGCCTGGCCGACCATCTTTCCGCGCTGGCCGACATCCTGGTCGGCGCGACGGTCATGGCAGTGTGGAAGACGATCCATAACCGTCATCGCGAGGACCCGAGATTCGCCGTCATCGCCTACGGCAAGCTGGGCGGCAAGGAACTCGGCTATGCCTCGGACCTGGACGTCATCTTCCTGTTCGACGATGACGACCAGGAAGCTCCCGCGCTGTACGCAAAACTGGCGCAGCGCTTCATTACTTGGATGACCACCCATACGCCGGCGGGGATCCTGTTCGACATCGATATCGCGCTGCGCCCGGACGGCGCCAGCGGGCTGCTCGTGTCACGTCTTGCGGCGTTCGAGAAATACCAGGCCGAATCGGCCTGGGTGTGGGAACACCAGGCATTGACGCGCGCACGCTTCTGCGCTGGCGATGCAGCAATCGGCGCGCGCTTCGAAGAGATTCGTGAGAAGGTCCTGCGTCAGCCGCGCGATGACGCGGAGCTGCGCAAGGAAGTGCTGGACATGCGCAAGAAAATGCATGATGCGCATCCGAACCGTTCCCCGCTGTTCGACATCAAGCATGATGCCGGCGGCATGATCGACATCGAGTTCATCGTGCAGTACCTGGTACTGCGCCATGCCGCGCAATTTCCGCAGCTGACCGCCGACATCGGCAATATCGCGCTGCTCAAGCTCTGTGGAGAACTGGGTCTGGTCGACAAGGACATGGCGCTGAACGTGGCGAATGCCTACCGTAGCTTCCGCAAGCTCCAGCACCAGATCCGTTTGCAGGGAAGCGACCGCGCGCGGGTGGAAACCGAACGTGTGGCGCAGGAAGCAGCGCAGGTCAGGCGCCTGTGGTCTTCCATGCTGGGAAGCGAGACCTGACGCGAAGCGCAATGTTTCTATGATGCATGCAGTGGCGCTCTTTGCGATCTCGCTATAAATTAGTATTGTTTGGAACAGTGATTTAAGCACTTCGTCGTGCGCAGGCATGGCGGCAGGCTGCCATGGAGATTTGCATGATCAAGTCAAACATCAAGGGTCAGCGACTTGCGGCGTTGTTTCTATTGGGAAATGCACTCTTCAATTTCCCGCTGCTCGCCCTCTTTAACCGTCCCACCACAGTGGCTGGAATTCCGCTTCTGTATCTTTATGTATTCGCAGCCTGGGCATTGCTGGTGGCTCTGCTCGCCTTCGTCGTGGAAAAGAAGTAAACCGACGCGCGAATACACACTTCCTCAAACATACTTTCAATGCTGCCCGGCTGGCTGATCGCACTCGCTGCTTTTTCCTACCTCGGGGTGCTGTTCGCGATTGCCTATTACGGTGACAGGGCCTCCGCCCGGGGCCAGAGCATTATTGCGAATCCCTATGTCTATGCCTTGTCGATGGCGGTGTATGCCACCGCCTGGACTTTCTATGGCAGTGTCGGGCGCGCCGCCAGCAGCGGCATCGGCTTCCTGCCGGTGTACCTTGGCCCGACGGTGATGGCAACGCTGTGGTGGATCGTGCTGCGCAAGGTCATCCGCATTGCGAAAGACAATCACATCACGTCGCTGGCCGACTTCGTGTCTTCCCGCTACGGCAAAAGCGCGCTGCTGGCCGGGCTGGTCGCCACCATCGCCGTGGTCGGCGTCACGCCCTACATGTCCTTGCAGTTAAAGGCGATTTCCTCCAGCTTCAACGTCCTGCTGCACTATCCCGACCTTATCCGGGCGCAAATCGAAAATCCGCCCGTGCTCATGGATACTGCTTTCTACGTCGCATTGCTGCTGGGCGCCTTCACCATCCTGTTCGGCGCGCGCCATCTCGATGCCGCCGAACGCCACGAAGGCATGGTCGCTGCCATCGCATTCGAGTCAGTCGTGAAGCTCGCCGCGTTCCTGTGCGTTGGCCTTTTCGTGACCTACGGAATTTACGATGGCTTCGGCGATGTCTTCACCAGGGCAGCGCAACTGCCGCAGGCGCGCTCGGTATTCGTCATCGGCGGCGCCAGCGAGGATGTGTACCACAGCTGGGCTTCCCTGTTCTCGGTTGCATTCCTGTCGATGCTGGCCATCATCTTCCTGCCGCGCCAATTCCAGGTTGCCGTGGTCGAGAACGTCGACGAATCGCACCTGAACAAGGCGATCTGGCTGCTGCCGCTGTACCTGCTGCTGTTCAATATCTTCGTGTTGCCAATCACCTTCGGCGGCATGCTGCATTTTCAGAATGCCGGCGTCGATCCGGACACCTTTGTGCTGACGCTGCCGATGTCGGTGAACCAGCTTGGCCTCGCCCTGCTGGTATTCATCGGTGGTTTTTCCGCTGCAACCGGGATGGTGATTGTGGAAAGCATTGCGCTCTCCACAATGGTCTGCAACGATCTGGTCATGCCGGTGCTGCTGCGCATCAAGCGCCTGAAGCTGACGGAAAGCAATGACGTATCACGGCTGGTGTTGCTCATCAGGCGCGTCACCATCATGCTCGGCATGCTGCTTGGCTACGCCTACTATCGATGGGCGAGCGAGCCTTATACCCTGTCGTCGATCGGACTGATTTCCTTCTCCGCCGTAGCGCAGCTTGCCCCGGCAGTGTTGGGTGGCATTTACTGGAAAGGCGCGACGCGCCGGGGCGCGCTGGCCGGCCTGAGCGCGGGCTTTGCGGTCTGGATCTATACCCTCATGGTGCCGGCGCTGGCACGCTCCGGGCTGATGCCAATAACACTGCTGGAGCACGGGCCGTTCGGCATCGACTTCTTGCGCCCCCTGCAATTGTTCGGGCTGGCGGGGCTGGACGAAATCACGCATTCCATGGTCTGGAGCATGGCCGCCAACATCGGCGCATTCATTGGCGTGTCAGTGACGACCGGCCAGTCAGCGCTTGAGCGGACGCAGGCAGCGCTATTCGTCGATGTCTTCAAGCATGAGCGCAGCACGCCGGAACGCATCCTGCGCACCAAGGGTTCGCTGCCCGAGCTGCAGGCATTGCTGTCCCGCTTCCTCGGCTCGACGCGCGCGGTGGCGACCTTCAGCAATTATGCAAAACAACAGGGGCTCGACTGGCCGCGCGAAGCCGATGCCGACCTGGTGAGCATGTCGGAAGCACAACTGGCCGGCGTGATCGGCGCCGCTTCGGCACGCGCCATGATCGAATCTGTGATCGAAGAAGAGCCTTTGTATGACAGCCTGACCGGATTGCCCAACCGCGCGTTGATGCTCGAGCGCATCGAGGACGCCATGAAGCAGGCGCGTCTGCGCAACAACTTCAGCTTTGCGCTGATGATCCTCAGCCTGGACCGTTTCCGGATCATCACCAATAGCCTCGGGCGCGGAGTCGGTGACCAGTTGCTGATCAATGTGGGCCTGCGGCTGAAAGCGAGCCTGCGTATCGGAGAGACGGTAGCGCATCTTGGCGGCGATGAATTCGCGCTCCTGCTTAACGGTGTCAAGGATGGAAACGAGGCCCGCCGCTTCGCCGACCAACTGCAAAGCACGCTGACCAATGCCTACCAGCTGGAAGACCACGAGGTCTATACCACGGCAAGCATCGGCGTTGCCCTGAGCAAGCCGTCCTATGCCGATCCGTCCGATATCCTGCGCGATGCGGCCACTGCCAACCACCTCGCCGTGCATCGCGGCGGCGCGTGCTGCGAGGTGTTCGAATCCGGCATGCGCACGCGCGTGGTAGCCTTGCTCGACATGGAAACGCGGCTGCGCCAGGCGGTGGTGAAGGGGCAGGAATTCGTCCTGCACTACCAGCCGATCGTCTCGCTGGACACCGGCCGGCTATCCGGCTTCGAAGCCCTGGTGCGCATGCGCCGGCCCGACGGCACGCTGGTGCTGCCGAATGAATTCATTCCATTGACGGAAGAAACCGGCCTGATCGTGCATATCGGGCGCTGGGTGCTGGTCGAAGCCTGCCGGCAGATGCGGGCATGGCAGATCAGGTTCCCCGACCTGCCGCCGATGCAGATGAGCGTCAACCTCTCCGGCCGCCAGTTTGCGCAGGCCAATCTGATGGAGCAGATCGAAGAGGTTCTGACCGAAACTTCACTCGATACGCAGAGCCTGAAGCTGGAAGTGACGGAAACCGTGATCATGGAGCATGCGGAAGAAGCTGCGGCGGTGCTCGTCAAGCTGCGCGGCAAGGGCATCAAGCTGCTGATGGACGACTTCGGCACCGGCTATTCTTCGCTGTCCTACCTGCATCGTTTCCCCGTCAACACGCTCAAGATCGATGCCTCCTTCGTGCGACGGCTGGACACCGGCAGCCGCGACATCGACGTGATCCATGCCATCGTCACGCTGGCGCACACACTGGGCATGGACCTGATCGCGGAAGGTGTCGAAACCGCCGCGCAACTGGCCAAGCTGCGCGAACTCAAGGTCGAGTTCGGCCAGGGATACTATTTCGCCGGCCCGCTTGATGCCACCAGCGCGGAAGCGCTGATTGCTGCATGGCCGAAATGGTAGGGGTCCACGGAAAACACGGAAGGCACGGAAAAGGATAGTGTTTGGATTTTCCTATGTAGCGCACTTGGCCGGCGTAGTCATCGACCCAAGTGAACTATTCCGTTGAAACACAGTGTTCTTCTTTTCCGTGCCTTCCGTGTTTTCCGTGGACAAAAATCCCTACTGCAGCGAAGTGCCGAAACGATCGCTGCGCGGAAGATAGAAATGGCCGGTATCGACGGAGAATGCCACGCGCTTCACCTGGCCGGTGATCAGCTCGCGCTTGACGAAGCCAATGTAGCGGGAATCCTTGCTGGCGTCACGGTTGTCGCCCAGCATGAGGTATTGGCCGGGCGGCACGGTCACCGGCCCGAACGAGCGCGCCGCGAATCTCTCGGGCATGACGATGATCGGGTGCTGGATACCGGGGAGCTTTTCGTTAAGCACGAGCTGCCGGCCGGCATAATCCGGACTCAGCTGGGTGGCGAATGCGGCGTCGGCCGCGGCATAGGATGCTGGCTCACCGTTGATGATCAATTCCTCGCCACGCATCTCGACGATATCTCCAGGCAGGCCGATGATGCGCTTGACGAGACGGATGCCGTCCTCCGGTGAGCTGAAGGTGACGATGTCGCCGCGCTTCGGATCGGCGATGTGCTTGACGATCACGTCGGTGAAAGGGATCTTGACGTCGTAGGCGAGGCGGTCAGCGATGATGCGATCGCCGATCATCAGCGTGGGATACATGGAGCCGGAAGGCACACCATACCAATCGGCAACCGCGCTGCGCACCAGCACCATGCCGAACAGGAAGAACAGAAAACCTTTGTTTTCTCTAAGCAACTTCTTGATGCGCGTCATCGTCATACCCTTCATCCAGTGCCGGTGAAAAGGGAAATATAACAAAAACGCCCCGACATGCGGGGCGCTCTTGCTTGCCTGAAGAAGCCAGATTACTTCGCGGTCATCAGTGCCACGGTCGTATCGAGCATGCGGTTGGAGAAGCCCCACTCGTTGTCATACCAGGACGAGACTTTCACCAGGCGGCCGGAGACCTTGGTCAGAGTCGCGTCGAAGTTGCTCGAAGCCGGATTGTGGTTGAAGTCGACCGACACCAGCGGTTCGGTGTTGTAGGTCAGGATACCCTTCAGCGCGCCATTGGCGGCGTCCTTCATGACGGCGTTGATTTCATCGACCGTCGTGTCGCGGGCGGCAATAAAGGACAGGTCGACGATGGACACATTGATGGTCGGAACGCGGATGGCGTAGCCGTCCAGCTTGCCGTTCAGTTCGGGCAGCACCAGGCCAACAGCAGCAGCGGCGCCGGTCTTGGTCGGGATCATCGACATCGTTGCCGAACGGGCGCGGCGCAGGTCTTCGTGCATCACGTCGGTCAGCACTTGGTCGTTGGTGTAAGCGTGCACCGTGGTCATCAGACCGTTGACCACGCCGATCTTGTCATGCAGCGGCTTGACCAGCGGCGCCAGGCAGTTGGTGGTGCAGGAGGCGTTGGAAATGACGGTGTCGGATGCCTTCAGCACGTTCTGGTTGACGCCGAACACGATGGTCGCGTCCACGTCCTTGCCGCCCGGTGCGGAGATGATGACCTTCTTGGCGCCGCCCTTCAGGTGTGCGGACGCCTTTTCCTTCGTGGTGAAGAAACCGGTGCACTCGAGCACGACGTCGACGTTCAGCTCGCCCCACGGAATCTGTGCCGGATCGCGCTGCGCAAAGACCTTGATCTTGTCGCCGTTGACGATCATGAATTCGCCGTCGACTTCAACGGTGCCCGGGAACTTGCCGTGCGCGGTGTCATAACGGGTCAGGTGCGCGTTGTGCTGCGCATTGCCGAGGTCGTTGATCGCAACGATCTGGATATCGTTCTTCTTGCCGCCTTCGTAATGTGCACGAAGGATGTTGCGGCCGATGCGGCCGTAGCCGTTGATTGCGACGCGAATAGTCATGGTTTTTCTCCTGAGTTGTAATCCGAATTGCGTTTAGACCAGAACCGATTTCACTTTGGCGACCACATTCTCGGTCGTGAAGCCGAAGTGCTTGAACAGCACGCCCGCCGGGGCAGATTCGCCGAAGGTGTCGATACCTACGACCGCACCTTCCAGACCGACGTACTTGTACCAAAAATCCGTGACGCCCGCTTCGATTGCAACGCGCGGTAGCCCCTTGGGCAGGACACTTTGCTTGTAAGCGGCTTCCTGGCGATCGAACAAGTCGGTGCACGGCATGGAAACCACGCGCACCTGGGTGCCCTGCTTCGCCAGTTCGTCCGCGGCCTTCATCGCCAGCTCGACTTCCGAACCCGTTGCGATCAGCACGGCCTTGGCATCGGCCGCATCACGCAGCACGTAGCCACCGCGGTTGATCGCGAGGACCTGCTCCGGCGTACGGTCCATGAAAGGCAGGTTCTGACGCGAGAAGATCAGCGTGGTCGGGCCGTGACGGCGCGCAACAGCATGCTTCCAGGCGATTGCAGATTCGACCGTGTCGCAGGGACGCCAGTTCTCCAGGTTCGGGATCAGGCGCAGACTGGACACATGTTCAATGGACTGATGGGTCGGGCCGTCTTCACCGAGGCCGATCGAGTCATGCGTGAACACGAAAATCGTGCGGATCTTCATCAGCGCAGCCATGCGCAGGGCATTGCGGCTGTAGTCGGAGAAGGTCAGGAAGGTACCGCCGAACGGGATGTAGCCGCCGTGCAAGGCGATACCGTTCATGACGGCGCTCATGCCGAACTCGCGCACACCGTAGTTGATGTGGTTGCCCGCCTGGTTAGCGCGCACCGCCACGCATTCTTTCCAGTTGGTCAGGTTCGAGCCGGTCAGGTCGGCCGAACCGCCGAGGAACTCCGGCAGCGCCGGTGCCAGTGCCTGGATCGCATTCTGGCTGGCCTTGCGGGTTGCAATGTTTTCCTTCTTCTCGATGCAGCTAGCAACATAGGCGTCGATGACGTCGTTCAGCTTGCCCGGCAGTTCACCCTTCATGCGGCGCAGCAACTCGCCCGCTTCCTGCGGATGACGTTCGTCGTAAGCCTTGAACAGGGCATCCCATTCGCCTTCGAACTTGCCGCCGGAAGCCTTGGCGTCCCATGCCGTATAGACATCCGCCGGGATTTCGAACGGCGGATAGTTCCAGCCGATGGATTCGCGCGTGGCGGTGATTTCCTTGTCGCCCAATGCCGCGCCATGCACGTCATGCGTGCCGGCCTTGTTCGGGCTGCCCTTGCCGATGACGGTCTTGCAGCAGATCAGGGTCGGCTTGTCGGATTTCTTCGCTGCGGCAATGGCCGCGTCCACGGCGGCGACATCATGACCGTCGACGTTGCGGATCACGTTCCAGTTGTAGGCTTCGAAACGCTTCGGGGTGTCGTCGATGAACCAGCCCTCCACGTGGCCGTCGATCGAGATGCCGTTGTCGTCGTACAGCACGACCAGCTTGTTCAGGCGCAGCGCTCCGGCCAGCGAGCAGGCTTCATGCGAAATGCCTTCCATCAGGCAGCCGTCGCCGACGAAGACATAGGTGTGGTGGTCGATGAGGTCGAAGCCGGGCTTGTTGAATTCGGCGGCGAGCAGGCGTTCTGCGAGCGCCATGCCGACGGCGTTGGTCAGGCCCTGTCCAAGCGGGCCGGTGGTCGTTTCGACGCCCGGTGTGACATGAACTTCCGGATGGCCGGCTGTCTTCGAATGCAGCTGGCGGAAATTCTTGAGTTCCTCCATCGGCAGGTCGTAACCGGTCAGGTGCAGCAGCGCGTAATGCAGCATGGAGCCGTGGCCGTTGGAAACCACGAAACGGTCGCGGTTGATCCAGTGCGGATTGGCCGGATTGTGCCGATAATGCTTCGCCCAAAGTGCGACTGCGATTTCTGCCATGCCCATCGGCATGCCGGGGTGGCCCGAGTTTGCCTTCTGTACTGCATCCATTGCCAGCGCGCGGATCGCATTGGCCATCTTGTCGGTCGGGAGAGAGGAAGTCATGTCAAATCAGAGTGTGTGGCGGGTCTTGGTGCTGACTCCGGCCCTGCGTGGAACCAGAGGGTGCAAAGCCCAGTATTTTACCAGACTGAACCGTCCGGATTTAAAATCGGGGATCGACTCTTGCCAACATGGACGACATGTCAATTCACCGCTCGCCGCATGCGCCGCTTCAGGAAAAACGTCCTGCCTGCGGAACCGTTGCTGTTTTTGAAACAGACCATCCTGACGCCCGCCCATAAACTCCATGCCGCGATTTTTCTGCCCATTCCCGCTCACGGTCGGCGCCATCGTCACCCTGCCGGAGCATGTCTCGCACCACATCCATGTGCTGCGCCTCGCCGCCGGCGACACCATTACGCTGTTCAATGGCGACGGCGGCGAATATGTCGCAACACTGTCCGCGCCGGACAGGAAGCGCGCCAGCGCGGAAGTGAAGACGTTTTCGCCGCGTGACGTCGAATTGCCCTATGCGATCACCCTCGCGCAAGCCCTGCCGGAGGGATCGAAAATGGACTGGATCATCGAGAAGGCGGTGGAACTCGGTGCCGCCGCCATCCAGCCGCTGGCCGCACGTCGCTGCGTAGTACGTCTGTCCGCGGAGCGCGCGGCGAAGAAAAAGGAGCACTGGGAAGGCATCATCGTCTCGGCATCCGAACAGTGCGGCCGGAACCGTCTGGCCAGCCTGTGCGAACCCGTCGAGTTCGACGAATGGATCCGCCAGCAGAACCTGCATCGCCGCATCCTCCTGTCGCCGCGCGGCGAGCAGTCGCTCTCCGACTGGGCGCGGCATCATCCCCCGCAGGCGGTGACTTTGCTGATCGGGCCGGAAGGCGGATTTACGGACGAGGAAGAAGCCGCGGCGATCGCACAGGGCGTGCTGCCGCTGTCGATGGGCGCGCGCGTGCTGCGCACCGAGACTGCCGGGTTGGCAGCGCTCGCGGCCTTGAACGCCGTGTGGAGCGAAATCTGAGCGCATAAATCTGAGCGCATTTAAGCCGAAATCAAACAAGGCTTCGATTCCCGCCCGCAAACCGGCCATCTCTTCTATGGTGACAGCTTTATCCATTCAAGCGGAGAGGCACCATGGGTATTCTGGATAAAGCTTTCGACATGCTCGGCGATAACCATCTTCCGATGATGGATTCAAAAACACGCCTGCTGCAGGCAGCCCTCGCATTACTCGCAGACAATGGCCAGGCCGGTGGCTTGCATGGCTTGATGGAGCGATTCCAGGAAGCCGGCCTGGGCAACGTCATATCGTCGTGGATCGGATCCGGAACCAACGTGCCGATCACGCCTGAGCAACTGCACCAAGTGCTCGACGAAGGGCAGCTTCAGCAGATATCGGAAGAAACCGGCCTACCGGAAGATGAGGCCGCGAACCGGCTGAGCCAGATGCTGCCGGACCTGGTCGATAAGCTGACTCCTGCGGGCCATGTTCCTCCCGGTGGACTGGGCAACATGAGCGCCCTGCTGGACCATTTCCTCGGACGCTTCCAGTAAGGGCGTGTTTGGGAATAAATTGTGCATTTTGCCGGGCGTGGCCGGATGCAATGCAAGGCGTTCGCTGCTTGCAGTGCGGGCACTGCAAGCAGCGAACATCGCCGCGGTGCGCCCGTCATGGCCGAGAAAAATGTGCAATTTATTCCTGGACAGGCCCTAAGCGCATACCCGTTGTCGCGGCAGGGCGATTTCCGCGACAATGGTTGCCATGCAATGGCTCCGTCAACTTTTCCACCGCGACTACCCGCGCATTCCGGATCGGCTCTGGCAGGATTCCGTCTTGAGCCTTCCTTTCTTGCAACGCCTGCCGCCGCAGGACCTTGAGCGCTTGAAATCCCTAACCGAAGCGCTGCTTGCAAGAAAAACATTTACTGGCGCTGCGAGATTTGATCTGACCAACGAGGTCGCCGTCATGATCGCCGTGCAGGCTGCCTTGCCTGTACTCAATCTCACGCTCGACCTGTACGCCGACATGGCCGGGATCATCGTTTATCCCGCAGCCTTCGTAATTCCGCAGAGTGAACTGGACGAAGCGGGCGTCGTGCATGAATGGCATGAGCCGGCAACCGGCGAAGCAATTGATGTAGGCGGTGCTGTGGTCCTCTCGTGGGAGGACGTGCAGCAGCATGGTGCGCCGGGCTACAACGTCGTCATCCATGAATTCGCGCACAAGATCGACATGGGCGACGGCCACGCGAATGGCTGCCCGCCCTTTCTTGCCGCCTATCACCAGGGCATTGATCCACGCATCTGGCAACAGGCATTTTCCGAGGCTTTTGCCGACTTCGTGCGCCGCGTCGACGAGCTGGAGGCGCGGCTGCCGGAAGATTTCGACGACGCCAGGGAAGCTGATGCGGCCATGTACGATGAATTGTTCGCGGAGTTGCCTGTTGACCCCTACGCGGCGCGGCATCCGGCAGAATTTTTTGCCGTTGCATCCGAAGCATTTTTTGTCCTGCCGCAACCTCTGGCGGAAGACTATCCCGAGATCTATCGGCTGTTGGCAGCTTATTATCGGCAGGATCCGCTCCAGGCCTGAATATCGAGGCCTTGCACGAAAGAAAACCGCTGGAAAGCGCTTATAATCGTAGGTTTTTCGACGGCTTCTTTAGACTGACCTGCATGAAGGTATTTCGCGGACTTCCCAATGCTGCGTCGCGCGCGCCCTGTGCGCTGACCATCGGCAACTTCGACGGTGTACATCGCGGCCATCAGGCACTCCTGGCGCGCGTGCGCGAGGCGGCGACCAGGCTCAAGGTCGAAGCAGCGGTGATGACCTTCGAACCGCACCCGCGCGAATTCTTTGCGCATCTCGCTGGCGACATTTCCAAGGCGCCGGCGCGCATCGCCAACCTGCGGGATAAACTGCAGGCACTGTCCAACGCAGGCATCGACCGCGTGATCGTCGAGCATTTCAGCGCCCATTTCGCAGGAATGACGCCACAGGACTTCATCGAAAAAGTCCTGGTGCAGGGATTGCACGTGAAATGGCTGATGGTGGGTGAAGACTTCTGCTTCGGCGCAAAACGCGCGGGCAATGTCGCGATGCTGATGGAAGCCGGAAAAAAGTTCGGCTTTCACGTCGAAGCACTGCCGACCGTCACCAACGGCGGCACCCGCATTTCCTCCTCCGCGGTGCGCTCCGCGCTCGGCAGCAGCGATTTCACGCTGACCGAACGCTTGCTCGGTCACCCTTATTCGATTTCCGGCCACGTCATCCATGGCAAGAAACTGGGACGCACCATCGGCTTTCCCACCCTGAACCTGCGCATCGCACACAAGCGCCCTGCGCTCTCCGGCATCTTCGTGGTCGAGGTGCGCGGCCTGGCCGACAAGCCCTTGCCCGGTGTTGCCAGCCTCGGGGTGCGGCCGACCGTGGAAGACAGCGGCCGCGTGCTGCTGGAGACCTATGTATTCGACTTTGCCGAACCATGCTACGGCAAGGTGGTGCACATCGATTTTCTCAAGAAACTGCGCGATGAAGAAAAGTATGTCGACCTGCCGACGCTTACCGCCGCCATCGAACGTGACGCGCAGCAGGCCCGCGACTTCTTCAAGGAACGCCAGGCGCATGCCGTTTCCGCCACCGACCGAATTTGACGATCGAACATGCGCCGTCCTGTTTGATCCACCGAATTTTTACGATTGAAACCATCATGTCAGAGCAAAAAAACAAGTATCCGGTCAACCTCACCGAAACAGCTTTCCCGATGCGCGGCGACCTCGCCAAGCGCGAGCCGAAGTGGGTAAAGGAATGGCAGGACAAGAAGATCTATGAACGCATCCGCAAGGCCTCGGCCGGCCGGCCGAAGTTCATCCTGCATGACGGTCCGCCGTATGCAAACGGCGACATCCACATCGGTCACGCGGTCAACAAGGTCCTGAAGGACATGATCGTCAAGGCACGCAACATGGCGGGTTTCGACGCGCAATACGTGCCGGGCTGGGACTGCCATGGCATGCCGATCGAAATCCAGATCGAAAAACAGTACGGCAAGCACCTGCCGACCGCCGAAGTGCTCGCCAAGTCTCGCGCCTATGCATCCGAGCAGATCGAGCGCCAGAAGAAGGACTTCATCCGCCTCGGCGTGCTCGGCCAGTGGGATCGTCCGTACAAGACGATGGATTTCAGGAATGAAGCCGACGAGATTCGCGTGCTCGGCAAGATCCTCGAGAAAGGCTATGTCTATCGCGGCCTGAAGCCGGTGAACTGGTGCTTCGACTGCGGCTCTGCGCTGGCGGAAGCAGAGGTCGAATACCAGGACAAGCGCGACCCGGCGATCGACGTCGGCTTCCCCTTTGCAGAACCCGACAAAATCGCGCATGCCTTCGGTCTGGACAAGCTGCCGACCGACAAGGGTTATGCGGTGATCTGGACCACCACACCGTGGACCATTCCCGCCAACCAGGCGCTGAACGTGCATCCGGACCATCGCTACGCGCTGGTGCAGACCGAGCGCAAGGGCGAATCCATCCTGCTGCTGCTCGCGGTGGAACTCGTGACTGCCTGCCTGGAACGCTACGGGCTGGAGGGCAAGATCATCGCGACCGCGCCTGGCGAAGCGCTCTCGATGCTGAAGTTCAGGCATCCCTTTGCCAATGCGGACAGGGGCTATGATCGCTTCTCGCCGATCTATGTCAGCGACTATGTCACGCTCGACACCGGCACCGGCATCGTGCACTCCGCACCGGCCTACGGCCTGGACGACTTCCAGTCCTGCAAGGCGCACGGCATGACCGACGAGGAAATCCTCAAGCCGGTGATGGGCGACGGCAAGTATGCTTCCTGGCTGCCCTTCTTCGGCGGCCTGACCATCTGGGAAGCATCCAAGCCGATCTGCGAAAAACTGGATGAAGTGGGCTCGCTGTTCAAGCTTGTGATGTTCGAACACAGCTACATGCACTGCTGGCGCCATAAGACCCCGATCATCTATCGCGCCACCTCGCAATGGTTTGCCGGCATGGACGTGACGCCGAAGGACAATGGCCCGACACTGCGCGAAACCGCGCTCGCCGGCATCGAAGCCACCGCGTTCTACCCGGGCTGGGGCAAGGCGCGCCTGCACGGCATGATCGCCAATCGCCCCGACTGGACGCTGTCGCGTCAGCGCCAGTGGGGTGTGCCGATGGCCTTCTTCGTACACAAGGAAACCGGCGAACTGCATCCGCGCACGCCTGAGCTGCTCGAAGCGGTGGCGAAGCTGGTGGAGAAGGACGGCATTGAAGCCTGGCAGGCGCTCGACCCCAAGGATCTGCTGGGTGCAGATGCAGAGACGTATGTAAAGAACAAGGACACGCTCGACGTCTGGTTCGACTCCGGCTCCACGCACCAAACGGTCTTGCGCGGCTCGCATGCGGCGGAATCGCACTTCCCCGCGGACCTCTACCTGGAAGGCTCGGACCAGCATCGCGGCTGGTTCCATTCCTCGCTGCTGACCTCGTCCATGCTCAACGGATGCCCGCCCTACAAGGCACTGCTCACGCATGGCTTCGTGGTGGACGGCGAAGGCAAGAAGATGTCCAAGTCGAAGGGCAACGTCGTGGCACCGCAAAAGGTGTCTGACACGCTGGGCGCAGAAATCCTGCGACTGTGGGTGGCATCGACCGACTACTCCGGCGAACTGTCGATCTCCGACGAGATCCTCAAGCGCGTGGTGGAAGCCTATCGCCGCATCCGCAACACGCTGCGCTTCCTGCTGGCAAACACTTCGGACTTCGATCCGAAGACGGATGCCGTTCCGCTCGACGAACTGGTCGAGATCGACCGTTACGCGATCGCCCGCATGGCGCAGCTGCAGGCCGAGATCCTGCAGCATTTCGAGGTCTATGAATTCCACCCGGTCGTCGCCAAGCTGCAGATGTACTGCTCGGAAGACCTCGGCGGCTTCTATCTCGACATCCTGAAGGATCGCCTCTATACCTGCGGCACAACGTCGAAGGCTCGCCGCTCCGCGCAGACCGCGATCTGGCACATCACCCAGGCGTTGCTGCGCGTCATGGCGCCTATGCTCTCTTTCACCGCGGAAGAGGCATGGGCTGTCTTCGCGGGCAAACAAGTCTACGAGGAAAGCGGCGAGACGATCTTCACGCAGGTCTACTACGCGCTGCCCGAGGTCGCCGGCGCGGAAAGCTTGCTGGGCAAGTTCGGTGTGCTGCGCGAACTGCGCGCGAATGTGACCAAGCAACTGGAAGAAGTGCGCGTTGCCGGCGGTATCGGTTCGTCGCTGCAGGCGGAAGTGGAAATCAAGGCGAGCGGTGACAAGTATGCTCTGCTCAACAGCCTGGACGACGACCTGAAGTTCGTCTTCATCACTTCGCAGGCAAAGGTGACCAAGGTCGCCAGCGAAGCCGAGGAAGCGGTGATCGTTACGCCGTCGACGAACCAGAAGTGCGAGCGCTGCTGGCACTACCGCGCCGACGTCGGATCGCATCCGGAGCATCCCGGTCTTTGCGGACGCTGCGTCAGCAACCTGTTCGGCAGCGGCGAAACGCGAACGTTCGCTTGAGCCACTGTGCATTCCTGCGCCGCGCAAGCGCAGGAATGCCATTCAACTGAGTCACTATGGCAAAACAAAAGAGTTTCAAGAGTCTTTCCGCACGCCCGAGCAGCAGCCTCACGCCATGGCTCGGCATTGCGGCGATCATCATCCTGATCGACCAGATCACCAAGGTCGTGATGAACAAGCTGTTCGTCTTCGGCGAATCGCGGCCCGTGACCTCCTTCTTCAATCTCGTCCTGGCGCATAACACGGGCGCGGCGTTCAGCTTCCTCGCCAACCAGTCGGGATGGCAGCGCTATGTATTCGCCGGCATCGCGGCCGCGGCAGTGGTATTCATCATGTACCTGCTCAAGCGCCACGCGGGCCAGCGCATGTTCTGCTGGGCGCTTGCGATGATCCTCGGCGGCGCCGTCGGCAATCTGATTGACCGTATCGTTTACGGGCATGTGATCGACTTCCTCGATTTCTATGTCGGCACCTGGCATTGGCCGGCATTCAATGTGGCGGACATGGCCATCGTCGGCGGCGCGGGTCTGTTCGTCCTCGACGAATTACGGCGCGTGGGGAAATAAGCCGCCCTTCTTTGCTACACTACAGGGCTTTAGCAATCCCGCAGCCGGCAAGGCCGGGCGCCGTGCCCCGGGGCCATGGCATCGCCCATAGTGACTGGCATACGCCGGCACTCCAGGCCGGTTCTGCAATGACATTACGGGAGGCTTCATGGATCTCGCTGGCAAAAGAATCGTCCTCGGCATGACCGGCGGCATTGCCTGCTACAAGGTGGCAGAGTTCACCCGCCTGCTGACCAAGGCAGGCGCGTCCGTGCAGGTGGTCATGACCCAGGCAGCGACGAAGTTCATCACGCCCGTCACCATGCAGGCGTTATCGGGGCATCCGGTGTACGCCGACCAGTGGGATGCGCGCGTCGACAACAACATGCCGCACATCGACCTCAGCCGCGATGCGGATGCCATCGTGATCGCTCCCTGTTCCGCGGATTTCATGTTCAAGCTCGCGCACGGCGCCTGCGACGATCTGCTTTCGACCTTGTGCGTGGCGCGGCCGATGACCATGCCGCTGATGATTGCGCCGGCGATGAACGTGGAGATGTGGCAAAACGCGGCCACCCAGCGCAACGCGGCGCAGCTCAGGGCGGACGGCGTCAACATCCTCGGCCCCGATGCCGGTGAACAGGCCTGCGGCGAAATCGGGATGGGGCGGATGCTGGAACCCGAACAATTGCTCGAAGAGGTGATCGCCTCGTTCCAGCGCAAGATCCTCGCCGGGAAGCACGTGCTGCTGACCGCAGGACCGACCTTCGAACCGATCGACCCGGTGCGCGGCATCACCAATCTGTCTTCCGGCAAGATGGGTTATGCGATCGCTCGCGCGGCACGCGAGGCTGGCGCGGAAGTGACCCTGATTTCGGGCCCGACAGCATTGACGACGCCATATGGCGTGCATCGTATCAACGTGCAGACAGCACAGCAGATGCATGACGTTGTGCTGTCCCACGTCGACGGGCAGGACGTGTTCATCGCGGTAGCAGCGGTCGCGGACTGGCGCGTGAAGAATGCGAGCGAGCAGAAGCTGAAGAAAACCAGCGAGGACGATGTTCCGCACTTCGAATTCGAGCAGAACCCGGACATTCTCGCGGCTGTCGCCGCCCTGCCCGTAAAGCCGTATTGCGTCGGGTTCGCTGCCGAGTCGGAAAACCTGCTGCGCTACGGCGAAGAGAAGCGGAAGAAGAAGGGCGTTCCGCTGCTGGTCGGGAATATCGGCCATCAAACCTTCGGCAAGGATGAAAACGAACTGGTGCTGTTCGACGACAAAGGGAACAAGCGCCTGCCACGTGCCGACAAGCAGGATCTCGCGCGCCAGCTCATTGCGGAAATCGCCGTACGCATCTGATTCGTGTCACGCTGTATCTTTTTGTAACCCCGTCCAGTATTGCGGGCGACTCACTTTATCCTAATTGTCCATGAAAACCATCGCAGTCAAGATTCTCGATCCCCGCATGCAAGAGCAATTACCAGCTTACGCCACGCAAGGCAGCGCCGGCCTGGACCTCCGCGCCTGCATCGATGCGCCGCTGACCATCCAGCCTGGTGAGACACACCTGGTTCCGACCGGTCTTGCCATTCACATCGGCGACCCGAAATACGCCGCCATGATCCTGCCGCGCAGCGGCATGGGCCACAAGCACGGCATCGTGCTCGGCAACCTGGTCGGGCTGATCGACTCGGATTACCAGGGGCAGCTGATGATATCGACGTGGAATCGCGGCCAGGCGGCATTCACGCTCAATCCGATGGAGCGTCTTGCGCAACTTGTCATCGTCCCCGTGCTACAGGTCGGCTTCCAGGTCGTCGATGAATTCGACAACAGCGAGCGCGGCGCCGGCGGATTCGGCAGCACCGGAAAGCACTGACCGAATGGAGAACGGCATCATGCGATTTGCCCTGCAAGGCCTGACAGGCGCCACAACAAGAAAGCGACTGTTGTTGCTCCCGGCCGCGGTGTTGCTGGCCGCTTGCGCCACCACGGTATCGCCGCCCGGCGGAACAGAGCCGGCGGCAGAGCCTTCGGCGCCGGCCCCGCAAAAACCAGTGGTGTCCGTCAGCCCGGCCGAGATGCAGGGACTGCAATCGCTGGTCTCGCTGCAGGATCGACTGTATCGAGTGGCGGCACCGCTGCTGGTCAACAATCCCGAGCTGTGCAAGAGCAATGCACGCAATCTCCTCGGCTTCACTGCTAAGACGAAATACTCCTACTCCGCCGATTACGTGAACGCCGCGCAAAAGGTGCTGGGCCTGGATGACCGCCTGCAGGTGATGGGCGTACTTCCGGGCAGCGGCGCGGCCCGTGCCGGCGTACAGCGCGGCGATGTCCTGCTTGCCGTGGAAGACAAGCCGATGCCGCAAGGGGAAAATGCCGAGCGCGATGCGGCAGCAATACTGGCACCGCTGGTAATGGACCGCTCGAGCGTGAAGCTGTCCATCCTGCGCAATGGCTCGACCATGACGCTGAATGTTCCGCTGACCTATGCATGCGCATACGGCGTGGAGCTGGGCAATGCGGACACCGTGGCGGCGTATTCCGACGGCTATCGCGTCCTGATCACGCGCGGCATGATGAGCACCGTGCGCTCCGATGATGAGCTGGCTTACGTGATCGCCAAGGAAATGGCACACAATGCGCTCGCGCATGCCGTGCGCCAGAAGATGAGCGCGACCGTCGGCGGCATCATCGACAACCTGCAACGCGCCCATCCGGACATGCGCACCATGGTCGGCCTCGCTGGCGTCAAGCCGATGCCGGCATCTCTTGATGGAATGGCGGACAAGCTATCGCTTTACATGCTCGCACGCGCCGGCTACGAGCTTTCCCAGGTCGTCCCGTTCTGGAAACGCATGGCAAGCCAGTTCCCGCCGAGCGTAATGAACGCCTACACGGCAATGCATCCGGCCACGAACTATCGCATTGCCACCATGGAAAAGGCGCTCAAGGAAATCCACGCGAAGCTGGCAAGCAAGCGTCCACTGATGCCGTAGCCCTCGTTTCAAGTCCTGCACCGCCCGCGCTCCCGCGGGCGTTTTCATTTCCAGCCCTTCCAGCGTCCCTCCGCAGGCGGAATCCACTCGCTCGCCTTGGGCCATTCGCTATGCCTCGCCGCCCCTTGGACGGCTCGCGCAACATCCCGACCTGATATCGGACCTGCCATTGCCAGTGCGGCTAACTTGCGTCTTAATCAACAAAAAATGGAAACATTGATGAGCCCTCTTCCCAATTTTAATGAGAACGATTATCATTTACGAAGTTGCCTGAATAAAATTCCCATCTGACATTCAAGACCCAAGGAGTCACCGATGCTTGCAGCCTTGTCCAATACCTCCATCAAATGCGCGGTTCTTGCGCTCGGCCTCACGGCGGCCTGCAGTGCCAGCGCCGTCGAGTACCCCATCGGCTCCCCGCAGCAGCGGTTCGGCATGGAAATCGCCGCGGTGTACCTGCAACCGGTCGTCATGGAGCCGGATGGCATGATGCGCAAGGCCGAGGAGTCCGATATCCATATCGAGGCTGACATCAAGGCACTGGGCGGCAACCCCAACGGCTTCGAAGAAGGCGCCTGGATTCCGTATCTCATCGTGAAATACGAAATCAGCAAGAGCGGCAGCAGCCAGAAGCTCAGCGGTGAATTCATGCCCATGGTGGCCAATGACGGCCCGCATTACGGCGACAACATCAAGCTGTTCGGTCCGGGCAAGTACCACGTCAGGTACACGATCCTCCCGCCTTCCGGAAACCAGCACGCGCATTTCGGTCGCCATACCGACCGCCTCACCGGTGTGCGCCCATGGTTCAAGTCCTTCGATGTCGAATATGACTTCACCTATGTCGGAACCGGCAAGAAAGGCGGGTATTGACCCATGGTTCCGTCTCTGAAAGTCAAGCCACTGGCTGTCGCCGTCGGGCTGATCTGCGCTGCACAGAGCGCCCTCGCCGGGACTTCCCAGGCCGATCTGATGAAAATGATTGAAAAGCTGAACCAGCGCATGGAACGGCTGGAGAAGCGCAATGCCGATCTGGAACAGGAACTGCGCATGCGCCGTGCGCAACAGCAGGCGGCGTCCGGCGCCGACGTGGAGAAGCGCCTGCAGGCCCTGGAGCAGCACAAGGAAGGCATTGCCAACGGCCTGGCAAGCGACACCATCAGCGAGAACGAACCTGAACTCACCAGCCGGCTGAAAGCCGTCGAGACACAGGCCCAGGGCATGCAGCCTGTCGTGAAGAAGCTTGGCGCCCTCGACGGCATCAGCGCAGGTTTCAGCCTGACCACGGTGGCGCAGCGGCCCACTGATGCACCAGGCGCCGTCAGCCAGCTCAATTACCGTGCGGACGCCACCCTCAGCCTGCCACTGGAGCCGATCGGCGATATCGAGCACAAGGTATTCGCGCATGTGCGCATCGGGCAAGGCGCGGGCCTGAACGACATCCCTGTCTTTGGCAGGCCGAATTCCACCGCTTTCAGAGTGGGCGCCCTGCCTTTCGACGATTCGGTCGCGCTCCTCGCGGAGGCCTGGTACCAGGCGGACATTCCGCTGCCGTTCGGCGGATTCAAGCCGCGTTCGAAGGAAAAGCTGGAGGTCACCTTCGGCAAGATGGACCCCTTCGTTTTCTTTGACCAGAACGCCGTGGCCGGGGACGAATCGCGCCAGTTCCTCAACGCTGTCTTCGTGCACAACCCGTTGCTGGATGCCGGCGGTGATATCGGCGTAGATGCCAACGGCTTCACGCCCGGCCTGCGGATCGCCTATGTCAACGATAGCGGCAAACCGGAATCCTGGCGGGCATCCATTGGCGTGCTCGGCGCAGGCGCGAAGGGTTCGAATTACGAGCGCAGCCTGTCGGCGCCGACGATCATGCTGCAGGCAGAAACTGAACAGCGCCTGTTCGGCGGACTGGCAGGGAATTACCGCATCTATGCATGGAACAACCCGCAGGCCGGCCATTTCGATACCAGCATCACCAACACCGAGCGGCATATTGGCTGGGGCATTTCCGCCGACCAGCGTGTCGGCGACGGCGTGACACTGTTCGGCCGTTACGGCTATCACGTGCGTGGGCAGGCGCGGTTCGACCGGGCATTGACCTTGGGCGGCGAACTGAACGGCGCTTACTGGGATCGCGGTGCAGACGCGCTCGGACTGGCTGCAGGATGGCTGAGGACCAGCGAGGCATATCGCAGCTTTGCGTCCGTCGGCACCTCGGAGCGCGTCGCCGAGGCCTACTACCGCTATCGCATCAGCAAGCAGTTCGATCTGTCACCGAACTTCCAGTACATCAGTCACCCCGGTGGTGACAGCACCGTCGAAGCGATCAAGGTCTTCGGACTGCGCGCCCAACTGACCTATTGAGGAAATCCATGCGTGCACTTGCTTCCCGACTGTCCACTGGCTTGCTCGTCCTGGCGGCACTCCTTGCGGCAGTGTCATCCTTTGCCGTCGACCTACCGACCTTCAATCTCCTGATCCGCGCCGGACGCTTCATTCCCGAAACGATAGAGGTACCGGCGAACACCAAGTTCCGCCTGCTGATCAAGAATGAAGGCCCTGGCGCGGAAGAGTTCGAAAGCGCCGATCTGCACAAGGAAAAGGTGCTGGCAGCGGGAGCGTCCAGCTTCCTCATTTTCCAGCCTCTCAAGCCCGGCACCTACACCTTCTTCGGCGAATTCAATCCGAAGACCGCCCAGGGCCGGATGATCGCGAAGTGAGTGCGGAGCCATCATGCATGACCTGTCCGTTTCAACCATCCACGCTCCTACTCAACCGCCGCTGCCCCGCTCCACCGGCTTCGTGGCGCGGCTTGGCAGCGCGATGCAGCGGCACCGGCGCGTCATACTTGCGATCCAGTGGGTGGTCGTCCTCTTCTATCTGCTCCTGCTGATCATCCCGGCTCTCCTGCCGCTGCCGTCGGAAGATACGCACATTTACAGCAACCTGCGACTGTTCGCGCAATTCCTGTTCTGGGGCATCTGGTGGCCATTCGTGATGCTGAGCACCATGCTGCTGGGACGCGTCTGGTGCGGCGTGTTCTGCCCGGAAGGCGCGCTCACGGAGATGGCCAGCCGGCACGGCTTGGGGCGCCCGATTCCACGCTGGATGCGTTGGGGCGGCTGGCCATTCGTCGCCTTCGTCTGCACGACTGTGTATGGCCAACTGGTAAGCGTGTACGAATATCCGCAGGCGGCCTTGCTCGTGCTGGGCGGATCGACCGTCGCCGCGATGGCAGTCGGCTTCATCTATGGCAAGGGCAAGCGCGTCTGGTGCCGCTACCTGTGCCCGGCCAACGGCGTGTTCGCCCTGCTCGCAAAGATCGCTCCGCTGCACTTCCGCGTCAATGAAGAAGCATGGAAGCGCAGCACCGAGCGCGCGCCGATGGTGAACTGCGCGCCGCTGATCGACATCCGCCACATGAAGAGCGCTTCGGCTTGCCATGCCTGCGGACGTTGCAGCGATTATCGCGGCGCAGTGCAGCTGGCGGTACGCAACCCGGCAAGCGAAATCATCAATACGCGCAGCAAGGATGTCAGCCGGGGTGAAGCGCTCACGCTCATCTTCGGTGTGATCGGCATTGCGACCGCGGCATTCCAGTGGTCGGCGAGCCGTCTCTTCGTGCACATGAAGACTGTCGTTGCGACCTGGCTGGTGGACCATGATGCCTTCCTGCTGCTGCAGGACAATGCGCCGTGGTGGATGCTCACCCATTATCCTGAGGCGAATGATGTGTTCACCTGGCTCGACGGTCTTTGCATCCTTGCCTATATCCTCGGCGGCGGCATCGCGCTCGGGTCGGCCGTACTGGGATTGCTTTGGCTGGCGGCACGCATCGCCAACCTGCCCGCCCTGCCGCTGCGACGCCTGGCGCTGGGACTAGTGCCGATGGCCGGCACAGGCATCTTCCTCGGGCTTTCCATGCTGACGCTGGGCCACTTGAAGGCGGAGCGGATTCCACTCGAATGGGTGCCTGCGGTCCGCATCCTGCTGCTCGTCGCGGGGAGCAGCTTTTCAGCCGGGCTTGGCTGGCGATTGCTGGCAGTGCCGGGAATGGCACGTCGTCTGCTGGCCTTTACGGCCTATCTCATGCCGGTCGCGCTGATCGTGCTGGTCTGGACGATCGCGTTCTTCTTTTGATCTCCTCAACTGCAAGGCATGTTCCACCATTGTTCGCACAATGATGGAACATTGTTATTACTTGAATGAATGCAGCAGGACCGCTAGTTCCATTTCCCTCCAACGCCGAAACGGCCGCCGCCCAGCAGCGTCACCACAATCGCGGAGATGAAATACATCGCCTGCAGTTCAAGCGCCCAGCCACCCGTTTTCGATACGCTGAAAAACTGCGTCGTATGCGCGAGAAGCACCGCGACCACCATGTTGATCGCGATGATGAATGCCGCCGGGCGCGTCCATGCTCCCACCAGCACGAGCAATGGCGCCAGCACTTCGCCGATGAACACCAGGTAGCCGAGCGCCGGCGGCATGCCGACCTTCGCCACCATGCCCGTAATGGGACCAATGCTTCCCATGATTTTCGATACCCCGTGAAAGAGGATGAGGATGGCCAGCGTCACCCGCAGAAGAAACTTGGCCATGTCGTCCGACATCGCGCCGCTCTGGTATTTGTGCATGGAAACTCCTTTCGTTTTTTTATTGTGCCGATGCCCGCAGATTATTCTCTCGAAACACTTCCTGCAAGTTTCATGTCCGCAATAACACTCTCCCCTGCGTGCACGCAGCGCTGATCGAATTGGCGGAGCCACTGTCTATACTGATAAACCTCACCTCCTTTTCCTGAAAGGATCATCATGAATGCAAACAAGAACGTTGCCGTATTCGTCGGCAGCCTGCGCAAGGAATCGCTCAATCGCAAGCTGGCCAACGCGCTGATCGCGATGGCACCGGACGCGCTCAAGCTCCACATCGTCGAGATCGGAAACCTGCCGCTGTTCAACCAGGAATTCGAGGCCAATCCGCCGCAATCAGTCACCGATTTCAAGAAGCAGGTGCAGGACGCCGATGCAGTGCTGTTCGTCACGCCGGAATACAACCGCTCCGTGCCCGGCGTGCTGAAGAACGCCATCGACGTCGCATCGCGGCCTTATGGGCAGAGCGCATGGAACGGCAAGCCGGGCGCGGTCATCAGCCTGTCACCAGGCGCGATCGGCGGCTTCGGCGCCAACCAGCACCTACGACAATCCATGGTGTTCCTCAACGTGCCGATGCTGCAGCAGCCCGAGGCTTACATTGGCAATGGCGCCAGCTTGTTCGACGACAAGGGCAACCTTGCGAACGATTCGACGCGCGATTTCCTGCAAAAATTCCTGCAAGCCTTCGCGCAATGGATTCAGAACAATTCGCCGCAAAAGTAGCGCCGTGTACCGGTACGATCACCGGCACGATTGCAGTCAGATCGTGCCTTCCAGCGTCGCGTCCAGTGTGATTGGCGCCGTGAAGAGCTTGGATACGGGACATCCTTCCTTGGCCTTGTTCGCTGCCGCGTGAAAGGCTTTCGGATCGGCGCCAGGTATTTTCGCCAGGAGTTTGAGGTGGATGGCGGTGATGGCGAAGCCGTCGCCCAGTTTTTCCAGCGTGACCTCGGCAGAAGTCCGCAAGCTTTCCGCCGTCATGCCCGCTTCCGCAAGCTGCGCCGACAAGGCCATGGTGAAGCAGCCGGCATGCGCCGCGGCGATGAGTTCTTCCGGATTGGTGCCCGGCTCGTTCTCGAAGCGAGTGCTGAAGCCATAGGGCGTATCTTTCAAGAGTCCGCTTTGCGTGGAGAGCTTGCCCTTTCCATCCTTGAGGCCGCCGGTCCAGGCGGCCGATGCCGTGCGCTTCATGTGATTTCTCCAGAAAGAAAATGACGGGGAATGAATCTGCTGTTGCATCCGCTCAGCGGCTGCGTCGCTTCCTGCGCTTCGGTGGCGGTGCCAGCCATGCGCCGCTCCAGAAATCGGCAATCTGCTGCATGTTTTTCTTCATGGCGATGGCTGCCTGGCGCTTGCTTTCCGCGGCAGCGCGGTTGCGCGCCGAGCCGGCGATGGCATTGGCGCCGCTGAGCCACATGCTCATCCACGGGTTCTTGCTAGTCCACGGATTTTTCATCGCCCTTCCTTTCTGCCGGTCCATCGCATGTCATGCGTCGCAATTTGGTTGGACATGAGGCGATGTGAAAGTTCGTTTGCCAATCCCAGCGAGCTGTTGCAGGAAGGCCACCAGAAACTTTGGGGTGATGGATGGCGTCGAACAGGTGTCAACATGCCAATTACCTGGAGGATCTGTTTCATCCATGGTTCTGTTGCACTGAAAACACCTCAAAAGGAGACATGCAATGGGATTTGCGAACAAGAAAAAATTCTGGATCACGGCGGCCGCCATCTTCTTCGGCACAGGCGCATCAGCCCACGATACGCCATCTGACACCAAGCCTGCCGCAAAACATGCAAGCAAACACAGCCTTGACCGTTCCGGCAAGCCGCGCCGCGGCAAGGCCTCTTACTATGCCCGGAATTTCCACGGGAAGAAGATGGCGGACGGCACGCCGCTCAATCCGCAATCCAACGCAGCAGCGAGCAAAACGCTGCCGCTCGGCACCACGGCGAAGGTGACCAATCTGGAAAACGGCAAGAGCGATGTCGTCGAGATCCGCGATCGCGGGCCTTATGTGGACGGCCGCATTGTCGATGTCACGCCGAAGACCGCCGAAAAGCTTGGCATCAAGGAACAAGGCGTGGCGCCCGTGGAAGTCAAGCCGCTCGAAGTGCCGCAACCCGACGGCAGTGTGAAGCTCGGCGCGGCAGCATCGGATACGCCGTCCGGCGAAAGCGCGCAATGACATGCACGCTTCGTCCTCGCTGAAGCATCAGGGGACGCTCAAGACCGACAGTACGTGTTCGTGCATGTCGGGCAGCGCGTAGATCGACAAGGCAGCGCAATTGAGCACGACGGTCATCCAGAAGACCGCCTGGAAGGAACGCTTCGCCGATTTATGGCGCAGCATGCGCTGTGCGACCAAGGCGCCGGGCCAGCCGCCTGCAAGCCCGAGCAGATGCAAGGTCCGCTCACTGATGCGCCATGCATCGCGGCGCGCGGCCGACTTGTCCAGCGCATAAGCAACGCAGGCGACGACACTTGCGACGCAATAACCTGCAAGGATGAGCGAGGGAAGCTTGCCTGCTAGGACGGCGGCAACCAGGGTCGCGAAAAAAAGCAGCGCGAACGTCATTGCCGCCATACGGCTATGGCGCAGATCATTTCAGGAATACTGGCAGCACGATGACGGCCCAGGTCACCGCGGCAAGCGCGAGCGAAAGGAAGACTGCGGCACTGCCGAGATCCTTGGCATTCTTGGACAAGGGATGGCGCTCGAGCGAGATGCGGTCGACCACCGCTTCGACAGCCGAGTTGAGCAGTTCGACGATGAGCACGAGGACGAGAACCGCAATCAGCGCCAGCTTGTGCAGGGCGGGCACGGGCAGCAGCAAGGCGACGACGATGCCGGGAACGACCAGCATCAGCTCCTGCCGGAATGCATGCTCGTTCCGCCAGGCTGTCCGGAAGCCGTGCATCGAATACAAAAGAGCGGCATAAATCCGCTTTACGCCGCTCTTGCTCTTGAACTCGCTGGTCTGGTGATGTCCTGTCATCTTCGCTCTTTATACATCTCGCGGAACGTCTTGCCGGAGGGCGCTGGCATTTCGCGGTAATCGGTCCAGCCGCTGGCGCCCGGCAGTTTCGAAATCGTCTTCTTGCCGCCGGCCATGAAGTGCATCAAGCGTACGCCGATGCGGGTCGCCAGTCGATACAGTGCTGGGCGTTTCGCCAGGAAGGCCCAGGCCATCAGGCCGAGGCGTTCCGACGCCGGCCGCAGGTGTTCATCCACCTGCTTTTCGCGCAGCTTGCGCAGCAGGTCCGGCAGCGGGATTTTAACAGGACAGACCACATGGCATTCGCCGCATAGCGTGGACGCCTGCGGCAGGTCGAGCGCGTTCTCGAGGCCGGCGTAGGACGGCGTGAGCACGCTGCCCATCGGTCCCGGATAGACCCAGCCGTAAGTATGGCCGCCGATCTTCTGGTAGACCGGGCAATGGTTCATGCAGGCGCCGCAACGGATGCAGCGCAGCATATCCTGGAACTCGGAACCGACCAGTCCAGTGCGGCCGCCATCGACCAGCACGAAATACATGTGCTCGGGACCATCAACGTCACCTTCGCGGCGCGGCCCGGTCAGCAGCGACACATAATTCGAGATCGACTGCCCGGTAGCCGAACGCGGCAGCAGGCGCATGACCGTCGCGAAATCCTCCAGCGTCGGCAACACCTTCTCGATACCGGTCACCACCACATGCACCTTGGGCGGCAGGATGGTGCACATGCCCTCGTTGCCTTCATTGGTGACGATCGCCACCGAACCGGTCTCGGCAATCACGAAATTGCCGCCGGTGATGCCCATGTCGGCGGAGAGGAACTGCGGCCGCAGCATCTCGCGCGCCTCGCGCGTCATCTGCGGAATGTCCGTCAGGCGCGGACGCTGGTGCACGCGCGCGAAGAGGTCGGAAATCTCTTCCTTGTCCTTGTGCACGACCGGCGCGATGATGTGCGACGGCGCTTCGTTGTTGTTGATCTGCAGGATGTATTCGCCGAGATCGGTTTCGATGGGTTGCACGCCGGCCGATTCCAGCGCCTTGTTGAGCGCCATCTCCTCCGACACCATCGACTTCGACTTGATGGCTTTCTTCACGCCGTGCTTCTTCGCGATCTCCACCACCAGGCGCGACGCATCCTCCGCGCTCTCCGCGAACAGCACGGTGGCGCCGCGGCGCGTGGCCTCCGCTTCGAAGGTTTCCAGCCATACGTCGAGGTTATTGATCGCGCGCATGCGGCGTTCGATGGCCGCGTCGCGCGTGCCTTCGAAATCATCGAGCTCCGTGATCGCTGAGGCACGACCGCTGACGAACTTGGTGGACAGTTTCTTCAGGTTTTGCTGCAGGCGCTTGTCGGCCAGCTTTTCCCCTGCGCGGGCCTTGAAATGCATGGACTGGATCTGCATCACGCATCTCCTGCGAGTACTTGTGCGACGTGCAGCACCTTCGTCTTTTCATCCCCGGTGCGGCGCAGTCGGCCTTCGATATTCAACATGCAACCGAGGTCGCCCAGCACCACCGCTTCCGCGCCGGATGCGTGGATGTTCTCGCATTTTTCATCGACGATGGCCGAGGAAATGTCGCCGTATTTGACAGCAAAGGAGCCGCCGAAGCCGCAGCACTGGCGATGGTCCTTCATTTCGGTTACCTCGACGCCGACCTTTTCCAGCAGCGCGCGCGGCTGCGTTTCCACGCCGAGTTCACGCAGTCCGCAGCAGGAATCGTGATAGGTTACCTTGCCCTTGATGCTGCACTTGCCTTCGCCGGGCAATTTATCGATCTTGACAATATTGCACAGGAAATCAGTCAACTCATAGACGCGCGGCGCAAGGCGCTCCATGCGCTTCAGCCAGGCCGGATCGTCCTTGAACAGGTCCGCGTAGTGGACCTTGACGTTGCCGCCGCAGGAACCGGACGGAATGACGACATAATCGAAGCTCTCGAACTCCTCGACGAATTTCTCTGCCAGCGCGCGTGCCGCCTTGCGATCGCCCGAGCTGTAGCCCGGCTGGCCGCAGCAGGTCTGCGCTTCCGGAACGACCACTTCGCAGCCGGCCGCCTCCAGCAGTTTCAGCACCGAAAAGCCGATCTCCGGCCGCATCATGTCAATCAGGCAGGTATGGAAAAATCCGACGCGCACGACGCTGTCTCCTCAGGTTTCAATGAGTGTCATTATGACGTGGCCATGCAGAAAATGAGCGGTGCATAACGATGAAATAAATTCGGTCTTCGTCCCCAAATTTTTTGCACGACTTTTTCATTTTTTCACATTGTGGTATAACATAGCTTGATGCAATACACCAAGCCTGACATGAAACCTGAACAACCATCCGAGAACAGTCAAATTTCGATCCAGGTGATCGAGCGCATGATTTCTCTTCTGGATGCACTCGCGCAGTATCCGGATCCGGTCAGCCTGAAGGAACTTTCCAGCGTGACAGGGCTGCATCCGTCGACCGCCCATCGTATTCTGAACGATCTGGTCGTCAAGCGCTTCGTTGACCGCGCGGAGGCCGGTTCTTATCGTTTGGGCATGCGCCTGCTGGAACTGGGCAACATCGTCAAGAGCCGCCTGAACGTGCGCGAAGCCGCGCTCGACTTCATGCGAGCCCTCCATCGCAAGACTCACCAGACCATCAACCTGTCCGTGCGCCAGGGCGACGAAATCGTCTACATCGATCGTGCATTTTCGGAGCGCTCCGGCATGCAGGTGGTCCGCGCCATCGGCGGACGCGCGCCGCTGCACCTGACCTCGACCGGCAAGCTGTTCCTGTCGATCGACGATCCGAAAATGGTCCGCTCCTACGCAACGCGTACCGGCCTGGCCGGCCACAACAAGAATTCGATCACCGACCTCGCCAAACTGGAACGGGAACTGAGCCTCGTGCGTGCCCGCGGCTATGCCCGTGACAACGAGGAACTGGAACTCGGCGTGCGCTGTATGGCGGCCGGGATCTATGACGATTCTGGCAAACTGATTGCCGGCCTGTCAATTTCCGCACCGGCAGACCGCCTGCAGGAGGAATGGGTGGAAGACCTGATCAACACGGCGAACCAGATCTCCGCCGTGCTGGGTTACGTGCCGGAAGGCACAGGCGCCGCGGCCTGACTGTCCGTCAAGATTGATCAAGATTGGTCGTTGATTGATCGTTATTTGATCGTTACTTGATCGTCACGCAATGCGCCGGTACAAGCCCTGCTCCGGCGCAATCGCCTTGTAGCGCGAAATGAAGGGCGTCGCCTCCAGACTGGCGTCTGGATCCAGGCTGAGAATACCGTACAGCGGCATGCTGTCGTAAAAGAGCCGCAGCGCACGGTTACGCAGCACCGTTCCGAATTCCCCCAGCGCATGGCGGCAGATGATCAGCTGGAACTCATTGAATGAGGCATTGGTCGCCAGGCTGTATTGCTCCCAGGTGATATTGGCGCGCAACCGGTCGCTGAACACGGCGTACCCATTTTCCTTGCTGCAGTACTCGCGCAAATCTATCTTGCCCCCGCTCTCGCGATAGTTCTCCGCGTAGCGTGCGAGATGCTCGAATGCAAGCCGTCCTCCGCTCGCTTCATGCAGGAGCGATTCGTTCTCCACCGTTGCGAATATCTGCGTTCTGTCGAGAAGCTGCTCCTCGTCCAGCATGGCCGACAGCACGCAGGCATCCTCGGCATGCAGACATTCCGCAATCCAGATCCTCGGTGACGGACACGAGCGCAGCAGCGGCACGACCGCCTCGCGCAAGATGCGCAGATAGCCCGCGTCTTCGAGCAATCCCGCAGGATGCGCGCTCAGTTCGCGCAGCAAGCTCTCCGCCGCACGCGTTTCATGCATCACCCGCTCCTGCAGGCCCGAGACCGTTTTCACGCCAAGCTGCTGCATCGCGGCCTGCAGCTTGTGCTGAAGGACCGGGCGCCGATAGCCGCGAAAGTCGTGGCCGAAGCGACGGAACACACCTTCCAGCAGGAGATCCGTTTCCAGGTCTTCCACCGGCTGCTCGCCGTTCACCGCGGACATGCTCATTGATGCAGCCACACTCGCATCAGCGACAGCAGCTGCGCCACATCTACCGGCTTCGTAATGTAGTCGGAAGCGCCCGCCGCAAGGCACTTGTCGCGGTCGCCCTTCATCGCCTTCGCGGTCAGCGTAATGATCGGCAGCAACTTGAACTTCGGGATGGCGCGGATCGCGCGCATCGTGTCATAGCCATCCATCTCCGGCATCATGATGTCCATCAGCACGATCTCGATTTCCGGATCCTTCTCCAGCACCTCGATGCCATCCTTGCCGTTCTCGGCAAACTGCACCTTCATCTGGTGGCGCTCCAGTACGGAACTCAGCGCGAAGATGTTGCGCAGGTCATCGTCGACGATCAGGACCTTGTGGCCGGCCAGGCCGCCATCCGCTTCATGGACGTCTTCCAGCATGCGCCGCTGCAATTCCGGAAGTGTTGTCGGCGAACGATGGAGGAACAAAGCTGTTTCATCGAGCAGACGCTCGGGCGAACGCGCATCCTTGATCACGATGGTCTTCGCAATACGCTTGAGGCGCGTCACCTCCTTGCGCGTCAGGTCCTTCGCGGTATAAACGACGACCGGCAAGTCGCGCAATGCAGCATCATCGCCGATGGTATCGAGCAGGTCGAAGCCGTTGATATCCGGCAGCGTGAGATCCAGCACCATGCAGTCGAAGTGCGTCGACCGCAATCCCGCGAGCGCCTCCGCCCCGGTTCCGACGGCATGGATATGCACATCGTTGCTACCGACCAGGTCAATGATGGCCTGACGCTGCATGGCGTCATCTTCCACCACCAGCAGGCTTGGTTTGCCGCGCATGAGGAACTGCTGGATGCGCGCGAACTCTTCCTGCAGGCGGTCGCGGCTGACGGGTTTGTGAAGATACGAAATGGCCCCCTGCCGCAACACGCGCTCACGCTCCTTCAGATTGGTCAGCACATGGACCGGGATATGGCGCGTCGACGGATCGCGCTTGAGGCGCTCGAGGACAGTGAATCCATCGATGTCCGGCAAGTCAATGTCGAGCAGGATGGCCGCCGGCAGGTAATCGCGCGCCAGCGTCAGCGCCGAATCGCCGTGGTGCGTGACAATGCCCTTGAAATTCTTTTCCCGTGCGTGGTCGAGCAGAATATCCGCGAAGGGCACATCGTCCTCGACAATCAGCACGGACGGGTCACCCGGCGAGATGAGCCCTCGGTCGTCCGCCGTCCCCTGGTAGGGCAAGCGCGGCGGATCCATGACCAGTTGCGCCACCTCGATTTCATCAGCTTCCGTATCCGCCACCCGGGCAGGCAGCAAGCGCGCTTTTGCGGCGGGGGAGCGGGATGCCGAGTGGTCGTAGCCGATAAAGCCCGTATGGTTGTACGGCAGGTACAACGTAAAGGTACTCCCGGTGCCAACGGCACTTTCTACCCGGATCTCGCCGCCAAGCAAGCGTGCAAGTTCGCGGCTGATCGAAAGGCCGAGCCCCGTTCCGCCGTATTTGCGCGCCGTGCTGCCGTCGGCCTGCTGGAACGCCTCGAAAATCAGTTGCAGCTTGTCGCTCGCAATACCGGCACCGGTGTCTTTGACCGAAAAGGCGAGTACCGCATCGGCGTTATTGAGATGCGGATGATCCGGCGACCACCCTTCCCTTGCCATGCCGATGCGCAAGGCCACTTCACCATGGCTGGTAAACTTGAACGCATTCGATAACAGGTTCTTCAGGATCTGCTGCAGCCGTGTGGTATCGGTCATCATGGATGCAGGCAGGTTGTCGCCCAGGTCGACCGAGAAATTCAGCTGCTTGGCTTCGGCCATGTGACGGAAGGTGCGTTCGACGTAATTGCTGAGGGCGCGGAAACGGTATTCGCTCACCTCCAGCGTGACCGTGCCGGACTCGATCTTCGACAGGTCGAGGATGTCGTTGATGAGTGTCAGCAGGTCGCTGCCGGAGCCGTAGATAGTCTTGGCGAATTCCACCTGCCGCTCCGTCAGGTTGCCTTCCGGGTTGTCGGAAAGCTGCTGCGCGAGAATCAGGAGGCTGTTGAGCGGCGTACGCAGTTCATGCGACATGTTCGCCAGGAACTCCGACTTGTACTTCGATGACAAGGCAAGCTGCGTGGCCTTTTCTTCCAGCGCCAGCTTGGCCTGTTCCACTTCCCGGTTCTTGCGCTCCACTTCAATATTCTGTTCGGACAGCAGGCGCGCCTTTTCCGCCAGCTCCAGGTTGGTCTGCTGCAGTTCCTGCGCCAGCGACTGCGATTGCATCAGCAGGCTTTCCGTGCGGCTGTTGGCCTCGATCGTGTTCAGCACGACGCCGATGGTCTCCATCAGCTGGTCGAGGAAGGACAAATGCGTTTCGGTGAAGCGGTCGAGCGATGCGATCTCGATCACGGCCTTCACCTGCTGCTCGAACAGGATCGGCAGCACCACGATATTGTTCGGCGGCGCAGCGCCAAGCCCGGATGACACCTGGATGTAGTCGCGCGGCACGTTGGTCAACCAGATGCGCTGCTTCTCGAGCACGCATTGCCCGACCAGTCCTTCACCCGGACGGAAGGAGGTCGGCAGCTTGCGGCTGGAGCGATAGCCATAGCTCGCAATCATGCGCAGGCGCGCATCCTGCTGCTGCGAATCCATCATGTAGAACACGCCGTGATGCGCAGAGACCAGCGGTGCCAGCTCGGACAGGATCAGCGTTGTCACTGCGCTCAGGTCGCGCTGGCCCTGCAGCAGGCGGGTGAAGCGCGCGAGGTTGGTCTTCAGCCAGTCCTGCTGCGCGTTCTTCTGCGTGGTTTCCTTCAGGTTGCGGATCATCTCGTTGATGTTGTCCTTGAGGTCCGCCACTTCGCCGCGCGCCTCCACCTGGATCGAACGCGACAGGTCGCCGCGTGTCACGGCCGTTGCCACTTCTGCAATCGCCCGCACCTGCGTGGTCAGCGTCGCCGCCATGCGGTTCAGGTTTTCCGTCAGGTCCTTCCACGTTCCTGCCGCCCCCGGCACCGATGCCTGGCCGCCGAGCTTGCCTTCCACGCCCACTTCGCGCGCCACGGTTGTCGCCTGGTCGGCAAACACCGCCAGCGTGTCGGTCATTTCATTGATCGTGTTCGCCAGCGCTGCGATCTCGCCGCGCGCCGCCACAGTCAGTTTCTTCTTCAGGTCACCATTCGCGACGGCGGTCACCACACCAGCGATGCCGCGCACCTGCGCGGTCAGGTTCGCTGCCATGAAGTTCACGTTGTCTGTCAGGTCCTTCCAGGTTCCCGCCGCACCTTCCACCTGCGCCTGTCCGCCCAGCTTGCCCTCGGTGCCCACTTCGCGCGCCACACGCGTCACTTCGGAAGCAAACGAGGAAAGCTGATCCACCATCACGTTGATGGTGTTCTTCAGTTCGAGGATTTCACCCTTCACGTCCACCGTGATCTTCTTCGACAGGTCGCCGCGCGCCACCGCCGTGGTCACTTCGGCGATATTGCGCACCTGACCCGTAAGGTTCGATGCCATGAAGTTCACACTATCGGTCAGGTCTTTCCATGTGCCCGACGCGCCCGGCACGTTCGCCTGACCACCGAGACGGCCTTCGGTACCCACCTCGCGCGCCACGCGCGTCACCTCCGACGCGAACGATCGCAGCTGGTCCACCATGGTGTTGATGGTGTCCTTCAATTGCAGGATCTCGCCGCGCACGTCCACCGTGATCTTCTTCGACAGGTCGCCGTTGGCCACCGCGGTCGTCACGTCTGCGATGTTGCGCACCTGTGAAGTCAGGTTGCCAGCCATCGAGTTCACCGAGTCCGTCAGGTCCTTCCACGTGCCTGCCACGCCCGGCACGTTCGCCTGTCCGCCCAGCTTGCCTTCGGTGCCCACCTCGCGCGCCACGCGCGTGACTTCCGACGCAAACGAAGAGAGCTGGTCCACCATCACGTTGATGGTGTTCTTCAATTCGAGGATTTCACCCTTCACGTCCACCGTGATCTTCTTCGACAGGTCGCCGCGCGCCACGGCCGTGGTCACTTCGGCGATGTTGCGCACCTGGCCGGTGAGATTGGATGCCATGAAGTTCACGTTGTCGGTCAGGTCCTTCCACGTGCCGCCCACACCCTTCACCTGCGCCTGTCCACCCAGCTTGCCCTCGGTGCCCACTTCGCGGGCCACGCGCGTCACTTCGGACGCGAATGAGTTCAACTGGTCCACCATCACATTAATGGTGTTCTTCAGTTCGAAAATTTCACCTCGTACGTCCACCGTGATCTTCTTTGACAGGTCGCCGTTGGCCACCGCCGTCGTCACGTCCGCGATGTTGCGCACCTGTGACGTCAGGTTGCCGGCCATCGAGTTCACCGAGTCCGTCAGGTCCTTCCACGTACCTGCAACGCCCGGCACGTTCGCTTGCCCGCCCAGCTTGCCTTCGGTGCCCACCTCGCGCGCCACGCGCGTCACTTCCGAGGCAAATGAATTCAACTGGTCCACCATCACGTTGATGGTGTTCTTCAGTTCGAGGATTTCGCCCTTCGCGTCGGCCGTGATCTTCTTCGACAGGTCACCGTTGGCCACCGCGGTCGTCACGTCTGCGATGTTGCGGACCTGTGAAGTCAGGTTGCCGGCCATCGAATTCACCGAGTCGGTCAGGTCCTTCCACGTGCCTGCCACGCCCGGCACGTTCGCCTGTCCGCCCAGCTTGCCTTCGGTGCCCACCTCGCGTGCCACGCGGGTAACTTCCGACGCGAACGAGGAAAGCTGATCCACCATCACGTTGATGGTGTCCTTCAGTTCAAGAATTTCGCCTTTGACGTCCACCGTGATCTTCTTCGACAGGTCGCCGTTCGCCACTGCGGTCGTCACTTCGGCGATGTTGCGCACCTGGCCCGTGAGGTTCGACGCCATGAAGTTCACATTGTCGGTCAGGTCCTTCCAGGTGCCGCCCACACCGGGCACGTAGGCCTGCCCACCCAGCTTGCCCTCGGTGCCCACCTCGCGCGCCACGCGCGTCACTTCCGATGCGAACGAACGCAGCTGGTCCACCATGGTATTAATGGTGTCTTTCAATTGCAGAATCTCGCCGCGCACGTCCACCGTGATCTTCTTCGACAGGTCGCCGTTGGCCACCGCGGTCGTCACGTCCGCGATGTTCCGCACCTGTGAAGTGAGGTTGCCCGCCATCGAGTTCACCGAGTCGGTCAGGTCCTTCCACGTGCCTGCCACGCCCGGCACGTTCGCCTGTCCGCCCAGCTTGCCTTCGGTGCCCACCTCGCGTGCCACGCGCGTCACTTCGGAAGCAAATGACGAGAGCTGGTCCACCATGGTGTTCGCGGTGGCTGCCGCACGCAGAAACTGCCCTTTCAGCGGACGTCCGTCCACGTCCAGCGTCATGGTCTGCGACAGGTCGCCCTTCGCGACCGCGCCGATGACGCGCGCCATTTCCGTGGTCGGCCGCACCAGGTCGTCGATCAAAGTATTGACCGATCTGACGATAGTCGACCATCCACCCGCCACGCTCGGCACCGCGGCACGCTGGGTCAACCGCCCCTCGCGTCCCACAACCCTGCTGACCTCGGTGATTTCCTCGGCCAGTTGCTCATTGGTTTCCATGATGTCGTTGAGCGTATCGGCGATCTTGCCGGCGACACCAGTCCAGTCCGACGGCAGCCGCGTAGAAAAATCGCCCTTCTTCAATGCGGTCAACACGCCGAGCAAGAGCTTGGCGTCCAGTTCATCGGGCAAGGTCATTCTGAGGTCCATGTATGTGTCTCCATTTTCTGATTTTGTGATTTCTTAATCCTGTCCCGGCACGACGGCGGGGTTCATCGCCCTGCGGAAAAACCGGATGCTTCCGCGCTGCTGTTTCTTGGCGCGATACATCGCCAGGTCGGCGTGCTTCATTAGCGTTTGCATATCCGCGCCATCGCCGGGAAACAGGCTGATGCCAATACTGGTCGACGTGCTGATTGCGTGCTCGCCTATCCGTTCAATCGCCGCGACTGCGTGCACGATCTTGTGTGCCACCACGGCCGCATGTGTTGCATCCGGCAGGTTTTCCAGCAGTACTACGAATTCGTCGCCTCCGAGGCGCGCCACCATGTCTTCCTCCCGCAGGCAGGACGCAATCCGCGTTGCCACCTGGATCAGCAGTTCGTCGCCCGCTTCGTGTCCCAGCGTATCGTTGATCGCCTTAAACTTGTCGAGGTCAAGAAACAGCAAGGCGAGGCATTCATTGTGTCGTGACGCATGCGCGATGGCATGCTCCAGGCGCTCGATCAGCGAACGGCGGTTTGGCAGCCGGGTCAGCGGATCGCGCGTCGCCAGATCCTGTGCCCGCTGCTCGGCGCGACGGCGCTCGACGATCTCCGCTTCCAGTGCCGCGTTGATGCGCTTGAGTTCGCGCATCTGCTGCACGCGCAGATCGCGGTTAAGCACTTCCAGCGCCTGCGTCTTGGCCTGCAGTTCCAGCCTGTTCTTCGCCATTTCCACGAAAACCGACACCTTGGTCTGCAACACCTGCGGAATGACCGGCATCAACAGGTAATCCGCCGCGCCGCTCTGATAGGCCTTGAGCCGGTTGAAATCGTCACCTGAATAAACGGTGGTGAAAATGATCGGCACGGCTGCCGAACGCGGGTGCGAATGTATCGCTTCGGCTGTTTCAAAACCGTCAATGCCCGGCATCTTCACGTCCAGCAGGATAACGGCAAATTCACGCTGCAGCACTTCGCGAAGCGCGTCCTCGCCGGAATGCGCGCAGACAATCTCGTAGCCGTCCCGCTCCGCGGCATCCGCCAGAAGCGTCTGGAGCGCAAGCAGGGTGGCAGGATCGTCATTGACGACAAGGACTCTTGGCGTAAGCACGTGTTGTACAGGTGAGAACAGGCGCGGCGAGGACATCTCCGCAGCCGGGCAAAAAGAAAGGTATCGGAAGTTCCCTGAAGGAAACTGCGAAATTTATTGTGTGCTTAAACGGTGAAGGTTAGCAACCGCTACTCCCTGCCTTCCGGAAGGGATGTGAACCACTATTGAGAAATATCAAACCTGGCAGATCAGGTCAGCTCGTTCAGCTTTCCCGACAGTTCCTTGTCCTTGCGGCGCCGCGAGGTCTCCGCACGCTTGGCCGGTGCGGCGGCAATCGGTTTCCTGCCGTCGGAAGCTCGTCTCTCTTGCGCTGGCGGATTGTCGGCAGCGTCGACCGCATCGTCGTCAAGAGGAATGGAAATGGCAATGGATGTGCCCTTGTCCTGGGCAGTATCAAGCTTGAATTCTCCGCCCAGGGCGCTGACGCGCTCCTTGATGCCGACCAGGCCGAAGGAATTGGCCTTCCGGCGGCAGCCCGGGAAGATGCCCACGCCATTGTCGGAAACCGTCATGAGCAGGCGTTCGCCCTGCGTCTGGAGTTCGATGGTCGCCTTGGTCGCGCGGGCATGTCGGAAGACGTTGTTCAGTGATTCCTGCAGGATCCGGAACACCGCCGTCGCCCTGTTGTCGTCCACCGACAGTTCCTTGTCCGGCATGAGGAGTTCGCAGGCGATACCGGTACGCCGCTGGAATTCCTTGACCTGCCACTCCATGGCAGCGTTCAGGCCGAGGTCGAGCACAGTCGGCCGCAGATTGTTGATGATGGCGCGCATCGCCTTCATGGTCGCGTCGATGTGATCGAGCACGGCATGCACCTTCTGGTTGAGCTTCGGATGCGTGGTGCCGGTGCGGGCATGCAGCATGGCGATGTCGATGCGCAAGGCGAGCAGGTTTTGCCCGAGTTCGTCATGGATTTCGCGCGCGATCCTCTTGCGCTCGTCTTCCTTGATGCGCTCCTGGTAGCTGGCAAGCTGCCGCAACTCTTCCTGCGACTGGCGCAGGGCTTCTTCGGCCTGCTTGCGTTCGTTGATGTGTTGCAGGTCCTGCTTACGCTGTTCCTGCAGCGTGGCGTTCAGGCGTTCCAGCTCCAGCGTCTGCCGTTTCAGTTGCAGGTTCTTCTTTGCCAGATCGACAAATACCGCAACCTTGGTCTGCAGGATCTGGGGAATGATGGGCGTAAAGAGGTAATCGACCGCACCCCGCTGGTAGCCCTTGAGCCGATGCATTTCGTCGGCATAATGCGCGGTGACGAGAATGATCGGCACCGATGCGGAACGCGGGTGGGAATGGATTGCTTCCGCCGTCTCGAAACCATCCATGCCCGGCATGTTGACGTCGAGCAGGATCACCGCGAAATCATAGGTCAGCACCCAGCGCAACGCTTCCTCGCCGGACCGCGCGGTGATCACCTCGTAGTCATCCCGCGGGGACAAAAGGCTTTTCAGCGCCAGCAGATTGGCGGGGTCGTCGTTGACAAGCAGGACACGTGGCGTAAACATGAATGAGAAAAACTCATCGAAAAGGCAATCTTAAGAGCCCGTCTGAATGCGAAAAACTGCTGCATGACGAGCCCCTGGCCACCATTCCATGAAAGTTAAGGCACAAGCACCATCCGCTCCAGTGCCTGTGCCGTGACGGCTGCTGGCTGGATCTCGCACTGGCATTCCATCTTGCAAACATGCCGTGGATCAGTCCAAACCCCAATTTAGCATAGAAAACAGAATACGGCGCTGACAAGCTACTCAGTACCTGGATTTACAACGCCCGCAGGGAGGACGCAGGCGTCTGGAGCAAGGCCGCAGCGATAGTGTTGCTATCGCGAGGATGGGCAACGCAGCAATCGCCGTCGAGTGCCCGGCAGAAATCGCAAATCGAGGTGTGGCGGATTACCGTGGTTCAGCCCTGGTGTGCCACGCTCGGTCTCAATGCCTGCGGCTTCGAGACTTCCAGCCAGCGTCGCACACGGCCTGCATCTGCAAGGCGCGAATCCTTGCCCTTCGAGTCGAGGAATACCATCACGACCGGACGTCCGTTGACTCTCGTTTGCATGAGCAGGCAGCGTCCTGCTTCCGTGATGTAGCCGGTCTTTTGCAGGCCGATCTCCCATGTCGGACTCATGACGAGCCGGTTCGAGTTCTGGTATTGCAACTGGCGTCCGCGAATACCAGTATTGACGGTGTAGTGCGTATCGGTCGAGTATTCGCGGATGACCGGATGCTGATAGGCGGCAGCGACCAGCCTCGCAAGGTCACGCGCGCTGGCAACATTCTGGCTCGACAGGCCGGTTGAATCGACATAACGCGTGTCATTCATGCCGAGCGCCTTCGCCTTGGCATTCATGGCGGCGACGAACGCCGGCAAGCCGCCGGGATAATTGCGTCCGAGCGCGGACGCGGCGCGATTTTCCGAACTCATGAGGGCGATATGCAGCATGTTTGCCCGCGTCATCCTGGCACCAACGCTCAGCCGCGAGGCGCTGTGCCGTTCGCGATCGATATCATCCGACGTCACTTCGAGCACTTCGTCCATGTTCTGGCGGGCTTCCACAACAATCGTGGCCATCATGAGCTTCGTTAACGAAGCGATCGGCAGTGCGACACCGGAATTCTTTTCAAACAGGACCTGCGATGTGGTCTGGTCGACAACGACAGCGGCATTGGACTTCAATGCGAGCGGATCATGCGTCAGGTTCAGTCCGGCAAGGTCGCCAGCTGTCATGACGGGCGGCACGGTATGGACGTCGGGCGTTGTGGGTGCTGCGGGCGCTACATGAGACGGAGAATAGGAAGCGTGCTGATATCCGCTCTTGTGCTTCGCATGATGCGGTGTCGCAGTAGCGGCGACATGATGGCGCGCCGTGTGCGAAGGGCTGGCCTTGTGCCTGGCGGGCGATTTTTTGACGGAATGTTTCTTCTGGGTGGACTTGGTGGAGTGGGTGCTCGCCTCGGCCGCCGGAGCAGCAATAATGAATGCCAATAAAGAAACAGCTACCCCCAGCGCGGACTTGAACATCTGCACTCCTCCCCCAATACTTGCTAAACGCATTATATCTTGCAGTGTAGCAAAACAGTGAAATTCAGCAAGCAAATGAGAGAGTTAGCGCAGAAAATTAAACAACTTTCTTATCGAAAATTGCGAGTTCGCAAATGTGCTTTCCGACACTCAAGACCCGCGAGGGCAGATTCCATGTCGTTTTGATAATTTCAGGCACATCCAAGCGCATTCGGAGAGCATGACAGCGCCGGCGTGACTCGCCTCGCGCAATCGGATCAGGCGGGATGCTGTTCCACTTCGATCGTCTGCAGCAAGGCGCGCATGGCGTCCGGAATCGTGCCTGGTCTGCGCGACTCGCGATCAACGTACACATGCACGAAATGCCCCTGCGCCGATGCAGTGTCTTCGTCTTCGCGAAATATGCCGACTTCGTAGCGCACGCTCGATTTTCCGAGCTTCGTGACGCGCAGCCCCGCGGTCACGCGTTCCGGGAAGGTGACCGAGGCGAAGTAGTTGCATTGCGTTTCGATCACCAGTCCGATCACTGGACTGCGCTCAATGTCGAGCACGCGGTTGGCAATCAGGAACTGGTTCACCACGGTGTCGAACCAGCTGTAATACACGACGTTATTGACATGGCCATACGCGTCGTTGTCCATCCAGCGCGTGCTGATCGGATGGAAATATTTGAAATCGCTTCGGTTTTTTGCTTGCGGTCGCATCAATCACCTTTTCACTACCAGGGCCACACCCATCACAGCCAGCGCCATGCCGGCCATGCCGGCCACGCTGAGCGCCTCGCCAAACATCGCCCACGCCATGACAGCCGTCGTGGGCGGGGTCAGGTACAACAAACTTGTTACTTGTGTCGCGGCCCGCTTGCGAATCAGGGCAAACAGCAGGAAGATCGCGCCGATCGACAGCGCCAGCACTGCCCACAGCAGCGCACCGATGAAGCGCGGCGTCCATTGCACCGTGTCGAATGCCGGCGTCAGGTGCTCGAACGCGACGGCAAACGGCAGCACCACAACGATCGACGCGGCAAACTGGATGATGGTGCCGGTGCGCAGGTCGAAACTCGCGCAGTAGCGCTTCTGGTACAGCGTGCCGCTGGTGATCGACAGCAAGGCAAACACGCACAGCGCGATGCTCTGCCACGACAGCCCGACCAGGGAAATCTTGTTGGCCACCACCAGCCCCACACCACACAGGCCGAATGCCAGGCCAAGCCACTGGCGCCTATGCACCGACTCGCCGAGAAGCGGCGCCGCCATCGCAGTGAGGACGGGCTGCAGGCCCACAATCAGTGCAGAAAGTCCGGCCGGCATGCCGATCTTGATGGCGCACCACACGCCGGCCAGGTAGCCGGCCTGCAGCAACACCCCGGCGGTCGCGATACGCATGATTCGCCCGTGCGGCCATGGCGCGCGCATCACCAGCACGATGGGCAAGAGCACGACGAGCACACCGGCAAAGCGCAGCAATAGAAAGGTGAGCGGCGGTGCATAGGGCAACCCGAACTTCGCGACGATGAAGCCTGTGCTCCATATCAGCACGAAAATGAACGGCGCGACCGCAGCCCAGATGGCAGTAGAAGCGCTTTCGACAGGGGCAGTGGATGGTACGGTGCTCATGAACTGGCGGCAGGATGATGTGATGAGTATTCTGAAGCAATGGAAATCGTCTGCACATGCACGTCGACGGTGTCCTGGATGTTCCTGCCGTAGCCGCCGGCCATGGCGAGCGCCATCGGGATGCCGCGCTGGCGTGCCTCCTCAAGCACAATCCGGTCACGCGCGGCGAGCCCGCCCAGTGTGAGCTTGAGCTTGCCGAGCCGATCTCCCTCATGCGGATCGGCGCCTGCCAGATAAATGATCAGATCCGGCCTGAAGCGCGCGAACATGCCGGCCAGCGCCGTGCTCAGGACATCGAGGTAACCTGCATCTCCAAGACCATCGGGAAGCGCTACGTCCAGGTCGCTGCATTCCTTCCTGAACGGGTAATTATTTGCGGCATGCAGCGACAGCGTGAATACCGACTCGTCCTGGGCAAGGATGGATGCCGTGCCGTTTCCCTGGTGGACATCCAGGTCGACAATCGCGACATGGCGTACGCGCCGTTCGGCCTGCATCAGTCTCGCGGCGATTGCCGCGTCATTGAAGACGCAAAACCCCTCGCCACGATCGGCGTAAGCGTGATGCGTGCCGCCTGCGAGATTGGCCGCCACATCCCATTCCAGTGCCGCGCGGCAGGCCGCAATGGTGGCGCCGGCCGAACGTCGCGAGCGCTCCACCATTTGCGGCGACCAAGGGAAGCCGATCGCCTTCTGCTCGGCAGGCGAAAGCGCTCCGCGCGACACCCGGTCGATGTAGGAAGGATGGTGTGCGAGCGCCAGCACACCGTCACTGGTGAATGGCGCCTCGTCAAAGGAAACCTGCGGCATGGTCGCAAGTACGGCCTCGCGCACCATGCGGTATTTCTGCATTGGGAAGCGATGGCCCTCGGGAAGCGGCAAGACGAAATGATCGCTGTAGAAGGCTTGCACGAATTGGTGCTGACGAAAAATGAAGGAGCGAGTTTAGCATGCAGACAAAGTCATGACCGGCCGCGGCGCCATTGCATAAACGCCAAGAAAACATTGCACCAGTTCAACTTCTTGATCTGGATGAGCTCTTTTTTGTGCTCCGCAACAATATTTGTTGACATGACGCGATTTGTCCTTAAAATAATAATTGTTGCGTCGCACAAAACCAATGTGGCGCTGGCAGATCGCAGGACCGTCCGACCAATACTTTTTCATCGAAGGAGATCCACATGTTCACGATTCCCGAGCAATTTTCCGCAGCGTCCAAAGCCAACTTCGAATCCCAGCTGGCCTTGCTTGCGACGTTGACCAGCAAGACTTTCGAGGGAGTCGAAAAAATGGTGGATCTAAACCTCAACGTTGCCAAGGCTTCCCTGGAAGAGTCCAGTGCTGCAGCGAAGCAATTTCTGACCGTCAAGGATGCGCAGGAATGGATGGCACTGGCTGCTGCGCAAGCACAACCGAATGCGGAAAAGGCCTTGTCCTACGGCCGTCACCTGGCATCGATTGCCTCCGGCGTGCAAGCCGAGTTCAACAAGGCTGCCGAAGCACAGATCGCCGAGTCCAGCCGCAAGATGCTGGAACTGGTCGACGAAGTGACCAAGAATGCGCCTGCGGGCACCGAGAGTGCTGTTGCCCTCATGAAGTCGGCCATCGGCAACGCCAATGCCGGCTATGAACAATTGAGCAAGACCGCCAAGCAGGCAGCGGATGCACTGGAAGCGAATCTCAACAACGCCGTCGGCCAGTTCACGCAAGCAGCGCCGAAGGCCGCTTCCCGCGCCAGCAAGAAGTGATTCACGGTGTCCGGGCGCCTGCCCGGACATCTGCATTATCGTCAGTGATCTCCTCGGTACCTCAAGTACCTCCTCCTATCGGTACCGTTTCCCATGCCCCGACGTTCGGGGCATTTTTTTATTCAGCGTCCAGCCGCAGTCAAATCTTCTCGTAATCCGCCTTGAACTGGTCCAGTCCGCCCAGCATCCTGTCGAAGGCGGCATTGACCTGCACCGGATCGCCCTTGACCCCGAGCTCAATATGCCGGCGCGTGTTTGCATTGCCCACACTCGGGAGGCTGAACACCTTCACCAGCGGGAATTCCGCCTCGATCGCTTCCATCAACGGCGTCAGCGTTGATTCGGCAATCTCATAGACCAGCACTGCCTTCTCCAGCGTCGGCACGCTTTGAAACAGATGCGCGTAATGCGTATCCAGTGCCCACGCGATCATTGGCCATGCCATTTCGGGAAATCCGGGTACGAAATAATGCGCGCCCTTGCCATGCCGGACCGAAAATCCGGGGATCTTGTTGAACGGATTGGGAATGATCTCCGCGCCCTCGGGGAATTCACCCATCTTCAGGCGATGCATCATCTCGGGCTTGCTGAAGTCGGGCTCCTTGCCCGCCTCGCGTGCCATGTCTGTAATCCGTTCCTGGATCTTCGCCTTCGCTTCCGGATGCAGCACAAGGGGAACACCCAATGCAGCGGCAGCGCATTGCCGCGTATGGTCATCGGGCGTTGCGCCGATGCCGCCGCAGGAAAACACGATATCGTCGCCCGCGAAGCTGCGCTTGAGCACATCGGTGATGCGCGCGCGGTCATCGCCCACATACTCTGCCCACGACAGTTGCAGGCCGCGCGCATTCAGCAGTTCGACCACTTTGGGGAAATGTTTGTCCGTACGCTTTCCGGACAGGATTTCGTCGCCGATGATGATGAGACCGATCGCCATGGTATGAATGTGTTTGTCAAAAGGGCATTATGCCTCAGGCGCCGGAATCCTTCCGCAGCACTGCGTCACTTCAGTTGATGTCCTTCAGCGGCGGATTCACATCGACCCGCACCGCCATCAGGGCGCGATATTTCGCCAGTGCTTCAAGACAGTAGTATTCGAACCACAGCCCCGTGAACACGAAGACCAGCACATAAAGCCAGATCGCGCCGGCCGCCAGCAGCGGAAAGAAAATGACTGACAGTGCGCCACCAAGCCACAGCAAGGTAGGCGCAGCGCCCATGGCGCCGGTAATGGCACCGATCACGAACAAGGGCCAACGATGAATGCGCAGGATGGTCTTGCACTCTTCGGCGCTCGCGTGTTCTGCGAGCGCGTCGTAGGCCATGACGCGATAGGTCAGCCAACCCCAGAGCGCAGGCTGCACCACGAAGGTCAAGGGCGGAAACATGGATAGCGGCAGCGTCACAAGCCACAGCACGGCGAATACGATGAACGACGAAGCCGCGATCCAGAGGCTGCCCAGCAGGCTGCCTCCCTTGCGTGGCTCGAGTTCAGGGTAGTGCCTGCCGCCGACATGGCGGATGATGATCGGCATCGCCATGACGCCGACAAACACCAGCGCAGTAAGGATCATCAGCGGCAGCAGCACCCACATGGCGAGCAGCGGCACCAGCACTGTCTTGAGCGCACCGAGGCCGAGCCACCCCAGCACATTTCCGGCGACGGCGAAACCACCGCTTTCCGAAAAGTAGGCATGCAGCCAGTCGATCATCGGCTGCAACCCGAGCCACAGCAAGATTCCCCAAATGACAAGCGACAACACAAAAGGCAGCACCGTCAGCAACAGCATGCGGAAATGCAGTTGCGACAATACCGCGCGCCCGAAGGCAATCAACACAGGTCGCATCAGAAAGCCTTTCTCCACGCGAGTCGAGGTGCGCGTCGCACATCAGATTCGCAACTTCAAGAACATGGACCGGCTTGCGCAACACCTCTTCGCAATGCGCACGCCGGCCGGTCTGGATGATCCACGCGGCGCGCCGTACCGTCAAGCGCTTGCGATGCTGCAGGTTGCGCCCCGCCCTACCTGCTAAAATTCCTGTCCTCTGCAACGAAACAATAAAGGAAAACCATGTCCACCATCATGACCGCCTCCGGCCTGCAGTATGAAGACATCCAGGTCGGCTCCGGCGATGAAGCCAAGGCAGGCCAGCACGTCACCGTGCATTACACCGGCTGGCTGCAAAACCCCGACGGCAGCGCAGGCCGTAAGTTCGATTCGAGCAAGGACCGCAACGATCCGTTCGAATTCCCGCTTGGCGCAGGACATGTGATAAAAGGCTGGGACGAAGGCGTGCAAGGCATGAAGGTCGGTGGCGTGCGCAAGCTGATCATTCCGTCTTCGCTCGGCTACGGTGCGCGCGGTGCAGGCGGCGTCATTCCGCCAAATGCAACATTGATTTTCGAAGTGGAACTTTTGGGCGTCTGACGACTCTTTCCACGGAGCATTCAGCGTCCTGAAGCCGGTGGTTGGATGAAGGCAGAATTCATCCGGTTTGCCTGGCGAGCTCGATAGCCACAGCGACAACAGCTTTCACCAACCAGCGATTGCCGCTCGCAGTCGTTCACCGGATTCGGGTTTCATGCGTTCAAAAAAAATTCTTGCCGTCAGCGCCTGTGCGGCGCTCCTGTCCCTGGCGTCCGGCTGTACAGTCGTATCGGTTGCCACCACCGCGGCGTCGGTTGCGACCACTGCTGTCAGCGTCGGCGTGACCGCCGGCTCCATGGCGGTGGGCGCGACGACTGCAGTCGCGAAGGGAGCAGTCAGCGTCGGTAGCGCAGTGGTCGGCGGTGGCAGTGAATGAGCGTCACCACTCCGACATCAGGGCCAGCAGCACCAGTTTTTCGAATTCCGGTGCAAACCGTCGGATGATCTCGTGCGGATCGCGAGCAATGGCGTCATCAGTGACAAGCCCGAACTGCACGCAGCCGTTGTAGCTCAGGATTGATACGCCCATACCGATGTCGCCCGACTGCGGCACCCAGAACATGATCTGGTCAAGCTGGCTGCCGGCCATGTAGAGTGGGGTCTGCGGCCCCGGCACATTGCTCATGACGGCCGTGGCCTTCTTCGCGAAATAGTTCTGGATTTCGTTCTGCATCTGCTTCGGCGTCGCGCCCAGCACGCCGAGCACCGCCATCGCCACCAGCGCCTGGTAACCGCCTTTCAGTTCAGCCATGCGACGCCGCACTTCGCTCAAACGCGCGATTGGATCCTCGATCCCGACCGGCAACACCAGCGGCACCAATCCGAATGCATTGCCAAGCTTGTGCTCATCGCCGGCCTTGCGCAAGTTCACGGGCACCATCGCGCGCAGGTCCGTCGTGCCCGGCACATTGTCGCCCTTTGCGCGCAGGTAGGCACCGATCGCGCCGGCCACGCTGGCCATGAGGACATCGTTGATTGACCCGCCGAGCGCTTTGCCGACGACCTTGATTTCATGCAGCGGCAAGGGCTCGCTCCAGGCAACGTGCTTGGTGCCCACCGGCTTCCCCTTGAGCCGGGTGCGTGAATCGTCCGCCATCGCCATCAGCTTGATCGCATCCAGTGTCAGCCGGCTTGCCTTGTTCCCCATATCGGAAAGACGGCCCATCAGCTTGTTTGCATCGGCCACCATCCACATGTACTTGCTCCACAGGCTGGTCGACAGGTTGATCGCGCTGATCATGCTTCTGGTCACCGGCTGCATCAGGCTCAACCACGGATTGTCTTCATCATCCAGTGCGTTCGCGCTTGCCGGCGTTGCGCGGTCTGCACGATCCGGCACACTGTCGAACATCGACAAGAGGACGCCGACCAGCGCAATGCCATCGGCAATACAGTGATGACTGCGGACGACGATTGCCTGCCGGGTCTTGCCATCCTCGCCGACGCAATTGTCGATCAGGTGCATCTGCCACAAGGGGCGCGCGAAGCTGAGCGGGGTTGCGGACAATCCGCTGACCATCTGCTCCAGCAAGACCTTGTTGCTTTTCCCTTCGGACCTCAGGCGATCATGCTGGATGTGATAATCAAGGTCGACCTCCTGCTCTTCCCACCATGCCCCGCCGGTCATGTCGCGCGACACCTTGCTGCGGAAGCGGGGATATGACAGCAAGCGTGTCTGCACGATATCGCGGAAGCGGCGTGTGTCCATCGGTTCGTCGAACATGAGGACGGCAACGATCATCATCAGGTTGCTGTCCGAATCCATCCGCAGCCACGCGGTATCGACAGTAGACATCTTTTCCCGGCGCAGTACCGGCACGGCTTCAGACAACATCGAGCATCCCTTCTAGAGCTTTTCTTTTGTGACGAAATTTTCTATGTTATTTTGTTTCGGTTCCGTCAGTTTTAAAAATCGCAACAGTTGCGACACTATCACACTGATTTGATTACATCTAGAAGGAGAAGAATGCGATGAGCCTGCAGGCCCTGTTCGAACAAGCGGTCGCCGATTCCAAGAACCTGCCCGAGCGGCCGGACAATATGACCCTGCTGAAAATTTATGCACTGTTCAAGCAGGCGAGTAGCGGTGATGTGGAAGGCAAACGCCCGGGATTCACCGACATGGTCGGACGCGCGAAGTACGATGCGTGGGACGGACTGAAGGGAACGTCGAAAGAAGATGCGATGCAGCAGTATATCGACCTGATCGCCGAACTGAAGGGCTGAGACCGCGGAACAGTGCCGGATGCAGGAATGCACCTGCATCCATGGGTTTCATGCCTTGCCGCTGAAAACCTTCTCCATCTTCGCCGCAATCTTTTCTTCGATCGTCGGCGCAAAAGCCTTCAGCAGGAATCCCAGCCTGATTTCGAGGATCGCTTCCTCTTCAGAGACGGTCAGCGATCCTGACACACCGCTGCGACTGAACAGCAGGACATCGCCCTCCCATTCGGAGGCCATGTCATATTCCCTGGCAATCTGCTCGGCCACCTTCTGCGCGGCGGCCTTTGCCTTCTTGTGCGTCAACTTGTGCGCATGCGTGATGCTGATATCGGCCATGCCCGATCCTCTGGCTTTACTTTCGTCAAGAATATTCGGAGGCGCACAAGCAGTCAACGCGGCAGCCGCCACGCTGGCTGCAGATTCCGTTTACTACTGCGTGGAGGAAATCATGCCTGCTTGTGGAGCAGTACTCTCCCCCTGAACTGCGGCCGTCTTTGCCTCATGCGCCTGCTGGACCGCACCACGCAATTGCGAGCCGGGCTGCCAGTGCCACACGGTGAGCAGGACAAAGAAGCCGACCACGTAAGCAAGCGCGACGTGCCATCCATGCTTCAGCCAGCGCGTCACCGATTTCGCTTCCGGATACATGTTGGACAGTGCCACGCCTGCGGACGAGCCGAACCAGATCATTGATCCGCCGAAGCCCACCGCGTACGCGAGGAAGCCCCAGTCGAAACCACCTTGCTTCAGCGCCAGCGCGGTCAGCGGAATGTTATCGAACACCGCTGACACGAAGCCCAGCGACAATGCACTCACCCAGGATGCTTCAGGCAGCTTCTCGACCGGCATCATCGATGCGCACCAGACCAGCGACAGGAGGAAGATCGAACCGCGCAGCGCGCCGGGCAGTTCGTTCCAGTCCGGACGGCGCAGCGGCGCGGACACCAGGATCGCAACCCAGACTGCCAGGCCGAGGAACGGGAAGGCATCGGCCAGGTCATTGAATTTCAGGTTCAGCAGCAGGTTGGCGCAGATCGCCGCGATCAGAATGAAGGCGACGATTGCCACGCGTGTCCAGTCGACGCGCACGCCTTGCGATGCATCCTTGGTGATCGGTGAATACGCATGCTGCTGCAGCGAGGCGGGAATGGCCGTGATGAGCAGCGCCACGGTCGCAGCAATATAGGCTTCGAACACCTCGCTCGGTGCGACGCCGGCAATCCACATCATCGTGGTAGTCGTATCGCCAACCACGCTGCCCGATCCGCCGGCGTTTGACGCGGCAACGATCGCAGCCAGGTAGCCGATGTGCACCTTGCCGCGAAAAACGCTGTGCGCGACCGCGCCGCCAATCATGGCTGCGGCGATGTTGTCGAGGAAAGAGGAAATGACGAAGACCAGGACCAGCAGCACAAAGCCGCCTTTCCAGTCGTCCGGCATGTAGTTCGGCAGCACGGCGGGGATTTCGCTGCGTTCGAAATGCTTGGCGAGCAGCGCAAAGCCAAGAAGCAAGGCCAGCAGATTGCCGAGGATGACCCATTCATGCCCGAAATGCGCCGCCAGACCGCTGATGCCGGTGCCCTCGCTGAACGGCGAGAAAAGGATCTTGTAAGCCGAAATGATGATTGCACCCGTCACTGCGGTAACCATCGTATTGACGTGCACAAAGGCGATGAAGAACAGGACGGCGGCGAACAGGATGAATTCGACGGGAATGCTGGCAACGACGGGACCGGAGAATCCTCCCGCCGCGAATGCAACGGAAGGAAAGGCAAGCTGGGCCAGCAGCAAGGCGAAAAAAACCGACAAGGCAGTGAAGTGTCGCAAAACCCGTCTCCTGATATTTGGATGTTTATACACGGAAATAGCTATTCTAGCGGCACCATCCTGCCACGCAATCAGCAATAACGCGTATTGGCCGCCGGCGCCGCATCTGACCACGGTGCGGCACGGGGGCTGACAGGTGTGCCGGCGATGCGGGCGACGCCGTCAGGCGTTGCGAACGACGATGACGTGGACGCGGTAAGGCCCGTGTGCGCCGAGCACGATGGTCTGCTCGATGTCGCCGGTGCGGGATGGCCCGGAAATGAAATTGACCGCGCGCGGCAGATCGCCGTGCTCCTTGCGCGCCAGCGCGAACGCATCTTCCATGGCGCCGACAATGCGTGAGGCCGGCAGGATCGCGATATGTGTTTCTGGCAGCAGGCTTGCGGACGAATAGGTATCCGGCCCGGACAGCACCATCAGGCTGCCGGTTTCGGCCACCGCGCAGAAGGCACCGGTAATGCCGACCAGATCTTCATTGCGCGGTGCGCGGAATTCCATCTGCATGCCCGCTCCACTCCACGCAAGGCTGTCCAGCGTTTTCCACGCGATGGCCTGTCGCGCAACGCCAATACTGTCCAGGTAGCGCGCCACCGACTGGGGCACCTCGTCCAGGGATGCCACTTCGTCGACGGTATCGGACATGCGCAGCGCCTGCTGCCTGAAATGTTCGACCAGGTCGTCGCCAAGCGCCGGCCGAGGCCCCTGCGAATGTGCACTGACGTACTCGCGGACGGCATCACGCTCGGCTTGCGTCGGCTCGACCGGCCGGTTCTGCGCCTGCCGAATACGGCTGAAAATGGCTTTGCGTGCTGCTGACGTGTCCATGCATATCCCCTTGATGACAAGCCCCAAAGTCTACCCGAATCGCGCGAAGACCATGATTGTGTCGCGCTTGATTTAATTTCAAACGGCGGCCGCAAATAATTCAACTGAAGTGCCCGGCCATTCATGCACCTCCATTTTTTGCGTAGGACAAACACCTGTTTTTGATACAGGGAACGGAGCGCAATTGCCATTGGGGCAAGAAACACGCGAAGCACATCGCCTGCACACGCGGCGAATAACCCTTTCAGCCTTGGTAGCATCCCGGATCCGTCACATTTGCTTATGCGTATTCTGTCTAAGTTCGGTTTGTTAGAAACCCCCGCTTGTCTTAAAATACAAGGCTTTGCAGCGGGTTGCGTGTACAGGGCGCGGTGATGTCATCCTTTGTACGATCCTTTGATTCTTGCAGCGCCCCATCCTTCACCCCGGCTTCAAAACAGATCAGTTTCAAAAAATTTTCAGATAGGACTGTTATGACCCACGTTGTGACCGAATCCTGCATCCGTTGCAAGTACACCGACTGCGTGGATGTGTGCCCGGTAGACTGCTTCCGCGAAGGCCCAAACTTTCTCACGATCGATCCGGACGAATGCATCGACTGCGCCGTGTGCGTTGCCGAGTGCCCGGTCAACGCGATCTTTGCGGAAGAAGATGTGCCGGCGGACCAGCAGCAATTCATCAAGATCAACGCCGACCTTTCGCGCAAATGGCCATCCATTACCAAGACGAAGGATCCTCTGCCGGATGCCGACGACTGGAAGGACACCAAAGACAAGCTGCCGTATCTGGACAAGTAGTTTGACTGCGCCCGGCGTGTCGCAGACAGAATCGCAATAAGAACAGGGCAACAGCCCACAGGCCGTTCGCCGTCGAAAAGGAGCGTCGGCATTTTGTGGAAACCTTGAAATGAAACAGGAACTCAATAGTCGTATGGAAACCAGCAACGGCATCAATGCATCCACCCAAGCCCCCGATACCGCAAGCACCGCCGGTAAAGGGCCGATCGAAACCGATGCCGTGATCGTTGGCGCCGGCCCGGTGGGTCTGTTCCAGGTCTTCGAACTGGGACTGCTGGAGATCAAGGCACATGTGATCGATTCGCTGACCAGCGTGGGTGGACAATGTGTCGAGCTTTATCCGGACAAGCCCATCTACGACATCCCCGCCGTGCCCAGCTGCACCGGCCAGGAACTGACCGACAACCTGCTCAAGCAGATCGAGCCCTTCGGCGCCACCTTCCACCTCGGGCAGGAAGTCACCGTGGTCGAAAAGCGC
>NZ_DATFAI010000021.1:0-24786 GCF_035254685.1 Noviherbaspirillum sp. | reverse complement strand
GTCGCTGCTGCGTGGCGGCAGTTTGTCGAGACGGGGCAGGTGGACGAGACGGCGGTGCGGCCGGTGGTGGTGCAGTCGTGGCTGCGCTGCCGCGCGCTGGGGGTGGATCCACGCGCGCCGAAGCTGCCGGTGACGCTCGATGCGCGCCGGCTGGCCGCCGTGCGCGAGGAGAACCAGGCCTTCATCGACGCGGCGCTGCCGTTCATGGACTTCCTGCGCACCGCGGTCCATGGCACCGGCTTCATCCTGGTGCTCACCGAGCGCAGCGGCGTGGTGCTGGAGGTGTTCGGCGACGGCATAGTGCTGGCCATGGCGCGCGAGAACAACTACGTGCCGGGCTGCTCGCGTGCCGAGGAGGTGGCCGGCACCAACGCCATCAGCCTGGCGCTGCTCGAGAAGAAGCCGGTCCAGCTCACCGGCGCCGAGCACTGGAACGTGCGCCACCACCGCTGGACCTGCGCCTCGGCGCCGGTGTTCTCGCCGGAAGGCATGCTGCTGGGCACCGTCACCCTGTCCGGCGAGACCACCCGCGCGCAGCTGCACACGCTGGGCATGGTGATCTCGGGGGCCGAGGCCATCCGCGAGCGGCTGTGCGAGCGCGAGACCGCGCTCAGGAAGCGCAGCGTCGACACCCTGCTGTCGTCGGTGCTGACCAGCGTCTCGGAGGCCATCATCACCGTCGACGCGGCGGGCCTGGTCAGCACCATCAATCCGTCCGCCTGCCGCAGCCTGGGCACCAGCGCCGAGCGGGCGACCGGCAAGACCCTCATGAAGCTGTTTCCCGGGCATCCGGAGCTGGCCGGCCTGCTGTCGCTGGACCGCGACAGCGCCGCCTTCGAAGTCAGCGCCGAGCGGGCCGGGGGGCGCGCGCACTTCGTCCTCACGCCGTACGTGATGCAGTCCGGCGGCCAGGCCGAGGGCGCGATCCTGGCGCTGCGCGAGCGGCGTGAGTTCCTCAACGAGGTGCGCGAATTCAGCGGCCTGAACGCGCGCTTCACCTTCGAGGACATCGTGGGCGAGTCGCCGGCCCTGCTGCGCCAGATCGAGGTGGCGCGGGTGGCGGCGCGGCAGAATGCGCGGGTGCTGATCCTGGGCGAGACCGGCACCGGCAAGGAGCTGTTCGCGCAGTCGATCCACAACTGCTCGCAGCGCCGGGCCGGCCCGTTCGTGGCGATCAACTGCGCGGCCATCCCGCGCGAGCTGATGGAGTCCGAGCTGTTCGGCTACCGCGGCGGCGCCTTCACCGGCTCGCGCAAGGGCGGGCAGATCGGCAAGCTGGAGCTGGCCGACGGCGGCACGCTGTTCCTCGACGAGATCAACCAGATGCCGCTGGATCTGCAGGCCAAGCTGCTGCGCGCGCTGCAGGATGGCACCATCACGCGGCTGGGCGACAGCAAGCCGATCCGCATCGACGTGCGGGTGATTGCGGCGGCCAACGAGGACCTGTACGCCAAGAGCCGCTGCGGCGAGTTCCGCCAGGACCTGTATTTCCGGCTGAGCGTGGTGGAGCTGAGCCTGCCGCCGCTGCGCGAGCGCGCCGACGACATCCCGCGCATTGCGCAGCTGCTGCTGGAGAAGCTGGCGTCCAGGATGGGCTGGCCGGCGCTGGTGCTGTCGGCCGCGGCGCGCGAGGCGCTGTGCGTGTACCACTGGCCGGGCAACGTGCGCGAGCTGGAAAACGTGCTCGAGACCGGGGCCATCATGGCCGAGGGCGGGGTCATCGAGCCGCGCCACATTGCGCACCGCATGCAGTGCGGCGAGCGGGTGGCGCTGCGGCCGGAGCGTACGCCGCCGGCGCAGGGCCGGTCCGTGCGCGAGGTGGAGGTCGACCTGATCCGCAACGCGATCCAGGAGTTCAACGGCAACATCGACCAGGTCGGCCAGAAGCTCGGCCTGTCCCGCGCCACCGTCTACCGCCGCATGCAGCAGTACGGCATCGTCAAGTCGTTCACGATCAAATCGTCGCACTAGTAGATCAAATGAGCCACCATCCGGTGAAACTGGAGAAATACTAAATGCATGGAAACGTAAGTGATTTGCGACTGTTTGTCACTATGGTTGATGCTGGCAGCATCTCGGCCGCAGCTCGTATCCTGAACTCTTCGCCGCCTGCCGTAAGTCGCCGTCTGGCAACACTGGAGGCGCGACTTGGAATCCGGTTGATTACCCGCACCTCGCGACATTTCGAGCCTACCGATGAAGGTCGCGTGTATTACGAACGCGGGGTGTGCATCCTCAAGCAAATCGAGGATGCCGAGTCCGAAGCAACCTTACGCGCGAAAAAACCATGCGGTCAGCTGAAGGTCGGTGCCCCGATGGGGCTAGGACGGCGGTATATCGCACCCATGATCGAACGCTTCAACGTCTGCTATCCGGACATCAGCGTACATTTGGTGCTTTCGGATGCAGGATGGGATGTGCTCGACGATTCCCTTGACGTCGCCATAAGAGTTGGTTTGCCGCCGGATACAAGCATCATCGCCCGAAAACTCATTGAACAGCGCAGGATCGTTTGTGCCTCCCCGTCCTACCTGGACCAATTTGGCACACCGCAAACACCGGAAGATCTGGTTCGCCATAATTGCATTCGCCTGGTTCGTGGCGCCGATCCCTTGGACAACTGGCAGTTTTCCTTAGAGGGGCAGAAGCGCGGGGTGCGGGTAAGTGGCACGTTTACAACTACGAGCAGCGAAGTAGTTTCTCAATGGGCTGCAGCCGGTAAAGGAATTGGACTCTTGGCCTTGTGGGACATTCAGGAGCACCTGGAGACCGGAACACTCAAAGAATGCCTGACAGAGTACTGGTGCGACGTCATCGAACTTTATGCCATCTTTGTACACAGGCAGCACCTGCCGCTACGGATCCGCATGTTCGTCGACTTTATCGCAAAAGAGTTCCGTTCTTTTGGCGCGCAGAGTGGCTGGCATGACAGAACGTCGCCAGACAAGTGCCGTGTTGGTCCACACCCTCCAACTCCGCTAGATATCCAGAAGGCTCCATATTGTGTCGACCCGCCTTTTGACCTCGTCGTCCATGACGATGGGTCGACCCCATTCGCGGTTTGACTCGCCGGCCCACTTGTTGGTGGCATCCAGCCCCATCTTTGAGCCCAAACCAGTGACCGGCGAAGCGAAGTCCAGGTAATCGATAGGCGTGTTGCCCACCAGAGTCGTATCACGGCTTGGATCCATGCGGGTGGTTAGTGCCCAGATCACTTCCTTCCAGTCGCGAATATTCACGTCGTCATCCACCACGATAATGAATTTGGTGTACATGAACTGGCGCAGGAAACTCCAGACGCCAAACATGATCCGCTTGGCATGGCCGGGATACTGCTTCTTGATCGAGACGCAGGCCAGACGGTAGGAGCAACCTTCGGGCGGCAGATAGAAATCCATGATCTCCGGATACTGCCTCTGGAGCAGCGGCACGAACACTTCGTTGAGTGCCACCGCGAGCATGGCGGGTTCGTCGGGTGGTTTGCCCGTGTAGGTGGAGTGATAGATGGGATTGCGGCGCGTGGTGATTCGCTCAATGGTGAACACCGGGAACTCGGCCTGCTCATTGTAATAGCCGGTATGGTCGCCGTAGGGCCCTTCCACGGCGGTTTCATCCGGATGAATCACTCCCTCTAGGACAATTTCTGCGGAAGCCGGCACCTGGAGATCTGAGCCCAGACATTTCGTAAGCTCAGTCTTGCTACCTCGCAAGAGGCCGGCAAACTGATATTCGGACAAAGTGTCTGGTACCGGCGTCACCGCCCCCAGAATGGTCGCCGGGTCGCAGCCGATGACCACTGCTACCGGGAACGGCTTGCCCGGATTGGCGATCTGGTGATCACGAAAATCCAGGGCGCCGCCGCGGTGCGCCATCCAGCGCATGATGACCTTGTTGGCGCCAAGCACCTGCTGCCTGTAGATCGCCAGGTTTTGGCGGGTCTTGTGCGGCCCGCGCGTCACCACCAGGCCCCAAGTGATAAGCGGCGCCACGTCACCTGGCCAGCAGTACTGGACCGGAAGCCTGCCGAGGTCCACCTCCCTGCCCTCCCATACTACCTCCTGGCATGGCGCAGAGGACACCACCCTCGGAGCCATGTTGAGGACTTGCTTCAGCACGGGCAACTTGTCCCAGGCATCCCTTAGCCCCCTGGGCGGCTCGGGTTCCTTGAGGTACGCGAGGAGCTTCCCCACTTCCCGCAGGGCCTGCTGCCAGTTGCCCTCCTCCTCCATGCCGAAAGCCACGCGCTGTGGTGTGCCGAAAAGGTTGGCCAGGACCGGCATGTCGTAACCCTTGGGTTTCTCGAAAAGGATGGCCGGGCCTTCGGCACGCAGGACCCGGTCACAGATTTCAGTCATTTCGAGGTGGGGATCCACTTCGATGCCAACGCGCTTCAGTTGGCCGCACTTCTCCAGTTGCAAGAGAAAATCACGGAGGTTTCGATAAGACATGTTAAAGATAGCCTCTTGAACTAATGTTGCTTCGTCGAGCACATTCCGGTACGGCCATTGACAAGCGTTTTGTCACTGCTGCAGGCGTCTGGCTTCCTCGAGCAGCTTTTTGCCATCGTATCCCTTGGCGGTCACGTCCTTTACCCACGCGTCAGTGACGGGAGCCGCCTTCTTCTCCCATTCCTTGATCTCCTGCACCGGAATCACGTAAAAGGTGTTCTTGTGGTCGACGGCCGTCTTGCGGGCCGGCTCCCTGGCCTCATCCCAGACCTTGCCCGCGAATGCCGAGAGTTCGGCGCCGCTGTTGCCGTCCACGACTTTTTTCAGGTCGGCCGGCAGACTGTTGTACTTCGCCGGATTCATGGCCAGCATGTAGACGTAATTGGAAAGTGTCGGTGTACCGGGCGGCGTTTCGGAATGGTATTGCACGACTTCCTGGATCTTCAGTGCCGGCACTACTTCCCAAGGAAGCAGCGCGCCATCGATCACGCCTTTTGCCAGGCCGTCCGGCACCTGGCCCATCGGCATCTGCACCGGCATGGCGCCGAGTGCGACCAGAAGCTTCGCCGCCTCCCGCGTCGGCGCTCTCAGCTTGAGCCCCTTGAAGTCGGCCATCGTCTTGATCTGCTTGCCGGCAGTGTGCAGATGGGAGCCATCGTGCACATGGAAGGCCAGCGGTTTGACGCCCTTGTATTCATTCTGGGCGTACTTGGTGGCGTACTCCCACAATGCGCGGCTCGCCTTGACGGCATCCGACGTGATGAAGGGAAGCTCGAAGGCCTCCGTCACCAGGAAGCGGCCAGGCTGATAGCTGGGCATTGTCCACACGACATCCGCGACGCCGTCCTTGACCTGATCGAACAGTTGGGGGGGAGTGCCGCCAAGTTGCATGGCAGGATAAATCTGGCACTTCAACCGCCCCCCAGATTCCTTGTTAATCTTGGCACACCACGGCTCGATGAGCTTGGTCTGCGCAGTCGATCCCGGAGGCAGAAAGTGGTGTACTTTCAGCAACGTCACGTCGGCGGCATAGACAACGCATGCCGGTGCTACCGCTAGCGCGAAGGCAGCAAGCAATGATTTGAATGAGTTTCGAACTTTCATGGTGTGTCTCCTTGTTGTGTCAGTGCGTAGCCTTACCCGCCAAACGTATGCACCGCATAAAGCGCCAGCACAGGAAAGAAAAGCAGAAGCAGTATCCGTACGAGATCCGATGCAAGGAAGGGCATCACGCCTTTAAAGGTATGGGTAAGCGGAACGTCCTTGGCCAGGTTGTTGATGATGTAGATGTTCATTCCGACCGGAGGGTGAACCAGCCCGATTTCCACCACCATGAGCGCCAGGATGCCGAACCAGATCGACTTGTCGCCAGTGCTCATGCCCCAGAAGTCCAGCCCCATCACCATCGGGTAGAAGATCGGGATAGTCAGCAGGATCATGGCCATCGAGTCCATCACACAGCCCAGCACCACGTAGATGAACAGGATCGCAGCCATCACCAGCAGCGGCGGAAGGCCACTGCCCTTGACCGATTGCGCCAGCTCCACTGGCATCTGGGTGAGCGCCAGGCCGGTGTTCAACATATCGGCCCCGAGCAGCACGAGGAAGATCATGGCTGTGGCGCTCGCCGTGCCAAGAATGCTTTCCTTCACCTCCTTCATGCTCATCCCGCCGATGAGCATCGCGACGATGCCGCATGCTCCCGCTCCGATGGAGGCTGCCTCTGTGGGATTGGCCCAGCCCGCGTAGATGCCAACGATGACCACCATGAAGACGAAAACGATCGGCAGTACCTGAAACAGCGTGCGCAAGCGTTCGCTCCACGGCACGCGCGGGCCGGCAGGACCGGCGTCCGGGCTGAGAGTCACAAACAGCCGTATCACGATCATGTAGCCGACCATGGCAATGATCCCGGGGATAACCGCCGCCATGAACAGCTTGCCAATGGATTCCTGCGTCAATACCGCATAAATGACCAACGGTACGGAAGGCGGGATAAGAATGCCTAGCGTTCCGCCGGCTGCGAGCGCCCCGGTCGACAGCGATCCCGAATACCGGTAGCGGCGCAGCTCGGGCAGCGCAACCTGTCCCATCGTTGCTGCGGTCGCCAGAGATGAACCGCAGATTGCACCGAAACCGGCGCACGCGCCCACCGAAGCCATAGCAATGCCGCCGCGCCAGTGACCGACGAATGAACTGACACAGCGGAACAGGGAACGTGATAGTCCACCGTGGGTGGCAAACTGCCCCATCAGCAAGAAAAGTGGAATGACGGCCAGATCGTAGTTGGAGAACCGTGCGTAGGCCAGGTTCTTGATTGAGTTCAGTAGACCCGCCCATTCACCGCCGCTCATAACCAGATACCCGCCCGAGCCGACGAGGAACATGGAGATGCCGATCGGGATGCGCAGCACCAGGAACAGCATCAATATCCCGAACATACTCAAGCCGATTGAGGTGCCGCTCATGATCGCGCCTCCCTGACCAGATGCATTGTGGATTCGCTGTGCCGGACCGGCTGAATGCCGCTGCGCACGATCGTCCCGGCGGGTGCCATCCAAGTGTGGAAACGGCGCCTTGCAATGTAGAAGCCGGTGAACGCCAGCAAGACAAAGCTCGGTACCATTGCCGCGATGGCACACCAGATCGGCCAGCTCAGCATCAGGGAAGTCTCAGCCGACTCGTACGACGTCTGGGCGGCCACTAGGGTGCGCCACGCAATCAGCGCGGCGCTGGCGCACAGGAGCAGCGAAGCGACGCAATCGAGGAAGGCACGTCCCCGCCCGGAAAGTTTGGCGGTAAAAAAGTCGACTCGGACATGTTCGTCATTGATCTGGCAATAGGGAAGAAATGCTGCGACGGCTCCCGCCGTGCCCATCTGGATCATCTCCACGTCGCCTGGCACCACGAACTCAAAGAGCTTGCGTCCAACGATGGAGACAATCGACATGGCGATCAGCGCGATCAGAGTCACCCCTCCGAGGAGCGCAAATACTTCGCTCAGCCTCAGGAGAACTTTTCCAAAAAGGCTATGCGGCGGCTCTTCCAGCTGCGCCACATGTTCACGGGAACCTGGTTCCAGTTCAATCATGCTTGTCTCCTCAAACAGTCTTGTTTATTTCTATTTCCCACCTTCAGCCGAAAACTGGTCGAAGGTGGAGTGCAACACATTTGCTTTTGTCGCGACGGCGAATCGCACACGGCCGCCACCAGTTCCTTGAAGCCTGAACCCCGGCCTTACGCCAGCTTCAGGAACTTCTTCGCATTCGTGTAGGCGATCGCTTCCTTCACGTCGTACGGCAGATCCACGCCGTCCATCCAGTCGCAGGCCTCGCGCGCATCTTCGTACGGATAGTCGATGGAGAACAAAACCCGCTCATGCCCCATAACGGAAATCGCGTGGACCAATCCCGGCGTATCAAAGGTGCCACTGGTCGTGATGGTGATGTTGCGCTTCAGGTACTCGGTGACCGTATGCTTTCTACCGCGACCGGTCTCGGCGGCTACCTGATCCCAGCCTTCGACGGCAATGCGATGGTCGATCCGCCATGCCCAGTAGGGCAGGAGCTCGCCCATGTGCCCGATGACGAGACGCGCGGACGGCACCTTGTCAAACAAACCGCTCAGGATCATCCTGAGTACATGCTCGCCCGTTTCAACGTGGAAGCCCCAGGCCGCACCGCGCATTTCCGGGAAGCCGGCATAGGTGATTCGCTCGGCAGGCGCAGTGCGCGGGTGTAGGTATACCGGCACATCCAACGCTGCTGCAGTCTTCCAGAAATCCACATATTCTGGCGCATCATAGTAGGTCGGCGGATTGTCCCCCGAGTTGTCATAGCCGTTGATCATTGCGCCTACCATCCCGAGTTCCTTGACGGCGCGCGTCAGTTCCTCGGCGGCGGCTTCCGGATCACGCATCGGCAAGGCGGCGAAGCCACGGTAACGCGTGGGATGACGAGCGACCGCCTCAGCCAGATAATCGTTCCATTGCCGTGCCAGCGGCTGCTCCTGGCTGGCATCGACGATTCCCTGAATCCCAGGGCAGGTCGTGGACAGGACAGAGATTTCCACCTCGTTTTCATCCATCGCCTGTAGCCGCTCTTCGCCCAGGTCGAGTAGTTTCGGCATTTTCTGTGTGAATTCCCTGAGACTCAAACTCCCGGGTGTGAGCTTTTCAATGCCGGGTACCGCAAATGCCTCTTCCAGAGCGATCTTCTTCATTCAGCTTCCTCGAAAAAATATGCCCGTTCTTCTCAACGAATGGGTGGGTGACAGAAACAGCTTACCGATACAGATGGTGCGTCGAACGAACCGGGCCCTTGTATCGCACGCGAAGTCGTATTCGTGTTGGCAGCTTCAGTATGATTTCAAGCCCTCCCATTGAGAAGGCGATGCGAAGGCATAGCAGCTTTCCGATATGCGCAACGATGACCAAGAATGCCGCACCCGCGGAAACACGAGGAACATTGACGAAGATGGTCCGCATGCAGAAATGCTGTAGCACTACGAGCGCAAGTGGAGGCGCTCTCCATGCCGTTTGGGGTGCACGGGCAGGCTGGCGTTCGTTGCCTCGGGGTTCCCCGTGCCCTGGCCAGTCGCCCTCGTTATGCGCCGGTTAGAACATATGGCGCACGCCGACCATCAATCCCGTCTGTGTATCGCCAGCCGATGGATTGCTGCCCGGAGCACCTGAGCTCACTGACAGATTGAGCGCGCCATCGTTGGCAATATGTCCAGCGGTCACATATGCTGCGGTACGCTTGGAAAAATGATAGGTGCCGCGCAATGCGAACATCGTGGCGTCATTGGCACTGTTCTTCGTATCCAGCTTGAATACCTCGCCGTCAAGGGTGATAGCAGAGGTCAACGGATACACGCCGCCGATGAAGTACAGATTACTCTTCGGCGCAACGCTCGCCTCATTGTCGCGCTGTAGAACACCGGCAGCCAGCTTGGCCTGGCCGAACTTGACGTAGCCGTTGACCGTTTTGCGAGTATCACTCAAGCTGCTGTTTGTCAGCCCCGCAAATGCCCCCGGCCCACCATTGAAGCGATCCACGCCCGCAGCAACACCCCAGCTCGCCGCATCATATTTCACCATCGCCGACCACTCACGGCATGCCTTTGTGTCCGCAGGGCTTTCCCCGGCGCAGTTGGTTCCGGCCGGGCTCGGTCCGGCATTGACGGTATCGCGGCCCAGGCTATAGGTAACGCCGACGGTCACGCCATTGAAGGAGCCCCGGTACCCGAGCGCATTGTCGGCACGCGCATTGGGAATATAGCTATCAATCGAACCTGATCCATACACATTGGGCCCCAGGACGTCGCTGTCCAGCAGGGACCAGAACAGCATGGTGTACTGACGCCCGAGCGACACCGTGCCCCATGATCCGGAAAGTCCGACGAACGCCTGACGACCAAACAGGCGCCCGCCCTGCCCCGCAGTTCCGTTGTCGGGGCCGAATCCGTTTTCAAGCGTGAACACGGCCTTGAGGCCACCCCCGAGGTCTTCCGTTCCGCGAAAGCCGATACGTGATGGCAGCGAACCGGTAATGGTGGGAACACGCGTCAGGCCGTCGCGCGTCGGGCCAACGTTGGTAACATGTTCAACTCCGGAGTCGATCAGACCGTAGATGGCGACGCTATCGCTTCGTGCCTGAGCCTGAGCCTGGCACAGTACCCCTACCAGGAATCCGGCAAGAATCAATTTAGATTTCATTAGTTCTCCTCATATTGGAAATTGTGGAACGAACGTCCCTTTTATAGCTGCCCGCAGACAGGTATTCTTAAACTCTCGGATGGAAGGTTCGCGCGCGGCGTGCAGTGGTGTTCACTACCGGAGAGCCGACTAAATGCCGAATGAAAAAAAGCCGCACCAAGCTTCAGTGCGGCTTTCGTTACTGCAGGCGATCAAAGCGGCTTGATGAACTTGAACCAGACCTTGTCGCCGCCGAAGCGGTTTTCTACTTCGGTTTCGTGCTGCCACTGCAAGATGAGATGCGAGTGCGAGTTCGTCTCGTATTTCAGACTCGGGCCGATAGCAAACACTTGGCCCTTGTTGCCGTCCGTTCCAACCTTGACACCATTCTGCTTGTCGTCTGTCAGCTGCTTGAGGTAATAGCCGCTCACACCCACCGACCACGGGCCGATGTGCTTGCCTACGAGATAATCCATGTGGAACTCGTCGCCCGACTGGTAGTTCGTGTCGTTGTTCTTGGTCTTCCAGTTGTACATGAACTTGCCGGACACCTCCCAGCCGTTCTTGCCCAGATATGTGACGCCGAACACAGGCTCGAGACTATAGTAATTCGCGCCGATGTTCTTTCCGGGGAGCGCTTTCGCATCATAGTCGCCGGTCGGTAGATTGATATCCAGACCGAGCGCATAGTGCATTTCAGGGGAATGCCAGGACAGGATGAGCGGTGTGACCGTCGCATCGCCAAGGCCCGTCTTGCTGGCATCTCCGGGCGGAGCCTCGATCGACAGGTGGACGAGAGGAAGAATGGCTGCCCAGGCGTAGTTGGCGCCAAACAGCTTCTGCTCCGTTACCTGCACGAAGCGGAGTGCATCAAAGGTTGCATTCAGCTTGATGTCTTTGCCGAGTGGCCTGACCTTGTTACCATTTCCGTCACGCAGTGTACCGGACCAGTTACCGAAATAGTTGATGAAGTAATTGCCTGGCGGGGGGACTGCACCGGCATACCAGTTCTCGGCACCATTCGGATACTGGTCGCCGCCTTCCTTGGCGAACGCAGATCCACAGGCCAGAATTCCGCCACCGATCAATACGGCCAGCAGCCTTTTTTTCATTGTCTTCCTCCTTGTAAAAACGCTCGATAGATGTCGCAGCAGGCGCGGTGATACGAGCCGCCACTGTGCGCACAAGGAGTATTCACATATCGTGCCAGCAAGAAAGACGTTGCCAAGCTATTGTATTTACGAAGATTTAGCGATCGCGCGTTTGAAATTGCCCGGTTGTGTGTCTAGACTTCGGACTTCTTCTCATACAGATATCTCACATTGAGAGCCATTGATCCAAGCGCCCTTCCAGCATTTCCAACGGCTGGTAGCCAACAGTCAGGGCGGCCAGCCCGCGCTGATCGCGCAGCACCACGGTCGGGAAGCTGTTGACGCCGATGCTCCTGGCCCAGGCAAAAGCGCGCTGCGTTTCCTCGATTGTGCCCGGTGCGCCATAAGCATGCAGGAAGCAATCCTCATCGATCCCGAACTCCGCCGCGATGCGTGCAAACGATTCGGGATTGTTCGGGTCATGGTTCTTGTGATAGAAGCCTTTCTGCACGGCGGCGAAATACTCCCACTCGACTTCCGGCTTCAAGTGGCGCATCGCAACAACGGCGCGGCACGGCTTTTCAGTGTTGTAAATCCATCCTGTCTGGTTCAGGATGGCCAGGTCGAACGGTTGCCCCGTCCGGCGGCTGACCTCCATCCAGTGGCCGCGCAGGAAGTCGCGATAGTTTGGATCGACCATATGCGTTCCGTCGGGGCGAAACCCGCCCATGACCAGGCTGACCTTCACGCGCTCCATGTAGTTGCGCCTGATCGTCTGGATGACATCGGTGAAGCCGTAACACCATGAACACATCGGGTCACCGATATAAATGATTTCCTTTTGCATCAGAATTTCCTTCGAAGGAATGGAATGAATATGAACGGAATGATGGAATGCGGCCTGTCGTGCCGAGAAGGCCTCGACCGTTCACGCTCTGGCTTTGGCAAGCAGCAGTCAACCGCCGGTCTGCGACATGAAACGCACGATCTTGGTGGGCTGTTCACGGAAGTCGTGCTTCAGCGGCTTCAACTCTATCGCTTCCCGAATCACGTTTTCCAGATCGGCATCCGTCGCCCCGCGGCGCAGGACGTCGCGCAGGTTCATGCTGTCGTTCTGGCCAAGACACATATACAAGATGCCGTCGGCCGATAGGCGAACCCGGTTGCACGTTTCGCAGAAGTGCTGCGAAATCGGTGTAATGAATCCTACGCTGAACCTACGATCTGGCGTTTGCAGATAACGGGCCGGCCCACCGCCTTCCACCAGGCCATCGAGAAGTCCGAAGCGTTGCTGAAGACGCTGTCGAATCGGGCGCAGATCGAGATATTCGGCCTTGCCTCCTGTCGACCCGAGTGGCATGGTTTCGATCAGCCGAAGCACGAACCCGTGCTCCATGCAGAACGCGACGATGTCGTCGATTTCATCGTCATTGGTCCCTTTGAGGACGACCATGTTGATCTTGATCGGCGCAAACCCTTCCAGCTTGGCGGCCATCAGGCCGGCCAGCACGTCGTCCAGGCAGTCACGTCCGACGATTCCCGCAAAACGTTCCGGCTTGAGGGAGTCGAGGCTGACGTTCAAACGCCTGATGCCTGCGTCTTTCAGGTCATGTGCATGCTTGGCAAGCCGCGTGGCATTAGTGGACAACGAGAGGTCCTTCACGCCAGGCAGGGCCGACAGCCGGGCCGCCAGCCCGGGCAGGTTGCGCCGGGTAAGCGGCTCACCGCCAGTCAAGCGGAACTTGTTAACCCCGAGCCGAGCGAACACCGCGACCACTCGTGCCACCTCATCGAATGTCAGCCATGCGTCCGGTTCGAGAAAATCCTTGAAATCTTTCGGGAGGCAATAGGTGCAGCGCAAGTCACAGCGGTCGGTCACTGAGAGCCGCAAGTACTCAATACGCCTGCCGAACCGGTCCTGAAGAATGGTTGTACTCATGTCAGGACCTCTGCATGCTCGCTGGTCTGATCGACCCGATTCGCCACGCAGTCAGAATGGCCAGCACCTGAAACGCCGCGATACCCGCCAGGACCTGTGCGAACTGTGAAGCATCCATGAAGCGGCCGAACAGCAAAGGCGACAGTGCCAATCCCATGTCAAGACCAGAGTAGACAAAACCGTAGATGCGCCCGTACGATGCCACACCGGCGCCGGAGGTTGCCGAATTGCGGACAAGCATGTCACGCGAGGGGCCGGCAATACCGGCGCCGAAACCCATCACTGCCATGAGCGGAATGACACCGGTTACGGGAGCAGCGCCGCTGGCGAGGAACAGCGCAATCAAGGCGCCGACGATCAAGCCCAGTGCGATCGATCGTTCAGGCGAACCTTTCTTGACCAGAAAACCACCCTTGATCGTCCCCGCTGCGCTACCGAGCATGTAAGCTGTCACCGACGAACTTGCGAGCGTCAACGACATTCCGTACATGTTGGCCAGCGCCGCCGGGCCGAAGTTCTGTACGGCGCTGGCGGCGAATGTCCATAACAGGAAGAAAGCGAAGCACATCCAGACATCGCGCGACGCGAGGAATCCAAAGGTGCTCGTCTGTGCGGCATCGCCTTTCTCCGCGCGTTGCAAATGATGGCCGTAGACGAGGAGGCCGCGTTGCCACAAGACCACGAAGACGCCGAGGCACCCGATTCCGCAGGCAGCCGACGCCGCTACACGCCATGATGTCAATCCCGCAATCCCCGCCATGAACACCGGTGCCGCCGCCCAGCCCAGCGTCCCTGTCAGCCCGTGCACCGAAAATGAATGACCCAGCCGAGGCTGCGAAACAAGACGATTCAGCAGAGTGTAGTCTGCCGGATGGAACACCGCGTTTCCGCAACCGGCAACCGCTGCAGCCAGGAACAGCGTTTCCGAACTGTTCGCGGCAGCAAGCAGCAGCGCCGAAAGCGTAAGCATGATCATTCCGAACAACAGCACCGGGCGCGCCCCAAAGCGATCGACCGCGAAGCCCGCAATTGCCTGCCCAGTCCCCGAAATAGCAAAAAACACCGTCATGGTCAGACCGATCGAGGTGTAGCTCAACGAAAACTCGCGCATTAGCCACGGAAACAGCGCCGGAAAAACCAATTGGAAGAAATGGGAGATGGCGTGGACTGCGCCAATGACAGAGATGACAGCAGCATCGCTACGGCTGCTCGTGACGGTGGTTGCGGTATTCATGTGGTTGTTTTCCCGTTGATGCCAATGTGGTACTTGCGAAATGGTTGAAGTGCCCGATCTGCGTCGTAACCAAGATTCAATCTCTACAGGGACAGGCTCTCGATAAGTTGGGGAAAGGCGGCAGCCGCCAGCACAGAAATTGATAAAGCGGCATGCTAGAACTCTTCCCACTCGTCACCATTGCAGTTTGCTGCCGCTGGCTTCTGCCTGGCAATGGGCGGCATCGTGCGACGGACAATCGGCGGCGCCTCGGGGTCATGCATCACGCTGATGGGAGCGACCGAGACGGCTGCCCCATCATTACGCAACTTGAATACCGCCATCTCCTGTGCCAACGTTGCCGCCTGATCCTGCATACTCTGCGCGGCGGCCGCAGCCTCTTCAACCAGCGCCGCATTCTGTTGCGTCATCTCGTCCATCTGCTTGATCGCCCGGTTCACCTGTTCGATGCCGTGACTTTGCTCGGAACTGGCGGCAGTGATTTCATTCATGATTTCGGCCACATGCTTTACCGAGGTGACGATTTCTTCCATCGTCCGGCCCGCCTCGTCCACCAGATCGCCACCCGCATCCACCTTCTCCACGGAATCTCCGATCAACGCTTTGATCTCCTTGGCGGCCGCCGCAGAACGCTGCGCAAGGTTGCGCACCTCGGCGGCTACCACCGCGAAGCCCCGCCCCTGCTCGCCAGCGCGTGCTGCTTCCACTGCGGCATTCAGGGCCAAAATGTTGGTCTGGAATGCGATGCCATCGATCACGCCGATGATGTCGACAATCTTACGTGAGCTTTCCTTGATCGAGCCCATCGTCTCCACCACCTGGCCCACCACGCGTCCGCCCTTCAATGCATAGTCGGAAGCCGACACCACCAGCTGATTGGCTTGGTGTGCGTTTTCTGCGTTTTGGCGCACGGTCGATGTGAGTTCCTCCATCGACGATGTAGTCTCTTCCAACGAGCCTGCCTGCGATTCGGTACGCGCCGATAGGTCGGCGTTGCCCGATGCGATCTCGCGCGAAGCAATGGAAATCGTTTCCATCCCCTGCTTGATGTCCCTCACGGTGTTGGCCAGGTTTTCCTGCATGACCTTGAGCGAATTGATCAGCTGCCCGGCCTCGTCGCGTGACGCGGCCTTGATCTGCCCGGTCAGATCGCCGCTGGCGATCGTGTCAGCAATGCGGGCTGCGCCTTGCAATGGAATGGCTATCGTGCGCGTGATGTACAGTGCGATGAACGCACCGATGGCAATGGTCAACACACCGATGCCAAGCATGCCCATCTTGGTCATAAAATAGTTCCGTCGCGACGCTTCAAGCGTATCCTTCATTGCCTTTTGCTGGAAATCAGCCAGTTCAACCAGGTTGGCGATCCACTTGTCATGCAGTGGCTGAAAATCTGTCTTGAGCACGGCTGAGGCATCAAAGTAGCTTCCGTCCGTCACCAGAGATTTGACCTTCTCGATCACCGGAAACGTCGCCTGCCGGTTCTCGATCACCGCGTTCAGCAAGGTTTTCGAGTGCCCGGTTAAGAGATTCCTTGCCAAGGCCGCTTCTGATGTGACATAGCTTGCCAGGATGGCATCCAACCGCTTACCCTCGCGCTCGCCCTCATTGGCGTCCGCCGGGGTCGCGATCCGGCGCAATGCCAGAGCAAGCGACCATCCTGCCTCACGCATTTCCATTGCATTGGTGAGGTTGCCCACGTCTTCCTTCACGATCTGCTCCGCGCTCGCCTGCAGATCGCTCATACGCCACAGACCCAGAGCCAGCAGTACCGCCGCACACAGCAATACGAGTCCGAATCCGAGGGAAAGACGTGCCCCAATTTTGACGTCGAGAATCTTTAACATGATGCTGATGTTTTTTCCTAGCGACACATACGTCCAGGCATGACGAGAGAGTTTCTCGTCCTTTGCTTTGCAAATGCTTGACCCAGAAACTATCGACTTTCTGATGGTGCTTAGCAGTGGCGATAGATCTGCAAGTACAACTATCCTGCTAGCTCGACATTAGGTTGCCGTGGCCTTTTCACAACTTTGACGCACTAGCCGTGTCCGGCTCGATAGCCGCTCGACATACTCGATCAGCTCCCGCATTTCATTCGCGTCGTGGTTCACCGTGATGAAGACGATGCGAGTGCGTCTGTCATCGCTCGGCCACTTGGAGAGCCACGCAAGGCTGTGCATCAGTTGCTGCGCCCCGTGAACTACGGCTGGATATTGAGGCGACTCCTGCACGTGGATGATGCCTTTGACCCGTAGTAAGGACGGTCCGGCATTCGTGGCAAGCGCGTCGAGGAATAGCCTCAGCATCTCCAATGACCAAGGATGGTCGCGGACGACGGAGAAGCGCTTGATGTGTGCATTGTGACGATGGGACGCATGTGCTCCGGCTGCAGTGTCGGCCAGGGAAATGCCGAGGCTGCGGTCTGACCATTCCTCGGGGGCGCCACGGAATAGCGCTTCCACATCGGCTGAGCGTGCATCGGTTATGACGGCAACCGGATTCAACGCCTGCAGCCGCGCAAGGAATTCTACGCACGGCTCCTGTATGTCGGCCTTGGTGATGATGATGTGACTGGCCAGTGCAATCTGTTTTTGCGACTGTTCATGGTTGTCGAGCGTATGCAGGCCGTTAACTGCGTCGACGGTGGCCAGCGTTCCCGCAGGCACAAAGGCCGACTTGATGCCCGGGTGAGTCAGCAGTACGTCCATCACCGGCGTGGGTTCGGCAAGGCCGGATGTCTCGATCACGATATGGTCGAAGTCAGGAATTTCGCCGCGCAGACGTTTCTGATAAAGATCCGTCAGCGTGATGACCAGGTCTCCCTTCACTGAGCAGCACAGACAGCCATTCGGCAGCAATATCACCGAGTCGCTACTGGTTTCGATCAGATCATGGTCCAGGCCGATCTCGCCGAACTCGTTGACGATGACCACCGTGCTCTTTAGGCGCGGGCTGCGCAAGGCACGATTGAGCAATGTGGTCTTTCCGCTTCCGAGGAAGCCGGTAATGACAGTAACCGGAATTTTCGACATGTCTCCTCCGTGCCGGACTACAGTTGCCTTGTAGGCTGGATTGATGAACGAAACGCCGCATTTCGCTCTTCGAACGCTGGGTGTCGTTCCTCAACCCAGCCTGCTTCTTGCATCATTCAGGAACCGAGTCCGCCCATGCAGAGGTACTTGATTTCCAGGTATTCATCGATGCCGTACTTCGATCCTTCGCGGCCGAGGCCGGAATACTTCACGCCGCCGAACGGCGCAACTTCGGTAGAGATCAGTCCCTCGTTGATGCCCACCATGCCGTATTCCAGTGCCTCGGCGACACGCCAGATGCGGCCGATGTCGCGCGAGTAGAAATACGATGCCAGGCCATACTCGGTATCGTTGGCCATGCGGATCACCTCTGCCTCATCCTTGAAACGGAACAGCGGCGCCACCGGTCCGAAGGTTTCCTCGCGCGCCACGGCCATCTCCGGAGTCACGTCGAGCAACACGGTGGGTTCGAAGAAAGTGCCGCCGAGTGCATGCGGCTTGCCGCCTACGAGAACGCGAGCACCCTTGGAGACAGCGTCGTTGATATGTGTTTCTACTTTCTCGACGGCGGCGCGGTCAATCAGCGGGCCTTGCTGCACGTCACTCCCGAAGCCGTCACCGACCTTGAGCTGCGAGACTGCGTGGGCGAGACGGTTCGCAAACTCATCGTAGACGCGGTCCTGCACCAGCAAGCGGTTGGTGCACACGCAGGTCTGCCCGGTGTTGCGGAACTTGGATGCGATCGCGCCGGCGACTGCGGCGTCGAGGTCAGCGTCGTCGAACACGATGAACGGCGCGTTACCCCCCAGTTCCAGCGAGATCTTCTTGATCGTGGCCGCGCTTTGTGCCATTAACTCCTGACCGATCTCAGTGGAGCCGGTGAACGACAGCTTCCGTACCGTCGGGTTGGCAGTTAGCTCGCCGCCGATCGCCTTGGCGGAACCGGTGACGACGTTGATCACGCCTTTCGGAATGCCAGCGCGCTCTGCCAGTTCCGCGAGCGCCAGCGCCGAATACGGCGTCTGGCTGGCCGGCTTCACCACCACCGTGCAGCCAGCCGCCAGCGCCGGGCCGACCTTGCGGGTGATCATCGCGTTGGGGAAGTTCCACGGCGTGATCGCGGCCACCACGCCGACCGGCTGCTTGATGACGACGATCTTGCGCCCGGGGGTCGGCTCGGGAATGGTGTCGCCGTAGACGCGCTTGGCTTCCTCGGCAAACCATTCGATGAACGAGGCGCCGTAGAGAATCTCGCCGCGCGCCTCGGCAAAGGGCTTACCCTGTTCCGCGGTCAGTAAGGCTGCGAGATCGTCCTGGTGAGCGACCATCAGCTCATACCACTTGCGCAGCAAGGAGGAGCGTTCTTTCGCCGTCTTTGCTCGCCACGCTGGCCAGGCCGCCTCGGCCGCCGCGACAGCCATTCGCGTCTCAGCCGCGCCCATCCGTGGCGTGGTGCCGATGCTCTCGCCCGTGGAGGGATTGTTAACCGTTTGCGTCTCGCCGTTGTTGGCATCCAGCCAACTGCCGTTGATGTAGCATTGCTGGCGAAACAGCGCAGTGTCCTTTAGTTTCAGCATTATTTTCCTCGTTAACATTGGCAAGACTGGCCGCGCAGCCCGGCCAGTTCTTCAAGTAGGGTCACGTAAGCAAAGAAATCCAACTCGCCGCGGCCCGATGCGATCATCGCGCCGAGGAACTGGCGCGCCACGGCGGTTAGCGGCATCGGCACGTTGCCGTTGCGCCCCGCGTCAAGTGCCAAGTCGAAATCCTTGGCCATTTGCGACGACGTGAACATCGGGCTGAAATTGCGCGTGGTGAGCATGCTCGCCTTGTAGCCGACGAGCGGCGACGCAACGACGCTGTTGTTGACGACATCGATCATTTGCGTCCAGTCCACACCGCCGCGCTCGGCAAGCGTCAGCGCTTCGCCCAGCATTGCTGACGTCATGCCGACCATCATGTTGATCGCGATCTTGAGATAGCGTGCCTGTTCCGACGGGCCCAGGTAATATAGTTTTTTCCCGAGGACCTGCAAGACCGGAAGGCATCTCTCATATGCATCCTTTGACCCGGACGCGAGGATGGTCAACGCGCCCAACGCGGCCGTGCTTGTACTACCGGAGACCGGCGCGCGCAGGTACTGGATACCTTTATCCGCAGCGACACGCGCGACGCGTTCCGATACGGAAGGGGACACCGTGCTCATGTCGACATAGACCAGTCCCGCCGGCGCAGATTCGAACAGCCCGCCGGACTCGACGGTTATGTTCTGCAGGGCGAGATCGTCACTGATCATCGAGAAGACGACATCGCATTCCTGCGCCAGGGCCGACGTGGTTTGCGCAAACGCTGCCCCCTTTTCCACGAAAGGCCCGACCGGATCGATGGAGCGATTGAACACTACCAGCCGATAGCCGGCTTGCATGACATTGGCGGCCATCGGCGTACCCATCTTGCCGAGCCCGATCCAGCCAATTTTTTCTACCTTCAAATCCGTCATGAGATCCTCTATTTCCAGTACAACAGCGCTACCGCGAGGCATGCGATCGACCAGAAGATCGGAAACTCCATCCCGCCCAGGTTCCAGAGCCATTTCACCGAACGGTTGGCGAAGCAGACCGCAATACCCGCGATAAACAGACTCGCCGCGGCAAGCAGCGCCGCCCATTGGGTATAGATTCCGAGCAGCAGGCCGATTGCGCCGATGGTTTCGACCACCATCGCGACGCGCATGTAGAATGCGGCAGGCTTGAAGCCTGCTGTCTTGAAAAATCCGAGCGCTGGCGGCGGATCGCCGACTATCTTGAAGTAAATGTGCGGAATAAAAAACGCTCCGCAGATCAGGCGCAGAATCACGGCTCCGCTGGTGAGGTCGAAAGCCGATACGGGTATTGACATGATGTCCCCTTTTTTACTCATTAGAGATATGGCGCCTTGGGCACCGCGGTGCATTCCAGAGCGGTTCGAATGTCCGTGCATGTGAGGCCCAGGATGGCCCCTTTCACGCACAGGCAAACCGCTCTAGCGATGCGGCGCCATGAAAACCACTGTTCGCAACGGCTGGTCGCCCAGCGTCTTCACCGAATGCCTTGCCCCCTCCGGTATAAAGAGGCAGTCCTCCGCCCCCAGCTCGAAACGCTCGCCTTCAACGTAGAACTCCCCCTTTCCGGACAGGACGAAGAAGCCATGCTCGCAACCCGGATGCGCATCATCGAGGCCTTCGCCGCCGGGCTTGAACTCGACCAGGTACAGCTCGATGTGCGTCGCGCCCACCAGATTGCGATTGACGAGCGCAACGGCATCTGTGAGGGCGTGCTTCGCCGGGCACACCGGAGCCTGCCCGGCGCTGCGGATCAGGCGACCGCGAAGCCGGTCAGAACACATCGCAACCCGGCAAACCGCAGGAAATCAGTCGGTCCGACGGGAAGTTGGTGATGACTTCACAACCATCTTTGGTCACTACCACTTCTTCCTCGATGCGCGCCGCGCCCGAGCCGTCGGCTGCGCCCTTCCAGGTTTCGACCGCGAACACCATGCCTTCCTTGAGCACCGTGTTCTGACCTTGGAAGCGGCGGCTGATGATCGGACGTTCCCACAGACTCAGGCCGATGCCGTGGCCGTACTGCAGCAAGAAGGCCTCATCCTCGTTCTTGTAGCCGAACTCTTCGGCTGCCGGCCACACACTGGCGACTTCTTCCACGGTCGCACCTGGGCGGATCGCGTCGATTGATGCGCTGATCCACTTTGATGCCGTCTCGTAGGCTTCGATCTGATGCTTGTTTGGTTCGCCGCAGACAAAGGTGCGGTAGTAGCAGGTGCGATAGCCGTTGAACGAATGCATGATATCGAGATAGATCATGTCGCCCGGCTGGATGATGCGGTCCGAGAAGGTATGCGAGTGCGGCGTACCGCGCGGGCCGGCAACAGAATTGACGCACTCAACCCGTTCGGAGCCGAGGCGGAACAGCCGGTCGTTGGCGATGGCAACCAGTTCGTTCTCTCGTACGCCCGGACGGATTGCCTTGCAGATGTCGTAGTAGGTGGCATCCACCATTCCAGCCGCCACCTTGAGACACTCGATCTCATCCGGCGTCTTTACTTCACGAGCATCCAGCATGGCTTGCTGCCCGTCGACGACTTCGATGCCTTCCTTCTCCAGTGCGCGCAGCATCGGCAGTTCCAGTAGATCGATGCCAAGAGGCTTCTTGTCGATACCGTAATGCACCAGCATGTTCTTGATCTGCTTGGCGAAGTCAGCCTGCGCACCGACCTTGGGTGGGAGCGCACCCTGCATGTTGCTGATCGGTGCGGCAAGATGGTCGGCGATCCAAGGCGAGCTGATACGCTTGGCCGGCGGCGCCGGATCCCACAGGTAGGGTTCACCGTCGGCGGGGCACAGGGCATAACGGTCGAACTTGTCGCGCACCCATTCGCCGATGTGCGTACCGGTGACGTAGCGCACGTTATCGACGTTAAAGCAGAGCACGGCGCCGAGGCCGGCTGCCTTCACGGCAGCCTGTGCACGCACGAAGCGGTCGCGCACCATGCGCTGGTAGTCAATGCCACGTTCCCAGTCCTTGGCCATCGTGCCCCAGGCTGCGGTTGCGTGCGGTCGGTTGTATTTCATCACTGTCTCCAAATAGTGGTCGATTGCGTCGAGAGCGGTTTATTTCGAATCCTGCTTCTGGCGATTCGGGAAGAGTTGCGGGCGTAGCGTCGGATGGCATGGCGTGGAGCGCGGAGGATACGGGGCTTCATCGCCGAAAATCTCGGCCGCATGCCACGGGAAACGCGGATCCCACATCGCTCCACGTCCCATGCACACGAAATCGGCCTGGCCAGTCTTAATGATTTCTTCTGCCTGCTGCGCGTCTGCGATCAGCCCGACGGACATGGTCTTGATGTCCGCCTCATTGCGGATCTTCTGGCTCAGGTGTACCTGGTAGCCATGTGCCAGCGGAATTCGTTGCTCGGGATCGAGGCCACCGCTTGAGACATCGACATAATCGCAGCCAAGCTTCCGGAGTTCCTTGGCGAGTACAACGGTTTCTTCGGGCGTCCATCCGCCCGCCACCCAGTCGGTAGCGGAAACACGCGCCCCCATCGGCTTGTCTTCCGGCCAGGCTGCACGCATCGCCTCGAAGGTTTCGAGAGCGAAGCGCATGCGGTTCTCAAGGCTGCCGCCGTATTCGTCAGTGCGGCGATTGGAAATGGGCGACAGAAATTGATGCGTCAGGTAACCGTGACCGGCATGCATTTCAATGAGGTCATACCCGACGCGCAGTGCACGCTTGACCGAGGCGACGTGGTCTTCCTGGATCTGCTGAATTTCTGCTTTGGTCAGCGCGCGCGGCGTATGCCAGCCCGGGCCATAGGGAACCGCCGACGGAGCGACAGTTTCCCACGCACCGTCTTCAGGCTTGAGCGGCTGGCCGCCAAGTGCGGGCGGTTGCGTGGAGCCCTTGCGGCCGGCGTGGGCGAGCTGGATGCCTTGCGCAGCGACCCCGAATTTCTTGCTGAAGTCAATGACACGCTTCATGGCTGCCTCATTGTCATCAGTGCACAGCGTTGCGCATTTATGCGTGATCTTGCCCACCGCGTTAACGTTGGTCGCCTCGGTCATCACCAGCCCGAAGCCGCCGATCGAAAACGATCCAAGATGCATGAGATGCCAATCGTTTGCGGAGCCGTTTTCGGAGATGTACTGACACATCGGCGATACGACCAGCCGGTTCTTGAGTGTCAGGTTGCGAAGCGTGATTGGACTGAATAGCGCGCTGGACATGGGTCTTAACTCCTCTCGATGAATGGGATTCGATTGGCCAGGTACAGGTACCGGCCTTCTCTTCCACTATCAAGGCAAGGCATGTGCCAGATGGATCGACTTTGGCAGGAGCTTGATTATTAAAGACTTTCTTTGCAGTCCAAGTGATACGGTCGCAGACACGGCCGTATCACGAGCTAGACGAATGTCTCACGCTGCGACGGCTTTATCGATGGACGGCGGACTTGACGGTGTCCTACCGCGGCATGCGGCGGTCTCTGTGAAGCCAGAAAACTTCTATCTCAGATCGGTACGAATTTTGCTGCGGACTCAATGTGAGGGTGGCTATGTGCGCGATCAAGTGCGCAAGACCAGATAACGCCTCCTCATTGTCGGAGTTGCACATTATTCGTAAGGTTGACGCTTCGTTTTATTGAATTCCATCCAACGCAGCTTATGCAAATAGACACGAGAACAAAAAGGGTCCCACGTGTGACGCTCCTGATCCCTGTATTCGAGTCGGCGACATACGTTGGTGATGCGATCAATGCGGCGCTCTCCCAAACATACGGCCACATTGAAATCATCATCGCGCCCGACGATGGCGACACTTACAGCCAGCTGCGTGAAAGGTTCACGACGCCGCAGTTGCGGATCATTCCACCCGGCGTGACGCGGAAGACCGGCGCAGGCCCGACGCGAAATCGTGCAATCAATGCATCAACCGGCGAATACTTCGCGATGCTCGACGCGGACGACTTGATTCCGCCCACGTATATTGAGGACTTGATGAAAGTGGCCCTGATCGAGGGCGCCGCAATCGCCCCTACTCGGTATACGCGATGGGATGTCTCTGAGGTTGTGCGCGTGCTGCCCATGCATAAAGCGCACCTCAGTCTGTCCGGATTTGCCCAGCTGCTCGCCTCCATGCATCCGTTGATTCACCGCAGCCTCGAGACCGGCTATTGCGCTGGATTCGCCGAAGACGTCCTGCACGATGGCATCGCGATCGCCCGGCTCGGCACTATCCGTGTGGTGGATTCCGTATGGTATTCCGGCCGAGTGCGTACGGGCAGCGAATGTAACAACGGTTCCAATGTCGAGCGCGAAATTCAAGCAGCATACCGATACCGGATTGAACAGGTACTGCAACGGCCTACTGAGTTGGGCATGCAGATGCTGAATCGGGAAGATCGAAAGGACTTTGTCGATCTATTCCGTTTCAGGGCATTTGTCAGCACGGCGTTTTCCAAAAGCGGTGCCGAGTGCTATAACACATGGGTCGCAGGGAAAGAGGCGGCCCTATGGGACCAATTCTCAATCGCCAAGCGACAAGCCGTTCTTCTGAGTTGAACATATACCTTCCGCTTGGATTAAGGACCGGCCCGGCGACATATCCGGCCTTGCGCATACGCCCGTTTCAGGTGCTGAGCCTATACCCGACTTTCAACAGAACTATCTCACCGTTACGGACTTGACGATGCCGTACTGCTGCATGCGGCGGTAGACGGTGGCGCGGGACAGGCCGAGCTTCTGGCCGACCTGGTCGATGTTGCCGTTGAATTCCTGGATCGCGT
>NZ_DATFAI010000020.1:0-460642 GCF_035254685.1 Noviherbaspirillum sp. | reverse complement strand
TTACGGCAAGAGCCACGTGCTGCACGGAGTGGACATGCAGGTGGGGGAAGGGGAAATCGTCAGCCTCTTGGGGCGCAACGGCGTGGGGCGTTCGACCACGGTCAAGGCGGCCATGGGGCAGGTCGACGTGACCGGCTCGATCCGCTTCAAGGGCGAGGAAATCACGGGACTGAAGGCGTTCGAGGTGGCGCACAAGGGGCTGGGCTACGTGCCGGAGAACCGCGACATCTTCCCGACGCTGACGGTGGAGCAGAACCTCATCCTGGGCGAGAAGAAGGGCAGGAAGTCGCGCTGGAAGCTCGACGACATGTACCGCATGTTCCCGCGCCTGAAGGAGCGCCAGCACACGGCAGCCGGGGTGCTGTCGGGCGGCGAGCAGCAGATGCTGACGCTGTGCCGCACGCTCATGGGCGACCCGGACCTGATCATGATCGACGAGCCGACCGAGGGGCTGGCGCCGAAGATCGTGGACCTGGTGGGGGAATACCTCAAGGAGCTCAAGAACCGGGGCATCTCGGTGCTGCTGGTGGAGCAGAAGCTGGCGATCGCGCTGGAGATTTCGCAGCGGGTGTACGTGATGGGGCACGGCTCGATCGTGTTCGAGGGCACGCCGGACGATCTGCGCGGCAATGCCAGCGTGCGCAAGGAGTGGCTGGAAGTGTAAATCGAGAGGGCGGGCTCGGCTCGCCTTCGTTTTCATCCGACGAGAAACAAGCATGGCATTCATCGGACCGGATGTGGACCTGCGCAAGCCTGCCTATGTCCACGAGACCGCACATCTGTATGGCAAGGTCATCGTCGAAGAGCACGCATCCATCTGGATGAACGTGGTGGCGCGTGCCGAGCACAGGCAGATCGTGATCGGCAGCTACACCAACATCCAGGACTTCGTGATGCTGCACATCGGAGATGCGACCGATACCATCATCGGCAGTCACTGCTCGATCACCCATCATTGCACCATCCATGGCTGTACCATCGGCGACAACTGCCTGGTCGGCATCAACTCCACGATCATGGACGGTTGCGTGATCGGGGAAAACTGCATCATCGGCGGGCATACCTTCCTCAAGCCGGGGACGGTGATCCCGCGCAACTCGATTGTCACCGGCGCGCCGGGCAAGGTGATACGTACTCAGAACAATTTCGTGCGCAACCGGATGAATGCCTATGCCTATTACAAGAACGCGCTTGCCTATGCGTCCGGCGATTTCCGGGCCTGGAACAGCGCATCTTTTCCTGCCGAAATGATGGCTGAGATGCAGCGACTGAATGCGATGATCGAGGGCTCTGATGCCGGCAACTGAGACATTTTCGTTGCTGAAAGATTTTGTGCCGTATTGCGATTGCCCATTGCATGACGCCTGCGGAAAACGCCTTCAAAATTTTCGGCAAAAATAATACGATCGTTCTATTTTCGGGTATAGTAAGGACCTTCTGAATTCCAAACCCGTTTCAGCGTCCACCACATTTACAAAGGAAGAGATATGACTGCCGAATACAAGGTTAACGGCGCGGTTGCCGTCATTACGCTCAATAATCCGCCAGTCAACGGCCTGGGCCACGCCACGCGCAGCGCGATCGTCGAGGGCATGAAGAAAGCCATGGACGACGAGGCGGTGAAGGCAGTCGTGATCACCGGCGCGGGCAAGGCTTTCTCCGGCGGCGCCGATATCAAGGAATTCAACACGCCAAAGGCATTGGCAGAACCGAACCTGCACACCGTCATTAATGTCATCGAAAATTCGACCAAGCCGGTCGTCGCGGCTGTTCATTCCGTCGCCATGGGCGGCGGCCTTGAACTGGCGCTCGGCTGCCATTATCGGGTTGCATCACCCGGTGCGCAGATCGCGCTGCCGGAAGTCAAGCTGGGTATCCTGCCGGGCGCAGGCGGCACGCAACGCCTGCCGCGCGTGGTGGGCCTGGAAATGGCGCTGAACATGATCGTCTCCGGCAACCCGGTGCCTTCCGAGAAGCTCGCGAAAACCGCGCTGTTCAACCAGATCGTGGAAGGTGACTTGATGGAAGGCGCGCTGGCATTCGCGAACAAGATCGCCGATGCGCGTCCGCTGCCGAAGGTGCGCGACATCAAGATCGATTACCCGAACTACGAAGGCTTCCTGCAATTCTCGCGCAATACGGTCGGGGCCATGGCCGGCCCGTTCCCGGCGCCGCTCAAGTGCGTCGATGCGGTTGCCGCCGCGGTGACGATGAAATTCGACGACGGCATCAAATTCGAACGTGAACTGTTCGTCGAACTGGTCCAGACCACTGAATCGAAAGCGCTGCGCCATGCCTTCTTTGGCGAGCGCGCCGCGAGCAAGGTGCCGGATGTTCCGGAAGACACCCCGACGCGCACCATCAAGAACGTGGCCGTGATCGGCGCAGGCACCATGGGCGGCGGCATTGCGATGAACTTTGCCAACGCCGGTATTCCCGTCACCATCCTCGAAATGAAACAGGAAGCGCTCGACAAGGGACTGGCGACGATCCGCAAGAACTACGAAAACACGATGAAGAAGGGCAAGCTCACGCCCGAGAAATTCGAGCAGCGCACGGGCCTGATCAAGGGCACGCTGTCGTATGACGACATCGCTCAGGCCGACATCGTGATCGAAGCAGTGTTCGAGGACATTGGCGTGAAGGAGCAGGTGTTCAAGAAGCTGGATGAAGTCATGAAGCAGGGCGCGATCCTGGCATCGAACACCTCGACGCTCGATGTGAACAAGATCGCTTCCTTCACGAAGCGTCCGCAGGATGTCATCGGCCTGCACTTCTTCAGCCCGGCCAACGTGATGAAGCTGCTGGAAATCGTGCGCGGCGCGAAGACCGGCAAGGATGTGCTTGCGACGGCGCTGCAGTTGTCGAAGAAGATCAAGAAGACCGGCGTGGTCTCTGGCGTGTGCGACGGCTTTATCGGCAACCGCATGATCGAGCAGTACAGCCGCCAGGCCGGTTTCCTGCTGGAGGAAGGCTGCCTGCCGGAACAGGTGGACAAGGCCATCGAGAAGTTCGGTTTCGCGATGGGACCGTTCCGCATGGGCGACCTGGCCGGCAACGATATCGGCTGGTACATCCGCAAGCGCCGCTATATCGAGAAGCCGGAAGTCACCTATTCGAAGACTGCCGACCTGCTGTGCGAAATGGGTCGCTACGGCCAGAAGACCGGGGCAGGTTGGTATGACTACAAGCCGGGCGACCGCAAGCCTTATCCGTCGCAGGTGGTGAACGACATGATCGTCAAGCACTCGGCCGACCTCGGCGTCGAGCGCCGCAAGATCAGCGATCAGGAAATCGTCGAACGCCTGGTGTATGCGCTGGTGAACGAGGCTGCCTGCATCCTCGAGGAGGGTATTGCACAACGCGCTTCCGACATCGACATGGTTTACCTGACCGGCTACGGCTTCCCGCTGTTCCGCGGCGGCCCCATGTTCTATGCCGATACCGTCGGACTGCAGAACGTCGTGATGGCGATGGAGAGATACGCCAAGGGTCGCCATGGCAATGCCTGGAAGCCGGCGCCGCTGCTGGCAAAACTGGCAGCCGAGGGCAAGACCTTCAACTGATCCCGCCTGTCTCCGTGAGGAAAGCCCGGCCTGGCGCCGGGCTTTTTCTTTTTTGGAAGAGAGTTGCCTTGCGCGAGCCTATGCGGAATCCTGCGGCAAGGATGGCATAAGGAAATCTGGCCAAATTCCTGCCGATTGCTAAGATGAAAACAGAGCGATCTCCCCATCCGTTCCTGAAATGCAAAAATGCAAGGAAGAGGTGTCAACCATGGACAGCCCGGTACCAGCCAGGATTCTTGTCGTCGACGACGAAGAGCACGAGCGAAAGCTCCTGGAGGATCTCGCGAAAGAGGAGGGCTATCTGACGATCAGCGCGACCAATGGCAAGGAGGCGCTGGCGCTCGCCGTGACCGAACAACCGAACCTGATCCTGCTGGACCTGATGATGCCCGGGATGGACGGTTTTGAAGTGACGCGCTGGCTGAAGAACAACCCGGCAACGCATGGCATCCCCATCATCATGGCCACTGCCCTTGAAGATGTTGCGTCGCACGAAGGCATGCTGGCGAGCGGCGCGGATGAGTTCATCAACAAGCCGGTGGACCGATGGGAATTGTCGCTGCGCATCAGCAAGGCACTGAAGTCTTTCCGCAGTGCTGCCGGACCGGAAGTGTGAGGAGCACGCGGTGTGCGTGGCGAATAGCATGGCGCCAGCGCTCCTCGTGATCGAACCGGCGTGATCTAACGCAAACCGGGACCGGAAGCGCTGCCTAGACTGAACAGTCAACCAGGAGGTGTGGATGAACGCATCATTGCAATTCCATAAGGCCGACCCGCATGGCAAACAGAGCGCAGGCCATCGCAGCCGCCTGTGGCTTCTCCTGTTGCTGCTGGTGCCGGTGATCGCAATTGCATGGCGCGTCAGTTGATGCGGCGCAGGCTATTGCATGAGCGGTATGAGTGGCGATCCGATCAGGCGCTGGCATGCAAAAGAAATCATTTGGCAGGGGAGTGCGGGGCGTGAGAGTGACGCTGGGCAGAAGGTTTCCATGGCTCTTCGCCATTGGATGTGAGATGGACGATAGCGACGAACACCTGGATTACAAGGGATACACGATTTTTCCCATACCGACGGCTGGGTCGGGAGGCGTGTGGTACGCCGGTTATGAAATCGCGAAGCGCGGGATCACGGTCAGGGTGCGCCGCAACCTGTTCCCCGGTTTCTTCTACCATGATGCCGCGCGCGTCGACAGCATCGAATATGCAAAACTGGAGATCGATCAGATGTCATCCTGACGAAACCGGCGACCGGCGACCGGCGGGCGCTCTCGGCATGCATGGCCGCATAGAGGAACAGGGAACAGGCTGAAGCCGGCCCGCACACACGCCGCATTCTTGCAGAAGGAGAACAGATGATGAGTGATATAGCCTTGCGTTCCTGGTGGGTCTATGCGCTGCGGGGGCTCGTTGCCATCGTGTTCGGATTGCTTGCCTTGACCTTGCCGGCGGTAACCTTGCTGAGCCTGGTTGCCCTGTTTGCGGCCTATGCCTTCATTGCCGGCGTGGTGTCGGTGGCCGGTGCGGTCAGGAACAGGCGGCATGACGAAGACTGGTGGCTGCCGTTGCTGTTCGGATTGGTCAGTATCGGTGCGGCCGTGATTGCGGTGATCCATCCGGCGCTGACGGCACTCGTGTTCGTTCTCGTCATCGGCGCCAATGCGCTCGTCGGCGGCGTGCTTGATATCGCCGCTGCCATCCGCTTGCGCAAGGTGATCCGGGGCGAGTGGATGCTGGTATTGAGCGGCATCGCCTCGATTGTCTTCGGCGCGCTGGTGTTCCTGTTCCCGGGCGCTGGTGCGCTTGCACTCATCTGGTGGATCAGCCTGTACGCCGTCGTGACCGGCGTGCTGCTGCTGGCGCTGGCATTTCGCCTGCGCACCCTGGCGCGGAGCGGGCGCATCGAAAGGCGCGTCATTCGCGACCGCCGTGCGTCCACGCCGCAGGCAGCGCATTGATGCAAAGCTGATGTTGTCCTTGGCTGTGCTTGACTTGAACGGGAGGGAGCGATGAAATCGGTTGCGCATATTTTGCAGGAAAAGCCGCAAAAGGCAGTCTTTACCATTTCACCGGACGCCAGCGTCCTTGATGCCATCAAGGTAATGGCAGAAAGGGGCATCGGCGCCTTGCTGGTGATGGAAGGCGAGAAGGTCGTTGGCATCATCAGCGAGCGGGACTACGCGCGCAAGGTCGTGCTGATGGGCCGGTCATCCGACAAGACGCCGGTGCGTTCCATCATGAGCTCTCCCGTCATGTACGTGCGCCCGGACCATACGAACGAAGAATGCATGGCGCTAATGACAGAGAATCGCCTGCGCCACTTGCCTGTGATGAACGACGGCAAGTTGATCGGCCTGATTTCCATCGGCGACCTGGTGAAGGACATCATCTCCGAGCAGAAATTCATCATCGAGCAGATGGAGCATTACATTCGCGGAGAGCGCTAACCACGCTCACCAGTAATTCTCCGTCACGAACTGCCCCGGCAGCGTGCGGCGTACTGGCCGCATGCCCCGGTGATGCAGGAGCTTGCGCATGTCTTCGATCATGTCGGGGTTGCCGCACATCATGATGCGTGAAGCCTCGACGGTGAGCGGAAGACCAGCGCACTTTTCCAGCTCGCCATTCTCAAGAAGGGTAGTGATCCGGCCATGCAGGTGGGGCGGTGCTCCCTCGGTCTGCTGCTCGCGCGTGGTCGAGCGCACGATGTGCAAGCGCGCGGGCCCGATCGCTGGCGGATGCTGGCGCAAGTGCTCCAGCTCTTCCCGATAGGCAAACTCGCTTTCCTGGCGCACGCAGTGCACGAGCACGATGTTGCGGAAATGCTGCCAGACATAGGTATCGCGGAGCATCGAGAGGAAAGGACCGAGACCGGTGCCGGTTGCAAGCATCCACAGGTCATCGCCATCGCTGAAGCGGTCCGGCGTCATGAAGCCATAGCTCTGCTTTTCGATCAATATTTCGCTGCCGGCCGCGGCTTTCCGCAACTCGGTGGTGAACAGGCCGCCGGGAACGACGATACCATAGAACTCGAGATGGTCCTCGCGCGGCGATGACACCATGGAGTAAGCCCGCCACAGCAGTCCGTGTTCATCCTTCAGACCGATGCGCGCGTATTGCCCGGCCGCGAAGGAATAATTTGCCGGCCTCGTGGTCGTAAACGTGAGGAGCCGGTCGTTCCACCAGTCAAGCCTGGTGATGGTTTCCACCGTCGCCTTGTCCGCGATTTTGGGATCGATAAGCATGGTGCATCCGATCGTGGGGTTATCCAGCAGGAAGCTGGAATTTAAGATATATTATAAATGAATCTTTAAACGAATGAGGTTTGGTAATGGCGAAAATCGTGCTCCTTGAAAAAATCCACGCTAGCGCGTCGGAACTCCTGAAGGCCGAAGGCTTTGACAACATCGTGCAGCTCCCGACGGCGCTGAAGGCCGACGACCTGATCACTGCGCTGGCTGATGCCGATGCGGTGGGCATCCGCTCCGCGACGCATATCACGGCGGGGGCGCTGAAGGCGCTGCCGCGGCTGAAAGCGGTCGGATGTTTCTGCATCGGCACCAACCAGGTTGATTTGACAGCGGCGGCGACGCAGGGTGTCCCGGTTTTCAATGCGCCGTTTTCGAACACGCGCTCGGTGGCGGAGCTCGTCATTGCGCAGGCCATTCTGTTGCTGCGGCGCATTCCCGAGAAGAATGCCAGGGCGCATCGCGGCAAGTGGGAGAAGAGTGCAGTGGGCGCCTACGAAGTGCGCAACAAGACGCTCGGGATTATCGGTTACGGCAACATCGGCGCGCAGGTCGGCATCCTGGCGGAAGCCGTGGGCATGCGTGTGCATTACTACGACATAGAAAGCAAGCTGCCGCTGGGTAACGCCAGGCCGGAAGCGAGCCTGGAAGCATTAATGGAGAAGTGCGACATCATCACGCTGCACGTGCCTGGACACAAGTCGACCGTCAACATGATCACCGCGGACAGGCTGGCGGTGATGAAGCCGACCGCGGTCCTGATCAATGCCTCGCGCGGCAATGTGGTGGACATCGACGCCTTGAACGCCGCCCTGCGTGAAAAGCGTCTTGCCGGCGCAGCGCTCGACGTGTTTCCGGCCGAGCCACGCAATGACAAGGAAGAATTCATCTCGCCCTTGCGCGACCTGGACAATGTGATCCTCACGCCGCACATCGGTGGCAGCACAGAGGAAGCACAGGAGAATATCGGACGAGAAGTGGCGCAGAAGCTGGCGCGCTTCCTGAAGGCCGGCACCACGCGCTTCGCGGTGAATTTCCCGGAGATCCCGTACCTGGAAAAGGAAACGAAGAGCCGTGTGCTGCATATCCATCGCAACGAGCCGGGTGTCATCGCCCGCATGAATGCGGATTTCGCGCAGGCCGGGCTGAACATCGTCGCACAGCATCTGCAGACCCGCGGGCCGATCGGCTATGTGATCACGGACGTGGACGACGGCATTTCGGCGCAACTGCTACAGAAGCTGCGGGCTGAGCCGGCGACGATACGTTGTGACTTGATCTAATAGAGCAACCGGGGATCTTTGTCCACGGAAAACACAAAAGACACGGAAAAATTCAAAGCTTTCCGTGTCTTCTGTGTTTTCCGTGGACGACTATTGTGCTTGAGTGCGCAGTAGAGGCCGTGCGGCCGGAGAGGTCTTGGCGGCCTTCACCTTTTGAATTGCTGCAGACGCTGCGGGCTGAGCCGGTGGCGAAACGTTGTGAAGTAATCTAGTAGAGCGACCGGGAATCTCTGTCCACGGAAAACACAAAAGACACGGAAAACTTCAAAATTTTCCGTGTCTTCAGTGTTTTCCGTGGACGACTATTGTGCGGCCGGAGAGGTTCAGGCGGCCTTCGTCTTTTCCCTCGAAGGGATATGGACCTTGGCCAGTTTCTGCAGGCTCGGGCTCCTGTGGATCAGGTCGGCCAGCGTAACTTCGCTGAGGACGTTGAGATAGGCCTTGGTTGCCCTGCCCAGTACGGCCTGAAGCTCGCAGGCCGGTGCGAGCACGCATTCATTGTGCTCGCGGCTGAAGCATTCGACCATCATGAAGTCAGGCTCGGTGCCCTTGACCACTTCACCGAGGTTGATGTCCTCCGGTTCCTTTCCCAGCCGCAAACCACCGCTGCGGCCGCGGATCGTTTCGATCAGGCCAGCGAGTCCGAGCTGGTGCACGACCTTCATCAGGTGGCTCTTGGAGATCCCGTAGGCGTCGGCAATGTCCTGGATCGTCACCAGCCGATCACGGTGCGTGCCGAGATACATAAGTGCTCTCAGAGAGTAGTCGGTGTAATCGGTCAGGCGCATGATGATCGGCCCCGTTCGTATAAGATGGATCTATTATATATGTTAAAGGGCGGGATGGGGCATGTGCAACAACTGAGGACCCCTTGCGCCACATGAAAACCGGCGCGGACAGGGCATGTCCGCGCCGGAAGTGAAAGAAATGATAACAGTTATCAGAGGCGCTTGCTGGTCACCACGCGTGCCTCGCCACGCTCGCCCACGGTGTGCAAAGTGACCGGGCGACGCCAGACGCGACCGATGTATTCCAGCACGCGCTCGGCCCGTGCCAAGTCGACACCGCGGCCGTCGCTCTGGTGGTCATGCACGAGTTGCAGACTGCCGTCGACGTGCAGGTGATTGGCCGCGATGCGCGGTGCGCCGTAATTGAATTTCGGCGCCAGGATAGCTTCGTGCACGGCATGGACATTGTTCTCGGCGATGCGGATGTCGCCGTCGTCGCGTGCCTCATAGACAAACAGCTCCAGCTTCTCGATCAGGTCCTTCGTCAGGTAGTTGCGGATGAAGCCGAAGTCGTCTTCTTCCTTGACGATGCGGCGGGCCGTTTCCAGGCCATGCTTTTCGATGATGTCTTCCCACATCGAAAAACCAAGGTGGTACGGATTGACCGCGAGGGCGAGCTGGCGTTCGGCGGCATAGGGGCGGACCACGTCGGAGTGCGCCTTGATCGCCGAGAGGTAGAGGTCATGCGGGAGAAAATCCGCTTCGCGCAGCAGGCGGGCATGCCAATAGGAGGCCCAGCCTTCGTTCATGATCTGGCAGGCGAACACCGGATAGAAATAGTAGGACTCTTCACGTACCGCGAGAAAGATGTCGCGTTCCCAGCCTTCCATTTCGGGTGCGTAGTTGGCGATGAACCAGAGCAGGTCGTATTCCGGTTGCGGCGGAACCGATACGCGCTTCGCGGCCGCATGGAGCGTATGCGGCTTTTCCCCCGGCAGCTGGCGATAGCGCTGCTGGAACTGATCGGGCGGCGGGTCGTTTTCTCCCTGCCGTGGCGGCTCGAGGGAATAAAGCGGCCGGTGTAGCTCGCGGTTGATGTCGATGTGCGGCTCCAGCGCGAGCGCAGCGTCGAGCACCGCTTCCACGCGTTCCTGCCCATGATCCTCGATCGCGGTCTCGATGCGATGCGCACGCGCCGCCGCCTGTTCGAGGATGTGGCCGCCGGCCATGTCCATGAAATGCGCGAACAGGTGGTTGTTCTTGGCAAAATCCGCGTGCCCGAGCACATGCGCTGTCACCAGCGTGTTCTCCGGCAGGGTGTTGCCATTGACGAGGTATGCGCGGCAGGGATCGCCCGGGAACATCACTTCGAAAATGCGCGAGTGACCCATCCCCTGGCGGATCAGCTGGTGGATATAGCGCACGCCAAACGACCAGTGATGCATGCGCACCGGCAGGCCATACACGGCGATTTCCATCATGAAGTTGTTCGGCACCAGCTCAAAGTCGACCGGGTAATAATCGAGCCCAAGGTCGCGCGCAAGCTGCTCGATGCGCGTCGAATACTGCTTCAGGTTCTCGATGGCTTCCGCGGAGGTTGTGGTGTTGCACATAGGGGGCTTATCCTCAAAAAACCATGTCCACGGAAAACACGAAAAACACGAAAGAAAACGAAAAACAATTATTCGTTTCCGTGTTTTCCGTGGACAAATCGCCTTTTGCTCATTCCGATTCTTGCTGGACGAAAAACTTGCGGATGGCTTTCCACACGTCTTCGTGGCGCGTCAGGATGCTGCTTCCGATCGGTGCGCCGCCGCGCTCGATTTCGGTGCACAGCATCTTCATCTCGGTCTCGCTGGTGCGCGGCGAGCCCGGTACGGTTTCGACGTAGCCGACATAGTTGAGCACCTTGCACAGCCTGCTCAGGTAATCCGTCGCGGCGGCGCGGTCTTCGGTGAAGTTCTCGCCGTCCGACGCATAGAACAGGTAGCCGTTGTATTGCGATGGGTCGTATTCGGTTTCGATCAGTTCGAGCGCGAGCTTGAACGCGGTCGATGCGCCGGTGCCGCCCGTGCCGCTGACATTGAAGAACTCGCTTTCCGAGAATTCCCATGCCTGCGTCGTGTGTGCGATGAAGCGCGTCGCCACCTTGCCGTAACGGCGGCGTATGCCTTGCAGCACGAAGAAGAAGAAACTCTTCGCCAGCTTGCGCTCGGCATCAGTCATGCTGGCCGAGACGTCGAGCGCGAAGATGACCACGGCATTGGTCGCAGGTTTGCGGCGTTGCACCAATTGCTTGAAGCGCAAATCTTCATTGGTGAAAGGCACCGGCTTTTCAGTGGTCCGTTCCTGTGTCACGCGCCGCTTGACCGCTTCCTTCACCGTGCGCCGGCGGTCAAGGCGCGCGCGCGCGCCGTGCTTGTCCCAGCCTTCGCGCACATACTCGTCGTCGGTGACAGCGGTATTGCGCTTGGGCTGCAGATCGGGAAGCTGCAGTTCTTCCCAGAGCCAGTCGATGATGTCGTCGACCTTGAACTCCAGCAGCAGTTTCACTTCGCCATCGTTGTTGCCGCCTTCGCCTTCCTCGCCGCCCATGTCGGGCTGGGCCTGGCGCAGCACATCACCCGGCTTGCCCTGGCCTTGGCCCGCGCTACTGTAAGTCTGCGAGGGTGAATCCGCGAGGCGGAAGCGCGAATGTTCTAGCAGCCGCACCGGGACCTGCACGGTGCGGTCCTGTGAGCCGGTCATGACATCCGGACCGGCCACCAGGTTGGGCAGATTCTGCTGCACAGCCTCGCGCACCTTCTCGTTATGGCGCAACCAGTCCCGCGAACCGCGCGAGAACAGGTCGTACCAGGGAGTTTCAGCAGAAATCGTGATGTGATCAGTCATACACAGCCTTTAATGATTACTCCTGCGCCATCAGCGTGGTGACATAGTTGAGCGCCTCGCGCGCGCTGTGGCTGTCGTAGCCGTACTCGTCGACCAGGCGCTTTTCGACCACGGAAATCTTTTGCCGCACTTCTTCGTCCGGCCGCGTGGTGGAGCTGACCAGCCGCAGCACGTCACGCCGCTGCTCGAACAGGTATTGCTGAACCGCGTTGTGCAGCTGCGCGTGGCTGTCGAGCGTGAATTTCTCGCCGCGCTTGTAGGCGCCCATCGCCTTGCGCACCACCTCCTGGCGGAATGACTGCTTGCCGGATTCGGAGATGTGGATCTTCTCTTCCACCGCGCGCAGGAAACGTTCGTCGGGCTTGCGCTCTTCGTTGGTGATCGGGTCCTTGATCTGACGGTTGTCGAGCGTGGCTTCCACCTCGTCCAGATACTTGTCGAGCAGATCCTGTGCCTCCTGTTCGAATGAGACGAACAGCGCCTTGTGCACGTCTTCCTTGACCCAGCGGTTGTAGAAATCCTTGCGTGCCAGCACCAGGTAATCGATCCACTTGCGCTTGCGCTTCGGGTCGATGCGCGCGTCGTTCTCGATGGCATCCTTGAGCGCGAGCAGCACGTCCATGGTGGTGAGGCTCTTCACATTCGTCTGGATGATCGCATTCGACAAGGCATTGATCACAAAGCGGGGCGAAATGCCGGCGAGTCCTTCATCCGGCATGCGCTGTTTCATCCGGTCAGCTTCCGAGTGCGTAAATCCTTCCACCTCTTCATTGGCGTAGAGACGGACTTTCTTGCTAAGTTCCAGCTCCTTGTCCTCTGAATCGTGCAGTCGCGTGAAGATGGCGAACACCGCCGCGGCATGCAGCACATGCGGATCAAGATGCACTTCGCGGAAGGCGGGCGCGGCGGAAGAAATCAGTTTCTTGTAAATTCGCGCCTCGTCCTTGTAATTCAGCGTATAAGGCACCTGGATGATCACCATGCGATCGAGCAGTGCTTCGTTCTCGCTCTCCTGCAGGAACTTGCGGAATTCCGCGAGGTTGGTATGCGCAAGAATGGTTTCATCGAGATAGATCAGCGGGAAGCGTGAAACCTTCACGTTCTTTTCCTGCGTGAGCGTGAGCAGCAGGTAAAGGAATTCGCGCTTGACCTTCAGGATTTCGATCATCTCCAGCATGCCGCGGCTCGCCGCATACACAGCGCCGGACCACGACCATGCGCGCGGATCGCCTTCGTCGCCGTATTCCGCCACCTTCGACAGATCCACGGAGCCGACCAGGTCGGCAAGGTCTGCCGTGGTCGGATCGTGCGGCGCGTAGGTGCCGATGCCGACGCGTCCCGCTTCGGAGATGAAGATGCGTTCCACCGGCATGTGCAGGAAATCGCCGTTGTATTCGGTTTCGAGGCGTGTGCGGCAATGCGGGCAGACCTCACCGATGATGTCCACGCCATAGGTGTCGCGAAAACGCGGACGCACGGAATGCGGAATCAGGTGCAGCGGCGATTCATGCACCGGGCAGCCTTGGATCGCGTAAATCGCGCCAGCTTCGGTGCGACTGTATTCTTCCATGCCACGCTTGAGCAGGATCACGAGCGTGGACTTGCCGCCCGACGGCGGGCCAAGCAGCAGCAGCAGGCGGCGGCCGACTTCCGAACCGGCCGCAGCGGCCTTGAAATAATCGACGACGCGGTCGATAGCTTCGTCTACACCGAACAATTCCTGGTCGAACAGCTTGCAGCGGAAATTCCCGTCCTGGTCTTCGCCGCCCATCCAGCGAATCATGTCCCACATGTACTGATGCGAAGTGCGCGCCACGCCTTGCGGATCGGCTGGCAGCACTTGCTCAAGGAATTGCGAGAGTGTTCCGGACCAGTGAGCGGCGCGATGGTCCTTGGCGAAAGCGACCAGGCTCTGAAGAATATCCTCTTGCTGCTCAGTATGATTGACGTCGCTGTGAATGGTCATGACATGTGCTCCCCGTCAGGTTATCGGATGTGCTTCCTGAAAGATGGACATCCGAAATGGATTTACGTTTCTCTCGCTCTCGATTTAGCAGTCAAATTCAGTATAGGGCGCATGCAAAAGAACGATTGATGAGGATGGTCAATGAATCCGACTCGCTCCACGCGGTGATGCGCGCTACACAAACACTGGGGTAGCAAGATGCATGCAAGCACAAAGGATCTGAAAGGGCGCGCGCAAATAGATTGCGTACAGGCCTGGAATCGGAGCAAACGCGATGCGCGCGCGATATCTGGCTGCGAGGTTGCGGAGAGTGGGGCGACTCACCGAGCCAGCCGCGCCAGCAATGTCGCCTCTTTGAAAAATTTACATAGGCAAACACACGGTACCGCCAGTTCGCGCTGTAAAGTCATGGTACAGATGCGGCGACGCCTGAGGCCTCGGGAATGGTTGATCTACATCAATGGCCGGAAATTTGATATTGGAGATAGTGTTATTACGGTTTCTCCTCTGCAATGACGCAGTAAAGCGGATGCGAGACTAAGCGAGTAAGCAGCGGCACATGTGCGAAAAGAAGAAAGAGAACATCATGCGGATTCAATTCCTCGGCGCGACAGGGACCGTGACAGGTTCCAAATATTTAGTCACCCTCGGACGTACCAAAATACTGGTTGACTGCGGCCTGTTCCAGGGCTTCAAGCAATTGCGCCTGCGGAACTGGGCAGATCTGCCCGTGGCGCCCTCGGCGATTGATGCCGTTGTCCTTACCCATGCGCATCTCGACCATAGCGGATACATTCCCTTGCTTGTGAAAAACGGTTTTCGCGGCAAGGTGTATTGCAGCGAGGCGACCTACGAATTGTGCCGCATCCTCCTCCCTGACAGCGGTCGTCTGCTGGAAGAAGAAGCCGGCTATGCCAACAAGCATGGCTTTTCCAAGCATCATCCAGCGCTGCCGCTATATACCGAGCAGGATGCAGAGTACTGCCTGAAATATTTTTCACCAGTGAAATTCGGTGTGCGCTTTCCGGTCGCGGGGCGACTGCATGCGCAGATGGCGCGCGCCGGACACATCCTCGGCGCAGCGATGGTGACGATCGATGACGGCGACACCACGCTCGCCTTCACCGGCGACCTCGGCAGGCCTGACGATGTGCTGATGGCGCCGCCCACGCAGCTGGAGCGCGCGGACTACCTGGTGGTCGAATCCACCTACGGCAACCGGCGGCATGACCGGACCGATCCGATGGTCCTGCTCGGCAAAACCATCCAGGAGACCGTCAATCGCGGCGGGGTTGTGATCATGCCGGCATTCGCGGTCGGCCGCGCACAGGTGGTGCAGTACTACATGCATTTGCTGAAGCAGGCGGGCACGATTTCCGCGGTGCTTCCGGTTTACCTGAACAGCCCGATGGCCGCCGACGTCACCGGGCTCTATCGCACCTATCGCCAGGACCATCGCCTCAACGATGAAGAGTGCCGCGCCATGTGTCACGCGGCGAAGATCGTGAACTCGGTGGACGAGTCGAAGGCATTGAACCTGAAGCGCATGCCAATGGTCATCATTGCGGCGAGCGGCATGGCCACCGGCGGACGGGTGCTGCACCACCTGAAGGCATTCGCCTCCGATCCGCGCAACACCATTCTTTTCACCGGCTTCCAGGCAGGCGGCACGCGCGGCGCGTCGATCGTCGGCGGCGCCGATGCAGTTAAGATCCACGGCGAGTATGTGCCGATCCGCGCCCAGGTGGCGCAGCTCGAAAACCTCTCCGCACACGCGGACGGCGACCAGGTTCTGGACTGGTTATCGCATTTCCGCGAACCGCCGCGCCGGACCTTCGTTACGCACGGCGAGCCGGATGCGGCCGACACCTTGCGCCGGCGCATCGAAGAGACGTTGAAGTGGTCGTGCACGGTGCCGGAATATCTCGAAACGGTGGAGCTGGGCTGAATGGCGCATCACGCCCCACATCCCCAGCATGCCGGGCGGAACGGCAAGGCGCATACCTTGCGCATGCGGCGCATGGGCATCGATACCTATCTTGAGCCCGTCATCTACATGCGCGCCGATTGCCACATCTGCCGTTCGGAAGGCTTCGAGGCCTTGTCGCGCGTTGAAGTCTGGCGCGACCACAAGCACATCGTCGCCACGCTGAATGTGGTCAGGGCGCCGCTGCTGGACCAGGACGAGGCCGGGCTTTCCGAAGCCGCGTGGCGTGCGCTCGGCGGCACCAACGGCGAACATATCAAGGTGTTCCATCCGGCGCCTGTGCAGTCTTTCTCCCACGTACGGGCAAAGATGTTCGGGCATCCGATCACGATGGCGTGGGCGGACGAGATCATGCGCGACATCGTGGACGGCCACTACTCCGACATCGAGATGGCGGCCTTCATCGCGGCCTGCGCCGGCAATCGGATGGACATCGAGGAAACCACGGCCTTCGCGCAGGCGATGATCAACGTCGGCAAACGTCTGCACTGGGGCAGCCAGCCGGTGGTGGACAAGCATTGCGTCGGCGGGCTGCCGGGCAACCGGACCACGCTGATCGTGGTGCCCATCGTCGCCGCCTGCGGCCTGACGATTCCCAAGACCTCGTCGCGCGCCATCACCTCTCCGGCGGGCAGTGCGGACACGATGGAAACGCTGGCGCCGGTCGATCTCGACATCCCGCATATCCGGCGCGTCGTTGAACGGGAGCATGGCTGCATCGCGTGGGGCGGGGCGGTCAACCTCAGCCCCGCCGACGATATCCTGATCCGCGTCGAACGTCCGCTGGGGCTCGACAGCGATGGGCAGATGGTCGCATCGGTGCTGTCGAAGAAAATTGCCGCGGGCTCGACCGATGCGCTGATCGATATCCCGGTCGGTCCCAGCGCAAAGGTGCGTTCGCGCGAGGCCGCGCAGGAACTCAGCGCGCGCCTGATCACGGTCGGCCATTCGCTCGGCATCCACCTGGAGACGGTCATCACCGACGGTTCGCAGCCCGTGGGGCGAGGCATCGGCCCGGCACTGGAAGCGATGGATGTGCTCGCCGTTCTGCAGAACGCGCCCGATGCGCCCGAAAATCTGCGCGAGCGGGCGCTGATGCTCGCCGGCCGGGTACTGGAAATGGGTGGGAAGGCGGAAACGGGCAAAGGAATGGAAAGGGCGCGCACGGTGCTGACGAGCGGCATGGCGTGGAGCAAGTTCCAGGCGATCTGCGAAGCGCAGGGAGGAATGCGCGTGCCGCCCAAGGCAACCCATACGCATGTGATGGTGGCGAGGCATCATGGGAAGGTGGCGGAGATCGACAACCGCCGCCTTGCGCGCGTGGCGAAGCTGGCCGGCGCGCCGAAAGCGCATGCGGCGGGGCTGGTGCTGCATGTGCCGCTGGATACCGTGGTCGAGGTCGGCCAGCCGCTGCTTACGATCCATGCGGAGTCGCCGGGCGAGCTGGCGTATGCGCGCACCTATGCGGAGGCGCAGGAGGACATGATTCTCCTGCTGGAGCGGTAGATCGTACCGCTCGTACAGATTTTTTCTGGAGTAAAAAAATGATACCGGTACTTTTTGCAATGCCTGGGAATGAAACATTCGCCACGCATCTGGACAGGGCGATTTCATGCGAGATGGGGCAGATGGAAGTGCGCCGCTTCCCGGATGGCGAATCCTACATTCGCCTGTTGACGCCGGTGCGCGGACGCGACGTGATCTTCGTCTGCACGCTCGACCATCCCGACGGGAAAATGATTTCGCTCTATCTCGCGATCAACATCGCGCGCGAACTCGGCGCGCGCCGCATCGGCCTGGTTGCGCCTTATCTGGCCTACATGCGGCAGGACGCGCGCTTCCAGGATGGCGAGGGCGTGACGTCGGTGCATTTTGCGCGCTTCGTTTCAGATTTCTGCGACTGGCTGGTGACGGTCGATCCGCACCTGCACCGGCACCACAAGCTCAACGAGATTTACAGCATTCCGACCAAGGTGGTGCGCGCGGCGCCGGTGATCGGCGACTGGATTGCCGAACATGTGGAAGACCCGGTGGTGGTCGGCCCCGATGCGGAGAGCGAGCAGTGGGCGTCGAGGGTGGCGAAATCCGTCGGCTGCCGCTACTTGGTGCTGAACAAGACCCGCAAAAACGATCATGACGTGACGGTGTCGGCGCCGGAAATCTCGGCGTGGAAAGGCGGCACGCCGGTGCTGGTGGACGACATCACTTCGACGGCCCAGACCATGATCGCTGCGGTGAAATGCCTGAAGCAGGCCGGGTTGCCGCCACCGGTCTGTATTACTGTGCATCCGATCTTCGCTGGCAATGCGTTCACGGACCTGCAGGATGCCGGTGTGGAACGCATCGTGAGCTGTAACACCATCGCGCATCCCAGCAACCAGATCGACCTGAGCGACGCCATCGCGGTGGCTGCTGTCGAGCTGATGGCGATCCTTCCGATCAATATCTGAACCCGGCAGTCGCCGGCCGCGCCGCCGCTCTCCTGAAGCTGCGGCGTCGCCTCCTGGCAACGAAATGCGGCAACGATTGACATCCTCCGTCGTTTTCGATGGAATAAGGATGTCGTTTGCTGCTGGAAATCTTCTGCACATGGAACAGACTTTGCATCGACGATGGTGTCCGGCGGGCATTGTCCTGTTGTCATCAAGTTTTTTCCGGAAAACGCGATAACAGGAGCAAGCTTTCCGAGCACTGTTGTTCTTGCATGCTCCATTCATAGGGATCGGCATGCATCAGGAGTTTTCGCCATGACGATCACACTCGCCCGCTCTCATACGATCTACAGCATGAAAGCAGTCGAAAGCGCCCAGGAAAGGGCGCGCGCACTGAAATCGCCAGAACTGGAAGCGTTCTACGAAGACATGCTCGAGTTTGGCTCGGATCGCTTCGTCACCACGCCGTCTTCCACCGATGCGCTTGAACCTCTTTACGATGACTGCCCGAATTTCGGCGAGGTGCTGGACGACCTGACGCGCTATCTCGGCCTGTCGATCGCGGGCGGCGCAGGGATCAACGTGATGCCGGTACTGCTGCTCGGCGACCCCGGCGTCGGCAAGACGCATTTCGGCAAGCGACTCGCCACGGTGCTTGGCACTGAATTCGAATTCATCAGCATGAACGCCTTGTCGGCCGGCTTCATCATCACCGGCAGTTCGTCAACATGGAAAGGCGCCAAGTGCGGGAAGGTGGCGGAGCGCCTGGTGCGCGGCAAATTCGCCAATCCTGTCGTGCTGCTCGATGAAGTGGAGAAGGCGAGCGGTTCCACCCAGTCCGATCCGATGGCGGCGCTCTACCAGTTGCTCGAACCCGAAACCTCGCGCGCCTTTCACGATGAATTTATCGATATCGATCTCGATGCCAGCCAGGTGTTCTGGGTACTGACGGCCAACAGCCTTGATGGCATTCCGCCTGCATTGCTGAGCCGGATGGCGGTCTACGAGATTCCTTCGCCGACGCCGGACCAGGCGGCACGCATTGCGAAGCGCGTCTACATCGGCCTGTTGCGCGAACTGAAACTGCAGAACATGGACGAAGAACTGACGGACAGCGTGCTCGACAAGCTCTCGGAAGTGTCGCCGCGCGAAATGCGCAAGGCGCTGCTCGACGGCCTGGGCTTCGCCGTCGCCGCCGGCCGCGCGTCGCTGGCACCCGAGGATGTGCGCCTCAAGGTTGATCCGTACAAGCGTCGGATCGGATTTTGATCATTCGGGTTTATCACCCTGAAAAAGCAGCTGTCCACGAAAGGCACGAAAGACACGAAAGGCACAAAAAATTCCTTCCGTGTCTTTCGTGTTTTCCGTGGACAGCTTCAAACACTCTGCGCTGAGACGACAGGCGAGAAGATCTTGTCCACGGAAAACACGAAAAACACGGAAGGGGTTTTCGTGTCTTTCGTGGACCTATCGCCGTTTTCAGGATCATTCAGCCTCGATGCCGCCCGGATTCACCACCAGCCGGCGGTAGCGCAATGTCGATTTGGTTTCGACGTGGCCAGCCCATTGCTTCACAACCTCGACCGGTTTTTCCCTGGCAAGCTGGCGCATCAGAAAAGAGTTGCGCAGCACTTGCGGCCCGAATCCGCCATGCGGGTGCAATGTCTTGTCGTGCGCCTTGAGGATCGATTGCACCTTGCGATAAAGGGTGGCCGGCAGCATCTTGCCGCCCTTGCCGGAGATGAATACGACATGATCGGATGCGGCCGGCAGGGTGGCGCGCAGTTCCAGCCATTTGTGCAGCGGTTCGCGCGCAAATGGTGCGATCGGTGCCTTGCGTTCCGGCACTTTACCGTGCGCGGCGACGTTCATGTAGGGAGGATCGGCATCCAGCACGAGATGATCCATCTCGAGGTTGATGACTTCGCTTGCGTACAGCCCGGAACCGATGATCAGCACCATCATCGCCTGGTCGCGAACGTCGCGCCAGTAGCGCGCCGGTTCCGCCAGCACCATGGCGACGAACTTTTCATCGTCCTGAGATGCGAGCGCGACGGGATTCCTGTCCGGCGCCGGGCGGAAATACCTGAACAGCACGGTGCAAGGATTCGCTCCATGGCGGATATTCGCAGACAGCAGATGTTCGAACACCGCCGACAGGAGCTTCAGGTAACGGCGCCTGGTCGAGTCTTCGGCCGGGCTGCCGTCCTTGCTGCGCAGGCTGTCGAGAAAATGTGCGAGGCGGTCGGTCTGGATGGTGCGCACGTCGAGGCCGTACCCGGCGAGGTAATCGACGAAGCGGTTCCACATGGCGCAGTGCTGGCGCACCGACCGTTCAGCATAGAGAAAGCCGTCGGAGTGGATGGTGGTACGCTGCCAGTTTTCGAAGGCGACGCGCGGATTGTTCAGCCAGAGGTCGGATGCGTCGATGCGCGGCAGGTCGAGCAGGCTCAATTGCTCCATGAATGCTCCCTCAATGAATTGCATGGAGTAGAGTGCGCGTGGAGGCAGTGGTTCAGCAGGTAGTGGGTTTTGCGGGCAGTATGCAATATACCGGCAGAGTGCATTTCATGGCCCGCTTCGGCGGGGCAGGCGCGTGTTGCGGGCAAGGACGTCCGGGATTTCTTCGATTCCCGTATATTTCATTTTGCTTCTGGCAAGACCGGAGGCGGGCGTGGCGAACGCATGGGCGGTTTCGATGCTCCTACCTGCATGAGACTGCGTACACAATTTCGAGGAGGATTGATGGGGTCACTGATCAGCGCGCTGGCGCTCATTGCAGCATGTGTGTTCCTGTTCGGGTGTGACAGACAGGGGCGCCCGATCGAGGAGTTCGGACTCGACAAGCTGGAGCGCGGTGTCTCGACGGAAGGGGACGTGCGCAACGTAATGGGAAAGCCGGATACGGTGCGCGACGAGGAAGATGGCTCGCGAACGCTGGAGTATCCGCGCGGGCCCGAGGGTGTGCGTACCTGGTTCTTCAGCATCGACAGGTCGGGCAAGCTTAAGGATTTCAGGCAGGTCCTCACCGAAGAAAACTTCGCGCGCATCAAGCCGGGCTTGAGCAAGGAGGAGGTGCGCCGCATGCTCGGCAGGCCGCGCAGCGTGGTGCAATTCAAGCTGAAGAATGAAGAGGTGTGGGACTGGCGTTACCAGAGCTGGGAGGGGGCTCGTTTCTTCAACGTGCATTTCGACATGACCAGCGGCAAGGTGACCGGTACCTCCAGTTCGGATGCGGTCATGAATTGATACCGGGCATGCATGGCGCCAGTGCGTGTCAGCATCTTATGCAACGCCTTTTGATAATAATCTTCAACCTTGACGAAACTGAAACAGCTTCCAGCAGTCCTATTTCGAGCGACCGCGCAGCAATGCGCTGCGATGCAGCCTGCCGCGCGGCAAGGCGTTCCATTCGACTCGAATTCGACTTACTTAAGGAGGCAACGATGAAGAAAACATCTCTCGCGGTTTTCGTTTCACTGCTGGCGCTGACGGGCACGGCTTTCGCCCAGGCGTCATCCGGGATCACGGAGAGCACCGATCCGCAGAAGGCAGCTGAAGTCGAGCGTCATGCTGCCGAGATCCAGTCAAAGCAGCAAGCGTCAGGGAAGGAAATGACCTCGGGTGACAGCGGCACGGCGAAGAAGGCATCCAAGCGGACGCATGCGAAGAAGAAAGCGAAGAAGTCTAGCAAGGCCAAATCGGCTGCGCCGGAAAATACTTCCGGATCGAGCAGCAGCGACAGCAGCAAAGCGTCCGGACAGGAAAGCAGCTCCGGAACCAACAAGTAATCCACGTGCGGCGCAGGCTGACGGCTTGCCCATCCGCCTGCGCACCTTCCTCGCTTGGAGGGTCAATGCCTGGTTGCGCCAGGCTCGTCCACTCCCGTTTCTTCCATCCACCGAAAAATCATCGGCCACAAATGCCGGTGGGCGTTCGTTCCCGCCAGCGCGCCGACATGCGCCAGCGCAGTACCCCTGTCGCCGCTGTAGGGCAGCAGGCGCTTGTTGCGGCTGCGGGTGGCCGCGTGGAACACGGCAATGGAGGCCGGCGGCATGATCAGGCTGCGTGGATCGTAGACCGCAAGGAAGGGCGATACGACATCCGCTGGCCCGATGCGCTGTCCGCCCACCTCCAGCGTGCCGCGCATGAAGCGGTCTTCGCGATACAACTGGTCGATGATTTCCTCGAACAGGCGGCCTGACATCGGTGCTTCGTCAAGCGCCCAGCGTTCCACCTGCATATGTTTGCGAAGCAATGCGTCCGACTCCATGCTGGCCACAAAATCGGCATAGCGTTCCGCCTGGAAGGTCGTCGGCGAGGCAGTCACGCTGGCGAGACTGATGACCGAACCGGGAACGTTCTCGAACAGTCGCGTCATCTCGTGCGCAGGCGGTGACAGCGACAGCATCGGGCCAAACGAACCCGTTGCTTCCGCGAAGTGCAAGGGTGATTCGATCAGGACCATGCCGGCCACCTGTTCGGGCCGCAGCGCCGCATAGATGGCCGCGAGGATCCCGCCGAGCGAGTGGCTAAGGAGAAACAGCCTGCTGTCGCGTTGCGCTGCATGGATCGCAGCGATGCATGCATCGAGCAGGGTGCTGGCGTATTGATCGAGGCCGAAGCTGGCTTGCCCCGCACCCGGCAGCGTCCACTCCACGAGGTAGACTCGCATGCCAGCGGTGAGCGCGCGCTGGACGACGCTGTACTCAGGCGACAGGTCCCAGATGTAGGGGCGTTTGATGGGAGCGGGAATGATCAGGGCAGTGCGCCTGCTTGCCGGCATGCCTCCGTAAAAACGCAAGCGCATGCCGGGCCGCGTGAGCACGGTCGCGTAAGGACTTTCGATCGGACCATATCCCATCTGGTCCATGGATGCGCCGCGCATCCGGCGCGCCTGGTCAAGAAAATGGAACCAGCAGTTGACAGCGGACGTGAAGGATTGCATCGGCTCACTTCCTGAAAGAAGGTGCGATCTTTCTTTGTCACAAAACCTCGCGTTTCGTTCATCCAAGGAAGACGCAGGCACGCTGGAACCTTTCGTGCCTTCCGTATTTTCCGTGGACAAATATTTCTGCGATGGGGATGAATCAATACATCAGGATTGACAGGAAAATCATGGCAACAGGGGAACAAATTGATAACAGGATTGTCTTTTTCCCGGGGTCAAACCCTTCTGCACTCCGACCAGCGCCGGCGGTCATGGCCCGGCACTGGAGGAGGCTGCATATGTTCTTAAAATAATGACATGGGAAAAATACATGAGCACGCTCACTTCATGGAAAACAATGTTGAGCAGACCAGTTGCCGGGCAGCACATCGCGCAGTTCTATCGCCATGACGATCAACTGACGGAAACGGTCAGCCATTTCATTGCCGAGGGCCTGCGCAACGGGGAGGCGGTCGGGGTGGTCGCGACGGCGCTGCAATGGTCGCTGCTGGTCGGTCGCCTTGTGGCGCACAAGGGCTTCGACCTGGTGGATGTGGTCATGCGAGGGCAACTGCGGATCGAGGACGCCGACTTGATGCTGTCGGCCATCATGGACGACGGCGTGCCGCAATGGCATCGCTTCCGCGACAAGAGCGTCGATTTCATCCGGCGCAGCCGCCAACAGCACGATTCGGTGCGCATCTTCGCGGGAATGACCGACATGCTGTGGCAGGAAGGAAAGGATGATGTTGTCGGCCGCCTGGCGGAATTCTGGAACGAGCTTGCCGCCGAACACCGGTTTTCGCTGCTGCGTGCCTATAAGGTCGATGGTGTCGATACCCATCTTTATCATCGTGCGCTCGCATCCGCGCGCAAGGTCTGCACACACCTTCTTCCGCGGCACGACGGGCGGCCGCATCCTCTGACCTCGCCCACAGCGCTGTGCGGCGCAGCCGATTCGAAGACAGCCGTCGCCTGATCTCCGGCTGCATCTTCGGGGACGTCGCGGATTGTGCTCATGCGCAATCCCTCTCATAATACCGGTGCCCGTTCGCAACACTTCTGCTGCGACTCCCATCCACCCGTGCACCATGAATTTCGACGCAGCAGCGCCCCGCTCAGGCTTTATTTCCTTGCAAGCCGGTTTATCCGATGGCTTGCCCGAGCTGCGCGCAGACCTTCACCTGCTGGCCGGGCCCGTGCAGCGCGACGGCGCGCCGAGCTGGCGCATCCACGATCCCGTGCGCAACCGATTCTTTCAGATCGGATGGCAGGAATTCGAACTGCTGCGCCGCTGGCAGGCGGGCATGACGGCATCGGACTTGCTGGAGGCGGTCGCGCACGAGACGACGCTGCGGCCAACGCATGACGAGCTGGAAGAACTCCTCGCCTTTCTCTCCGAGCAGCAGCTGCTGCGCGTGAACAGTCTGGCGCAGCGCAGGCAACTGAATGAGCGATGGCTGCGTGCGCAGCCGCAATGGCTGACCTGGCTGTTGCATCACTACCTGTTTTTCCGTATTCCCCTGTTGCACCCAGACCGTTTCCTCGACGCGACGCTGCCATGGATACGTCATCTGTTTTCCAAAGGATTCCTCGCGCTGCTGGGCGCGGTCGCGCTGGTTGACGTGTATCTTGTGGTGCGCCAGTGGCAGGAGGTACAGACCGCCTTTTCCTGGTTCTTCAATCTCGAAGGCCTGTTCTATTACTTCGTGGCGGCGAGTTGCGCGAAGGTCGTGCATGAACTGGGCCACGCCTATGTCTCCAAGCATTTCGGCCTGCGCGTGCCGACCATGGGCGTTGCCTTCCTCGTCATGTGGCCGGTCCTGTACACCGACACCAGCGAGACCTGGAAGCTGGCAGACGCACGTCAGCGCTTCGCCATCGCCGTCGCCGGCATCGGCGCGGAGGCGACGCTGGCGCTGTTTGCGATCCTCGGCTGGGCCATTGCGGCGGATGGTGTCCTGCGCAGCATGCTGTTCCTGCTCGCCAGCAGCAGCCTGCTCATGTCGCTTGCGATCAATGTGAGTCCGTTCATGCGCTTTGATGGCTATTTCCTGCTGTCCGACGCGCTCGACCTGCCGAATCTGCATGAGCGCAGCTTCGCGCTCGCACGGCGCAAGCTGCGCCAGCTGTTCTTTCGCCTGCACACGCCGGATCCGGAGCCGCAGCTGTCGCGCGCCATGCATGCCGCGTTGACGGTGTTTGCCATCGTAACCTGGTTGTTCCGCTTCGCGCTGTTTCTCGGCATCGCGCTCGTGGTCTATCACCTGTTCTTCAAGCTTCTGGGCATCTTCCTGATGATGGTAGAAATCGGCTGGTTCATCGCTCGCCCGGTCTGGCGCGAGGTTCACGGATTATGGACGCTACGCCGCCTGCTGCGTCCGAATCCGCGCGCTTTCCTGTTGCTGGCGCTGGGCGCTGGTGCGTTCCTGTGGCTGATGCCGGTGGCATTTCATGTCAGCGCGCCCGCACTACACAAGGCAGCGCAGGAGCAGACGCTGTACGCCCCGGCTTCCGCGCGCCTCGACCAGCTCGCGGTGCGGGCCGGCCAGCAGGTGTCCGCCGGCAGCCTGCTCGCGCAATTGTCGTCGCCGGATACGGCACAGCGCGCCACCCAAGCCGCCTTTCAGGTCAAGTCAATGGAAACCGAGCTGGCGCGTCTCTCGGCCAACGAGCGTCAGCGCGACCGCGCGCTGGTACTGGAACAGCAGCTGGCCGAAGCGATCGCGGACCAGCAGGGCGCGCGCGACGATCTCGCACGGCTTGCGCTGCGTGCCGAATTCGATGGTGTGGTCCGCGACGTGTCGCCGCAAATCGCGCCCGGCCGCTGGCTCAATTCCCGCGAGCCTCTGCTGCGGGTCGTCGGCACGTCCGGCAGCACGATCGAGGCGTGGGTCGATGAAGAGCAGTTGCGCGGCCTGGCCAAGGGGCAGGCGGTGAAGTTCTACCCCGATGCACCGGAATCACCCGTCATCACGGGCCGCATCGTTGCCATTGATACTGCGGGCAGCCACCTGTTGCCGCATCCATTGCTCGCATCGACGCATGGTGGTGGCATCGCCGTGACCTCGCGCGACGCCGGACACATGGCTGCCTTGCACCCACTGTACCGCGTTCAGATCCGGCCCGATGATGGCGCCGCACCAGCCGCAAACGTCGAACGCGGGACGGTGCGCATCTCCACCGGCCCCGTGGCGCTGGCCGAGAATTTCCTCGCGCGCATCGTCGCGGTCGTCGTGCGGGAAAGCGGCTTCTGAGCGTCAGATGCCCGCGGCGCGGCGCAGCGCGCGCAATGGTTTGCGCAACAGGTAGTAGGACAGGGGCACCCAGCCGGAGGAAATCTTTGCCGTCCCTTTCAGGCCGAGGCGAGGCGGCGCGTCGCGCTCCAGCAGTTGCGCGCGCAGCATGTATGCCGGAGCGCCTTCCGGCGTGAGGCCGGTCTCGTAGGCCGTCTGCGCGATTTTCGCGGTGAAGGATGAGAGCGGTGATGCGTTCAGGTAGAGCTTCACATCACTGCCGACATCGAGCTGGATGGCATCATCGGGCGCGAGTGCGATCGAGATCGCCGCTTTCTTCGGGTCGGCCAGAGTCATGATGCGTTCACCGGTTTGCACCGTCTTGCCGCGCCAGTCATCAACACCTGTGAAGATGGCGATGCCTGCCTGCGGCGCGGTGACCAACATGCGCGAGCGCAGTTCGACGAGGTAATTCAGTTCCGCAGCGCGCTCTTCGACGCGCGCATCGAGCGACTGCAGGTCTCCTTTGCTGGCATCGTCGGAGAAGGCCTTGCTCGCCGCGCGCTGCCGTTCCGCACGTGCGATCTCGAGCGATTTCTGCGCGACCGCAACGCGATTGCGCAGGGAAGTATCGTCGAGCTGCAACAGCGGCTGCCCCGCCGTCACCGGCTGGTTCGGCGCGACCAGGATCTGCTGCACGACTGCGTCGGCCGGCGCGGTGATCGGGATCGGCTGTTCCGGTACAACCTCCGCAGGCGCAAGGGTTGACAACCGCACCGGCAAGGCGAACAAGGCGGCCGCGACCGCGAGCGCGACGATTTTCTGGCGGCGTGTGAAGCCGAACCGCAGCTGCTCGCGCCAATGCAGCCGCTCGCGCTGCCAGGCCCAGAGCGAGAATCCGATCGCCTCCGCAAGCCATTCGGCGCGTGCGAGATCTCCATCGTCGAATGCTTCGTGCCGTGTCAGCCACAGGCCGCCGACCAGCTTGCCCTCGGGCGATTCAAGCCGGCAGTGCAGGCTGTGCGCGGGCATCCATTCTTCGTGGCCTTGCTGCAGCTCAGCCGGCACGTCCTCCGGAACGATGTGCTGCACCCGTTCACTGCTGCGGGCCTGCAGATGCTCGAACAGGCGTTCCAGCCAGAGCGCGTACGGCCCGTTCTCATCGATCTCCGCAAGGCCCGAGACGGCTTCGATATGTACGCGGCGCAAGGTATTGCCTACCCATAGCACCGTCTGTTCGAACGGCAATGCGGCATGGCTATCGTTGACGGCAGCGAACAGCATTCCGCGTCGTGAGCGGCAGCGTCGCAGCGACCGTTCCAGCGTGAGCAGGACGGCAACCGAACCGGCCTGGTGAATGTCGGACATGATCAGTTCGGCTGGGTCGGGAAGCGTGCGGCACCGATCATGCCCGGCAGGACACCGCTGGTCTTGCCGTCGAAGCGGGCTTCAATCTCGATCGACTGGCTCACGCCATCCACGCGGGAATTGACCTTGGTGACTTTTGCAGCATGCTCCTTGCCGGTTTCAGCGAGCTGCACTTTGACCGGCGTACCGGGCTTCAGCCAGCTGACCCAGCTGGAAGGCACGTGCATGGCAATCTTCAGTTTGGCGTTGGTGACAATTTCCATCAGCGGCTGCCCCAGCGATACGTTCTCGTAGGTTTTCGCACGCAGACGCGCGACGCGGCCGGAATAGGGTGCCTTCACCTTGCAGAAGTCCATCTGGACTTCCTGCTGCTTCACCTGCGACTTCGCCTTTTCCGCTGCGGCGGCAGCCATCGTCACTTCGAGTTCGCCTGCTGCGCCGAGGCCCTGCAGGCGCAGCTTGGTCAGGTGCGTCTCGCGCATGCCGAGCAGTTCGGCCTGCGCGCTCTGCAAGCGTGCTTCCTGCTCGGCACAGTCGAATTCAACGAGCGTCGCGCCCGCGCCGAAGGCCTGGCCGATGCCATAGTGGATGGCCTTGATGCGACCGGCCATCTGGCTCGAGAGCGTGGCGTCATCCTCGGCGCTGACGAGTGCCGAAATCTCTTTGGCATCGGCGGCAAGGACGGTGGGCGCCATCTTTTCCGGCGCGGACTGCTGCGCGAAAACAACCGAAGACAGTCCAGCCATGGCGCCGGCAAGCAGGCAGAAGAGTGTGGTGCGGTTCATGTTTATTTAATTGTGTTGAATAAGGTTCATCGTCGTTGGGTTGCCGAGGCTGAGCGAATGACGCAGCCAGAGGGCAGCGGATGGCTTCGTATCGGAGAGCGCCGCCGCGGGACGGACGGCCGCCGGCTGGCGCAGCGCCTTGCGCATGGGTTCGATCATGCGGTATGCCGCTCCTTCACCCAGCGCCTGCCACTGGTCGTTGCTGACCGGTTCAAGCAGCATGGTGGATTGTTCGGCCTCTGCGACAACATGACCACTGCTGTCGATGAGACGCAGCTTGACCTTTGACGGGCGGCCGCTGGCTTGCTGCGGAGCGAGTTCGACGATGGCTTGCAGGCGCAATTGCGGCTTGCCATCGGTTGCGAGCGCGACCTTCGACAGGCGCAGGATGCGCAGCATGGCCGCTTCAAACGGCTTTGCGCCGCTCGCCGGCACGCCACTGACGGGCTCCAGCGCAAAGGTGCCGAATTTCGGCAGCGGCTTTTCGCTGAACGTTGCCTGTTCCCATTTGCCGATCTGTTCGTTCAGCGCGCTGGCGAGCGTCGCCGCGTCGTGATCGGGTAGTTGCGCCGGAAGGCTGTCGAGTCCAATGGAGTTGTACAGCCTTCCCATCGCGGCCTGCAGATTCGCATGGACGAAGTCGCGCTGCACGCGCGACACCAGCGCCCGGGCACGAGCCCGGATCAGTTCGAGTTCCGTTTCGAGCCCGACCTGCTTGGCCGACTGCAGATAGGTGACGATGCGGGCGTCGTCCTTCGACGCGTCATCCCACACGCCGAACTCATGCGCCAGCAAGTCGTAGCGCACGGCTGCCAGCCGCGTTTGCGCCAGAATGGCGGCGGTGGTGGCGAGCTTGCGCGTCTCGTCGACTTCGCTCTGCGCCTGCTGCGCGCGGTTCATGGCCGGGAGAGAGAACAGCTTCAGCAGTCCGAAGGACAGGTTCAGGCCGCCGGATGCCCACTGGTTGTTGAGCAGGTAGCGATTGCTGTCGTAGTTGTCGGCAACCTCCAGCCCGAAACTGGGCAGCAGGCCGAGCATCTGCTTCTTCCACTCGAGATTGCTGACGCGCGTCTTGTAGCTTTCCTCGCGCAGTTCCGGCCGGTTCTTCAGCGTGGCCTCTTCCAGCGTATCCATCTTCGCCGTCAGTATGGGCGCGACGAAGTCTTCACTATTCGCTTTCGCCAGCGTGTACGTAGTACCCATCGGTAGGTTCATCAGCGTGGCGAGTTCCACCTCCGCCTGCCCCAGTTCCTGGCGGCGCACGGAGAGTTGCTGTTCCAGGTCCAGCAGGGAACGGCGATACGCGACGATTTGCAGCGGCGGCAGGAGGCGGCGCGTTTCGATCAGCTTGGCGCGGGAGGATGCCTGGTCGATCTCGTCCAGCAAGGCATCGATCTCGGGGCGCAAGCGCTGTGCCGTTTCGGCGCGCCACCAGGCGAGGCGCACATCCTGCACCAGGTTCTGCAATGCCTTTCGCCGGCGTTCTTCGGAGATCAGCGACTGGTCGGCCATCTGCTTCGCGCGCACATAGCTCAGGCCGAAGTCGAGCACGTTCCACGCGAAGCCGATCGAGCCGGTCTCATGCGTGCGCTCCTGGGACGCCGTCGGATTCGGCGAAATCCGGCCGTCGGTGCCGAAGCCATAGCCGAAGGAGTCGTTGCTGCGCGTCGAGTAGCCCGCCGAGAGCGTCAGCTTCGGCAGCAGGTCGGCGTTGGCAAGCTCGGTCTGGCCCGCAGAGAGCGCCTGCTCCATCATCCGCACGCGGTAATCCATGTTGTACTTGATGGCGCGCGCGGTCGCATCCGACAGCGTCAGGGGCGCGCTGATTTTCTCCTGGCCGGCGAAGAGACGTTGATGCAGGTCCTGCACTTGCGCCTGGTATTCCGCGGAGCCGATGGGGGTCGGCTGCACCGCGCAGCCACCGAGCGCCAGCGCGACCAGCACCGTCAGCGTGGCCCGCCGGAACGGGGGGCGGCTTTTCTCGATATTCAATGATTCCATGTTGGGTGGTGTGCTCACTTGTTTAGCTTATTCTTTGCGGCTTGATGGTCTTCACCGGATGGCTGTCCTTGCCCGCGATGCGCGCGAGGAGCGGATCGTGTGCCGGCTTTGCGATGCGCAATTGCTCGCGGAACGGCAGCGATTTGCGCGCCGCGGCTTCGGCGGTCTTGACCGTGGCGTCGCCCCTGGCGCCGGCCATATGCTTCGCCGGCGGGGTATCGTGGTGGTCGGCAGTCGCGTGCTTTTCCGTTGCCTGCACGCGCACGTGGAAAGTGCTCGATGCCTCGCGCCCATCGTTGTCGCGCGCGATCACTTTCACTGCGAGGTCGACATGCTCGTTGGCCGGCGGGCGTCCGCTGAAACGTCCTGATACGGGATCAAAGTCGAGCCATTCCGGCAAGGGCGAACCGTCAGTCAGGGTGGCATCCAGTTGCACCACCGCATTCATGTTGGTGTGGCCGAACGCCTCGCGCGGCACGAAGTAGTCGAACTTGCCGCCGCCTGCAACATTGGTGTCGCGGATGCCCTGGTAGACGAACAGCCGGTCACCGCCTTTCTGTTGCGCCAGGTCGATCGATCCGGCCGGCGTTGCCGTTGCACCGTTGGTATTGGCCTGTTCCTGCCGGTCGCCTGCGGTGGGGCCGCCCACGCCCGGCGTTTGCACGCGCGAGACGGGGAAGCCGCGATCGGTCGATTCCAGGACGCTGCTTGCCGGGCCATTTGCGTTTGTCGCGATGCTATCAGACGCAATCTGTGGAATGCCGGCCAGCAGATTGAGGTGGCTGTTCGGCTGCGTTGATGCCATGTCAGCGGCAAGTCCGTCGACCGACGCCGATGCCGTCGTCGCGGATGAACCGCCGATGACCGGCACAATGGGCCCGGTTGAGACGCTTGCGGGGATGGCGCTGCCTGTGTTGCTCGTTCCCGCGATGACCTGCGTCGTGCCCGGGCTTACCGTGGCATTCGTGGGCGGCGCGCTCGTCGCGGTTCCGCTGTCGGTGGTGCCCGCAGGCGTGGACGGGTTGAGGCCGCCATCGATGCTGCCGGGGCCGGCAGGCGTGCTGCCTGTGCTGCTGCCTGTGTTACCTGCGCCGCCAGTGTTCGACGAACCGGTGCCGGTAGACGTGCCGCTGCCAGGCGTCGTGGTGGGCGGCGTCGGATTGACGGCCAGGGTATTGAGCGTGAAGGATGCGGGAGCAGCCCCGCTCACGTTGCCGGCAAGGTCGGTCTGACGCACATACACCGTGTTCGCGCCTTCCGTGACGGTGTAGCCGCTGCTCCACGTGCTGCCATCCGTGCTGTATTCGACGCTAGCGCCAGTCTCGATGTCCGAGACGCTGATGTCGGGTGCCGTGGTGTACTGGCCGCCGCTGCCGGTCGGAGGCGGAAGCTCGATGACAGGTGCCGCCACGCGGGTATCGAGCGTGAAGTCGAGCGAGGCGCTCGCGCTGACATTGCCCGCAATATCGGTCTGCCGCACGAATACCGTATTCGCTCCCTCCAGTGGTGTGAAGCTGCTGCTCCACGTGGCACCGTCGCGGCTGTATTCCACGCGCGCGCCGTTTTCGATATGGGAAACGACCAGCGCGCCACTGTTCGTGATGCGATCGGTGCTGCTCGCGCCACTGTCTGTTGCCAGCGCCAGCGCCGGAGTTTCGATCGTACGATCGAGCGTAAAGCTGAGTGAGGTCGCTGCGCTCGCATTGCCGCCCACGCTCACCTGGCGGACAAACACCGTGTTGCGTCCTTCCACGGGCGTGAAACTGCTGCCCCAGGTAAGGCCATCGGCACTGTATTGCACTGTCGCCCCGGCCTTGGTGCCGGCCAATGTCAAGGCCGGATTGCTGGTAATGCCGTCGCTGCTGCTGGTTCCGGTGTCGCTCTTAAGCACGATGGACGGCGCGTTCGGGATCGGATCCAGCGTGAAGTTGAGGGAAGCACTTGCGCTGACGTTGCCTGCAACGTCAGTCTGGCGCACGTACACCGTGTTCGTGCCTTCCACGGGGGTGATGCTGCTGCTCCAGGTCGCGCCGTCCACGCTGTACTCGACCTTCGCACCGGTTTCGATGCCTGACACATCCAGCGTGCCGTCCGCGGTGATCCGGTCGCTGCTGCTGGTGCCAGTATCGTGAGCAAGCGCGATCGAAGGTGTTGCGACGCGCGTATCCAGCGTGAACGACAGCGAGGATGCACTGCTGAAATTGCCTGCGCGGTCGACCTGCCGTACATGAACACTGTTCGCGCCTTCGACGGCACTGAAGCTGCCGCTCCAGGTCGATCCATCGCTGCTGTACTGCACCGTGGCCCCGGTCTCGATATTGCCAACTGAAATCGCGCTGGATTTTGTGATCCTGTCGCTGCTGCTGATTCCGGTGTCGCTCACCAGCCCGACGCTCGGCGCTGCAACTGTCGTATCCAGCGTGACCAGCAAGGCGTCGGACGGCGTGGAAGTGTTGTTCGCTGCGTCGGTGAGTGTCGCTGTCAGGCTCTTCGTGCCATCGCCGCCAAGCGACGGCATCTTCATGTCGAGATAGCCGTTGTCGATATCGCCGGCACTGAGCGTGCTTGAAGCAACCACGCTGCCATCCCGATACACGGTGAGCGTGTCGCCCGCTACCGGCGCGCTGGCCCCCGTGCCCCGCAAGGACACCCGGATTCCTGGTGCCATGACGTTGGTATAGGCATCGCTGTTGCTGGCGCCGCTGTCGGATGAGGGAAGCAGTGTGAGAACCGGAGCGGCAGGCGCGACAATATCCGCGCTCGCGTTGACCACGGCTTGTCCCTCGAAACCGGAAGCTGCATTGCCGGCCACGTCGACGAGCGGATTGTCGCCGGGTGTGTAGGCGAGCGTGACAACGTCAGTCTTGGTCAATGCTTCGGCGAGGGTCAGGATGACTTTGCGGTTGGCAACGTCGACGGAAACCGAGGACACAGTGACTGTATCGCCGTTCCTGCTCACCGTGAAGTCGCCGGTAGCGGGCGCTGTCGCCAGCAGCCCGGAGCCGGATTCCGCGTAAGCGAGCGTCAGTGTCGTTCCGCTTACGCTGGCCGATGACAAGGCGGGGGTAGTCTTATCCAGCACGATCTCCAGTGCACTGGACGCGGCGGATTCCTTGTTCGTGGCGTGGGTCACCGTCGCGGTCAGTGTTTTCGTGCCATCGTCTCCCAAGGTATTCGTAGTGATATCAACATAACCGTTGGAAATGCTGGTGTCGTCAAGTGCGACGCTTCCGACAGGATTTGCATCAAGGTATACCGTTACCACATCGCCCTTGACTGGAGCGGTTGCACCACTGCCTTGCAGTGTGACGCGCACTGTCGGCGTGTCATCGCTGGTCTTGGCATCGTTGTTGCTCGTGCCGCTGTCCGAGTCATTGAGCAGGCTCAAGGCCGGCGCTGCGGGCGCGGCGGAAACGGCAGTATCGTTGGTCACTGCATGGCCCGATAGTGCCGCCGCCGCGTTGCCTGCAACGTCCTGAGCCTTGTCGGTGCCCGGGTTGTAAGACAGGGTGACTATGTCGCTGCTCGTGACAGCCGAATCGAGGGTCAGCGTGATTGTCTTGCTGGACGTATCGAGCGAGACGTTCGTGATACTCACCTGCGTATTGGTATTCTTCGTCACCACGAAGTCGGATGTTGCCGGCGTGGTCGAGGCCATGCCGGTACCTGCGTCCGTATAGGTGAGGACCAGCGATGTGCCGTTGACCGTAGCCGACGAGAGAACCGGCGAGCTTCTGTCGAGTGTCAGGGTAAGCGCGTTGGACGCGTCGGAAACATGGGCTGCGGAATCGGTCACTGTCGCCGTCAGACTCTTCGCGCCGTCGGATCCCAGTGTATTCGTGGTGATGTCGACATAGCCTCTGGTTATGTCTGTCGAGCCGAGCTTCGCGATGCCGATCTGCGTGTTATCGAGGTAGACCTTCACCACGTCACCAACGACCGGGGCGGCTGCGCCGCTGCCTTGCAACGTGACTCGGACAGCAGGTGTATCGATATTTGTCTTGGCATCGCTGTCGCTCGTGCCGCTGTCAGACGATGGCAGCAAATTGAGCGTCGGGGCAGCGGGTGCCGTCGAGTCGGCGGTACCGTTCGTCACGGCGACGGCACTGAGTGCCGCGGCCCGGTTGCCCGCGATATCTTGCGTCGGTGTTCCATTCGCGTTCGGCGTGTAGTCGAGCGTGATGGTATCGGTACTGGATACGGCGCTGCCCAGCGTCAGCGTCACGGTCTTGCTCGCGGCGTCAAGCGATACCGAGGTCACGCCGATGCTCGTGCCACCATTCTTCACGACGAAATCGCCGAGGGCCGGAACGATGGCATCCATGCCGGAACCGGTTTCGGTATAGGTCAATGTCAGCGTACTGCCGCTGACCTGGGCTGAATCCAGTACCGGCGCGGTCTTGTCGAGCAGGATTGCCAACGTGTTGGATGCGGCGGATACATTTTCAGCCCCATCGGTTACCTTGGCCGTCAGGCTTTTCATACCGTCCATGCCGAGCGTCGCGGTGGTGATCTCGACGTAGTTGTTGGCGATATCGTCGCTGGTGAGCTTGGCACTGCCGACCAGCGTCTCGCCCAGATATACGTTGACCATGTCATCGGCCACCGGCGCTGTGGCGCCGCTGCCCTGCAGCGTGACGCGCACGGTTGGCGTGTCGTCGCTGGTCTTGGTGTCGCTATGGTTGCTGCCGCTGTCGGATGTCGTCACCAGACTCAAGCCCGGCGCTGCAGGCGCCACGATATCGCTGCTGTTGTTGGTGACGCTTTGGTCGGTCAGTGCCGCGGCCAGATTGCCCGCCACGTCTTGTGTCTTGTTGGTGCCTGGCGTGTAGGCGAGTGTGACGGTGTCGGTTTTCGTGATTGCAGAAGCGAGCGTAAGCGTGACAGTTCGGGTTGACGCATCGACCGCCACCGACGAGACAGACACGGTGGTCGATCCATTCTTCATCACCGCAAAGTCCGTTGCAGCCGGCGTGGTCGACGCCATGCCGGTGCCGTCCTCGGTATAGGTGAGGGTCAGTATCGTGTCGTTGACGGTGGCCGATCCGAATACTGGCGCGGTGGTATCGAGTGTGATCACCAGCGGATCGGAGGCGGTGGAGATATTGCCGGAGCTATCCGTGACCGTGGCAGTCAGGCTCTTCACGCCATCAGCGCCTAGCGTGCTGGTAGTGATCTCGACGTACTGGTTGGCGATGTCGCTGCTGGTAAGCTTGGCTGTGCCAATCGTCGTGCCGTTCAGATTGACCTTCACGACATCGTCCACGACCGGGGCAGCTGCGCCAGTTCCCTGCAGGCTTACGTGTACGGTCGGCGTGTTGTCATTGGTCTTGGCGTCGCTGTTATTGCCGCTGTCCGAGCTTGCCAGCAGCGAAAGGGACGGAGCGGCAGGCGCAGTGGAATCGGTATTGCTGATGACGAGTTCATTGGTGGTCGCATCGGTCAGCACATTGCCGGCAGTATCGGTGATCGTGGCCGTGACTTCGTAGGTGCCGGTCGTTAGTTGATCGGATGCCGGCACGCTTAATGTCCACGCATTGCCGGCAACGGCCAGATTGCCGTCGCCCTCGGTATAGGTTTTGCCGTTGACGCTGACGCGCAGCGTTTCGCCCGCACCGAGCGCGGCGGTGCCGGTGATTGCGGGCGTTGTGTCGGCAGTGCTCAGTGATGTCACCGTGACCGGCCCCACAGGCGCCGCGGTGTCGATCACGATCGCCTGGCTTGCGCTGGCGGGCCCGTTCGACGCGGTCAGCGTATAACTTCCTTTGCTCAACGGCGTGCTGCTGCGGTCATAACTCCAGTTGCCACCGCTGTCAGCCGTGACCGTGGTCTGGAACACCTGGCCACTCGCATCGCTCAGCGTCACGGTGACGTTCGCTCCCGACGCGGCGCTGCCCTTGAAAACAAGCGTGGTATCGCTGGTGATGAAATCCGCGATCACGCCGGTGTCGTTCGTGATGCTGTCGATCGATACGCCGCCGCCTGCCGTTTTGTCGTGCAGCACGGTCGCCGTGCCGCTGTAGTTGTCCCCGCCGTCATCGATATAGGTTGCGGTGACAGAGATGACGCCGTTGTTCATGCCGCTCAGGTTCAATGCTGCGAGCTGCCAGCTGCCATCGTTGGCGACTGTGGCGGTGTCGCTGATGGTGGTGGTGCCATCGGTCAGCGTCACGTGGAGCGTGCTGCCCGCGGGAGCAGTCGTCGCGCCCTTGATGACGACGGCATCATCCTCCGTTGCAGAGAGGCTGCCGTTACTGTCCTGGTTGGCGGCGCTGTCGATCGGTGTGATGACCGTGACCGTCGGCGCAGTGGTGATCTGCACGGCCTTGGTGGCGGTGCCCTTGTTGCCCACGTCGTCCGTGCCGGACGCGGCCAGACCGAGCGTGTTGCCATTGGTGTAAGTGACTGGCGCCGATTCGCCGGCTGGAGTCGCGGTACCGGTATCTACGCTCCAGACACCGCCTGCCTGCACGGTCGTCGTGTAAGTGTAGGTGGTACCGCCCGGCACGTTGTCGGGATCGATCACCAGGGTGATGGTGCTGCCGGAAGGCAGATCGGTGCTTCCCGAGATGAGCGGGGTGGTATCTGGCGTCTTGCTGTTGGAGGTGATCGACACCACAGGCGGGATGATGTCGACGTTGAGCGTTTGTGCCGCCGTGGCGCTGTTGCCTGCAGTGTCGGTGCCAATGGCCTTGACGCCAACATTGCCGGCAAGGCCCGTGCTCGGGAAGGTGCCGCCGGCGGGGATGGCACTGCCGGTATCAATGCTCCAGGTATTGGTGCCGCCGTTACTGACCACGATGGCGTTGTAACTCACGCTGTTGTCGGTGGCCGGGTCGTTGTCCGGATCGATGGTGATGGTCAGCGTGCTACCGGCAGGCAGGTCGGTGGTGCCGGAGATGACGGGCGTCGTGTCCTTGGTCGCGCTCGCCGAGGTAATGCTCACCGTCGGCGCGGTGATGTCGATGACGAGTTCGTTGCTCGTACTGTCGCTGATCGAAGCATCGCCGGTCCGCGTGTTGGTGGCGACCACTTCCTTGGTGCCGGCGGTCAGTGCATTGGTGGTGAGCGACCAGGTATTGCCGGAGATGTTCAGGCCATTGCCGGTGTTGTAGGTGACCCCACCCACCGTCACGGTGAGTGAATCGCCGGAAATGTTGGTCCAGGTCCCGCCAATGGTCGGCGTGGTGTCGCTGGTCACCTGGCTGGTCACCGTCGGGCGATCGAGCGCTGTCACCGTCGTGTTGTAGCCGAATGCGTTGGTGGCGCTGGCCGTGATCTTCGCGTACGTGTTCAGGCCTGTCGCCTCCAGCATGCCGGAGGAGGGTGTCGCGCTATCGAGATTCAGGCTCCAGGTGTGGTCCGACTGCACCATGGCCGAATAGGTCAGGCTGTTATTGGTCGTGGTGTCGTTGTCCGGATCGATGGTGATGATCACCGAGGCGCCTGCGGGCAGACTGGTAGTGCCTGTGATGAGCGGCGTGCTGTCGGTTTCGAGGCTGCTTGCGTCGATGGTCAGAGTCGGCGGTGTGCCGGCGGACGGATCGGTGGTGTTGTATGCCTGCGTGCCGGTGGCTGCGGCATTGCCGCGTCCGCTGTTGACGCCATAAGCTGCGCCGCTTGCCACGCCGACCGTCACCGTGCCGGATGAGGTGGGAGTCGGCGTGACGACCAGCGTGTACTCTGTGGGACTGATCTTGGTAAAGGTACCCTTGGTGCCGTTGGCGACGGTAATGTCGTCCGCGGTGAACGCCTTGGTCGCATTTGTCCCGTACGGCACCAGGTCTTCGCTGAAGGTGAACGTGAAGGTGATGTCGCCGGCGGCCGTGCCTGGGATGTTGTCGGTGATGGTGATGGTTGGCGTCGGCAGTGACAATGTGGGCAATGCGGTATCGGAAACGGTAATGGTGCCGTCGAGTACGGTCGCCGTCACGGTCAGGGGCCCGTTTTTCAAGGCCTGAATCTGTGACTGCGTCAGAAGAGCGGACCAATTGCCGCTGGTGTTGGCCGTAACGGTCGCTGTTTGCGTTGTTGTGCCGTCCGTTACTGTTACAGTAAATGCGGAAGTCGGCGCGGTGGTCAGTGACGTCGTGCCGGAGATGGTCAGCCCGCTGCCTATCTCGTTGACCGAGATGAGGTCGTCGCCAGCGATCGTGCCAATGGAGATCGTTGACGTGCTTGCGTTCGCCGTCACATACTGGCTTTTGCTTGACTGCTGGACGATGTTCCCTGCTGCATCCGTCGCTTGTGTTGTGGGAGCGACCTTGATGATGACATTACCGGATGAGCCGGAGACAAGGTTGCCGCTTGTCGTGCAGGTCCAGTCGCCGTTCGCATCCGTCGGTACCTTTCCGGTGTAGACCGTGCTGCTGTCGGTGGAATCCCTGATCGTAATCGTCACGCTCGAGTTTGGCAGCTCACTACCGCCATAGACCACGCCGCCATTCTTTTTGATCTCGCTCGGGTTGTTGATGAATATCTGCGGCGCAGTCTTATCATGCGTTACCGATGTACTACTCGTATGGATGTTGGTACCCGACAACGTCGCAGTCACCGTCAGCGTCGTATTGTCGAGATTGGACAGGTTCAATCCGCTAACCGACCAGGCACCATTCGTCACGGCCAAGCCATTGGAGCTGACGTAGTTGCCGTTGGCGTCCGCAATCACAAGGTTGACCGAATAGCCATTGGTCGCCGTGCCCGAAATAGTGACCGAGTCGTCTTCAGTCATGTTCAGCCAGTTTGCGCCCGCGCCAGTATTGTTCACCACACCGAATCCGTCAGTCACCGCCGCGCTGGTGATGCTGCTGACGGCCACTGCAGGCGTGGATACGGTCAGTACCTGCGTGTCGGCCGCCGTGCCGCTGCTGTCCGTCGCTCGGATTCCGATGTTGCCTGTAAATCCGCCGCTGGGCGTGACCCCTGATATCGGTGTGGCGCTTCCAGTGTCCAGCGTCCAGTTGCCGCTGCCGTCCGGCGTGACGGAGTAGGTCACCGCGTCGGACAGGTTGCCATCGTTGTTCGGATCGAGGCGCACGGTGACGAATCCGCCCGCATTTGCCGAGGTGCCCGCAATGACCGGTGTGGTGTCGCTTCCGCTGGCAGTGTCGCCGCCGTTGATGCTGACGCTCGGCACCGGCGTATTGGTGATCGTCAGTTCGGCGGTGCTGGTGTCGCTGACCGCGGCCATGCCGGTGCGCGACACGGTTGCCACGACATCGTAGCTTTGGCCAGCCACCAACGGCGTCAGCGTGCCGGAACTCGGCGTCGCCGTGGCGAGATTCAGGGTCCAGGTGTTGCCGCTCGGGCTCAGCGTGTAGGTCGCTCCGCTGACCGTGACCGAGAGCGTGTCGCCGGCGATGTTGGTCCAGGTGCCGCTGATGGTCGGCGTCGTGCTGTTGGTGGACAGGGTGGCCACGGTCGGGTGGTTGAGCGCAACGGCGCTGGCACTGTTGCCTGCGGCGTCCTGCGCGCTTGCCGTGATCTTGCTGTAGCTGCTCAGGCCGCCGGTTGGGAACGTACCCGAGACCGGCGTTGCCGACGCGGTATCCACGCTCCAGGTGTTTACGCCGCCCATGCCTGCGACCACCAGCGCGCGATAAACCAGATTGGCCGTGCTGCTGACGTTGTCGTTGTCGACAGTGACTGTGACGATGGAGCCGGCTGCGAGGTCCGTCGTTCCGGAAAGCACAGGCTTGCCGGTCGTGGCCGTTGCGAGCTGATCGATACTGACCAACGGCGGGGTCTTGTCATGCAGGACGGTCGCCGTATCCGTGACGCTGTTGAGTGTGCCAAGGTCGTTGTCGGGATCGTAGGTCGCGGTGACGGTCAGTGTCCCGTCGTTCAGCGTGCTCAGGTTTTCGGTGACTTTCCACTTGCCGCTGGCGCTGTCGTAGCTGGCTGTGCCAGACACCGAGGAGTTTGCGTCGTCGGCCACCGTCACGGTGAAGGTCTTGCTGTGATCCGCCAGGTTCGAGGAAACATAAATGGTGGTCGCGTCATCCTCGACGGCATTGAGCACACCGTTCGTATCGATCGGCTCGCTCACTGTCAGCGTGGTGGCGGCCGGGACGGGATTGGACGGGGACATCGAATCCGAAAAGGCGCCGAGCGAGGAGAATGTCGCGTTCTTGTCGTAGCTGGCACCGACGCCACCGATGTCACCGTTGATCGGCCCGGTCTGAGTCTGTGTCATCGCGACGTAGCGCACCACCGTATCCTTGGTGAATCCACTGATGCCGGTCGTGCCGCGCGGGCCGGGATTGCCGTTGCGATCCGTGGGCGACGCCTTCGACAGGACGGTTGCGATGTCGGTAAAGGGAATCTTGAAGCTGACGAAGACGTCGGTCTTGCCGTCGACGCCGAGGTCGGCGCTGCCGCTCCAGTTGGGGTCAGTGCTGGCGGATACCGCATTGACCGAGTAGTTGCTCGCACTGAAGGAATAGATGCCGTTGCTCGCGACCCAGCCTGTGGGCAGGGGCGAGGTGGAGGTGGTGTTCGGCGAGACATTCGCGTCCGTGCCGGGATCGAACAGCCTCACCGCCTGGCCGTTGTTGCGGCCGTCGACGGCGAAGAAGATGTCGATCTTTCCGTCCAGGTTGGCGTCCATGCCGATGAGGGCGACGCCGCCGAAATAGGTCGGGCTGGTCGGGTTGTCGATGCGCAGGCGGAACGCCATCGTGTCGTCCGCGGTCGTGTTGCTCGTGCCGCCGTCGTCATAGGCAGCATACAGCAACGGATGCGTGGCATTGCCGATCAGGTCGGTATCCGCGGCATTCGACTGCGTGTCATTGTTCGGGTCGAAATTGTCGCCGACGAGGATCGGCACCCATCCCGTGCTGCCCGCGAGATTGATGGTGGAAAGCCGTGCCTGGTAAGCGGCCGCGCCAGCGTCTGTAAGGAAGCTGGCCGTCTCGATAGGGCCAGTGGCGGTTTCGAGTGTCCAGTCGCCGCCACTGCCGGTGGCATTGCTCGACGCGGCTACGTCGGCGCCGGTCATGCCTGCGAGCTTGTCGACGAAACTCCGCCCGGCTTCACCGGAGGCGACGTCGCACCCATAGATCAGCAGGTCGGCATCCTGCGTGAGCGCCGTCTTCCATTGCGCGATGGTGACCGCATGATTGGCGAGTTGAGCTTCGTCGATGCTTTGGCCGCCAAGCGACAGGAAGCCGGACCCACCATGCGACACGATATGCATCGCCGTCGTACCCGGGTGATCGCGCAGCACGGCACTGATCTGGTCGAAGGGATCCTGGTTCGCTTTCAGCTGGACTACAAGTACGCCTGGCCTGGTCCCGGACACCAGTGTTTGCGCTTCCGGCACGGAACTGTCGATGAAAAGGATTTCATGCGGAACGGCGGGCGCCTCTGCGGGCGGAGCCATCGCCGCAGCCTGCGCGATATGCGTGAGGTCGGAAGTCGTGTCGTGATTGTCGATCGGCGTAGTGTCATGCAACGCCGCGCCGTCGAACAGGACGCGTGGTTCTAGGGCGAGCAGGCGGCTTCGGCGTCGCGCGGAAAAGCCCGTTGACGATGGGGACGATGGGCGCTTTTTCATGGACATTTTCCGGGCAGGGAGAGTGTTCGGCTGCAAAGGAGCGCCGAGCGAACGCGAAGCGGGGGCGATGACTTGTACGGCATACCGGATTTTCGAAACATTTATTTCCGTACAGCAATACTGCTATGAGAGGAATGATCTATATCAATTCTACTGTCCACGAAGAAATGTTTCTAGATGCAACCAAAAGTAACAAGGCGAAACAACATCAATGAGAAAAGACGATGCGAATCCTGGGCGACGAACGCAAAATTGAAACGCGGGATTGGGCTAAAAAGGAGGGAGGAATGGCGTGCCAGTGCGGCACGCCGACAAGGGATAAAGAATCAGGGAAAGACTTCGATGCTGGCAGGGCCAGCCTGCATTTCGCCGATCACTGATGCATGCGCGAAGCCCTCACGCTGGAAGAGCGCCAGCACTTCCGGCACGGCGCTCTCGTCACAAGAGACCAACAGGCCGCCGGACGTTTGCGGATCGGTGAGCAAGGCGCGCTGCACTGGCGTGATCGCATCGGCAAGCTGCACATCCTGTCCATAGCCTGCCCAGTTGCGCCCCGATGCGCCGGTCACGCATCCGCCGGCAGCAAGGTCATGCACGCCGGGCAGCAGGGGAATGTGCGACATGTGCAGCCGCGCGCCGAGCTTCGCGCCACGCGCCAGTTCGAGCAGGTGCCCCAGCAGACCGAAACCGGTCACGTCCGTCAATGCATGGACGCCGCGCATGTCGGACAGCGATTTGCCTGGCTTGTTGAGCTTCGTGGTGTTGTCGATCATGGCGCGGTAGCCGGCCTCGTCGAGCGCATTCTTTTTCAGTGCAGCGGACAGGATACCCACACCCAGCGGCTTGCCGAGGATGAGCTTGTCGCCCGGTTTCGCGTCGGCATTGCGCTTGACCTTCGACGGGTGCACCAGCCCCATCACCACGAGGCCGTAGATCGGTTCAACCGAGTCGATGGTATGGCCGCCGGCAATCGGGATGCCTGCTTCCGCACAGATCGATTCGCCACCCTGGAGGATCCGGCCGATGACATCGACCGGCAACTGGTTGATGGGCATGCCGACAAGCGCGAGCGCCATGATTGGCGTACCGCCCATCGCATAGACGTCGGAAATCGCATTGGTGGCGGCGATGCGGCCGAAATCGTAAGGATCATCCACGATCGGCATGAAGAAGTCGGTGGTGGCGATCAGCGCCTGCTCGTCGTTGAGCTTGTACACCGCCGCATCGTCGGACGTTTCGATGCCCACCATCAGTTCCTTCGGCACCGGGAAGCCGGATGAATTCCGCAGGATGTCAGCCAGCACGCCGGGCGCGATCTTGCAACCGCAGCCGCCGCCGTGGGAAAAGGAGGTGAGCTTGATGCCGGAAGCTGTCTTGGTATCCATGATGTTTGCCGCGCGCCTGCGCACTGTCTTTACAAGGGCGAAATTATCGCCGATCCTGCGCGCGCCGGCCATCGGGGATGGCACGCAGAACCGGAAATCCGGCGAAAACCGCCTTGTTGGCCGTAAAATACGGCCCATGTACGATTTCAATTCCTTTGACCTGATCATCGATGCCCGCAGCCCGCGCGAGTACGAGGAAGATCACATTCCCGGCGCCATCAACTTGCCGGTTGTTGACAATGACGAGTACGCCGAAGTCGGCACGCTGCACCGGACCGATCCGTTGGCAGCCTATCAACTCGGTGCCTGTTATTCGTTGCGCAACATCGCCCGCCACATCGAAGCCCATATCTCGAAACTGCCGGCGCGCAGCAAGATCCTTGTCTACTGTTTTCGGGGCGGCAAGCGCAGCCGCGTGTGGTTCGACGTGCTTGATACCATCGGTTATAAGGTCGAGAAGCTCAAGGGCGGCTGGAAAACCTATCGCGGATGGGTCAACGAGCAGTTGGCCACGATGCCGTGCAATTTCCGCTACATCGTGGTGTCGGGCGCAACCGGCAGCGGCAAGACGCGCCTGCTGACGGCGCTGGACAGAGAGGGCGCGCAGGTGCTGGACCTCGAGGGGCTCGCGACGCACCGCGGCTCGATCATCGGCGCAGTGCCGGGAAAGCCGCAGCCCACGCAGAAGATGTTCGACAGCCTGCTGCGCTTGCGCCTCTCGGAATTCGATCCTTCACGCCCTGTCTGGGTGGAGTCGGAAAGCAAGAAGATCGGGCAGGTGCAGGTGCCGGAAGCGCTGCTGACCACCATGCGCAAGGGACCGGTCATCACGGTCAGCGCATCGATGGCGCAGCGTGTGCAATTGTTGCGCGAGGACTACCGGCACTTTGAAGAAGACCCCGAATCCCTCATCGAAAGGCTGATCCATCTTCGCCCGCTGGTCGGCGGGCCGGAATTCGACGAGTGGAAGGTGCTAGCCGAACGGCGGCAGGTGCCAGAACTGTTCGAGCGCCTGATGCGCAACCACTATGACCCGAGCTACCTTCGCTCGATCCGGCGCAATTATCCGGACATCGACAAGGCGCCGACAGTGGTTCTCGAGGATCTTTCGCTGGAAGGCTTGCAGCCGGTGGCGCGAACGATCCGTACACAATTCGAGGAAACGTTCATGGCACCGGCCGCATGATGCGTTCAGGTCTTACTTCGCCTCGACCACGCGGTTGACGAACATGACCGCGTCAAAGGTGCGGTTCAGCAGCTTGCTGTGAAAATTCGTCATCACCGCGCCGTCCTCAAAACGGATCACTGCATCCTTCTTCAGCTTGATCGCGGGTGCGGCAAGCCACAAGGTTTTCTTGTCCTGCGCGACTTCGATGTAGGTATATTCCTTGGCGTCGATGGTGCTGACCACTTTTCCCGTCTGCGTGAGCGCCGGCAGGTTTTGCGTATCGCTCGCGGACGCGGCGGGGTGGCCCGGCGGCAGCGGGCTGGCCGTAACGGCGGCAGAAGAGACTAGGGCGGTCAGCGCGAAAAGGGCAGCGGCAAGTTTCATATGCATTGTTTTTCCATGTTAGTGAAAGGCGACGCGCGCGTCGGCGAATGGAGTCGTTCAACCCGCATTTCCCAAGAAGCATCTTTCGCGCCAGCCAAGCGCGGCTGGCGCCCCGGCGCTGCATACGGTAATAACAGGGAGACAAGCCGTGCATGTTCGCCGAACGTCCCGAAAACGGGATTGCCATCTCATTTTCGGGAACACATCCGGCAACATCGCAAAAGGAAAAAGCCCCAGGCGCGAAACCTTGGGGCTTTGTTGTGGCCTCTTTGCCGACGGTCGATCAGGCTGCCTTGCGCTCCGACTCGGTCAGTTCGGCCAGCAGGATGAAGACTTCATCCTTCGACAACACATAGCGTTCCAGCAAGGTGCCAGTCAGCGCAGCGATCAGGTGCTGATAACCCTTCATGGCTTCCAGCGTGCGGTTGTACAGTTCATCCGCCTTCGTTTCCACTTGCCGCAACGCCTCCTCCGGCGAGCCTTCGCGCTTGAGCTGACTGTAGTCGAGCTTGGAGTGCGAATACATCGACAGGCGGTTCACCATCGTGTCGAGCAGTGAAGTTACTTTCTGGATGTCGTTGTGGCTGCCGGTTGAAATGCCGCGCGCGCCGTAGAACAATTCCTCTGCCGCGACACCGCCATAAAGCTGGATTACGTCCTGCTCCATTTCTTCCAGCGTGCGCAGGGCAGCGTCGTGCTGTGCCGACAACACATAGCCGAGCGCACCGATCTTGGACACCGACTCGGTGCTGATCTTTAGCAGGTTCGACTTTGCCTTGACCTCATCCCAGCTCATGCCCTGGCGCAGGTAAGGATCGATCTGCATGAAGAAGTGGCCCAACTCGTGGTGTGCCACGCGTTCGCGCTCCTTGTCCTTCTCCGCGGTGGTTGCACGGTCGGTCAGGCCGATCGCGGTGCGTTCGAAGGCGCGAAACAGCACGTCGGTATTGATCAGGAGCTTGTCCTGGATCGCGATCATGCTGGCGCGGTCGACCACGGTTTCCAGCAGCGCGGGGCTCAGGTTTGCGGTGATCTCGGCCACATAGTCGAGGTTCAGTCGGCTCCAGTCCACGCACTCGGCGTCCTTGCGCGATAGGAAGACATTCAGCAGCTCGCGGCGCTCGGCCTTGTTCGGCAGGCGGAAATTGATCTTCACCGCGAAGCGGCGCAGCATGGCTTCGTCCATCTGCATGTTGGCATCGTCGAAGTTCGAAGCCACGACCCAGATCACGCCCGCGCCCTGGTCGCTCTTGATGCCGTCGAGCAGGCCGAGCAGGGTGTTGGCGGTATCGTCATCCCATTTTTTGTCGCCGCGTCCGCGCGGCATGAACAGGCTCTGCGCTTCATCCAGGAAGATGATGCAGCGGCCTTGCGCGCAGGCCTTTTTGTAGATCGCATTGAGCGCCTTGGCGCCGCCGCCAACGAAGCCCGACTCAAGGCCGGAGCCCGATGCCTGGATCAGCGGGATGTCCAGTTTCTTCGCGAGGTAGCCCGCGAGCTTGGTCTTGCCGGTACCGGCGGGGCCGGTCAGCATGACGTTGAATGGCTTGTCGATGTTGTGCGAGCGGTAGAGGTCGCGGTTGCGGATCATTTCTTCCAGGTGCGCGACTTCGGCCTTGATGTCGTCCATGCCGACCAGGTCGTCCATGCTGCCCTTGAGGTTCTCCGGCTTGACCACGGAACCGGCAAAGCCGCCCATGCCAGGCAAGTGCTTGCGCAGACCGACGAACATGGCGACCAGCAGCAGGATGCCGATGGCATTGCGTGCGAGGAAGAGGCCGATGTCGGCAGCGGTATTGCTGTCCGCGTCTTCATCGCGCAGGATGTCCTTGTGCGCAGACAGGAAATCGTCCTTCGCGATGGCATAAGGAATCGCATTCTTCAGCAGCACTTCGCGTTCGAGGTTGATGTGCGATGTGCTTGGCACTTTCACAACGTGAATCTGCGGCGCATCCTTGTACTTGAATACATAGCGCGGGAAATTCGAGAGCGGGTTGGCGAGCAGCAGGTACTCGAGGCGGTTCTTATTGGCCGCGAGCCGGGTGATTTCAGAGATGTCCTGCGATTGCACGACGGGGTTGGCCTCCGGCATTACCATTGGCTTGTAGGCAACCGCTACGGCCACGAGCGCAACGAAAAACACGAGCGCGGCACGCACGTAAAGGTTTTTGGTGGATTCAAAGACTTTTGAAAAGCTGGGCATTGTCAGTCCTGTTACAGTGAAAAGATTGCATGACAATGGCTTGAGGAGATTGCCGGAAGCCCGCCACGCATACGTTTCGATCGAGCATTTGTACGACAGGGCGCGTAAGCAATGGTTGCCTCAATCAAAGATTAAATCGCCGAATTTTTTGAAAATTTTCGTGTTGCACATCCAGTTCGGGCGAATTCTTGGCATTTTTGCTTCAGCTTTGGCGGATTGTCTTTCCGTTTCAGCATCCGCCTGTCATTGCCGATGAGGAAGTCGGCAAGTCTTTTTGCTACACTTGCGCATCGTTCACCTTTGCTGGATCCATTGAAAACATGCGTAACAAGCCTGCCCGCACGCTCACCTTCAAGTGCAAAAAATGTTCGAAACCGGTCACGGTATTTCTGCAGAAAGTTTCCGCCTGCTCGCATATCCAGCCTTATCAGGGCATCTGCTCCTGCGGCGAAGTGTTAAGACATGCAACGGGGCAGAGGGATGCCGTCGAGTCTTACCTGGCGTCGGGCGACGCGGGGTGGATGCATCACCATCACTGACCGGTGGATGTCCACGAAAAACACGAAAAGCACGAAAGGATCATTTCGTGTCTTTCGTGGGGCACGCCAAGTGTTTTTCGTGGACAAAAATGATTGCCCGGTGATCCACTCCTTCCGTGGATTAATCCTCAACTGAATCCGCACCATCCACGTCCCTACGGTAGCGCACCATAGCGCGTTCGGCGAATTGTATTGCGTTCGGCGACAGCACGCTCAAGCATCGCCTGCGCATCTGCCACATTGCGCGCCAGCGCATCCCGTTCGGATCCCCGGGCCGCTGCTTCCTGCCGCCGCTTCGCATCCTCCAGCAGCATTTCCGCCTTGATCACGTCGGCGTTGGCCTGCTCGATGGTCTTGCGCTTGCCGGGCGCCGGGATGGACGGCACCTTCTGGACGGGCGTGGGCTCCGCATGCCGCGGAATGACGGGCGCTGAACCCGGTTCTGCCGACCACAGGTTACCCTTGATCGGCGGTTCCACCGTCATCGTGTGATCGATCTTTGCGCCCTTGATGGCCTTGTCCGAATAGACGACCCGACCGTCGGGAGTGACCTGGCGGTAGACGGTCGTCGGGCCGTTGGTTTCCGGCAGTGGCTGCGGTACCGGAAGCTCGGCGGCATACAGCAGGCCGACGGAACAAGCTGCGGCAATCGCCATGGGCCTGGAAAGGAATGCGTGTGACATGCCTCACTCCTTTGCATCAATGAAAGGATGCGGGCCGGCGTGTTGCGACCCTGTGGAATGATGGCATGAACAGGCCGCGAACGGGCGGGTTTCAGGGGCGCACCAGTTCGCGCTGGATCAATACCGCTGCAGAATTCATCCTGGCCGCCCCGGCGGCGGGGCGGCAGCATGAGGCAGATCGTTTTGAGTCAGATCGTTTCCGATTCCGTCTTGATCGCACCGCAAGGGCATTCCGCCACGCAGATGCCGCAGCCCTTGCAGTAATCGTAGTTGAACTGGAATCGCTTGCCGGGGCCAAGCTTGATGACGGCATTGTCGGGACAGACGCCGTAGCAGTTGTCGCATTCGAAACAGTTGCCGCATGACAGGCAGCGGCGTGCCTCGAACAGGGCGTTGTGCTCGTCCAGTCCGCCCATCACTTCATCGAACGTCGATTGGCGGCGGATGATATCGAGCACCGGCTGCACGGTTTTCGGGGCATCGGTGTAGTACCAGGTGTTGAGCTTGTCGAAGGTCGCCAGCTCATGTTTCACCGGCGCTTCGAGTTTCGCGCCGCGCAGCCACGCATCGATGTTGCGCGCGGCTTTCTTGCCGTGGCCGATCGCAACCGTAACGGTGCGTTCCGACGGCACCATATCGCCACCCGCAAACACGCCGGGGCAGGCGGTCATCATCGTGCGGCCTACTTGCACCATGCCGTCCTGGATCTCGAGGCCGGGCACATTGTCGAGCAGGGACAAGTCCACGTCCTGGCCCAGCGCCAGCACCAGCGAATCGGCTTCGATGGTTTCCATCTCGCCGGTCGGCTGCGGGAAACCGTTCTCGTCCAGTTCCATCTTCTCCACCGTGAAGCTGGTTTCACCCGCTTCCTTGATGGTGGAGAGCCATTTCATCATCACGCCTTCCTGCAGCGCTTCTTCGACTTCAAAGTCATGCGCCGGCATCTTTTCACGCGTGCGGCGATACACCACGATCGATTCCTCCGCACCAAGGCGGCGCGCCGTGCGTGCCACGTCGATCGCGGTATTGCCGCCGCCATACACGACAACGCGGCGGCCCAGCAGGGGCTTTTCTTCGCCTTCCATGCTGTGCAGCACGGACACGGCATCGAGGATCTTGTTTGCATCACCAGCAGGAATGTATGCCCGCTTGGCGAGATGCGCGCCGACGGCGAGGAAGACCGCGTCGAAGCCGCCTTCCTTCATTGCCGCCTGCACATCCTCGACCTTGTGGTTGAGCTTGATGGTCACGCCCATGTCTTCGATGCGCTTGACTTCCGCATCGAGCACGTCGCGCGGCAGGCGGTACTGAGGAATGCCGAAGCGCATCATGCCGCCGGTCATCGGGCCTGCTTCATGAATCGTGACGGCATGGCCGAGCAGGCGCAGGTGATAGGCCGCCGACAGGCCGGACGGGCCGGCGCCGATCACGAGCACATGCTTGCCGCTGTCGGGTGCGGTCTCGACCTTCCAGCCGCGCCGCAGCGCTTCATCGCCGAGGAAGCGCTCGACCACGTGGATGTTGACGGTGTCATCGAGCTTGCCGCGATTGCACGACGACTCGCAGGGGTGATAGCACACGCGGCCCATGATGGAGGGCATAGGATTGTTCTTCACCAGCTCGCGCCAGGCTTTTTCATAATCGCCCGATTCGGCATGGAACAGCCAGCCCTGGATGTTCTCGCCCGCAGGGCAGGCGTTATTGCAGGGCGGCAGGCGATCTACATACACAGGGCGGGTGGTGCGCCAGGAGCCGGTATGGTTCGCCAGCGAGGACCCGACGTCGAGGGTGATAGCAAACGGCTTGTCCATCTTAGCGGTCCTCCAGCAAATCGAATTTCCTGATGTTCTTGTCGGCGATGGCCTGGATGCGTGCGATCGTGTCCACGGCCGGTTGCTTGCCGAACAGGTGCGCGAAGCGCTTCTGCAGCTTCAGGTATTCCTCGACTGGCACGCGGCGGCGGATCTTGTGTGAATGCGTCACCTCGCCGTACTCCGCTTCGAACAAGGGGAAGATGCCGGTTTCCACCGCCAGGCGCGCGAGGCGAATCGTGTCCTGCGACGCAGCACCCCAGCCGAGCGGGCAGGGAACGAGGATGTGGATGTAGCGCGCGCCGCGCACCGACATGGCCTTGCGCACTTTCGCTTCCAGGTCGCGCAGGTAGGCAACCGAGGCGGTAGCGACATACGGAATGCCATGCGCCATCGCGATCAATGGCACGTTCTTGCCCTGGCCGAAAGGCGCGCCGGGTTCTTCGCCCAGCGGCATGGTCGTGGCCGTGCGCGCCGCGGGCGGCGTGGCCGATGAACGCTGCACCCCGGTGTTCATGTACGCCTGGTTGTCGTAGCAAATGTAGAGCACATCGTCATTGCGCTCGAACATGCCCGAAAGACAGCCGAAGCCGATGTCAGTGGTGCCGCCGTCACCGCCTTGCGCGATCACGCGCACTTCGCGCCGGCCTTTCACCTTCATCGCAGCGGCGACGCCGGTGGCCACGGCGCCGGCATTGCCGAACAGCGAATGCAGCCAGGGAATCTGCCACGAGGTTTCGGGGTAGGGCGTGGAGAACACTTCGAGGCAGCCGGTGGCATTCACCGCGATCACCTGGTTGTTGGCGGCGCGCATCGCGGCGTCGATCGCATAGCGTGCGCCGAGCGCTTCACCACAGCCCTGGCAGGCACGATGGCCGGAGTTGAGCGAGTTGGTGCGCGTCATGTTCGCCTGCACCGAGCGCTGGTTCGGATCGAGCAGGCGGTTGCCGACGGTGAAGGTGCCGGTCTGGTAGAACTTGATGGGTTGCTTGTCCATGGCCGGCTCCTATCGCAATGTCGCGCCCACCGCGCCGATCTGGCGCAGGACGTTTTCGGCGGTCGGCCCGGAACGGCGTTGCTGTTTCTCGCGTTCCAGCTCGCGGTTCACCATGTCCTGGTTCAGGTCAAGGAAGGTGAGCGCGTCGAGCTCATCCTTCAATGCCTTGTCGAACAGGTCGCGCAGGCTGGCCTTGGTGATTGCCCGCCCGCCGAGGCCGGCGACGACCGTGTAGGCATGGAGCGAAATGCCCGACAGTGCCATGCGCAGGTTATGCGACACGATGCCGCCGATACCGACTGCCAGCGATTTCTCCAGCACCACCATGCGCTTTGCATGCGACAGCACGTCGTGCAGTTCCTCGCTCGGGAAGGGGCGGAAGGAACAGATCGAGACGGCGCCGATCGAATTGCCCTGTTCGCGCATGTCGTCGATCACATCCTTGACCGTACCCATCACCGAGCCGAGCGCGACGACGATGGTCTTGGCGTCTTCACAACGATAAGTCTTGATCAGGCCGCCGGAGTCGCGGCCGAACATTTCCTTGAACTCGGCGGACAGCCTCGGGATCAGTTCGAGCGCGCGCATCTGCTTGTGATGCGCGAGGTAGCGCACTTCCATGAAGGCTTCCGGCCCGACCATCGCGCCGATCGACACCGGGTCGCGCGGGTCGAGCACCTGCTGCGGTTCGAAGCGTGGCAGGTAGGCATCTACCTGCTCCTGCGTCGGCACATCCACGCGCTCGTAGGCATGCGTGAGAATGAAGCCGTCGACGCACACCATCACGGGAATCGACAGTTCCTCAGCAAGACGGAATGCCTGGATGTGCAGGTCGACCGCTTCCTGGTTGGTCTCCGCATAGATCTGGATCCAGCCGGCGTCGCGCATCGACATGGAGTCAGTGTGGTCGTTCCAGATGTTGATCGGCGCACCGATGGCGCGGTTGCCGATGGTCATGACGATCGGCAGGCCGAGGCCGGCGGCGTTGTATACGGCTTCGGCCATGAACAGCAGTCCCTGGCTGGCGGTCGCCGTATAGGTGCGCGCCCCCGCTGCCGAGGCGCCGATCGCGCCGGACAGCGCGGCGAATTCGGACTCAACGTTGATGAATTCGCAATTCTCGAGGTCACCCGCCTTCACCATCTCGCCCAGGCCTTCGACGATATGCGTCTGCGGTGTGATCGGGTAGGCGCAGATGACTTCCGGCCGGCACAGTGCAACGGCCTCGGCCATGGCATGAGAGCCTTCGACTTGCTTAAGCATGGTTGGCCTCCTTCATTTCTTCCTGCACGTAGCGATAGGCCTCCCGCGCCGCCGCGATATTGCCCTCGGCGATCTTCGTCGGGAACTTGTCGCGGATCGCAGCGCACACCGAATCGAGTTGCACGCGGCCGCTGATGGCAGCGAAGCCGCCGAGCAGGGCAACGTTCGGCAGGGGACGGCCTACATGTTTCAAGGCCAGTTCGGTGGCCGGTACCGTGCAGAGGTGTTCGGCACGATAACCCTTGACGAATTCACCGATGCCGAGTTCGTCGAAACTGCGCGTGGAATTGATGAGGATATAGCCGTCGGGCGAGACGCCGGAAAACAGATCGACCTGGTGCAGGAGAGTGGGGTCCTGGATGATCAGCGCGTCGGGATGCATGACAGGCTCACGCAGGCGGATCTCCTTGTCGTCGATGCGGCAGAATGCCATCACCGGTGCGCCCATGCGCTCAGAACCGAAACTGGGAAAGGCCTGCGCGTGTTTCCCTTCGAGGAAGGCGGCCACCGAAAGCATTTCTGCAGCCGATACTACGCCCTGGCCGCCACGGCCATGGATCCGTACCTGAAATAGCATGTGCGCTCCTTGCGGATGACAGTTGATAATCGTCACGTGCTTTGCTGCCGTTTCCCTTGTGGAGAAGCGGCAGCATTAAAACAGAGCTACGACATCGCTTAGCGAAGCGAAGCGTTTACCGCCTCCAGTGCTGCCGATCCCGGACACAGCGCACGCTCGTCGAGCGTGTTCAACGGCACATCGACCGTGTTCAGATGCACATGCAAATCGCATGCCTTCGGATCGACGAACAGCAGGCCGGTCACGATCTCGCCCATCGCATGGTGCTTCTGCAGATGGTTCATAGCCGCCACGCGGTCGCTCGCGTCGTAATCCGCATGCAGCTTGCGCAGGCGCAGCACCGAACCGTCGTGCTGCGTGACTTCCTGCATCGTACCCGGCGCGTAATCCGTGGTGATCTCTTTCCCGGGAACGAGAAAGTCAATGCGGTTGACCGCCTCGTTGTGCTCGCGCACATAGTCGTAGCTCCTGGTCGAGCCGGCATGGTTGTTGAAGGTCACGCACGGCGAAATCACATCGATGAAGGCCGCGCCCTGGTGCGCCAGCGCGCCCTCGATCAACGGCACCAGCTGCGCCTTGTCGCCCGAGAAGCTGCGCGCCACGTAGGTCGCGCCCAGCTGCAGCGCCAGCGCCACCAGGTCCACCGGCGAGTCGGTATTAGTCACGCCTTTCTTGGACTTGGAACCGAAGTCCGCCGTGGCCGAGAACTGGCCCTTGGTCAGGCCATACACGCCGTTGTTCATGACGATGTAGGTCATGTTCACGCCGCGCCGCATGCTGTGCGCAAACTGGCCGATGCCGATCGAGGCCGAGTCGCCGTCGCCCGACACGCCGAGGTAGATCAGGTCGCGGTTGGCGAGCGCCGCACCGGTCAGCACCGAGGGCATGCGGCCGTGCACAGTATTGAAGCCGTGGGAGCCGCCGAGGAAGTAGGTCGGCGCCTTGGACGAGCAGCCGATGCCCGAGAGCTTGGCCACCTTGTGCGGCTCGATGTTCAGGTTGTAGCAGGCCTGCACGATGGCCGCCGAGATCGAGTCGTGGCCGCATCCGGCGCACAGCGTCGACACCGAACCTTCGTAGTCGCGCCGTGTATAGCCGATGCGATTGGTCTGCAGCGAGGGATGGTGCAGCTTGGGTTTTGCGATATAAGTCATTGCGCCACCTCCTTGAGCGGGCTGAACAACGCCAGGCGCGAAGCGATGGCCTTGGTGATGAAACGGGCGGTGATCGGCGTGCCGTCATAGTGCAGCACCGGGATCAGCACCGCCGGGTCGAGCCCGCATTCCACGGTCAGCATGTGGCGCAGTTGTCCGTCGCGGTTCTGCTCGACCACGAACACATGGTCGTGCCCCTCGATGAAGTCGACTACGCTGGAGTGGAAGGGGAAGCCACGCACGCGCAGCGCATCCACATGCATGCCCTGCTGTTCGAGCTCGTCGAGCGCTTCGTGCATGGCCGGCGTGGTCGAACCGAAATAGATCACGCCGAACTTGGTAGGCTTGGCCGCGAGGCGTCCGATCGGCTTGGGCACCAGTTCCTTGGCCGTCTCGAACTTCTTCAGCAGGCGCTCCATGTTGTCGACGTACACCGGGCCTTCCTCGCTGTAGCGCGCGTAGCGGTCCTTGGTAGTGCCGCGTGTGAAGAATGCGCCCCTGGTCGGATGCGTGCCGGGGTAGGTGCGATACGGAATGCCATCGCCGTCGACGTCGAGGTAGCGGCCGAAGTCGCGGCCGGACTCGAGGTCGTCGTAGTTCATGACCTTGCCGCGGTCCATGCGCTTCTCGTCATCCCATTCGAACGGATCGCACAGGCGGGTGTTCATGCCGATATCCAGATCCAGCATCACGAATACCGGGGTCTGCAGGCGGTCTGCCAGGTCGAGCGCGGCGGCAGCGAAATCGAAGCTTTCCTTCGGGTCCTGCGGGAACAGCATCACATGCTTGGTGTCGCCGTTGGACGCATAGCCGCAGGAGAGCAGGTCCGATTGCTGGGTGCGCGAGGGCATGCCGGTGGACGGCCCGCCGCGCTGCACGTTGATGAGGGTGGCGGGCACTTCCGCAAAATAGGCCAAGCCGAGGAACTCGGTCATCAGCGAGATGCCCGGGCCGGAGGTGGCGGTGAAGGCGCGTGCGCCGTTCCAGTTGGCGCCGATCACCATGCCAATCGACGCCAGTTCGTCCTCGGCCTGGACGATCGCATAGTTGTGCTTGCCGCTTTCCGGATCGATGCGCAGCTTGCGGCAGTACTTGTCGAACATTTCCGGGATGGACGAGGACGGGGTGATCGGGTACCAGGCGCAGACATTGGCGCCGCCCCACACGCAGCCCATTGCCGCGGCCTGGTTGCCGTCGACGAAGATGCGCTTGCCGACCTTGTCGGCGCGCTTGACCTTCAGGCCGATGTTGCCGCAGTCGAGGTTGGCCAGCGCGTAGTCGCGGCCGAGGTGCAGGGCCTTGACGTTGGAGGCCACCAGCTTTTCCTTGCCCTTGAACTGCTCGGTGAACAGTTGTTCGATCACTTTCGGATCGATGTCGAACAGCGCGGCCAGCGCCCCGACGTAGATGATGTTTTTGAACAACTGGCGTTCGCGCGCATCGGTGTAGGTATCGTTGACGATCTGCGTGAGCGGCATGCCGATCACGGTCAGGTCGTCGCGGAATTTCGACGAGGGGATGGGACGCGTGCTGTCGTAGAACAGGTACCCGCCCGGATCGACTTCCTTGACGTCGGCATCCCAGGTCTGCGGGTTCATCGCGACCATCATGTCGCAGCCGCCGCGCCGGCCGAGGTAGTCGTTTTCGGAAACGCGCACCTCGTACCAGGTCGGCATGCCCTGGATGTTGGAGGGGAAGATGTTGCGCGGGCTCACGGGCACGCCCATGCGCAGGATGGAACGCGCAAACAGTTCGTTGGCCGAGGCCGAGCCCGAGCCGTTGATGTTGGCGAACTTGACCACGAAATCGTTGTTCGCCTGGATTTTCTGGATCATTTTATGCAGGCTCCTGGGTAGGTTCGGCTTTGGCCACGGTGCGAGTGCGGCATCCCGGGCCCGCGTGGGTCATCGTCAGGTGGAATTTCTGCATGTCCCACGCGCCGGTCGGGCAGCGTTCCGCGCACAGGCCGCAGTGCAGGCAGAGGTCTTCATCCTTGACCATCACGCGGCCGGTCTTGAGCTCCGGGGACACGAACAGGTTCTGCGTCGGATGCAGCGAGGGCGCCTTCAGGCGGCTGCGCAGGTCCGCATCCTCGCCGTTCTCGGTCAGCGTGAGGGCATCCATCGGGCAGATGTCGAGACAGGCGTCGCATTCGATGCAGCGGCCCGCGGTGAACACCGTCTGCACGTCGCAATTGAGGCAGCGCTGCGCTTCCTTCGCGGCGAGCGGTGGCGAGAAGCCGCGTTCGACTTCGATCTTGATGCTCTTGAGCGCGACCTTGAAGTCCGACAGCGGCACCGGATGGCGATGGTCGAGCGAGACGACGTTGTCGTAGCTCCATTCATGGATGCCCATCTTCTGGCTGGACATGGCAACCTTCGGCAGCGGACGCAGCGCGACGTCTTCCTTGTGGCAGAAACGGTCGATCGATACCGCCGCATCGTGGCCGTGCGCGACCGCAGTGATGATGTTCTTCGGGCCGAACGCCGCATCGCCGCCGAAGAAGACTTGCGGCAGCGTCGACTGCATGGTGCGTGCGTTGACCACCGGCATGTCCCACTTGTCGAACTGCAGGCCGATGTCGCGCTCGATCCACGGGAAGGCATTCTCCTGGCCAACGGCCACCAGCACATCGTCGCATTCCACGAACTGGTCCGGCTCGCCGGTTGGGATCAGGCTGCGGCGGCCTTTCTCGTCGTATTCGGCGCGCACTTTCTCGAACCACATGCCGGTCAGCTTGCCGTTGTCATGCGCGAAGGACTTCGGCACCATGTAGTTGAAGATCTCGATGCCTTCATGCTGCGCGTCTTCCTTCTCCCAGGCGCTGGCTTTCATCTCGTCGAAGCCGGAGCGCACGATGACTTTCACCTTCTCGCCGCCGAGGCGCAGCGCGGAGCGGCAGCAGTCCATCGCGGTGTTGCCGCCGCCGAGCACGATCACGCGCTCGCCAATCTTGTCGATGTGTCCGAAGGACAGGCCCGCCAGCCAATCGATGCCGAGGTGGATGTGCGCCGCCGCTTCCTGGCGTCCAGGCACCTCGAGGTCACGACCGCGCGGCGCGCCGCTGCCGACGAAGATCGCGTCATAGCCCTGGCCCAGAAGGTCCTTGAGGCTGTCGATGCGTTCGCCGGAACGGAATTCGACGCCCATGTCGAGCACGTAGCCGGTCTCTTCGTCGAGCACTTCATCGGGCAGGCGGAACTTCGGGATCTGCGTGCGCATGAAGCCACCGGCCTTCTTTTCGCCGTCGAACACGGTGACGTGGTAGCCGAGTGGAGCAAGGTCGCGCGCGACTGTCAGTGACGCCGGACCGGCGCCGACGCACGCAATGCGCTTGCCGTTCTTCGGACTGACCTGCGGCATGCGGCTGCGCACGTCGCTCTTGTAGTCGGACGCAACGCGTTTCAGGCGGCAGATCGCAACCGGATCCTTCTTCGCATCGCTTTCGACGCGCATGCGGCGGCATGATGTTTCGCATGGACGGTCGCACACACGGCCCAGGACGCCGGGGAATACATTGGCCTGCCAGTTCAGCATGTAGGCATCGCTGTAACGGCCTGAGGCAACCAGGCGGATGTATTCAGGGACGGGAGTGTGGGCGGGGCAGGACCATTGACAGTTGACTACCTGGTGATAGTAGTCGGGATGGCCGGTATCAGTTGGCTTCAATGCGTATCTCCTTTTACCGCACCCTCGTTGCCACGCACTGTCAATGACTTTTGGTCACGAGGCGGTGTGGTCTCGATGAGCGCACTCGCTGACGCGAACCCTCGCGGCCAGCCTGTGCGGGTTTTGCAGAGAGTGGCAATAATTGCTACTCAGCAAGCGCAGTGTACGAAGGTGTATGATTTATTTGATTGATTCACATCAAAATGCTCCGAGATGCTTTGGTTTATGCCATGCGGCAATCCGCAGCGTTTTGTTTTCGTTGACTTGAGTCAATTGAACTTGGCGACGCGGAAACTAATCTGGTACCGGACGCCGGGAAGCGGTGCGCGCGACAGCTTCCGGCGCCGCTTCGGATGCCGTTCGCGCGGAGGTGAATTCATGGGTCGCATCGCAGTTGTCACCGGTGGTACGCGCGGACTTGGCAAGGCCATCTCGCTTGCCTTGCATGCGAAGGGCTACCGGGTCATCGCGGTCTGCTGCAGTAACGTCGGCGCCGCGCTGGAGTTGTGCGAGGAAACCGCGATCCCCGTCTTCAAATGGGATGTCGGCGATTTCGATGCCTGTCGCGACGGCGTCGAGCACATCGAAAAGGAATTCGGTCACATCGACATCCTCGTCAACAATGCCGGAATCACCAGCGACGCCGTGCTGCATCATATGACACCGGACCAATGGTGGCGGGTCATCAACAACGACCTCGGCGCGGTCTTCAACATGTGCCGTCATGTCATCGAAGGCATGCGGGCGCGCAGCTTCGGGCGCATCGTGAACATCAGTTCGGTGAATGGGCAGAAGGGGCAGTTCGGCCAGACCAATTACGCTGCCGCGAAGGCAGGCATCCTGGGGTTTACCAAAGCGCTTGCGCTGGAAGGGGCGCGCAGGAACATCACTGTCAACGCCATCGCTCCAGGCTACAGCGATACGGACATGGTGGCCGCCGTGCCGCATGAAGTGCTGCACTCGATCGTTGCCGACATACCGGTCGGCCATCTCGGCGATCCGATGGATGTGGGCCGGATGGTGGCGTTTCTCGTGGACGACAGCGCTGGCTTCATCACCGGCGCAACCTTTGCGGTGAATGGCGGACAGTACATGAGCTGATGCGTGCTTGCAGCATTCCGGAATGACAACATCCGAGGATAGGCTGACCATCGGGCAACATGAATCCCCTCGAGGAGATCGCCAGATTTGCATGACCGCAATCCCGGTATCGCTGCAAACTGTAAATAATTGTTAGAAAGCCCTACCGATCCTTGTGCCTGACGTTATATATCTCGTATCCACAAGTCTGCACGGGATCACTTATGACTATTCAGACCACTTCTGATATCGATCTAACCATCCAGTCATTCGCCTACGTGGCGCGAAAACTGGCGGAGCCGTCCGCGCCGCATGAGCGGATTCTCGATGAGGCCGAAAAGCACCGCAGCGCGCTGCGCCTTCTGCAGCGCGACATGATCGAGCAGGCCGAGCAGGGCGTGCGCAGGCAGGCGCTGACGAAGGAAGAATTCAGGAAGTTGCACGAAACCGTGATGCAGGCAGTCGCGCAGGCGGAGGAAGCGATTTCCAGCATCGTGGCACAGTACACGCCACAGAGGCTCGCAGCGTAACTGACTGTTCTGTTCACGGCGAGCGCACTTATCCCCGCGATCGCCGCGACTGCTGCGGGCGCGCATCAGAGACCGGCTGTCCAATCAGTCTTGGTCATCCGCTACAGGAAGAAGAACAGCATGGCCACCACGGTCGGCAGGAGCGCGCCGAGCAGCAAGCCGCCGACGCCCACCGACTCATCAGCGAAGCCATGCCTGAGAAGCGCAACGCCGGCGGGATTCGGCGCATTCGCGATCACGGTCAGGCCACCCCCGGCCACGGCGCCCGATACGAGCATGTACTTTGCCTGATCCGACAAGCCTTCGATCAGCGAGCCGAGATAGGTCAGCGCGGCATTGTCCGTGATGGCGGTCAGGGCGACGGCCCCGAAGAACATGGCCACGGGTTCCAGGCTGGAGACGATCGGTTGCAGCCACCACTGCTGCATGCCACCGAGTACGACAAGGCCTGCCAGGAAAAAACCAACAAGCAAGCCTTCCTTGAGGATCAATGCGCTCTGGTACTGTGCGTAGGCCTGGGTGAACCCGAGGAAGAAAAGGAAGATCCCCATGAAAATCACGGGGTGATGCGCAAAAATCACCACGCCGAGCAGGAACAGCAGGTGGATTGCGCTCACCCAGAGCGGCACGGGCATCTGGTTGTCCGCTTGCGCGGCCACCGCTTCATCCCGAAGATGCCGCCTGAGCAGGAAGGTGACGGCCGTCGCATTGAGCAGCACTGCGGCGCATGCTTTCCAGCCGAACGTAGCGATCATGAAAGCCGTATCCCAATGCCACTTCGCGGCGACCATCAGCACGGGCGGCGCAGCGAAGGAGGTCAATGTCCCGCCGATCGACACGTTGACGAACAGCACACCAAGGGCGGCATACTTGACCCATTCCGCCATATCCTTCTTGAATACGGTCGGTGCCAGCATGAGCGCTGCCAGCGTCATCGCCGCAGGTTCCGTAATGAAGGATCCGATGAGCGGAACGAGGGCCAGGCACAGCCATGTTCTCGCCAGCAGAGCGCGCATCGGCAGGAACTTCGCGAGCAGCGACACCATCGCCATGACTGCATGGAGAACGGGACGCGACGCAGCCACCACCATGATAACGAACACGAACAAGGGCTCGGTGTACTGCCGCGACTCGACATAAGCAATGGCCTCTTTGCTCCCTTGCAAAAACGCCATCGCGACCATCAGGATGAAGGCCCACAAGCCGAAGACGACTTCGATTTCACCGAGCAAATGAAACAGGCCGGCGTGTTTCTCGCTGCGTTCGGCCAGGCGTTCGAACGATTTCGCCGTGAAGGTGTGAACCAGCGCGAGACCGAACAGGGTTGCGGCAACAAAATTGATGGTGTCCATCGCGAAGTGTTAGTGATGTTGCAACAAATGGGAGTGCATGGCCAAAAGGATAATCCAGGTTGTCGTGCCACGCCTTCTGTGCGCGGCAAAATGCATTCGACCTTATGCCCCGTGTCCGTCGTCCTGGCTGATCACGACGAGCACTTCGGCCGACGCGCGGCCAAGACTTCTCGTCCGGTGCGGAATCAGGGCATTGAAATAAATCGAGTCACCAGATTTCAGGCGCACCGTTTCGTTCGGAAATTCGATTTCGATGCTGCCCTTGTGCACGAAAAGAAATTCCTCCCCTTCGTGCTCCTTGAACGCGGAGGCGGCGAAATCCTGCGGGGGATGAACGACGAAGGGAAGCATGCGCTTCGGCGCGACCGTCGCGGCAATCGATTCGACCCCGCTGTCGTTGACGCCTGGCCCACCCATCGGCGTGCGGTCGGCTGCTCGCGTGATCGCCATGGACACCTGGTTGTGCGATTCGGAAAACAGCTGTTCGACATCGACGCCAAGTGCCTTCGAGAGTTTCAGTGCAACGGCGATGGACGGCACGCTCATGCCGCGTTCGACCTTCGAGAGATAGCTTTTCGTGAGGCCGGTCTGCTGCGCCAGGACTTCCAGCGACCAGCCCATCTGCCTGCGCAGGAGTTTGAGACGGATTGTCATGAACCGGATCGAAGTCGAAAAAACGCATTGTAATGCATGACACGATGTGTCATATTGTGCATAACGTTATTTTTAGCCGGCGCACACCCGGCTTCCGGAGCTGCATCATGCATTGCCTGGCCATTCGTCATGTCGCATTTGAAGATCTCGGCACCTTCGGTCCCGTCCTGCAGGAAACAGGATTCACCATCGGGTACGCGCAGGCCGGCGTCGATCGCCTCTCGCCCGGCGAATGGGACGCTGCAGACCTGGTCGTCGTCCTGGGCGGGCCGATCGGCGTGAACGATCAGGCGCTTTATCCATTCCTCGCGGAGGAAATTGCGTTGATCAATGCGCGTCTCGCCCAAGGCAAGCCGCTGCTTGGCATTTGCCTGGGCGCGCAGATGATCGCGGCGGCGCTTGGCGCACGCGTGTATCCCGGACGCGCGAAGGAAATCGGCTGGGGTGATGTGGTGTTGACGGAGGCGGGGCACATTTCGGCGCTGTCGGTGCTCGAAGGCGCGCCGGTCCTGCATTGGCACGGCGACACCTTCGACCTTCCGCAAGGTGCGACGCTCCTGGCTTCGACCTCGGTGGCGCCGCACCAGGCATTCTCGCTGGGGAAGAATGTGCTCGCGCTGCAGTTTCATCCGGAAGCGGATGCCGCGCGCATGGATGAATGGCTGGTCGGGCATGCGTGCGAACTGGCGTATGCAGGCGTGGATCCGCGCGTGATCCGCGCCGATGCAGAAAAGCATGGTGCCGCTGCAGCGCGCGGCGCAACAGCAATGCTCCGGACCTGGCTGCGTGATGCCGGGTTGATGTCATGAAGTGCACCGTAGAATCGCTACTGGTCGGAGTCGGTCAGTCGCTCGGTGCTTCGACGCATGTCAGCGGCATTGCCAAGGAGGCCGTCGCGGGCAGGACCTGGCTCGACAAGCTCGGCTTCGACGGCGACGAGCAGGCCGACCGCAAGTTTCATGGCGGGCCCGACAAAGCAGTGCACCACTATGCCTTCGATCACTATTCCTATTGGACCGCGCAGATCGGCGCGCGCCCTGTCCTGACGCGGCCGGGCGCGTTTGGCGAAAACCTATCGACAACGGGGTACGTCGAAGCTGATGTCTGCATTGGCGACGTTTTTTCACTCGGTGAGGCGGTGGTCCAGGTGTCGCAGGCACGCCAGCCGTGCTGGAAACTGAATATTCGTTTCGATTGCCCTGGCATGTCGGCGCAGGTGCAGGAAAGTGGCAGGACAGGCTGGTATTACCGCGTGCTCTCCCCGGGCTGGGTCGCTCCCGGGGATACCCTTGCTCTGCTCGAACGGCGGTGTCCGGACTGGCCGCTGGCGCGCATTCTCGATGTGCTGTACCGGCATACGACTGACCGCGAGGCACTATCCGAACTGGCGCAGCTTGATGCATTGATGGAGTCGTGGCGCAAACTGTTTGCGCGGCGGTTGGAGCGTGGCACCGTGGAAGACTGGTCGTTTCGCCTGAACGGTGCGGCCGGGGAAGCGCGTTCTTGAACGAAACCGTCTGGCCGGAGCACTGCACATCCGGCATTCGCGCTGCCGAACTCTTGTGGAGCCACTGTCGCGCCGTCGGCTATCCGAAAAACCAGTAGCACACGCCGATCGAGGCCAGCAGGCCTGCGGCATCGGCCAGGAGCGCGCATCCCACTGCATGCCGGGCGCGACGGATGCCTACCGCGCCGAAGTACACCGCCAGCACATAGAACGTGGTCTCGGTGCTTCCTTGCACCGTTGCCGCCACCAACGCCGGGAAGCTGTCCACGCCGGAGGTCTTCATCAGTTCGATCAGCATGGCGCGCGCGGCGCTTCCGGAAAACGGTTTGACCAATGCCGTCGGCAGCGCGTCGACGAACCGGGTGTCCAGTCCCGCCGCATTGATGAGGTGCCGCAAGCCATCCAGCGCCACATCCAGCGCGCCTGAGGCGCGCAGCACACCGACTGCGCACAGCATGGCGACCAGGTAGGGCAGCAGGTTCTTCGCGACGTCGAAGCCTTCCTTCGCACCTTCGACGAAGCTCTCATACACCGGCACGCGGCGCAGCGCACCGAACAGCAGGAATAGCACGATCAGGCTGAACAGCACGAGGTTGCCGAGCAGGGACGACAAGGCAGCGAGCGCGGCGGATGACATGCCGGCCAGCAGCGCCATGAATCCGCCGAGCAGCAGGGCCGCGCCTCCGAGCCATGCGAGCACGACCGGGTCCCACACACGCAGGCGCTGCATCGCGGCCACGGAAAGGAAGCCGGCGAGCGTGGATGCGCTGGTGGCGAGCAGGATGGGAAGGAATACGAGGGTCGGATCGGCCGCACCTTGCTGCAGCCGGTACATGAAGATCGATACCGGCAGCAGCGTCAGTGAAGAGGCGTTGAGGACGAGGAACAGGATCTGCGCATTGCTCGCTGTTTCCGGTTCCGGATTCAGTTCCTGCAGCGCGCGCATCGCTCTCAGGCCGATGGGTGTCGCCGCGTTATCGAGGCCGAGCGCGTTGGCGGTGAAGTTCAGGGTGATCAGGCCGATGGCCGGATGGCCGGCGGGAACCTCCGGCATGAGGCGGCGGAACAATGGCGAAAGAAAGCGGGCGAGCGCCTCCACCAGCCCCGCCTTCTCTGCGATGCGCAGGAAGCCGAGCCACAGCGTGAGCGTGCCGAACAGAAGGATCATCACTTCGACCGACAGCTTCGCCATGCCGAACAGGCTGTCCACCATGGCGGCGAAGGCGCCTGCATCGCCGGCGAAGAGCCAGCGTCCGAAGGCGCTCAAGGCGCCGATCACAAAAAAGCCCAGCCACAGGCCGTTCAACATGGCACTCCCTCCCGGGCTCGTTGGCGAGCCTGTTGTTCTGTATGCGACCAGCGATTCTAAGGAAAGCCGGGCAAAAGCACCACAGGAACAATTCAGGCTTCCGAACGACCCCGGGCCGGCGGCTCGCGGAAGGGCACGCAGCGCGACTGCCGGATCGCCCGCTTGCGGGCATTGACCACTTCACGCAGCGCCTCTGACAGCATCTCCTGGCGCTTCTTTTCCGAGACCACGTGCGCGCTCACGCTATACGCGCGCACCGTGCGCTCCAGGTTGCGAAGTGCTCTCAATTCTTCGCTGTGTTGCTCATCAAGCATCATGGACAAGACCGTTTTCAAGATTGGCGGGAAAGCACTCTAGACCGCGTTCCTTGAAATATGTTCCCTGCAGGAAAACATGGCGCATGGCATTGTCACATTTGCGCAAGCTGCCTGCCGTTTGTGCATGCGGAAAATTGCAATGGCAATAACGAAAACAAGGCGGGCACCGAAGACCGTACCGGTTACAGCGGGGCCGGGCAAGGCGGGCGCGATGCAGGACAAATCCGCCTTGCCTGAAGTGAAGGAGAATGATTGCGGCGGAGCGTGTCGATCCGTGCTCCGCCGTGATGCAGGAGGATCAGCGGCGCGCGCCTACCCGAGCACCTTGGTCATTTCATCATCAATGAATTCCTCACGCTGTTCTGCCTCCATGATCTCGTGGGGCAGCGCGTCGCGGATCGAGAACACGCCGACGATGCCGGACGCCTCGCTGACAACGGGAAGGTGGCGAAAGCCTGCGCCTTTCATCAGGAGCAGGGCGTCGGAGACCTTGGTCTCCGGGGGGATCGACTGTGGATTCGGGGTCATCACGTCCACCACGCTTGTCGTGCGCGGATCGAGCGATTGAGCGACTACCTTGGTCATGAGGTCGCGCTCCGTGAAGATTCCGATCAGCGATCGCGCCGGGTCGATGACGAGCACGCTGCCGCAGCGATGCCTGGTCATGATGCAGGCTGCCTCAAAGACGCTCGACTGCGGCGCGGCGACCGCCAGTTGCTTGCGCGGCAGGGATTCGGCGACGGTGCGTTCTTGCATGATATTTCTCCGGTAGCGGTGTGAGGGCAAATGCGGGGAACTTCACAGAAGAAACCTTGCAGCCCGCCGATATTGGGCGAATTATCGGCGCCGTGCAAGCCGGCCAGATCAAGAAAGTGCATCATTCCTTCTCTGCACGCTGCCTGTTGCCAACAGATCAAATCCCGGTATTGTTGACTTGAATCAACCAATGTTCTTGCTGTGCTTGCGTACAATTCGATCGAGGGCTTTGTTTCCATCGTTTCGATCGCATTCATCAACGTTCATGAGGTTCACCCGTAAATCCCGCTTCTTCGCAGCGCTCGTCGCGCTGATCGGCGTGCTGTTTACACAGCTCGCCGTGGCGGCTTACGTATGCCCGGCTGGACAGATCTCGCAAACGCTCGAAGCGGTAGCCGCTACGCACGCCGTGCACAACCATCAGGACATGAGCGGCTGCGATGAAGGGGGCATGGGCCAGCCGGGCTTGTGCAAGGCGCAAACCCAGGTCGGCAGCCAGTCGCTCGACAAGCCACAGTTGCCGGATGTTTCCCCATTCCTGGCGGTGATGCTCGTGGCATCGCTGTTCCATGAAGACCACGACGCTCCGTACGTTTCCTCCCAGATCACGGGATCGCTGCTTTCCCGCACCACGGCGCCCCCGCTCGCCATACAGAACTGCTGTTTCCGAATCTGACACTCCCGACTGCCTGATCCGTCATCGTCCCGCGTGATGCGAGGACGGTTGCTTGATTGCTGTCTGGAGGTTTTATGTCATCACAATTTTTCGCGCCCGCGAAAGGGCGCATTGCAAGTCGACTCCTGGCCGTTCGACGGCCTGCAGTTGGCATCATCGCATGCCTGCTGGCCGTGAGCTTGCCTGCCATGGGACAGACCAGCGAAGCGCTTCCCGGAAACAGCGTGGAAAGCTTGCTGGAGTATGCAAAGACGCGCAATCCGGAGTTCGCATCCATGCGCCACGAGGCGGATGCCGCCACTGACCGCGCAGCGTCCGCCGGCACCTTGCCTGATCCGAAATTCCGTATCGAGCTGCAGGACATCACAAAGATGGGCGAGCAGGGGCCGGCCCTGTCGCCCGCACGTGTCGGGAAAACCCGTTACCTGCTGATGCAGGACTTGCCCTGGTTCGGCAAGCGCGAGCTGATGCGCGAAGCGGCGCAGTATGAAGCCGAAGGCGCAAGCGGACGCGCGCGCGGAAGCTGGGCAGACCTGTCGTCCCGCATCAAGACTGGTTACGCGCAGCTGTATTACATCGATCGCAACGAGAGCCTGACGCACGAGATCCTCGATCTGATGGTGCGCCTGGAGAAGATTGCGCAGGTGCGCTACGGTGGCGGGCTGGCAGCGCAATCCGATGCCATTCGCGCACAGGTCGAGCAGACTGACATGCGCAATGAACTCATCGCGCTGGAGAACGAGCGGCGCATGACAGAGGCACGCCTGAACATGCTGCTGTCGCGCCCGGCCAATGCGCCGCTGGCCCGCCCGGAACGGCTGCGCACCTTGCCGCAACCGGTCAGGCTTGACCCTGCCGCCCTCGAAGACCGTGTCCGCGGGCGCAATCCCCAGCTCTTTGCAGACGATGCCAAGCTCAAGGCCGCCGAGAAGAACCGTGACCTGGCATACAAGAACCGTTATCCGGATTTCACGGTAGGCGTGGCGCCGATGCAGTATGGGAATGCGATCAAGGAATGGGAACTGATGGTCGAGTTCAACATTCCGATCCAGCAATCCTCGCGCCGTGCGCAGGAGCGTGAAGCGGAAGCCATGGTGTCGGCGGCACGGACGCGCAGGGAAGCCACTGCCAACCAGGTGCTTTCCGAGCTCTCGGAAAACCTATCCGGCCTCGACGCCGCGCGGCGTACAGAAGCGAGCATTACCAACAGTCTGCTGCCGCAGGCCGAGCTGACCTACAAATCGGCCCTAGCCAGTTACGAAAACGGCAAGGTGGATTTCGCAACCCTGCTCGACGCACAGCGGCAGATACGGCAGGCCAGACAGAACCAGATCAAGGCGCAGGCTGAAGCACAGGCTCGCCTCGCGGAAATCGAACGACTCCTGGGAGAAGAATTATGAAACAGCACGCGAGCATCATACTGGGCACCCTCATCGTTGCTGCCCTTGCAGGCGCGGGCGGTTATTGGGCTGGAACGCATGGAAAGGGCGAGGCAGCCGCGGCCGTGCAGGCAACATCAACGGACAATGGCGGCAAGAAGGAACGCAAACTCCTCTATTACCGCAACCCGATGGGCCTGCCCGACACATCGCCGGTGCCGAAGAAGGACCCGATGGGCATGGATTACATCCCCGTCTACGAAGGGGAAGACGATGCTGAACCGGCTTCCGCCAACCAGGTGAAGATCAGCACGGACAAGGTACAGAAGCTTGGCGTGCGCACCGAAGCAGCCAGCATGAAGTCCATCGACAGGACGGTGCGCGCCGCCGGGCGCATCGAGGCTGACGAGCGACGCCTCTACGCCATCTCGCCCAAGTTCGAGGGCTACGTGGAGCGCCTGCATGTGAATGCCACCGGCCAGGCGGTCGCAAAGGGCCAGCCGCTGTTCGAGGTCTACAGTCCCGAACTGGTGTCCGCGCAGCGCGAATATGCCGTGGCGGCGCAAGGCGTGCAGGCTCTCAAGGGGGCGGACAGCGAAGCACAGCAGAGCATGAAGCAGCTCGCCGAATCGAGCTTGCTGCGCCTGAAGAACTGGGACATTTCGGAAGAGCAGGTCAAGGCGCTGGCAAAGAGCGGCCAGGCGAAACACAGCATGACCTTCCGCTCGCCTGCCAACGGCATTGTGACCGAACGCAAAGCGGTGGCAGGCATGCGCTTCATGCCGGGCGAGATGCTGTACCAGATTGCCGATCTTTCCACGGTCTGGGTATTGGCCGACGTGTATGAGCAGGACATCGCTTTCGTCAAATCCGGCGCGAAGGCAAAGGTCAGGATCAATGCCTATCCGGACAAGGTGTTCGAAGGACCTGTCTCCTATGTGTATCCGACCCTGAATGCCGGCACGCGCACGGTACAAGTGCGCATCGAGCTGGCCAATCCCGGCCAGCTTCTCAAGCCGGGCATGTTCTCGGATGTGGAAATGGCTGCGTCGAGCAAATCGAACGTATTGACTGTTCCGCTTTCTGCGGTGATCGACAGCGGCAAGCGCCGCATCGTGCTGGTGCAGGCCGGCGAAGGCAAGTTCGAGCCGCGCGAAGTCCGGCTTGGCGCGCGCAGCGACGATTACATCGAGGTGCTGGAAGGCGTCAAGGAAGGTGAACAAGTCGTGGTCGCAGCCAACTTCCTGATCGATGCCGAGAGCAACCTGAAGGCGGCGGTGGGTGGTTTCGGCTCTACGGAAAAGAGCGAGGCGCCTGCCGCGCAGAAGGCGGTCGTCGGTCACAAGGCCGAGGGCAAGGTGGAAGAGATCGACGCCAAGGGCGGAACGATCAGCATTACCCACGGACCGATCGCCAGCCTGAAATGGCCCGGCATGACGATGGAATTCAATCTTGCGAACGAGGTGCTTGTGAAGGGCCTGAAACCGGGTGCAACGGTGGCCTTCGAGTTCGTCGAGCGCCAGCCTGGCGAATGGGTAATCACCAGTATCACGCCGAAGGATGCCGGCGCGGGCAACATCCAAGCCCATGCAGGCCATGAAGGTCACGAGGGACACTAACGGGATGATGCCATGCTGAACAAGATCATTGAATGGTCGGGCAGGAACGTTTTCCTCGTCCTGCTCGCGACCTTGCTGATTGTCTTCGCCGGCGTTTACGCCGTGCTGAAGACACCGATCGATGCGCTGCCCGACCTGTCGGACGTGCAGGTGATCGTTTATACCGAGTACCCCGGCCAGGCGCCGCAGGTGGTGGAAGACCAGGTGACGTATCCGCTGACGACGGCCATGCTGTCCGTGCCGAAGTCGAAGGTGGTGCGCGGCTTCTCCTTCTTCGGCGCGTCCTTCGTCTACATCATTTTCGAGGATGGCACGGACATTTACTGGGCGCGTTCGCGGGTGCTGGAGTACCTCAACTTTGCTGCCGGCCGCATGCCCAAGGGCGTCACGCCGCAGCTCGGCCCGGATGCCACGGGCGTTGGCTGGGTGTACCAGTATGCCGTGCTGGCCAAGGACAGGACGCTGGCCGAATTGCGTACCTTGCAGGACTGGTACATCCGTTATCAGCTGACCAAGGCGCACGGCGTGGCGGAAGTGGCATCCATCGGCGGGTTCGTGCAGACCTACCAGGTCACGGTCGATCCGGTGAAGTTGCGCTCCTACGGCATTCCGCTCATGAAAGTCGCGCAAGTCATTCGCGAATCGAACCGCGATGTCGGCGGACGCGTGGTCGAGATGGCTGAAACCGAATACATGGTGCGCGGCAAGGGTTACCTGCGCGGCAAGGGCGACATCGAGAACCTGGTCGTCAAGAGCGAGAAGGGCACGCCGGTGTTGATCAAGGATGTCGCCCGTGTCGAGCTCGCGCCGGATGAACGCCGCGGACTCACCGAGCTCAATGGCGAAGGTGAAGTCGTGTCCGGCATCGCGATGTCGCGCTACGGACAAAACGCGCTGGAAGTCATCGGCAACCTGAAGGCGAAGATTGCCGAGATCAGCGCGGGCCTGCCCTCCGGTGTCTCGATCCAGGCGGTGTACGACCGCTCCGAACTGATCCATCGCGCCATCGAAACGCTGAAGCATACGCTTCTCGAGGAAAGCATCATCGTGGCGCTGGTGTGCGTGGTGTTCCTGCTGCACGTGCGCAGTGCGCTGGTGGCGATCCTGATGCTGCCGGTCGGCGTGCTGATCGCCTTCATTGCCATGCACCTGCTCGGCATGAACTCCAACCTCATGAGCCTGGGCGGCATCGCGATCGCGATCGGCGCCATGGTGGATGCGGCGATCGTGATGATCGAGAATGCGCACAAGCACCTGGAACGCATGGAGCCGGGCGAGACGCGGGTGGAGGCGATGCTTGCGGCCTGCAAGGAGGTCGGCCCCTCGCTGTTCTTCTCGCTGCTGATTATCACCGTTTCCTTCCTGCCGGTATTCACGCTGGAATCGCAGGAAGGGCGCCTGTTTGCGCCGCTGGCCTACACCAAGACCTTCGCGATGGCGGGCGCGGCCATGCTGTCGGTGACGCTGGTTCCGGTGCTGATGATGCTCTTCATCCGCGGCAAGATCATGGCGGAATCGAAGAACCCGGTGAACCGCTTCCTGATCTGGATCTACCGGCCGATCATCAAGGGGGTAATGCGCTGGAAGAAGCTGACCATCGCGGCAGCGTTGCTGATGCTCGCCATCTCCTGGTATCCCGCATCGAAGCTGGGCAGCGAATTCATGCCGACGCTCAATGAAGGAACGCTGCTCTACATGCCGGCCAGCCTGCCGGGCATGTCGATCACCAAGGCGGCCGAGGTGATGCAGACGCAGAACAAGATCATCAAGAGCTTCCCCGAGGTGGAGTCGGTTTACGGCAAGGCGGGACGCGCCAACACCGCGACCGATCCGGCACCCACCGAGATGTTCGAGACGGTCATCAACCTGAAGCCGGAATCGCAGTGGCGTCCTGGCATGACGACCGACAAGCTGATCGCCGAGATGGACAATGCGCTCCAGTTCCCTGGCATCTCGAATGCATGGACGATGCCGATCAAGGCGCGCATCGACATGCTCTCGACGGGCATCCGTACGCCGATCGGCATCAAGGTGTTCGGCAAGGACCTCGATGAAATGGAGCGCGTCGCCAAGGAGATCGAGGCGGTCGTGAAGAAGGTGCCCGGCACCACCTCCGCGTTCGCCGAACGCATTACCGGTGGCTTCTACCTCAACATCGAGCCGGATCGTGCGCAACTGGCACGTTACGGGCTGTCGGTAGGCGAAGTGCAAGATGTGATCAGCAGCGCGCTGGGCGGCGAAATGGTGACGACAACGGTCGAAGGGCGCGAGCGCTTCGGCGTGACCGTACGCTATCCGCGCGAGCTGCGCAGCGATCCGGAGCAGATCGGGCGCGAGGTGCTGGTGCCAACGATGGATGCCGGCATGATTCCGCTCGGCCAGCTGGCGAAGATCGAGGTGGCCAAGGGCGCACCGGGCATCCGCACGGAGAATGCCTTGCTGTCGGCCTACATCTACGTGGATATCCGCGACCGTGACATCGGCAGTTATGTGGGTGAAGCACGCAAGGCAGTCAACGAACAGGTGAAGTTCCCGCCCGGTTACTACGCGACATGGAGCGGGCAGTTCGAGTACATGGAGCGCGCGATCGAGAAGATGAAGATCGTGATCCCCGTGACGCTGCTGTCGATCTTCGTGCTCCTGTACCTGAACTTCCGTCGTCTCACCGAGACCCTGATCGTGATGCTGTCGGTGCCGTTTGCGCTAGTGGGCGGCGTGTGGCTGATGTGGTTGCTCGGGTACAACCTGTCTGTTGCCGTTGCGGTCGGTTTCATTGCACTGGCGGGCGTGGCGGCGGAAACCGGCGTCGTGATGCTGATCTACCTCGACCAGGCATGGGTGGAAACGCGCGTTCGCTGCAAGGAAGAGGGCCGGCCTCCGAAGGTCGCCGATCTGTACGAGGCGGTGATGGAGGGCGCGGTGGAGCGTGTGCGGCCGAAGATGATGACCGTCGTCGCCATCATGGCGGGCCTGCTGCCGATCCTGTGGGGCACCGGCACCGGCTCGGAGGTCATGAGCCGCATCGCCGCGCCGATGGTGGGCGGCATGATCTCCTCGACGGTGCTCACCCTGGCGGTCATCCCGGCACTGTACGCGCTGGTCAAGCAGTGGCGACTCAACAAGGGGTTGGAGAGATAAGGGCGGGCGAGGCAACCGCGCAGCGTGGAAGTATGAGCGCCGCGCGGGATGCCTTCGCGGCATTCCGCATGATTTCCATGGATATGTGCAGCAGGAAGGAAGGTCATGAAGATCCTTGTGGTCGAGGATGAGCCAAAAAATGGCGATTACCTGAAGCGTGGCCTGCTTGAGGCCGGCTTCATCGTGGACCTCGCGCGCGATGGACTGGATGGATTGCACCAGGCGCTGACGATGGAATACGACCTCGTCATCCTCGACGTGATGCTGCCCGGCCTGGATGGCTGGCAGGTGCTGGCCACGATGCGAAAGGCGGGGAAGGACGTGCCTGTCATGTTCCTGACCGCGCGCGACAACGTGGAGGATCGCGTCAGGGGGCTGGAGCAGGGCGCGGACGATTATCTGGTCAAGCCTTTTGCGTTCTCCGAGCTGCTTGCCCGGGTGCGCACGCTGCTGCGGCGGAGCACGAAGGGGCGCGCGGCAGAATGCCTGCAGGTGGCCGACCTCGAACTCGACCTGGTGCGACGCCGTGTCATGCGCACTGGAACGCGCATCGATCTCACGGCGAAGGAATTCGCGCTGCTGGAGCTGTTATTGCGCCGGCAGGGGGAAGTCCTGCCGCGCTCGCTGATCGCGTCGCAAGTGTGGGACATGAATTTCGATAGCGACACCAACGTGATCGATGTCGCGGTGCGCCGCCTTCGCGCCAAGGTGGATGAGGGATTCGAGCAGAAGCTCATTCATACCGTGCGCGGCATGGGTTACGTGCTGGAGCACCAGGAATGCAATTGATGAAGCGCATGTCGCTCACGTTCCGCTTGACGATGCTGTTCGCTTGCGCGTCGACGGCCGTATTGCTGGCACTGGGCCTTCTCGTCGGACGGCTCGTAGAGCGGCATTTCGAAGAACTCGACATGGAGGTCCTGAAGGGCAAGATGGAGCTCGCGCGGGACGCGCTGCGGATTGCGCGCTCGCCGGCTGACCTGGACATGTTTTCACAACATCTGGACGATGCATTGACGGGGCATGCTCCGATTTCGCTGGCGATTCGGCGGGCGGATGGCCGGCATGTCGTGGCGGTCGGGCACGCCGAGTTTCCTGATGCGATGCTGCGCCCGGCGACGGCCAACAGCATGGCCGGGGCGGTGTGGACCAACAGCGAAGGAAAAACGTTCAGGGGCATATCCGGCCTGGCACAGGTGCAGATCAAGGACTGGTCGCCCGCAGTGATTGGCGTTGCGATTGACATGTCTCCGCATGAGCATTTCATGGCTTCCTTTCAGAGAGCCTTCTGGTCCGTCGTTGTGCTCGCCGCCATCATCAATGGCCTGCTGGGATGGGGAGCGGTGCGGCGCGAACTTGCGCCGGTACGCACCATCCGGCAACGCGCTTCTGAAATCACGGCCAGCCATCTCGACCAGCGGCTCGATGTGGAATCGGTTCCTCCGGAGCTGGTGGAACTGGTGCAGACCCTGAATGCCATGCTGGGCAGGCTGGAAGAATCATTTCAGCGCCTGTCCGATTTTTCGTCGGACCTTGCCCATGAACTGCGCACCCCGGTCAGCAACATGCTGACGCAGACGCAGGTGATCCTGTCCAGGGTGAGGAGCGCAGACGAGTATCGGGAGATCCTGTACTCGAATGCCGAAGAGTTCGAGCGCCTTTCGCGCATGATGTCGGACATGCTGTTCCTTGCGAAGGCCGACCACGGGCTGGTCTCGCCGTTCAAGGAGGAGGTGGACATCGCTGCCGAAGTGCGCGACCTGTTCTCCTTTTTTGAGGTGGTGGCGGAAGGGCGTGATATCCGACTGGCGATTACCGGCGAGGGCAATGTCACCGGCGACAGAGCCCTGTTGCGCCGCGCGATCAGCAACGTCGTGTCGAACGCCATCAGGCATACCCGTGAATCCGGCATGGTGCGAGCCTCGATCAAGGTGCCGCCGGAAAAGAATGAGCTTGTCTTGTGTATCGAGAACACGGGCGACCCTATTCCGCCCGAACATATTCCCCGCCTGTTCGATCGCTTCTATCGTGCGGACTCCTCGCGCCAAGGGTCATCGGAAGGCGCCGGACTGGGTCTTGCCATCGCCAGGTCGATACTGGCATTGCATCGGGGAACGGTCAACGTCCATTGCGCCGACGGCTTGACGTGCTTCGAGATGCATTTGCCATGCAGGGCGCCGGCATTACGTTCGCTTGAAGCGAAGCTTGCATGAAGAAACTCCCGATTCGGGAAGGGCATCGGGAGCTTTCGGGTGGGGTGGATTATTGGCCGCTGGAGTACTCCGTCTGGCGTTGCAGATCTTTCGCCGCCGCCAGTGCTTCTGCGCGGACTTCGGCGCGGGACCGCATTTTTTGGATGACGGGCAGGCGCGGGTAATCGGATTCTTCGTTGTAGCCGATCTTCGCTTGCGCACGGTCGACGACGAGTTCATCGATGACTTGCGCGCGCGTCTTGGTGGAGACGAAGTTGCTGAAGTCCACCCAGTTATCACCGCCTGCGTTGCCTGCGTGCGCAGTGAGCGTGCCGAGCGAGAAGAGGGCGCTGAGGGCGAGTGTGGTAGCGAGTGTACGTGATTTCATGATGTGCTCCCTGGTAGATGGATCGAGTGAAGTTGCCTGGATCAGCGTGTTTCGTCTTGCTTATCCATGACTCCAGTGTAGGAGGGGAGCACCGACAGAATCGTGACGGGATGATTACAAGTTTGTCATCCGGGCGCGCAACCGCCATTGGCTAAGGTGGAAACACCGTGCAGCGCCGGTGGATGCTGGCGCTGCACGTGCGTTGATGACGCAAGATGGGCCGGTACGGCGTGCGTGCTAACGACCAGAACTCATCGCTGGCCGGTATTCGAATTCCGCAATGACCGGTTCCTGCGCCCCCTTCGATGAGCGCATGATGTGCAGCGATATGCGGTAGGGCCCGCTGCTCGGCGAGAAATCGAAGAAATTGCCATAGGTGATCGTGTTGTTGATCTCCATCGGCGGCAATGCTCTTGTCGTCGGCGTAAGGCCAAGGGGCGCCACGGTAGCGACCACCGTCGCGTCGTTGATCCGCTCACCGGTCCTTGCGTCGGCCAGGGACACGACGAGGTGATGCGAGCCTGCATGGAACAACCTGGCAAATCCGTTCGAGTCATGCAGGACATTCGCCTTGACCGCCGCCGACGCGGGGGCAATGCCATAATAGATTTGAATCCCGTTGGCGACGACTGACTGGCCGGCCGCATGGGCGAAGGTTGCTGCGAGCGTACAAAGCGCGAATAGGGCGCATCGACAAAGGTGTTTCATGGCTCCTCCAGAGGCAAGTTGACCATCGATGGCTGCATGAGAGACATCACGTAACCATCCCTGTCCATCCCGTTTCTTGCGGGATGATTGAATTCTGTCCGGCGGCGACCCCATCTTGGTGGTTCGTCATGCGCCAGTCGAACTGATGATCTGCCCCGGGCGGGGAATAGTGCTGTCAGAGCCCTGAAGGCCCGGAGGGAACTACCAAATCGAGAGCCACGCACGTCCTGCGTCGTGCGATGTGTCGCCGTCGGCGTACTCGTTCAATTTAGTAACCATTTCAAGAATAGGGTTGATCTTTATCAACCGTTTTCAATGACAAGTTGATGCAAGGGAACGCCAACGATCGCTGCCGCGATCGAAGAGCGTTGCAGAGAGGCACTTCTGTGGAGGAGGGAAAGGCGGGCGCGCAATGAGCCGCGGACTGCGCGCCGCTTGACGCCCCCCAGACGCTTCTTACTTGGCGACTTCCAACTTCGTCACCGTGAGGGCGCCATTCACCTTGTCGGCCGTGAACCTGACCTTGTCGCCCTGCTTGACCTGGTCGAGCATGGCTGGATCCTTCGCACGGAAAACCATGGTCATGTTCGGCATGCCAAGATTCTCAATCGGGCCGTGCTTGATCGTGATCTTGCCGGCTTCCTTGTCGACCTTCTTGATTTCGCCTTCTGTCATCGCGGACGCTTTGGCCGCCACCGGCATCACCATGGCACCGTGGTCGTGCATGTGGTTGTGTTCGTTCGCGGCAAATGCCGGCGCAGTGAAGGCGAGGGCGCAGGCGGAGAGCAGTGCAAGCCGGGAGAGTTGTTTCATGGTGGTTTCCTTTCTGTTATTTCCCATTGTAGTGACGATAAGTTGAGTAACTGCCGTCCGTCTTCACCAGAAGAACATCATAGGGAATGCTGCGATCCCCTTCCATGCCCGGTGATCCCGGCGGCATTGACGGTACTGCCAATCCTTTCACATTCTTGCGCTCCGCCAGAAGTCGCTTGATCTCGCTGGCTGGCACATGACCTTCAATCGCATATCCCTGCACGGTCGCGGTATGGCAGGAACCGAGTGCATCCGGAATGCCGAATTTTGCGCGATAGTCCGATGTGTTGGCCACTTCATGGACTTTGACGGTGAAGCCGTTTTCTTCGAGGTGCTTCACCCAGCCGGTGCAGCATCCGCACGAAGGGTTCTTGTAGACCTCGACCACCGGCAGCGCGGCCGAGGCAACCAGGTGAACACCCAGTGCGCCGGCGAGCACGGCTTGCAGTAGTGTGCGACGTTCCATGATTTACCTTTCGATGACAGAAATCGTGCCGGACATACCGGCCTCGAAATGGCCGGGAACCAGACAGGCAAACTGGAATTGTCCCGGCTTGTTGAAATTCCACACGAGCTCTTCGGACGTGCCGGCCTTCACATGGGCCATGTGAGGCTCGTCATGCTCCATCTCGGGAAACTTCTTCATCAGAGCGGCATGTTCCTGGAGTTCTTCCGGTGTGCCGATCACCATTTCATGCAGCATCTGTCCCTTGTTGGTGACAATGAATCGGACGGTCTCGCCGCGCCTGATCTTGATCTTGTCCGGCGCGAAGCGCATGTCGTCACCCATGCTGATCTTGATGGTTCGCGTCACCTTGGCAGGGTCGCCCGCGATGCCGAACGGTGTTTGCTCGGCTGTCGCCGGATCGAATGCTTTCCTCGCGTGATGACCGCTACCATGGGCATGCGCCAGCGGTGCGACGAGTGACAGGGCAAGGCTAGCTGCTAACAGAAATTTCACGTGTTTTCCTTTACTTCAGTTCGTAGGCGACAGTTCCGGCAGGGTGTTTGTACCAGCCCGGATCCTTGTAGTCGCCCGGTGCTTGATTCTTGCGTATCTTCACCGTGGTAAACATGCCGCCCATTTCGATCGCGCCGTAAGGGCCAGTCCCGGTCATCATCGGCAGCGTGTTGTCCGGCAGGGGCATTTCCATTTCGCCCATGTCGGCCATGCCGCGGTCGCCCATCACCATATAGTCGGGAATCAGCTTGATGATCTTGTTGGCAAGCTTGCGCTGGTCGACGCCGATCATGGTCGGCACATTGTGCCCCATTGCATTCATTGTGTGATGTGCCTTGTGGCAGTGGAAGGACCAGTCGCCCGGCTCGGTGGCATCGAATTCGATCGCGCGCATCTGGCCAACGGCGATGTCCGTCGTCACCTCCGGCCAGCGCGCCGATTTCGGTACCCAGCCGCCGTCGGTTCCGGTCACTTCGAACTCATGCCCGTGCAGGTGCATGGGGTGGTTCGTCATGGTCAGGTTGCCGATGCGAACGCGCACACGATCGCCCTGGCGGCACACGAGCGGGTCGATGCCGGGGAATGCGCGGCTGTTCCAGGTCCACAGATTGAAGTCAAGCATGGTGTTGACTCTCGGCGTGGAGCTGCCGGGATCGATGTCGTAGGCGTTGAGCAGGAAGGCAAAATCGCGATCCACACGGTGCTCCGCCGGATTCCGCGGATGCGTGATCCACAGACCCATCATCCCCATCGCCATCTGCGTCATTTCATCCGCATGCGGGTGGTACATGAAAGTGCCGGCGCGCCGCGCTTCGAATGCATAGACATACGTCTTGCCCGGCGGGATCTGCGGCTGCGTCAGGCCGCCTACGCCATCCATGCCGTTCGGCAGACGCTGGCCGTGCCAGTGGATGGTGGTGTGCTCGGGCAGCTTGTTGGTGACGAAGATGCGGACCTTGTCGCCTTCGACGACCTCGATGGTCGGGCCGGGGCTGGAGCCGTTGTAGCCCCACAAGGTCGCCTTCATGCCGGGCGCGATCTCACGGATCACCGGTTCGGCGACGAGATGAAATTCCTTCCAGCCGTCTTTCATGCGCCACGGCGCGCTCCATCCGTTCAGGGTGACGACCGGATGAAAGGGGCGACCGTTCGGCGGCGTGGCGGGCGGCAACGTGTTCGCGTGCTGCACGATGGCCGGCTCGGGAATGGATGCGGCGCCGGCCTTGCTGACGAGGCCGGCACCCAGCACCGTGGCGGCTCCTGCGAGGAATCCTCTGCGGGATAGCATTGATGTTTCCTTTCTTCGATCCTGTTATTCCGCTGCCGAGGACGGCCCGCGCAATGCAAGCGGCGAATCGCCGCTGCCGTTGATCGCCTGCAGCAGCGCGGTGTCGGCGAGCCAGTAGTCGCGCTGCGCTTCGATCGAAGCATTGACGCTCGCGATCTGCGTGCGCGCATCGGCCAGCAGTTCGAATACGCTGGCCAGCATGCCGTTGTAGCGCAGCTGCATTTCCTCGGAAATCTTCTTGCGCAAGGGGACGACCTCGTCGCGATAATGTCTCGCCAAATCATAGCTGGTGCGATAGGCAGAGTAGGCTTCGCGCACTTGTGAGCGGGCGCGCACCGCGATGTCGGCGGTGCGATGCACGGATTGCATGTACACGGCTTCCGCGCGCGTTGTCTTCGCGCCGCTCCAGTCGAACAGCGGCAGCTCCAGTTCGACCTGGTAGCCATTGCTGCGCGGCGAGCCGCTCTGGCTCTTGTTCCTGTAGCCGGCATCGAACACATTGATGAAGCCAGTGGTGCGCGTCAGGCCGAGCGCGCTTGCCGTGGCGTCCGCATTGCGTCTTGCCACTTGCACATCGAGCCGCTGTTGCAGGGCTTGCGCCTCGATGTTCGCCGCGTCGCGGGGCGCCTGCGGCAGTTCGGGCAGGCGGTCCGGCAAAGCGTAGGTGGTGCGTTTTCCCGACAGGCCGAGCAGCCGCGTGAGCTGTTCACGCGACGCGTTCGCATTGTGCCTGGCGCGCGCGAACTGGGCGGTGGCATCGGCATGAAACGCCTGTTCGCGTGCCTGTTCGAGCTTGCTCCAGTTGCCCGCGCGCGCCATGCCCTCGGCAAGCTCCGCGCCGGCTTCTGCGGCATCCTTGACCTGTTCCATGTACTGCACAGTCTGTTGCGCTGCAACTGCGGTGAAATAGGCGCGACGCGTGTCGGCAGCCAGTTTCACCGCATCGGCCGCAGCCTGCAGTTTGGCCTGCTCGAAACGCCGCTGTTCGACACCACGCCGCATCGGCATGGTGAGCAATCCGACAAGGTCAAACATGATGCTGCGCTCGATCTCGACGTCCTCGCCGCCGCGCAGGCGGCCGAAGGAAATGCCCGGGTTCCTCAGGCGTCCGGCCTGGACCAGGTCCGCTTCGGCGATGCCAAGTTCGGAGAGAGAAGCCTGCAGGCCGGAATTGTTGAGCAGTGCAATGCGTACTGCCGTGTCCGCGCTCAAGGGTTGCGCGAGCAACGGGTCGAGCGTTGCGTCCCGGGCAGCCGCGTCTTCCGGCCGCGTTCGCTCGACAACTTGTCCGGTCCGTTCTCGCGTCAACGCCGAGACGTCCGTCATGCCGCCGTCCGCGGAAAAGCTTGCGCAACCGCCGAGCAGCAGGATTGATGCCAAAACTGCAACAGATGTCAATGGAGGATGGAATGTCCGATTCATCAATTCCTCGTGTTCACAAGACGCCCGTCTCCAGGCAGGAGCGGGTATGGCGTGTTCAGGATTGTGTCGTCGCAGCGAATGTCTTCCGGGCTGGCCGGCTGTACGCGACTGCTGACTGGATCAGGCGACGAGATGCCGTGGCGGACGCTTCAGGCGTTCGGGGAAATGGATCGGATAGGGAGGCGACTGGGGCAGGGGGCTGGCAATGCTGGCAGTGTGAACCGGAGTCCAATCAAGGCTCGAGGGCAGCATTGCCGTGCCGATGCAGCAGGCCGCGCAGGCGCTGCATGTTGACGCGGAAAAATGCTTGTCCTGGTGCTGCATGGATGCGCCGTCCGCATCATGCATGTGCGAAGCGCCTACGGCCTGCGCATGATGATGCTCGTGTCCGCCGATGTCAGTACGAGGGGAGTTTTCATGATGCACCGGCATTGCGCCAAATACATGTCGGTGCGTGCCACCGCAGGAACGGTCCACGGCCGCAGCAAAGCCTTGCACCGGAAGGGCAAAAGCAAGCAGCCACAACAAAAGGATCCGTAAAGTGCAGTTCATCGCTGCAGTGTAGCACGGGTTCCGGCAGCAGGGCGGTGGACGGTTGGAATGTTGAATTCCGTACAATCACGGATGGGAATGGCATTGCAATCAGTGCTTGTGCCGAATGGCTTCCGTCCAGATGTGGGTTTCGTGTTCCGACATCGGCCCGTCGGGAGCAAGGCGCGCGTCCCGGTAACCCCATTGTTCGATATCGGGCAGGAACTGCTCGCGCGACAGCAGCGTTCCGAGGCACATGCGTTGCTCGGATGGCGGTGTATGGGTGTCGGCGCGCAAGCGATCCAGCAGTTCATCCATCACCCATGCCGGCACCAGGTCGCGTTCGTCTGGGTAGATGAATCCGAACAGGATCAGATGGCTCAACAGGACGCGCCAGTGCGCATCGAAACGTTGCAGCAGGCGCGGCCAGTCAAGCCGTTCGGCGCAGGTCCGCAGCATGTGCGCAATATCCGCACCGTCGAAACGTTCACGCTCCATGATGAAGGACTTCGACCAGATCATTTCTTCGGGAGGGGAGATACGGATCGGCACGCCGAGCATGTCGATTTGCGGCGCATGCCTGAACCAGTCGTCGTCCACCTCGGCCACACCATTGCCGGAACTGAAAATGAGGTCGATGAAATCCCCGTTGAAATACAGCTTGCCGAGCCAGTGTGGATAGGTCAGTTCGGTCTTGTACCCCATGTTCTGCAGCGCATCGCTGATTGCCTGGAAATCACGGCGGCTGATGAACAGGTCGAGGTCCTTGGTGTCGCGCAAGATCCCGGTGTAATGATGGAATGCATAGGCGCCGCCAACGAGGAAGGGAATGCCCGACGCGTTCAATGCATTCAGGACATGCCTGTAAAACGCCGCAGTGCCTTGTTGTGAGATATGGCTTGCCGGCATCGAAGTAGAAGCTTGCATTCGGACCATCCAGGCAAGGGCGGAAGCGGGCCCCGGCGGAATCATGACATGCAATAAACCGCGTGCAAGAGACATGCCATCGGGACAAAGCGATGACCGGTACAAGTTTTGCACTTCCCGGCAGTTTGTGACTCGAAGCACAAACAGCAAAAAGGAGCGCATGGTGATGTCCCAGGAATCGATTCGTCTCGCGGCTGTAGGTGATCTTCATTGCACCAAGACATCCGGGAGCGAGTTGCGCTGGCTCTTCGCGCAGGCAGCGGAAAGCGCCGACATTCTTCTCTTGTGCGGCGACTTGACGGACTACGGCTTGCCGGAAGAGACGCATGTACTCGCGGAAGCTTTGTCGCTCGCGCGCATTCCGGCGGTGGCTGTTCTCGGCAACCATGATTTCGAATCCGGCCAACAGGATGAGGTGCGCCGCATTCTCATGGGCGCCGGCGTGCACATGCTGGACGGAGAGGCCTGCGAGATTCACGGCATCAGTTTCGCAGGTGTCAAGGGTTTCGCGGGCGGTTATGGCCGGCGCGCGCTCGGTCCGTGGGGCGAGATGACGATCAAGCACTTCGTCAACGAGGCAATCCAGGAAGCATTGAAGTTCGAATCCTCGCTCGCGAAACTGCGCACCAGCCAGCGCATCGGCGTGCTGCACTATTCACCGATCCAGGCGACCGTGGAAGGCGAGCCGATCGAGATCTTTCCCTTCCTCGGCACAAGCCGCCTTGAAGAACCCTTGATCCGCTATCCGGTGCAGGCAGTCTTCCACGGCCACGCGCATCGCGGCCAGCCCGAAGGAAAAACGGCTAACAACATTCCGGTCTACAACGTGGCGAAACCGCTCCTGCAGCGCACCTTCCCCGACCGGCCACCGTTCCGGATTGTTGAAATTCCAAAATCGGAAGCTGTCAGTATGTAAGATTGACAGGGATTCGATTTTCAGGAGGCATGGGCCGGGCGCTCCAGCGCGTCGTAGATCGCGGCGGCGGACATGCCGAAGATCAGGTGTGCGACCACGGCGGCCCAGCCCCGCATGTTGGCAAACCAGGGAAAGACGCGCTCCAGCCCGTAAAAGTTGATCAGGTAGATCGCCAGCCCGAACACCGCCCCGACGAGCAGGGACAGGGCCATGCTGGAGTCGAAACGGAAAGGCGCGATGATGGCGCCGAGTATCAGTCCGAGGATGATGCCCAAAAGATAGTGGACCGCAAGTGCAGTCGCCACGATGCCAACATTGAAGTCGGTTGATTGCAGTGCGTCGCGCCCCAGCACGATCGCGGCAATCATGTGCGGTGTTGACCAGGGATTGCCGCCGACCCTTGTTGCCGACCATACCAGTTCCAGCACCATCAGGATTGCGCCGGCGGCGAAGCCGGCAACGCCGGCAGCAAGCCAGTCCGGCGTGCGTTGCTCCCAGCGATGGGATTGCGTGCGAATTTCCATGACGACCTCCAGAATGCGCAAGACTTCACTTGTTCGACGCATGCGAAATGCAGGGAACAAGATGGAAGTGTAGTGCGCGCGTGAGGCGCGGGAAGAGGTTCGAAACGGAATGTTCGGGTGGATCAAGGCGGCGTGCGAAAGACATGCCGCCTGCGCTCAGACATTCGCTCCCGGAGTTGCCGGCAGAAATGCCTTGGAGACGCCATTTTCATGGCGAAGCGAGGAATGAAAAAACTGAAAATGACAATCCGGCAGCGCGCGGTGTTGGCGGCCGCGCGCCGGATTTCATTTCTTTCTTATCGCCGGCCGAACCTGCCGAAGCGATCCAGCCTTTCCTGCTCGGCACGCTGCATCCGGTCGAGGTTGCGGCCTTGCGGACGAAGCGACCTGTGCGCGCCGCTTCCAGCCTTGCCGGAAGTCGAAACGATCGGACGGGCGGTGTAGGATGTGGCTGCTTTTTCAGGCATGACATGTCTCCCTTTAAAATCTGAACTACGCAAATGTGCGGCGCGCCGGAATGGGGATGAGAATGGCGCGAGGAAATCTTGCCACGGTAAACTTAGGCCACGCTTAAAACCGGCATATCGGCTGAAAACCCAGGATTCGCGCGGCTTTCGGCTTGATTTTTTGTCTTTAGAATTGCCGCCGGACATGGATTTTGCGCAGATCAAAAGATGCTTTTCAAAATCGGTAAAAAGGTGGAAAATCCACCCGCAGTGTAAAAAATCCATCTCGGAGAAGGTGGGAGAGAGACAATCAAGCAAGCCCGCGCCCGGAAGGCGCGGGCTTTCTTATTTCTGCCAGTGTCGTTCGCTGTTTGTTCGTGCTTGTTCGCTGCTTGGTATCATCCATGCGGCCGCCAAGTCTTGGCAGCGATGTCGTGATGGCATGTCGAAATCGAAAGACATCCTTGCAAGGACGCCAATCTGACGGCGCGGCCCTGCATCGCAAACCTTGCAGCTCCCTGCAGGGCGCGCCTACAATCCCTCAACCCTTCCATACGGCAAACGGACTTTTTCCCGCGCACTACCGATGAAAGTACTCCTCGTTGAAGACGATGCCATGATTGGCGAGAACATCCAGATCGCTCTGGACGGCGAAGGCATTGCCGTCGACTGGGTGAAGGATGGCGCAGCCGCCGAGACCGCGCTCGCCGCCTATGCCTATGACGCCTTGCTGCTGGACCTCGGGCTTCCGCAGAAGGACGGCATCGACGTCCTGCGCGGCCTGCGCGCGAAGGGCAATTCCTTGCCTGTCATGGTGGTGACTGCGCGCGACACCGTCGAACAGCGTGTGCAGGGATTGAATACCGGTGCCGATGACTATCTCGTCAAGCCGTTCGACCTGGAGGAGCTGATCGCGCGCCTGCATGCGCTGGTACGACGCGCCCGGGGCGGCGGCGATCCGCTCTATCGGAAAGGTGACGTAGCGATCAATCCCGTGACGCGCCAGGTGCTGGTCGCGGAGCGGCAGGTGGTCCTTTCCTCGCGCGAGTGGGCCATTCTCGATACGCTGGTGGCGCGCCCCGGCGCCATCTTTTCGCGCGCCCAACTGGAGGAACGCCTGTACGGCTGGTCGGGCGAGGTGGAGAGCAATGCGGTGGAGGTCTACATCCACGGACTGCGCAAGAAGCTAGGCCAGCAATTCATCATCAACGTCCGCGGCCTCGGATATATGGTCGAAAAAATTTGATGCAATCATTACGCATACGATTGATCCTGCTGCTCGGCGTCGCGATTACGATCGCGGCCGGCGTGCAGTTCGTCGCATCCTTCCGCGAAGCCATGGACAAGGCGAACATGCTGTTCGACTACCACATGGAACAGATGGCGCTTGCGCTGCAGGACAGCGCGGTGCAGCAGTCGGACTGGTACAAGGCGCCATCCGATGACAACGACTTCGACTTCGTGATCCAGATCTGGACCGACGACGGCGTGCGTGTCTATCAGTCGCGCGCCTACCGCACCTTGCCGGAGCGCGGCTCGCTCGGCTATTCGACAGTCACGCTCGACAACGGCGACTGGCGCATCTATGCGGTGCACAGGGAGACGCGGGTGATCCAGGTGGCGCAGAAGATGGATTCGCGGCGCGACCGCGCGATCTCGCTGGCCTGGCATTCGGTGTGGCCGGTGCTGCCGGTATCGCTGCTGCTGTTCGTGGCGGCGTGGTGGGTGGTGACCTCGGCACTGGAACCGCTGAACCGCATCGGACAGGACCTTGCCAATCGCCACGCGGGTGAGCTCGCCCCGGTGTCCGACAAGGGTGTGCCGAAGGAAGTCTCACTGCTGGTGGCGGAGCTCAATTCGCTGCTGGCGCGCATGGCATGGGCGCTGCATTCACAGCAGCGCTTCGTGGCCGACGCAGCCCATGAGCTGCGCTCGCCGCTCACGGCGCTCAAGCTGCAGGTGCAGACACTCGCGCGCGCCAGGGACGAGAGCGCCCGCAACCAGGCGATTGGCCGCCTGCTGGGCGGAGTCGACCGGGCGTCGCGGCTGGTCGAGCAATTGCTGGTGCTGGCGCGGCAGGATCCGCTGGTCGAAGCGGAAGAGCCGGGCATCGTTTCGCTTAACAGCTGCGTGGCGCATGCAGCCAATGACGTTGCCCCGTTTGCGCAATCTCGGCACATCGACGTGCGCTACGGGGATTTTGCGGAGGTGGACATGCGCGGCGATGCCGAAGCCCTGCGCATACTGGTGCGCAACCTGCTTGATAACGCAGTCCGCTATACCCCGGAACACGGGCAGGTCCGCATTGGCCTGCTGGCGGACGGATCGGTGGCACGCCTGGCCGTCGAGGATTCGGGCGCAGGCATCATCGAGGAAAACCGGGAGAGGGTGTTCGACCGTTTCTATCGGGTCCCCGGCACGTCGCCGAACGGCAGCGGACTCGGCCTCGCAATTGTGAAAACGATTGCCGACAAGCACGGAGCGGAGGTGGAACTCGGAACATCCGCGCTCGGCGGATTGCTGGTGACGATCACGTTCCCGCTCGAGGGTGCAGCGCCCTCGATCCCCGCACCAGCCGCGGCGGCCTGATTCGCCGCTGGCAATGCGTTTGGCGACAGGTGAGTCAGGTGCATTGCTCGAAAGCTTGTCGGACAGATTCCGTGCGGAGAGACCGCGATCCGATGGCGGCGTCCCGCCGCGCGTCCTGACCTTTACTCGCGCGGACGGCGAACGCCTTGTTTTTCGTCGATTTTAAGTTTCTCCTAAGTTTCCTCGTGCATCATGGCAACCAATGAAGTTCGCCTTGATCCCCTCGGGCCCGCGCAATTTTTCTGACGGGCTGTCATTTTTCCCGTATCCGGGCCAGCAGCCTGGTTGACCGGATATCGAATGCAGGTGCGTGCCACCTCGATCGATGAATGATTTACAGCAGTGAAAAGGAAATTACCGGCCTTTTCTTAACCCCCCCTTGACCGGGGGGGTATTTTTCGCGCGAACCCGATGATCGCCCCGTGAATCGCGGCCTGCATGCCGCACGCATGAATCGAGTACGAGAGAAACCATGAATCGGGAACGTATCCCCGACGAACTCAGGCGTTTCATCCTTGCCGACATTCCATCCGTTCCATTTCTGGAGGCGATGCTGCTGTTGCGCAGGGAAGCAGGACGTGCCTGGGAGAGCAGATTGCTTGCGCGGGAACTGTATGTGGATGACGCTGTAGCGCGTGCATTGCTGGATGAATTGCATAGCGCCGGCATTCTCGTGAAGGACCACGGAAAGCCGCCGGCATTCCGGTATGGGCCTTCCCCGGAAAGCCTGCGGCGTATGATTGACCTTCTGGCCGAATGCTATTCACGGCACCTCGTCGAAATCAGCAACCTTATCCATGCGAAGCGCGGAAAGAGCGGAACAAGGGAGCAGAGTGCGGCAGATGCTGTCAAGGGACAAAAGAATTCGTGATGCAGAGGTCGCCCTTTGCACTGGCGAAGCCGCATTGCCTGCTTCCGCTGCGGAGCTGTGCTCGGCATGAGGCGGCCCGCGTTTCGTCAACGAACCTATCGTGGTGCGGCAGGCGCATACTGAATCCCCCGGGCATTCCTGCAAGCGCGCCCACATCATTCTGTTGAAACATGTCATTACCTTTGTTTGAGCACGGCGCTACGCGCCTCAATGAAATCGTCCGGCCCGGCATGTTATGTGCGTTCGACTTCGACGGCGTGCTGGCTCCCGTCGTGAGGGACCCCGAACGGGCAGACATTCCGCCGGCAGTGCTGCGCCGACTGATGACGCTGTCCGAGATGAGCCGCGTGGCTGTCGTTTCGGCCCGGTGCGTCGACGACATCGCCATGCGCGTCGATTTCATGCCGGAGTTTGTCATCGGCAACCATGGCCTCGAAGGCCTGCCGGAATTCGACAGCGAATCCGCGCGGTATCATGCGCTTTGCGTCGAATGGGAGAGGCAACTCCAGGAATGCACGGCCATGGCTCCCGGATTGCGCATTGAAAACCGCGGTTGCTCGCTGGCCGTACACTGCCGCATGGGCGGCTGTGACGGAGAGCTGGAGCAGCGTCTGATGAAGCTGTTCGCCAGCCTGCAGCCGACACCTCGCATCGTTGCCGGAAAGTATGCGTTGAACCTGCTGCCTGCCGACGTGCCGGGAAAGGGCGAGCTGCTGATGCGATTGCGCACGGCATGCGCTGCTCCGGCCGCGCTCTACGTGTGTGATGATGTGTCGGATGATGAAGTGCTCAAGCTGCGTGCGCAGGATTGGCTGACCGTTCGCGTGGATGGTCCGGGTGAGGCGGAATTCTGTCTCGCCCACAGGCTGGATATAGTGCAGTTGCTCGACATGCTGATCCAGAAATTGGAGCAGGCGTAGTCCTTGCGCGTCATCGAGTATCCAGGATGTCTCAACAATCAGGGAGATAACGGGTATGCCGGATCTTGTTCCCATGACCTATCAGCTTGCGTGGCCGTTCGCCATCGCCGTCGCATGGCTGGCCGGCGAGTTTGGATATCGTCTCACGGGCTTGCCCCGCATTAGCATCTACGGACTGATGGGGTTTGCCTTCGGCGCGCTGTTGATTGAAGTGTTGCCGCAGTCCGAAACCGACACATTCATGCTGCTGGCGAACATTGCCTTCGGCCTGATGCTGTTCGAGATGGGGTATCGCATCAACCTGCACTGGCTGCGCGCCAATCCATGGATTGCCGTCATGGGTGCAGCCGAGGCGATCGCCACCTTTGTCGCGGTGTATGTCGTTGCGCAGTTGTTCGGCACGCCGACGCTGCCGGCATTGCTGCTCGGATCACTGGCGATGGCGACGTCGCCGGCAGGCATGCTGCGCGTGATCAACGAGCAGCGCAGTTCCGGCCAGGTGACGGAGCGCGCCTTGCACCTGTCCGCGCTCAACTGTGTGCTCGCGGTGTTCACCTTCAAGGTCATTATCGGCATCGGCGTGTTCCAGACATCGGGCAGTCTGTTGAGTGCTGCCTGGAACAGCCTTGTCGTCCTCGCCGTATCGGCCGGCCTCGGCGCGCTTCTCGGCTGGGCTGTGCCCGGCCTGTTGCGACGGCTCGGGAATCTTTCGCGCGATGCCACACTGGCGTTCGCCATCGCTGTCATCCTGCTGGTGGCCGTCACCCATGCATTCAAATTCTCGCCGCTGCTGGCGACGCTGACCTTCGGACTGGTGGCGCGGCATCGGCGCGTCACGCTCAACAAGACGCAGCGCAACTTCGGCGTGATGGGCGACCTGCTCAGCGTCGTGCTGTTCTTCTTCGTCGCCGCGACGCTGGCGTGGGGCAGGGTCATCGACGGCATGCCGCTCGCGCTGGCCCTCGTGGCTGCACGCTTTGTTGCCAAGGTCGCGGGCGTCACCGTCTTTGCACGCGTCAGCGGCGTGTCATGGCGCAAGGGCGCGCTGACCGGCCTGGCACTGGCGCCGCTCTCGGTGTTCATGGTCCTGATGCTGGAACAGACGCGACGCATGGGCGTTGACCTGGTTGACAGCCTGGTGCCGGTCGCCGCGTTGGCGCTGGTGCTGGAAGTGATCGGCCCGATCATCACGCAGCGCGCGCTGATCTGGGCGAACGAAACACCCGATTCAGAAGAGGAGTAGGCATGCCACTGGAAGCATTCAAGCATTCGGATCCGCTCACGCTTGGCGTCGAGCTCGAACTGCAACTCGTCAGCCTGAGCGACTTCGACCTGACGGCGGCCAGCCCCGACATGCTCGACCTTCTGGCGCGCAAGCCGTTTCCCGGCAATGTCACGCCCGAGATCACGGAGAGCATGATCGAGATCAACACCAACGTGCATACCCGCCATTCCGAGCTGGTCGAGCAGTTGCGCAGCATCCGGGACACGCTGGTGCGCGCGGGCGACATGCTGAATGTCGGCGTCTGCGGCGGCGGCACGCATCCGTTCCAGAAATGGGCGGAGCGCAAGATTTTCTCGAAGCCGCGTTTCAAGCAGGTCTCGGGGCTGTACGGCTATCTCGCAAAACAGTTCACGGTGTTTGGGCAGCATGTCCACATCGGTTGCGAATCAGGCGACGACGCACTGTTCCTGCTGCATTCGCTGAACCGCTACGTGCCGCACTTCATCGCCTTGTCGGCCTCGTCGCCCTATTTTCAAGGCAGCGACACACTGTTCAACTCCGCGCGGCTGAATTCGGTCTTCGCATTCCCCCTGAGCGGACGCGCTCCCTTCCTGCTGAAGTGGGACGATTTCCAGCGCGACTATTTCACGCGGATGGAGAACACCGGCATCGTGAAAAGCATGAAGGACTTCTACTGGGATATCCGGCCGAAGCCCGAGTACGGCACGATCGAACTGCGTGTGTGCGACACGCCGCTGACGGTGGAGAGAGCTGCGGCATTGGCAGGCTACCTGCAAGCCTTGTGTTCATATCTGCTCGAGGGCGAGGAAGAGGCACCGGCCGAGGACGATTACCTCGTGTACAACTACAACCGCTTCCAGGCATGCCGCTTCGGCCTGGACGGCACCATCGTGCATCCGAAGAGCCATGAATCACTCTCGGTGCGCGAGGATATCCTCACCACTTTGCGCCGCATCGAGCCCTTCGCGATGAAACTGGGCGGCACGGCGGCGCTGGATCACATCTACCACGTTGCGCATGCCGGCAATGATGCCAGCCTGCTGCGCGAGGAATATGCCCGCAGCGGAAGCGTCGAAGGCATGGTGGATGCCGCGATCCGCTGCTTCAGGAATGACGGTGAAGAGTGATCCCGTTCAGGCTGCCAGCGGACGGCGGTCGACCAGGTAGTCCGTCAGGCCGGCGGCGATCCACATCCCGCACAGCGTGACCCAGGCCGTCAGCGCGAACACGGCCGCGCCCGAGACGCCGGCGCCGACCGCACAGCCGCCCGCGAGCGTGCCGCCGAAGCCCATGCACACCGCGCCGATGATGTAGCGGCGCATGCTCAGGCCATCCTTGAAACCTTCCAGCTTGAGCTCTCCGCCGAAGCGGGCGGAAAGGAAGGAACCGATGAAGACTCCGGGCACCAGCCCGATGTCGAAATTCCAGGGATGCCCCGGCGGGGACAGCACCAGCATCAGCACGTCTGCCGCCGGCCCGGTGAAGCTCAGGCTTTTCACTTGGGTTACTTCAAAGGCTTCGGACGCGATCTGGTAGGTGAACAGCCAGGCCGTGGCCACCATGGCGCCGACGCCGAAGCCGGTCAGCATGGACGCCACGCCGATCTTGCTGCGGATCGAGAAGAACACGCCGCCGACCAGCCAGATCAGGCCGAAGACAACGCCGCTGCCGTTACCGAGATGGAAGGTATCGAGCAGATTGCGGGCCGTGCCGCCATCGATGGTCCACCAGTTGCTGATGGCGATGCGCAGCGGCGACAGGATGCCCGCCAGCGAAGCCTGAGCGACCACGGCGAACACCAGGCCCGACAGCAGCGAGCGCAGGTTGCCCGTACCTGCAAGGATCAGCAGGCGGCTCGAACAGCCCCGGGCGAGGATCATGCCGGTGCCGAACAGCAGGCCGCCGATCAGCGCACCGGAGAGTGTGCCGCGCGCGGCGAGCTGGCGCGCATTGCTGACATCGAGGATGCCCGTGAGGATGAAAGCCTGGGTGAGGATGATGGCGCCGGAGAAGGCCAGCAGCCAGACCGCGAGCTTGTTGCCGAGCTGGCCATGGCAGGTTTCGATCACCGCAGAACGCAGGCAGAAGCGCGAGCGCTGTGCGCAGATGCCAAACAGCAAACCAATTGTCAGTCCGCCAAGGGCGAGCACTTCGCCTTCGCCAATCGATTCCATCAGACCAGCCAGAGTCATTGTCCTGTCCTCTTGAAGCCGTGCGCGGCGGAGGCCGGCCCCGTGCTCGCGCCTTTGATTCTTGTCCGGGGGCTGATGCGGCCATTCCTTGCGCCCCCACAAATGTTGTATGTCACTATTTAAGCATATATTCCTTCATCGGCATATAATCAATTGGTGTTATATTTAGCCCTGAATTGGCCGCCTGTGCGTTCCAGCTACAGTGGCCGAATGGACGGCGCGCAATGGCGCAGGAGTGAATATCGGATGTGTGTATCGGTTGGCGGTTTGTTTGGAAGGCTGCTTGCTTCGGCAGGCGCGGCGGCTTCCACTGCAGCGCTCGCGGCGGAAAAGGAAATCCGGCTGGAAGCCATCAAGGTATCGCCGCACGTGTATTACTTCCACGGCGGCTCCGGCATGGCCAGCGCGGAGAACAAGGGTTTCATGTCGAACGCCGGCTTTGTGGTGACCGACGAGGGCGTGGTGGTTTTCGATGCCCTTGCCACGCCGGCATTGGGTGAGGCCATGGTCAAGGCGATTCGCGAAATCACACCAAAGCCGATTCGCTACGTCATCATCAGCCACTACCACGCCGACCATTTCTACGGCCTGCAGGCGCTGAAGGCGGCGGGCGCGCAAGTCTGGGCCCACCAGCACGGTCAGGCCTACCTGCATTCCGATCTCGCCAGGGAGCGGCTGTCGCAGCGCCGTGAAGCCCTTGCGCCCTGGGTCAATGCGAAAACCAGGCTGGTGCCGGCGGACCGCTGGCTGAGCTTCAAGGATTCCAAGGTCATCCGATTCACGCTGGGCGGCATGCATTTCCGCATCATCGACACCAGCGGCGCGCACTCGGAAGAGGACATCATGCTCTCGGTCGATGAAGACAGGATGCTTTTCGCGGGCGACCTGTTCTTCACCGGACGCATTCCCTTCGTGGGCAATGCCGACAGCAAAGTCTGGCTGTCCGCGCTCGACCGCATGCTGGAAGTGAATCCCGTGGTGGTCGTGCCGGGGCATGGCGAATCGTCGACGCAGCCGCTGCAGGACATGAAACTCACGCGCGACTATCTGCTTTTCCTGCGCAAGCAGATGGGCGATGCAGTTGCCGACATGGTGCCTTTCGACGAGGCCTACGACAAGATCGACTGGACGCCCTTCAAGAGCTATCCCGCCTTCGACGCGGCCAATCGCCTCAATGCCTACGGCACCTACATCCTCATGGAAAAGGAAAGCCTGCAGCAGAAGTAGCACATTCATCCATCAAATAATTCGACTCACCACCAGGAGACAAACCAATGAAGACCTTACGCAATGCATTCACCGTCCTTTTCCTAGCATGGCTGACCCTTGCCACGGCAACTGCAGCCCAGAACGAAGAAAAGGTGGTGTATCACCTGAACGACGCGACAGTCGCCATGGCTGCGCTCAACAATATCCGCAACCATTTGAATGCCAGCCCGAAGGCGAAGATCGTCGTCGTTGCGCATGGGGCCGGCATCGACTTCCTGCTGGACGGCGCGAAGGACAAGAACGGCAATCCATATGATGCCGTGGTCCAGGAACTCGTGAACCGCAATGTGCAATTCCGTGTCTGCAACAACACTCTACAGGCGCGCAAGATCGACAAGAGCCGCGTGATTCCCGAGGCCACGGTCGTACCGTCCGGCGTCGCCGAGATTGCGCGCCTGCAGTCGCAGGAAGGTTTCGTGTACCTGAAGCCGTGATGGTCCCCGTGCAAGGACACTGACGCAACGGTCGCGCAGTTCGTGCTGCGCGGCATTCCAACGATATCCCTGCTTGCCCTGGCTGTTTTTCAGTCAGGGCTTTTTTACATCAGGCGAGCACGTCCGCCCGGATGTTCTTCGTCTGGATGGATTCGAAGGTCAGGTAATCGACTTCACGCCAGCGCCGCCGCTGTTTGTTCATGCCACGCGTCGAGTTGGGCAGTGTCGATCATGCCATGTTGTGGTCGATAACCGCCGAAGTGGTTGCAGTCGGAATCCGGTTCGCCGAGATCGGACAGGATGGAAAACGCGCCACTGAAATCTTCACGCGCGGTATAGACGGTCGGCGTGACAATGGTGCGGAGCCCGGCACCGACACTTGCCCGCAGTCCGTTCCCGGAATCCTCGAAGGCAAAGCAGGCGGAGGGCGGGAGGCCAAGCTTTTGCAGGACGTAGCGATAGATATCAGGCGCGGGTTTCTTGTTTGGGACTGCATCGCCGGCACCGATCACTTCAAACCACTTGTGTGCGCCATCGCCGAGCGTGGCCTGCAGCAGGGTCACGACATTGGCGTAGGTGGTGGTGGTGGCGATCGCCAGGCGGAAACCGCCGTTGCGCGCTTCACGCAGGAGGCGCGCAACGCCGGGGCGCAGCGCGATTTCTCCGCTGCGCAACAGGTCGAGGTAAATGTCTGTCTTGAGCGCATGCAGTTCGCGGGTCAGCGCCTCCGGATCGGCCGGTGCCTGGTGGGGCACGCAGGTATTGATGTAATGGAGGATGCGTTCCTTGCCGCCCGCCACATTCAGCAGCCGGCCATAGGTCGCCACGTCCCAGGTCCAGTCGAGTCCGGCCTGCCGAAACGCGCGGTTGAATGCAACGCGGTGAAGATCACGCTCGGTGTCGGCCAGTGTGCCGTCAACATCGAAGATCAAGGCCTGCAGCAGGCCGTCGTCAAGGTCCGGATCGAAGAGGGTATTCATGCGGCGCTCCGTTCAGCATGATGCACAAAAGACATGGCGGCAGGGTGGGCGCCCCGCCGTCTTCCCGGAAAAAATCGGATTACTTTACGATTGCCTTCAGCTCGCCCTGCTCATAGCGGGTCGCCATGGTATCGAGCGGCACTGCCCGGATCTTCGACGCCTGTCCCGCACTGCCGAAGGCTTCGAAGCGCGTCTTGCAGATGCCTTTCGCTGCCTTGGTTGCTTCGGCCAGGAATTTGCGCGGATCGAATTCTTCCGGTTTTTCCGCCATCAGCTTACGCATCGCGCCGGTCATGGCCAAGCGGATATCGGTATCGATATTGACTTTCCTCACACCGTACTTGATGCCTTGCTGGATTTCTTCCACCGGCACGCCGTACGTTTCCTTGATGTTGCCACCATACTTGCGAATGATGTCCAGCCATTCCTGCGGCACCGAGCTGGAGCCGTGCATCACGAGATGGGTGTTCGGGATGCGGGCATTGATTTCCCTGATGCGTGCGATCGCAAGAATGTCGCCAGTCGGCTTGCGGCTGAACTTGTAGGCGCCATGCGAAGTGCCAATGGCAATCGCGAGCGCATCGACGCCGGTCTGGGCAACGAAGTCCGCTGCCTGCGCAGGGTCGGTCAGCATCTGGTCGTGCGACAGCTTGCCTTCCGCACCGGAGCCGTCTTCCTCGCCGGCCATGCCGGATTCCAGCGAGCCGAGGCAGCCGAGTTCACCTTCGACCGATACGCCGACCGCATGCGCCATCTCGACCACGCGACGCGTGACGTCGACGTTGTACTGAAAACTCGAGGGCGTCTTCATGTCTTCCATCAGCGAGCCGTCCATCATCACCGATGAAAAACCCGAGCGGATGGAGCGCTGGCACACAGCCGGGCTGGCGCCGTGGTCCTGGTGCATCACCACCGGGATATGCGGATAGGTTTCCACCGCAGCCTCCACCAGCTTGCGCAGGAAGGCTTCACCCGCGTATTTGCGAGCGCCCGCCGAGCCTTGCAGGATGACCGGGCTGTCGCAGGCATCCGCGGCCTGCATGATGGCCTGGATCTGCTCCATGTTGTTGACGTTGAATGCCGGCAGGCCGTAGCCGTGCTCGGCGGCGTGATCCAGCAATTGTCGAAGTGATACGAGTGCCATGCTTGTCTCCTTGGCTAATGAAAAATCAGGGTTTGCGGACTTCGCCGACCTGCACGATCTTCATCGTGTTGGTGCCGCCTTCCTTGCCGATCGGCTCGCCGATGGTCAGCACGATGAGATCGCCGTCCTTCACCGCACCATGACGCTTGAGCGTCGCTTCCGCTTCGGCGAGGACCTCCGCCGGGTCGTGCGAGGGCAGGGAGAAATCCATCGGATAGACGCCGCGAAACAGGCTCGCCTTGCGGCGCGTGGCGGCGAGCGGACTGAGCGCATAGATCGGCGCCAGCGTATCGAGGCGCGACATCAACTGTGCGGTCATGCCCGACTGGGTGAGGGCGGCGATGGCCTTCACCTCCAGGTTGTTGGCGGTGAACACGGCAGAACGGGCCACCGACTGCTCCCGGCTGGTCGCCTTGCCGCGCTTGATCTCCGGGCCGAAGGGAATCTCGCGCTCGGCTTCCTCGCAGATACTCGCCATCATGGCGACGGTTTCGACCGGATACTTCCCGACGGCGGTTTCGGCCGACAGCATCACTGCATCGGTGCCGTCGATGACTGCATTCGCGACGTCCGACACTTCGGCGCGCGTCGGCACCGGGTTATCGATCATCGATTCCATCATCTGCGTGGCGGTGATCGCCAGCTTGTGCTTCTCGCGTGCGGCGCGGATCATGCGCTTCTGGTGTGCCGGCACGGCAGCATTGCCCACTTCCACGGCAAGATCGCCGCGCGCCACCATGATGGCATCTGCTTCATCGAGGATGGTATCGAGCTCCGCAATGGCTTCGGTGCGCTCGATCTTGGCGACGATGGCTGCATGGCCGCCCGCCTTGCGCAGGAGTTCGCGTGCCAGTGCCACGTCGTCCGCGCTGCGCACGAAGGACACGGCAAGATAGTCGGCCTCGATCTGTGCCGCCGTGATGATGTCGGCGCGATCCTTATCCGTCAGCGCCGGTGCAGTCAGCCCGCCGCCGCGCCGGTTGATGCCCTTGTGGTTGGACAGGATGCCGCCATTCATCACGAGGCAATGAATGGCGCTGCTTTCGACCCGCTCGACGCGCATCGAGATGCGACCATCATCGAGCAGCAGTTCATCGCCTGCATGCACATCGCCGGGAAGTTCAGCGTAGTCCAACCCGACCACGCTGTCGTCGCCGCTGCGGCATTGCGCATCCAGCGTGAATGACTGTCCGGGGTGCAGCGTGATGGCGCCACTGCCGAATTTGCCGATGCGGATTTTCGGCCCCTGCAGGTCGGCCAGCACGCCGACCGTGCGACCGCACTCGTGCGCCAGTTCGCGCACCAGTGAGGCAGCGGCTGCATGGTTTTCCGGTGTGCCATGCGAGAAGTTCAGGCGCACCACATCCACGCCGGCACGAATCAGTTGCGTCAGTTTCTCGCGACTGGAAGAAGCGGGGCCGAGCGTGGCCACGATCTTGGTCCGGCGCTGCTGGGTGGTGACGGGATCAGTCATTGGCACGCTGCTTCAGAATGGCGACGGCGGGCAGTTCCTTGCCTTCGAGGAATTCGAGGAAGGCGCCACCGCCGGTTGAGATGTAGCTGATGCGATCTGCCAGCTTGAACTTCGCGATCGCCGCCAGTGTATCGCCGCCACCGGCGACGGAGAATGCGGACGACTTTGCGATCGCCTCGCCGATCACGCGCGTCCCTTGCGCAAACTGCTCATGCTCGAATACGCCGACCGGCCCATTCCACAGGGTGGTGCCGGCCTGCCAGGCCAACAGCGAGAGCTTGGATGCCGACTGGAACCCGATGTCGAGAATCATGTCGTCCGGCGCGATTTCGCCCAGCGATTTGGTGGTCGCCACGGCATCCGCCGCGAGGCGCTTCGCGCACACCACATCGATCGGCAGGGGCACGCTACCGCCCTTGGCACGCATCATTTGCATGATGGCCTTGGCTTCATCGACCAGGCCCGGCTCAGCAAGCGATGCACCGACCTGGTAACCCATCGCCAGCAGGAAAGTGTTGGCGATGCCGCCGCCGACGATCAGGTGATCCACCTTTTTCGCGAGGCTCTTGAGAATGGTCAGCTTGGTCGACACTTTCGAACCGGCGACAATGGCCACGACCGGTTTCGCTGGCGTGTCGAGCACCTTGCCCAGCGCATCGAGCTCCGCGCTCATCAGTGGACCGGCACAGGCGACTTTCGCGTATTTTGCAATGCCATGCGTGGTCGCTTCGGCGCGATGTGCGGTGCCGAAGGCGTCATTGACGTAGATGTCGCACATGGCCGCCATCTTCCTGGAGAGCGCGTCATCGTTCGCTTTCTCGCCGACGTTCAGGCGGCAGTTCTCCAGCACGACGAGGTCGCCGGGGCCGATATCGGCGCCGTTCTCTACCCAGTTGCGCACCAGCGGAACCGGGCGTCCAAGCAGCTCGCCGATGCGCGCCGCGACGGGGGCCAGCGAATCTTCTTCGCGGAATTGTCCTTCGGTGGGGCGCCCGAGATGCGAGGTCAGCATGATGGCGGCGCCGTGGCCCAGTGCGTGGCGCAGGCCCGGCAGCGCCGCGCGAATGCGGCTGTCATCGGTGATCCGGCCTTGCTCGTCCTGCGGCACATTCAGGTCGGCGCGGATGAAGACGCGCTTGCCGGCAATGTCCGGCATGGCGGTGAATTGACGTATCGACATGGTTCTTTCCGGCCTCTCAGCGTGCGTCCATGAGCGCAACGGTGGTGTCGAGCATGCGATTGGAGAAGCCCCATTCGTTGTCGTACCAGCTGCTCACCTTGACCAGGTTGCCAATGACCTTGGTCAGGCTGGCATCGAAATTGGAAGAGGCGGGGTTGTGGTTGAAATCGACGGAGACCAGCGGTTGGTCGTTGTATTCCAGCACGCCCTTGAGATCGCCGGCGGCTGCGTCGCGCATGATCGCGTTGACTTCCTCGACGGTCGTCTCGCGGGCAGCGGTGAAGGTCAGGTCGACCAGCGACACGTTGATGGTCGGCACGCGCACCGCGAAGCCATCAAGCCTCCCGTTCAGTTCCGGCAGCACCAGGCCGACCGCAGCGGCAGCGCCGGTCTTGGTCGGGATCTGCGACATCGTGGCCGAACGGGCACGGCGCAGGTCGGCGTGATACACGTCGGTCAGCACCTGGTCATTGGTGTAGGAGTGGATGGTGGTCATCAGGCCCTGCACGACGCCGAGAGAGCGGTGCAGCGGCAACACCATCGGCGCGAGGCAGTTGGTGGTACAGGATGCGTTGGAGATGACGGTGTCGGATGCCTTCAGCACATTGTGATTGACACCGTACACAATAGTCGCGTCCACATCCTTGCCGCCCGGCGCGGAGATGATGACCTTTTTGGCTCCTGCGGCGAGATGCATTGCCGCCTTTTCCTTCGAGGTGAACAGGCCCGTGCATTCCAGCACGACATCCACGCCGAGCTTCTTCCACGGCAGTTCGGCCGGATGGCGCATGGCGGTCGTCAGGATGCGATCGCCGTTGACGATCATGTGCTCGCCATCGACCTGCACCGTGCCGTTGAAACGGCCGTGCGCGGTGTCGTAGCGGGTAAGGTGTGCGTTGGTTTCGGCGTTACCGAGGTCGTTGATAGCAACGATCTCGATGTCGTGCTTCTTTCCGCCTTCATAGTGGGCGCGCAGGATATTGCGGCCAATGCGGCCATAGCCGTTGATGGCGATGCGAATGGTCATGGTTTGTTCCTCCAGATGGTTCGAAATTTTTCGGCAGCGTTTTAGTTCTACAGCTTTAAAGACTGGGTCCTCCACCCTAGCCCTCCCCCTTGCAGGGGGAGGGCTAGGGTGGAGGTAGCAAGCTCGAGGTATCGACAAGCGCTGTCTCAACCTCTCTACCCCCATCCCAACCTTCCCCCTGCAAGGGGGAAGGAGCCGTTCATTGACGGTGAATGACACAGCAGGATTACGCAGTCCTTTGCATGCGATGTGTATTGAGCTTCCCGGTGATCAGATACGGAATGTCAGCCAGCGTTTCGATGAAGCCGTCGCACGCGAGTGTCGATACCGGTTGGCCTTCGCGATAGCCGTAGGGCACGCAGAAGACCGGCAGGCCGGCCGCTTTCGCCGCTTCGACGTCAATCGGCGAGTCGCCAACATAGAGCGACTGGCTGACCGGAACGCCGAGGCTGTCACAGGCGTGCAGGAGCGGCAGCGGATTGGGCTTGCGGACCTCCAGCGTGTCGCCGCCGACGACGAGATCGAACATCGACGACATGTGGAACTGCCGCAGCAGCCGCATCGCGAAGCGATGGTATTTGTTGGTCACGACTGCGAGCTTCAGGTTCATGTCGATCAGGCGCTCCAGCGCATCGACCACGCCGGGAAAGGGACGGGCGCGCGTACCGACGATGTCCTCGTAACATGCCTGGAACACCTGCAAGGCATCGAGGCGTTCACCCGGCGAAAGGTGGATGTCGAGCACGTTGAACACACGCTCGATCAGGATCGGGCTGCCGCGCCCGATCAGGTTGGTGACGAGCGCTTCCGGCAAGATCGGCAGATTGCGGATCTTCAGCATCTGGTTGACGGCAGCGGTGATATCCGGCGCGGTATGGATCAGCGTACCATCGAGGTCGAACAGGACAGCATTGACGGGACGGCTCCAGGACGTAATGGTCATCGCTTATTTCCCCAGCAGAGTCTTGACGGATTGGCAGAAGGCTTCGCTCGTGAGGCCAAAGTGCTTGTAGAGCTGGGCAGCAGGCGCCGATTCGCCGAAGGTGTCGATGCCAAGGACGCGACCGTTCTCACCGATGTACTTGTGCCAGCCATCGGTCACGCCGGCTTCCATTGCGACCTTCGGCACGCCGGGCAGCAGCACGCTGCGGCGATAGGTGTCACCCTGCAGGTCGAACTCGGTGTTGGAAGGCATCGACACCACCCGCACGAAGATTTCCTCCTTCTCCAGTTCGCGTTGCGCCTGCATGGCGAGCATGACTTCCGAACCCGTGGCGATCAGGACTGCATGCGGCTTGCCGTTCGCCGCCTCCGACAGGACGTAGCCGCCGCGCCGGATGGCGATGATCTGGTCCGGCGTGCGCTGCTGGAAAGGCAGATTCTGGCGCGACAGGATCAGCGCAGTCGGGCCATGCTTGCGTTCGATCGCGGCACTCCAGGCGGCCATCGTTTCGCTGCTGTCGCAAGGGCGCCAGACACTCATGTTCGGGATGATGCGCAGGCTCGTCACGTGCTCGATCGGCTGGTGCGTCGGACCATCTTCGCCCAGGCCGATCGAGTCGTGCGTGAACACGAAGATCGAACGGATCCGCATCAGCGCGGCCATGCGCAGTGCATTGCGGCTGTAGTCGGAGAAAGTCAGGAAGGTGCCGCCGTAGGGGATGAAGCCGCCATGCAGGGCGATGCCGTTCATGATGGCGCTCATGCCGAATTCGCGCACGCCGTAATTGATATGGTTGCCGCGATGCTCCGCGCGGACCGCGACCGAACCACTCCAGTTCGTCAGGTTCGAGCTGGTCAGGTCGGCGGACCCGCCGAGCAGTTCGGGCAATGCCGGTGCGATGAGTTCGATCGCGTTCTGCGACGCCTTGCGGGAAGCGACCGTTTCCGCCTTGCGGCTGGTTTCATGCTGCGATTCCAGCGAATGCACAGCCCAGTTTTCCGGCAGGTTGCCGGACATGCGGCGCATCAGTTCCACCGCTTCACCGGGGTACTCCAATGCGTAGGCATGATAGCGCTCGGCCCATGCGCGTTCGTTCATCGCACCGCGCGCGCTCTGGTCCCATGCGGCGCGGATGCGTTCCGGTATCTCGAAGGGCGGGTAGGCCCAGTCGAGCGCTTCGCGCGTGGCGGCGATTTCCTTGTCACCCAGTGCAGCGCCGTGCACATCATGCGTGCCTGCCTTGTTCGGGCTGCCCTTGCCGATCACGGTCTTGCAACAGATGAGCGTCGGCCTGCCGCTTTCGCCGCGCGCTTCCTGGATCGCCTTGTCGATGGCTTCGTGATCGTGACCGTCCACATTCGGAATCACATGCCATCCATATGCCTGGAAGCGCTTTGGCGTATCGTCCGCAAACCAGTGCTCCACGTGGCCGTCAATGGAAATGCCGTTGTCGTCATAGAAGCAGATCAGCTTGCCGAGCTTGAGCGTGCCCGCGAGCGAACAGGCTTCGTGCGAAATGCCTTCCATCAGACATCCGTCGCCGAGGAAGACGTACGTGTAATGATCGATGATGGTGTGGTCGGGACGGTTGAATTCTTCCGCCAGCAATCTTTCCGCCAGCGCCATGCCGACCGCATTGGTCAGACCCTGGCCCAGTGGCCCGGTGGTGGTCTCGACGCCGGGCGTGATGCCATATTCCGGATGCCCCGGTGTCTTCGAATGCATCTGGCGGAACTTCTTCAGCTCGTCGATCGACAGGTCATAGCCGCTCAGGTGCAACAGCGCGTAGAGCAACATCGAGCCGTGGCCGTTGGACAGCACGAAACGGTCGCGGTCGATCCAGCGTGGATTGGCGGGATTGTGGCGCAGGTAGCGACGCCACAGCACTTCGGCGATGTCGGCCATACCCATGGGCATGCCGGGGTGGCCCGAGTTGGCTGCCTGCACGGCGTCGATGGCAAGAAAGCGCAGGGCGTTGGACAGTTGCTGGCTGGTAGTGGTCATGTGTTTTCCTGGTAGTGCGGGAATTCAGGGCGCAAGAAGGGACAGCGGACACGTTGCGGTGTCCGCGCTCCAAGGGTGCTGCCGGGGTTACGGTGTGTGTCTTACTTCTTCTTCATCTCCATCAGCCGAAGAATCATCGGCGTGAAGATCAATTGCATCGCGAGCCCCATCTTGCCGCCGGGGACGACGATGATGTTCGGTCGCGACATCCACGAGTCATGCAGCATCGACAGCAGGTAAGGGAAGTCGATGCCCTTCGGATTGGCGAATCGGATCACGACCATGCTTTCATCCGCGGTCGGAATGTCGCGCGTGATGAAAGGATTGGACGTGTCAACCATCGGCACGCGCTGGAAATTGACATGCGTGCGCGAGAACTGCGGGCAGATATAGTTCACGTAGTCGGGCATGCGGCGCAGGATCGTGTCGACCACTGCTTCCTGCGAATAGCCGCGCTGGCTCTTGTCGCGAATCAGCTTCTGCGTCCATTCGAGGTTGATGGTCGGCACCACGCCCACGAGCAGATCGGCATGGCGCCCGACATCCACGCCATCGGCCACCGCTGCGCCGTGCAGACCTTCATAGAACAGCAGGTCGGTGCCTTCCGGGATCGGCTCCCAGGGCGTGAAGGTGCCGGGTTCCTGGTCATAGGGCGCGGCTTCCTCTTCATTGTGCAGGTACTTGCGCACCATGCCGGTGCCGGTTTCGCCGTAGCGACGGAACAAGCCTTCCAGTTCCTCGAACAGGTTGGCCTGCGGACCGAAGTGGCTGAAATGCTGGTTGCCGGCGGCAAGTTCTTCGGCCAGCTTGACCTTCATTTCCGTGCGGTTGTAGCGATGGAAGGAATCACCCTCGATGAGCGCGGCGGTCAGCCCCTCACGGCGGAAGATATGTTCAAAGGTCTTGGTGACCGTGCTCGTGCCGGCGCCGGAGGAACCGGTGATGGCAATGATGGGATGTTTACGTGACATGGCAGTTTCCAGTGATGATGAGTTAAATTCCCCGCATGAAGAGGCTACGCGTGTTGAAGAGCGGGGACTCGAACGGTTTGTCCGTTCCCGCTGCATATTCGGCGTGGTATTGCTCAAGGCGCCGGACTTCGTCGCGTGAACCCAGGATCACTGGAATGCGCTGATGCAGGTTGGTCGGTTTGACGTCAAGGATGCGTTCATAGCCGGTCGAGGCGAGGCCGCCTGCCTGTTCGACGATCATGCTCATCGGATTGGCCTCGTACATGAGGCGCAGGCGGCCCGGCCGGGACGTATCCTTGTTGTCGCGCGGGTACATGAAGAGGCCGCCGCGCATGAGAATGCGGTGCACTTCGGCCACCATCGACGCGATCCAGCGCATGTTGAAATCGGTGTCGCGCGGACCGGTGCGACCGGCCACGCATTCCTCCACATAACGGCGCACCGGCGGCTCCCAGAAACGCGCGTTGGAGGTGTTGATGGCAAACTCGCGCGTCTCGGCGGGGATGCGCAGGTTCGGATGGGTGAGGATGAATGCGCCGATCTCGCGATCCAGCGTGAAACCATTCACGCCGTCGCCCATGGTAAGCACGATCATCGACACCGGGCCATAGATGGCATAGCCTGCGGCGACCTGCCGGGTGCCGGATTGCAGGAAGTCTTCGGCAGTAACGGCGTCCCTGTCATCCGGCGCGCGCAGGATGGAGAAAATCGATCCGACGGAAACATTGACGTCGATGTTCGATGAACCGTCGAGCGGGTCGAACACGAGCAGGAAGCGGCCGCGCTTGGTCGGGCTGGTGATCGGATAGACGTCTTCCATTTCTTCGGACGCCAGTCCCGCAAGCTGACCGCCGAGCGCGCAGCTTTCGATGAAGATCTCGTTCGAGACGACGTCGAGTTCCTTCTGCGTTTCGCCCTGCACGTTGACCTGCGCCGTGGTTCCCAGCTTGCCGGTGAGCGCGCCGCGCGAGATGGCCGAGGCGATGTATTTGCAGGCGGTCTGCACATCGTTGAGCAAGGCGGTCAGCTCGGTGTCCGCATTCTCGAGCCGGCCTTGCTGCTCGATGATGAACTTGCTGAAAGTGGTGCGTCCGTTAGGCATGTTGTCTCCAGGGATTCTTGATATGTCTAAATATAACTAAGTACGTAAATAATATACATTCAGACGTTTTTACGGTGAACATAAATTTTGCTTATCATTCGCGATTTTTCCGGCAGCCGAAAACCGCTCCCACAAAGTGAGATGACCGTGCTCATTTTGTCAATGCCGCATAGAGCGCAGGCAACTTTTCCGGCAGCCGCCTGATGTTGTCCAAAACCATCGCATGACTCCTGCCGAAGATCCGCTCGACATAATCATCAGCCAGTGGATCGAGGCTCAGGCAGAAACTTGTAATGCCAGCGCGTCGCGCCTCTTCCACCGCTTTCTTCGCATCCTGGCGCAGGTACTGCGGATCGCGTTCGTCGATGTCGGCGGGCGCACCGTCGGTCAGCAACAGCAACAACTTCTGCTTCTGTGGCTGTTTTTGCATCAGGCGCGTCGCATGCCGCAGTGCCGCGCCCATGCGCGTTGACAGTTCGGCACGCATCCCGCACAGACGGCCCTTGGCCTGCGCGTCGTACGGCTGCTTGAAATCCTTGAAACGGCGGTAGTGCACGGCATGCCGTCCATCCGACTGGAAGCCGTGAATGGCGAAGGGGTCGCCGATGCGCTCCAGCGTATCCGCGGTCAGCACCGCCGCTTCGAGTGCGAGATCGATGATACGCTGGCCGGAGCCCGCGATCGTTTCATTCGCCGATTCAGAAAGATCGAGCAGTATCATCACCGCAATGTCGCGTACCGAGCGCTTGTGTCGCAGCATGAAGCGGTTGTCCGGCATCTGTCCGCGACGGATGTCGGTCCAGGCGTCGAGCACCGCGTTCAGGTCGATCTCATCGCCGTCTTCCTGTTTGCGCAGGCGCTGCACGCCCTGCGGCTGCAAGGCCTCGATCAGGCGCTGCAAGCGGGAGGTCAAGGGCTTGTGCTGCGTCAGGATGTCGTCAATGCGTGAAGCATCGGCGGCGTCGGGGCGTGACTCGATGACTTGCGTCCACGCCGGGCGCTGCATCTGGATGCGGTAATCCCATTCCGGATAGGGCAGCGGCATGGCCGTTTCCGCATTATTCCCGCTGGCGTTGTACGACACGCCGAAATCCTCATAGGGGAAGAGCTCGCTCTGCAGCACCCAGACTTCCTGCGCGTCGTCGCCGGCCGTTTCCGTATCGATCTCGTTGATGAATTCCATCAGGCTCACATTGCGGCGCTGCTGGCGCGAGAAGCGCAGGCGCTCCTCCAGCGCGGCGCGCGTGTCGTAGCCGCGGAATTCCCATGTGTGGCGGTTGTCGTCGCGATAAGGTGCGGAGAGAATGTCGTTCGCCGGGCGGTGCGTGATGCCGAGCGTCGACAGTTGTGTCGCGAGCGCAAGGCCGATGTCCCTCGAGAGGGCGTTGTCGCGCCAGTTGCCTGCCTCCGTGAAGCGCTTGCGGATGTCGGCAATGATCGGATGATCGTCCGCATAGGACCCATCGAGCAGGGCGCGCGCAACGCGATCGAGATAATCGCCGATCGTGGCGCCTTGCGCCGGTGTTGCCGTGTGCTGGCGCGACCACAGCTGGCGCAGCCTGGGAAACTGCTGCATGGCCAGCGCCTCGATGCGCGCATCTTCGATTACCTCGATCGCGGCGATTTGCAACGGAGCCAATCCGTCGGAGGAAAGGCGGTCGGTCGTGTGGACGATATGTGCCGCGGCGTGGACCGCCGCCGCACGGTAGATATCCAGGCCGCACACGTCGCCGGCATCGTCATAGGCGTCGGGAACGTGGATGATGAATTCGCCAATCGTGGGGCGATAGCCGCTGCGCGATTCGAAATCACCGGCAGTCGGGCGCAGGATGAAATCGAGGCCGTACAGTGCGCGCAGGTACATGCCGATGCGTCGGTGCACATCGACAAACAGCGTGCCGCGCCGTTCCTGCTGCAGGATCGCCAGCGATTCCGTGCTCTCGAGGCCGAAGTAGCGCACTTGGTCGTCGAAATGCGTGCGATGTGCGTGGATGCCCCATTGCGCCCAGCGCCGCAGCCCGCCCAGCGTGAGCTGCCCGAGCAGGGTGTCCATCTTGTCGAGCATCGGGCGCAAGGCGCGCGGCGCATTGGCGGCGATATGTGTAACCAGTGCGAGGTAGCCGTGGAACACCGTTGCATCGCCGAGGCGGGATGCGGCGAGCGGGGCCGTTTCGATCAGACGCTCGATCACCGCGCCGCTGGTTTTCGATGCCAGCCTCAGCGCCTCCTGCACCAGTTCGTCGAGGCTGTCCTCACCGAGTTCGCGAGCGATGGCCGGCGCCGCGCTCACGAATGCGATCGGCACGTCATCGCCGCGACCGAGGCGGTGCAGCGCCGCAATGCCGGCGTGGTACGACACCAGCCCGTGCGGCGTGAACGTCTTCGCGGCCTGTGTTGCGGCGGCGTCGATCGCTTCGCGGATCGCGTCGGGCAGCTCGGTGATGTCGGTGTGCTCGGCCAGCATGGATATCGGCTCAGAAGTAGGTTGTGACGGCGGCGTCGAGGGCGTCGCGCATGTCGGGATCGTCGGTCAGCGGGCGCACCAGCGCCATCCGGCAGGCATCGAGCGGCTTGACGCCCCGCGCGATCAGCGCGCCGGCGTAGACCAGCATGCGCGTCGAAATGCCTTCGTCGAGACCGTGCCCCTTCAGGTTGCGGCCGCGCTCGCCGATGCCGACGAGGCGGCTGGCGATGTCTTCGTCCACGCCGGTTTCATGCATGATCACTTCGAGTTCGACCTGCCGCGCGGGGTAGTCGAAGTCGAGCGCGCAGAAACGCTGCTTGGTGGATTGTTTCAGATCCTTCATTAGGCTCTGGTAGCCCGGATTGTAGGAAATCACCAGCTGGAAATTGGGATGGGCGTGCACCAGCTCGTTCTTCTTGTCGAGCGGCAGCACGCGGCGTGTATCGGTCAGCGGATGGATCACGACCGTCGTGTCCTGACGTGCCTCCACCACTTCATCGAGGTAGCAGATCGCGCCATGGCGCGCAGCCATCGCCAGCGGCCCATCCTGCCAGTGCGCGCCATCAGTGCCGAGCAGGAAGCGGCCGACCAGGTCGGATGCGGTCATGTCCTCATTGCAGGCGACGGTGATCAGCGGCCGGTCGAGGCGCCACGCCATGTATTCGACGAAGCGGGTCTTTCCGCAGCCGGTCGGGCCCTTGAGCATCATCGGCATCCTGACGGCGTAGGCGGCTTCATACAGCGAGATCTCGTCGCCGCTGGCGCGATAGAAAGGCTCTTCTCGAAAACGATATTGTGCGATCGGGTCGGTCATGATGCTGTTTCCAAAAAATGCGGCAGAACGCAGCGCTCTGCCGCCGAAAAAGGCACACCGTTTCCGCAGCCCGGCATTCCATTTCCCGACGTTGTTGCAGCATGCAGCCCCGGGCGAGGCGGAACGGAATGGGCAGGGAGGTACTCTGCTAGAAGTTCTTCCCCATTCCTATCCGCGACGCCGGGATGCATGCGTACAAGCTTCGCCCCAATGCGCGTCGGAGAGGGCGTGCCGGACACAGTGGCCCTGGCTCTCAAACTCAGACAGTCGCGCCGCGGTAGATCACCATGGAAGCACCCTGGCTCTGCTTGAAATTGTCATAGCCGACCAGGCGCACATGATGATTCGGGTTGGCGCGGTGGCAGGCTTCCGCCTCAGCCAGGATATTGCTGACATCGGTTTCACCGAACATTGGCAGCTTCCACATGTACCAGTAGTGGTCGAACGCATTTTCCGGTTCGGTGTGCTCGATGGCCGGATTCCAGCCCTTGCTCACCAGGTACGCCACCTGCTTGCGGATGCGTTCCCCATCCATCGCGGGCAGGTAGGAAAAGGTTTCGAACTTGCGGCTGGCCGGGTCGGACAGCCGCGATTTGTAGTCTTGCATGTCGCTCATTTCTTATCTCCGATTCTGATCAAGTGTCGTTTACTTGTGCACCACGTCCAGCTTGTCCACGGTGTCGAACTCGAACTTGATTTCCTTCCAGGTTTCCATCGCGGCGCGCAGTTCCGGCGACTGCTTCGCGGCGGCGATCAGGATGTCCTTGCCTTCCTTCTCGATTTCGCGGCCCTGGTTGCGTGCTTCCACGCAGGCTTCGAGGGCGACGCGGTTGGCTGCCGCGCCGGCTGCATTGCCCCACGGATGGCCGAGCGTGCCGCCGCCAAATTGCAGGACCGAGTCGTCACCGAAGATGGAAACCAGTGCCGGCATGTGCCAGACGTGGATGCCGCCGGACGCGACCGGGAACATGCCCGGCATGGAGCCCCAGTCCTGGTCAAAGAAGATGCCGCGGCTGCGGTCTTCTTCCACGAAGCGGTCGCGCATCAGGTCGATCCAGCCCAGCGTTGCCTGGCGGTCGCCTTCCAGCTTGCCCACGACGGTACCCGAGTGCAGGTGATCGCCACCCGACAGGCGCAGGATCTTGGTCAGCACGCGGAAGTGGATGCCGTGGTGCGGATTACGGTCAAGCACGGCGTGCATCGCACGGTGGATGTGCAGCAGCATGCCGTTGTCGCGACACCAGTTGGCGAGGCCCGTGTTGGCGCAAAAGCCGCCGGTGATGTAGTCGTGCATGATGATCGGTGCGCCGATCGACTTCGCATACTCCGCACGCTTGTACATTTCTTCCGGCGTCGGTGCGGTCACGTTCAGGTAGTGGCCCTTGCGCTCGCCGGTTTCCTTTTCGGCCTTGTGGATCGCTTCCATCACAAAGTCGAAACGGTCGCGCCAGCGCATGAACGGTTGGCTGTTGACGTTTTCGTCGTCCTTGGTGAAGTCCAGGCCGCCGCGCAGGCATTCGTACACGGCGCGGCCATAGTTCTTTGCCGACAGGCCGAGCTTGGGCTTGATGGTGCAGCCGAGCAGCGGACGGCCGTACTTGTTCATGCGGTCGCGTTCCACCTGGATGCCGTTCGGCGGACCGCCGCAGGTCTTCACGTAGGCGATCGGGAAGCGCACGTCTTCCAGTCGCAGCGCGCGGATGGCCTTGAAGCCGAACACGTTGCCCACCAGCGAGGTGAACACGTTGACGACAGAGCCTTCCTCGAACAGGTCGATCGGATAGGCGATGAAGGCGTAGAAGCAGGTATCGTCACCCGGCACGTCTTCGATGCGGTAGGCGCGGCCCTTGTAGTAGTCGAGATCGGTTAGCAGGTCGGTCCAGACCGTGGTCCAGGTGCCGGTGGACGATTCGGCAGCAACCGCGGCTGCCGCTTCTTCGCGGTCCACGCCGGGCTGCGGGGTGATCTTGAAGCAGGCAAGGATGTCCGTATCCTTGACGCTATAAAATGGCTCCCAATAGGTGCTGCGGTATTCCTTGACACCTGCGCTGTACTTCTTGACAGTCATCTGTCACTCCTTGGCAAGATTGTGGTTTATCGTGAAGAGATCATCGATGGCTGAAGTGTAGGCAAATGGAAGAATAAAGAAAATTCAATAATAATTAGGGTATAAGTAAGGTTTTACTTAATTAATGACGCGCGGATATTTCCGCCACCGGAGAAGCGATGAAGAACCTCACGATGCGGCAGTTGCAGATATTCAGCGTTGCCGCACGCCATCTCAGCTTTGTGCGTGCCTCGGAGGAACTGTTCCTGACGCAGCCTGCCGTGTCGATGCAGATACGCCAGCTGGAAGAGACGGTAGGCATGCCGCTGTTCGACAAGATCGGCAAGAAGATGTACCTGACGGAAGCGGGCAGGCAGATCGAACGCACTGCGCATGAAGTGCTCGGTGCCATCAAGAACGCGCAGGACAGCCTCGCTTCGCTGACGGGCCTGCGCAAGGGCCTGGTGTCGGTGGCACTGGTCAGCACGGCGAAGTATTTCGTGCCGAAGCTGATCGCTCTGTTCAAGCAGAACCATCCTGAAATCGAGTTGCGCATTGCCGTCAGCAATCGCGAGACGCTGATCCAACTCCTGCACAACAACGAGATCGACCTCGCCATCATGGGGCGTCCGCCGCAGGAAATGGATGTGCTGTCGTTCCCGCTGGCGCGGCATCCGCATGTGATCATCGCGTCGCCGGACGATCCGCTCGCGGCACGCCGCAAGATCAAGCCCGCCGAGCTGAACGAAGAGACCTTCCTGCTGCGCGAGGAGGGGTCGGGAACCCGGCTGGCAATGGAAAGCTTTTTCAGCGAGCAGCAGGTGCAGCCGAAGCGCGGCATGGTGATGGGCAGCAACGAGACGATCAAGCAGGCAGTGATCGCCGGCCTCGGGCTCGGCTTCATTTCGCTGCACACGCTGGCGCTGGAACTGAAGGCGGGCGAACTGGCCGTGCTCGACGTGAAGGGCATGCCGATGATGCGCACCTGGTATGCAGCGCATCTGCGCAACAAGAACCTGTCGCCGGCCACTGCGGCGTTCAAGGATTTCATCATCAGGCAGGCGGGTGCCTATCTCGATTCCGCGTTCGCGGAGACGACGGTCCACGTGCGCAACCGGCTGACGCGGGAGGAGCGGGCGGCCGGAGCGTAATGCCGCCATGGTTTGCTTGCAGTTTGTGCAAGGAATCGCGACCCGAATCGGTACGCTGTCAGAGGCGACTGTGCCCTGAAATGCAGGGCATGGCGCAAAACAATTATTGAGTATTGACTATATGAGCATGTGAGCATATTGTATGCCGCATGCCCAAAGCACCTTACCATCTGGCTGACGAAACGCGCGACGAGGTTTTCACCGCCGCCGCGGCGCGCTTTCTCATCCTCTCGGAGCCGACGCGCCTGAAGATCATGCGCGCCATCTGTTGCGGCGAGAAGTCCGTGACAGCGATAGCCGAACGCACCGGCACGACCCAGCCGAACATCTCCCATCACCTCCGCATGATGCATCGCGCCGGCATGATCAGCCGCCGTCGCGACGGCAGCCAGATTTTCTATGGCGTCGCTGACGCACAACTGCTTGCCATCTGCCAGACCATCTGTGAAAGCGTCGCAGGCGCCGTGGAGAAAGCGGCCGTGGTGATGACGGGTGCATCGTCGCTGTTCGAGCACTACGGTACGGTCGATGTGGAAGGGCCTGAATGAGGTAACCGGCGATGGCGATGCCGGTTTCGAGTGCGGCGTCGCCAACGGTAAAAAGACAACATCACCAAAGGAGGACGACGACATGAAGACATCCGCGCAATGCAGCATCAAGCCATTCTGGTCGCCATGGCTGGCCGGACTGGCGCTCGGCCTGACCCTGCTGCTCACGTTCGTGCTGACCGGGCACGGGCTCGGAGCGACCGGTTTTACCACCCGCCTGGCGGCCTGGATCGGTATCGAGGTCGCGCCGGCGGCCACCGAGGCCAATCGCTATCTGGGCGGCATGGTGGAGGGGGGCAATCCGCTGCCGTCGTGGATCACATGGCAGGTGCTGGGCGTCGTCATTGGCGCCGCGTTCGCCGCCTGGCGTTCGGGGCGCTTCCGTGTGCAGCTCGATGGGGCGCGCACGCTCGGCACGCCACGCCGGCTGACGACGGCGCTGATCGGCGGCCTGCTCGCCGGTTTCGGGGCGCGGATTTCAGCCGGATGCACCAGCGGGCTTGGCCTGTCGGGTGCGGCAACCCTGAGCCTTGCGGGCTTCGCCTTCCTGGTGGCTTTCTTTGCAGTCGGGCTCATCGTGAGCCGTATCGTGCGCGGGGTGGTGTGATGGGCGGCCTTCTCGGAGATGTCGGTTCCGGACTCCTGTGCGGTTTTCTCTTCGGCTTCGTGCTGGAAAACGCCGGCTTCGGCAGCCCCTGCAAACTTACCGCGCAATTTCGCCTGACCGACTGGTCGGTGTTCAAGGTGATGTTCACCGCCATCGTGGTGACAGCGGTCGGCCTCTATGTCTTCAAGCTTGTCGGACTGGTCGAAGGTGACGGTATTTTCATTCCGCCCGCCTTCTTGTGGGCAGCAGCAGCTGGCGGCGCGCTGGTCGGCGCGGGTTTTGCGGTCGGCGGCTACTGCCCCGGCACATCGATGGTCGGCATGGTGTCCGGCCGGCTCGATGCACTTGTCTTCCTCGGCGGCCTGCTGATCGGCACCTGGCTCTTTGCCGGCGCCTTCGGCTGGCTGGAAGCCCTCACGTCGGCCGGTGAATTCGGCGGTGGCGACACTTTGCCGCAGGCGCTGAACCTGCCGGAATGGCTGGTCAACGTGATCATGGTCGCCGCTGCGGTCGCGGTGTTCTGGATCGGCGGCCGCTTCGAGCGGCGCGCGGGCGGCGCAGTCACTGCCGAGCAGGCAGTCGATGGCGCTGGGTACGAGAAACATTAATCAACTGCGGCAAGGTGCCGCGACATGTTCATTCAAGGAGAGAGCAATGCAGAAGAAACGCACATCAACAAAGCGCACCGGCGCAGCGGCACGCGAAACCCTGTCGGCGCTGGTCATCGCCCTCGCCACCACGGTCGCCGCACCGATGGCGATTGCCGCGGATTCCGGCAAGGCGATGAATCCCTGCGCGCCGGTTGCCGGCGAGAAGGCCGCCAATCCGTGCGCACCGGCGAAAAAAGCAAAGAAGGCGAAGGGCGAGAACCCCTGCGCACCGAAGAAATCGAAGAAAGCCGAGAATCCCTGCGCGCCGAAGAAGGACTAGAAATGGCACCGAGGCGGGTGTGATGAAGGCCAACCACCAATCGGCGCGCAGCCTGCTCGTCGCACAGTTGCACATCATGCAGGCGGGGCCGGGACTCGCCACGGCGGCGCTCGCCGGCGCATCCCGATTCGTCGAATGGCAGCATTACCCGGCGCGGGACGTGCATGACAAGGTGAGTCAGAGCAGGTTTTTTTACCACGCACATTCCGCTGACGAACGTGTGGAGGGTGAGCACGGCCATTTCCATGTGTTCGTTCCCGGCAACGGCAGTACGGCATCGTTCAGCCACCTGGTCGGCATCTCGCTCGATACGTTCGGCATGCCCATGCGGATCTTTTCCACCAACCGCTGGGTGACGGACGAAACCTGGATCGACAGCTCGGGCATGGAGTCGCGGCTGGCGCGGTTCCGCGTCGATGCGCGTGGCCGGATGGCGCCGGTGGCGGCATGGATCACGGCGTTCGTGCGCGCCTACAAGGGCGACATCGGCGACCTGCTGCGCAAGCGCGACACGGTGGTGGCGAAACGCACGCGCAAGGCGAGCCTGGACCAGGTGCTCGAAGACAGAAAACTGGCAGTGATCAGTGAGAAGCAAGTCTCGCTGGTGGATTATTTCCAATCCGCCGGCATCAACCCGTGAGTAGAGGAGAGAACATGAAAACAAGAGTCCTGTTGGCCGCAGCCGCGCTGGGCGTTGCCAGCCTTCCCGCGTTCGCCGTCGATCTGCCGGGGCCGGTAGTCGATACGGCATGGCTCGCGCAGCATCGCAGTGAAGTGCAGGTGGTGGACGTGCGTTCCGACACCGATTCCTATACGGCGCAACCGAAGATCGAAACCGAGAAGAAAACGGGAAAGAAGGTGGTTGCGGCGGTCGGCGGTCATATCCCTGATTCCATGCTGGTCGATTTCGGCACCATCCGCACCGAGCAGAATGTCAACGGCATCAAGGTCAAATACATGCTGCCGTCGAAGGAGCAGTTCGAGCGTCTCGTGCAGGCGGCGGGCATTCAATCGGACAAGCCGATCGTTCTGGTGCCTGTCGGGAAGGATGTAGCCGACGTCGATGAAGCACTGCGCATGTACTGGCAGCTCAAGGTCTACGGCGAGGAGCATGTCGCTGTGCTGGATGGCGGCATGGCGGCATGGCTTGCCGAAGGGCGCGACGTGACGACTTCGCCCGCACCCCGCAAGGCCGGCAACTGGGCTTCGCGCGGCGAGCACAAGGAGCTGGTGGCGACGTCGGATGACGTGGCGCAGGCGTCGAGCAGCAAGGCGGCGCAGCTGGTCGATTCACGTCCGCTGCCGCAGTACCACGGCCTGTCCAAGCGCGACTATGTGTTTGCGCTCGGCCACGTGGCCGGTGCCAAGCCGTACGCGCCCGAGCTGCTTGCGCGCAGCCAGAACGGCGCTCTGCATTTCTATTCGGCGCAGGTCTACCGCAATCTCTTCTTGGGCAGCGATCTCGACGCGGGCGCACCCTCCATCACCTACTGCAACAGCGGCCATCTGGCGGCCGGCGCATGGTTCGTGATGTCCGAAATCGTCGGCAACCGTTCCACCAAGCTGTATGACGGCTCAATGCACCTTTGGACGCTGGAGCATCGTCCGGTGAGCGGCGTCATGTAACGACCCGGCGAACAATCCGCATCCAGGAAAAAAAAAGAAGCCGCGGCCCCTTTCGGGGACCGTGGCCGATAACTATTTGCGAGGAGACAGCAAGATGACGAGGAATGCGCGAGGGAAGCGCAGGGCAGAATTTGCGCGCGCGGGATGTGCGGCACTGTGCCTTGCTGCGACGGGAGCGGTCAATGCCACCGATGGCTACTTCAGCCACGGCTACGGCATGCGGTCGAAAGGCATGGGCGGCGTGGGCGTTGCGCTGCCGTTCGATGCCATGGCCGGCGCAAACAATCCGGCCGGGATGGCGTGGGTCGGCAACCGTATGGATGTCGGCATCGACTGGTTCCAGCCGAGGCGCAGTGCAATGCGCAGCGGCGCGGCGCCGGGGCTGAACGGCTCGGCCAGGAGCGACAGCAATGACTTTGCCGTGCCTGAATTCGGCTATAACCGCATGCTCCGCGATGACCTGTCGCTCGGGATAACCGTGTATGGCGCCGGCGGCATGAACACCGATTATCCCGGCGGGCAGCTCAACTGCGGGGCGGGGCCGAACACAGCGAACCTGTTGTGCGGCAGCGGGCGTCTCGGGGTGAACCTGATGCAGTTGACCGTCGCGCCGACCGTGGCGTGGAAGCCGGCAGCGGAGCACTCCATTGGCGTGTCGCCCCTGTTCACATTCCAGCGTTTCCGTCTTGTCGGCGCGCAGGCCTTCGACAATGCGCCGGGTTTTCCTCCATTCACCTCGTCGCCCGGCAATGTGACCAACAACGGATACGACAGTTCGCGGGGATTCGGCGCGCGGGTCGGCTACCTTGGTCGCTTCGATCGCCTGGCGTTTGGCGCGTCCTACAGCAGCCGCATCCACATGAGCGAGTTTTCGAAGTACCGGGGTCTCTTTGCCGGGCAGGGGGATTTCGATATTCCCGCGCGCTACGCGGTCGGCATTGCGGTCGAAGCGACGCCTTCGGTGACTCTTGCCGCCGACATTGAGCGCATCCGCTACAGCAGTATTGCCGCCATCGGCAATTCCTCGGCCTCGCCAGCGCCGCTAGGTGCAGCCAACGGTCCGGGCTTCGGGTGGAAGGACGTGGATGCCGTGCACCTCGGCGTGCAGTGGCAATACAGCCGCGCCATCACACTGCGCGCGGGCTACAACCATACGAGCAATCCGATCGTCGCAAACGAGGTGACGTTCAATATCCTGGCGCCGGCCGTAGTGCAGGATCATGTGACGCTGGGCATGAGCTATGCGCTGTCTGCTGAAACGGAAATCACAGCGGCATACATGCATGCGTTCGGCAACAGTGTCAGCGGACGGTCGTTGTTCAACGCGGTGCTCGGGCCGGGTGCGGGCGGGACGGAAAGCATTTCGATGCATCAGAACAGCCTTGGAATCGCCATCAGCAAGCGGTTCTAGAGGGAGGATGGGCCAATGAGGGAACGCCGGACCAGATCCGGCGGAACGCGTCCTGCGTTGAATAGCGCGGGACGCTTCCGGCTTGCGCACTCGTTGCCGCACGGATGCGTCGCCGGAACGAATGCGTTTTCTGCACCGCACAACGAAAACTTCTTGCAAACTTTCGCCGAATTTGTTTATATGCGCACTTACACATATAAAGAAATTCTAAAAACATGGACAAGGAAGTCGCTAAAGCGCAGATCCAGGAGTTGTTCGAGGAGGTATCGAATTACTTCTTCCTTCTGTCCGAGCCGACGCGGCTCAAGATCCTGCATGCGCTTTGCGGCGGGGAGCGTCCGGTCGGGGAGATCGTGACCGAGATCGCCTCGACCCAGGCCAACGTGTCGCGCCAGCTGAACATGCTGTACCGCTCGAAGATCCTGGCTCGCCGCAAGGATGGAACACAGGTCTACTACCGTATCGACGACCAGAATACGGTGAATGTATGCCTGACTGTATGCGGCCAGGTATCGAACAGGATCGGGGTCAAGAATCCGTTGGCCAAGGGTGCTGTCGCAAGCCGTACGACTGACGACGAATAACGGTGAAAAGGCAGGGAACCGTGAAAGGTTCCCTACTTTTTTGCCATTAATATGCTTATGTGGGTATATACGTTTATATTGGTTTAATAATTTATCCAATTCACCGAGGATGACTTTGCATGTCTCATGAAATCAAGAAAACGGGCCGGATTCTCAGGGCACCGGAAAACTTCGTCGACAGCAAGCTTGCGGAGGAGATTACCACGCAAGGCTTGAACCAGGAACGGCGCGGATTCCTCCGCAAGAGCTTCCTTGCGGCCGGCGCAGCCATGGCGAGCGGCACCGCCCTGGCGCAGGCCGCCGCAGGCAGCTTCGAAGGGGATCCGAATATCCTCAACCTGCCTGAACACGCAAAAACGCTGGGCAAGCCGGTTGCGACCAATGCCTACGGCATGCCGTCCAAATTCGAAACCAACCTGCTGCGCCGCGAATCGCCCGGCCTGACCCGCGTGTCGCAGGCTTCGGTCGCATTCGCGCCGCTGCAAGGCCTGTTTGGGATCATCACGCCGAGCGGCCTGCATTTCGAGCGTCATCACCAGGGCTGGTATGACATCGATCCGAGCAAGCATCGCTTCATGATCAATGGCATGGTGAAGAACCCGAAGGTCTACACCATGGACGACCTGATGCGCATGCCTTCCGTATCGCGCATGCACTTCATCGAATGCGGCGCGAACACCGCGATGGAGTGGGGCAATGTGGCCGTGCCGACGGTGCAGTATTCGCACGGCATGCTGAGCTGCAGCGAATTCACCGGCGTCCCGCTGTCCTACCTGCTGGATGACTGCGGCTTCGACAAGAAGAACGCGAAGGTGATCCTGGCCGAAGGCGGCGATGGGTCTGGCATGACGCGCACCATCTCAATCGACCGTGCGCTCGATGATGTGATCGTTGCATGGGGCATGAACGGCGAAATGCTGCGTCCCGAAAACGGGTACCCGCTGCGCCTCGTGGTGCCGGGCGTGCAGGGCGTATCGTGGGTAAAGTGGCTGCGCCGCATCGAAGTCGGCGACAAGCCCTATGCCACCAAAGACGAGGCAGTCCACTACATGGACGCCATGCCGGATGGCACCTTCCGCCAGTACACCTCGATCCAAGAGTGCAAATCCGTCATCACCACCCCGTCCGCGGGGCAAGTTCTGCTCGATAAGGGCTTCTTCAACATCACCGGATTGGCGTGGTCAGGCCGCGGCAAGATCAAGCGGGTCGATGTCTCTGTCGATGGCGGCCGCAACTGGCGCACCGCGCGGCTTGAAACGCCGGTGCTGTCCAAGTGCCTCACCCGCTTCAACATCGACTGGGTTTGGGACGGCTCGCCGGTCGTCCTGCAGTCCCGCGCGATCGATGAAACCGGCTATGTGCAGCCAAAGATCAACGAGCTGCGCGCCGTACGCGGAACGAAGTCCATTTATCACAACAACGCCATCCAGTCTTGGAAGGTCGCAGAATCGGGAGAGGTGTCGAATGTCCAGGTTTATTAATTCCATCGCCGTACTGGCGCTGGCGGCCACGAGTGGCCTGGCGTTCGCCGAGAAATTCCCGAACATCGGCCGCAGCGCGACCCCGAAAGAGATCGCCGCATGGGACATCGACGTGCGGCCCGACTTCAAGGGCCTGCCGAAAGGCTCGGGCACGGTCGCCAAGGGGCAGCAGGTGTGGGAGGGCAAGTGTGCCAGCTGCCACGGCACTTTCGGTGAGTCCAACGAAGTGTTTACGCCCATCATCGGCGGCACCACGCCGGAGGACATCAAGACCGGCCGCGTGGCCTCGCTGACCAATGGCCGCCAGCCGCAGAAGACGACCATCATGAAGGTGGCGACGGTTTCCACGCTATGGGACTTCATCAATCGTGCCATGCCATGGACAGCGCCGAAGACACTTACTACGGAAGAGGTCTATTCAGTGGTGGCGTACATCCTGAACATGGCCGAGATCGTTCCGGACGACTTCACGCTGTCGAACGACAACATCGCGGAAGTGCAGAAGCGCATGCCCAACCGTAACGGCATGACGACCAACCATGGCATGTGGGACATCCACGGCAAGCCGGACGTCAAGAGCGTGGCCTGCATGAAGAACTGCCCGGTCGACGAGAAGATCCATTCCACCCTGCCGGACGTCTCGCGCAACGCGCACGGCAACATCGCGCTGCAGAACCGCACCTTCGGTGAGGTGCGCGGTGCGGACACGACGAAGCCGGCACCGACCGGCCCGCTGTCGGCGGGCAAGGAAGCCAAGGCAAGCGCCGCGGGCAGCTCTGCCGCGGCCGAACCGGCAGGCTTGTCCATGGCGAAGAAGAACGCCTGCGTCGCCTGCCACGGCGTCGAGAACAAGATCGTCGGTCCGGGTTTCAACGAGATCGCCGCGAAATACAAGGGCAACGCCTCTGCCGAGGCCAGCCTGGTCGGCAAGATCAAGAGCGGCGGCAGCGGCGTCTGGGGTTCGGTTCCGATGCCTTCGCAGGCCCACGTGAAGGATGACGAGATCAAGACCATCGTCTCCTGGATCCTCACCGGCGCGAAATAGCACTCGGACAGGCAATACGGCAGCAAAGCATCACACCAACATTCGATCAAACACGGAGAGAGCATGAAGAAACTTGTAATGGCAGCGGCACTGACCGCACTGGCGGGCAGCGCATTCGCGGATTCCGACGGCCTGGCGCTGGCGAAGAAGAGCGGATGCACCGCATGCCACGGCGTGAGCAACAAGATCGTCGGTCCTGGCTTCAATGACGTTGCAGCGAAATATAAGGGCAACGCCGGCGCACCGGCCACGCTGACCGCCAAGGTCAAGAGCGGTGGCAGCGGCGTGTGGGGCCCGGTCCCGATGCCGCCGCAGGCACAAGTTAAGGACGACGACCTCAAGACCCTCGTGACCTGGGTCCTGGCCGGCGCGAAGTAAGGAAATTGGTGGGCGTTGTGCGGGAAAGTATCCCGTGCCGCGCCCGATGCATCAGGGCGAATCAGTGAACCGGATAGCCTTGTTTTTACGATAGGAGAGAGAGATGAATCAGAATCGACGCGACATGCTGCGTATTTCCGCAGTTCTCGGCATGGCGTTTACCGCTGGCCTGCTGAAGGCAAGCGATGTATTTGCAGCTGACTGGAACCAGACCGCATTCGATGCGAAAAGCCTGGATGACGTGGTGAAGGCGCTCGGCGGCGACAAGTTCGCAGTCAGCGGCGACGTCAGCATTACCGGTCCGGACATCGCCGAAAACGGCGCAGTGGTCCCGGTATCGGTCAGCAGCAAAGTGCCGAACACCGAATACATGGCGATCCTCGTGGAAAAGAACCCGAGCGCCATGTCCGCCGGCTTCAACATTCCTGCCGGTACCGACGCCGCGATCAGCACCCGCGTCAAGATGGGCGCCACGTCCAACGTGCACGCGCTGGTCAAGGCTGACGGCAAGTGGCTGGTCGCGACCAAGGAAATCAAGGTCACCCTCGGCGGTTGCGGCGGCTGATCGCAGCCCGGAACGCAAAAGACATTTTTACGAATACCAGAAGGAAATCATCATGGCAGATCCAATGCGCATCCGCGCCAGTGCAAACGGCGAAGTAGTCGAAGTCAAGATCCTCATGCGTCACGACATGGAAACCGGTCAGCGCAAAGACGCGTCCGGCAAGATCATTCCGGCGCACTACATCAAGACGCTGACGGCGAAATGCAAGGACAAGGTGGTGCTCGACGCCCAGTTCGGCCCGTCGGTCTCCAAGGACCCGTTCCTGTCGTTCAAGTTCAAGGGCGGCGCTAAGGGCGACAAGGTCAGCGTGACCTGGGTCGACACCAAGGGCGACACCCGTACCGATGAAGGCACGATTTCCTGATCGTCCGTGCCTGCAGCGCCCATGTCACACCGCCATGAAGAGCGGTGTTTACCCAATCAGATTTGTATCAAGGAGACAGCATGAACTGGAGAGGCCTTGTATTGGTCGCCATCGCGGCTTCGGCGACGGCGGCTTCCGCACTCGCGCAGACGTCCGCAACGGATGAAATCGCCAAGTATCGCCAGATGCTCGCCGATGGCAACCCCGCCGAGCTGTGGGAAATGCGCGGAGAGGAATTGTGGAAAAAAAATGCGGGCCCCAAAAATGTCTCGCTTGAACAATGCGACCTGGGCAAGGGGCCGGGCGTCGTCAAGGGCGCCTATGTCGAACTGCCGCGCTACTTCAAGGATGTCGGCAAGGTCATGGACCTGGAACAGCGCTTGATGTACTGCCGCATGAACCTCCAGGGCCTGACCCGCGAAGAAGCGACAAAACAGCACTTCGCGACCCAGGGAAAACCGTCGGACATCGAAGCCATCGTGTCCTACATCACGGCCGAGTCGCGCGGGATGAAGATGGCGGTGCCCACCAGCCACCCGGCGGAAAAGGCGGCGTACGAAGCAGGAAAGAAGATCTTCTTCTATCGCGCCGGCGCGCATGATTTTTCCTGCGCCACCTGCCACGGCACCGACGGACAGCGCATCCGACTGCAGGAACTGCCCAACATCCTCAACCCGAAGAACGCCCAGGCCGCGTACACCACATGGCCCGCCTATCGCGTCTCGCAGGGCGAGGTGCGCACCATGCAGCACCGCCTGAACGACTGCTTCCGCCAGCAGCGTTTCCCCGAACCAGGTTATGCGTCGGATGCGATCACCGCGCTGACGATGTTCCTGGCCAAGAATGCAGAGGGCGGCGAGTATAACGCCCCGGCGCTGAAGCGATAAGGAGAAGCGAGATGAAACATATTGTCATCATGATGGCGGGCGCGCTCGCCATCGCGGGATGCGCCACAGTGGCTGCCGACAGCGACTACGGCAAGCTGGCGATGGACTTGCTCAAGAACGATTTCAAGTCAAAGGGTCCAGCGACGGTGGAACGCATGCTGAACCAGGATGAAGCGCAGCGTCTTTGCAGCGAGTATCCGACCGAGCGCCCGAAAGAGATCGCCGCGCAGATCGAGGCCGGCCAGATGAAGACGATCAAGTATCCGTCCGACGGCAAGTATCTCGGCAAGTGGCAGGAGGGCGAGAAGATCGCCCAGAACGGCCGCGGCATGCAGTCCTCCGACAAGGTAGGCGCACCCAACGGCGGTAACTGCTATGCCTGCCACCAGATCACGAAGGAGGAAATTTCCTTCGGCAACATCGGACCGTCGCTCTATAACTACGGCAAGCTGCGCGGCAATAGCGAAGAGATCATGAAGTACACCTGGGGCAAGATCTACAACTCCCAGGCCTTCAACGCATGCTCCAACATGCCGCGCTTCGGCCACTCCGGCATTCTTACGGAAACGCAGATCAAAGACGTGATGGCGCTGCTGATGGATCCTGCTTCGCCGGCGAACAAGTAAGGCAAGGAATGCGGGCGGATGGAAGATGCCGGCGCCCGAATGCGGGTGGCGTGGCATTGATCTACCGTCTGATTTTCCCCGTCGTCCCCGCGCAGGCGCGGACCCATGCTGAGCCGGACAATGCAGACTCACTATGGGTCCGCGCCTGCGCGGGAACGACGGGGGGAGTGGCCAATGTGTGAAAAGCCAGATCCTGCCCGCATACCAAATCGTCAATGGACTTATAAAGCGCGGCCCCCGCGCCCAACTCAACCAATCAAGAAATTCGAGGAACAGCAATGGGAATGAATCGGCGTGAATTCATGCATGTCATGGGTATTGCCGCTGCGAGTGGAATGGTGATGAACGCGGGCAGCGCGTTCGCCGCGCCCGCCGCAGGCAAGATGTATGACGTGCCGCGTTTCGGCAATGTCCACTTACTCCACTTCACCGACTGCCATGCGCAGCTCCTGCCGATCTATTTCCGCGAACCGAGCGTCAACCTCGGCGTAGGTGAAGCCGTCGGCCGCATGCCGCACCTGGTCGGCGAGAAACTGCTGAAGCATGTCGGCGTCCGCCGGAACAGTGCGGAAGCCTATGCATTCTCGTACCTCGATTTCGAAAAGGCTGCGCAGACCTACGGCAAGGTGGGCGGCTTCGCGCATCTGGCCACGCTGGTCAAGCGCATGAAGGCATCGCGTCCGGGCGCGCTGCTGCTGGACGGCGGCGACACGTGGCAGGGCTCGGGCACCGCGCTGTGGACCAACGGACAGGACATGGTCGATGCCTGCCTCGCGCTGGGCGTGGACGTGATGACCGCGCACTGGGAAATGACGCTGGGCGACAAGCGCGTGAAGGAAATTGTCGAGAAGGATTTCAAGGGCAAGGTCGATTTCGTCGCGCAGAACATCAAGACCACCGACTTCGGTGACCAGGTGTTTGAGCCCTACGTCATGAAGGAAATGAACGGCGTGCAGGTCGCGATCATCGGCCAGGCCTTTCCGTACACGCCGATCGCCAATCCGCGCTACATGGTGCCGGAATGGAGCTTCGGCATCCAGGACGAGAACATGCAGAAGATGGTTGACGAAGCGCGCAGCAAGGGCGCGAAGGTCGTCGTGGTCCTCTCGCACAACGGCATGGATGTGGACATCAAGATGGCCTCGCGCGTGCGCGGCATTGATGCCATTCTCGGCGGTCACACGCATGACGGCATGCCGCAGCCGGTGGTCGTCAGCAACAGCGGCGGCAAGACGCTGGTCACCAATGCAGGCAGCAACAGCAAATTCCTCGGCGTGCTCGACTTCGACGTGCGCGGCGGCAAGATCCAGGACTTCAAGTACCGCCTGCTGCCGGTGTTCTCCAACTTCCTGCCGGCCGACAAGGACATGGATGCGCTGATCAAGAAGGTCCGCGCGCCCTATGAATCCAAGCTGAATGAAAAGCTGGCGATGACCGAAGGCACGCTGTACCGCCGCGGCAATTTCAACGGCACCTTCGATCAGCTGATCGTCGATGCGCTGATCGATGTGAAGGGCGCGGACCTGGCGTTCTCGCCGGGCTTCCGCTGGGGCACTTCGCTGCTGCCCAACAGCCCGATCCTCATGGAGCACCTGCTCGACCAGACCGCGACGACGTATTCGTACAGCACGCTGACCGAGATGACCGGCGAAACCATCAAGACCGTGATGGAAGATGTGGCCGACAACCTGTTCAACCCGGACCCGTACTACCAGCAGGGCGGCGACATGGTGCGCGTGGGCGGCATGACCTATGCCATCGATCCGCGCGCGAAGATGGGTTCTCGCATCCAGGACATGCGCCTGAACGGCAATCTGATCGAAGCCGGCAAGACCTACAAGGTCGCGGGCTGGGCGCCGGTTGCAGAAGGCGCGAAGGGCGAGCCAGTGTGGGAGGTGGTCGGGAAGTGGTTGCGCGACAAGAAGACCGTCACGCCGCGCAAGCTGAATACGCCGCGTATCATTGGCCTGGATGGCAACCCGGGTATGGACGTCTGATACCCGCCAGGGTAAAGGGAAATTATGAACACACGAAAATTCGTTGCACTCGCGGCCGTCTCGCTGGCACTGGCCTTCGCAGGTGCGCAGGCATTTGCGGTCGATGCCGGCAAGGTGCCGGAGGTCAAGCGCACGAAGCAGGCGCTCTACGTCGATGCGCCGGAAGCCTATGCGCTCAAGCAGAAGCTCGGCGACAAGGCGTATCTCGTCGATGTGCGCACGCGCGCCGAAGTGTCCTACCTTGGCATGCCGACGGTGGCGGATGCCAACATCCCCTACGTCGAACATCCGGACGACGCGCCCTGGGATGACAAGGCAGGGCGCTTCAAGCTCGAGCCGAACAATGACTTCGCACCGGAACTCGGGCGCCGTCTCGCGGCAAAAGGCCTTGGCAAGGATGACACCATCATCCTGATGTGCCGTTCCGGCGACCGCAGCGCGCGCGCAGCTAATTTGCTCAGTGAGCTCGGTTACCGCAAGGTCTATACCGTGGTCGATGGTTACGAAGGTGACCTGGCCAAGGATGGCCCGAAGGCTGGCCAGCGGGTGGTGAATGGCTGGAAGAATGCCGGCCTGCCGTGGACCTACCAGCTCGACAAGAACAAGCTGTACTTTCCCAAGTACTGAGGTATAAGCCATGCGCTTCATCTCGAACCTGCTGCTCGCTGCATCGATGTGGCTGCTTGCCGCGGTGTCGCATGCCGCGGGCCTGCAGGTTGGAGATGCGCCTGCGGTCCCGGTGGTGCGGGCAATTGACGGCAAGACCATCGACGTCGCGGCATTGCGCGGCAAGGTGGTCGTCATCAGCTATTTTGCGTCCAACTGTCCGTTCTGCATGAACGAAGCGCCGAAGCTGCAGAAGCTCTACCGGGAGAACAAGGACAAGCTGGTCGTCATCGGTGTGAACATCGAGAAGAACAATCCCGAGCAGCGCACCAGGACGGAGCAATGGATCGCGAAGTACAAGCTGAGCTATCCGGTCACAACCGATTTCGCCGCATTCGAAAACGCGCTGGGGCGGTTGAAGGGCTTGCCAGTCAACCAGGTGTTCGACCGGAGCGGGAAGGTGGCCAGGATAGACGTCGGTGAAATCTTTGACGAGGACTTCGATGATATCGCGCGCATGGCTCGTTAAACTGGTTTTCGGCGCGGCCATCCTGCCTGCGTTTGCCGGGCTTGTGTTCCTGCTATCCAGCGCCAGTTCGGCGACCGCATCGAATGCAGGCATGCTGCCCGCGCCGGTCGATCTCGGACAGGATGGCAGGATTGCGGGCATGCGCAGCAAGCCGCTCGTCGTCATGTTCTCGTTGCCGGGCTGTTCCTTCTGCAACGTGGTGCGCCGCAACTATCTCGCGCCGCTCCTGCGCGACCTGCCCGAATCACAGCGGCCGGTCATCCGCGAGGTCGAGGTGAACGGCAGCGATACCTTGTTCGATTTCAAGCATGAGCGCATCAGCCAGAATGCGTTCGCGCAGCGTTACGGCGTCCGGTTCGCGCCGACGGTGATCATGCTCGACCGTGCGGGCAACCTGCTGACGGCGCCGATCGTGGGCGGTGATACTGCCGGACTGTACGGCGGCTATCTTGACAACGCCTTCGCCGAGGCAGGACGCAAGCTTGCCGCGGCGCGCCTGGCGGAGACATTGGGAGAAAAACAATGACAACACAAAAAATCATGTGTGCCACGCTTGCGGCGCTCGCCTGTGCAGGAGCACAGGCCGCGGAGAGCACGTACGCGATCAAACTGATGACGCCGGAGACGGCGTTGAAGGCCGCACAGGCCGGACTCAAGAAATGCCGCGAAGGCGGCTACCAGGTCGCAATTGCCGTGGTCGACCGCGCCGGCCAGACCCAGGTCATGCTGCGCGACCGTTTTGCCGGCATGCACACACCGGAAGCCGCGGTAAACAAGGCCTGGACCGCAGTCAGCTTCAAATCCAACACCAGTCAGTTTGCCGAATCGACGCAGTCGGGCAAGGAGTCGAGCGGCATACGCAGCATACCCCGCGTTCTTGCGATTGGCGGCGGCCTCATGATCGAAGTCGGCGGCACGCTCTACGGCGGGATCGGCGTCTCTGGCGCACCGAATGGCACTGCCGACGACGGTTGCGCCCGTGCAGGGATCGAAGCGATTGCAGAGGAGTTGGAGTTCTAGTTTTTTTGTCCACGAAAAACACGAAAGACACAAAAAAGTTCGTGGGCCTGACGCACAATTCACGCTCAGCGCGCAATGTCTCAGGAAGAGATTGGCAATCGCGAACCGGGATTGCGGTTTTCGTGTTTTTCGTGGACAAAATCCCGATCGGCGCCACTTGACTTGGGTCAGTCTTTAAGGGCTGCCAAATTGCCGCATGGAAAATACCATGTTAGCTTTGTGGTTAACTGCATTGGCTTGCGTCAAACAATGGCGAACGATGAATACGATGTGGTGGCGCAGGAGCGCAGCCAGGCTTACTGGTTGATGTCGCGGCTATTCCTGCGCGTGCCGGACGACGAACATTTGCGCGAGCTGAGCAGGGACCTGGCGCTGGCGGACCTGGAAGGCACGCTGGCGGAGTTGCGGCGCGAGGTCGAGGCTGCGCTGGAATCTCCGGAGGAGGCTATCCTCGAGTTTACACGGCAGCTTGTCACCCCCGGCAAATCGGACGTCGGGCCCATGCCTTATGAATCTGCTACCCGCGTGGGCGCCGCACCGGGCCATGTCACCGCACGCGTTATCGCCCTGATGCAGGATGCCGGGTTTTCCGGCATATCTCATGATGCGCCGGCGCCGGATCATATCGGCGCGCAGTTGCGCTTCATGTCCCTGCTTTGCTACGAAGAGAGCAAGGCGCGAGCGAGCGGCAAGGACGCGATTGCCGATCGCCTGCTTGCAATGCAGAAGCGCTTCCTGAACGAGCATCTCGCCGCGTGGGCACCGCGCTACTGCGAAGGCCTTGAAGCGCGGACGGCACACGGGTACATGAAAGCAGTTGCCCGGCTGACCCGGGCATGCCTGCTCGCTGACCTCGTCGCAGTCGATGAAATCTGCACGCGGCTTGGCGTGGACATCGAACCGGGGAACCAGCCCGGACGCAGCGTGCATTAGCGCATCCCTGCCGGCCCGTTGCGGCGAGGGCAGGGAGCCACTCGCCGCATCCAGCGTCTTAGCCGAAGTTGATCTTGTTGGTGCCGTTCTGCGTCGGCGTGACGTTGGAAGTAATGCCGGACACAAAGGCCGCGTTGTTGCCGTTGTTCACGAGCGTGTTCTGCTCCTGGCCGAGCGCCTGCGATGCGTTGAACGAGAAGTCGTCCTTGCTGATGCTCATGCTCGGGCCCCAGTTGTAGCAGGAGCTCAGTCCTTTGCTGGTGCCGCCGCGCACTGCGCTCATCGCCTTGCGGTCGAGTTCTTCGGTAGCAACGAGGTCTTTGATCTTCAGGGTCGTCATGTCAGTTCTCCTTGAGGTCGATAAATCGGATTAAAGTCGATTAAAGCGGATTACAGAAAGTTGATCTTGTTGGTGCCGTTTTGCGTCGGCTTGACGTTGGCAGTGATGTTGTCGGCGAAGGCGACGTTGTTGCCGTTGTTGACTTCGGTGTTCTGCGATTGCGACAGCAGTTGCTGGGCATCGAAGGAGAAGTCGTTCTTGCTCAGGCTCAGCGACGGGCCGCCCCAGTAGTAGGGATAGGAGCCCATGCCGGTGCCGCCGTGCACGGCAGCCATCGCATCGCGGTCGAGTTCTTCGGTGACGGACAGGTCTTTGATGATCAGGGTTTTCATGGTGGTCATTCCTTTAAAGATGATTGGGTTTGGTTGGTGAGCGTTTCGTTGCACTCGAGAGCCACTATCGCAGGGAGTGTGCCAGCCGGCCTCGAATGTCCGCGCACTGTTCTCAACCCATTGAAAACAAAGGAAAATATCTCGGCATGTGATGAATCCGCCCATTTCCGCGGGCGCCAGCGCAGTCGTCGACCGGTGGGTATTGGCCAACAGTTCTGACACCCGGTGTTCGTTCGCCGGCGACACCTGCCTGCACGCAGGTGAATGATCGTCGTCCCGGCACATCGCGTTGCGAACACCCGCGTGCCGGCCTGTCCATCTCGCGGTAAAGTGTGGCGATTGTGATATCAGCCACGCGACAAGGACACCCGATGGAACACAGCCTGCTCTTCAACTCCCTGGTCTACCTTGCCGCCACGGTCATTGCCGTGCCGATCGCAAAGCGTCTTGGGTTGGGCGCGGTGCTGGGCTATTTGCTGGCCGGCATGGCGATCGGCCCATGGGGCCTGCGCCTGATCCAGGGTGTCGACGTGATCCTGCATTTCTCCGAGTTCGGCGTCGTCCTGCTGCTGTTCCTGATCGGTCTCGGACTCGATCCGAAGCATTTGTGGTCTTTGCGCCGGCCGATATTCGGATGGGGCGCCCTGCAGGTCGGCGCCTGCACGATGGCGCTGTTCGTTGCGGCATACGCGCTCGGCGTCGACTGGAAAGTGGCCTTGATCGCGGCGCTCGGGTTGTCGCTCTCGTCCACCGCGATCGCACTCGCGACGCTGGAGGAGCGCAACCTGAAAGGAACGCCTGCCGGCGCGGCCGGTTTTTCCATCCTGCTGTTCCAGGACATGGCGGCCATTCCGATGATTGCGCTGATTCCTTTCCTCGGCGCGACGCCACCAGACCGGCTCGACCACGACTGGCTGGGCGCGGTCAAGATCGTGGCCGTGCTGCTTGGGCTCGTCTTCAGCGGACGTTATCTCATCCGCCCCTTGCTGCGCTTCATCGCGAAGACGCAACTCCGCGAAATCTTTACCTCGTTTGCGCTGCTGCTGGTGATTGCCATCGGCTGGCTGATGCAATGGGTCGGCATGTCGATGGCACTCGGCACCTTTGTGGCAGGCGTGCTGCTGGCCGATTCGGAGTACCGGCATGCGCTGGAGAGCGACCTGGAGCCATTCAAGGGCTTGCTGCTCGGCCTGTTCTTTACCGCAGTGGGCATGTCGGTCGACTTCGGCGTATTCCTCGCCCAACCGGTACTGATCCTCGGACTGGTAGTCGGATTCCTTGCGCTCAAGAGCGCCGTCCTTTTCCTGCTTGCGAAATGGTTTGCCGTACCGCGCGGCGAGCAGGCACTTTTCACTTTCCTCTTGTCGCAGGGCGGCGAATTCGCGTTCGTGGTGTTCGGTGCGGCGGCCACGGCGCAAGTTTTCTCGGCGCAGACGGGCTCGCTGCTGGTGGTGGTCGTGGCGCTGTCCATGGTGGCGACCCCGCTGTTGCTCGTCCTGCATGACAAGCTGATTGCGCCGCGCTTCCGGCAGGACAGGCGGTCGGCGGACCGCATTGAGCCGCAGGAGGATCCGGTCATCATCGCCGGCTTCGGCCGCTTCGGACAGATCATCGGCCGCCTGCTCCTGGCCAACCGCATACACGCCACGGTGCTCGATCATGATCCCGACCAGGTCGACCTGCTGCGCAAGTTCGGCTTCAAGGTGTTTTACGGCGATGCCTCACGGCCCGAACTGCTGCGCGCAGCCGGTGCGATGACCGCACGCCTGCTGGTGGTGGCCATCGACGATGTGGAGGACAGCCTGAAACTCGTCGACATCGCCAGGCGCGACTTCCCGCACCTGAAGATCCTGGCCCGCGCGCGCAACCTCACGCATTACTACGACCTCATGGACCGCGGCGTGGCCATCCTCGAACGCGAAACCTTCGAAGCTTCGCTGCAACTCGGTGGAAAGGTGCTGGAGGAGTTGGGGTTTGCGCCAAAGCGCGCCCAGGACGTAGTGAAGAAATTCCGCTTGCACAACCTGCGGATGCTGCTTGCCGCCTATCCGCATTACAAGGACCAGCCGCAGATGATCTCGATGGCCAAGCAGGGCCGCAAGGAACTGGAGGACATGTTCGCGCGCGACGCAGTGGCGTTTGAGGCGGAGAGCAGGGGAGAGAAAGCTGATCGATAAAGGACAGTAGAGGCACCCGCACGAAAGAACTTCTTGTCCACGGAAAACACAGAAATCACGGAAATCAAAACAAGGGCATTTTCTGTGCTTTTCGTGTTTTCCGTGGACATCCATGGCGCACCCAACGTACAGGATGCGTCAGGATGTACGTTTCGGTCAGCGCGCGACGATCAACCTTAGCCCCAATCCGACGAAAATGGTGCCGGCGATGCGGTCGAGCCATTGGCCGGCGCGCGGGCGGCTGTTGATCCATTGGCCGACCGTGCCGGAGAAAAAACCGAGCAGGCCAAACAGTACGGCGGCTTGCACGGTGAAGGTGACGCCCAGCGCTGCGATCTGCCAGTTCACGTTGCCGTTTCCGGCGATCACGAACTGCGGCAGGAAGGAAAGAAAGAACAGCACCACCTTGGGATTGATTGCGTTTGCGAAGACGCCCTTCGCAAAGAGCCTTGGTACGGAATCGTCGATGCCGTTGACGGCCGTCGCCTTGGCGCCGCCACCGCTGCGCAGGGCCTGGAGCCCGAGCCAGATCAGGTAGGCGCCGCCTGCCACTTTCAGGAGCGTGAATGCGAAAGGTGAGGCGGCGATGATGGCGCTCACGCCCAGCGCCGCGAGCAGCGTGTGGCTCAGGCAACCGAGCGCGCAACCGAGTCCAAAGGCCATGCCGCGGGCACGTCCGCGCGACATGCCAACGCCAAGGACCATCAGGTTGTCCGGGCCGGGGGAGACAGTGATCAGGACGGCGGCGGCGAGGAAGCCGAAAAATTGTTCAGGCGTCAACATGGCAGTACGTGCAGTGGGCTGGAGGCAAGATATTACCGAAGACCGGGGAATCTTGTCTGCAGCTGCATGCCGCGCGGGCGGCCGTTTGACAGCAGGGCCGTCGCGGCGTAATATCGTTGACATATCAACGATTGAGATGTCAAACAATTCCATTGGATACCCGATCTTCTGATTCCGCCACCCGCGCAGCTGACGCCGCCATTGCCATGACAAGCAGTGTTGGAGGCAACACCGCGCGCTCATTCCGCGAATCCCTGCTGGCCATGCTCGGCCTGTTTTTTGTCGTGATGATGGTCGCCCTTGACCAGACGGTCGTGGGCACGGCGCTCCCGACCATCGTCGCCGAACTCAAGGGCTTTGACCTGTATGCCTGGGTGGCCACGTCCTACCTGCTGGCGTCGGTCGTCACCGTGCCGATCTTCGGCAGGCTCGGCGATCATTTCGGCCGCAAGTATTTCGTGCTGGCGGCCATCATCATCTTCACGCTGGCCTCCGCGCTGTGCGGCATGGCCAGCAGCATGCTGTTCCTGGTACTTGCGCGCGGCTTGCAGGGCATCGGCGGCGGCATGCTGGTCGGCACGGCCTTCGCTTCCATCCCGGACCTGTTTCCCGAGCCGCGTGAGCGACTGCGCTGGCAGGTGCTCATCAGCTCGGCCTTCGGCATCGGCAATGCGGTAGGGCCGTCGCTCGGCGGCTTCCTCACTGAATTTACCGGCTGGCGATCCGTTTTCTATGTCAACCTGCCCGTCGGGATGCTGGGTGTGTATTTCGTCTGGAAGCACATGCCGCTGATCCGGCACCACGCGCACCAGGCAGCCATGAAGCTCGACTGGCTCGGCGCCTTCCTGATCGCCGCTTCGCTCGGCAGCCTGCAGATGTTTGTCGAACTGCTTCCGGGGCACGGCATGAGCCCCGGCATGATCCTGCTGCTCGTCGCCAGCGTGGCCGCGTTCGTCGCCCTGTATTTCTGCGAAAAGCATGCGAGCAATCCCATCCTGCCGTTCGACATGTTCCGCAATCCGGCGCTCGCTTCGCTGTTCAGCCTTTCGGTGCTGATGGGCTTCATGATGTTCGCGCTGATGTTTTACATGCCGCTGCTGCTGCAGGGCGGCTTCGGCCTGTCGCCGAACGAAGCGGGGATGCTGATCACGCCGCTGGTCGTCTGCATCACCATCGGCTCCATCTCGAACAGCCGCCTGCTGCCACATGTGCCCAATCCCGCGCACATCATGTTCACCGGCTTCGCCCTGCTCGGATTGTGCAGCCTCGGCATCGCGACATTGAAGCAGGGCACCCCGCATGCGCTAGTGATTATGTATCTCATCGGCAGCGGCCTGGGGCTGGGTTTCATCCTGCCGAACCTGACCATCTTCACGCAGGAAGCCGCGGGCCGGGCGCACCTGGGCATCGCCACGGCCATGATCCAGTCGCTGCGCATGGTCGGCGGCATGCTGGGCACGGCGCTCGTGGGCACGCTGGTGAACCACATGTATGTCAGCCGCGTGAACGAGGTGCTGCAATCCATGCATGCCTCGCAGTGGGTCACGCACCTGAATGACCCGCAGATCCTGATCAACAAGGAAGAGCAGGTCCGGCTCCTGGCGCAATTGCACGACGCCGGGCTGAACGGCCTATCTCTGCTCGAGATGGCGCGCGTGTCGCTGGTGTCCTCGATCCACGTCGGCCAGATGCTGTCGGTTGCGGTGGCTGTGGTCGCGGTCCTGCAATTGCGCCGCGTGCCGCGCCTGCAACTGCGCCGCTGAACGGATGACATGGCAGCGGAATGGGCGATAATGCGGATCCTGGAGGGGGGCGGATAGTGGATTCGGTTGAACAATTGAAAGTGCTGCAACAGCTCGGGCGCACGTACCGCGCGTTCATGAGCGCGTACGAAAAGGACGTCGGGCATTTCCTGCCGCGCTGGCGGGTGATGCTCTACCTCTACAATGAGGAGCGCCCCTGTCCGCAGAAGCAGCTGGGCGATGCGTCGCACATGGACCCCGGTGCGCTGTCGCGGCAACTCAGCGCGCTGGAGACGCTGGGCTGGATCGTGCGCAGCACCGACCAGCATGACAAGCGCATCACCAACGTCATGCTGACGAAAGCCGGCAAGGAACAGGTCGAGGAAAGTCTGCCGAAACGCGCCGCCTTCATCAAGCGTACCCTCGGCAGCATCCCGGACCAGCAACTGCATCAGCTGATGGATGCCTTGCTGCTGCTGGAGGCGCGTTTCAACGCCACCGGAAAAGAGAAGGCCGCATCGGAGGATGCCGTAGCCTGAAAGTTTGTGTTCTCCGGAAAACTGCCATAATGTCCGGCAGGGTTTCCTCCAACACTTGTCCGATGTCCGATAGGCCAATGCCACGCGCGCTGCATCAACTTCTGGTCTTTCCTGTTTCTTCCCGGCTTTCCCGCAGCCATTCTGCTGATGCATCGACACGGCCGACCGGATGATGTCGATGATGAACTCTTCCCCGCGTTCCGCCGAGCCACTCGCCGGCACCATCCTGGGCAGCAAGCTGCGCCCGCCGACACTGGCAGCCGGCACGCTCCCACGCCGCAAGCTGCTCGAAGCGCTCGACGCCGCGCCGGACTGGCGTGTCCTGCTGCTGCGCGCCCCCGCCGGATACGGCAAGACCACCCTGATGAGCCAGCTGTCCGAGCGCCTGGCCGTAGGCGGCGCGTGCTGCCGCTGGCTGACCATGGATCCGCGCGATGACGATATCAACCATCTGCTGACGCACCTTCAGGCGGTCATCGGCCAGCCCTATCCCGGCCAGTCGCCGGAGTCACGCGGCTCGCTCGTCATGCCGCACATGCCGGACCTTGGCATCTGGCTGAACGAAGTGGCACGCCTGCCCGGGCAGCAGATCCTGTTTCTGGACGAACTGGAATCGGTGCAGGAACCGGCCGCGCTTGCACTGCTGGGACGCCTGCTGCGCTTCGCTCCCGACAACCTGCGCATCGTGATCGGCACACGTCCCGAATCCGGCCTCGCCCTCAGCCGGATGAAGGCTGGCGGCATGGTGCTCGAATGGTCCGCGCGCCAGTTGCGTTTCGATGCGGACGAAACCCGCGCCTTCCTGCAGGGCAGGGGCGGCAGCGCTGCGGTGCCGTCGGCCTGGCACGCGCTGCTGGCGGAGCGCTGCGAAGGCTGGCCCGCGATCCTGCGTCTGAGCGCGCTCGCCCTGAACCGCAGCGAGGCGCCCCACGGTTTCGCGGAAGTGCTGAAGGACGGCGCATCCGACCTGGCTGAATACCTCGCCGGCGAGATTTTCGAGCGGCAGCCGCCGGAACAGCAATCCTTCCTGCTGCACACCAGCGTGCTGCGCTACCTCGAACCCGACCTGTGCGATGCCTTGTGCGAGGGCGAGAACAGCGCGCAATGGCTGCATGACATGGGGCGGCGCAACCAGTTCGTGATTCCCCTCGATAGCCATCGCAGCGGCGCCTACCGCTACCATGCCCTGCTTGCGGACTTCCTGCGCGCGCGGCTTGAGCGCCGCTTTCCCGGCATGGCCGAGCAGCTGCATCGCAAGGCCGCCACATGGCTGGAGCAGCATGGACAGCTGATCGACGCCGTGGGCCATGCAATGGAAGCCGGTGACCCGGTGTTCGCCGCCGGCATGCTGGAGCGCAGTGCCAAGCAGCTCGTCAAGGCCGGCAACCTCGCCACGCTGCTGCACTGGATCAAGCGTCTGCCGGCGCACATCGCCGACGACCATCCGGATATCGTCTGGGCTGCCGCCCGCGCGCATACCTACTTCCACCAGATCGATGAAGCCGAGGCGCGCTTACGCCAGCTGTTTTCGCTGGCGGAGAGCCGGCCCTTCGATACATTGGTGTGGGAGGACTGCCTCGCCCTCGAAGCACTGATGCCCGCCGTGGACGAAAACGTGGAACAAGTGATGAAGGTCACGGCACGCAACCTGCCGAAGGTGACGGGCGATTACGCGCTTGGCATCATGTCCAATGTGCGCGCTTATGGCGAGATCGCGCTGAGCCGTTTCGACGCAGCCCTCAAACTGCTCGACCAGGCTGACCGCTACAACCGCAAGGTGTCGAATCTTTTCGGACTATCCGCGACCGTCGGCCTGCGTGCCGCCGCATGGAGCGCGCGCGGCGACCTGCATCGCGCCATCGCCTGCTACACCGGCGTCGATGTGGGCGCGCCGCCGGTCGATCATGCGCAGATCGAATATGCGAGCGTCCGCTCCGGATTGCACAGCGAAATCCTGTATGAATCCGACCGACTCGATGAGGCACAGGCGCTACTTGCGATCCACGCACCCGCCGAGGGCGGCTATCTCGAGATGGGCCTGCTGGTCGGCGGGCATCTGACGGCGGCGCGGCTGCTTTTTGTGCAGGGGGACGTGAACGGTGCGATGGCGATCCTCGACGAAACATTGGCGCGGGCGGTGGCGCGGCGCTTTTATCGTTTGGCATTTGCCTGCCGCTGGGAAAAGGTGCGTCTTGCCACCTTGTCGAACCAGATGCGCGTGGCCACCACGCTGGCCGCTGCCGCGCAGCATGAGCCGCAGGAGGCACATTTTCATTTCACGACCGACGCCGAAGCGCGCGACATCAGCTGGATCAGGTTGCAGATCCGTTTGGGGAAGGGCGATGCGATGCTGCCGCTCATCGAGCGCTTGCTGCAGCAGGCGCAATCCCTGGACCGCGGCTGGCGCGCACTCAAGCTGTGCATCATGCGTGCCTGCGCCCTTGATGCGATCGGCCAGTCGGCAGCAGCTGACGACGCCTTGGCGACGGCCATGGCGGCCGGCAGCAGCCACGGTTTCATTCGCAGTTTCGCCGACGAAGGTGAGCCCGTCCTGGGCCGCATCGCGCAATGGCTGACGAGCCGGGAAATGTTGCCGCAAGGCGTGGTGCGCGAACACGCTGAACGCGTGCTGCGCGCGGGTGGACGCACCGTGCCGTCCGACAACGCCGGCGCCGAAGCCGGCCCTGCGTCCTTCAATCCCCGTGAGCGGGAAATGCTGCGCGCGCTCGCGCAAGGCGAGCAGAACCGGGAACTGGCGGCGCGCTTCCAGATTTCCGAGAACACCGTCAAGTGGTATCTCAAGAACCTGTACGTCAAGCTGGATGCACATAATCGGGCACAGGCCATTGCCCGTGGACGGCAGTGGCGCCTGATCGACTGAGTATGGTGCTGCAGCGCAGCGCGAGTCACTACCCGAACAGGTGGTGAATAGCACGCCCGTTCCTTTTACACTTCCTCCGAATAAAACCACATTGGAGACAGCGTCAGCCCTCCGGGCATGCCTGTGCCTGGATGGCCGTCATCACGCGCCATGAACGCACCTTTCCCCCTGACAGCACGCCTCGACACCACCCTCGACGAAAAATACGCGCTCACCGACGGCTGGGCCTTCATGTCCGGCACCCAGGCCCTGGTGCGTCTGCCGATGCAGCAGCGCATGCGCGATGCAGCGGCCGGGCGCAACACGGCCGGCTTCATCAGCGGCTATCGCGGATCGCCGCTCGGTCGCTACGACATGGAGCTGTGGCGCAATGCGGACTGGCTGAAGAAACACCACATCCATTTCCAGCCCGGCGTCAACGAAGACCTCGCCGCCACGGCAGTGTGGGGCTCGCAGTACATCGGCGTCTTTCCCGGCGCGAAGTACGACGGCGTGTTCAGCATTTGGTACGGCAAGACGCCCGGCGTGGACCGCAGCGGCGATGTGCTGCGCCACGCGAACGGCGCCGGCACCTCGCCGTGGGGCGGGGCGCTCGCGGTGTGCGGTGATGACCATGCCGCCAAGTCCTCCACGCAGGCGGCGCAGTCGGACTACATCCTGATCGCTACCGGCATCCCGGTGCTGTATCCCGCCAATGTGCAGGACATCCTCGATTTCGGATTGCATGGCCTCGCCATGAGCCGCCATGCAGGCTGCTGGGTGGGCATGAAGCTGGTCACCGATGTGGTCGAATCGTCCGGCAGCGTCTATGTCAGTCCCGATTATCCGAGGTCGGTGACGCCATCCGCGCCGCTACCGGCCGACGGCCTGAACATCCGCCGTTTCGACCGGCCGCTCGACCAGGAAGCGCGCCTCTATAACCACAAGCTCCATGCCGCGCTGGATTATGCCCGTGTCAACGGACTGAACCGCATCGTGATGGATTGCGCAAGCCCGCGGCTCGGTATCGTCGCTGCCGGCAAGGGATACACCGATGTGCGGCAGGCGCTGCTGGAACTGGGCCTGACGGATGACGAAGTTGCCGCGCAAGGCATACGGCTGCTGAAGATCGGCATGGTATGGCCGCTCGATCCACAGATCATCGAGCAGTTCGCGCAGGGGCTGGACGTCATCGTCGTTGTCGAGGAAAAGCGGCCGGTGCTGGAGAACCAGATCAAGACCATCCTGTTCGACACGACGTTCGGCCATCGCATCCGCGTCGTCGGCAAATTCCACGGCGCGAACGAATGGTCGCCCGCGCGTGGCCAGCCGGGTCTGCCCTCGGTCGGCGAGTTGTCACCGCCGCAGGTTGGCGGTCTGATCGCCCGTCTGCTCGGCATGGGCTGCGCTGCCGAGACGCCGGGAGCAGCGCGCCGTCCCGGACCGATCCGGATGCCGAACTTCTGTTCCGGATGTCCGCACAATACCTCGACCCAAGTGCCTGCCGGCAGCCGCGCGCTGGCGGGCATTGGCTGCCATGCCATTGCGGCCTTGCAGCGCCCCGAGCACACCGGCACCATGTGCCACATGGGCGGCGAGGGCGCGATGTGGGTCGGCCAGGCGCCGTTCACCGAAGAAAAGCATGTGTTTGCGAACCTGGGCGACGGCACCTATTTCCATTCCGGTTTCCTCGCGATCCGTCAGGCGGTCGCCGCCAAAGTGCCGATCACCTACAAGCTGCTAGTCAACGGTTTCGTATCGATGACCGGCGGCCAGCCGGTCGATGGCGATCTGAGCGTGCCGCAGATGGCAACCGAACTGCTCGCCGAAGGCGTGGGCAGGATCGTGGTCGTCACCGAGGATCCGGGCCGCTACGCCGGCGTCACGCTGCCGGCGGGCGTCAAGGTCGAGCATCGGCGCGAACTGGACAGGGTGCAGCGCGAGCTGCGCGATTTTCCCGCCGTGTCAGTGCTGATCTACGACCAGATGTGCGCCACCGAGCGCCGTCGCCTGCGCAAGCGCGGCAAGTATCCCGATCCCGACAAGCGCACTTTCATCAACACGGCCGTCTGCGAAGGCTGCGGCGATTGCAGCACTAAGTCCAACTGCATGTCGATCGAGCCGGTGATGACCGAACTGGGCCGCAAGCGTCGCATCAACCAGTCGTCCTGCAACAAGGATTATTCCTGCGTCGAAGGCTTCTGCCCGAGCTTCGTCACGGTCCACGGCGGCAGCCTCAGGCGCGGCAAGACCCGCTCGCTGCCGGTGGGCGATTTCCCGGCCTTGCCAGAGCCCGCCGTGCCGCAACTCGGCGACTCGGCCTATGGCGTGCTGGTGACGGGCATCGGCGGCACCGGCGTCGTCACCATCGGCGCGATCCTTGGCATGGCCGCGCATATCGACGGCAAGGCGGCGACCACGCTCGACGTCACCGGCCTGGCGCAGAAGTATGGCGCAGTCATGTCCCACGTGCGCATCGGACGGGATCCGGAGATGCTGCAATCCTCGCGCCTTGCCGCGCGCGAGGCCGACCTGCTGGTCGGTTGCGACCTCGTGGTGAGCGCCGGTGATGAAGCCTTGTCGCGGCTCTGCGGCGGCCGGAGCCGCGCTGCCGTCAACACAGAACTGACGCCAACCAGCGACTTCACCAGGAACCCGGACTGGCAGCTCGATGCACAGGAATTGCAGCAGCGCATTCGCACTGCGGCGGGTGGCGATGACCGCGTTGCCTGCCTGCCGGCATCCCGCCTGGCGATGGATCTCATGGGCGACACCATCGCCGCCAACATGCTCATGCTCGGTTATGCATGGCAGCGCGGCTGGGTTCCCGTATCTCGCACGGCCATCGAGCGCGCGGTCGAACTGAACGGTGTCAGCGTCGATTTCAACCTGAAGAGTTTCCTCTGGGGCCGCCGCATGGCGCATGATCCGGCTTCGGTCGAAGCATTGGTGAAGCCGGCCGCCGTGATCAGCATCGTCCCGTCACGCCTGAACCGCCTGGCCGACATCATCGCCGACCGCGTCGCGCGCCTGACCGCGTATCAAGACGCGGCCTATGCCGAACGCTACCGCCGCGTGGTGACACAGGTGGCTGAAGCAGAACGCCTGTTCGACACCGGCGAACGGCTGGCACGTGCCGTCGCGCGCAACTACTTCAAGCTTCTGGCACACAAGGATGAGTTCGAGGTCGCGCGCCTGCATAGCTCGCCGGAATTCCGTGCCGAGCTCGAACAGTCCTTTGAAGGTGATTACAAGCTGCATTTCCATCTCGGCGCATGGCCCTTCGCCGAGCGCGACCCGGTCACTGGTAGGCCGCGCAAACGCGAGCTTGGTCCCTGGGTGCTGCCGGTGTTCGGCGTTCTGGCACGCCTGCGCGGACTGCGCGGCACCATCCTCGACCCGTTCCGTTCCAGCCCCGAACGCAAGCTGGCGCAACGCCTGCTGGCAGAGTACGAAAGCGATATTTCGCAGATGCTGGAAGGACTGGATGCAAGGCGCATCGAGCTTGCCGTCGAGATAGCGGAGTGGCCCGAGCAGATACGCGGCTACGGCCACGTGCGGGAAGCGAGCGTCGCCAAAGTGGATGTCATGCGGACCGGCTGGCGCGCGCGCTGGGCAGCGGCAACTCAGCCGGAAGTAGCGGCCTGAACAATCGATTTTTTCCAAGACAGCACATACAAGCTGGACGATACCGGCGCGGGGGAGCGGAAAGATGAATGAAGAATTGACCGAACGCCTGCGCGCCATCGTTGGCGCGGACGGCCTGCTGGAGGCGGATGAAGTCAGGAAGCGTCCCGCGGGTTTTCTGCGCACCGACACCTTGCAGGCCGGCCTGCTGGTGCGGCCCCGGACCACGGCGGAAGTGGCGGCGGTGCTGAAGCTGTGCAACCAAAAAAAGTGCGCGGTCGTGACGCAGGGTGGACTGACCGGGCTCGTGCATGGAGCGGACACCACGCCCGAGCAGATCGTGCTGTCGCTGGAACGCATGAACACCGTCGAGGAAATCGATCCGGTGCAGCGCGTGGCGGTGGCCCAGGCCGGCGTCACGCTGCAGACGATGCAGGAGTCGCTCGAACCGCATGGACTGGCGTTCCCGCTGGACCTCGGCGCGCGCGGATCGGCCACACTGGGCGGCAATGCGGCGACCAACGCCGGCGGCAATCGTGTGATCCGCTACGGCATGATGCGCGCCATGGTGCTCGGACTCGAAGTCGTGCTGGCCGATGGCACGGTGATTTCCTCGCTCAACCGCATGCTCAAGAACAACGCGGGATACGACCTCAAGCACATGTTCATCGGTTCCGAAGGCACGCTCGGCGTCATTACACGACTCGTGCTGCGCCTGTCTGAACGGCCGCGCAGCCAGAACGTGGCCTTCGCGTCGCTGGCCAGTTTCGATGCGTTAACTGCTTTCCTCAAGCACATGGACCAGGCACTCGGCGGTACCCTGTCTGCCTTCGAAGTGATGTGGCGCGATTTCTATGAGCTTGTCACGACGCCACCGGCAAAGTCCTCGCCGCCATTGCCGCACGGAAGTCCTTTTTATGTGCTGGTGGAATCGCTCGGCGCGGACCAGGAGCAGGATGCGGCGCGTTTCGTCGGCGCGCTGGAGAAGGCCATCGAGGGCGGCCTGATTGCAGATGCCGTGATCGCCGGCTCGGAGCGCGAGTGCGCCGGGATCTGGGCCATGCGCGACGATGTAATGCAGGTCGCGCGCTACGGCATGCCGTTCACCTTTGACGTGTCGCTGCCGATCGCGGCCATGGAGCGTTACATCCTCAGCATGCGGCGCACGCTGTCGATGCGCTGGCCGGAAAGCCATTGCTGGGTATTTGGTCATCTTGGCGACGGCAATCTGCACGTGGTCGTACGCACCGGCAACAGGGATGACCGCGCGGAAGTCGAACGCATCGTTTACATGCCGCTGGCCGGCATCGGCGGTTCGGTGTCCGCAGAGCATGGCATCGGACTGGAGAAGAAGCCCTATCTCCCGCTCTCCAGGACGGCAGAAGAAGTCGCACTGATGCGCACCCTCAAGGGAACGCTGGATCCGAACAATATCCTCAATCCGGGCAAGATGCTTTTTACCTGACGATTGAAAAAATGCGGCGTCGGATTTGATGAAATCGGACTGGCCGAAACCTCCCGGGGCAATTTCCGGTCTATAACAGAAGGGAGAACTTCGCCCGGAACCTTCGACCACTTCACAATGACCCCAGAAAGGATGCGCAATGGAAACCGGCCCTGACTTCGAACTGCTCAAAGACGCCTACGCCATCATCGATGGCATTCCCGAAACGGCGATCGCCCTCGGCGCACTGCGCATCGCGCGCGGCGAGACTCTGGCCAAGGGGACCATCTGCTCGCCGGCGGGATGGCTGGCGCAACATCCGAAGTTCATGGCGCTCGGACTGTCCATGTCGGATGACGGAAATCATCTTCTTTTCCGCGACGAACCATCTGCAAGCGCGACTCCCGCGCGCGTCATGGCGCGCGTGTTCGCGCTGCCCGAGGCGGATGCCGATCGCCTGTTCGGCGACAGGGAGACCTACACCTTGGGCGACGATTCAGGCTTGAGCGACAAGCGCTTGTGGCTGCATGAGGTGCGCGATTACCTGAAGGAGCATCAGCAGATCGATGAGGATTTCGAAGAGCGTCTCGAAACGAGGGGCCCGTTTGCCGAACCGATGAATTCCTCGGAGATCCGCGCCATTTAAGGACGCCCCGGGCTCTGCCTAAATCCATTTCCCTCGCAGCATGACGGGCATGCAGCGCATGCAGCATGCCCTGGTCGCGCTCGCCGTCCTGCCGCCGAGAGCGCGGCATCAGTTTTCCTCTCGCAGCAGATCCGTCCCGGACTGACATCAATACCGTCCCAGCCAACCCTGGCACAAACTCGCCGTTTGGACATCACGTCTGACCGTTCTTGCCGAAAGGCATGCCAACATCCGTTGCGACGCATCATGCAAATCGCCTTGAACTTGCCTAATCGTGCAAGGACAAAGTAACAAGCAGGGTGAAAAACGCCAGTGCGTTTCGCCTGCGCGTTGCGTCTCGCCGACGCATTCGGCCCGGGAAAGCATCATGATTCTTCTCAATATCTTTTTCATGCTCATGACGCTCGATCTTGCGTGGCAGTCGTGGAAGGTCGGCATGCGGCAGCTCGGCAAGCTTCTTGCTCTCTGTGCAGTACTTGGGTTTGGCGGCGCGATCTTCAGCAACTCGTCGGTCTTGCTGATTCCGCTGTTAGGCGCGCTCGTCCTCGGGACGACGGCCAACTACCAGATGTGGAAGTATCGTGTCGGCCGCTACAAGAATTTGCGATGAATGATTGACGTCGATGCGCTGCGCGCCAGCACCACGGCATGCGGCACATCCTGCGAGAGTGAGTTTGAATGAGGCGCCCACCGATCCATAGCAGGTCCGCGCGCAAGCGCCGTGAAGAACCTTCTGCCGTCGCTTCGCCGGCGCAGGCCATGCCAGCGCCTGCGCCGGCCAGACAGCCGCATTTTGCCCAGGCCCGTGCCGGCTTGCGCGCTTTTTATACGCGACATGAAAAGGCTCTGCTGGTCGCATCCTCCGTACTTTTCAGTGCCTTGCTGTTCGTTGCCTACACACTTGCCACGCCGCCGGCGCGGGAAATTACGCAACGCGATATCGACGCCGCCGTACGCCACACGCTTGAAAAATCGCCCCTGCCGTCGCCCGAGTCGAAAGCGTTCGAGCGCATACGACGCTCGGTCGTGCGCGTGGTGCAGGTGGAACAGGAACCGGGCACCGGCAAGAAAAGCGCGCGCGGCGTGGGCAGCGGCGTGGTGATCATTGACAAGGGCGCCATCCTCACCAGCCTGCACGTGGTGGAAGGCGACGAGAATACACGCATCAAGGTACAGTTCGCCAATGGCATGGAGTCCGACGCCATCGTGCTGCGCCGCATGCCAGACCAAGACCTGGCCGTGATCGAGGCCAACACTGTGCCGGATGACTTGGTGCCGGCCACCTTGCGCTCGACACAAGGGCTGGCGACCGGGGACAGGGTGGTGGCAGTAGGATTTCCCTTCAACATCGGGCCGTCGGCCTCATCCGGAATTATTTCCGGCCTTAAACGAACCTACGCCGCGCCGGATGGCAGCGAAGTGCTGAACAACCTGATCCAGTTCGATGCGGCAGCCAATCCAGGCAATTCCGGCGGACCGCTTGTCACCATGGAGGGAGACGTGGTCGGCATCGTGACCGCCATCCTCAGTCCACACGAGCAGGGCACTTTCATTGGAATCGGCTTTGCGGTGCCGATTGAAATCGCAGCGGCCGCGGCGGGCGAATCGCCGTTCTAGGACATCCAACCATGGAAAACATCGAAAAAGGCAAGCCGGACGTGTCGCTGCGCATGGAGCGCGTCCTGTATGAAGTCAAGCGCGTTGTCGTCGGGCAGGACCATTTCCTGGAACGCGTGCTGGTCGCGATCCTGGCCGGCGGACATCTCCTGGTGGAAGGCGTTCCGGGACTGGCGAAGACGCTCACCGTGAAGACGCTGGCGCGCACCATCCAGGGAAGTTTCCACCGCATCCAGTTCACCCCGGACCTGGTGCCGGCCGACCTGATCGGCACGCGCATCTACAACCAGAAAAACGGCGAGTTCAGCACCTCGCTCGGGCCGGTGTTTTCCAACCTGCTGCTGGCCGATGAAATCAATCGCGCGCCGGCCAAGGTGCAGAGCGCGCTGCTGGAAGTGATGCAGGAATGCCAGGTGACGATTGCCGGCACCACGCATCGTGTGCCCGAGCCTTTCCTCGTGATGGCGACGCAGAACCCGATCGAAACCGAGGGCACCTATCCCTTGCCGGAAGCGCAGGTCGACCGTTTCATGATGAAGGTGCTGATCGATTATCCGACGGAAGAAGAGGAATTCGTGATCGTCAACCGCGTCACGAGCGAGGACCAGGAGGTGATGGCGGTGACCACCACGGAGGAACTCGCGAGCCTGCAGCACCAGTGCCGCAGCTGCTATATCGACCCTTCGCTGGTGCGCTACGCGGTGCGCCTGGTGGCCGCGACGCGCAACCCTGACCACTATCACGTGCCAAATCTCGCGCATTACCTCACCTGCGGCGCCAGCCCGCGCGCATCGATCCATCTGGTCGAAGGCGCGCGCGCGCTCGCATTGCTGCGCGGGCGCAATCATGTACGGCCCGAAGACGTGGTCGACCTCGTGCCTGACGTGCTGCGGCACCGGCTCTCGCTCTCGTATGAAGCGCTGGCCGACGCGGTCACTGCCGACCATATCGTGCATCGCATTCTGAAACAGTTGCCGCCACCGGAGAGAGTCCTTGAAAGCCATGTCAGAGTTGACGCCAACGCCTGAAGCCATCCTGCGCCGCCTCGAGATGACCGTCCTGCGGCGGCTCGATGGCCTGCTGCACGGCGATTATCACACCTTGTTCCGTGGCATCGGCATTGATCTCGCGGACCTGCGCGAGTACCAGTACCAGGACGACGTGCGGCACATCGACTGGAACGTTACCGCGCGCATGCAGACGCCCTACGTGAAGGAATACTACGAGGAGCGCGAGCTCACCGCCTGGTTCCTGCTCGATCTCAGCCCGTCCGAGGACTTCGGCTCGCAAGGCATCAGCAAGCGCATGCAGGCCGTCGAGCTGACAGCGATTCTTGCCAGCATGCTGAACCGCCATGGAAACCGTTTTGGCGCACTGTTCTACGGTACGAATGTCGATACCGTGATCCGCGCAGCGAACGGCCGGCGGCATGTGCTGGAATTGATGCACCGGATGCTCAAGCGTCCGGCCGCCACGCAGCCTGCCGGAACCACGAAGCTGCATGATTTGCTGAAAACCGCTGCGCATGTGATGAATCGGCGTTCGCTGGTCTTCGTGATATCGGATTTCCTGACGCAACCCGGCTGGGAAAAGCCGCTCGCGACGCTGGCGCAGCGGCATGAATTGATCGCCATCCACCTGTACGATCCGCTGGAAATGCGCCTGCCGGATCTCGGCCTGCTGACGATCGAAGATGCGGAAACTGCCGAGCAGCTGCTCGTCGACACGCACGACACGGCTTTCCGCAGCCGCTTCGCCACGCTCGTCACCGAGCGTGAGGATGCGCTGCACGAGGCATTCTCCTATGCGGGCGTCGATGCGCTCGAACTCTCGACGGAAGACGAGATCGTCGATGCCTTGTTCCGCTTTTCCGAATTGCGCAAGAACAGCAGCCGCCTTTCGACGGGCGGCACTTCGCATTTGGGCAGGAGACACGAATGAATTTCATCTGGCCGGATATGCTGTGGCTGCTGCTGCTTCTGCCACTGCTGGTGCTGGCATACTGGATCATCCTTCGTCGAAGGAAGAAATACGCGCTGCAATACGCCGGCCTCGCAACCGTTCGGCAGGCGATGGAGGGTTCCAGCCGCATGCGGCGGCACATTCCGCCGGCACTCTTCCTCGTCGCGCTGGCGCTGATGCTGCTGGCCGCGGCACGTCCGGCCGCGATCATGATGCTGCCGACTGACCAAAAGACCATGATCCTCGCAGTGGACGTGTCCGGCAGCATGCGCGCCAACGACGTGGCACCCAGCCGGCTGGAAGCGGCGTTGCAAGCAGTGAAGACCTTTGTGCACAATCAGCCGCGCAACTCGCGCGTGGGGCTGGTGGCATTCGCAGGAACGGCGGCCGTGGTGCAGGCTCCGACGGCAAACCACGACGACCTGATGGATGCACTCAGTCGCATGCAGTTGCAGCGCGGTACTGCGGTCGGCAGCGGACTGCTGGTGTCGCTGAAAGCCATCTTTCCGGACGTCGAATTCAACCTGGATTCGTTGGATCCGCACCCGATTGATTCGCACGACAGCAACAAGGCGCAGGCGCTGGGCAGCGAGCCGCCCAAATCCAGTCCGCCCGGCCCGGCCACGCCGGTCGCGCCGGGTTCCTACAACTCCGCGGCCATCATCCTGCTGACTGACGGCCAGACCACCACCGGCCCCGATCCGGTCGAAGCAGCCTACATGGCGGCGGAACGCGGCGTGCGCGTCTACACCGTGGGCATTGGCACCGAAGCCGGCAAGATCCTTACCGGCGATGGATGGGCGATGCATGTGCGGCTCGATGAAGAGCCGCTGAAGAAGATCGCCGAAGTCACCAAGGCGCAGTATTTCCATGCCGGCACCGCCGCCGACCTGGCGAAGGTGTACAAGTCACTCAGCTCGAATCTCACGCTCGAAAAACGCGAGCGGGAAGTGTCCGGCCTGTTCGCCGCCGGCGCTGCGCTGTTTGCGCTGCTGTCCGCTGGATTATCGATGCTCTGGTTCAACCGCGTCGTCTGAAGTGGTGCCGCCGGGAAGCCGCGCGGCATCGTTTGCACATCCCCGCGCGATGTTCCGGTTGAAACCGATTGTTTCAAATCGGGGGCGTCAAAAATCTAACAAACCCTAGGCTTCACTGTCACACACTCTGTAAGCAGACATTCAATAAACCTTGCGTCAATCCAGACAGCTGTCCGCACGGTCGGCATGGGTGCGTTTGCGCGCTCCTGTCTGGCAGGCCGCTGCTTGCGGATTGCCGCAACTCACGATTGGAAGGAGCAAGACCATGAAAAATACACTCACCATCCTCGCAGCATCGGTGGCATTCGCGTTCTCTTCGGCCGCTCTCGCGCAATCCTCGACAGCCATGTCCGGATCGAGCAGCGGACACAGCTCGAAGCAGACGATTGACCAGCAGCACAAGGCCGCAATGGAGAAATGCGACAGCATGAGCGGCAACGCCAAGGACGTGTGCAAGGCGGAAGCGGACGGCCAGAAGAAGATTGCGGAAGCGCAGGCCAAGGTGGACTCGCGCGATACGCCGAAGAACCGCGAGAAATTGGCTGAAGCAAAGGCTGATTCCGATTACAAGGTCGCCAAGGAGCGTTGCGACGACCAGACCGGCGACGCAAAGAACGCCTGCCAGAAGGAAGCCAAGGCGAAACATAACCTGGCACTGGCCGAGGCCAAGAAGCAGTCCCAGAAAGTGACCGCAACCGGATCCAGCGGTGCGACGGGCAGCTCCGCGAGCGGCCGCAGCGATACATCAGGCAATGCCGCCGGCAGTTCTTCGAGCAGCTCACAAAGCCAGCCTTCCAGCAGCAGCACCTCGGGAATGTCGTCAGGCACGAGCACGCCTTCGTCCTCAAGCCAATCGGGCACGCAACAATCCAAGTAGCGGATTCATGAAGGGACGGATCGCAGCGCGTTCCTGAAAGGCCGATACGCCGTGGTGTTCCGTTTTGCGTCTGAGCGACCTGGTATCCGACTCTGCCCCTCTTGCAAGGGGAAGGTCGTGATGGGGCAGGGCGGTCGGTAATCGCTGCACTCTCCCTCCCCAATGGTGTCCGGCACATTGCTGACTGACGCGATACTGAGGCGGCTTCCCCCCGTGTTCCCTCCCCTTCAAAGGCGCCCGGCGTAGGGGGAGGGTTAGGGTGGGGATGGGTTGGGCCATCTCCGTAAAACCCGCCCCCATCCCAACCTCTCCCCTGCGCCGGGCGCCCTTGAAGGGAAAGGAGCCTGATAAGGCGCTGGTCATTCGCAAGATGAAAACAAACTGATGCTGAACCGGTCGGGTTTGAGCCGTCCTCCCTACGCTTCTTTTCCGTACTGATCGCGCCCGGATCCACCACCGTCCATAGCACGGGCACGCTTAAGCAACAGTTCACGCTCTTTTGCATTGCCCGCCATCTGCGCCGCACGCTCGAATTCAGCGCTTGCTTCCTCCGTACGTCCGAGACGCGCCAGAAGATCGCCGCGCACGCTCGGCAGCCAGTGATAGGACTGCAGCGACCGCTCCCCGATCAAGGCATCAATAATTTCCAGTCCCGCTGCCGGGCCAAAGGCCATGGCAACGGCGACTGCGCGGTTGAGTTCGACAACGGGCGAGGGTGCCGCTTGGGCAAGTGCCGCATACAGGTCGGCGATCCGGATCCAGTCCGTCTCCGTCGGCGTCGCTGCACGCGCATGGCATGCCGCGATGGCCGCCTGCAAGGTGTAGGGGCCCGGCGTTCCATCGAGGGCCTCGGCGCGATGGAGCGCCGCCAGTCCTCTCCGGATGAGCAGATGGTCCCAGCGCGACCGGTCCTGTTCAAGCAGGAGCACCGGCTGCCCCGCGGCATCGATGCGGGCTTTTGCGCGTGATGCCTGCAGCTCCATCAGTGCCGCCAGTCCGTGCACCTCCGGCTCGGACGGTGCCAGTTCGGCCAGCACGCGCCCCAGGCGCAGGGCCTCGTCCATCAGCACGGGTCGCATCCAGTCGTCGCCGCTGGTAGCGGTGTACCCCTCGTTGAATACCAGGTAGACCACCTCGAGCACCGAGGCGAGCCGCTCCTGCAGCGCATCGCCGCGCGGCACTTCGTAAGGAACGCGCGCATCCCTCAGGCTTTTCTTGGCGCGGACGATACGTTGTGCAATCGTCGGCTCGGGCACGAGGAAGGCGCGCGCAATTTCATGCGTCGTCAGGCCGCAGAGCAGCCTGAGCGTCAGCGCCACGCGAGCCTCCGTCGGCAGGACCGGATGGCATGCGGTGAAGATCAGGCGCAGCAGGTCGTCGCCGATGTCATCCGAGCGCGCGGCGTCGAGATCATCCACGAAATCCGGCACGATCAAGGCCTCCCGCGCATCGAGCTCATGCCCCAGTTGCTCCAGCTTGCTGTCGGCCAGCTTGCGATGGCGCAGGCGGTCGAGCGCACGGTTCTTCGCTGTTGCCATCAGCCATGCGCCGGGCCGGTCGGGCACGCCATCTGCCGGCCAGTGCTCGAGCGCGGCCACCAACGCGTCCTGCGCCAGTTCTTCGGCCAGCCCGACATCCCACACCATGCGCGCGACGCCGGCAATGATCTTGGCCGACTCGATGCGCCATACCGCATCGATCGCCTGGTGGACGGCAGAATGCATCAGGTCTTGCCCGCGGCAGAGGCATCCATGTAAACCAGCTCCCAGATGTGGCCGTCGAGGTCTTCGAAGCCGTGGCCATACATGAAGCCATGGTCCTGCGGCGGACGCGGCGCGGCGCCGCCGGCAGCGACTGCCCTCGCGACCAGATCATCCACTTTCTGCCGGCTTTCGCAGGACAGGCAGACCAGCACTTCGGTCACCTTATTCGCATCCGCGACCGGCTTGCCGGTAAAGGTCTGGAAGAAGGGCTCGGTCAGCAGCATCACATAGATGTCGTCGGACACCACCATGCAAGCGCCCTGGTCATTGGTGAACTGGGGATTGAAGCCGAAACCGAGACTGGTGAAAAATTCCTTCGTGCGCTCGAGGTTCCGGACCGGGAGGTTGACATAGATTTGCGTATTCATCGTAATCCTTCGCTGTGAACGTGGTGGATGGCGCGCCTCACTGCTGGCCGACGCCGAGCTGGCGGAACTGCTCGACCGCTTCGCTGGGCGGGAAGTCGTCCAGCTCGAACATCTGCCTGACCTCGATATGGGTCTCGACATCCTCGCCGTGCGGGGCCGGGAAGCGCCGCGTCCATTCCAGCGCTTCGTCGCGCGAGCGCACCTGGATGATGGTGTATCCGGCGATAAGCTCCTTGCTCTCGGTGAAAGGTCCGTCCACGACCGCACGCCGCCCGTCCTTGTAATGGACACGCCAGCCCTTCGAACTCGGTTGCAGGCCGGAGGCATCCAGCAGCACGCCGGCCTTGGCAAGTTCTTCGTGGTAGGCGGCCATCTGGGCGATCAGCTTTTCCTCGGGCATGTCACCGGCTTCGGAACGCGGGCTGGCCTTCACAATGATCATGTAGCGCATGTTCGTTTCTCCTTGTCTGTGCGGTCCGCGAAATCGGGCCGTCATGAGTACGACGAACGAAGCCCGGCGAAATCGACAGGCCGGGTGAAAAAATCTCTGCGCCCGGATTCAATGCTCGTAACAGGGCGCAAGGCTGCGCACTTCGACCGTGCACCATTCCGCAGCGGGACATTGCGTCGCGATGTCGACAGCCTCCTCGCGGGTAGCGCAGTCGAGGAGGAAAAATCCGCCGATCATTTCCTTCGCCTCCGCAAACGGGCCGTCCAGCACTCGCGCCTTGCCATCGCGCGCCTGGACACGGGCGGCCGTCGTCAGCGGGCTGAGCGATTCCGCGCCGAGCAGCAGGCCTTTCTCCTGCAGGCCTGCCGCAAAACGCGTCATGCGGGCGTAGGCTTCGCGTCCTTCGGCTTCGCTGCGCGCCTGACGCTGGCCGACGGGTTCGATGATGAGCAACATGTAAGGCATGGCATTTCCCGATTGGCAAGAAAATTCGATTATGGCCCTTGAAACGGGAATTTTTCCAGAATATTCGGAAGGGAGTTTGTCAGACACCAAGGCGCAAGCTTGCCGGTGAATCGCTGTAACGATCGGAATGGGGCGGCGACAGGAAAATTCGCCGGGAACACTATTTCCCGGACGAATTATTATTTTTGCAATGCGATTTGCGCAAATAAAGTCTTCTATCTTATAGAAGACTTGTTCCATCGCAAGTATAATGATGACTGGCCTGCGTCCATTTGCCTCAGCGTGGAACGAGGACACGAGTTTTCCAACAAACCAACTGATCGGAACAACATGTTAGAAGCCTACCGTCAACACGTCGCCGAACGCGCCGCGCTCGGCATCCCGCCGCTGGCCCTGTCCGCAAAACAGACAGAAGAGCTGGTGGCGCTGCTGAAGAACCCGCCTGCTGGCGAGGAAAAGTTCCTGGTCGACCTGCTCACCCACCGTGTTCCCGCCGGTGTGGATGACGCTGCGAAGATCAAGGCCGCGTTCCTGGAAAAAGTCGCCAAGGGCACTGAAACCTGCGCGCTGATTTCGCGCACGACCGCAACCCAGTTGCTCGGCACGATGCTCGGCGGCTTCAACATCAAGCCGATGATCGACCTGCTCAACGACGCCGAAGTGGGCACCGTCGCCGCAGAAGGTCTGAAGAAGACCCTGCTGATGTTCGATTACTTCCACGACGTGAAGGAACTGGCCGACAAGGGCAGCGCCAACGCCAAGGGCGTGATCCAGTCCTGGGCCGACGCAGAGTGGTTCACCTCCCGTCCGGAAGTCCCGCAGAGCCTGACGCTCACCGTGTTCAAGGTCACCGGCGAAACCAACACCGACGACCTGTCGCCCGCACCGGATGCCACCACCCGTCCGGATATCCCGATGCACGCGCTGGCCATGCTGAAGAACCCGCGTCCGGGCATCAATGCCGACGAACCGGGCAAGGTTGGCCCCGTCAAGCAGATTGAAGCGCTGAAGGCCAAGGGCAACCTGGTCGCCTATGTCGGCGACGTGGTCGGCACCGGTTCTTCCCGCAAGTCCGCGACCAACTCCGTGCTGTGGTTCACCGGCGAAGACATTCCCTTCATCCCGAACAAGCGTTTCGGCGGCGTCTGCCTCGGCAACAAGATCGCTCCGATTTTCTACAACACGATGGAAGATGCCGGCGCACTGCCGATCGAACTCGACGTGTCCAAGATGGACATGGGCGACGTGATCGAACTGCGTCCGTTCGAAGGCAAGGCACTGAAGAATGGCGAAGTTATCGCTGAATTCAAGGTCAAGTCCGACGTGCTGTTCGACGAAGTGCGCGCCGGCGGCCGCATTCCGCTGATCATCGGCCGCGGCCTGACCGCAAAGGCGCGCGAAGCGCTCGGCCTGGCTCCGTCCACGCTGTTCCGCCTGCCGCAAAACCCGGCCGATACCCACAAGGGCTTCACGCTGGCGCAGAAGATGGTCGGCCGCGCCTGCGGTCTGCCGGAAGGCACGGGCATCCGCCCGGGCACCTACTGCGAACCGAAGATGACCACGGTTGGCTCGCAAGACACCACCGGTCCGATGACCCGCGACGAACTGAAGGATCTGGCCTGCCTCGGCTTCTCCGCCGACCTGGTGATGCAATCCTTCTGCCATACCGCCGCTTATCCGAAGCTGGTGGACGTGAAGATGCACCGCGAACTGCCGACCTTCATCGCCAACCGCGGCGGCGTCTCGCTGCGTCCTGGCGACGGCGTGATCCACTCCTGGCTGAACCGTCTGCTGTTGCCCGACACCGTCGGCACCGGCGGCGACTCGCACACGCGTTTCCCGATCGGCATTTCCTTCCCGGCAGGTTCCGGCCTGGTCGCGTTCGCGGCTGCCACCGGCGTGATGCCGCTCGACATGCCGGAATCGGTGCTGGTGCGCTTCAAGGGCGACCTGCAACCGGGCGTCACGCTGCGTGACCTGGTCAACGCGATCCCGCTGTACGCGATCAAGCAAGGCCTGCTGACCGTCGAGAAGAAGGGCAAGAAGAACATCTTCTCCGGCCGCATCCTCGAAATCGAAGGCCTGCCGAAGCTGAAGGTCGAACAGGCATTCGAGCTGTCCGACGCATCGGCCGAGCGTTCCGCCGCTGCCTGCACGGTCCACCTCGACAAGGAGCCGATTACCGAGTACATGAACTCGAACATCACCCTGATGAAGTGGATGATCGCGAACGGCTACCAGGACAAGCGCACGCTGGAGCGCCGCATCAAGGCGATGGAAGCCTGGATCGCGAACCCGCAGCTGCTCAAGGCCGACGCCGACGCCGAATACGCCGCAGTGATCGAGATCGACCTGGCCGACATCAAGGAACCGATCGTGGCCTGCCCGAACGACCCGGACGATGTGAAGACCCTGGCCGACGTCGCTGGCGACAAGATCGACGAAGTGTTCGTCGGTTCGTGCATGACCAACATCGGCCACTTCCGCGCTGCGTCCAAGCTCCTCGAAGGCAAGACCGACCTTCCGGTCCGCCTGTGGATCGCTCCGCCGACCAAGATGGACCAGCAAGTGCTGACCTCCGAAGGCCACTACGGCAACCTCGGTCGTGCCGGTGCTCGCATGGAATTGCCGGGCTGCTCGCTGTGCATGGGTAACCAGGCACAGATCCGCAAGGGTTCCACCGCGATGTCGACTTCGACGCGCAACTTCCCGAACCGTCTCGGCCTCGATACCCGCGTCTATCTCGGCTCCGCCGAACTGGCCGCAGTGTGCGCGATGCTGGGCAAGATCCCGACGAAGGAAGAGTACATGGCGAATATCGGCGTAATCGACAAGAACGCGTCGAACATCTACAAGTACATGAACTTCGACCAGATCGACGAATTCCGCGAAGTGGCGGATACCGTCAAGGTCTGACGCTGACTGCTCGCTCCGCGCAAAGAAACATGCGCGGAACGGCAAGAGTGCAAGGCAGGGCTCGTGATACGGGCCCTGCCTTTTTTTGTGCCTCGTCTGCAGAATCTGTCGGTTGGCGTTTCGCCCGCACCGAGCGCCAAGTGGCTGATGTATATGTGTGAACAGTGATGACGAGGCGCATTTTTCGGGTGGTTTTTCCTGGAACAGCATTTTTTTCTCTCTGCCCCCACCAATTCTGCTGCCGAGCCCTTTTTGTTTCCGCGGAGCCCAACTGGCACACGCCGTCGCTGCAACCAGCTCTGGCAAAAACGGTCACACATTTCCTTCGGGGCGGGCGGCGTGCCTGTTCCGCTTCCACTTTGCACAGGAGAATGTGATGGCCCATGTCAATCCTATCCAGCTTCAAAAATTCCTCAAGGGAGTCGATTATCCGGCGAACAAACAGGCATTGATCGATAACGCAAAGAGCCTGGGTGCCGATGAAAACGTCTGTTCCACCCTTGAGCAATTGCCCGACGAAGACTTCCTGACGCCTGCAGACGTCAGCCAGGCATTTGGAAAGTTGTCCGATACCGGGGAGAAAAGGGCACCGTCTACCGGGACTGGAGGCAATGAATTTCTTGCGCAGGCAACACAGGATTCGCTGGCGGAAATCGAACTCTGCGAACTCGCCCTGCAGAAGTCATCCAATGATCAGGTGAAAGTGTTCGCACAGCAGATGATCGATGAACACAGCCAGATGGGACGCGAGATCGAGCAGCTGGCATCACGCAAAAAAATCGACCTGCCGAAGAAGGTGTCCTCGGAGGACAAGTCATCGACCGCCGAAATGGCCAAGCTCAACGGTCAGGATTTCGACCGACAGTTCATCGAGCACAACGTGAAAGACCACGAAAAGGACATCAAGGTCTTCAGGCACTATGCCGAACAGGAGCAGGACGCGGATATCAGGTCATTGGCAGAGAAGGGCGTCAAGATGCTCACCCACCATCTCAATATGGCGAAGGGCATCGAGAAAAAACTGCCGACTTAAGCGTCAGCGCAACAGAGTATGCCGACGGATGCGAGGCATCCACGGCAGAAAAACCCTCATCCACGGAAAACACTCGGCGTGCCCCACGAACGGCACGGAAAACCACCATTGATTTCTGTGTCTTCCGTGCTTTCCGTGGACATCCTGATCTACCGTTGTGTCGTAGCGCCTTGGATTGTACGGCTCACTGACGTCAGTTCGTTCTCGTCAAGATTCCCCGCCAGCGCAGCAAGCCGCAGGTGGTCCATCACGAGCGCGACGCGTGCCTGCAGTAGTGCGAGTTCAGCGGCGGTCGTGTCGCTTTCTGCATTGAGCAAATTGAGCGTGGTACGGTCGCCGACCTCGCGGCCGAGGCGTGTTGCGTCGAGCCGGGCCCGGCTGGCCTTGAGCGCCTGCTCCAGGGCCGCCACGCGGCTGCCTCCGGTCGTGATGCCCAGCCATGCGGAGCGGGTCTGCAGCGCGATCTGCTGGCGCAGGTGGTCGCCATCGGCACGCGCCTTGTCGACCATGCGCAATGCCTCTTCATGCTTCGCGCTGCGATAGCCGCCGGTGAACAATGGAATGTTGAGCTGCACGCCGATCATTCGGTTGCTGCTGGTGTTCTCCGCGCTGCCGTAGTCGCCGCTGCCATGCAGCCGGTCACGACCCATCTGGGCGACCAGGTCTACTGATGGCGCGCCGGCGGCGCTGTGCTTCGCTGCTTCCTCTTCGGCCACGTCCTGGCTCTTTGCCTGCATGCGCAAGGCGGGGTTATTCTGGTCTGCCGCCTTGAGCCAGTGGTCGAGCGGCAGCAGCCCCTGCGGTGCGGGAGTGGCATCCGGCTGCATCAGCGCCATGCTGTCCGGTGCGATGCCGGTCAGGTCGGTGAGCGCGATCTGCCTGATCTGCAAATCGGTTTCCGCGGCGAGGACTTGCGCCTTGACTGTCTCGGCGCGCGCCTGCGCCTCGTGCGTATCCGTGACTGGCGAGGAGCCGAGCTTGTAGCGGTCACGGGCTTCGTTGAACGTGCGTTCGACAGCCTTGTCTTGTTGCCGCAGCAACCGCAGGTTTTCCGACGCCACGACCACGTCGAAATAGCGTTCCGCCACGCGCAGCATCAGCGACTGGCGGGCATTCTGCCATTCCGCTTCCGCCACATCGGCCGACAGGGACAGCTGCCGGCTCTGCGCCAGCCGCTCGCGGCTGAGCAAGGGCTGCTTCGCCGACAGCGTGTAGCGCGTCATGGTGCCGGTGTCGATGGAGGTGTCGAAATTCACGCCGTTGGACTGCCCGAAGCCCGGCGCCGCGAACTGCGCCCCGGTCGTGTGGGTGTCGTTGCTCATCTTGCCAGCCGTCGCGCTCAGCATGACGGAGGGACGCCACAAGGCACGCGCCTGCTCGCGACGTGCATCGCCCGCTTGGTGCGCGGCCTGTGCTGCGGCAAACTCACGGTCGTGCTGCTGTGCGGCCTGCCATGCCTCTTGCAGCGTCGTCGCATGCGCGACCTGCGAGGCCACCAGCAAAAGCGCCGATAACAGGACGGAAGGCAGGGCAGGAGATGCGGACTTCATGATCAGCCTTTCTCAAAATGGCTGCGCACCCATCCGATCAGTTCCTGTGCCGGGACGGCGCCCGACAGGCGGTCGATCTCGCGCCCGCCGCTGAACAGGATCAGGGTAGGGATGCTGCGTATGCCGTAAGCCATGCTGGCACGCTGGCAGGCTTCAGTATCCACCTTGGCGAAGCGCACGCCGGGCATCTGGCGCGCGGCGGCGGCGAACTGCGGCGCCATCATCTTGCAGGGGCCGCACCAGTCGGCCCAGAAATCGACCATCACCGGCAGCTCCGTCTTCGCCACAAAGGCCGGCAGGGTGGCGTCGGTGAGGTTGACCGGCTCGGCAGCCATCAGCGCTGTACCGCATTTGCCGCACACCGGATTGTCCTGCAGTCGCTCCTCGGGCACGCGATTGACGGCCGCGCATGCCGGACAGACGAGATGCATGTTGTCCTCCTCAGCAACCTTGCTGGATGCCCAGTTTGCGCAGGATGGTCTCCAGCATGCACCACTTGGTAAAGCCGCTCTGCAGCAGGTTGGCGCCGACGAAGGCGGTGAACGCGAGCCACCACTGGCTGACGAAGAGCGGGCTGCCGGGAATGCCCAGGGCCAGCGACAGCAGGATGAAAGTGCCGGCGATGATGCGAACCAGTTGCCAGGTAGTCATGGTCAAGCTCCTTGTTGGGTAATGAAGGTCAAACGATTGCGATAGGCAATGAAGTACAGCAGGGGAATCACCACCAGCGTCAGCATGGTGGAGACCAGGATGCCGAAGATCAGCGAGATTGCCAGCCCGTTGAAGATCGGATCATCCAGGATAAAGAACGCGCCCAGCATTGCCGCCAGTCCGGTCAGCATGATGGGCTGCGCACGCGTGACCGCCGAGTTGACGACGGCGTCCTTGAACGGCATGCCTGCGCGCACCTGCAGGTTGATGAAGTCCACCAGCAGGATGGAATTGCGCACGATGATGCCGGCCAGCGCGATCATGCCGATCATGCTGGTTGCCGTGTACTGCGCACCGAGCAGCGCATGGCCGGGCATCACGCCGATGATGGTCAGCGGGATCGGCGCCATGATGATGAGCGGCGTCAGGTAGGATCCGAACTGTGCGACCACCAGCAGGTAGATCAGGATCAGGCCGACCGCATAGGCAGCACCCATGTCGCGGAAGGTCTCGTAGGTGATCTGCCATTCGCCGTCCCACTTGGCGGCATAGCCGCGGTAGGGATCGTCCGGTTGTCGGATGAAGTACTCAGTCATCTTGTTGCCGGACGGCGTACTGAGTGCATTCAGTTCCGAACGCATTTCGAACATGCCGTACAAGGGGCTGTCCACCTTGCCCGCCATGTCGCCGACCACATAGTTCACCGGCAGCAGGTCCTTGTGATAGACCGGCTGCTCGCGCACGGTATCGCTCTTCGTCACCAGCTCGCGGATCGGCACCAGCTTGCCGGAGGCGGATCGAACCGACAGTTGCAGCAGCGCGTCGAGGTCGCCCTGACGGTCGGCCGGCAGCTGCAGCGTGGCCGCGGCAGGGTACTTGCTGTCATCATGCAGATAGATGGTCGATTCGCCGGCCAGCCCCGCGCGCAGCGTGCTGACGATGGCCTGCTGCGGCACGCCGAGCAGCGCGGCCTTGCGACGGTCCACCAGCAGGAGTGTCTTCGGCGCAGCGGCAATGCTGCTGTCATCGATATCGACCACGCCTTGCGTCTTCGCGAAGATCGCGCGCACTGCCTTGGCCATCTGCTGGCGTCCCACGGCTTCGGGGCCGTAGATCTCCGCAACGATCGGCGAAAGTACCGGCGGTCCCGGCGGGACTTCCACGACCTTCACGTTTGCCCCGAAACGCTTCCCTATCTGCTGCAGCGGCGGGCGCAGGCGCGTGGCGATGGCATGGCTCTGTTCATCGCGATGATGCTTGTCCACGAGGTTGACCTGGATGTCGCCGACGTCGCCGCCCGCGCGCAGGTAGTACTGGCGTACGAGCCCGTTGAAGTTGATCGGCGCCGCGGTGCCGGCGTACGCCTGGTAGTCGGTCACCTCCGGGACGGTGGCGAGGTAGGCGCCGAGTTCATGCAGGACAGCAGCGGTCTGTTCGACCGGGGTGCCCGCGGGCATGTCGACCACCACCTGGAACTCCGACTTGTTATCGAAGGGCAGCATCTTGAGCAGCACCAGGCCGGCGACCGGCAATGCCATCGAGAGCGCGATCAGGCCGGCGACACCGAGGCCGAGCAGGCGGCGGTTGCGCTTTCCGCGCACGTCGTCAAGGAAGGGACGGAAGATGCGCTTGAATACCGGCGCGAGGCGTGCAGAGAGGCCGTGGTGCGCGGCCTCGTCGCCGGAACCACCGTGCACCGGTTTCATCCAGATCCGTGCCAGCCATGGTGTGATCGCGAATGCGATCGCCAGCGAGAGCAGCATGCCCATGCTCGCATTGATCGGGATCGGGCTCATGTACGGCCCCATCAGGCCGCTCACGAATGCCATTGGCAGCAGCGCCGCAATCACGGTCAGCGTGGCGAGAATGGTCGGGCCGCCAACTTCATCGACCGCCTTCGGAATGATTTCCAGCAGCGGCTTGCCCGGTTCCAGCTGCTGGTGCCGGTGGATGTTCTCGACGACGACGATGGCATCGTCCACGAGAATGCCGATGGAGAAGATCAATGCGAACAACGACACCCGGTTCAGCGTGAACCCCCAAGCCCAGGAAGCGAACAGCGTTACGGTGAGCGTCAGGATCACGGCCGTGCCGACGATCGCGGCCTCGCGCCTGCCAAGCGCGAAGAACACCAGCGCCACCACCGACAGCGTGGCGAAGAGCAGCTTCTGGATCAGCTTCTGCGCCTTGTCATTGGCCGTCGCGCCGTAATTGCGGGTTTCGGCGACCTGCACATCGGCAGGAATGACCGTGTTCTTCAGCACATCGACGCGGCGCATCAGCGCATTGGCGACGTCGATGGCGTTCTCACCCGGCTTCTTGGTGACGGCGATGCTCACCGCCGGATATTCGCCACCGTTCTTGCCAGCGATGCCATGCCAGACATAGTGCGCGGCGGGCAGCGGGCCATCCCGGACGGTGGCGACGTCCTGCAGGTAGACCGGCTTGCCGTCGTGCGCCGCGACCACCAGTTCGCCGACCTCGCGCGCATCCTTAAGGAAAGGTCCGGATTCGACGGCGACCGAGCGGTTGCCCGACAACAGCTCGCCGACCGGCAGGCCGAGATTGGCCGCTTGCAGTGCCATGCGCAGGTCGGACACGGTCACGCCGGAACCGGTCATGCGCGCCGGGTCGAGTTCAACCAGTACCGCACGGCCAGGGCCGCCGATGGTCGTGACTTCGCGCGTGCCCGGGACGCGCTTGAGATCGGCTTCGATGCTATGCGCCACGCGTTCAAGATCGTAGGCGCCGGTAGCGGTGTTCTTGCTGAAGAGCGTGAGGGTGACAATGGGAACATCGTCGATGCCCTTGGGCTTGATGAGCGGTTCGAGCACGCCCAATCCCTTGGGCAGCCAATCGGCGTTCGCATGCACGGTGTCGTACAGGCGCACCAGCGCTTCGGTGCGCGGCACGCCGACCTTGAACTGCACCGTCAGCACCGCGATGCCGGGTCGCGAAACGGACATCACATGTTCGACACCGGCGATCTGCGACAGAACCTGCTCGGCGGGCGTGGATACCATCTGCTCCACGTCGCCCACGGAGGCGCCGGGGAAGGGGATCAGCACGTTGGCCATGGTGACGTTGATCTGCGGTTCTTCTTCGCGCGGCGTGACCATGATGGCGAAGGCGCCGAGCAGCAGTGCTGCCAGCGCGAGCAGCGGCGTGATGCGCGCGTTCTGGAAGAAGGCTGCGATGCGCCCGGAGATGCCGAGTTGCGTGTTCATCGTCGCTCCTTAGCGCGAGCGCGCCGCTGCCTGCGGATCGAGGACGACCCGCTCACCGGCAGCGACACCGCTCAGGATCTCGATGCGCTCGCCTTCCACGCGCCCGGTTCGCACCTGGCGCAGTATCGCCTGTCCCTTCGCGTCGATGACGTACAGCCCTGTCATTTCAGCACGGCGCACGACGGCGGAAGACGGTACGTAGAGACGGCCCGAACCAGCGCCCTGCGAGGGCAGCCATACGCGTGCAAACATGCCCGGCGTAACACCCTTCACGTCAGCCGGAAGATCGACGCGCACTTGCGCTGAATGCGTACCGGCATCGATGGTCGGCAGCACCTGCAACTGCGGGATGGTCATCCATTGGCGATCGGCCGGCAGGCCGGGCAATTCGACCTTGACAGGCTGTCCGGCAGCGACGCGCGCCAGCGCGGTCTGCGGCACGGAGGCGGTCACGCGCAGGGCGGTCGGCGCGTAGATGGTCAGTAGTGGGCGGCCGGGCATGGCCATGTCGCCGAGCGACACGGGCACGTCGGCAATGACGCCCGCATAGGGCGCCTTGACGGTGTAGAAACCGGACTGGATGCTGGCGGCGCTGGCCTGCGCGATCTGCGCCCTGAGCTGCGCGGAGGTGGCGCGATACTGCGATTCCGCACGTTCGAACGCCGCCTGGCTGATGTATTCCTTCTTGTAGAGCTGCTGCTGGCGCTGAAAATCCTTGGTCGCGAGTTCGAGCGCGGCACGCGCGGCCTGAACCTGCGCTTCGCTTGCCGCGCTGTTCTGCGCGGCGGCGCGAGCGTCGATGCGCACCAGGACCTGGCCTTCCTTCACGACATCGCCAGCCTTGACGGGCAGGGCAATGATGGCGCCCGGTACCTGCGAGGCCATCACAGTCTGACGCACGGCTTCCACCACGCCGTCATAGGGCGCGGCTTCAGCCGTCCCGGCGGACTGGACGGTGGCCGTCGGCAAGCCGTCCTGCGCTCCGGCCCAGGCAGCCGGGGCAAGCGCTGTCGCGATCACGATGCCGTACAGGATTTTCCTCAACATTTCTCTCTCCCAATGCATTTGCCGCAAACGCCGTTCGAGTCGAATAGAGACGATGTACGCTCGATTGGCATTTGAATTTCACTGTGCTATTATGTAACCGTTTAATTAAATACGCAAGTACCTTAATGAGCAATTATGTGTACAGCAATCGGTGAGTGAGGCACAATGACGAACTTTGAATGTTCATTGGTACCGCATATGGAAGATCTACCTCTGGAAGCACTAGACCAGGTGGCGGCCTATTTCCAGGCCCTGTCGGAGCCCACCCGGTTGCGCATCCTGAGCCTGCTGAGAAGCAGCGAGCGCAACGTCGGCGAGCTGGCGGAGTTGTGCGAATACACGTCGGCGAACATTTCGCGCCACCTTGCGATTCTCAGCAAGCATGGACTGGTTGCACGCGAGAATCGCGGCACCAGCGTCTATTATCGGATCGCCGATGAATCGGTTTACAAGCTGTGCGACCTCGTGTGCGGCAGCATCGCACGCCAGTTCGAACAGCACGCCCGCGAGCATCAGCCGTTCGTGCAGACCGTGGCGAAATCAAGATCGCGGCGCTGACATTGCCTGCCAGAAGTGCCGCCGCGCAGATTGATCGTGTGTTTTTTACCTGAGGGAGCAAGTGAATGAATGCAAATGTTGGTGGTATCGATCGTGCACTGCGTGTTGTGCTCGGAGCTGGCCTGATCGGCGCGAGCCTGCTGGGCGCCATCGGCCCATGGGGCTGGATCGGCGTGGTTCCCCTCGCCACCGGACTGTTCGGCTTCTGCCCGGCCTACCTGCCGTTCGGCCTGCGCACCTGCCGCATGAAGAAATAAGCATCTGCGCGAGAGGAAAAATCCATGAGCACATTTCCGCCCAACTACAAGGAACTGACCCAGTCGGTATCGAAAAACCTCGCCACCTTGCGTGCGGACATTCCGGACACGATGAAGGGATTCAGCGAACTGGCGCGCGCGGCGTCGCGTGATGGCGCGCTCGACAAGAAGACGAAGGAACTGATCGCGCTGGCGCTTGGCATCGCGGCGCATTGCGATGCCTGCATCGGTTTCCACATGCAGGCGCTGGTGCGGCTCGGTGCGACCAAAGCGGAAGTCGAGGAAGCCTTGGGCATGGCCGTCTACATGGGCGGCGGTCCGTCGCTGATGTATTCCGCCAATGCCATCGCTGCCTTCGAAGAATTTTCGAACGAGGCACAAGCACAACAGGCTGCATGACCCACGCAAGGTGCCTCCGAGCGCCTTGCCATCCCGCCATTACACCGGGTCGTCCGGTGGCGTTCCCCTTTCAGTGGAGAACAGGTCCCAGGCCGCGATGAACAGTGCGGCGATCACCGGGCCGATGACGAATCCATGCAGGCCGAACGTGGCCATCCCGCCGAGGGTCGACACCAGGACGACGTAATCCGGCATCTGCGTATCCTTGCCGACGAGAACCGGGCGCAGCACATTGTCCACCAACCCGATCACGAGCACGCCGAAGGCGAGCATGATGAGTCCTTGCAGGATCTCGCCCGTGACCAGTAAATAGATCGCGACCGGGCCCCATACCATGGCAGTGCCTACCGCCGGCAGCAGCGACAGGAAGGCCATCACCGTGCCCCACAGCAGCGGCGCCTGGATGCCGAGGAACCAGAACATGATTCCGCCGAACGCGCCCTGCACGATGGCGACCACGATGTTTCCCTTCACGGTGGCACGGATCACCGTCGTGAACTTGCTGAAGAAATAGCGTTTCGTGTCCGTGCCGAGGGGGATGGCCTGCCTGATGCGCGCCGTGAGATCACGGCCGTCGCGCAGCAGGAAGTACATCACGTACAGCATGATGCCGAAGCTGACGATGAATTCGAATGTGTTCTGGCCGACATTCAGCGCCTGCGTCGCAATGAGCTGGCTGCCCTGCATCATCACCGCAGACAGTTTCTTCTGGATCGAAGTGATGTCACCCATGTCGAACCGGTCGAGAAGGCTGGTTATCCATGGCGGCAATGCGCTGATGACCTGCTGGAAGTAGGCGCCGTAATCGAGCTTCCCGGAATGCATTTGCTGATAAATCGCATTTGCTTCGCGCGCGAGCACTGCGGTGACGAGCGCGAGGGGAAAGATAACGATGATCAGGAAGAGCAGCAGGGTGGTGAGTGCGGCGAGATTGCGTCTCTGACGCATGCTGGTCAGCAATTGCCGGTAAAGCGGCTCGAACAGGATCGCAATGACTGCCGCCCAGAACAAGGCGCCATAAAACGGCCAGAGTATCCAGCCGAATGCCAGGGTGACGATGGTCAGCAGCAAAAGGTAGGTCTTCTGGTGCAGTTCCGGATGGTTCATCGATATCCCTTGGTGACGTAAGCCGGCATGGCCTTTCTCTCCCTGTGTTCAGTCGCAGCGGACATGCTCTTGTTCACCCTAAATGAAACGACATTGTTCTTCAACAATATCTCATGATTCGGTCAGAGGGGACATGCACAGGATCATAGGGCCTGTGCCGAAAGAAAAAGCGACTGGAGCGCATGTTTCTGCAGCGGCATCGGGCTCGGCCTTGCCATCTGCAGGGTTCTCTCACCGGATGAGCCCCCTCAAAGCCCGCGATATTTCGTGCATGAATATCACGTATTCGAAATAAAAATTTCCGTATACCTCCTTTCCTTTCCATAGTTAGCATAACTACATAACTAATTGCGCACGAAGGCATTGAAAACAGGCACCTTCGGGCATCGACGCGCAGTCCGGCTTTTTAGAGGGGAAAGTCATGCGTATTCGAGCACTTACGGTCGCGACCGGCCTTGCGATGTTTATCACACTGGCCCAGGCGGCAAGCGGACTGGCATCGAAATTATCGACGTCGACCGCCGATCACAGCAAGTTCACCGCGCTTCAGCAAGACTTCAAGTCCGGTCCGGAGGTCACCCGGGCATGCCTGACTTGCCATACCGAAGCGGCAAAACAGGTTCACGCCACCCAGCACTGGAAGTGGGAATACCGGAATCCGGGAACCAGGCAGGTACTGGGAAAGCGCCACATCATCAACAATTTCTGCACCTCCGCGCAATCCAACCTCGCATCATGCGCCTCATGTCACATTGGTTACGGCATGAAGGATGGCAATTTCGATTTCACCTCCGAGGAAAACGTCGACTGCCTGGTCTGCCATGACAATACGGGCAAGTACAAGAAGCCGGGCGGCCTTGCAGGGAACGTCGTTACACGGGACACCGAATTTCCTCCTGGCTCCGGCAAGATCATCAAGGGCCTTGACCTGAAGCAGATTGCGCAGCGCGTCGGAAACACCCGGCGTGAGACGTGCGGAGCCTGCCATTTCTACGGCGGCGGCGGTGACGGCGTGAAGCACGGCGACCTTGACAGCTCGCTGGAAGCGCCAGGCAAGGTGCTCGACGTCCACATGGACCGGAAAGGCAACAATTTCACCTGCGCCACCTGCCACAAGACGGAAGCGCACCAGGTGCCCGGCAGCCGGTATGCACCCACCGCGATGGACAAGGAGGGCACGCGTCCGCGCGGCAAGACCGGCCACGCCGGCCTCACGACATGCCAGTCCTGTCATGGGCAGGCGCCGCATGAAAAGGATGCGAAGCTCAACGATCACACCGACAAGATCGCCTGCCAGACCTGCCATATCCCGTCGTTCGCGCGCGGCGGCGTTCCCACCAAGCTTTCCTGGGACTGGTCGACCGCAGGCAAGCGTGGCAAGGACGGCAAGCCGCTGGTTGTCAAGAATGACGACGGTTACGACACCTACATGGGGATCAAGGGCGATTTCGTCTGGGGTGAGGACGTGAAGCCGGAATACATTTGGTTCAACGGCACGGTGAAGTACACGCTGCCGGGTGACAGGATTGAGAAGACCAGCGAACCGGTGCAGGTCAACCGGTTTGAAGGCAGCCCGGCCGACGGCAAGTCGATGATCTGGCCGGTCAAGGTATTCCGCGGCAAACAGGCGTATGACCCGGTCAACAAGACCCTGGTCGTGACACACCTGGCCGGCAATGACGACACCGCCTACTGGACCAACCTGGACTGGGAAAAGGCCGTGTCCGCCGGTATGGCAGCCGTCAACGCGCCGTTCTCGGGCAAGGTCGACTTTATCCGCACGGAGAGCACCTGGCCGATCACCCACATGGTCGCACCGAAGGGAAGTGCGCTCAGCTGCGTCGACTGCCATGCAACGGGCGGACGGCTTGAGAACATCAGCGGCATTTACATCCCTGGCCGTGCTCGCGACCACGCAGGCTGGCTCGATGGCGTCGGCTGGGCCATCGCGGCGCTGGCGCTCGCAGGCGTACTGCTCCACGGACTTGGCCGGATCGTCGCATTCATGCGCAGGAAATAAAGGGAGAAAACCATCATGACACGCATTTACCTGTTCAAACGCTTCGAGCGGTTCTGGCATTGGGCACAGGCGGCACTCATCGGCCTGATGCTGCTGACCGGCTTCGAAATCCACGGCGTGTATGCCCTTGCAGGATGGGACAAGGCTGTCAATCTGCATTCGACCGCCGCATGGGCACTGATGACGCTGTGGCTGTTTGCGATCTTCTGGCACTTCACGACCGGCGAATGGCGGCAGTACATCCCGACCATGCGCAAAGTCGGCGCCATGATGCAGTACTACCTGCACGGCATCTTCACCGGCGCACCCCATCCGTACGACGTCACCGCGGAACAGAAGCACAATCCGCTGCAAAGGCTGGTCTATCTCAAGGTCAAGATGCTCATCCTTCCCATGGTTGGCGCGAGCGGATTGCTCTACCTGTTCTACAACGAGGCCGGCAAGTCGGGCATTGCGGTGCTCTCCGGGCTCAGCTTGGGCACGATCGCGCTGGTGCACACCGCGGCCGCCTTCCTGACGCTTGTTTTCCTGATCGTCCACATGTACCTCGCCACGGCCGGGCACACGCCGCTCGCGCATATCAAGGCAATGATCACCGGCTGGCATGAACTCGAAGAGCACGCTCAATCGCAACCGGTCGAATGACCGCAGAGGGAGAAGAAAATGAAACACGCCATGTCCAAACGGGTGCTGGCAGCGTTGATATCGGGATTGGCATTTCCGTCGTTCGCGGCGGGCGTGGCCGACGCCGATCTCCTGAAGAAGATCGAGGCGCTGTCAAGCGAACTGGAGCAGTTAAAGAAACAAGTGCAGCAGAATGAGGAAAAAGCGGCGGCGCGGACCGCGGACGCTGTGCAGATCGAGGAGCTGAAGAGCCAGATCAAAAAGGTGGAAGACAAGTCGATTGGCAAATGGCTCACCGTCGGTGGCGATTACCGCTTCCGGGTGGATTCGCTGCGTGGCCAAACGAAGGCGTTCACCGATGTCAACGCGACCTTTGCGAATGCGCAGCAGAAACTGCAGGCGGACTTCTTCAACAATCCGTCCACCGCCGCCGGTTCGTCGAGTTATTTCGGTGCACCTGCCGCGGGCGGCATGTCCACCGCCGGCGCGCTGGGAGCGCTGATGGGCTTCTCGCAAGCGATAAATGCGGTGAAGACGCATGACCAGGCTGTGGCATTCGTTTCCAATCCGCAGAACGCGGGCCTGATCCAAGGCATCGGCGCATTCGCGGTTCCTGTGCCAAGCTACAAGCCGGACAACGCCACGCTCTACACCAACCGCTTCGGTCTCGACCTCAACGCCAAGGCCACGCAGGACGTGAGCGTGAACGCGCGCATGGTGATGTACAAAGTATTCGGCGCGCAGGATGAAGGCGCGCTGACCAACGGCGCGGCTGCCCCGTATTTCGCGGACCGCGTCGGCGTATTCGACGGTACGCTCGGGCACATCCCGTCCACCAGCTATCTGAATGTCGACCGTGCCTATGGCACATGGAGCAATATCGGCGACCAGGACATCTGGTTCTCGGTCGGTCGCCGCCCGTCCACCAACGGCTATCCCAGCAACCTCAAGCAGAATACCGCCGGCCCTGGCAAGGGCGGCACGCCTTCGCTGCTGGTCGATTATGCATTCGACGGCATGACCCTCGGATGGGCACCCGATATCGAATCCCTGCCGGGTGCCTACGCCAAGCTTTGCTACGGACGCGGCTATGAAAGCGGCTTCCGCTCCACGCCGGCCAATGCGATCTCCGACACCGACATGCTCGGGATTTCAGTCGTTCCGATCGATACGGACAAGCTGCGGGCCTGGTTGCAGTGGAACCGCGGATTCAATATTTTCGACGCTCCGACGATGCGCGACACATACTTCGGCAACACCGTACCGAAAACCAATCTCGGCGACATCGACTGGTTCGGCGGCGGCGCAATGGGCAAGCTCAAGAAAGTGGGGTCAGGCGACCTGAACTGGTTCGCGGACGTGGCAACGAGCATCACCCATCCCAACCAGAACGTGTCCGCGCAGTTCGGCTTCCAGGGCCTGCTGACCGGTGCGTTCTTCGCACCGGAGGCAGCGTCCAGCAAGACCGGCTGGGCATTCGCCACAGGGCTGCGCTATGACCTGCCGAGCAGGACCAAGATCGGCCTCGAGTACAACCACGGTTCGAAGAACTGGATCACCTTCGCGCCTGCAGCCGATGACATGTGGACCACCAAGGTCGGCACACGCGGCAATGTGTACGAAACCTATCTGATCCAGGAACTAGACCGCCGCCCGATCTCATCCTTCTTCAGCAAGGCCTTCTTCCGCGTCGGCTTCCAGTATTACGACTTTGAATACACCGGCAGCAACAACTGGGTCGGTGCCCCGGTCAAGATTTCCGACGTGAGGGGGCAGATGATGACCATGACGCCACTGGAAAAAGCCTACAACCTGTACGCCACCTTCGAGGTGAAGTTCTGAAAACCGTCCCATTAACCTGAACAACTGTCTGTAACCCAAAGGAATTGCCATGAAAACCCATCTATCGCGCATCATCCTCTCCACCCTGCTCGCCGCCAGTGCATTTGCGCTTGTGCCACCCGCCATGGCTCAGACGGCCACCGTGGTGGGCCCGGTCACGAAGATCAAGCTTGCCGCCGACGGCAAGTCGGCGGTGGCCACTCTCAAGGACAACAAGACCGGTGAATCGGTCAACGTCGATGTCAACGACGACTTGACCCTCGACAAGTTCAAGGACAAGCGGATCGTGGAGGGTGACGAAATCCGCGCCAAGTTTGACAAGGAGGGCGGCAAAAACCATAGCAAGTTCTTCAAGAAGACCGCAGGGTGCTAAGGGAATTTGCACTAACGTTTGCAATTTGCCGCCAATTTTGATTACATATGAGTCTCTCAAACCGGCGAAGACAATGATTTAATGGACAAGAATATTGGGCAGGACCAGATGAATGCCTTGTTCGAGGAGGTATCGCATTACTTCTCCTTGCTCTCGGAACCTACTCGTCTAAAGATCCTGCATGCCTTGTGCGACGGTGAACGTCCGGTCGGCGAGATCGTGCAGCACGTCGAATCGACCCAGGCGAACATCTCGCGCCAGCTCAACATGCTGTATCGCTACGGGGTGTTGGCGCGGCGCAAGGAAGGCACGCAGGTCTACTACCGGATCAAGGATCAGAGCACGGTCGATCTGTGCCGCGAGGTGTGCGGCAAGATCGGGAAGGAACTCGAAGGCCGGCAAACGCTGGACAAAAGCGCACTTGCCCGGTTCATGGCAGGCAAGGGATGAGACTTCGGGGTGCGTCCCCTGACCTCATCGTCACTTCTTCATGACCTCCCTCCACCTGGGCCCGCTGGCGCTCCCGATGACGTCCGTCATCATGATCGCCTCCCTCATCCTTACGTTCTGGCTCGGTAACTGGATCGCCCGCAAGCAGGGCGTGAACGTCGAAATTTCGCTCTGGCTGGTACTTGGCGCGGGTCTCGTCGCAGGGCGAGGCGCATTCCTGCTTGCTTACTGGAAGAACTATGCCGGCAATCCGTGGACCATCCTTGATGTGCGGGACGGTGGGTTCAGCATCCTTGCCGGGCTCGCCGGGGCACTGATTGCGGCAGTACTACTTTTCCGCCTGCGCAAGGCGGCCCGGAAACCGCTGGCCATTGCCCTGTTTGCAGGTTTGTCCATGTGGGCAGGCGGCACGGCGCTGCTACTCGCATCATCCATGCAGGGACGCTTGCCGGAGGTGGAACTGGCAGGACTGGATGGCAAGCCGCTAAAGTTGGTTTCTCTTTCCGGCAAACCGATAGTCATCAATCTGTGGGCGACCTGGTGCCCACCATGCCGGCGAGAAATGCCGGTTCTGCGCGATGCACAGCAGGCGAATCCGGATGTGGTTTTCGTCTTCGCCAACCAGGGCGAGCCGCGCGAGGCGGTGAAAGAATTCCTCAATGCCACGGGACTGACGCTTGGCAATGTCATGCTGGACCGGAACGGCGCCGTGGCGAAGCAAACCGGCGCGTCAGCGATGCCGACGACGCTGGTGTTCGATTCCGACGGAAGACTCGTCGCTTCGCGCGTTGGCGAAGTGTCGGCGGCAAAGCTGGCACAACTGCTGGAAGCGGGCCGCAAAGGCCGTTGAAGCGCGCCTGAGCCATGCTTGTGGAGTGCATCGTTCGCCACTCTTCCGAATGGTGACAAACAGGATCAGGGTGTATCTCCCGGCCCTCATTTCCGCGATCCAATACTTACACCTTCACAGCTCCGGACAAGAGGGGATTTCAGGACCTCGGCGTCATGAACGCCAGGCGGCCCTCATGCAGTCGTGAAAAAAAATCTGCATGCATCAGGGCACCAGCGGAAGTCCGCTTGCCATCTTTGATTCGACATCCCGTATTGCCTGTTCCAGCGCACTCAGCCGCAACGCAACGGGAGGCTGGGCAGGCACAGTATCGCCGCGGCCCCCGCTGCCCCCGTCGGTCGCGCCCATCGCCAGGTGCTGCCAGAAAGCCTGAAAGCCTTCAATGCCGAAGCCGGCGCGAGCGAGCATGTAGAGCGCCAGCTTTGCGGTATCGGCGTCCACATCGGATGCGTACGACCGCGCCGCGTCGAGCACATCTGCCGGGAAGCCGCCTGACGTGGCGCCGGCGTCGATGGCATGCAGGTGATCGATGAGATCCCGCGTTTCGGCGCGATACGTCGTCATGGTTTCATTGCGTGCGATTTCCCTCGCAAGAACGTAAGCAAGCTCTTCATCAGACTGCACGAAATCGAGCATGCCGCGCGTCACCATCACCCGGTGGCCATCGGCAAGCGCGATCGGCTCCGCAGTGTTTCCGAGATCGATCGCCATGGCGCACGCGGGCGTCAGGGGAACATCGACTGCGATGCGCTGGCCGTCACGCCGAATCACCAGGTGCAGGCTCGTCCTGCTGCGCATCTCGGAACCGATCAACTCTGCCGCCGCGCTCTCCGCGTTCGGCCCTGCCGGCACCGGCTCGATTTCGACGGCGAGGAGTGCATCGCCCTTGCGCAACCCGGCCTGCTCCGCGCCGCTCCCCGGAAGCACGGTCATGATCTGCAATTCGTCGCCCAATCCGAGCGCGGACCTGGCCGCATCGATGAACGCATCGGAATAGGAAAACATGTTCTTCGCGGTAAATCCGAGAACCTGCCGGGCGTGTCGAGGGCACAGCTCCGTGTTTTTGATCAGCAAGGGTGCTGCAACCTCGTAGATGCGCCGTTGCTGCTCGACCCAGGTGCGCAATGCTGCTGTCTTGTCGAACTCGTGGGGTGTTTGCTCCGGAGGCGCTGCTTGCGGCGCGGACTGCAGAGCGGGCACTTCATGATCGACAGCCGGTGACGGCGCTTGAGCAAGCGCTACGGTCACCCGTGCTGCAGGTGGCGAATGAGCGGCGGATGGCTCGGCGACAGGTGCCAATGCGCAGGATGAGAGCAGGGCGGCAGAAAGCAATGCCAGCGTTGCCATGCCTGCTGCGTGGAGCACGCGTCGTGGCATGCACCATGGCATGCGTGATGGCGTACGCGGTGAGCCCGGAGATCGCAGTGTCGAGTACATAGAACAGAAAGCATGCACCTGAAAAATTAGGGGAAACTTAGGGACTCTGCATTGCTCCTGCACCATTTTTCCGACGGTTAAGTTTCCCCTAAGTGTCCTGGTGCAATATTGTGCTTGTTCATCCCGGGCACAGCTCGATGATCCCCATCGGCCCGCAGGATCGGGCGTTCATGACGGACACTCGTCCTGCAGGCCTTTCTTTCCTGTTGCTGCGACTTCGCCGGAAGTCCCGCAATTTCTGAGCTGGTTTCGTGTGCGCGACGCGGCGTGCAGCCCGTCCGACTGGTACGCGGATACCAGAACGAAAGAATGATTGCACCTGATATCTCTATCTATGAATGGATGTGGGCAAGCGGCGGATTCGCTCTGGCCTTCATCACACGCCTCCGGCTCAAATCCTTCCCTGTCCGTCAACTGCATCGTCTCGAAGGTCAGAACGCGTTGTTGACTATGATGCATCAGCGGTTCATGACGTCACGAATGCACCGAACAAAAATGCAGCAGGCGGGCAGGCTTGTGCTTGCGATCGTGCTGATGTCGCTGCACCTCACGTTTTTCATATCGTCAGCCTGGGCGAGCGAGGGCGGGAAGACGTCGTCGGCAAGAAAATCCGCATCGCACAAAGGGCATGCCGCAGAAGGACGACGACATGTTCGCAATGCAAGGGCAATTCCACGAGGGCCATCAAGCCGGCATGCCAAGGCAACGGCAGTCCCGCGAAAAAAGGCTGCGGCGAAGAAGCATGCGCTTCGGCGCTCGCGACGGGTGGCACTGGCGCATGCGCCAAAGTCGACATCGACACGAACCACCCTGACTGCGGAATCTGGCGAGCCGCAACGGCCATCTTCGAATGAAAACCGCCTTGACCTGCTTTCAAACGCGGTGCTGGTGTGGGATCCGTCCACCTCCAGCGTGCTGTTCGAAAAGAACGCGAACGCAGTGCAGCCGATCGCATCCATCAGCAAGCTGATGACGGCAATGGTCGTGGTCGAGGCGCGCCAGGACATGGACGAAGTGCTGGAAGTAACGGCCGATGATATCGACCAGATCAAGCGAACTTCGTCGCGACTGCGCGTCGGCTCACGGCTCACCCGCGCCGATATGCTGCACATCGCGCTCATGAGTTCGGAAAATCGCGCAGCCTCGGCGCTCGGGCGCAACTACCCGGGCGGCCTGAAAGCATTCGTGGCGGCCATGAATGCCAAGGCGACGGAGCTTGGCATGAACGACACGCATTACGTCGAGCCGACCGGGCTCTCCAGCGAGAACGTGTCGAGTGCGCGCGATCTTGCCAGGCTCGTGATGGCGGCGCAGAAGTACCCCATCATTCGTGAATATTCCACCAACCGTGAATATGAAGTCCAGCCGGGCGGTCCCTCGCTGCAATACCGGAACTCCAATCACCTGGTCGCCAATCCCGGCTGGGACATCGTCCTGCAGAAAACGGGCTACATTTCCGAAGCGGGTCGCTGCCTTGTCATGCAAACCATGATCCGGGGCCGGGCCATCGTGATGGTCTTCCTTGATGCAAAGGGCAAGCATGGCCGTGCGGCGGATGCGGGTCGCGTGCGCCGATGGCTTGAATCCTTCCGCGTGCCGCAGATGTGAGCTGGCTTCGTCTGACTGGTTAACTGGACGATTTTTGTCCACGAAAAACACTCGGCGTGCCCCACGAAGAACACGAAAATGTTTTGGGTTTTCGAGGGACGTCTAGAAAACTCTATGTGAGGGGAAAATGCGTTCTCACAAATCGTTCGGACACCCTCTTAATCGAGCGCGGCGTGCACTTCTCCCGGCGCTTTCTTCAATGGCGTTTTAAGAAGGAAGATCAGGGGCAGGGCGGCGAGCGTGATCCACATCATCAGACGGAAATCCTGCAGGTAGGCGAGCGTCGCAGCCTGTTTTGTCACTTCAGCATTGATCATGGCAAGCCCCTGCGCGGAATTAAGGTTGACCGCGCCGGATTCGGCGGCCTGCCGCAAGGCGAGGCTGAACGGATTGATGTAATCCGCCAGCGCCGCATGGTTGGCCTGCAGGTTCTGCGACAGCATGGTGATCACCACCGAAATGCCGATGCTGCTGCCGATGTTGCGCACCAGGCTGAACAGAGATGTGCCCTCGTTGCGGTAACGCGGCGCCAATGTCGAGAAAGTGATGGTCGACAGCGGCACGAAGATGAAGCCGAGCCCCAGCCCCTGGGTGATACCGGTGCGTACCACGTCCCAGCCAGTGATGTCCGTATTGAAATGCGTCATTTCCCAGAGCGAGAGACTGGTCAGCATCAATCCGAGGAAGATCTTGTAGCGCACATCGACCTTGCCGGACAGTTTGCCGACCACCATCATCGCGATCATGGTGCCCACGCCGCGCGGTGCCAGCAGGTAGCCGACATCGATCACCGGATAGCCCATCAGGTTCTGCAGGAAGGGCGGCAACAGGGCCATCGTCGCCAGCAGGATGATGCCGATGATGAAAATGAAAATCAGCCCGACGCTGAAGTTGCGGTCCTTGAACAGCGAGGGCTCGATGAACGGATGCTCGTCGGTGAAGATGTGCGCAACGAATAGATAAAAGCACAAGCCGGCAAGCATCGCTTCAATCACCACTTCGCGGCTCGAGAACCAGTCGAGCGATTCGCCGCGGTCGAGCATCATCTGCAGTGCGCCGATGCTGATGCTGAGGAACGCAAAACCGAGCAGATCGAAGCGGCGCGAGCGGTCGATCTCGGTTTCGCGCACATAGGCAGCAAGGCCGGACCATGCTAGCAGGCCGAAAGGCAGGTTGATGTAGAACACCCAGCGCCAGTTATAGTACTCGGTCAGCCAGCCGCCAAGCGTCGGGCCGAGAATGGGACCGACCATCACGCCCACGCCCCATAGCGCCATCGCCGAGCCATGCTGCTCACGCGGATAGGTGTCAAGCAGCACCGATTGCGACAACGGCACCAGGCTCGCGCCGAACACGCCCTGCAGCAGGCGGAACAGCACGATCTGCGTCAGGCTCTGCGCCGCGCCGCACATCATGGAGGCAATCGTGAATCCAACCACGGCCCACATGAAAATCCGCTTGCGGCCGAAGCGTGCGGTAAGGAAGCCGGTGAGCGGCATGAAGATGGCCGCCGCCACGATATAGGAAGTGAGCACCCAGGAAATCTGGTCCTGGGTCGCGCTCATGCTGCCTTGCATGTGCGGCAGCGCCACGTTGGCGATCGTTGTATCCAGCGCTTGCATGATCGTGGCGAGCATCACGGAAACCGTGACGAGGCCGCGATGTGCGTCTTCGGGATGGCCTGCGTTCATGCTTCCTTCTTACAGCGAAAAGCCGAACAGGCGGCGACGGTGCCCAGTGTCGATTTCCACGGTGGTGGACAATCCGGCGCGCAGTTGCGGCAGGTTCGGCCTGGTGTCGAGCCGGATGCGCAGAGGCACGCGCTGCGCGATTTTTACCCAGTTGCCGGTCGCGTTCTGCGCCGGGATGATGGAGAATTCGGCCCCGGTGGCGGGACTCAGGCTTTCGACCACGCCGCTCCATTCGGCATCCGGATAAGTATCGACGTGAATGGTAACCAGCTGCCCCGGCACGACGTTCGTCAGGTCGGTCTCGGTAAAGTTGGCCTCGATCCACAGGTTGTTGCTTGCCACCAGCGCCATGGCGGTGCTGCCGGCGGCGACATACTGGCCAGGCTTGGGCGGCTTGCTGACCACGCCGGGCAGCGGGGCGCGCACTTCGATGCGCGTGAGGTCGAGCCTGGCCTGCTGCAGTTCCGCCTGCGCGGCGAGGTAGCTAGGATGCTGTTCCACCGGCGCGTCCACGCTGCCGCCGAGGGTTTCGGCGATGCGCTTGAGGTCCTGCTCGAGCGTGGTGATCTGTTGCGCGGCAATGTCCGCGTTTTCCCTGGCCTCGTCGAGCCTGGCCGGCGAGATGAAGTTGCGCGCGGCCAGGTCAGCCTGCCGCCGCTGTTCCTTCAGCGCGAACGCATGTTTGGTGCGGGCGAGTGCGATTTCCGCCTGCTTCTGGCGATAACTTGCCTTGAGGGCGGCGAGGTCGGTGCGCACCTGCGCCAGTTTTGCTTCGGACTTGGCCACCGTGACCCGGAACGATGCAGGATCGAGGCGGAACAGGATCTGGCCTGCCGCGACTTTCTGATTTTCGTCGACCAGCACTTCCTTCACCGCACCGGAGACTTCAGCGCTCACCGGAATCTTGTCCGCCTTGACATAGGCGTTGTCGGTTTCGACAAAGCGGCCACCTTTCATGTAGAAGGCGAGGCCGATGACGGCAGCAGTCAGCGGAATGACCACCAGCAGCAGCAAACGCTTCATGCGCAGCTTGCGCGAGCGGGCCGCCGCCAGGGCGTGCTGATCGGCTTGAATATCTTGAGTCATTGTTCATTCCCTCCTTGGCTGTTGCGGGAATGCGCGAGGAGGTTGTTGCGCATCCTGTTCAGGGTAGCGAGGACAAGGGCCGCATTCTCCGGCTCAATATTGCGCAGGACATCGGCACGGACCTTGGCGACGACTTCACGAATCGCCTGGAGGCGGGTTGTTGCGGCAGGGGTGACGTGCAGGCGGTAGACGCGGCGATCGGACGGATCGCTGCGCCGCTCGACCAGGCCCTCCTGATGCAGATGGTCGATCAGGCGGGCGAGCGTGATCGGTTGCACTTCGAGCAATCCGGCGAGGTCGACTTGCCGTATTCCTTCATGACGCGCCACATAAAGCAGCGCCCTGGCCTGAGCAAGTGTGAGACTGCTTGCGCCGGTGCGTTGCTGGTATGCCTGGCGCATGAGGCGTGAAAGATCGGCAATCAGGAAACCGAAACTGTCTTGGGGAAGGTCCATGAAATTTCTCAATTACAACTTGTAAGCAGAGCTTATTATAAGCCAAGCGCTGTTGATGCTCAAAGCCACGATGCCAGCCGGAAGCTTGAATTTCATCAGCGGCGCCGGTGTTGACCGCCTGTCGAAACGCGATAAGCTGGAAACAAGGGCAATGGACGGGCGCGAACCGCAATTCCTTGTCCGGACACCTTCAGGAATTACCCGGGCCTCTCGCCATGCGCACGATTCATCCATTGGAATGCCGCCCGTCTGCGCAGGCGTATTGGCTCCGCGGGCTTGCGGCGTCGTGCATGATCGTTGCCGTACTGTGCGCCGGCATCCTCACAGGATGCGCCAGCCTGCCCTCGCTGGAAGGGCGAAGCGTATCGACCGTCATCACCGATACGGCGCACACGCGGATCGGAAGAACCATGGCGCCCCTGGTCGCGGCGCATCCGGGCACCTCCGGCATTTATCCCTTGCGCAATGCGCGAGATGCGTTCGCGGCACGCTCGCTGCTGGCGCAATCCGCCGAACGCACGCTGGACGTGCAGTACTACATCTGGCGCAAGGACATGACCGGCAGCTTGCTCCTCGACGCGCTGCACGATGCCGCCGATCGTGGCGTGCGCGTACGCTTCCTGCTGGACGACAACAACACCGCCGGACTGGACCCTGTGCTTGCGGCGCTGGACGCCCATCCCAACATCGAAGTGCGGCTGTTCAATCCCTTCGCGCTGCGCTCCATGCGCTGGCTCGGCTACCTCACTGATTTTTCGCGCCTGAACCGCCGCATGCACAACAAGTCCTTCACCGCCGACAACCAGGCAACCATCATCGGCGGACGCAATATCGGCGATGCCTACTTCGGCGCGACAAACGACGTCCTGTTCGCCGATCTGGATGTGCTGGCGATAGGCCCGATCGTCGATGCCGTCTCACGCGACTTCGACCGCTATTGGGCCAGCGGCGCATCCTATCCTCTCCGCAGACTGTTGCCGCCCGCTGCGGACGCCCCCGCGCCGTCGTGGCAGGCTGGCGCGTCGTACACCAGGAACACCCCGCACGCGCTGGCATACATCCGAACGGTGCACGAATCTCCCTTTGAACGCGAGTTGGGCAACGGAACGCTGCCATTCGAATGGGCGAGAACGCAGATCGTCAGCGACAGCCCCGACAAGGCACTCGGAAAGGCGCCTCGCGCAGACCAGTTTCCGGACAAGCTGAAGCAGGCCATCGGCGAACCAAAGAGCGAAGTTGAGCTGGTCTCACCGTATTTCGTGCCGACCTCAAGCGGAGTCGCGACCTTCGCCGCAATGGCACAGCGCGGCATGAGGATCAGCGTGCTCACCAACGCGCTGGAAGCGACGGATGTCAGGGTGGTGCATGCCGGTTATGCAAAGCGGCGCAAGGAACTGCTTGCCGCCGGCGTCCGCTTGTTCGAGATGAAGCGGCTCGGACCGGAACCGGAAGAGCGCCGTCTGGGCGGTTTCTCCGGCGGGTCGTCCGGTTCCAGCCTGCATGCGAAGACATTCGCCGTCGACCGCTCGCGCGTGTTCATCGGCTCCTTCAACTTTGACCCGCGCTCGGCACGCCTGAATACGGAACTGGGCTTCATCATCGAAAGCCCCGCGCTGGCGAACCAGATCGCCGATGCCTTCGCCCGTCGCGTGCCATTCGCCGCCTATGAAGCACTGCTCGATCAGGATGGCAGCATCTACTGGATAGAACGGCGGGACGGCGAGATACTGCGCCATGACACCGAGCCAGGGGCAGGCTTCTGGCAGCGCGCGGGCATCTTCCTGCTCTCGCTGCTGCCCTTTGACTGGCTGCTTTAGCGGCACGTCATCGAAATCGATGAAAAGTTTCCCTAAGGTAATGTAGAATGGGGAATCGATGTTTTAGTAATGGATGCTGCGTGCACAATCATTCTGTCTGCGCGGAGGTCCACGCCAAATGCAAGTGAGCAAAAGTCCTTCCATTCGCTCGCAGCTGGTACTCCTTGTCATGGGCTGCATCCTGCCGGCGGTTGCCATGGCCGCGTTGCTGATTTTTCATGACTATCAGCGGGCGCGCGAGCAGCTTGCAAGCAATTCGCTGTCGACCGTCCATGCCATGGCAGCCGTGCTCGATGGCGACCTGGCAACCATCACCGCATCCCTGAATGCGCTTGGCACTTCGCCTCACCTGGCATCGCACAACTTTGCTGCGTTTTACGATCAGGCAAAGGACGTGCTGCAGCACCAGTTCGGCGACAATATTGTGCTCAGCGACCTCCGTGGCGCTCAACTGATCAATACCAGCCGGCCATATGGTGCACAGCTTCCCTCTCATGCCCGTACCATTCCCATGGCGGCAATGGCAAGGACCGGCAAGCCAATGGTGTCCGACCTGTTTTACGGACCCATCTTCGGACGCCCTGCCATCGCGGTCGGCGTGCCGGTGCACTGCCCGGGTATAGAGATTTGCGCCCTCAGCTCCGGCGTCTTTGCGGAACGCTTCGTCAACCTGCTGCACCGGCAGAACCTGCCGCCGGGCTGGACCGGGGTCATTTTTGACGGCAACGGCACGGTCGTCGCCCGCACTCGCGACAATACGCAAAATGTCGGCAAGAAGAGTTTTCCTCTCCTGCTCCAGAAGATCTCTGGCGCCAGGGAAGGGGCGTTCGAGCGCGTCACCAGCGACGGCATCCCCGCTGTGACAGTTTTCAGCCGGTCCGCGGTGTCAAACTGGACAGTCGCCATCGATATTCCGACCAGCGCCCTGAAACACGAATTGTGGCGTACGCTGTCCTGGCTCATCCTTGCCGCGGCCATCCTGCTTGCTTGCAGCCTCGGAATGGCGTGGTGGATTGGAGACCGCATTGCGCGCTCGATCCGTGGACTGCGCGGACCGGCACTGGCGCTCGGTGCGGGAGATGCCGTTGTTGTGCCGCCCCTGCACGTGAAAGAAGCGGATGAAGTGGGGGCGTCGCTGGTGAGAGCGTCGGGCATGCTGCATGAGGCGCGGCACCAGGCCAGGCACGATGCGCTGACAGGTCTGCCGAATCGCGCCTTGATCGCTGAAATCGTCGAGAAGCAGCTGGCGCTCTGCCAGCGTAACGGCTCCTTCCTGTCCGTTTTGTACATCGATCTCGACGGTTTCAAGAAAATCAATGACGAGTACGGCCATGCGATGGGTGACAGGCTGCTATGCATGGTGGCGGAAAGGTTGAAGACAGGAATTCGCGAATCCGACCTGGCCGCGCGCCTCGGCGGCGACGAGTTCGGGGTGGTCCTGATCGATGCCGCCGTCGAGGACGCTGCCGTGGTGGCAGGCAAGCTGGTGGACAGTCTTTCTGTCCCCTATGTCATTGATGCGCTTGAGATGGAAATTTCGGCAAGCATCGGCGTGGCCGGCTTTCCGGATTCCGGGTTGACCGGCAAGGCAATTTTCCACTGCGCCGACGATGCGATGTATGAAGCCAAGGCCTTGGGGAAACGTCGCGTCGTTGTAGCCCGCGAGGTTGTCGCAAAGATAGCCTGACGCCGCGGCGGCCAATTCATGCGTGTGCTTCCAGCTTGTCCCGATGCTGCCTGATCGAGGACAGGACCAGATCCTTCAGGCCCTCGCCACAGTTCTCGTCCACATGGCGCAGCAGCTCGCTGCGCATGGCCGGCGCCCAGAACCTGCGCAGGTGGCTGGCGATTTCCAGCGAAGCTTCCGCCTGGTCAGGCCAGGCCTCGAAATAGTCGCCAATCTGGTTGGCCATCTTGACAAGGTTTGCGATATCCATAGTGCTATTCCGCCCTGATGTTGGCTCGATGCGCATAAGCCGCGAAATCATCCCCGCGCGCGAAGGCGACCAGCGTCATGCCGTGCTCGCGTGCCACGCGCACTGCCAGCGACGTCGGCGCTGAAATCGCGACCAGCGCCGGCATTCCCACTGTGATCGCCTTCTGCACCATCTCCACGCTAGCGCGGCTCGTGATCAGCGCGAAACCGTCCGCGAAATCCGCGCGAGACCTGGCCATCGCACCGATCAGTTTGTCGAGTGCATTGTGCCGGCCCACGTCCTCGAAGACGAACCGCAGTTCGCCATCCGGCGCGCACCATGCAGCGGCATGCGTACCTCCGGTCATGCGGTTGAGCGGTTGCAGGGCGTCCAGGCCAGCGAGGGCACGACGTATCCCTGAGGGCGATAGCGGGCGGGGCGGTGCGGGACGCGAGAGGCGCGGCAATGAGCGGAGCACGTGCTCAAGGCTTTCCGTGCCGCACAGCCCGCAGCCAGTGCGCCCGGCAAGGTTGCGGCGGCGCTCCTTCAGTTGCGCAAATGCCGCGTTGCCGATGGCGAGGTGCACCGTAATGCCCGCGCTGCTGCGCGACGTCGTGATGTCATGGCACTCCTGCGGCGACGCAATCAATCCTTCGCTGAGGGAAAATCCGAGCGCGAATTCCTCCAGGTCGGCCGGCGTGGCCAGCATGACGGCATGCGAAATGCCGTTGTACTCCAGCGCGACCGGTACTTCCTCCGCCAGGTCATCGTGCGCATCCATCCATGTTCCGTCGCGCAGGCGCGTCACCGCGTGGCGATCGGCGCGGCAGTCGATTGTTTCCATGTCGTCCATGCTGCCTCACTCGCTTCCAGCCGGTGCAGCGGCATGGAGCAGCCCGAGCTGCGTGCGGCTGAATTCCGAAAAATGCTGCTGCCACGCCGACGGATGGGTGACCGGCATGACCTGCACCGCCGTCACCTTGTACTCCGGGCAATTGGTGGCCCAGTCGGAATTATCGGTGGTGATGACGTTCGCGCCCGACTCCGGGAAATGGAAGGTGCTGTACACCACGCCGGGCTGCACGCGTTCGGTGACAAGCGCGCGCAGGACGGTGTCGCCGGCACGGCTCTGCACGCCGACCCAGTCGCCGTCCTTGACGCCGCGCTCCTGCGCATCATGCGGATGGATCTCCAGCCGGTCTTCCGAATACCAGCGCACGTTCTCGGTGCGGCGCGTCTGCACGCCAGCGTTGTATTGCGACAGGATACGACCGGTGGTGAGGATCAGCGGATACTTGCGGGTGACTTTTTCATCGGTCGCCACGTATTTCGTGAGCATGAACCGGCCCTTGCCGCGCACGAACTGTTCCTTGTGCATGATCGGCGTTCCCTCCGGTGCATCATCGGTGCACGGCCACTGGATGCTGCCGAGGCGGTCAAGCTTTGCGTAGCTGACACCGCGGAAGGTCGGCGTCAGCATGGCGATCTCGTCCATGATCTCGGACGGATGGTTGTAATGCATGTCATAACCGAGGCGCTTCGCCAGGTGCATCGTCACTTCCCAGTCGGCAAAGCCGGCCTTGGGCGCCATCACCTTGCGTACGCGCGAGATACGTCGTTCGGCATTCGTGAAAGTGCCGTCCTTTTCGAGGAAGGAGGAACCGGGCAGCAGCACATGCGCATATTTCGCGGTCTCGTTCAGGAAGATGTCCTGCACGACAATGCATTCCATCGCCGACAGCGCCGCCGCGACATGCTGCGTGTTCGGGTCCGATTGCACGATATCCTCGCCCTGGCAGTACAGGCCCTTGAAGCTGCCATGCAGCGCAGCGTCGAACATGTTCGGGATGCGCAGGCCCGGCTCGGGCTGCAGTTCCACGCCCCATGCGGCCTCGAACTGCATGCGCGCCGTTGCATCGGACACATGGCGATACCCTGGCAGCTCATGCGGGAAGGAGCCCATGTCACAGGAGCCCTGCACATTGTTCTGCCCGCGTAGCGGATTCACGCCCACGCCGTCGCGTCCGATATTGCCGGTCGCCATCGCAAGGTTGGCGATGCCCATCACCATGGTCGATCCCTGCGCATGCTCGGTCACGCCAAGCCCGTAATAGATCGCCGCGTTGCCGCCAGTCGCGTAGAGACGCGCGGCATCGCGCATCATCTGCGCCGGAACGCCTGTGACGGCTTCCATCGCTTCCGGCGAATTTTCCGGCAATGCCACGAATGCCTTCCACTGTTCAAAGGATTTCTCCTCGCAGCGTTGCGCGATGAATTCTTCTTGCAGCAGGTCTTCGGTCACGATCACATGCGCCAGCGCGCTGATGACGGCCACGTTGGTGCCCGGCTTCAACTGCAGATGGAAATCCGCTGCGACGTGCGGCGACTTCACCAGGTCGATGCGGCGCGGATCGATGACGATCAGCTTTGCTCCCTCGCGCAACCGCCGCTTCAGGCGCGAGGCGAAGACCGGATGACCGTCGCTGGGATTGGCGCCGATCACCATGATCACGTCCGAATGTTCGACCGACTTGAAGGCCTGCGTACCGGCCGATTCGCCCAAGGTCTGCTTCAGGCCGTATCCGGTCGGCGAATGGCAGACGCGGGCGCAATTGTCGACGTTGTTGTTGCCGAACGCCGCCCGCACCAGCTTCTGCATGAGGTAGTCTTCCTCGTTGGTGCAGCGCGAGGACACGATCCCGCCGACGGAATCCCTGCCGTATTTCGCCTGTATGCGCTTGAACTCCGAGGCGGCATAATCGAGCGCTTCGTCCCACGACACTTCCTGCCAGGGATCGCTGATCTTGCGGCGGATCATCGGCTTTGTGATACGGTCCTTGTGCGTCGCATAGCCCCACGCAAAGCGTCCCTTCACGCAGGCATGTCCTTCGTTGGCCTTGCCATCCTTGTGCGGCACCATGCGTACGACTTCGTTGCCTTTCATCTCGGCGCGCAGCGAACAGCCGACGCCGCAATACGCGCAGGTGGTGGTAATGCTGTGCTCCGCCTGCCCAAGCTGGATGATGGTTTTTTCCATCAGCGTGGCCGTGGGGCAGGCCTCCACGCAGGCTCCGCAGGAAACGCATTCGGATTCCATGAAGGGCTGCATGCGCCCCGGAGACACGCGCGAGTCGAAACCGCGCCCGGAAATTGTGAGCGCGAACGTGCCCTGGATTTCCTCGCAGGCCCGCACGCAGCGGCTGCACACGATGCACTTCGACGGATCGTAGGTAAAGTAGGGATTCGATTCATCCTTCTTGTCGCGAAGGTGATTGCTGCCGTCGAAGCCATAACGTACTTCGCGCAAGCCGACCACACCTGCCATATCCTGCAGTTCGCAGTTGCCATTCGCCGGGCAGGTCAGGCAATCGAGCGGATGATCGGAGACATAGAGTTCCATGACGCCCTTGCGCAAGGCCTGGAGCTTCGGCGTCTGCGTGCGCACCTTCATGCCCGGCTCGACCGGGGTGGTGCAGGACGCAGGATAACCCTTGCGCCCCTCGATTTCGACGAGGCACAGGCGGCAGGATCCAAAGGCTTCCAGGCTCTCGGTGGCGCAGAGTTTCGGAATGTTGACGTCACTTTCCGCAGCTGCGCGCATCACCGAAGTGCCGGCCGGGACCGTCACTTCGACGCCGTCGATCTCCAGCGTGACAGTCTCGGTGGAGATGCTCGCCGGCGTGCCGAAATCACGCTTCAGTATGGTTTCCCTCATTGCATCTCCTGGCCGAAATCCTGCGGAAAGTGGTGGAGCGCCGACAGGACAGGGTAGGGCGTCATGCCACCCATAGCGCACAGCGAGCCGTGCAGCATGGTGTCGCATAGATCGCGCAAGAGGTGAATCTGCTGCGGCCGATCCTTGCCGGTGATGATCCGGTCCATGACCTCGACGCCACGCGTGGAACCGATGCGGCATGGCGTGCATTTGCCGCAGGACTCGATCGCGCAGAACTCCATCGCGTAGCGTGCCATCTTCGCCATGTTCACCGTGTCGTCATGCACCACGATGCTGCCATGCCCAAGCACCGCCCCGAACCCGGCGAATGTTTCATAGTCGAGCGGCATGTCCCAGTGCGCCTCGGGCACATAGGCGCCGAGCGGGCCGCCGACCTGCACCGCCTTGATTGGGCGTCCTGATGCGGTTCCACCGCCATAGTCGAACAGGATGTCGCGCAGCCGCACACCGAACGGCATTTCGATCAGGCCGCCGTGCTTGATGTTTCCGGCGAGCTGAATCGGCAGCGTGCCGCGCGAACGCCCCGTGCCGAATTCCCGGTAATGCGCGGCGCCCCTGGCAAGGATCACCGGCACGCTGGCCAATGTCAGCACATTGTTGACGATGGTCGGCTGGCCGAACAGTCCGTGCAATGCGGGCAAGGGCGGCTTGGCGCGCACGATTCCGCGCTTGCCTTCGAGGCTTTCCAGCAGGGCGGTTTCCTCGCCGCAGATATAGGCGCCGGCGCCTTTGCGCACCTGCAGGTGGAAGGCCTTACCGGAATCCAGCACATCATCGCCGAGATAACCCTTGTCGAGCGCAATGTCGATGGCCTCGTTGAGCGTGTCGATGGCATGCGGATATTCGCTGCGCACGTAGATGTAGCCCTTGTTCGCACCGACCGCGACGGCGGCGATCGTCATGCCTTCGATCAGCGCAAACGGATCGGCTTCCATCAGGATACGGTCGGCGAAGCTGCCGGAATCGCCTTCATCTGCATTGCAGACCACGTACTTCTGCGCAGCCGGCGCATCCAGCACGGTTTTCCATTTGATGCCGGCGGGGAAAGCTGCGCCGCCACGCCCGCGCAGGCCGGACTGGCTGATCGCTTCAACGATGCTTGCGCCATCCAGTTTGAGCGCCTCGCGCAGCCCTTCATAGCCGCCATGGAATTCATAGTCCGACAGCGAAAGCGGATCGGTGATGCCGGCACGTGCGAAGGTGAGACGCTGCTGGTTGCGGAAATAGGGAATGCGTTCGACCAGGCCGACAGCGAGCGGATGCAGCGCATGCCCGGTGTGAAATCCTGCGTCGAACAGCGAAGTGACGTCTGCGGCTTGCACCGGCCCGAAGCCAATGCGCCCGGCAGGCGTCTGCACCTCGACCAGCGGCTCCAGCCACAGCATGCCGCGCGTACCGTTGCGCACGATCTGGATATCCATCCGACGCCGATGCGCCTCCGCCGCGATCGCCTCCGCCACCTCATGTGCACCTAGCGCAATCGCGGTGGAGTCTCGCGGCACAAAGATCCGGATTGTCATGGGTTTTCCTTCACGTTGGCGACGAGCTGGTCGAGTCGCTCCGGCGTCACCCGCGCATGCATCGCGCCATCGAGCATGATGGCCGGTGAGCAGGCGCAGTGGCCGAGACAGTACACGGACTCGAGCGAGAACATGCTGTCGGCAGTTTTTTCATGGAGGCCGCATCCGAGCGACTGCTTCGCATGTGCAAGCAGTTTTTCCGAGCCCATACTCTGGCATGCCTCGGCGCAGCAAATCCTGATCGCATGTTTCGCGGGTGGGGTCATGCGGAAATCGTGATAGAAGCTGATCACGCCGTAGACCTCGGCCTGCGACAGGTTGAATGCGCGCGCAATTTCGGCGATGCGGTCCTCCGGAATATAGCCTGTCGTGTCCTGGATTGCGTGGAGGGCGGGAAGCAGTCCTCCCGGTTCGGCGGAGCTGCGTTCAAGGATGGCTGCGATGCTGCTGGCGTCCTGGTTCATGATGGTGATGATGAGCGGCGTGTCGGATGACCGTACATATTAGCGGATTGCCGCAGGCATGGGTTTGCGCTGCTCCAGCCTTTTGCCTGATTCAGAAAATGAAGCGCGGGGTGAAATCCGCGCGGTGGCGGGATGCAAGGACAGGCTGTGCCTCGGACGCCCAGCACCACGCTGAAGCGTCGCTTTGCACCTGCGACAGCTTCATGTGCCATCAACGATGCACGCGTCATCGCCATTGGAGTGATCGCCAACGCGATGGTGCGCACGCGATGATTGGCCGGATCGACCGAAATGCCGCGCCTGGTTCCTCCTGAAGCGGAGGTCGGCTAATCCGCTGGGAGTATGCTCCGCCCGAGCTTCACATCCCAGTTGGTAAAGTGAGGAATCAGCGACTTGCGGAAGAAATCAGCCACGTCCACGGCGATGTTGCCGGGGCGGTTCATGAAGCGGTAGTGAAGGTCGTTCACCATTTTCATCAGTTCCCCATGCTCCTGCTTGTGCATGGCATATCCCGGGTAATTGGCCGCCTGCATCAAGGCTTCTTCGCGGACGAAGTGGTCCCCCGTATGCTCGATCAGTTCGACCAACACTTCGCCCACGATCGAATGCTCGGGATCGTCAAGAAGTTCGGCCTGCAGCCGGTTGGCAATATCAAAGATATGACGATGGTCCTCATCGATCATCGGATGGCCGATCGCCATGGCTTCTGTCCATGTGTAATAGGTTGATTCGGATCGATTGACTGTCTGGGAATTGGACATTCGTGCACCTGGGCCTTGACCGTTAAGCTGTATTTACACTTTTGGTTACCGGTTCATTTAACCATGGAAATTTTCGATACAAATCTACAGTTCGGAAACCGTTGACCGAAGTCAAGGATTGGCGCACATTCGCAACGCTGGTCGATGCCCGCATGTCGAAGGAACCCATGGACGCTGACAAAAACACACATACCCCCAACTGGTACGAGCGCCACGTGCTGCCGTACCTCATCGATCTGGCCTGCGGCGTCAAGCCGGTCTGGCGTCAGCGCCGCAAGCTGGTTCCGCTGGCGACGGGCCGCGTGCTCGAGGTCGGCATCGGCACGGGACGCAACCTCGAGCACTACGACAGGACGCAGGTGAAATCGCTGACCGGCATCGATCCCGGCCTGGAGATGCATCGTCTCGCGGCAGAGCGTTCGCACAAGTACGGCATTCCCGTCGAACTCGTGGGCCTGTCGGCCGAGCGCATCCCCTTCGACGATGCCAGCTTTGACACCGTGCTCGTCACTTATTCGCTGTGCACCATTCCCGATCCGCTGGCGGCACTGCGGGAGATGCGGCGGGTTCTCAAACCCGGCGGCAGGCTGATCTTCTGCGAACACGGCCTGGCGCCCGATGCCTCGGTGCAGGCATGGCAGCACCGGCTCACGCCACTGTGGTCGAAAATTGCAGGTGGATGCCACCTGGACAGGGATATTGCGCAACTGCTCCGCGACGCCGGCTTTCGTTCGCAGGACATGCAGACCATGTATCTGCCCGGCCCGCGCCCGATGACTTACCACTACTGGGGCACGGCCGAAGCCGTGTGAACGTCTGTGTCCGAATGTATCGCAATGTACCGGGGGTAAACGGATGTAAGAGTGGCTGAAACGGCATCACGGCACCTGTAAATTGGCATCCGTCAGTCTCCTCCCACTGATACGTTCCTTGCCCGCAACCTTCCGGTTCGCGGGCTTTTTTCGTTTCGTTTGGCCGCACTTCCAATGCGCAATATTGCTCCGCTTGATTCGCCGCAAACAGTGGCGCGATGCGGAGAAGGCTTGATACATGCGCAGGTAATCTTCATTCATCGTGGTGCAATGCCACGACGCAGTCCTTCAAATGATTTCACCCAACAAGGAGACGAACGATGTGGAGTAGCCCAACACGCTGGCTGACGGCATTTGTCTTGTCGATTCCCCTGCTCGCAGCCCATGCCAACAACGATAACCGGCCGGACACGTCACAAGGCCGAAATACGAATCCGCTGACGGTGCGCACGACGGAATACGGAATGATCGAGGGCGTGGACAATGGTCCCGCGTCGAAGACATTAGCCTGGAAAGGCGTGCCCTACGCGCGGCCGCCTGTAGGGGATTTGCGCTGGAAAGCGCCGCTCGATCCGGCAGCGTGGAACGGCGTGCTGCCGACCAAGGCATTCGGCAATGCCTGTGCACAATATGGCCGCATCTACGGACCGGGCGCCAACAACCGCTATGACGAAACTATCGGCACCACCCTGAACCAGGCGGTCGGCACTGAAGACTGCCTCTACCTCAACATCTGGCGCCCCGCCAACCAGAAGCCGAATCTGCCGGTCATCGTTTTCTTCCATGGCGGCAGCAATGTGTCAGGCTACACCGCCGATCCGGTATATGACGGCGCCAACCTGGCGCAGACCACTGAATCAGTCGTCGTCACCGTCAACTTCCGGCTTGGCATTCTCGGATTCATCAACCTGCCGCAACTGAAGACGGGCATGGACGCCGACACCGACTCCGGCAACTTCGCCATCCTCGACAGCATCAAGGCCTTGCGCTACGTCCGCCGCAACATTGCGAACTTCGGCGGGAATCCGGACAACGTGACCATCATGGGACAGTCAGCGGGCGCGATCAACGTCTACGCTCTGCTGACCTCGCCGGAGATGGCCAGCGCGAATCCGAAACTGTTCCACCGTGCGGTTCCGCTCAGCGGCGGCCTGTCGCTGGCTGTCGATCTTCCGTCGGGCACCATTCCAACCATGTCGCCGGCGTCGACCTATCTCGCGCAGGGAAATGCATTGCTTGCCAACCTCCTGATCGCCGACGGCAAGGCAAGCGACGCCGCGTCCGCCCAGGCCTATGTGGCCAGCCAGACACCCGAACAGATTGCGACGTACCTGCGCTCCAAGAGTCCTGCCACGCTGTTCGCCACCTTGCTCACGAAGCTTACGCCTTTGGGACTGGCGGGATCCGGTCCGATTCCGGATGGCACCGTGGTGGCATCAGACCCGGTGGCATCCATCCAGGTCGGCAATTATGCCAAGGTGCCGGTCCTGGCCGGCAATACGCGTGACGAAGGCAAACTGTTCCCGTCCTTCCTGCCGCTCGTGAGCGGGATTCCCGGCAGCGCCCGCATCGTCACCGATGCGCAATTGTTCTCCATCCAGTTCAATTACCGGCCAAACGATCCGCCGCAGATCACGGTCGACCAGTGGATCGCGCCGGCCTACCTGCCGGTGGACGCGCCGGTCACCGGCTTCACTGCACGGTCGGATCAGTTCAACAAGATCTTCTTCCTCGCCAGCCGCGACAACATCCTGAATGCGCTGAAAACGCAGCAGCCCGATGTCTGGTATTACCAGTTCAACTGGGACAAGCAGCCGGCACCGTGGAACGATATCTACGGCGCGGCGCACCTGTTCGACCTGCCGTTTGTCTTCGGCAATTTCGGACCGTCGCTGATGTCGAACATCATGAACACCACGGCGAACATGCCGGGCCGGCTTGACCTGTCGAACGCCATGATGCACACGATCGGCGCCTTTGCCAGGAAAGGCGATCCGAATAACCGCTGGATCGACGCCTACTGGCCGACCTGGCCGCGCACACTGATCTTCGATGCATCCCTGACGGGCAAATCGATTTCGGTGCAGTAAGGAGGCTGAAAGGCGTGCAGCCGGTAACCGGCGTCAATGCAAATGCGGGAAATCCGTGAGAACATGTTCTGGGTCCAGACTTTCTCAACGGATTTCCATCGTGATCCATCGACATCGTGAACAACACAAGCTCGGGAGCGTCGGCTGGCTGCGCGCCGCGGTGCTGGGTGCGAACGACGGCATCGTCTCGACATCGAGCCTCATCCTCGGCGTGGCCGCATCCCAGGCCACGCAGCAAAGCATCCTGGTGGCCGGTGTCGCCAGCCTGGTCGCAGGCGCGATGTCGATGGCCACTGGGGAATACATTTCCGTGCAGTCGCAAGCCGATGCCGAGCAGGCGGCGCTCGCCACGGAACGACTTGAGCTCGGTGCAAACCCCAAGGGCGAGCACCAGGAACTCACCGGCATCTATGTGGCCCGAGGCCTCGACGTAGCGCTAGCCCGACAGGTTGCGACGCAACTGATGAAGCATGATGCCCTCAGCGCGCACGCACGCGACGAACTGGGCATCACGGAGGCTTTCACCGCCCGTCCAGTGCAGGCAGCATTCGCCTCGGCCCTGAGCTTTTCCGCCGGCGCTCTACTGCCTTTAGCGGTCGCCGCATTGTCGCCCCAGTCCTACCTGATCGCTGCGGTTGCAGTCGCATCGCTGTTCTTTCTTGCACTGCTCGGTGGCTTGGCGGCGAAGACAGGCGGCGCTGACGTCATGAAAGGTGTATTGCGGGTCACCTTCTGGAGCGTACTGGCAATGGGCGTCACGGCGGCGATCGGCACACTGTTCGGCACGACTGCCTGATACCCCGCTCGGGGCAGGAGGGAAGGGCGCGGGATGGCGGGGCCAAGGTGTCGTAAGGTAAAATTCCATCGTCGCCTCTCCGCCGCAATCCGTATGGCCCGACTCCCACGCTATCTCGTCACATCCTTGTCCACGCTGCTTCTCATCGCCTGCACCTCGGCGCCGCCGCCGCGCGCCAACATCGAAAGTAACGAGTTCATCTCTACCGACATGTATTCACGCGCACTGCCGGGAACGAGCCAGGTCGTGTGCGAAGGAGCGCGGCGCGCGCTGCTCAGCCAGGGATATGTGATCCGCGACATGAACGGCTCCCAGGTCAATGCCTTGAAGAAGTTCCAGCCAGGCGCTGAGCGCCATATCCAGGTCGAGTTCCACGTGGTCTGCGAGCCGAACGCCGACGGCAGCAACAGCGCAACCGTCTTCGCCAACGCTGTGCGCGATACCTACGCCCTCAAGAAGAGCAGCAATTCCGCCAGTATCGGCGTGGGCGCGGTCGGCTCCCTGTCTTTGCCCTTCGGCAGTTCCGACGATTCACTCGTGAAAGTCGGCAGCGAAACCATCCAGACGCGTGTCTTTTATGACCGGTTCTTCGACATGGTCGAAGGGTATGTCGATGAAAACCCGGCAGCCACGACCGGGAGTACCTCCAGCGATCAGTGATCTCGATTTCGGCGCCCGTGCCATCCCTGGTTCGCCACTGACCCATTTCCCCTCAAGCAGGCTGGCCTCGTCCTTGTTCTCCCGGTCTTGTTCTTTTTGAACTTCGAAAGCACCCCTCCATCGAACATGCTCGTGCGCCTGGCGGCGCATTGGCGCGTCCCGGCCGAGCAGACGCGTCGTCCTGACATGCCGGTGCCGCCTTCACGACTTCCCTTGCAGGAGCGCCGCCGCCGCGAGACGTCGAGCATCTTTCCACCTATCCAAGCATGGAGCATGAAATGGAATCCAACATGAACGAGAAACATGGCACGTTTCACGCCGATCGCCCGGTTGAAGCGTTGACGCAGGAGCACAATATGGTCCGTGATCTTGCCAACGCCTATCTCAGCAGCGACAAGGCCGACATCAAGCGCGAACTGGCACCACAGATCACCTCCCTCGTGGAAATGCATTCGCGCATGGAAGAAACCGTGTTTTACCCCGCAGTTCGCAATGTCGATCCGACAATGATCAGCCATTTCGAGGAAGAGCATCACAAGGTCGACGACCTGTTGCAATCGCTGAAGGGCGCTTCGACGGACGATCCGCAATGCGACCAGATGATGCGCCAGATGCTCGACATGGTGATGCGCCACATCCAGGAAGAAGAAACCCAGTTCTTCCCGAAGCTGGAGCGCGCCAATCTCGACATGACGGAGATCGGCCTGCAAATGCAGTCCTTCGAAGCCAACATGGTGGCCGCAGCCGCGCAGGCGAGCGAGCAGCGCGCACGCTGAACCCCGCGTCCGTTCTCGACGCATCGACAGGAAGGGTGGGGTAGCCAGGCGCACCTCGCCCTTCCTCTTTTCGCGCCTGCACATGGTTCTCCGGTTCTGTACCGCGAACCATCCCCGTCGGTACTTTTTTCCTGCCCGCTCCCCGATTTACACGACGCACTGCCCGACGTGCCATTGCTTCCTGCTGCAATGGAGTGAGCATGATATTTGCGTAACCAGTTGATAACAGTTATCAGTCGATCTGCAAGGCGAGACCATGTATGGATGCAGCGGTTCGTGAGCAAAAACCGTTGGTACGCAAGGAAAAAATTTCCAGGCGAAAGCTGTTCCGTTGGACGGCCATCGTTTTGATCCTGCTCGTGGCTGCCATCTTCGGCTACCGTTACTGGCGCCACAGCGAACTCTACGTCAGCACTGATGACGCCTATCTCAATGCACATACCGTCGAAATTGCCGCACAGATCGGCGGCCAGATCGTTCGCGTTTATGTGCGTGACAACCAGCAGGTGAAGGCTGGCGATCCGCTGTTCGACATCGATCCGCAACCTTATCGCCTGGCGCTCGACAAGGCCCAGGCGCAATTGCGCCTCGCGGAGCAATCGGTCGCGCAGCAAAGCGCTGCAGTGGCGGCCGCCGAGGCGCAGGTCGCCCAACGCCAGGCCGAATTGCAGAACGCGCAATCGAACAACCAGCGCCAGCAGCAACTGGTACGGCAAGGATTCCTGTCGAAGCAGGGTGCCGAAGCATCGCGCACGCAGGCGAGGACGGCTGCCGCCGCACTGCATGCGGCGCAAGCCAATCTCGAGCAGGCGCGCAGCGCCCTCGGCACCACCGGCGAAAACAATGCCAGCGTGAAAGCGGCGCAGGCGGCCGTCAACCAGGCGCAGCTCGATCTTGAGCATACGCACGTCACCGCACCAACCCAGGGCAGCGTGGCCAACTTGTCGCTGCGCCCTGGCAATACGGTGCAGGCCGGCGCGCCACTGTTTGCACTGATCAGCAACCAGGAGTACTGGGCCGACGCCAATTTCAAGGAAACCGAACTCGAGCGCGTTCGCCCGGGGGCGCCAGCGACAGTTACGGTCGATATGTACCCGGACCATCCCTTCCACGGCGTAGTCGAAAGCGTCAGCGGCGGCGCCGGCACCGCCTTCTCACTGCTTCCGCCGCAGAACGCGACCGGCAACTGGGTGAAAGTCACACAGAGAGTGCCAGTCCGCGTGCGCATCACGGATCCCGATCCCACGTACCCGCTGCGCATCGGCACCACAGCGACGGTGGAAGTCAAGGCAAACAACAGTTCCTGAACGGAAGGGGAGTCCCATGTACCGCAAGATCCTGCTCTGTTACGACGGATCGGTCGAAGGTCGCAACGCGCTGAAGGACGGTGCCGACGTCGCGCTCTGCATGCAGGCCGAAACGCATTTGCTCGCCATCATCCGCGGACTCGCCGGGCATACCATCCCGGAAGGCATGAGCGAGACGCTGCTACGGCATGAAGACGAGGAGGCAACGCGCATCCTGAAGGAGGGCGTCGCCTGGCTGGAGGAAAGAGGTCTGAATGCCCATGGCTATATTGCATTCGGCGATCCGATCGCCCAGATCGACGCTGCCGCCCGCTCGCTCAACGCAGACCTGATCGTACTCGGACATCGCCACCGCACCCGCCTGGCGCGCTGGTGGAGCGACGCGGAAGACGCTACGCTGCTGGAGCGCGCGCCGTGCAGCATTCTGGTGGCCGTCGCGCCGCTTGTTACGGAATGAATTCCTCCGACTCGGAACAGCCCGCCAACCAGGCATCACGCTTGATGATCACCCTGGCGGTGATGTCCGCCACACTGATCCAGGTTCTCGACACCACCATCGTCAACGTCGCCTTGCCGCACATGCAGGGCGAACTCGGCGCAACCACCGACCAGATCAGCTGGGTGCTGACCAGCTACCTCGTCACTGCAGCGATTTTCATGCCGCTGACCGGCTACTTTTCCGACATCCTCGGCCGCAAGCGGTATCTGCTGGTCTGCATTGCCGGCTTCGTCGGCGCATCGGCCCTGTGCGGCATCTCGGAAAACCTGTTCCAGATCGTCGTGTTCCGCATGCTGCAAGGCATATTCGGCGCCGCACTGGTGCCGTTGTCGCAGGCCATCATGACCGAGGCTTATCCACCGCAGGAACGCGGCAAGGCAATGGCCATCTGGGGCCTGGGCGTGATGGTCGGGCCGGTGCTGGGCCCGACGCTCGGCGGATGGCTGACGGAAGCCGCCAGCTGGCGCTGGACCTTTTACATCAACGTCCCGGTCGGCGCGCTCTCATTGTTCCTCGCATCGCAATTCGTGCCGGACACACCGAAAAAAACCCGCCGCATGGATTGGCCCGGCGTCACGCTGCTGGCCGCCGGCGTCGCCGGCACGCAGTATGCGCTTGACCGTGGCAACCAGCAGGACTGGCTGGCGGCCACCGACATCCGCGTCACGGCCGCGCTCGGCGTGATCGGCATCGCCGGATTCGCCTGGCACAGCCTGCGCAAAAAGGAACGCGCGCTGTTCGACATCCGCATCTTCACCGACCGCAATTTCGCCATGGCCTGCCTGGTCATCGCGCTGCTCGGCCTCGGCATGTTCGGCACCATCGTGGTCCAGCCGATCCTGCTGGAGCGCCTGCTGAATTATCCGATCCTGACAACGGGCATCGTCATGGCGCCGCGCGGCGTGGCGACTGCGATCAGCATGCTCGTCGTCGGCCGACTGGTAGGCCGCGTTGATGCGCGCTTCCTGGTCGGGTCGGGCATGCTCATCAGCGCACTCGGCTCCCACTTCATGACGAAATATTCGCTCAATATCAACGCCTTCTGGATCATCTGGCCGGCCATGCTGCAAGGGGCGGGAATGGGCCTGATTTTCGTGCCGCTCTCGACAATTGCCTATGCGACGCTGCCGCGCGCCCGCATCGCCGAGGCTGCCGGACTCTACAGCCTGGTTCGCACCATGGGATCCGCGGTCGGCATATCGATCGTCACCACGCTGATGTCGCGCCAAGGACAGGTGCTGTGGAATGAACTTGGCGGAAAATTGACGCGCTTCAATCCGGCCGTGATGCATTACCTTCAAGGACTTGGCTTGCGTCCGGACGACCCGAAGGCGGTAGCACTCATGGCGCAGCAGGTTGCACAGCAGGCTGAAATGCTGGCGATGATCAATGTATTTCAGCTGATTACCTGGAGCTTTGTGGTGATGTTGCCGCTGGTGTTCTTGTTGCGGAAAAGCCAGGGCGGAGGTGGGCCGGTTGCGGTGGCGTCGGAGTGACGTCGGTTTGCATAAATCTGTTCACGCCTCGCTTTCCTAACTACGTGGGATAGTTCAGCGGGTGGGAATAATTTTCCCTTGTTAATCGCAGCGTAAAAGTGCTCATCCGGCGAGCAGTTTGCATAAATCCCTCAAATTTTCAGACGCGGGAATCACGCTGGCTAATTACGATGGTCGGTAAGCATAACCATCGGTATTAGTCGATCCATGATGGCTGGAAAACACCCGAAACAGGCTCTTGCGAACAAGCTATAGTCGACGAGTGCGGATCTCTGTTCTGAAGCGATCTTGAGCACTCAGGTATAGTGTTGTCCACAATGAAAAGCACACGACTTTCAAGGGCGCTCTGCAAAGTGGTCGGCGACGTTATTCAGACTACTGGAGGCCATTCAACTCTTGACGCCCTGTTCATATCGTCCGGCGCTCCTGGAGAGCCGCCTGCGCTCTCGCATGGCGCGAAGTGGAAGGAGTGGCTTTTCCGAACTGGCCAAGACACCAATGTGGACAGCCTTCAAGTTCTTGGAAATGTGCTCGAAGAATATATGGATACAGTCCCCCCAGATCCGGGGGGAATTGCATTTTGGAAAGAAAATAAGGCTCGTATTGAAGCGGCCTTAGCAGACGATGGGCTTCGTTATTACCGGCATGGAAGGGTTCTCCCAGTAGGCCGCGTGGCCGAAAGCGAGGGCATCAGTCAAGTCTCTGCTCGACTTGTTCCTGCGAAGCCCAACAACGTGGACGAAGTTGTCCAGGTCGTTATTCAGGGGCTGCGTCGCGCCATGCACCCGCTTACATACCGGCGAAAAGGAGCAGAGCAGATGCGTTTCACCAATGAATACGATGTGCAAGATTTGCTCCACGCTTTGCTTCGGCCTTGGGTACAAGACGTGAGGCCTGAAGAGTACACGCCAAGCTACGCGGGCAGGAGTACCCGCATGGACTTCTACTTGCCCGCCCATGAGTTGGTCATCGAGACCAAGTGCGTCCGGGATAGGCAGCATGCAAAGGGTGTCGGAGACGAACTTCTAATAGACATCGTTCACTATGCAGCGCACCCAGGATGTAAGAAGCTGTGGTGCGTCGTATACGATCCTGAGCACTATCTAACCAATCCCGAAGCACTTAAGGATCTGGAAGGCGAACATAAGAAAAACGACCGAGGCATTGTGGCCAAAGTGTTCGTCGTACACAAGTGAGGCGGTCTGGAGTAACGCCAAAGTCACAAGCCAGGCAGATTATGGAAGAGCGAAAAGAAATAACGATCGATAGGAGTGCGGTGGCTCGCGCCATTCGGAAGCCCCTTGAGGCATACTATAAAGCGGTGGGTCCCAGCGGCTATGACGGACGTTCGGAGCGGCCAGGCAACTGGGAAGAGGACGAAGAACTATTCAAATCGATCTTTAAATCGAAGTACGTATCTCGCCACTTAGATTGGCTGTATGTTCTCCAAATCGTCTTTGCGGTAATTGATCATTATCCCCAGCTCAGTGCCGACGAGTTCGCTGAAAAGCTGGAAGAAACAATCGCTGAAACTGCTGGGCAGCGAGACTATCTAGCGATGGTCCCACTGGCTTTTAGAACACCTTTGGGCTTTCCGTACTTGCGAAAGCCTCCTCTTGGGCGGCCAGTGATCATAGGCGAATTCACTTTTTCCCCGGCGGCGTCCTCTACAAAGGCCATCAACAAGATCATTGCCAAGCACAAATTTCCGCCTATCAACGAGTCCGACTTCAGGCACGCGACTCGGACTTCACATGACGCGTTCTCCCGCGAAATCCTAGTGACTTTCAACGCTCACGGAGCTGAAGATCGGCTGCGCTTCAGCGTCGAGTCCAAATTCCGGGTCCTGTGCAGACTGATCGAGGTTTTTGCCAATCTCTTCGCGAACACCGCTCCAAGCTTTGGACAAACTAGGACAGTCAATCATTTCTTCCTCCTTAGTAGGGCTACAGGAGAGCTTAGACGCTTCCCGGTCATCAAGCCATTGTCATTCGACTTTGAGCTAAGTGTTTCCCTGTTGAAATCAATCAAGCGGCCTGAGTTCAATGAATTCTTTATGGACATACTCTCGTCAAATGAGAGAATGTACAGTCGAATGAGAAACGCCATAAAATTTTTCTCGATGGCGTTCAATGCGGAAGACGAGGTTACTAGTTTCTTGTTCTACGTGATATCTATTGAATCCATATTCTCGCGAGACAAAAATGCCCCGATTAAGGCAACGTTGGCCGATCTTGCGGCGGTGCTGTGCTTTCCGCATGGGCAACGGCGTAGTGCTCACGACATGATCCGTAGATCATACGATCTACGGTCGTCAATTGTTCACTCTGGCGCCACTTCCGTTGAAAAGAAAGACATAAATGCAGCGAGGTTGATTGCTGCGCGAGCAATCTACAGTAGCCTCTACTTGTGCAGGGCCATCAAGGCTGGCAAAGGAAAGCTTGAGGACAGATTTTTCGACCACTTGCGGGACAGAAAACTGGGAGTGCAGAAAACCATTGCTCCGCGTGCCATTTGGTCTCTCCCTGAGATCAGGGTAGATAATGAATGAGCGGTTAACTGCTGTCCGATCTCGCTGGTTGGCGTGCCGGTAGCTGCTTTGCCTCAGGCCCCGACGCCTATTTGTGGATTCAGAAAACAGGGCTGTAGGTGGTAGACCTTCAGCAGCTTTACCCAGTAACGGGCTTCAAGTAGTGACAGTCTGTTGCAAGATCCAGGATTGACATTAAAGAAGACTGATCAAGTTGCGTCCCAAGCCCGACCTTAAAAGTGCTTGCACTCGAATAATAAATATCCAAATGATGCAATGGGTGGCGATGCCCGTCCTGACGGATTTCGTCCCAGTCATATCGGATATAACCATCCTCGGCAATCATTAGTTCACGGATCAGCGTCCAAAGCTGTGGGTCGTACTCTGACATTTCTAGGATTGGATCGATAAAACCGGAAAAGTCTTGCGTGCCGAATATTTCCTTCGATCCGATTAACGCAATGATGTTTGATGAAACCCTACTGTCAATTTCCACTCCTTCCCTCGAAAGAAATCGGAACTGCTCATCCCCAAAGGATACGCTGAAGGGAAAGCCTACCGAAAATATCTTTTTACCACCCTCCGATGTGCAAAAAAGCCGACTCATCTTGTCGACGTGTATAGTCAGGCGTGCACTAACCTTCGGCCCTACCGCTGGCTGACCCACCAAGAAGTTTTTTATCGTCTCCATCCAAAGCACTACGATGTCACGCTTTGAACGGATGGCTGAGAGGTATGTCGAGGCCTGGTACTCGTCAATGTCAAGATGAAATTGCTTTGCCACAGTTAAGCCCTGCTTCGCATCATTCTTTGGTACATAAAGCGGCTAGTCTCCCGAATATTCTCCATGTCTGGCTCTTCACCGATTACTTTCTTGAGTGCGTCGATTAGCGGCTCACGCCATAGTGGGGGGACGCTAAGTTCGTCGAAAGCCTTTTCAGCCATATCGAAGAAGGAGAGGGTGCTAGCAGCCACTGTAATTGTGGTCTTAATCCGAGCTTTTTCTGCGTCATCAGGCGGCATTACCTCGATCTTGCCCTCCGCATTGATCCGGCTTAATCCATCAGAAATCTGAGGTAGTAGATTTTGGTTTAGCTCGGCTGAAACAATCATTCGCGATTGCAGAAAGGAACGTGTCAAGGTCATGTAAAGTGAATTGCGATACACGTAGCCATTCGAAATGCTCTCAGTTACACAAATAACAAACGGAAACTCAAGGCCTTTGACATTATTTTTGTTGCTTACAAAAAGTTGGCCAGGCTCACGGCGTTTTGTTTCATGTGCCTTGTTCACCTGCCACCCTAACTCTCTCCGAACCAAAATAGAGAGCTTGTCAGCTAATGGGAAGGCAGCGTCATTTCTGTCAAGAATGATAACGCCGACATCATCTGGTTGGAGAGAAGGATGTTCTTGGGCAAGTCGGCGGATCTCAGCGACTATACTTGATGCAGCCGTGTCCTGAAACTTACCAGTAACAGGTTCAAGCACTACACTTGGCACGTCGTTGTCTATATCCTCGAAACGCCTTAGCGGCTCGCGTGTTAAACGATAGAGTGAGTTTGAGGCGGCCTTTTCGACAATGTAACCGCATGCTGCCCATTCTGGGTCTTCCAACCAGCGTAACTTGGTGTCTTCGAATAAACCCATACCGATTGCATGAGCAAACATCAGCGTTCGCGGATCAGTGCGATAACACTTGCTGAGCAAATGGTCGGGTGCAATGTTCGGCGTGATGTTGGCGTCAAAAATGCTCTGAAATATATCTCCCGCAACGTATAGCGTGTTACGTGTGACTTTGCGACAAAGAGCGATAAATGACTCTGGGAAATCTTGACTTTCATCGATGAGGATGTGGTCAAAGTACGGCTCGACTTTGTCGCCAAGTCCCTCCAATGCTTCTCGACATGCGCGGTCGAAGGACATGTAAGCGCTGAAGGGCTTGAACTGCAGGTTATATAGGTTACAGATTAGACGATACGTGCCCGAGTGAGGATTCGAGTTAGACCCCCATCCATGAACGCACCAAAGACGTGATTCCCAAGCAATTTGCTCCTCCACCTTCATAAAGTTAAAGAAGTCAGGGATTCGTCTACGAAGGTGTTCAGCGAGAATCTTGTTGTGGCAGGTAAAGAGAATTTTCGAATTCGGCCTGTTCACATATAGGTCTCGAAGCTTGTGAAGCAGCAATTCTGTTTTACCAGTACCTGACAAACCTTGAATACGGACGATATCGTTCTTGGGCTTTTCATAGATAAAACGAGTCTGATCACCGTCAAATAGCTGAATCTTGCGCTTTACTCTCTCGAGCAAGCTAGTCGGCAAATCGGCTCGAACACGCTCAATGTCGTTGATGCTCCCCGTAAGAAGCGATACCAGCAACTCGGCGGTTCGTTGTTTGGCTGGATCGTGTAGCGTTGATTCGTCGTGCCATGCCCTGAAAGGCTCGATTTCATCCGCAAAAATTTTTGTGATGAGCTCTAATTTCCAACTACGGGGGCGACCAATAGCTTCCTTGTACCGATACTTGTCAGATATAGAAGCAAGATCCTCCACGAAATCATCAACGAATTCTTCGAATGAGGCGTTATCTCCGCTGAAGTCGATAAACGTCAGCTTTCTCTTGGGCGAAAGCACGACGAGAGCATTCGTATGCTCATATGTGTACCTACTATCGCCAAGCGGCTGTGCAATTACGTAGGTTTGCTCTCGATTGGAAGCCGCGAAGTCTTCGACCTCATCGAGAAAGCCTTGATTCAAGTGGTTCTTCTCTGCCTGGAGAAAAAAGAAGCTGTTTGACATTTAACAGGCCTAAGAGATGGAGAAATACCGGGGAAACTCGATAATTTTGATGTTCCGATAATACACCGAGAAGGTGTCTTTTTCAGTAATGCTTTAAATCAAAACGGGCGACGTGCTGACCTGTGTTGCAACGCGACTTCCTTCATGAAGGCTTCCATTCGCAATAGACGGTAGTTCTCAGATAAGGCGTGGATTTCGGCTGGTGACGGTCAAGTCATAAGTGGCGAGTAACTATGAAGCCAATGGAAACGTGAATCCGATTCCACGGGATATGCTATTCCGCCTCGGCGAAACATATAAGCTCATGATTTAAAAGAAATATTGTGATTCATTCCCTTGCAGATCGCTAAACTCGTCTGTACATTTCAACAGACTTGAGCGTCGATTACATTGCCGGGGGGGGAATGGCAGAAGGCAGCGATGTGGATATCGAGTGTTTTTCCCGCCGAATTGTAGGAGGGAAAACGGTGGATGCTTCCAAGTGGCCCACCCCCGACGAAGGGGCGCTTGAAGGGGACAGACGCGCTCTTTACTTCGCGCGGAAACAGGCGGTCTTGCTTTTCCTCGCAGGCGCTACCAGTGAAATCATTGAACGACAGACCTCAATCGGAGCGAGGAATGTCTATCGGCTAATCCGAGAGCGATGCCTAGAAACTCACTCCGATGGCCGCCCTTATGGTTGGCGCGGCCTTTTGCCATATTTCCGTATCCAGCCGTATACGCGACGAACGAAAATTCGAGTTGATTCTTTCGGGTATGGGGCCGTCGGTGCAATGCAAACGGTTCTTGATCACCACCCGGATCTACGCGAAGCCTTCAACACCCGCATCTTGACGCGACCACCGGGCAACAGGCTTGTAGAGACGAAGCAATCGAAACGCCGGCATTGCGGCTGGTTTCTTGATGAGTTGCGCCGTCGGGGCTACGAGGCGCGCCAAGAGTGGCCGTTCAACACCGCCAGCCATAGTTATTACTCGATATGTCGATACATCGACCGCTTGCTCGCTGCGAACCCCAAAGCTCTGGCTCAAACTGTCGGCGGACCCGACTTGGTAAAGAAGCTTAAGACCGGAGATGGAACAAAACGTCCCGTTTCAAAATTTATGCAGCGCGTCGAAATGGACGCTCATAAACTCGACGGGCGGTTCTGCGTATCGATCCCGCAAGTCGGTGGAGGATTTCAGGAGAAAATTATTCACCGCCTCTTGGTTATTGTCATACTAGAAGTGGTTTCGAGGGCCGTGATAGGTTATTTCTTGAGCATGAGACGCGAGGTGTCGAAGGACGACGTCCTTCGAGCCGTTAAGCGAGGGTTAACACCATGGGTAGCTCGGCCGGTCAGCTTTTGTGAAACCCCGTACCTGCCAAATGCAGGCCTACTGTCTGCAAACGGCACCCAATTTGTTGGTCTATGCTGGAAAGAAACAAGCGTCGATGGTGCATTAGCAGAAACGTGCCTGCATGTAAGGGATGCGCTACGCATCGCCGTCGGTTCCGAAATTCTCGATCCTCTTACCTCATTCTCGAAGCGCAGGAGCAAGGACGACCGTCCTTTCATTGAAGCGTACTTCCGTAATCTAGCCGGAAAAGGCTTTCAACGTCTATCAAATACGACCGGTGCCAAGTCGCAAGATAGAAAAGGAAAAGTGCCGGAAGCCGTCGCCCTCACCAGTCGATTTCAATTTGAATATGCAGAAGAATTGTTGGATGTCCTTATCGCGAACTACAACGCCACTCCCCATAGCGGTATTGGCAACAGAACACCATTAGACTATGCGAAGTTCCTATATGAGCACTCGACTGCGGACTTAAGACGTGCTGAACTTGGGGAAATTGAGGCGTTGCTTAGCACTCGTAAGCGTTGTGTAGTTCGCGGCGGGGCGCGGACTGGGCGGGCACCTTTCGTCGAGTTCCAGTATGCACGCTATACGAACGAAACTCTCCAAAGCCGGCAGGACCTGGTGGGTTCGCACATCTGGGTCATATGCCACAAAGAAGACGACTGCAGGGTAGCACTTGCCTCGACCCTAGACGGCATTTCTCTCGGAGTTCTCAGGGCTGCTCCCCCTTGGCATGTTTCACCGCATAGTTTGGCCGTACGGAATGCAATCTGCCAGGCGAACTCGCACGGACAGTTTGCAATTCCGGCAGGATGCGATGCCGTTGATGTGTTCATGCGTTACGTTGAGAGTCAAGGAAATAAAAAGCTGCCTGTACACCCCGCGTACCTCGAAGCGCGACGAATACTTATAGCCACAGCCGAGCAGGCAATTGGTGCATCTCTGCTGGAATCCGCGAAGGCACGGGCTGCAGAAGCCGAAAACGTCGTCGAGAAAAAGCCAAGTACCAAGAAGGAAGAGCGTGCCGTGCCGCCTGGGAGCGCAGTGGCAGGTACGCAGCAACCATCCGCTGTCGAATCCCTCCTTCCGCCCCGGCGGATGACAGCGACGAGGTGAGTAATGACCTTCTCATTACCGCCGCATATCGATCCCAGACACTGCATCGTGACGAAGCAATACGCGGTATACACGCCTCCCATGCACAAGATGATCGAACAGATTGGTGACTGGATCGACCAGCAAAGGCCAGGAGGCTATATCTACGGCGCGTCGCGCCTCGGTAAATCCAGAGGAATCCGGTGGCATCTCGCAAGCGTGCTCAAGGAACGGTTCGAGACAGTACTCCCACTTGTTGTATGGAACAGGAGACCTGACAGCCATACGAGCGAAACTGGATTCTGGCATCAATTATTACTCGCATCTCAGTTTGAATTTGCAAATCCCGCTAGGCCAGCAAAAAAAACAGAGGTAACGTTTTTGTGTAAACAGCGTTTTATTACGATCGCAGAGAGCGCAGGCAGAAACTATGTCATCCTCCTAATCGATGAAGCGCAAGACATAACTCTCCGCGAATGGAAATGGTTGGTAGGGCTGCAAAATGAGTTGGATTATGAAGGGTATCTTTTGAGCGTCTTTTCGGTCGGCTCGCACCAACTTGGCTACTAGCACGAATACATGGCAAACACAGGAAACGCGCATGTAGCCGCTCGCTTCATGGCCGCCCATGCGCGATTCCATGGACTGCGCGCTGAAAGCGAGCTCGAGTATGTGCTTAATGGGTATGACATCGATTCAGAATGGCCAGCACAAAGTAACGTAACGTTTCTTCAGTATTTTGCACCCAACGCATTCGCATCCGGACAACGCCTTGCGGACTGCACGAAGCTCCTATGGCAGGCGCTCGTGGAGCTTTCCCCGAAGTCGAACCGAAGAAATCTCGAGTTTCCCATGCAGCATATAGCCAAGGTGGTTGAGGGCACGCTCTTCAGGCTCGCGCGGGGTGAGGATTGGGACGACGTGACGTCATACGAGAGCTGGTTGAACGGTCTTGCCAAGGCGAACTTCTCTGACCATATGCGCATTATTTCCGCTACAGGCTGATATGGCATCTTATCCGTCGTTCAATTGGTGGCGCGGAAATTTACGACCTTACGAGTCCGTTATTTCGTTTGTGGCGCGGTTTTGCGCTATGAATGGCATAACGGTCCAGCAGTACAACCAGCTCTTTGGTTATGAATTTGGGCACGAGAACAGGCTTTGCGACGCCGACCTGGAGCGAATTGCAATGCTATTGAATGAGGATTTGCATTTGGTTGAATCGGTATTTCGGCCGAATTTGACTTTGGATAACTGCGGACGATACGGTCCCGTACTTGCGACGCCGCGTTCCGATTCAGTCCGGTATTGCAAGGAATGTTCTACCCGCGGCTATCACAGCTATCTTCATGAGGTGCATTGGCTGGCCAAGTGCCCATTCCACTTGTGCGATTTGCAAACGTGTTTCTCGCCAAAGCAGGGAGGAACAATTTGGATGAGGAAACTCGCTGCACTTAAGCTCGCTATGACTAGCGCTTGCGCTCACTGGCCGGTCGCGAAAAGGGAGGCTGTTCCTGGCTCGACGAGCAAGCAATTCGACTGTTTAGCGGCATGGATTAAGTCAGCGAGTGGAGCCGCCAGCCGATTGTCGCACGGACAGTTCTGGGACTCGGGGGAGGGCGAATTTGTGGTCGATAGTCTGCTATCACAAGAGATGGGGCGGCTACGAGCGCTCGAACCGATGCCGAAATTTATCGAATCTCTCTTTTCCAACATTGGCGAGGCAACTCACATAGAGATCCGAAGATTTCCACTTGAAGCGAGAATTGAACTTGATCGTTGCAAGGGAGCTATCCCTTTTCCAATACTTTTGGACTTTTTCAAGCGTCTCGGCGCTTGCTCAAAAAATCCGCCGCCATTTATAGCAAAACGTAAAGCTGCGCAGGATGCGATAAGAGGGCGGCACATGACATGTGGTTGCCAATGGGGAAGAATTATCGAGGGCTGGTACGGACACTGGATACACATCGATTCAGACGAAAGGTTGCCTTGGAACTACACCTGCCCCAATAAGATAGCAGTAGACGAACTTGAATTCGGGTGGGGTTGCCCAGACCTTTCAAGGTATAAAGCTGATAGGGAGCTCTCGCGGTTTATTCGGTTATCACATGATATGTACGATGCTGGTCTTATCAGCTACACGCCTGATGCGCACGTTTCGCCGGAAGGTCACCTATATGCCTGCCCTCGGGTCTGGCCTTGCTGCGAGTGGAGTAATGCCTCATCGCTAACCGATTTGCTCAATGCAGTCGCCGAGGTCGAGATCGAGTCAGCTCTATGCGCTTTGATGAAGTGGCTTGATGACATTGATAACGGCGTCGCCCCCTACAAGCGGGACGATCCGACGAGGTGCTTACGGCTGTGCGAGACTGAGGACGGACTGCTGCTTATCAAATGGAGCCACCCGAGAATGGGGGGTAACAAAGATGTCGCTAGAAATTGAATCGCCTTCGGAGCGAAATTTACCTCATTTGTCGCAGGTCTTCCTGTTTCAACACGGAATACGCAATGTCGCGATAGCGAAATCAACTACTTCGTTGCCTATTATGGCCCAATCTTAATCGAACGACAACGTTCTGCGACTTTTGAGGTAAAGGTTCATTTGCTTCACAGTATCCGCGGGTCAAATATGCTCCACGCCAACTGGGCCGCCCTCCATTCCATCCCGGGTATCCTCAATTATTCGCGCCATCTTTCCCTCAGTAACGCCGTGAAGCAATTCGGCGAGCGAATAGCGCCGCCGGGATCGCTTCTTGGTCCCGGATTGTACGATCGTGGTCTTATGCGCCAATTGGCGTCGCCGTACACGCATTTTTGTCATGGTAATCTTCTCTTGTGCCGCGCCGACGCCTCTGACGTTGTTTCGGAAGACTGAATGCAGTCATCGGTCGTCTGTTATCGGCATTAGCAGTGCTGATTCTATCCGGTGGCGGGCAAATGGATCAGCGGCATCAATGTATCGCATAGCCGAATTCGCATCTTTCCAGCCGACATACTCCATTAAGGTCTTGATGTCCCACCCATTGGACGTCGCCCAATTGGCAAAGCCGCGCCTCAGGGAATGGACGCTGTAAAGATTAGCTGAGGGAATCTCGGCATTGGCCAGAATGGAGCGCAGTAGCGTAACCAGACTATCAGGGTGCAACCCTGTGCTGCCAATATGGCCCCAACGATCTATCGCGCGAAACACAGGCCCATCGTTCAACTGCGATGCTGATATCCACGTCAGGTATGCATCTACCGGACAAAGGCGCGAGAGCGCAGGTGCCCGGAAAGTGGTGCCGCGATATTGCCGATCACCTTTCGTCTGAGGGAAGTAAAAGCTGATCCCTTCGTTTGGTACGACGGTAATGTCCTCAATTCGCATGCGCGTTAATTCGTCTCCGCGAAACCCTCGCCAGAAGCCAATCAAGAGTAATGCCTTATTCCGTATGTGCCGAAGTTCGCTAGCTCGGTCGCCCTGTTCGGCAGAAGACGCACTTGCTGCATCTAAGGTTCTCACCGCCTGCTCCAAGTGGTCGAGCTGTAAGGGGCGGGCGCGCTTTTCCTGTTGCGGGTGCAGTGCTTGAATGCCCCGGAACACCTTGCGAACGACAGGCGCCTTCGTTGGATCCGGAAATCCCTGCTCGATATGCCACTGCGCAAGGGCCGCGAGGCGATGGCGAAGTGTATTAATTGACAATGAGCCAGCGTAGTTGGTCAAGTACCTGGCTACGCTGTCAGCGGTGGCTGGCAGGAAGCCTCCCCACTCGATCTCGTAATGGCGTACGGCGCCTTGGTAGCTTTGCCGCGTGTTCTCACGGGTTGCGGCGTCAAGGTACTCGGCTAGCTTTCTCATGCAGGTTTTGTAGCAGCGCGGGTAGGAATTACGGGGCACGGACAGAAAAAATTGATTATCTCATCTTCACACCGGATAAGAATACATTATCCAGTATGAAAACCAAGAGTTTTTTCGCTTGATCATCTGGCGCGTGTAGTATGTAATTACGTAGTACGTAACGTCTTACTTTATTTATCGGAGAGGCAATGGCCCGCAGCGGACTCTACAAATCGGAGGTTAAGAAGGCGCGCGACAGCTTGGTCGCGATGGGCAAGCATCCGTCGGTCGACGCGGTGCGCGTCGCATTGGGCAACACCGGGTCGAAAACCACCATACACAAGTACCTGAAAGAGCTTGAAGCGGAAGAGGGCTCCGACGGCCGTAAGCCGACGATTAGCGACGCACTGCAGGACCTTGTTGAACGCTTGGCAGCACAATTGCACAAGGAGGCCGATGCACAGGTTGACGCTGTGAGGGCGCAGCAAGCGGAGCAAAACCGCAAGTATGCCGGGGAGCTGGCCGCCGCGCGGCACGACTGTACTGTGTGGCACGACCAGGCGCGGCAGACGGAGGCTGCGCTTAGGGATGAGCAGGCCAAGAACAGCCGCACCAAGGAGGCGCTGCAGCAGGAAACAATCGCTCGCTCGACCAGCGAGCAGCAGGTCGCTGACATCAAGGAGCGTCTCGCTGAAAACGAGTCACACAGAAAATCCCTCGAAGAGAAGCATCGACGTGCGTACGAAGCGCTCGAGCATTATCGGCAATCGGTGAAGGACCAGCGCGAGCAGGATCAACAACGACACGGACAGCAAATCCAGCAATTGCAGGCGGAATTGCGCCAGGCGCAACAAACGATCGTCGTGAAACAGGAGGACATTACGAGACTGAACCAGGAGGGCGCACGCCTGGTGAATGATCTGTCGCACGCCCGCCAGGCGCTCCTTGATGAGCAAGAGCATGGACGCCGGCTGTCACAGAAACTCGATGCTGCCCGTTCCGTCGAGCAGCGCTACGGCGCATTGGAAGCGCAAGCTGCCAATCGCGAATCTCGGATTGCTGAGCTTAAGCAACAATTGGCGGCAGCAATGGAGACCACGGACAATCTAAGGACCCAATTACAGACCGCTCATCTTGACGCCACCGCGGCAAAGGCTGCGTTAGCTGCCCAACAAACCGTCGCCGCCGAACTGCGCGCTTTTCTGAACCGGCGGACGGAATCAGTAGAGCAACCCCGCGGCAATGTCTGACCGAGCGCAGGCAGTAGCGCCGCCAAGCGCCGGGGCTGCACAAATTCGAGTACACTTCGGCGTCAAAAGGATTCCCCCATGAGCATTTATACCATCGGCTACGAAGGCCTCGACATGAATGGCTTCCTGGCATTACTGCGCAAAGGTAATGTCGAGACCGTTGTCGACATCCGCGAATTACCCCTGTCTCGCAAAGCCGGATTCTCCAAGAACGGCCTGCACGAAACGCTGAATCTGCACGGTTTTGAATACATGCATGTGCCCGAACTCGGGTGTCCGAAACCCATTCGTGACCAGTACCGCACGGACGGCGACTGGGGCCGCTACAAGGAAGAGTTCCTGCAATTTCTGACGCTGCAGAACGACGTGATCGCCGAAATGGCCGCCATGGCGACAACGACGACCTGCGCCTTGCTATGCTTTGAGGCGGACTACAATTATTGTCACCGCTCGATGGTCGCTGCCGCAATGAGCCGAGTCGTCGACCTCTCGGTTCGGCACCTGCAGGCCGGAATGCTCAAAACAGCGTCCGCTGGCTTGTCTCAGCTGGAGTTGGTTTAGGTGGATAGATTAGGCTGATGATCAACCACTGATGCTGGAAGCGGTGGATGTTCCCCATCATGAACATCAGATCCTTCTCCACCAGGTCCGCCTCGAGCTTCGCCCGAAAGGGCGCTTCCCATCCATCACGGTGGTTTCGCTTGCAGTTCCAGAACAGCATGCCAACTTCCCAATCCACAATCTTGTGCCTGTAGATCTGCTCGCCGTCCGGCGTGTCACAGACATAGTGATAGTAAAAATCGAACGGCAGTTTCTTCAACAGCTTCAGCTGCTTTTTCTCTTCCTCTTGGTCGAACAGGTTTCCTTGACTCTGCTCCTGAAGTAATTTGGCCAGATCTTCGTCGGTCCACTCTGGATTGTCCGCCGGGGCAATCTCCAGTTTTACGATCCGCTTGGGTCGCAACAGTGCCAAACTAATCCCGCTTTGTTCACGTGCCGCATCAAGTGCCTCGAAGTCGTCGAACGAGGGGAGGCGGTTAATCCACGGGCGTCGAGCAGTCCAATGTTTTTCCGTGCCCAACACGTCTTCCAACTCGATCGTGTCAACGAATACACGATGGCTTTCCGGACGATGGTCGGCAGGGCTCTTTGCGATACGAACGCGAATCCACTGCCATTTTTTGAATTGCTGGTCGCCCGAAATCAGTCGAAACGGGACGGGATACAGTCGCCGAGGCACGCCGGCTTCATTGATGCCGGCAACGCACGATGTCTCCGTGTGCTTGGCGCTCGGAGACGGATAGGTCTTGGCTAGGATGAGAATGCGTTCAATGCAGGATGGCATCATGACCCCAATCGTTGATTGATCTGCTCCAAGATTGCTTATTGGCAAGCAGTGTAGAGCGATTACGGTGTCATGTACCTCCCATAAACATGGGGAGCGGCGGTTATGTTCTCTCTGAGGGCTATGAACAAATTTATGCAAAAGGTTTGACCAGATTTATGCAAACCGACGAGTGACGAAGCCATTGCCTAAGAGGCTCTGTTTAATTTGACATAATACAAATTATGCGAAATGTTGCTGTAGAAACGAATTTAAAATGTCGCGATTTCCCCGAATAGAAATGTCGCATTTTTCCAGAAGGTAGCAAGTCTTCGGGCAATTGAGCGATGCTGTCGGCTCCTATCGATGGGAGCGACGCTATGGCTGAGATCGGGGTGATTACGATGAGCATGCGTGAGGTTGATCGGCTGAAGGTCATTCAGGCCGTGGCAGACGGGAATTTAAGACCAAGACATGCCGCCGAGCGACTTGGTCTGACGACGCGCCAGGTTGAGCGCTTGTTGAACCGGTATCGTGCTGAAGGTGCCGCCGGCCTGGTCTCACGACACCGCGGCCAGCCAAGTAATCATCAATTGTCACCAGGGTTAGCCAATTGAGCTGCATGGCCTGGTAATCGCGACAGAAACTGTTCGTTGCCTGATGATGAACGTAGGACTGTGGATTCCGCGCAAGCTGCGTTCCTCGACGATTTACCAGCCCAGGAACCGGCGCCATTGCGTCGGCGAACTGATTCAGATCGATGGTAGCGATCACCGCTGGTTCGAGGATCGTGGACCGGCATGCACACTGCTGGTGTACATCGATGATGCGACCAGCCGGTTGATGCAGCTGCATTTCACGCCGGCCGAATCCACGTTCAGTTATTTCGAGGCAACGCGGCGGTATATCGAGCTGCATGGCAAGCCGATGGCGTTTTACAGCGACCAGTACAGCGTCTTCCGCTGTAATAACAAACATGCAACAGGTGGCGACGGGCACACGCAGTTCGGCCGTGCGCTGTTCGAGCTCAATATCGAGAGCATTTGTGCCAATAGCAGCCAGGCAAAAGGGCGTGTGGAACGGGCAAACCTGATCTTGCAGGACCGCCTGGTGAAGGAGATGCGATTGCAGCGAATCTCGACGATGGAAGCGGCCAATGCCTGGGCGCCCTCTTTCGTTGCCGACTACAACCGGCGTTTTGCGAAGCCGCCGAGGAATGACTGGGATGCGCACCGTCCCTTGCGAGATGATGAGGATCTGGCACTGACTTTCACGGTGCGGGAGAAGCGCAAGGTGTCGCACGTGCTGACGCTGCAGTACGACAAGGTGATTTACCTGCTGGAGGACAGCAAGGCCATGCGCAAGCTCATCGGCAGGTATATCGACGTCTACGAATATCCGGACGGGTCGATCGAATTGCGAGCCGACGGCACTGCCCTTCCCTATGCGGTTTATGACTGGTTATCGAAGGTCGATCAGGGGGCCATTGTCGAGAACAAGCGGCTGGGGCACGTGCTGGCGATCGCTCAGGTGTTGCAGGAACAGCGGGACAGCCGTCGCAATCTTTCGGTACCGTCGCGCGCCAACCGGGGTATGGGTCGGATTCAAAGAAAGGCAAATCCGGGCAAAAAATCCCAGCGCCAGCTAAATGAACAGGATCTGCAAGTCACGATCGGCCGCCAGACATCGTCAAGCATGCACGGACAACCAACCCCGACGGCACCAACTGCGTAAAACGGATGCCCCGGAACACCCATATCTTCCAGGCACGAGTCTTACTGATGATGGTGATGTGCGTGGCCCGCCATCGCATCGTGACCATGGTCAGCGAGTTGGGCGTCAAACCAGGTGTGAAGTGCGGCAACCAGTTCCGGGCTGTGGGCGCGATACTGCAGCTCCGCGCCATTCTTCACCTTGCTATAGCTGATCGTTAGCTGGCCTGGCTTTGCAGCCCTGAGTGTGGCTAGGCCAGGCATATCCTCGCCGTGGATATGGGACGGTCCGGAAAAGTCTCCTTTCTGGAAACTCGCCTGGATATCTTGGAGATGTTGTCGCACCAATTCTATTTGGGCTGTGTCACCACCGGCTTTCGTGACGACTCTCTGTATTCCGCCAAAATCTGTTTTGGTAAACACATGCGTAGTTGCCGCAAGATCGAACGGCATAACATCAGCCCCGCGCGTCGCCACGTCCATCTGGCGCTGGGTGGCTGCACCGCTCGCGTCCTGAACAAAAGAGGCTGCTGCAGCACCGAGGCCAAGGACGAACAACATAGCTTTCATGTCGACTTCTCCGGTAACAGATCTGGTCGGATTATCGCATGGGTGCTATCCGTCACGCACAAGATCGCCACCTACTTTCAATCACCGAGCCTAGGGAAGTTTGAATATTAGTAATTTTACGTATTACGTATCATATTTTGAGTTTCTGCGCGATTTTATGACATTAATCCTATAATGTTTAAACCCTCCCTGTTGACCCCAGTTTTCTTGGGCCTCATGTCAGGCTGTCCGGTTTCCGGAAACGAGACGCTGGCCTGTCATTGGATGGGCAGACACAGACACCGCCAAGACCCTTCTTGGTCAAAAGCCACTTGGTCATGAATCGTGACGAAATCGACCTAGGCTTGAGGCCTTCACAATCTTTCCAAAACCCCGCGTCCATCTACCACCCCCTGCTTCGGGCATACTATCCATGTTTTCCGAACACCCCAGGCATCACTGCCTCGCGACGAACACTGAAACAAGACAATGCGCATTCTGTTAGCCGAAGACGATGCAATGATCGGTGATGCCGTCCGCACTTCCCTGCGACAGGAAGGCTACGCCGTGGAATGGGTGCGTGACGGGCGAGCCGCTGAAACCGCCCTCGCCACTGAACATTTCGACCTCGCACTGCTGGATCTAGGCCTGCCAGGGAAGGATGGCATCGAGGTGATCCAGGGCGTGCGGCAACGCAAGCAGGCGATTCCGCTCATCGTGATCACCGCACGCGACGGCGTCGGGGAGCGGATCAAGGGGCTGGATGCCGGTGCCGATGACTATGTCGTCAAACCTTTCGACATGGACGAACTGCTCGCACGCATCCGGTCAGCGCTACGGCGCAGCGCCGGCCATGCCGAACCGTCCATCGAAGTCATGGGCGTGCGGCTGAATCCGGCAACCCGCGAAGTGACGCGCGACGGACAGCCGGTACTGCTCTCGGCACGCGAATATGCCGTCGTGGAGGCGCTCATGTTGAGACCGGGAGTGATCCTCTCTCGCGCCCAACTGGCGGAACGCATGTACGCATGGGGCGAGGAAGTGGAAAGCAATACGGTGGAAGTGCATATCCATGGTGCGCGGCGCAAGCTGGGCAGCGACTTCATCCAGAACGTGCGGGGCGTCGGCTATTTCGTCCCCAAGCCGGGGGCGAAGGCGTGATATGCGCATGACATCGATCCGCACCCGCCTGTCCGCCCTGCTCTTTCTGGCGGCCATTCTCACCGCCCTCGTTATCGGTGTTGTCACTTATCGCGAAGCGCTTAAGCAAAACGAGGAACTGTTCGATTACCAGTTGCGGCAAATTGCCTTGTCCTTGCGCGACCAGGGCGTCGCTCCCGGACAGGCGTTCGGATTCGACGAGGACATGCCGGACGTGGTGGTCCAGATCTGGACCGCCAACGGCGCCATGTTGTATCTCTCCCATCCGGGCAATCCGCTGTTCACGCGCGCCATGCTCGGCTATACGGATATCCGGGCGGGCAATCGGCTGTGGCGCGTGTACAGCCTTGCCACGCACGACCGCATCATCCAGGTGGCACAACCATTCGACCTGCGGCGCGGCCTCGCCGCATCGGCGGCCTTGCGCAGTCTCACTCCCCTGCTTGCTTTCGCCCCCTTGATGGCGCTGCTGATCTGGTGGCTGGTCGGATCTTCGATGCGTCCATTGCGACGCGTCGTGCGCGAGGTTGAGCAGCGCGACGCCCACAGCCTGGAGCAGGTCGCCGAATTCGATCTACCGGATGAAATCGCACCGATGGTCAAGGCGCTGAACTCGCTGCTGCAACGGCTGCAACGGGCCTTCGCGAGCCAGCATGCCTTTGTGGCTGACGCCGCGCACGAACTGCGCTCACCGCTGACGGCAGTGCAGTTGCAGTTGCAATTGCTGGAGCGTGCCCCGGACGAAGCCGCGAAAGAGGCCGCGCTCGCCAAACTGCATGAAGGTGTAAACCGGGCAACCCACCTGATCGAGCAATTGCTGACGGCCGCGCAGACCGATCCGAACGACCGCTCCGCCGCGCTGAAGCCGGTAGACCTTGCCGAACTGATGCGGCAGGCGCTGTCGGATGTGTTCATGTTCGCACAGCAGCGCGGCATCGATATCGAGCAGGATGGGCCGGACAAGGTAATGGTCGGCGCGGATGCCGCGGGACTGCGCATCCTCGCGCGCAACCTGCTCGACAACGCCGTGCGTTACACACCGGAAGGCGGCAAGGTCCGAGTCGGCATTATCGACGAAGCGTCGCGCGTCGTGCTGACCGTCGAAGACTCCGGCCCCGGCATTGCGGATGAAGCGCGCAAGCGCGTGTTCGACCGCTTCTATCGCGGTGATTCGACCGGGCAGACCGGGAGCGGCCTAGGCCTGTCGATCGTGAAGAATATTGCCGATCAACATGGTGCCTCCATTGATCTCGGCAGGTCCGTACTGGGCGGGCTGAGCGTCGCCGTCAACTTCCCGAAGTAAGCCGGACACAGCTGCCTTAATTTCTGCTTAATTCTTCCTTAATGTCCGCTTAATTTTCCTTTTCTAATCTTCGATCGCAAGGGACTCGTCCCGTACTTGGAAAAGGAATCGAAGATGAAATTGAAATCCCTGACACTGACCATGGCAGCGGCCGGCCTGATCGCTGCTGGCACAGCGAATGCATTGAACTGGGGCCCGTCGCACTGGCTCCAGAAAGGACAATCCGGCCAGCCGGCACAAACGACCAGCGCGCCACTGCCGGCGGTGCAGGACGGCCCGGTTGCCCCGATCGGCCCGATTACCGCTCCTAATTACCGCGCGATCGTCGAACGCTTTGGTCCGGCGGTCGTCGGCATTACGACCGAGGGCACGGCGAAAACTGGCATGAAAGCCATGGACGACGGACCAGATGATCCGTTCTTCCAGTTTTTCCGGGGCATCCCCGGTTTTGGCAATCAGTTCCGGATGCCGCAAAATGACGTGCCGGTGCGCGGCCAAGGCTCCGGTTTCATCATTGGCAAGGATGGCCTGATCCTGACCAATGCGCACGTCGTGCGCGACGCCGACGAGGTTACCGTGAAGCTGACCGACCGCCGCGAATACAAGGCGAAGGTGCTGGGCAGCGATCCAGCGACTGACGTCGCTGTGCTGAAGATCGATGCGAAGAACCTTCCGGTCGTGCAACTCGGCAGCCCCGATCGCCTTGGCGTCGGTGACTATGTGCTGGCGATCGGTTCGCCCTTTGGGTTTGAGCAGAGCGCGACCGCAGGCATTGTCAGCGCCAAGGGGCGCTCACTGCCGGGTGATGGCTACGTGCCCTTTATCCAGACCGATGTCGCGGTCAATCCAGGCAACTCGGGAGGTCCGCTATTCGACGCCAGCGGCAACGTGGTCGGCATCAATTCACAGATCTACAGCCGCACGGGCGGCTATGAAGGCATCTCGTTCGCCATTCCGATCGACGTCGCGCTGCATGTGAAGGACCAGCTCGTCAAGACGGGAAAGGTGCAGCACGCGCGCCTCGGTGTGACCATCCAGGAGGTGAACCAGACGCTTGCCGATTCGTTCAAATTGCCGCAACCGAACGGCGCGCTGGTGTCCAGCGTCGTCCCGGGCAGCGCGGCAGCCAGGGCAGGCCTTGAACCGGGTGACGTCATCCTGAAGTACAACGGCCAGCAGATCACGCGTTCCGGCGACCTGCCGGCGCTGGTGGGCATGAGCAAGCCGGGCGACAAGGCAAAACTTGAAGTCTGGCGCGGCGGCAAGAGCATCGAACTTGCGACCACGCTGACGGAAGCCACGGACAAGGTAGCAACGAACGACGCCGTCGACCACAAGGCACACGGCAAGCTCGGCTTGGCCGTCCGTCCGCTCTCACCTGAAGAAAAGCAGGACACCCATCTCTCTTCCGGGCTCATGATCGAGGATGTTGGCGGCGCAGCCGCGCGGGCCGGCATCGAACAGGGTGACGTGATCGTCGCCGTGAACGGCAAGCCGGTGAAGTCGGTCGAGCAGCTGCAGGATCTGCTATCGAAAGAGAGCAAGCATGTTGCGCTTCTCATCCAGCGCGGCGATTCGAAGATTTTCGTCCCGGTGCCGCTAGGATGATAATCAGAGGCCTGGCCACGGACGATCAGCCGGACGTGGCCAGGCGCAGCGTGCGTTCCTCGTTTCGGGGCGAGATCAATTGGCGCGACCGGCGCAGTATCGATCGGGTCTCGTCAGGCGAGACGGGTTTTGAGATGAGGTATCCCTGCAGTTCGTCGCATCCGAGCTCGCGCAGGATTGCTGCCTGGGCCTGTGTTTCGACGCCCTCCGCGACGACACGCATGCCCAATGCATGCGCCATCGAAACAATGGCCTTGAAGAGCACCCTGCTCTCCGCCGTTCTGTCCAGATCCACGGTAAAAACGCGATCGACTTTCAGCACATCCATGTCCAGGCGCTGCAATTGCGACAGCGACGAGTAGCCGGTGCCGAAATCGTCAACCGCCATCTTGACGCCGAGTTCACGAATCGCAGCGAGACGGCCGGCGATGGTCGCATGCTCGCCAAGCATGGAGGACTCGGTGATTTCCAGTTCGATCAGCTCGGGAGAGATATTCGATTGCCTGAGGCACCGGCGCAGCAGCTCATGCACGTCGCCGTACTGGAACTGGACTGCCGAGACATTGACTGACACAGGCACCGGGGAAATGCCTTCCGCGCGCCACTGCGCGATCTGCTGGCAGGACTTGTCGAGCACCAGCGCGCCGAGTTTCGTGATAAGTCCCGTGCCTTCCGCAATCGGAATGAATTCCAGCGGCGGAACCATGCCACGCAACGGATGCCGCCAGCGCACCAGCGCCTCCAGGCTGAGGAGCTCGCCGCTCGCGGCGTCGACGCGCGGCTGGTAGTACAGCACGAACTGATCGGCGTCGATGGCCTCGGCCAGTTCTCTTTCCATGTTGATGCGCGTCCGCAGCGCGTCGTACAGTTCCTGTCGATAGAACGAATAGGTTCCGCGGCGGCTGCCTTTCGCGGAATACATAGCGATATCCGCGTGCTTCAGCAGCTTGCCGGCGGTCATGCCGTCGCGCGGATATACGCTGATGCCGATGGACGCACCGACTTCCATGGCACCAGCACCGGCGTGGAAGGGCTGTGCGAGCGCGGCCAGGATGCGCTGCGCAATACGCACGATTTCATCGTCGTCGCGCGCCTGCTGCAGCACCACGGTGAACTCGTCGCCGCCGAGCCGCGCCACGTGATCGGTCGGACGCAGGGCCTGGCGCAGCCTGCCGGCAGCTTCCTGCAACACCTTGTCCCCTGTCGCGTGGCCGAGCGTGTCATTCACGTTCTTGAACTTGTCCAGGTCGATGAAGAGCAGCGCAACGATTTCCTGCTTCTCCTGCGCCCGAACAATGGTGGCCTCAAAAGATTTCATGAACCAGGTACGGTTCGGAAGCCCGGTCAGTTCGTCGGTATTCGCGAGCCGGATCAGCTTGCCTTCCTGCTCCTTCGCGTCCGAAATGTCGCGCAAGGTCACGGCAAGGTCTCCACCGGAACGCACCGCCTTGCGGCGCACCCAGCGAACTGCCGGCGCGGCGATCGGCTGGAATTCGTCTTCTTCGCGATACGAACCGCGCTCCATTGCATGCCCGTAAACCTCCAGAAGCCGCGCAAACTCCTCCGCCTGATAATGTGACGAGAGCGCCTGCCCGAGCACTTCCTTCTTGCCCTTCCCGAGCAGGAATGCGCCCCTTTCATTGCAATCGAGGATGCGGTAATCCACGATGCGCCCCTCGGCGCGGAGCGGATGAAGCATGTAAAAGCCCTCTTCCCCCGCTTCGGTGGCGAGACGATAAGCGGCTTGAACGCTGCGCAGTCGCATCTTCCGGCGCTCAACGAGATGCAGGACATACGCCAGCACGACGGTGAGCGCAAGGATTGCCGCCTCTGCGGCGGCGCGGATCTGGCGGTAGGTGCGCCACTTGTTTTCCAGCGGCGCGATCTGCTCGCTCTCGGAGATTCCCGCCATGACTGTCATTGGATAAGCCTTCAGCGTGCGCCAGGCAACGAACCTCCTGTCGCCGTCGGCAAACCATTGCGGCCCGAACCACGTCTCACCGTTGCTGGGAAAAGCCTGCGCTTCCCGCGGCAGGCCAAAGCGCGGCGTCTGCGTCAGTGTAGCTTTCGACGGATACGAAATTGCATTGCCGATGCGCGCTGCACGTATCCTTCCGTCGTCGCCGACCACCGCGAGCATGCCCTTGCCACCCAGCGCCGCCGCATCGTAGAACGCAGAAAAATAGTCGGATGTGACTGTCACCATCACCACGCCGTCGAAGTCATCGTCAGGAGAATCGAGGCGGCGCGTGAAACGCACCAGCGACTTGCCCGTCTCGGCGTCTGCTTCCGGGGCCGAAATGCGCACGATCGAGGAGATATTCCTTCGGTGCCACGCAAGAAAACTCCTGCCGGCGTACTTTGCTTTTGCCGTAGACGGCGATGCGGTGGAAGTCACCACGCTTCCATCGCGGTCGATGATGGCGACCTCCATGTATTGCGGCGAGGTGAACATGCCACGGATCACCAGCTTGCGAAGGTCGAGTGCGCCGTTGGAACTCTCCCAGTCGTACTTGAGCTGCATGGTGACCTGGTCCATCTGGTCGATGGACCGCGTCAGGTATTGCGCATAGCCGGACGCGATTGATTGTGCGCCTGAAGAAAGCGACTGCTCGAAGGACAGACGCTCCTTCGCCATCTCCTTGTCGACCGATACCCACAGGATCGCGCCCGCCGACAAGGGCAGCAGGCACCATAGAAAGCGCAGCCACCTGGAGCCTGTCCGTTCTGAATGCCAGGGTTTGATGCTTCGTGAATGGCGAAAAATTGAGAGAACTCGCATCGGGTCAAGCGGCCATCGCATGCACGCTAGTTAAAAATGGTTTCTTGTTGGCAAGTCATGATGCACGCGGCGTATGACCGTTTCATGACAATTTGTGCATGCTGCTTCGATAACGATGTCATTGCTTTGTAGCAATTCATTCTTATGCTTGCCTGCATTCACACTGTCATGGGAAAACGATGAAATTCTGGCGCACACGCATAGAAACCCGGTTCATGCTCGCATTCGCAGTCATCCTCGCATTCATGGCGTTCACCACGGCGCTCTCCGTCTGGCGACTGTATTCGGTGGACCGTATGGCGAAAGTGCTGGTCAATGAAAAACTGGCGCGCAGCCAGCTCATCGCATCCTGGCAAAATGCAGTGGCACTGAATGCCACTCGGGCAACCGCGATCGCCAAGAGCGACAGTCTGGAACTCGGCGACTACTTTCAGGGCAAGCTCACCGACGGCGACAAGTCGATCGCCGAACTGGCGGCATCGGTGCGCCGTTCTGCGGCCGGCAGCGTCGAGATCAAGCTGCTGGACCGGATCGGGCAGGCCGGAGATGCCTACCTCAAGATACGCAACGATGTGTTCCGGCTGAAGTCGATTGGCAAGACCATCGAGGTCGAACAACTCGTCTCCACCAAGCTTGATGGCGCGCTGGCAGCCTACGAAGGAGCGCTCCATGCGCTGGCCGAATACCAGAACGCGGAAGCGAACCGCATTGCCCATGCCGCAAACGATATCTTCACCAACAGCGTGGTGATCCTGATTGGTGCGGGTGGACTGGCCCTTGTGCTCGGAGCCTGCCTGGCCGTTTTCCTGTCGCGCAGTATCGTCCTGCCCTTGCGGGATGCCGCAGCGGTGGCCACGCGCGTGGCATCGGGCAACCTGACCTCCGCGATCCAGGTGCGCGGCCAGGACGAAATCAGTGCGCTGATGCGCGCCCTGCAACAGATGAACGACAACTTGGCACACATGGCACGCGACATTCGTGACGGAGTGTCGGAGATCGACGGCGCCCTCGCCGACATCGCCCGCGACAATGAAGACCTCGCGCGCCGCACGGTCGCGCAGGCTGAGTCGGTGCGCGTCATTACTGGTTCGATGGCCGCCATGACGACGACCGTCAAGCGCAATGCCGAACACACGCAGGAAGCGCATGCGCTTGCCGCCGACGCGGCCAGGGTGGCGACCGAGGGAGGCAGCGTTGTGGCCGAGGTCGTGCGCACGATGGGATCGATCAACGCCTCCTCCAGGCAGATTGCAGAAATCATCGGTGTGATCGACGGGATCGCCTTCCAGACCAATATCCTCGCACTGAATGCCGCCGTGGAAGCGGTACGCGCCGGCGAACACGGCCGTGGATTCGCAGTCGTTGCCAATGAGGTACGCAATCTGTCACGGCGCTCCGCGACAGCGGCCCAGGAAATCCGCAGCCTCATCACGAATTCTGTTAACGAAATTGCGAACGGCAGCGACATGGTCAACCGTGCCGGTGCAACCATGCAGCAGGTGGTGGCGAGCATTAATGAGGTGACAGGAATCGTCGCGCATATCAAGACCGCCAGTGACTGCCAGACGGCAGACCTGCTGAATATCGGTCAATCCATCCATCAGATCGACAGGACGACGCAACAGAATTCCGAGCTGGTACAGGATGCGGTTCGCGCTATCGATGACCTGACCGCCCAGTCGATGCGCGTATCGGCTTCGGTTTCGCGCTTCCGCATCGATGCGCGCAAAATGCCGGCTGCGCCGGTCCCGCTGAGCATTGTCGCGCCGTCCGAGCTGGTGGCGATGAACGACAAGCCGACGCCGCGGCGACTGATTGCATGAGACATCGCACGGCGCAGATTGCCATTTATGAGAATCCGAGTTTTATCTTCGGGAATGCGTGAGGGCTGTTTAGCCCATCAGCGGATCAAATTCGATCTTTCATGTGCCGGTTATGCGACGACTCCGGACAATTTCGGCCTCGTTCCGACCAATTTTAGAGCTGGCCCGAGAATTGCTTAAGAGAAGACATGTCTCCTCCATCCTATCAAGGAAGGGTTAGGCCCGCTCCCTTCGGGGTCGCGGGCTTTTTTTTCGACTCACGCTTTGGGTGACCTCGTCGCATGTGACGCGCCCCGCCCTCCCGATCCGCGAGAGCGGACGGAAGATGGCAGGAATCGCAAGCGTTCAGGAACTCAGCCGGCGCTGGCGAGCGTCGCTTGCCCGGCGGAGATCGCATCGGCAACCGCCAGCGCGGTCATGTTGACGATACGGCGCGTGGTTGCAGCCGGATTGAGGATGTGCACCGGCTTGGCCGCCCCGAGCAGGATCGGCCCCACCGTGACACCATAGCCGCCTGTGATCTTCAGCAGGTTGAAGGCGATGTTGGCGGCGTCGAGCGTCGGCATCACGAGCAGGTTGGCCGCGCCGGTCAATGTCGAGCTCGGCAGGAAGTGACGGCGTACCTCTTCCGACAATGCCGCGTCGCCCTGCACCTCGCCTTCCACCGCCAGTTCCGGCGCGATGCGGGCCAGGATGTCGCGTGCCGCGCGCATCTTTTTCGCCGACGGACGCGATGACGAGCCGAACATCGAGTGCGAGAGCAGCGCCACTTTCGGCTGCAGGCCGAAGCGCATGATTTCGTGCGCCGCGAGTTGCGTGATGGCCGCAATCTCTTCCGCCGTAGGATCGTCGTTGACGTAGGTGTCGGTGATGAACAGCGTGTACTTTTCGAGCATCAGCGCGTTCATCGTGGCAAGCACGCTGGCACCCGGTGCAAGGCCGATGACGTCGCGCACATGTTCCAGATGCGCGTCGAAGCGACCGACCGTACCGCACAGCATCGCGTCGGCGTCGCCCATGTGCACCAGCATTGTGCCGATCAGCGTGTTGGAACGGCGCAGCGCGGTTTTCGCCATGTCAGGTGTGATGCCGTCGCGGCCTCGCAGCGCCTGGTAGGCTTCGTGATAGGTGCGGTAGCGCGGATCTTCTTCCGGGTTGACGACTTCGAAGTCGACACCCGCCTTCAGTCGCAGGCCGGCCTTCTTGATGCGCATATCGATCACATGCGGGCGGCCGATCAGCGTCGGTTTCGCGAGGCCTTCATCGACGACCGTCTGGACGGCGCGCAACACGCGCTCTTCCTCGCCTTCAGCATAGGCAACCCGCTTGGGTGACATCTTCGCCGTATTGAACACCGGCCGCATGATCATGCCGGTGTGGTACACGCGCTGGCTCAATTGCTGGCGATAGGCTTCCAGGTTGGCGATCGGCCGCGTGGCCACGCCCGACTCCGCCGCTGCCTTGGCGACGGCCGGTGCGATGCGCTCGATCAGGCGCTGGTCGAAAGGTTTGGGGATCACATATTCTGGGCCGAAGGTCAGGTCCTGCCCGGCGTAAGCGGCGGCCACGGCATCGTTGCTTTCGGCTTCGGCGAGTTCGGCGATCGCCTTCACGCAAGCCAACTTCATTTCCTCGGTGATCTTGGTGGCGCCGCAGTCGAGCGCGCCGCGGAAGATGTAGGGGAAGCACAGAACGTTGTTGACCTGGTTCGGGTAATCGGAGCGGCCAGTGGCGATGATGCAGTCCGGGCGCGCCGCCCTGGCGATTTCCGGGCGGATCTCGGGTTCGGGATTGGCCAGCGCAAGGATGATCGGACGGTCCGCCATGGTGGCTACCATCTCGCCGGTGAGCACGCCGGCGGTCGAGCAGCCGAGGAATACATCGGCCCCCTTGACGATATCGGCGAGCGTGCGCGCGTTGGTGTCCTGCGCGTAGCGCGCCTTGTTCTCTTCCATGTGAGCATCGCGACCGCAGTAGATCACACCGCGCGAGTCGACGACGTAGACGTTCTCGCGGCGCACACCGAGGCCCACCATGGTGTCGAGGCAGGCAATGGCGGCAGCGCCCGCGCCGGACACCGCCAGCTTCACCTTGCCGATGTCCTTGCCGACCACCTTGAGCGCATTGAGCAGTGCGGCGGTCGAAATGATCGCGGTGCCGTGCTGGTCGTCGTGGAAGACCGGAATGTTCATGCGCTCGCGCAGTTTCTTCTCGATGTAGAAGCACTCCGGCGCCTTGATGTCTTCGAGATTGATCCCGCCCACGGTCGGCTCGAGCATGGCGATGGCCTCGACAAGCTTGTCCGGATCGTGTTCGGCGAGCTCGATGTCGAAGACGTCAACGCCGGCGAATTTCTTGAACAGGCAGCCCTTGCCTTCCATGACCGGCTTGCCGGCCAGCGGACCGATATTGCCCAGGCCGAGGACCGCAGTGCCGTTGGTGACCACGGCCACGAGGTTGCCGCGCGAGGTGTATTCCGCGGCCTTCGACGGGTCCTTCTCGATTTCCTCGCAGGCGTAGGCCACGCCCGGCGAATAGGCCAGGGAAAGGTCGCGCTGGTTGGACAACGCCTTGGTCGACACGACCTGAATCTTGCCGCGCGTCGGGTTGCGGTGGTAGTCAAGTGCGGCTTCGCGCAACTGTTCGTCTTGTGTGGAATGCTCGGTTTTCATCATCGTCATCTTTCGTTAGCTGTTTTGTGTCGATGCCTGTCGCGCCTTCAGGCGCCAGGAAATATCCAGTCGGGTGCGGATTGCATTCGCCAAACCGGGTCGAACCGGAAACAGGGGTGCGTTCATGAAGTGCATGCGAAAGAACATCCTGGCTGTCGCTCCCGCACGAACCGTCGAAGATGATCGCGGGACGAGACATGTGTCGCCAATGGCGTACCCGGGCCGAATCACGTCGCGTGTTTCATGCCGTTCGCCAGACATGTCCATGGTACTCCAGCGCAAGCCGTGACGCAGCCGGATTTCCCCTCTCTCGTGCAATCACTGGATCTTGATCAAGATCGCGGATGTTGTACCGGCCGGCGCGTCGGCGATGATCCGACATCCCCTGCGGGTTCAGCCTGATACCGGTTCGCCGAGCATGCCGAACTCGACGGGCAGCTTGACATAGAACATGTGGACTTTTTCCTGCCTGAGCAGCGTGAACAGCCGCTCAGCTTCCTCGTCGCTGACAACCATGGTCACTTCCACCGGCTGGTCCGCCAGTTCAAAAAAATGCGCTGAGTGAATGCGGCGGTCATGGCCGAAGCCCATCGCGCCCATGAACACAGTGGCTCCGCGGATGCCATGTGAACGCGCAACATCGAGCAGCCATTCCCACATCGTCTGATGCCCATGCCGCTTGTTTTGCTCCATGAAAAATTCAAGCTGGTAGCCGCTCATGATGCCTCCTTCGGAAAGGCGAAATGCCAAGGCAATGCGGGCACAACGCATTGGGAACAATCTCCATATTCCATCATAAGTGAGGGCTCGCAGAGATGAAATGCTCCTGAAGACACAAACTTGACCTTGCAGGCCAGGCGCAAAAAGTTAGATTGTTTCCTCAGAAAAATGGTGATAAACAGTTAGGCGCGGCAATACACCGGGCCGCTACTCTCGCAGGGGCATCACCGCACGGTCCGCGGATCCGGAGTGCGGCCAGATAGAACGCCAGAACGGCGACACCACAGCGCCCCAAACCATGACGAAATAACAAACATCTGGAGACAACATGTTGGGAAAAAAACTATTGGCGGCCATGGCCGCCTGCGCGGTTGTCGGCCTTGCGACGGCAGGCGAGGTGCGGATTGCTTCGGTGACCGGACTGACCGGCCCGAACGCGGCGACATCCAAGGACGGCGCAACGATCTTCAACGGCTACCTTGCCATGGTCAATGACAAGGGCGGCATCAACGGCAACACCTTAAAAGCTATCGTCAAGGACGACCAGTACGATCCGGCCAAGACGGCAGCCATGGTCGCGGAAGCGGTCCTGAAGGACAACGTGGTCGGCCTGGTGAACGCGGTCGGCACGGTGAACACCGTGGCGATCATGAAGACCGGGATCCTGAACAAATCCAGGGTACCGCTGGTCGGCGTATTCAGCGGCGCGGACATTGTCCGCGGCCCGGGCTCGGAACAGATCTTCCACACGCGCGCCAGCTACACCGACGAGATCAAGAAGATCGCGCGCCTCGTATCGACCCTCGGCCTGAAGCGTATTGCCCTGCTCTACCAGGATGACGCTTTCGGCGCCAGCATCAACCAGAGCATCGGCCAGGCCGCACAGGCTTATGGCTTCGAAGTCATCAACAAGACCTCGTACAAGGCGGGCGAGACCGATTTCACCTCGCAGGCCAGGCAGATCATCGAGTCCAGGCCGCAGGCGATCCTGCTGATGGCCTTGCCGGAAGCGGTGATGCACTTCATGAAGGTCTACAACGCTCCAGTCGGCGCTTCGCAGATCTACACGCTGTCCTATGTGCCGGCAAAAATGCTGGCGCAGGTGGCGGGTGAAAAGCACGTGCGCGGCGTCGGCATCAGCCAGGTCATCCCCAATCCGGATTCGACCACCCTGCCGCTGGCCAAGGACTTCCAGACCTTCCTGAAATCAAAATACGGCAAGGGCGTGCAATCGACGCCGACCAACTTCGAGGTGTACCTGAATGCGCGCCTGATGGTGGAAGCCGTGCGCATGGCCGGTCCGCACCCCACTCCCGAGAAGGTGACGAAGGCGCTGACGTCCATGAACGGTTACATGCTCGCCGGTTATCCGATCAGCTTCAGCGAAACCAACCGTGTGGGAAGTCATTACCTGGATATCGGCGTGGTTGGGCTCGGCGGCCGCCTGACTTACTGATTGCCCGGCGCGCCGCCGAAGGGGCAGGCGTGTGAGGGAAGGAATGCCGTGCGCAGCCCTTCCCTTTCTTTGTCGAGCGGTTTTCCTTGCGTGGGCGCGCTGCGGGACCGCCTCGCGACTGGACATTTCTGGCAGATTGCAGTAGTTTTGATACGTAAAACATAAAACTGCATAGCGAGCCTGAAATGCCACTAGATAAAACCACGGACGACCTGCACGATGCCGAAAAAGGAAAAGGCGGCGAAGACCGCTATTTCATCACTGCGCTTTCGCGCGGCCTCGACGTGCTCGCCTGCTTCCGATCGGGCGACGCGTCCTTGAGCAACCAGCAGATTTCCGAGCGCTGCGGGCTGCCGAAATCAACGGTGACGCGCATTGTATATACCTTGCTCAAACGCGGCTACCTGGTCCAGGTCGAACCTGGCGGACGGTACGCATTGGGTACGGCCACACTTGCGCTGGGCAGTTCGATGCTTGCGCGCATGGACATCCGACAGTACGCGCGTCCCCTGATGCAGGAACTCGCCGATTTCGCCGGTGCGACACTCGCACTTGGCGTACGCGACCGGCTTTCCATCATCTACACGGAAGTAGTACGCAGCACTGCAACCCTGGCATTGACGCTGCAGGTTGGTTCACGCATTCCGATCGCCTCGTCGGCAATCGGGCGCGCGTATCTTGCCGGTGCGCCCGAAGCGGAGCGCAATGCCATCATGCGCCTCGCGGCTGAGCTGGATGAATCCGCGGCGGATGCAGTGCGCGAGGGACTGGCGCGCGGCAGGGAGGATTACGAAAAATACGGATGCGCCACTTCCTTTGGAGAATGGCAGAAGGACGTGAACGGTATTGCGGTCACCTTCCGCTCCGTCGGCACGATTCCGGTCCACGTCATCAACTGCGGCGGCCCGTCGTCGAGCCTGTCGAAGGAATTTCTGCTCAACGACGTCAGGCCGCGCCTGCTCGCGCTGGCGCGCAAGCTGGAATCGTCGGCCCTGACCTGAGCGACAGATCTTCACAGCGCAGAGAGTTTTGCCTACCGAAGAGACTGAAGTGCGGAAGGTACGGAAACCGGCAATATTTCTGCGCTGCTACGCACCCTGCCCCTGATACAGCATCAGCGCACCGTCAACCACGATCGTGGTGCCGTGGATATACCGCGCATCTTTCGAAGCGAGGAATACCGCGACGGCAGCAATTTCTTCCGGCTTGGCAGCCCGTTTCATCGGGATCGACTGCACCTGCTGCCGAAGCACGTTCGGGTCGTCGATGGCCTGCTGGTTCATCGGCGTCAGCACCATGCCCGGCGCGATATTGTTGACGTTGATGTTCTTTTCCGCGAGTTCCAGCGCAAGCGTGGTGGTGAGGTTGCGCAACCCGCCCTTCGACACGTCATAGCCGGATGCGCCCGCTCGCGGAATCTCCTGGTGCACGCTGGTGACGTTGATGATGCTGCCGTGCCTGCCTGATCCTTCGATGCTGCGGATGAACTCGCGGCAGAAATAGAACGGCCCGCTCAGGTTGGTGCGAATTGCATCTTCCCAATCATCATCCGTCATGTCCTTGACCATCTTGCCGAGCGCATCGATCCCGGCATCATTGACGAGGATGGTCGGCACGCCCATGCCGGACTTGATGTCCTGGAAAAGCTGCCGCACGTTCTTCGATTCACGTTGATCGCACTGAAACACCGCAGCCTTGCGGCTGGCCGCCTCGATCTCGCGCGCAGTGCGCTCGGCGCCCTGCCGGTCTTGCAGGTAGGTGACTATCACGTTCGCACCTTCACGGGCGAATGCAATCGCGGTCGCCTGCCCGATGCCTGAATCGGATCCAGTGACGAGCGCGAGTTCGCCGCTCAGTCGTTTCTCGCTCATGTTCAATCTCCAGTCACGGTTTGGCCGCGCACATGCGCGAGCCCCGTGTACTGCGATCCGTGGACGGCGGTGCGGTTCCATCCCGCCATCGCCGCTGCGAGAGTTCCCGGTTACGCTTTCCTGCTTTTGCCCTTGGCAGCGAACACGCCGCTTGCCCGCAGGATGCGCCGGCCATCGACCATCAGGTAACAGTTGGCGAATGCCAGGCGCGCGCCGATGCGCTGGATGTCCACATGCGCTTCGATCCAGTCTCCGGGATGCGCCGACTCGACGAAATCGGTCGACAGGTTGACCGTCACCATTGGTACTTCGTCGTTGGCGATCGTGATCGCAATTCCTAGCGCCGTGTCCGCAAGCGTCAGCATAAGGCCGCCGTGGACCAGTCCTTTCACGTTCGCATGTTGTGGCCCGGCACGCATGCCGATCACGATATTCCGCCCGTCAATCCTCTTGCCGTAGAGCGGACCGACCAGTTCCACAAACGGGCTGCCGCGGTTCAGTCGTTCAAATCCTTCCGGCACTTCAACCGGCATGCCTTGCCTCTGCGCGAGCGGCGCCATGTGGTCAATATTTTTCATTGGTTCAGAATTCAACTGGTTTCATTCTGCGGAATCTTAAATTGCGTACCAAAACCACTATACCTGAAAACCCATGATCCCGACCTTTCCGGATGAAACACCCGCAGTTCCCCGGCGGATTCATCCGTCGTTCCGATTCCATAGGAGAAAAACCGAGCGCCGAGGAATGCGCCTTTACAGCGTTTCTACCGCCTGATAATATCGCAACAGCTTATATGGAACACAGTTTTACTCTGCAAAACTAAAGGCGCCGACGAGCGTGGATCTCAGTCTTCCTCGCCTCCGTCGGTGAAAAACAAGGGCCGGACAGACCGAGCCGTACGGTCTCATTGCCCTTCCGGAAAAACAAACAGGAACAACACCGCCATGGAACACGCTGAATACACGGTCGATCGCGACGTTGCCGTCATCACCCTCAACAACCCTCCGATCAACGGCCTCGGTCTGAGCCTGCGCCGGGCCATCATTACCTGCGTCGACCGAGCGCTGGCCGACGATGCCGTGCGCGCGATCGTCCTGATCGGCTCGGTTCGCGCGTTCTCCGGCGGCGCGGACATCAAGGAGTTCGGCACGCCAAAATCCGGGCAGGAACCGAATCTGCTGTCGGTCATTCGCGTCATCGAATCCGCTTCCAAGCCGGTCGTCGCTGCCATCGCCGGCGCATGCATGGGCGGCGGACTTGAATTGGCGCTGGGTTGCCACTTCCGCGTCACGAAGCCGGACGCGCAGATCGCGCTGCCCGAGGTCAAACTGGGCATCCTGCCCGGCGCCGGCGGCACGCAGCGCCTGCCACGCCTTGTCGGCCTCGATACGGCACTCAACATGATCGTCTCCGGCAATCCCGTCCCAGCCGCGCAACTCAAGGCGACGGCGCTGTTCGATGCCATCATCGAGGGCGATCTGCTGGAGGGCGCGCTCGAGTTCGCGCGCAAGGTAGTTGCCGAAAACCGGCCGCTCAAGCGCGTGCGCGACATCAAGATCAACGAGCCGCTCGGTGAAGCCTATCTGCAGTTCGCGCGCAACACGATCAGTGCCACGATCAGGCATTTCCCCGCGCCGCTCAAATGCCTGGAAGCCGTCGCTGCAGCCTACTTCAAGCCCTTCGACGAAGGCATGACGATCGAACGCGAGGCATTCCTGTGGCTGATGAACACACCGGAATCGCGTGCCCTGCGCCATGCCTTTATCGGCGAGCGCGCTGCGTCCAAGATCCCTGACGTGCCGGCCGACACGCCGACGCGTCCGATCCACCGCGTAGCCGTGATCGGTGCCGGGACCATGGGCGGCGGCATCGCGATGAACTTCCTCAATGCCGGCATCCCCGTTGTCATGCTCGAAATGAAGCAGGAAGCGCTGGACCGCGGCATCGCGACCATCCGCAAGAACTACGAGAACACGGTCAAGAAAGGCAAGCTCACTGCCGAGAAGATGGACGCGCGCATGATCCTGCTGGCGCCGACGCTCTCGTATGACGACATCAAGGATTGCGACCTCGTGATCGAAGCGGTATTCGAAGACATCGGCGTGAAGGAGCAGGTATTCAAGAAGCTGGACGAGGTCATGAAGCAAGGTGCGATCCTGGCGTCGAACACCTCGACGCTGGACGTGAACAGGATTGCTTCTTTCACCAAGCGTCCGCAGGACGTGGTCGGCATGCACTTCTTCAGTCCTGCCAACGTGATGCGGCTGCTGGAAGTGGTGCGCGGCGAAAAGACCGGCAAGGATGTGCTCGCCACCGTGATGCAACTCGCGAAGAAGATCAAGAAGGTCGCCGTGGTATCCGGCGTGTGCGATGGGTTCATCGGCAACCGCATGCTGAAGTATTACCGCAACCAGGCCAACGAACTGCTGGATGAAGGCGCTTCGCCGCAGCAGATCGACCGCGCCCTTGAAAACTGGGGCATGGCGATGGGGCCGTTCCGCATGGGCGACCTGGCTGGCCTCGACATCGGCTGGTCGATCCGCAAGCGCCTCTATGCGGAAAACCCGAACATGAAACGCTCGGTGATCGCGGATCAATTGTGCGAACTCGGCCGATTCGGCCAGAAGACCGGCAAGGGCTGGTATCGCTACGAGCCGGGCAAGCGCGACGCACTGCCCGATCCGCAGGTCGAGGAAATCATTGCTGCCGCGCGCCAGAGCACCGGCATCACGCCACGCAAGGTGAGCGACGAGGAAATCGTCGAACGCTGCATCTTCGCGCTGGTCAACGAGGGCGCGCGGATCCTCGAGGAAGGCATTGCGGCACGGGCTTCCGACATCGACATGGTGTACCTCACCGGCTATGGCTTCCCGGCGCATCGCGGCGGGCCGATGCTGTATGCGGAAACCGTCGGCCTTGCCAATGTGGTGGAAAAGATGCGCCGCTTTGCCGCGCAGCGCGGTGGCGATGCCGCGTTCTGGAAACCGGCCGACTCGCTCGTGCGCCTTGCGCAGGCGGGCGAATCGTTTAACTGATCTGGACAAAAGAGGTGATCCCCATGCTCAACGATGCCGTCATCGTCTCGACCGCGCGCACCGGACTCGCGAAGTCCTGGAAAGGTGCATTCAACATGACCCATGGCGCGACGCTGGGCGCGCATGCCGTACGTGCCGCCGTCGAGCGCGCCGGGGTGGATCCGGCAGAAGTCGAGGACGTCCTGATGGGCGGCTCACTGATGGAGGGCACGACGGGCGGCAATATTGCCCGCGCCATCGCCTTGCGCGCCGGCCTGCCGGTGACCACCGCCGGCGCCACCGTCAACCGTTTCTGCTCGTCCGGCCTGCAGACCATCGCCATGGCCGCGCATCGCGTGATCGTCGATCGCGTGCCGGTCATGGTGGCCGGTGGCGTCGAATCGATTTCCTGCGTGCAGAACGAGGCCAACCGCCACATGCGCCTCGACCCCTGGCTGATCGAACACAAGCCGGAACTCTACTGGCCCATGCTGCAGACCGCCGAGCAGGTCGCGAAGCGCTACAACATCAGCAAGGAACGCCAGGACGAATACGGCGTACGCAGCCAGCTGCGCGCCGCTGCGGCACAAACCGCGGGCAAGTTCGATGACGAGATCGTGCCGATGACCATGGCGATGGGCGTGGTGGACAAACAGACCGGCCGCATTACCACGCGCGAAGTGACGATTTCCGCCGACGAAGGCATTCGCCCCGACACCACGCTGGAAGGCGTTTCGAAGATCCGCCCTGCCATTCCCGGCGGCGTGATCACGGCAGGCAATGCCAGCCAGTATTCCGATGGTTCATCTGCTTGCGTCGTGATGGACGGCAAGCTGGCGGAGAAGCGCGGCATCGAGCCGCTCGGCATTTTCCGCGGCTTTGCAGTCGCGGGTTGCGATCCGGATGAAATGGGCATCGGCCCGGTGTTCGCCGTGCCGAAACTGTTGGAGCGCAATGGCCTGAAGATGGATGACATCGGGCTGTGGGAACTCAATGAAGCCTTCGCGGTGCAGGTGCTTTATTGCCGCGACAAGCTCGGCATTCCAGACGAGCTGCTGAACGTGAACGGTGGCGCGATCGCCGTCGGCCATCCTTACGGCGTCTCCGGCTCGCGGCTGACCGGGCATGCCCTGATCGAAGGCAAGCGTCGCGGTGCGAAATATGTGGTGGTGACGATGTGCATCGGTGGCGGCCAGGGCGCCGCCGGACTGTTCGAAGTCTGCTAGGAGGAGCATGGGATGAGCGTCAGGGAATTGTTCAAGCTGGACGGGCGGGTGGCATTGATCACCGGCGGATCGCGCGGGCTGGGCCTGCAAATGGCGGAAGCGCTGGGCGAAATGGGATGCAGGCTCGCCATCACCGCGCGCAAGGCGGATGAACTGGCCGAGGCCAAGGCGCATCTCGAAAAGATGGGCTACGAGGTGCAGACAGTCGTCAACGACCTTTCCAGGCCGGAGCAGATCCCGGGCATGGTCGACCAGGTGCTGCAACGCTTCGGCACCATCGACATCCTCGTCAACAACGCCGGCGCAACATGGGGCGCGCCCGCGGAAGAATATCCGGACGAAGCCTGGCGCAAGGTGCTCGGACTGAATGTCGACTCGGTCTTCTTCCTCTCGCGCGAGGTGGCGCGCCGGTGCATGATCCCGAAAAAATACGGCAAGATCATCAATATTGCCTCGGTCGCCGGCCTGCGCGGCAGCGCCGTCAACGTCAGCACCATCGCCTATCACACCTCCAAGGGCGCGGCAGTCAATTTCACGCGCGCACTGGCCTCGGAATGGGGCAAGTACAACATCAACGTGAATGCGATCTGCCCCGGCTTCTTCCCTTCCAAAATGTCGGCGGGCTTGCTGGAGAAAGTGTCCGAAGGCGTCATCGCGCGGGCACCCTTGCATCGCATCGGCGGCGACGAAGACCTGAAGGGCGCCGTCGTGTTCCTCGCGTCCGAAGCATCGCGGCACATCACCGGGCAGGCGCTCGCGGTGGACGGCGGCATCTCGGCTGTCTGACTCTCATCATCAAAGACAGCACATGACCCAGGACAACCTCGAGCGTTTCATCGGCACCCGGCCAGTCGCTCCGCAGCATGCTTTCGACATCGACAGGCTCGCCGCATTCATGCGCGAACACGTGGAAGGCTTTTCCGGCGATCTGCAGGTCGAACAGTTCAAGGGCGGACAATCCAATCCGACCTTCCTGCTCACCGCCGGCGGCAAGCAGTATGTGATGCGGCGCAAACCGCCAGGAACACTGCTGCCCTCGGCGCACGCCGTGGACCGCGAATACCGCGTGATCAGCGCACTCGCGAACACCGACGTTCCCGTGGCAAGGACCTATGCCCTATGCGAAGACGATGCCGTGATCGGTACAGCCTTCTACATCATGGACTATGTGCAGGGGCGCATCCTGTGGGATCCGTCATTGCCAGGCATGCGGCCCGAAGAGCGTCGCGCCATCTACAAGGAAATGAATCGCGTGATCGCCGCGCTGCACAGTGTGAATTACGCAGCCGTTGGCCTGGAAAGCTACGGCCGGCCCGGCAACTATCTCGAACGCCAGGTGGCGCGCTGGACCAAGCAGTACCGTGCCTCCGAAACCGAGCACATGCAGGCCGTGGAAAACCTGATCGAATGGCTGCCGAAGAACATCCCTGCGGGCGACGAGACGCGCATCGTGCACGGCGATTTCCGCGTTGATAACGTCATCTTCCATCCAACCGAGCCGCGCATCCTGGCCGTGCTCGACTGGGAATTGTCGACGCTCGGCCATCCGCTGTCGGATTTTGCGTATCACTGCATGACCTGGCGCATGCCGCGCGAAGGTGGACGCGGACTGGTGGGCGTGCCCCTGCGCGAGCTCGGCATTCCCACCGAAGAAGAATACCTCGCCGCGTATTGCGAGCGCACCGGGCGCGCCGATGTATCAAAAGAGGCCTGGGAATACTACATGGTGTTCAACATGTTCCGCCTTGTCGGCATCCTGCAAGGTATCACCAAGCGCGCGCTGATCGGCAATGCGGCGAGCGCGGAAGCAGCACAGGCAGGCAAGCGCACACGGCCGCTGGCCGAACAGGCATGGGCGTTGGTCGAGCAAATCAAACATTAAGGAGAGCAGCATGATCAATTTTTCGGAGAAATCCCTTGACCTGCAAAAGCGCGTCAAGACATTCATTGACGACGAAATCATCCCGGCGGAACATGACTACAAGGAAGAAATGGATGCCGCGCGCAAGGCCGGCAATCCCTGGATCGTGTCGAAGACGCTCGAAGGCCTGAAGGCGAAGGCGCGTGCGGCCGGCCTGTGGAACCTGTTCCTGCCCGAGTCGAAGTATGGCGCCGGCCTCACCAATTTCGAATATGCCCCGCTGTGCGAGCTGATGGGCCGCGTGCCGATCGCCGCCGAAGTATTCAACTGTGCCGCGCCTGACACCGGCAACATGGAAACACTGGTGCGTTACGCCACCGAAGAACAGCAGCAGCAATGGCTGATCCCCCTGCTCAACGGCGAAATCCGCTCCGGCTTCGCAATGACCGAACCGGCGGTTGCCTCCTCGGACGCGACCAACATCGAAGCGCGCGTCGAGCGCGACGGCGATCATTACGTGATCAACGGCCAGAAGTGGTTCACCTCGGGCGCCAGCGATCCGCGTTGCAAGATCCTGATCTTCATGGGCAAGACCGATCCGAACAGTCCGAACCGCCATCGCCAGCAATCGATGATCCTGGTCCCGACCGAAACCAAGGGCGTGACCATCCTGCGCAACATGTCGGTGTTCGGCTTCGACGATGCGCCGCACGGCCATGCGGAAGTGCGTTTCGACAACGTGCGCGTGCCGGTATCCAACATCCTCCTCGGCGAAGGACGCGGATTCGAGATTGCGCAAGGCCGCCTTGGCCCGGGCCGCATTCATCACTGCATGCGCCTGATCGGCCGCGCCGAAGTTGCGCTGGAATTGATGTGCCGCCGCACTCTCGCCCGTACCGCATTCGGCAAGAAGATCGCCGAGCAAGGCGTATGGCGCGAGCGCATCGCCAACTCGCGCATCATGATCGACCAGGCGCGCCTGATGGTTCTGAATGCGGCGCACATGATGGATACGGTGGGCAACAAGGTGGCTGCGAAGGAAATCGCGATGATCAAGGTGATCGCGCCGAACATGGCCTGCCAGGTGATCGACTGGGCCATCCAGGCCCACGGCGGCGCCGGTGTCAGCCAGGACACGCCGCTCGCGCACTCTTATGCCAGCGCGCGTTCGATCCGCCTTGCCGATGGCCCGGACGAAGTGCATCGCAACGCGATCGCCAAACTGGAACTGTCGCGTTACATCGAACGCTGATCCGTCCATGTCCGATCGTCATTTCCCATTCTGGCCGGCTGGTCATTCGCGTCATCTCACCGCGCCGCAGACCAGCCTGTTCTACAACGTGGAAGTGTCGGCCGCGCGGTATCCGGACAAACCTTACATCCTGTTCTACGATACGCCGATCACCTACGCCGAGTTCAAGGACGAAGCGGAGCGCATCGCCGGTTACCTGGAGCAGGTATGCAAGGTGAAGAAAGGTGACCGCGTGCTGCTCTTCATGCAGAACAGCCCGCAGTTCGTGCTGGCCTATTACGGCATCCTGCGCGCCAATGCCGTGGTGGTTCCGGTCAATCCGATGAACAAGTCCCACGAGCTGCTGCACTATGTGAAGGACACCGGCGCAACGGCCGCCATCGTGGCGCAGGACTTGTTCCCGCAGATGGCGCCCATGCTGGAACACGGGCTGGAGCAGATCCTCGTCGCGGCCTATTCGGATTACCTGAAGCGTCCCACCGACCTGAAGATCCCCGATTTCGTGTCGGCTCCGCGCGAGCCGCTCAACGGAAAGGGTGTCACGCTGTGGAGCGACATGCTGACGCGCAATTTGCGGCCAGGCCCGCTGACGGTCGGACCGGATGATCTGTGCGTGATGCCCTATACCTCCGGCACCACCGGCCATCCGAAAGGCTGCATGCACACGCATCGTGGTGTGATGTTTTCGCTGGTGGCGAGCATGCAGTGGTTCAACACCAACCAGGATGCGGTGACGCTGAGCGTGTTGCCCTTCTTCCATGTCACCGGCATGCAGGGCAGCATGAGCGGTCCGCTGTATTACGGCAGCACCATCGTGATCCTGCCGCGCTGGGATCGCGACGTGGCTGCGGCCTGCATCCAGCGTTACCGCATCGGCACGCTGCAACTGATCTCGACCATGGTGGTGGACCTGCTGGCGAATCCGCGCATCGGCGAATACGACCTCTCGAGTCTTCGCGGCATTCGCGGCGGCGGCGCAGCCATGCCGGAAGCGGTGGCGCAAAAGCTCAGGGACCTGCTGGGTGTGCCCTATGTCGAGGGCTACGGCATGTCGGAGACGATTGCGGCGACGCACATCAATCCGCCGCTGCGTCCCAAGAAACAATGCCTCGGCATTCCTATTTACGACGTCGAAGCGCGTGTGGTTGATCCAGCGGATTTCCATGAACTGCCGCCGGGCGAAACCGGAGAAATCATCGTCAATGCGCCGCATGTCATGCAGGGTTACTGGAATCATCCTGCAGCCACGAAGGACGCCTTTGTCGAGATCGACGGCAAGCGTTTTCTGCGCACCGGTGATCTTGCGATGACCGACGAAGACGGCTACTTCTTCATGGTCGACCGCCTGAAGCGCATGATCAATGCATCGGGTTTCAAGGTGTGGCCGGCGGAAGTGGAAACGATGCTGTATCAGCATCCCGCCATCCAGGAAGCCTGCGTCATCGCCGCGAATGATGCGAAGCGCGGCGAAACGGTGAAAGCGGTGATCGTGCTGCGCGACGCCTGGCGCGGCAAGATCGGCGCGCAGGAGATCATCGACTGGGCACACGAAAACATGGCGGCCTACAAGAGTCCGCGCATTGTCGAGTTTGTCGACAGTCTGCCCAAGTCATCGTCGGGCAAGTTGCAGTGGCGCGAATTGCAGGAACGTGAAAAGGCACTTTCATAACAGGAGGATTGGATGCGATTCGACAGCAAGGTAGCCATCGTCACCGGCGCAGCCAGCGGCATCGGGCGCGCAACTGCACAACGGCTTGCGGCGGAAGGCGCTTTCGTGGCGCTGGTGGACCGCAATGAAGCCGCTCTCGTGGAAACAGCAGCCCTGCTGCCGGACCAGAAAAAGGTCTGGTTCCGTGCACTGGATATCTCCAGTGAGGCGGAGGTCGAGAAATGCGTGGCCGATGTATTTGCGAAGTGCGGCCGCATTGACGCGCTGTGCAATAACGCCGGCATTTCCGGCGGCGATTACTCCAAAATCACGGACACCGACACCGAAGTCTGGCAACGCATCCTTGCCGTCAATCTGATGGGCGCGGTCCACTTCACCAAATACGCGGCGCGCATCATGTGCGAGCAACATGGCGGCGCGATCGTGAACACCGCGTCGGTGGCAGGTGTGCGTTCCGGTGCGGGCGGCAATGCCTACAGCGCCTCGAAGGCCGCCGTGATCAATCTCACGATGACCTCCGCCTGCGATCTCGGTGAATGGAACGTGCGTGTGAACGTCGTCTGCCCCGGCCTGATCGAGACCGGCATGACCGCCCCTGTATTCGAACGCGCACGGGCCGCCAACAAGGAAGACAAGCTCGGTTCGCGCTGCGAACTCCGCCGCTACGGCAGACCGCAGGAAGTAGCCGCCGTGATCGCCTTCCTCGCCAGCGACGACGCGAGCTACGTCACCGGCCAGGCATTACCGGTCGACGGCGGTAACACCGCCTCACTGAACCTACCGGGGATGAAGGTGTAGCGTAGACATTGCATCAAGACGAGAAACCTTTTGTCCACGGAAAACACGAAAGACACAGAAAGGATTTTTTCGTGTTTTCCGTGTTTTCCGTGGACAATAAAAGCGGACTTCAATAGGCACTCAATCGCGCCCAGCGATCGGCGTGGTAATTCGTGTCGCCCAGCAGTTCCTGCGCGACGCGTTGGCGCTTCATGAAGAAGCCGATCTCGAATTCGTCGGTCATGCCGATGCCGCCGTGCATCTGCACGCCCTCCTGCACCGCAAGCGCGGCGGTTGCGCCGGCGCGCGCCTTGGCGGCGGATACCATCGCTGATGCCACGTCGTTGCCCTTGCCGTTATCCTTCCTGTTGCCCTCATCCAGCATCTGCTGGCTGCGCAGGACTAATGCTCGGGTGATCTCGATTTCGGTGTAGAGATGCGCCGCGCGATGCTGCAAGGCCTGGAATTCGCCGATGATCTTGCCAAACTGCTTGCGCTCTTTCAGGTAATCCAGCGTCCGCGTAAACACTTCATCCGCCATGCCCAGCAGTTCCGATGCCAGTGCGATGCGGCCGGCGTCGAGCGTTGCTTCGAGCAGCGGCCAGCCTTCGCCCGATGCGCCGATCAAGGCACCAGCCTCCACCTCCACATCGCTGAAAGAAATGCGTGCCGCATTATGCGCATCGACCATGATCGTGCGTTCCACTTGCACGCCGGGCGAGCTGCGATCAACGAGAAACAGGCTGATGCCGTCCCGGTCACCTTCATTGCCGGCAATGCGCGCCGCGACGACGAGCGTGTCGGCAACATGGCCGTCGACCACGAAGGTCTTGGCACCGTTGAGCCGGAAACCATGTCCATTCGGCGTTGCCCGGAGCGATTGTCTTTCGGGCCTGTGCTTGCTGCTCTCGTCCAGTGCCAGTGCCATGACGATCTTGCCGTCAGCAATCGCCGGCAAGTATTTCTGCCTTTGTTCCTCGCTGCCCTGGCGCGCCAGCACTGACGCCGAGAGCACTGCCGTCGACAAGAACGGCACCGCGCCGAGATTGCGACCGATCGCCTCCATGATGACGCCGGCTTCCACCTGCCCCAGCCCGAGGCCGCCGTAAGCCTCCGGAATGAGCACGCCAGTGAAGCCCATGTCCGCGAAGCTTTGCCAGAGCTCGCGTGAGAAACCTGTTTCGTCGCGGCTGTCGCGCAACTTGCGCAGCTGCGAAACCGGCGCGTTCTCGCGAAGGAAAACCATTGCGCTGTCGCGCAGCATTTCCTGTTCCTGATTCAATGCGATAGCCATGTCTGATCCGTATCGGTGAGTGTCAGCCTCAAGCGCCCGGCAGGCCGAGGATGCGTTTCGCGATGATGTTCAGCTGCACCTCGCTGGTGCCGCCTTCTATGGAATTGGCCTTGGTCCGCAACCAGGTGCGCGCGAGCTCACCGTCGCGACTGCGATCGCCCTCCCATTCCAGCGCATCGGCACCGCCGGCGGACATCAGCAATTCATACCTGCGTTTGTTCAGCTCCGCGCCGTAGTACTTGAGGACCGACGAAAACGCCGGTTCGGCGCGCCCCTGCCGTGCAAGGTCGCCGGTGCGTTCGAGGGTCAGGCGGAACGCCGCCTCGTCGATCTCGAACATCGCAATCTGGGCGCGCAGCATCGGATCATCGAGCCGACCGTCTGCATCCAGGCCGACCGCCGCGCCGGCGAATGCGCCCAGCGGCCGGCTCACGGCACGATCGCCAACGGCACCGATCATTTCGCGCTCATGGGTCAGCAGGTATTTGGCAATCTCCCATCCGCCGTTCGGCTGGCCAACCAGGTTTTCCTTTGGCACCTTCACATTGTCGAAGAAGGTCTCGCAGAACGGTGACTTGCCGGAAATGAGTGTGATCGGGCGCGTCGAAACACCGGGCGATTCCATGCCGAACAGCAGGAAGCTGATGCCGGTATGTTTCTTCGCATTGAAGTCGGTGCGCACGAGACAGAAGATCCAGTCCGCCTTGTCGGCGTAGGATGTCCAGGTCTTTTGTCCATTGACGATGAAGTGATCGCCCTGCTCCTCGGCACGGGTTTGCAGCGATGCCAGGTCGGAGCCGGCATTCGGTTCGGAATAGCCCTGGCACCAGCGAATTTCGCCACGTGCGATTTCAGGCAGATACCTGCGTTTTTGTTCCTCGGAGCCGTACTTGAGCAAGGCCGGCCCGAGCATCCAGATGCCGAAGCTCTGCAGGGGCGGACGGCAACCGAGCGACTGCATCTCCTGGCGCAATACCTTGCCCTGATCTTTCGACAACCCGCCACCACCGTACTCGCGAGGCCATTCAGGCACGGTCCATCCCCGCTCCGCCATGCGCTGCATCCAGCTGCGCTGCGCTTCGGAGCGGAAAACGAATCTCCGCCCGCCCCAGCAGATGTCTTCCTCGCCCTGCGCGGGCTGGCGCATCTCGGCCGGGCAATTCGCCTCAAGCCAGGCGCGCACTTCCTTGCGGAACGCGTTCGGATCTTCCATGGTTTTCTCCAGTTCAGATGCTTGCGGCCTTTCCATCCGGATTGTCACTGCGTTCAAGTCATGCTCATGCACTGCACGCTGAAACCAATCCGATTTTTCTAAAATATTTTAATGGCGCGCTACAGCAATGCGTTTTTATAGCGCGCTGCTGATGCCAGTGTCAATACCGTATTTACGAAAAATGGGTATGACCTGAATATTTCCTGTGCGTGCGCAAGCGTGCATTGTGAACGGCACGCGGGAAGAAGGCGCAAAGGTGGAAAGGCAGCTGCTGCGCAGCGAGCGACGGGAGACTTACTCCGCGAGGATCCCGAGGAACAGCGGGCGCACGAAAAGCTCGACGGCGTTTTCCGCGGTGATATCAGGTACCCAGCGGTCGAGCACGACGGACGCATTGATCATGCCGCCGACCTGGTAGGCCGCGATCATCTGATCAAGCGGGCGGATGGAGCCGTCCTTCATGCCGTCGACCAGGAAACTGACGAAACGCTGGCCGAGCTGGTTGATGGTCCTGAGATTGTCCTCACGGATCTCGTCCGGCAACTCGCTCCAGGCCGACATGCGCAGCAGCGGCCCATGCTCGGAAAACTGGAAGCGGACTAGCGCCCGCGCGACGGCGCACAGCTTGTCCCAACCCGGACCGGAAGCCTTGAGCGCGATCATCTGCATGCGCCTGGTGACGGCGAAGGTGCGTTCGAAGCAGGCAGAGATCAGTTCTTCCTTGCTCGGATTGTGGTGGTAGAAGGAACCCTTGGTCACGTTCAGTCGTGCCGAAATGCGGTCGACCGACGCGCCCCGGTAACCGGCTTCGTTGATCAATGCCGTTGCCGCGCGCAGGAAGGCATCCTGCGTGGTGTCAGCCCCTTCCGGGGCATGCGCCAATTCCTCGTCCAGTGCCGTAGAACCCCAGCGCGATGCCGGCGCAGCGAGGCCACCTATCAGCACATCGCTCATGCGTTCGGCGACAAGCTCATGGTCTTCCGGATCATAGCGCGAGCTCCAGCTCATGGCGCCGATCGTCAGCGTCAGCAGCAAGTGGCTGCGCGCATTCAGCGCCACGCGATCGGCGCGCGGCACCGCGTCGCTCGCCAGCAGCCGGCGCACGCGCCGGAACATGTCCGTATAAGCGGCATAGACCACTTCGGAATGCGGACTGGCCAGTGTCTGCACATCCCGGAAGGCCATCATTTCCGGCGCATCGCCGGTCTGTATCCTTGCCAGCCTGGCAACGAACAGCCGGATGAACACACGGATGCGCTCCGCGGGCGAAGGCGCCTCCGCGGCCGACGAGATGATGTCGTTGATTACTTCGATCGACCGCAGCAGACAGGCCACCACCAGGTCTTCCTTCTTCTTGTAGTAGTAGGTGATGCTGTTCGTGCTCAAGTCCACGCGCCCCGCGACGTCCGATAGCGTCGCCCCTTTCATGCCATGCTGATTGAACAGTTGAGCCGCGGCATGAAGAATGGCATCGCGCTTCTTCGCGTAACGTTGCGTCATTCGGCCAGCCTGCGGTGCTTTGTTCATGTGTGAAATGTGTCGGGCGATGATAGGGTCGGCGGATTATACCGTTGCCGAACGACGGCACAGCCAGTTTTAAGGTCTTGTCAGCATGTGCGAGGGCTTCGCGCACAACATACCCATCTTTTCAAAAAAACCAGCCGAGGGCAAGGCTGATTTCCTGTTCCACGAAATTCCAGCGGTTCACCCGAATGAATTTGCATAAGTGCTTCCCCGCATATCTCTGTTGTGCACAGATCATTATGGGGATCCACGGAAAACACGAAAAACACGGAAGAAATTAAAGGATATTTTCGTGTTTTTCGTGTTTTCCGTGGACAAAATTATCACACCGTAGATCAACTCTCCCGCCCATTCATCATCTCCTCTCCACAACCGGTTCATTATTGCTTTCCGTGGCGAGTCGTATGTTAATATCGGACAGTCAGTCAGCATACCGCTTTCACGAAAACTCCATAGAGGTTGAAGTTGCAGGCATGAGCGCCAACGCGTCATCTATTACAGTGCAGGCAAGCCTGCCATCGGACGAGGCGGCATTTCATGCGCAGGTGCGCCGCGACCTGCCTCGTAACTTCGCGGCCAATCTCGTGCATGGCATGCTGGGCGTGACCGGTTTTCGGCTGGTGACCGCGCCGACCTTTGTGCCAGCCTATGTCTATCTCCTGTCCAACTCCAAGATCGCTGTCGGCCTTGCGCTTGGCGCGCAATATCTCGGCATGGCGCTGTCTTCGATCTGGGGCGCGACCCTGATCGAACACCGGCGCCGAGTGATGCGCGTCGTCTACAACGTGGGATGGCTGATGCGCGCGCAGGTGCTAGGCCTGGCCCTGTCGGCCTACCTGCTGTCCGGCCGCGCCGCGCTCGTTGCCGCCTGCCTGTTCCTTGCCCTGTTCGGATTCTTCAACGGCATGCAGAGCGTAACGTTCAGTTTTCTCATGTCGAAGGTGATTCCGGTGGAGCGGCGCGGGCAGTTGACCGGGCTGCGCAATTTCCTCGGCGGCCTGATCGCGTCGGGTGTCGCCTACCTGGGCGGTCGCTACCTGGTGGAAGGGAATGTCTTCGGTAACGGCTATGCCACCACTTTCCTGGTTGCCTTCGTGTTGACCAGCCTCGGCATCTCGGCGCTCACCTTCGTGCACGAACCGGATTCGCTGGCGGTGAATGCGCAATCCGACCTGTGGGAGCGCCTGCGGCAAGTGCCTGCCATTCTGCGCTCGGACGTCCACTACACTCGCTTTTTCATCGCCCGCACGCTGGCGGCACTCGGCGCGACGGCCCTCCCCTTTTATGCGATCTACGCCGGCAAGTCCATCAGCCTCTCCGGCGCAATGCTTGGCTATCTCTCGCTGGCTTTCCTGCTTTCACAGACCGTGAGCAACCTGGCCTGGGGCGCCATGGCCGACCGTCATGGTTACCGACGAGTCTTCCTGGTGAGCATGGTGCTGTGGACTGCGTCGACGATCGGGCTGATGCTGGCCAGCGGACAGCTAATGATCCTGCTCGCTTTCTGCGGGCTTGGCGCAGGTTTCGGCGGCTATTTCGTGGCTTCGCAAAACTTCGTGCTGGAGTTCGGCGCTTTGCATGAACGACCCATGCTGATCGCCGTATCGGATACGGCCTCACACCTGATGATGGCGACTGGCCCGCTGCTCGGCGGGATGATCGCGCAGGGCTTCGATTTCATCTACGTGTTCTGGCTGGCCGTGGCCGTGAAATCCCTGTCGATCCTGGCGATCCTGCGCGTGGAAGAGCCGCGCTATCGCCTGCAGCGCGTCCATCCGGAGGACGACTGAGGCGTGCGCGGCGCATGGAATGAAGATGTTACCTTACCAGCTCCTGGACCGTCCGCTCGGCGAATGTCTTTCTCAGGTCACTCGCAGCCGCTTGCGCGGTTTGCACGACATCCTCGTAGTAACCTGAATCCCCCCCAGCCTTCCTCGGCAGCGTAGCCTGCAGTGCGGCGATGCGTTGCGCCTGCTGCTCCTTGCTCAGTCCCGGATCGGAAGCAATGCGCGCCGCTTCCAGGGAGACCCGCGCCTCGGCTTCCTTCGCGCCGAACAGCGCATCGGCATCTCTGCCGAAGAATTCGTGCCGGATGCCGCTGATCCGCCTGAACATGTCGGCCGCATCGATCACATCGTCGCCACGCCGTTCGGCAAGCAATGCGGCTTCGGTGTCGCGATAAGCGAGATAGGTGCGCAACAGTTGGCCAGCCCGTTCGGCGGCGTGTGCAGACAATCCTGTCTGGACGGCCTGTTCGACACGCTCCAGCTCTTCATCGCGGTAATCCTGCGGCAGTGCCCGCAGCAGCACGTCCAGCTTGTCGGTCGTGTGCGAATCGATCTCGACATCACCGGTGGCTGTCTCGCGGAAAATGGCGCGATTGTATTGCGTGGTAATCAGGTTCCCCTGCGGAGCGCTGGGCACGATTGACCGCTGCGCCATTCGTTCCAGGCGGGCCATCGCCTGTTCCGGCGCGTCGTACTGCAGTTGAGGGGGATAAAAGTAGATGACACCGGCCATCCAGGCCAGGGGCAATGCGACGACGATGGATTTCGAAGAGACTCTCATGACTACCTCACGGACCGTAATGTTCTGAACCCGGGCGGCTGCGTTGCGGCAAGCATTCCCACACCAGTCACCCTTTGCTTCAACATTGTTCTCCCTTGGCAAGAACTTCGGTTGTCGGGTTTGCTGACGGGATGTCGAACTGTTCGCCTGGCGCACCGCTCGCGGCGGCATGTGGCAGACGTGTTCTCCTCCCCGCAACGCTTGCCGCTTCATGGTCCGGTCGGACCGGCGGCAACATCGATAGGAAAATCGACTTCAGAACGGACGGGAATACTACGTGACGTAGATAGCCATGCTTGTCTCCTTGTCGCTTTTAATTTACGTCCGCCGGTGCGCAATGGCTGTAGGAATAAATACACCGGACGGCGTCACGGTTAATAATATATACCTAAGGAATGTTTTTGCAAGCGCAGTGTGGCGGGTTGTCCGTCTTGCTCAAACCTCCTGTAACTGTTGGTGGCAGGGAAACGCTCAATGCCTTCAGTACGTGCGCCTGAAAGCACATCGCCCGGCGGTCGGAATGACCGCCGGGCGATGCCTTTACCTGTACGAGTGACTATTCCGGTCAATGCGCGGCGTTTGCCGTCAGCGCGGTCGCGTCCGGCCTGAACTGAAGCGACTTGTACTCCAGGAATTCTTCCAGTCCGTACGGCCCCATTTCACGTCCGCGGCCCGACTGCTTGTAACCGCCGAACGGTGCGCCGAGATTGAATGCGCCGCCATTGATGTCGACCTGCCCGGTGCGCATGCGCCGCGCGACCTGCATCGCGTGCTCGTCGCTGCCCGACCAGACGCCGCCGGCGAGACCATACAAGGTGCCGTTGGCAATCTTTACCGCGTCGTCTTCGTCGCGATAGGTGATGATTGACAGCACCGGCCCGAAGATTTCCTCCTGCGCAATCGTGCTGTCCGGCTTCACGCGCCCAAACACCGTCGGCTTCACGTAGTAGCCCTTCGGCAGTCCTTCCGGCGCATCCGGCCCGCCGCACAGCAGTTCGGCCCCTTCTTCGATGCCCTTGCGGATATAGTTGCGGACGCGCTCCCGTTGCGCCGCCGACACCAGCGGCCCCAGCTTCGCGCTGCCGCCAAAGGGATCGCCAACGGCGAAGTTCTTCGCCGCTTCCACGGCAAGTTTTGCCACCTCTTCATAGCGCGATTGGGGCACCAGCATGCGCGTGTGCGCCGAGCAGGTCTGGCCGCTGTTGAGGAAGCAGGCATTGACCGTGCCCTTCACCGCCGTCGGCAGGTCGGCATCGTCGAGGATGATCGAAGCGGACTTGCCGCCGAGTTCGAGTGCCACCCGCTTCACGCTGGCCGCTGCCACTTCCGAAATGCGCTTGCCGGCACGCGTCGATCCGGTGAACGAAATCATGTCCACACCAGGATGGCGCACCAGGGCTTCGCCAATGACCGGCCCGGTGCCCGTCACGAGATTGAACACGCCTGCCGGCAGTCCAACGGAATCGATCACCTCGGCGAGGACGAACGCGTTCAGCGGCGCCACCTCGGACGGCTTGAGGACGACGGTGCAGCCTGCCGCCAACGCGGCAGCAACTTTCGCGGCAATCTGGTGCAAGGGGTAGTTCCAGGGCGTGATGCATACCACCACGCCGACCGGCTCGCGCACCACCAGCGAATTGCCGGTGACTTCCTGCCACTGGAAGGCATTGGCCAGCTTTGCGTAGATGCCGAAGTTTGCCACTGGCGAGCCCACCTGGATCATGGCCGACAGCTTCAGCGGCATGCCGACCTCGCCGGCGATGATCTTTGCCAGTTCGTCGCTACGCGCCTTCAGCCCCTCCTGGATCTTGCGCAGGAAGTCGCTGCGCGCGGCAGGCGTGGTCATGCTCCAGCCATCGAAGGCGGCGCGTGCCGCTGCCACGGCGGCATTGGCATCGTTCTCGTCGCCGTCGGGAATGGTCGCCATGACTTCCTCGGTCGATGCATTGATGACCTCGATCCGGTTTTTGCCGGATGCAGGAACCCACTTGCCGTTGATGTAAAAGCTGTCTCGATTTTGCATGTCGTTACCTCTGCGAGGAGTTTATTCAAAAATGATAACGCCGCGCGCATTGCGCCCGGCCTGCATGTCGGCGAAGGCCTGCGGCGCCTGGTCGATGGCATAGGTGTGCGTGATCAGTTCGTCGAGCTTCAGCCGATGCGCCCGATACAGCCCGATCAGACGCGGAAAATCCTCGCGCGGGCGGGCCGAGCCGAAGTAACTGCCGGTCAGTGTCTTTTCGCCGAAGGTCAGTGTCGCGGTGCGGATGGTGGTCATGTCCTTCGGGCCTGCCACGCCGACGACGACAGCGGTTCCGCCCTTGCGCAGCACGCCATACGCCTGCGCAGCGATCTCGCCGAGACCGACGCATTCGAAGGCGTAATCCGCTCCGCCTTCGGTCAGCTTGAGGATGGACTTGACGACATTCTCTTCGTTCCTGCTGTTGACCACATGCGTTGCACCGAACTGGCGCGCCATCTCCAGCTTGCCGTCATTGGTGTCGACTGCGACGATCATGCGCGCGCCGGCGATCGCAGCGCCCTGGATCGTATTCAGGCCGACCCCGCCGCAGCCGAACACGACGGCAATCGAGCCGGGATCCACCTTGGCGGTATTGACTGCCGCGCCGACGCCGGTCATCACGCCGCAACCAATCAGCGCAGCCTTGTCGAGCGGCATCTGCTCGTCGACCTTGACGACGTTGTCAATGTGCAGCGTGGCGTACTCCGCCATCACGCCGCATCCGGAAAAGATGTTGAGCGGATTGCCGGCCAGGTCACGTGTGCGCAAGCTGCCGTCGGGCAGCGTGGTGGCCGCCTTGCCGGCCTGGTCGCAGAGCTGCGGACGGCCGGTCTGGCAGTAGCGGCATTTGCCGCACATGCTGACAAAGGAGCTGACGACATGGTCGCCCACCTTGTAATCCGTCACGCCTTCACCCACCGCGATGACCTTGCCCGCGCCTTCATGGCCAAGGATGACGGGTGGAGGAAACGGAATTGTGCCGTTGGTCGCGGAAAGGTCGCTGTGGCACACGCCGCACGCGGCCAGCTTGATCATCACCTCGCCGCGCCGTGGCGCTTCGACAAGGATCTCTTCCACCACAACCGGCTGGTTGATTTCGCGGCAGATCACTGCCTTCGCTTTTTGTTGTTCCATGTTTTGCTCCGGTCCATGAATGCAAGAAGCCGGCATGCAAGCCGGCGTGCGCAATCCGGCCATGCTCGCAGCATGGCCGGTCCAAGGCAAACTTTTACTTCTCGGCGTTGAGGCTGCGCAAGTTCAGTTGCTTGACCTTGCCGCCCTCGACATAGCCGACGAAGGTGTCGGCCAGCGTTCCGCCGACATCGTTCAGGCCATCGAAGTCATTCGGGTTGTATTCCGCCGGCAGGCTCTTGAATGCCTTGGCCATCTGCGCGCGGATCGCCACAGGATCGGATACCGTACCAGCCTGCGCCATGGCGATCGCGGTTGCATGCACTGCGGTGTAGTTCAGCGCGACCTCGGAGCTCGGGTCCTTGCCCGGGTAGAGCTTGCGATAGCGTTCGACAAAGGCCTTGGCATTCGGCCGCTCGTCGTTGACCATCGGCAGCACGCCGATCGCGCCTTCCAGCGGAGCAAAGCCACCTGTGACTTTTGCCATTTCATCCAGCTTGGCCTGGTCAAGCACGATGAAACCGCCCTTGAAGCCGAGTTCGCGCGCCTGCTTGGCGACAAGGCCGGTCGGTTCCGACGGGCCGCCGATGAACAGCACATCCGGCTTCGATTGCAGTACGCGGCTCACGCCGCTGTAGAAGTCGGTGGACTTGTTGTAGGACATCGGATTCTCTGCAACCACCTTGCCGCCGGCGGCTTCCCATGCCGGCTTGAATGCGGCGATCCAGGTCTTCGCATAGTCATGGTCGGCGCAGGCGATGGCGACGTTCTTGCCGAACTTCGACATCTCGGTCTTGATGAACGGATTGATGTAGCCCGTGATCTCCGGAGGGATGCGGACCGTCATCTTGTTGCCGCGCGCCGTCACCTGCGCAAGGCTGGTGTAGGCGAGCAGCAGCACTTTCGATTTCTCGTTGAAGGCCTGCACCGCGAACACGCCGCCGGAATGCGGCACCAGTACCGCCGGCGTCTTGTACTGCTGGATCATGCGCTGCACGTTAATGCCGGTTTCACTCGGGTTGTACTTATCGTCGAGGGCGACGATCTCCAGCTTGTACTTCTTGCCGCCGACTTCCAGTCCCTTGGCGTTGATTTCGTTGGCGGCCATTTCCATTCCGGTCAGCACGTTCTTGCCGTAGAGCGCAGCGCCACCCGAAAGCGGCCCGGAATAGCCGATCTTGACCACGTCCTCCGCGAATGCGGCGCCGCTGCCCATCACCGCACTGATTGCCAGCGCGACGGACAGTTTCGTCAGTTTCCTGCGAATTTGCATCTTCATCCTCTGCTCCTCGTTGATGTGTTCACCCAGTGAAGACTTCACCCGTGTTTTCGATCAGGCGCCAATGTAGGCTTTGCGCACCTGTTCGTTATTCAGCAATTCGTCGCGCGAACCTTCCAGCACGATGTGGCCGTTCTCGATCACATACGCGCGGTTCGCGATCCTGAGCGCCGCATACGCGTTCTGCTCCGCCAGCAGCACGGTGGTGCCAGTGCGGTTGATCTTCTCGATGATCTCGAACATCTGCTTCACCACCAGCGGCGCCAGGCCGAGCGACGGCTCGTCGAGCAGCAGCGCTTTGGGACGCCCCATCAGCGCACGGCCGATGGCGACCATCTGCTGCTGGCCGCCGGATAGCGAACCCGCATTGGCTTCGCGCCGTTCGTGCAGGATCGGGAACAGCTCGAAGACTTCATCCAGCGTTTTCTGGATGCCCCGCTTGTCGCGCCGGTGCACATAGGCGCCGAGCGTAAGGTTCTTCAGCACCGACATGCCAGGAAACAGCTTGCGCCCTTCGGGGCAATGCACCACGCCGTCATGCACGATCTGCGACGGCTTCATGCCGACCAGTTCCTTGTTGCGAAAACGGATGCTGCCGGAGGCCGCCTTGTTCAGGCCGCTCACGGTGAGGAAGATCGAGCTCTTGCCGGCACCGTTGGCGCCGAGCAGCACTACCAGTTCGCCTTCCTTCGCATGGATGCTGACCTTGTCCAGCGCCCGGAAACTGCCGTAATTCACCGAGACGTTGTCAAGCTGCAGCATGTTCGCTCCCGAGATAGGCTTCGATCACGACCGGATCGGATTGAATTTCCGCCGGCGTTCCTTCCGCAATTTTTTCGCCGTAATTCAGCACGAGGATCTTGTCCGCGAGGTTCATGATCATGCTCATCTTGTGTTCGATCAGACAGACCGTGAGGCCGGTCTTCACCATCTTGCGGATCAGGTCCGCGAGGCCGATGGTTTCTTCCGGATTCACGCCGCCCGCCGGTTCATCCAGCAGGACCAGCGAGGGATCGGTCGCCAGCGCCAGGGCGAAGGCGACGCGCTTGCGCTCTTCCTGCGTGATGTCGGCGGCGATCCTGTTTTCGATATGCGACAGGCCGACGAAGTCCAGCGCAGCGCGCGCCTTTTCGCGGCATTCACGCTCTTCGTCCCTCAGGCGCCGCGTGCCGAGCAGCACGTCGAGCAGGCCCGATTTCGTGCGCAGGCGATGGCCGACGATCAGGTTGTCGAGCACGGTCGCATTGTCGAACAGGTGCGTCGTCTGGAAAGTGCGGGACACGCCCAGCCTTGCCATTTCGTCGGCATGATGATTCGTGACATCCTGCCCCTCGAAAATGATCCGTCCCTCCGTCGGCTGGAACACCCCGCTGATCAGGTTGAAGAATGTCGTCTTGCCGGCGCCGTTGGGGCCGATGATGGCGTTGATCTTGCCGCGCTCGATGGTGGTGGAAACATTGCGAACCGCGGTAAGGCCGCCAAAGCGTTTGGTCAGTGACTGGATTTCAAGCATGGCTGCCCTCCTGCTGTTGCACGATCTTGACGGAGGCTTGCGCAGGCTGCACGCTGGACGTGGCACGCGAAGCCGCGCGCGTCTTCCACGCCAGCCAGGTCCCGACAATGCCGTTCGGCAGAAAGATCACCAGCAGCACGAGGACCGGGCCGAACACAAGGAAGCGGTAGTCCTGCAGGAACTGCAGATATTGCGTCAGCCAGGGCATGGACACCGATCCCAGCAAAGGGCCGAGCATGGTGCCGGTGCCGCCGACCAGCATGTACATCGTCATGTCGAAGGTCTGCTCCACGCCCGCAAGTGCCGGGCCGAGGAAGCGGACCGATCCTGCATACAGGCCACCCGCCAGTCCGGCGTAAAAGACCGACAGCATGAACGCGAGCACCTTGTTGCGCATCAGGTTGATGCCGAGCGCTTCGGCCAGGTCGTCACCGTTGCGGATCGCCATGAAGGTGCGCCCCAGCAGCGAGTTCACGATGCGGTGCATGATCCAGACCGTCGCCACCAGGAAGAACAGTACCAGGTAGTACTGGGCGCGCGGACTTTCGAAGTCGATGCCGAATACCGATGGCGCGGCCGGGATGCCGATGATGCCCACGGTACCGTGCGTCAGACTCTCCCACTTCTCGATCAGCAGGTACATGATGTAGCCGACGCACAGCGTGAAGATCGAGAAGAAGTGCCCCTTCAGGCGCAAGGACAGGATGCCGACGAAAAAGCCGATGGCTGCGGCAACGAAGCCCGACAGCGCGAAGGCGACCCAGAACGGCACCTGGTAGTCGACCGTGAGGATGCCCACGGTATAGGCGCCGACCGCCATGAAGCCGCTGTGCGCCAGGTTGTATTGCCCCGTATAGCCGGTGATCAGGTTCAGCCCGACTGTCGCGATCGCATAGATATACGCGAGCGACATCACGGTCAGGTAGTAGTCATTGCCCGCAAGGAAGGGAAAGGCGACGGCTAGCGCAACCAGCAGCAGCCAGCCGATTTTGCTTTCGAGGACTTTCATTCTCAACGCACCCCTTTAGTGAACAGCCCCTCGGGGCGAATCGAAAGAATGGCAACCAGCAGGACGAAAGCGATGATGTCCTTGTAATCGGTGGAGATGTAAAAGGCGCCGAAGGCTTCCGCGAATCCGATGATCAGTCCGCCGACAATGGCGCCCGGCACGCTGCCCATGCCGCCGAGCACGATGATCACGAATGCCTTGGTGATCACGAGGTTGCCCATGCCGGGATATACGAGATTGATGGGTGCGTAGAGCGCCGCGGCGACAGCGGCCAGCACGCCGGAGATCGCGAAGGTCAGCATGGCCACGCGGTTCGGGTCGATGCCAACGAGTGCGGCGCCGTCACGGTTCTGCGCCATGGCAATGATAGTGGCGCCGGTGACCGTCTTTTTCAGGAAGAAGTGCAATGCGCCAACCAGGGCGAATGCCGCGATGATGATCAGCAAGCGTTGCTCCGGCAGCACCAGCCCTGCAAAATTGATAATGCCGTCGAACGGGCTTTGCATCCGGTTGAAATCGGCGCCCCAGATAGCCTGCGCACCGGATTCCAGAAAAAGCAGTATCCCGATCGCAGCAATCATGTGATGCAGGCCGGGAGCGTGCCGCAAGGGATGGAACACCAGCCGCTCGGCAATCACGGCAAGCAGGGCAACCGCCGCCGCCGCACCTGCCATTGCCACCCAGTAATTCAGCCCCATGGCGCTGATCAGATAGTAGGCCACATAAGCGCCGGCCATATAGAACGCCCCATGCGCGAAATTCGGAACCTGCAGGATTCCGTAGACAAGGGTCAGGCCGAGCGCTACCAGGCTGTACACGCCCCCAAGCGTCAGTCCATTCAGAACCTGTTGAAGAATCAAGTCCAAAACACCGTCTCCTGTAATGGCTTTATTGACGCCAATCAACGTTTTAGAAATGTCGGTTTGTCCGTCGTGGCGTTTTAAGCAAGTTACCGACACCTGCGGAATCTGTCAACAATTTTGGAACATAGTTTTGCAGGACAAAACTAAATAGGCTGGTGTTCTGTTTCCACGGAAAATTTTTTCTTCGGGGTGTGCGGCGGGATCGGGTGTAGCGTGAGGTAGCCAGGGGATGATGCCTCGCTTTTTTGTCCACGGAAAACACGAAAAACACGAAAAAAAGAATCGATCGTTGAGATCATCGCTCCGTACAATCACCGCTGATCGCTATCGTCCGCACCGAGGAAACAGTTCGCTCGCAGGTTGTTCACTGGAATGATCTTTTCGTGTTTTTCGTGTTTTCCGTGGACAAAAAAAATGGCCCGCAATGCATGCGGGCCATTTGTCATCTGAAAAGATGGAAGCGTGATTACTTGCCTGGCAGCTTGCCGGAGACGCCTTCGACGTAGAAGTCCATCTTGTTGAGCGCGGCGTCGGACATCGAGCCTTTTTCCTGGCGTACCTTGCCTTCGTTGTCCTTGACCGGGCCATCGAACGGGGTCATCTTGCCGGAGACGATGTCCTTTTCAACGCTGGCGACGGTTTGCTTCACGTCGTTCGGCACGGCCGGATTGATGCCTTCCAGCGTCACGAAGCCGTCCTTGATGCCGCCCCAGATACTGGTCGGCTTCCAGGTGCCGTTCAGCACATCCTGCGCTGCCTTGGTGTAGTACTTGCCCCAGTGGTGCGTCACGGCGGCGAGCTGTGCCTTCGGTCCGAACTGCTTCATGTCGGAGTGGTAGGCGACCGCGTACTTGCCCTTCTCTTCCGCGGCCTGAACGACAGCATGCGAATCGGTGTGGTGGGTCACGATGTCGGCGCCCTGGCCCATCAAGGTGATGGCCGCGTCGCGCTCCTTGCCCGGGTCATACCAGCTGTTGACCCAGATGACGCGCACTTCCGCCTTCGGGTTCACGCTGCGCATGCCGCGCGTGAAGGCGTTGATGCCTTGCAGGACTTCAGGGATCGGGAACGCGCCGACATAGCCGGCGATGTTCGACTTGGTCATCTTGCCGGCGAGGACGCCAGCGAGGTAGCGGCCTTCATAGAAGCGTGCATTAAGCGTGGCGACGTTGGGTGCGGTCTTGTAGCCGGTCAGGTGCACGAACTTGACGTCGGGGAATTGCTTCGCCACCTTCAGTGTCGGATTCATGAAACCAAACGAGGTGGTGAAGATCAGCTTGTTGCCCTGCTGCGCGAGGTCGCGGATCACGCGCTCGGCGTCGGCGCCTTCCGGGACGTTTTCCACGAACTTGGTCTTGACCTTGTTGCCAAGGTTCTTTTCCAGTTCCTTGCGGCTCATGTCGTGCTGGTAGGTCCAGCCGGCTTCTCCGATCGGACTGACATAGACAAAACCGACGTTCAGCGGAGCGGGATCTGCGGCCATTGCGGGAGCCAGCGCGAGCGCCGGCAGTACTGCGATCGCGGACAAGGCACCGCGCATGAAGCTTTTCGACATGGTTTTCCTTTTCATGTAATTCCCACTGGTTGATCAATGAACACCCAACCGCGCCGAGCGGGAACAACGGCGCGGCTGTCCACATTGCGTGCCGTCACGCGACGGCATCAATGCGGATGAAAATTCTTGCCGAGCGAAGCGGGCATGTTGAGCTTGATCCAGTTCGCATTGTTCGAAATCAGCACCAGCACGACGATGGTCGCCAGGTACGGCAGCATCGACAGCCATTGCGACGCGAGCGACACGCCCAGACCTTGTGCGTGGAAGGTCAGGATGGTCACACCGCCGAACAGGTAGGCGCCGATGAGCACCCGCGCGGGGCGCCAGGTCGCGAAGGTGGTCAAGGCCAGGGCGATCCAGCCGCGCCCTGCCACCATGCCCTCGACCCACATCGGCGTGTACACCAGCGACATGAACGCGCCGGCAAGGCCACAGCAGGCGCCGCCGAACAGCAAGGCCGCGAGGCGGATCATGCGCACGTTGTAGCCGAGCGCATGTGCCGACGACGGTGATTCGCCGACCGCGCGCAACACCAGGCCGGCGCGACTGCGATACAGGAACCAGGCAATTCCGGCGCACAGAAGCAGCGAAAAATAGACCATCGGATGCTGCCGGAACAAGGCAGCGCCGAGGACCGGAATATCGGATAGCCAAGGCAGGGCGAACTTCGGATTTTCCAGGCTGTGGCCGACATAGTCCATGCCGATGTAAGCCGACGCCCCGCTGCCGAACAGCGCCAACGCCAGCCCGGTTGCATACTGGTTGGTGCCGAGCCAGACCGTAAGCAAGGCGAAGAAGCCTGCCAACAGCATCCCGGAGACAGCCGCTGCAATGAAACCGAAAGTCACGCTTCCCGTGTTGACTGCGGTCGCGAAGCCGACGACGGCAGCGACCAGCATCATGCCCTCCGCGCCGAGGTTGACCACGCCCGATTTCTCGTTGATGAGCAGGCCGAGCGCCGCCAGCATCAGGGGCGTGCCCGCATTGATGGACGCGGCAATCAGCGGCGCAATGTCTGAAGTCAGTGAGGCATCCATTATTTTCTCCAGATCGGTTTGTAGTGGATCATGACATCGCAGGCCAGCAGGGAGAACAACAGGACGCCCTGGAACACGCCGGTGATCGCACTCGGCATGCCGAGGCGCGTCTGCGCCAGTTCGCCGCCGATGTAGAACAAGGCCATGATGAAGCTCGAAAACACCACGCCGACCGGATGCAGACGGCCCACAAAGGCGACGATGATCGCCGCGAAGCCGTAGCCCGGCGAGACGGACGGCGTGAGCTGTCCGATCGGCCCCATCACTTCCGACACGCCTGCGATTCCGGCCAGCGCGCCGCACAGCAGCATCGAGGTCCAAAGCGACTTGCGCGACGAGAAGCCGGCATAGCGCGCGGCAGCGGGCGCCATGCCGCCAACCTGCAGGCGATAGCCGCCGAAGCTGCGCGACAGGTAGACCCAGCCGAGCGCGGAGGCGAGCAGCGCCAGCACGATGCCGAAATGCAGGCGGGTTCCCATCAGAATATTAGGCATCAGGAAGCCGTCGGAGAGCATGCGCGATTGCGGGAAGTTGAATCCTTCCGGGTCGCGCAGCGGACCGTTCACCATCAGGCTCAGCAGCAGTTGTGCAACATACACCAGCATCAGCGACACCAGAATTTCATTGGCGTTGAAGCGGTCGCGCAGGAAGGCGGTGATCGCTGCCCATGCCATGCCGCCCGCCATGCCGGCCAGCAGCATCAAGGTGATCATCGTTGCGCCGCCGCCCTCGCCGTGGTCGAAATACAGGCCGACCGCACCGCCGGTGATGGCGCCGACGACAAGCTGCCCTTCCGCGCCGATGTTGAACACATTCGCCCTGAAACAGATCGCCAGGCCAACCGCAATCAACAGGAGCGGCGCCACTTTCACGCCAACCTCCGACCAGCCGCGCAGGTCCTTGATCGGCTCGATGAAGAACACCGACAGTCCGGCGATCGGGTCCTTGCCCAGAGCGGCGAATACGATGACGCCAAATATCACGGTCAGGATCACCGCGAATACCGGCGACATCCACGACATCAGCGCCGACGGGCTGGGCCGTTTTTCCAACTTAACCATTGGCCACCTCCCGCAGCACCGATTCCTGTTTATCCCACAAACCGCTCATCCACTGGCCGATCAGGTCGACCGACGCCTCCGAGCATCTGATCGGCGGCGACAGCTTTCCCTTGGCGATCACGACAAGGCGATCCGAAATTTCAAACAGTTCATCGAGTTCTTCCGACACGACCAGCAGCGCGCAACCGGCATCGCGCAAGGCAACCAGCTCCGCACGGATCTGCGCTGCCGCGCCGACGTCAACGCCCCAGGTCGGCTGCGCGACGATCAGTACTTTCGGATCACGCATCACTTCGCGTCCGACGATGTATTTCTGCAGGTTGCCGCCGGACAGGCTGCCGGCCGTGGCGTGCGGCCCAGGCGCCTTGACCTTGAAGCGGTCGATGATGGCTGCAGCGAGTTGGTTGATCGCACCGAACTTGATCAGCCCGTGCCGGACAGTTGTTTTATTCTGGTGCGAAAGCAGGATGTTATGCGCCAGCGAAAGGTCCGGCACCGCACCACGTCCGAGGCGCTCCTCCGGCACGAAGCCGAGGCCGCGACGGCGACGGCGTGCCGCGTTCATGCGTCCTACTGCCTCTCCATTGAGCACGATGGCATCCGGCCGCGCGCGCGGATCCTCGCCCGACAGCGCAGCAAGCAGCTCCTGTTGCCCGTTGCCGGACACTCCGGCGATCCCGACGATTTCGCCGGCATGAACGTCCAGGTTGATGTTGCTGAGTTCGGTCCCAAACGGATGGCTCTTCGGCAATGACAGGTTGCGCAGGGACAGCATCTTTTCTCCGGGGGCACGCTCTGCCGCGCGGATCGCAGGCGGTTCGGAACCGATCATCATGCGTGACAGGCTGGCCGCCGTCTCCTGCATCGGATCGCAGGTGCCGGTCACCTTCCCGCCACGCATCACGGTGCACTTGTGGCAGAGGGAACGGATTTCATCCAGCTTGTGACTGATATAAAGAATGCTGCAGCCTTCGGAGGCGAGCTGGCGCAATGTCTCGAACAGCTTCTCGACCGCCTGCGGCGTCAGCACCGAGGTCGGCTCGTCTAGGATCAGCAGTTGGGGCTTTGCGAGCAGCGCGCGCACGATCTCGACACGCTGGCATTCGCCGACCGACAGGGTATGCACATGACGCTGCGGTTCCAGCTCCAGGCCGTACTGGTGCGCGGTGTTCTCGATGCGCCGGCTCAGCTCATGAAGATCGGTGTCCTTCGGCAGGCCGAGCGCGATGTTTTCAGCGACGGTCAGCGTATCGAACAGCGAGAAGTGCTGGAACACCATTGCGATGCCCAGCTTGCGGGCCTCGGCAGGATTGGCGATATGCACCTCCCTACCGTTCCAGAACATCTCCCCGGCGTCCGGTTTGACAGCGCCGTAGATAATCTTCATCAATGTGGATTTGCCGGCACCGTTCTCGCCAAGGATAGAATGAATCTCTCCCGGGAGTACTTCCAGGTCGACGCCGTCGTTTGCGACCACGGAAGGATATCTCTTCGTGATCCTGCTCAAGGTTAGGCGGGTGTCCATGTCTCACTCTTCTTGAAGCCTCTGCCCCGAAAACCGCTTTGGTAGTGGCTCCGTTATAGGAATTTTCTTTTAATGGCTGAAATTACAGGAAATATCCCGGGCCGATATACATTTGTCTGTATGTGACCTATAGACGGCTGGATATAGGGAAGACCGAACTGCTCTGTCTTCTGGCGCAAACAGGACATGCATCGACAAATACGCAATGAATGAAAACGGCAGGTGTTATTCAAGAGGGCTGCAATTGTCTCATGCCGTACGGAAAGCTTGCGCACGATGCATCAAAATTTTTGCCCACACCAACGCCATGGTCAAGGTCTATGGCATGCCGAAAAAAACCACACCACCGCTCCGGTCAGCTGCCGCGATAGGTTGAATACGCCCAGGGCGAGACGACCAGCGGCACATGGAAGTTCTCGTCGGGGTTGGCGATGCCGAAGGCGATGATCACCCGGTCCAGAAAGCGCGGCTGTGGAAGGACAAGGCCATGGCCGGTAAAATAGTCGCCGATGCCGAACACGAGTTCATACTGGCCGGCGCGCATCTCTTCCCCTTGCAGCAGCGGCGCGTGGCAGCGGCCGTCGTGGTTGGTGGATGTGCTGCACAGCAGGCTCCTCTGGGTTGCCTTCACTTCGTAGAGCTCGACCATCACTCCCGCCGCCGGCTTGCCGTGGGCGATGTCGAGCACATGTGTCGTCAGCTTTCCCATCGCTTGCTCCTGTTGGTTGGACATCTCTGCAATACGTGGCAGGCCGCTCATAAGTCCGTCCATATACCGGATATTGCAAGAACGTACTGACGACTTCGCCTGCTTCTTGCATGATAAGACTTTAAGATAAGACGGTGGCGAACGGGTGCATGTCTATCACCCGATACCATTCGTTAACTCCATGCGATAACCATCCGTCACAAGGATACCGCGCATGGCATTACAAGATTTCTGACGAGACAGCATGTCACAACCCATTCGCTTCTTCTATCGCGGCAGGATCCATTCGGTGTCCGACGCCCCGCCCACCCGCACTATCCTGCAGCATATCCGCGAGGACCATCACTGCACCGGAACCAAGGAAGGCTGCGCCGAAGGCGACTGCGGCGCATGCACAGTGGTGGTCGCGGAACTGAAGGGCGATGCGATCGAGATGAAGACGGTCAATTCCTGCATCCAGTTCCTGCCTACGCTGGATGGCAAGGCGCTGTTCACCGTCGAAGACCTGAAACAACAGGACGGCAGCCTGCATCCTGTGCAGCAGGCGATGGTCGATTGTCACGGTTCGCAATGCGGTTTCTGTACGCCGGGTTTCGTCATGTCCTTGTGGAGCCTTTACCTGAAGCAGGAAGGAAAGACCGCACACCCGGATCGCAAGGAAATCGATGATACGCTGTCCGGCAACCTGTGCCGTTGCACCGGCTACCGCCCCATCATCGACGCGGCGAGCCGCATGCTCGACCTACCGCGTGCATCCTTCGATCGTGAAGCGCTGGCGGCAAGCTTGAAAGAAATCCGGCGCGACGACACGTTGACCTATGGCAGTGGCGGCCAAATGTTTTACGCCCCCCTGTCACTGGAGCACCTGGTGAAACTGCGCGCGAAAAAGCCATCCGCCCTCATTCTGTCCGGTTCCACCGACGTTGGCCTGTGGGTCACCAAGCAGATGCGCGAACCCGGCGAAGTCATCTACATCAACCAGGTCGCGGAGCTTCAACGTGTCACCGAAGTGGATGGCAAGCTGGAGATCGGCGCAGCCGTCACCCTCAACGATGCCTATGCCGCGCTGTGCACGCATTATCCGCAGGAGCTGTCGGAACTGTGGCAACGCTTTGCCTCGCAGCCGATCCGCAATGCCGGGACGCTGGTCGGCAATATTGCCAACGGATCGCCGATCGGCGATTCCGCGCCCTGGCTGATCGCCCTCGGCAGCGACATCGTGCTGCGCGGCAGCGGCGGCCAGCGCGTCATGCCGCTTGAGGCCTTCTATCTCGATTACCAGAAAAAGGACCTGCGCCCGGACGAATTCGTCGAAGCGGTGCGCGTGCCGCTGCCACGCCCCGGCCTGCGCTTCCGTACCTACAAACTTTCCAAGCGCTTCGACCAGGACATCTCGGCGGTCTGTGCCGCTTTCGCCCTCACGCTCGACGGCGACGTGGTGCGCGACGCGCGCATTGCCTTCGGCGGCATGGCCGCCACTTCACGCCGCGCGCCGAAAGCCGAAGCTGCCCTCAAGGGCCGCACCTGGGATGAGGCCGCGCTCGCCAATGCCATACAGGCACTCTCCGGCGATTACGCCCCGCTCACCGACATGCGCGCCAGCAGCGCCTATCGCAGCAAGGCCGCACAAAACCTGCTGCGCCGATTCTGGCTCGAAACGCGCCCGGACGCACCGCTGCCCGCCAGCGCTGTCAATGCCTTCGCAAATGCCTGACCATGAACAAGCAAATCGAAACCTTCCTCAAGCCGGACGCCCTTGCACAATGGACGGCCGTTGGCGTCCCGCGTCCACACGAGTCGGCACAACTGCACGTACTGGGCGAAGCCACCTATACCGATGACATTCCCGAATTGCACGGCACCTTGCATGCGGCGCTCGGGCTCTCGCAAAAGGCGCACGCCAGGGTGAGGTCGATCGACCTTGACGCGGTGCGCAGATCGCGCGGCGTGGTGGCTGTCTTCACCGCCAGCGATATCCCCGGCGTCAATGACTGCGGCCCGATCATCCATGACGATCCGATCCTGGCCGACGGCCTCGTCCAATACGTCGGCCAGCCGATGTTCCTGGTCGTGGCCGATACCCATGACCACGCGCGACGTGCTGCGCGACTGGCCAAGGTCGATTATGAAGAATTGCCCGCCATCCTGACACCGCAGGATGCCAAACGCGCAGAGTCCTGGGTCCTGCCGCCGATGCATCTCGCGCGCGGCGACGTCAGGCAGGCCTTCGAACAGGCGCCGCACCGGATCAAGGGCGAACTGTATGTCGGCGGGCAGGAACAGTTCTACCTCGAAGGCCAGATCTCCTACGCCATCCCGAAGGAAGATCGCGGCATGCTGGTCTACTGCTCGACGCAGCATCCTTCGGAAATGCAGCACGTCGTGGCGCACGCGCTCGGCCTGCATTCGCATAATGTGACGGTTGAGTGCCGGCGCATGGGCGGTGGCTTCGGCGGCAAGGAATCGCAGTCCGCACTGTGGGCAGCAGCCGCATCGGTGGCCGCCGCGCGGCTGAAGTGCCCGGTCAAGCTGCGCGCCGACCGCGACGACGACATGATGGTCACCGGCAAACGCCACGACTTCCACTATGAGTATGAAATCGGCCACGACGGCGAGGGCCGCATTCTGGCTGCGAAGGTGGAAATGGTCTTGCGGTCCGGCTATTCCGCCGACCTGTCCGGCCCGGTCGCCACGCGCGCGGTTTGCCATTTCGACAATGCCTACTACCTGCCTGCCGTCGACATCGTCGCCCTGTGCGGCAAGACGCATACGCAATCGAATACTGCGTTCCGCGGTTTCGGCGGACCGCAAGGCGCCATCGCCATCGAGGTTGTGATCGACGAGATCGCGCGCAATCTCGGCAAGGATGCGCTGGACGTGCGCAAACTGAATTTCTATGGCTGCGACGAGCTTGAAGGCCGCAACCTTACGCAATACGGACAGAAGGTATCCGACAACGTCCTGCATGAGCTGATGGCGGAACTGGAAGCCGACAGCGACTACCGCAAGCGCCGCGCTGAAGCACGCGCCTTCAATGCAGCCAGCCCGGTCCTGAAGAAAGGCATTGCGTTCACGCCGGTCAAGTTCGGCATCGCCTTCAACCTCACCCACCTGAACCAGGCTGGCGCGCTGGTCCATGTCTATGTCGACGGCTCGGTCCTGGTCAACCATGGCGGCACCGAAATGGGTCAGGGCGTGAACACCAAGGTGGCGCAGGTCGTGGCGCATGAACTCGGACTGGACCTGTCGCAGGTGCGCATTGCCGCCACCGATACCAGCAAAGTGGCCAACACTTCCGCCACTGCCGCTTCGACCGGCGCGGACCTGAACGGCAAGGCGGCGCAGGATGCCGCCCGGCAGATCCGCGAGCGGCTTGCCGCATTCGCAGCGCAAACAGCGCAGGTTGATCCGTCGGCGGTACGCTTCGCGGACAACCATGTCTATGTGAACAGCGTGCCGGAAAGCTTCCCCTCGCTGGTCCAGCGCGCCTACAGCGCACGCGTTCAGCTATGGTCGGACGGCTTCTACGCTACGCCCGGCCTACACTGGGACGGGGACACCATGACCGGCAATCCCTTCTTCTATTTCGCCTATGGCGCCGCGGTTTCGGAAGTCATTGTCGACACGCTGACCGGCGAGTGGAAGCTGTTGCGTACCGACGTGCTGTACGACGCCGGCAATTCGCTCAATCCGGCCATCGATATCGGCCAGGTCGAGGGCGGCTTCATCCAGGGCATGGGCTGGCTGACGACCGAGGAACTGTGGTGGGACAAGGCGGGCAAACTGATGACGCACGCGCCGTCGACTTACAAGATTCCCGCGGTTTCCGATTGTCCGCGCGACTTTCGCGTAAAGCTGTTCAAAAATCGCAATGCCTCGGACAGCATCCACCGCTCCAAGGCGGTGGGCGAACCGCCGCTGCTGCTGGCCTTCTCGGTATTCTTCGCGATCCGTGATGCGATCGCCAGCGTGGGAAATTACGTGGTCAATCCGCCCTTGAATGCGCCGGCAACAAGCGAAGCTATCCTGGGCGCCATCGACGCGCTGCGCACCTCCGGCTCGCCCGCAACAACATGAACGATTGGCGTACCGCACTGACCGCTGCCGCAGCCCGCGAGGAACCCGCGGTGCTGGTCACGATCGCGTCGGTGCAAGGCTCCAGTCCGCGTGAACCGGGCGCAAAAATGCTCGTGACCGCGAGTGCGCAGGCCGATACCATCGGCGGCGGGCACCTGGAGATGCGCGCCTGCGACATCGCGCGCGACATGCTCGAGGCGCCGCCGACCTCGGTTGCGGCGATCCGGCGCCTCGAGCGATTTTCGCTTGGACCCAGCCTCGGTCAATGCTGCGGCGGCGTCGTATTCCTTGCCTTCGAGCGTCTGCTGGAAAGTGACCGTGCCGGCTTCGCCCCTATGGACGAGTGCTGGCGCAACCGCGAGGACATTACCCGCCTGGTCGCGCTCGACGCCATACTGCCGCCGGTGCTTGTCGATTGCAGCGGGAGCGCGCGGTTTGGATCAATCCCGCCCATGCTGCCGCGCCTCGATCATCTCGATGAATGCCACCTCATCAAGGATGCCGAAGGTGGACGCTGGCTGGTCGATCCCCTCCTCGCCCGCCGGCCGTTGCTGGTCCTGTTCGGCGCCGGCCATGTCGGCGCAGCAATCGTGCGCGCCCTTGCCGACCTGCCCTGCCGCGTGATCTGGGTGGACGAACGCGAAGACATGTTCCCAGCCAGCGTGCCGTCCAACGTCGTCATCGAAGTGACCGACACGCCTGAGGCAGTGGTCGATGAAGTCCCCGCCGGCACGAGCTTCCTGGTCATGACGCACAGCCATGCACTCGACCAGCGCCTCGCGGAAACCATCCTGCGCCGCGCTGATGCGGGCTGGTTCGGCCTGATCGGATCAAAGACCAAGCGAATGCAGTTCGAGCATCGCCTGCTCGAACGCGGCATCGCGCGGGCACGCCTTGCGAGCATGGTCTGCCCGATCGGCATACCCGGCATCAGCGGCAAGACTCCCGCCGTGATTGCCGCCTCGGTGTGCGCGCAACTGCTGCAGATGTGGGAAAGGGAGGAATTTGCGCGCATGCAATCCATGCCGTCCACCCAGTTTCCCTCGCATGCACTTTCGCCTTCCCTTGCCCGCTAGCTTTGGCACGCCAAAAGAACAAGAACGCATTCAATGACATCCGCAGATTTATCCACCGATTGCCAGGCCTACCGCGCAGCCATCCTCCACTTCACCGCCGATCCGGCTTTCAATGACAAGGCATTTGCCTGGCATGAAGACGGCCTGCTCGTCGTCGAGAATGGCCGGATCGTCGCGGCGGGCGATTATGCACAACTGCACGCGCGCCTTCCCGCATCCGTCGAGACGCTCGACTATCGCGGCAAGTTGCTCCTTCCCGGTTTCATCGACACGCACATCCATTATCCGCAGACCGACATGATCGCGTCGCCTGCGCCCGGGCTTTTGCCCTGGCTGGAAAACTGGACCTTCCCGACTGAGCGCAAGTTCGCCGATCCGGCGCATGCAAGCGACGTCGCGCGCTTTTTCATCGACGAGCTGCTACGCTGCGGCACGACCACGGCCATGGTGTACTGCACGGTCCATCCGGCCTCGGTCGATGCCTTTTTCGAAGCAAGCGAGGAACGCAACCTGCGTATGGTGGCCGGCAAGGTGCTGATGGACCGGAATTGTCCGGAATATCTGCAGGACACCGCAGAAACCGGCCTGCAGCAGAGCGAGGAACTGATCCGCCGCTGGCACAAGAAGGGGCGCCAGCTTTACGCCATCACGCCGCGCTTTGCTCCGACCTCGACGCCGGAGCAAATGCGCCTCACCGGCGAACTCGCACGCGCCTATCCCGATACCTTCCTGCAGACCCATGTTGCCGAAAATACCGATGAAGTGGCATGGGTCAGGTCACTGTTTCCCGACGCGCGCAGCTATCTCGATATCTACGACAGCTTCGGCATGTTGCGTCCGCGCGCGATGTTCGGGCACTGCATCTGGCTGGACGAGCGTGACCGCAGGCGCATGCATGAGACGGGCTCGGCTGCGGCAGTCTGTCCCACCTCGAACCTGTTCCTTGGCAGCGGGCTGTTCGATTTCGCGCGTGCCGACGAGGCAGGAATGCTGCTGTCGCTGGCCAGCGATGTCGGCGGCGGCACCTCGTTCTCGATGCTGCGCACGATGAACGAAGCGTACAAGGTGGCGCGCATGGGCGGCACTTATCTGCCGGCGCTGCGTATGTTCTATCTGGCGACGCTTGGTGGCGCGCGCAGCATGCAGCTTGAAGGAACCATCGGAAATTTTGCAGAAGGGACAGAGGCGGATTTTGTTGTATTGGACCCACACGCGACACCCTTGCTCGAGCGTCGCACTGCGCGGGCCGGATCGCTCGATGAACTCCTGTTTGCGCTTGCCATGCTGGGTGACGATCGGACCATCGTCGCGACGTATGCCGCAGGGAGACTCGTTCATGCGCGGGGAGGCATGTTTGCAGAAGACGAAGAGGGAAATACCCACGACGATGACGAGGCTTAGGTCACTCCTCGCCGCACCACACATTTCAGCTCTCCTGCCTCTTTCAAAGATGCAGCAAGGGAAAGTAAAATGATTGCCGTTCAGAAACTGGGACGCCGCGCGGCAATCTCAAAACAGGGACTTACCGTCCGGGGAGGCATCCCGGTTTCATCCACCGCATCAGACCAGGAGACTACATGCAACAACAAAAAACCAGACTGAAACATATCGCCCTCGCTGCGGCCATTCTTGCCGCGGCAGCGCCGGCTGCCATGGCGCAGCAGACCAATGTTTCCGTAAGCGGGCTCGTCGACGTTTTCGCAGGCAAACTGCGCAATGCAGGCGACACCAACAGCCGATCCGTCGTCAACAGCGGAGGCATGACCACCTCCTGGTTCGGCTTCAAGGGCTCGGAAGACCTCGGCGGCGGCCTGAAGGCGAACTTCCAGCTGACCAGCTTCATCCAGGCCGACACGGGCACGCAGGGCCGCTTCCCCGGCGACACGCTGTTCTCGCGCGACGCGAACGTCGGCCTGTCCGGCAGCTTCGGCGCATTCTCGCTCGGACGCGACCTGGCACCCAACTTCCTGCCGACCATCCTGTTCAACCCGTTCGGCGATTCCTTCACCTTCTCGCCGCTGATCCTGCACACGGACGTACCGCTCTTCAATGCTTCGAGCTGGACCAATTCGGTTGCCGGCGATACCGGATGGAGCAACGAGATCCGCTACACCACGCCGAACTTCGGTGGCCTGACTGCCAACCTGCACTACCAGTTGGGTGAAGTCGCGGGCAGCAACGGCAAGAACAACGTCGGCCTGAACCTGCTCTACTTCGGTGGCCCGCTGGCCCTGACGGCGTTCTATCACAACGTGGAAATCAACAATCCGCTCAACAGCCCGGCAGGCAATGTGCAGCCCGCCGGCAACCTGCCGCTTCCCTCGGGCCTCTCCGCTGCACGCCAGACCGCATGGATGGTCGGCGGCAGCTACGACCTGAAGGCCGCGAAGCTGTATGCGACCTACGGCCAGACATCGCACAACATCGACCTCGACGACAAGACGGTATCGCTCGGCGCAAGCGTGCCGGCAGGCCAGGGCAAGTTCCTGGCTGGCTGGGCACAGACCAAGCGCACCGGCACGGCGATCGGCGCTGACCAGAAGCGCAACACGACGTCGATCGGCTACGACTACGACATGTCCAAGCGCACCGACCTGTATGCAATCTTCATGAATGACCGCATCACGGCGCAGAACAACGGCAACAGCTTCGGCGTCGGCATCCGCCATCGCTTCTGATCCTGGAATCGGGCGAGAGCACAAGCTCCCGCCTGCACGCGCCGCCCGCCACAAGCCCGCGACGCATGATTGATCGATTCGCTTCGATTCATCACCCTGGCCCGGCAGATCGCCGGGCCTTTTTCATGTGCCGTAGACGTGCGGCGAAGACAATAAGCTGAAGCCGCCTCGCCAAGGCGCCAGGAACGCCAAGGCATGCCCCTTTCGCTTTCAGTCGACGAACGATGCTCCCCATTCCCTTGGCGTTCCTGGCGTCTTGGCGAGAGCGAAGAATGCTGTTCCTGCATAAGGATGTGGGTAATCCTCAAGGCACCGGCAAGCGATATCGAATCTGGAACCGGGCATCGCGTATCCGGTATATTGCAGGTAGATTCAAACAGAAGGGAGACACCATGTCGGGATTGCCGGACCATCTGGACATTCATCTCATACGCATCCTGTACCTGCTGCTGTCCGAGAAGAACGTCTCGCGCGTCGCGCTCAAGCTTAACCAGCCCCAGCCGTCCATTTCCGCCTCGTTGCGCAAGCTGCGCGAACTGACCGGCGATCCGCTGCTGGTGCGCGGCACGCGCGGCATGGTGCCGACGCAATACGGCGAAAGCCTGCTGCAGCCAGCCAAGCGCATCCTCGACGAGACCGAGCGACTGTTCGCGCGCAAGACCGCGTTTTCGCCGCAGCACGAAGCCCGCACCTTCCATATCGCCGCGCCGGACTACCTCGACAGCCAGTTCCTGCCGAACATCGTCGCCAGCGTGCGGCGCGAGTCGCCAAAGAGCCGCATCGTCCTGCATGGCAAGGGACCGGACAACGACTACCTGAAGCTGCTGGCGGACGGCGAGCTCGACATCGTGATCGCCAACTGGGACGATCCGCCGGCACATCTTCATATGTCCAAGCTGTTCGAGGATGAGATCGCCTGCATCATGCGCGCCGATTGCCCCTATGCTCTGCGCACCGCGCCGGACGCGATGACGGTGGAAGATTACCTATCGCTGCCGCACGTGGCCCCGTCGCAAATGCTGCCCGGTTACTCGGGCGTGATCGAGTCCTTCCTCGCCAGGCAGGACATGCATCGCAACGTGGTGGTGGAGTCCGCCTATTTTGGAATGATCCCGTACATGCTCACGCGCAGCGACCTGGTGCTCACCACCGGGCGGCAATTCATGCGCTTCTACGAACGTAACCTGCCGCTCAAGATATTCAACGTGCCGATCCGGTTTCCCACCATGCGCTTTTACCAGCTCTGGCACGACCGCGTGCACCATGCGCCGGAGCACAAGTGGCTGCGCGAACTGATCACGGCAACAGCGAAGGCGCTGGTGCAGAACACCTGGTAAATGATCCCGACAATGAGGATGATGAACAAAGGACGGTAGGGTGGGTAGAGCGCAGCGAAACCCGCCAATCCCTCGACTGCCAACATTGCAGCACCAGCACTCTTGCCACCGCTGCACTGGTGCGCACCCCACCCCACATCTCTAACTGGATGCTTAACCAACCCGCCACCCGGCCTGAAATTACAGGATCAGTATCGCGCGGAAGTCATTCACGTTGGTGCGCGTCGGGCCGCTCACGACCAAGTCGCCCAGCGCACTGAAGAAGCCATAGCCGTCATTGTTGTCAAGCATCGTCCTCGCACGCAGCCCCAGCTTTTCCGCGCGCGCCACCGAGTCCGGCGCGTAGAGCGCACCCGCATTGTCTTCCGAGCCGTCGATGCCGTCCGTGTCGCAGGCAATCGCGTGGACACCTTCCAGCCCGCTCAGCGACGTCGCCAGGCTCAGCAGGAATTCCGCATTGCGCCCGCCTCGCCCTTTCCCGCGCACCGTCACCGTGGTTTCGCCGCCGGAGATCAGCACGCAAGGCCGCCGAAACGGCTGGTTACGCACGGCGACTTGCCGTGCCAGCGCCGCATGCACCAGTCCGACATCACGCGCCTCGCCTTCCATGTCGTCCGAGAGAATGTAAGGCGTGATCTCGGCCGCGCGCGCCACTTGCGCAGCGGCTTCCAACGCCTGCTGCGCCGTGGCGATCACATGATGTGCATTGCGCGCAAAACGCGCATCGCCCGGTTTCGGTGTTTCCCCCGCGCCGGACGCGAGATGTCGCCTGACGTTGTCGGGGACATCGATCGCATACTTCGAGAGTATCGCCAGGGCCTGCTGGCAGGTCGTCGGGTCGGGCAAGGTCGGGCCGCTGGCAATCACGCCTGGATCGTCACCCGGCACGTCCGAGATCAGCAGCGTCACCACGCGCGCCGGCGCACATGCCAGCGCGAGACGCCCGCCCTTTATCGCAGACAGGTGCTTGCGCACACAGTTGATTTCCGAAATGGTCGCGCCGCTCTTCAGCAGCGCCTTGTTGATCGCCTGCTTCTGCTCCAGCGTGATGCTTTCAGCCGGCAAGGCGAGCAAGGCGGAACCGCCGCCGGAGATCAGGCACAGCACGAGATCGTCTTCGGTCAGGTTGCGCACCATCTCCATCATGCGCCCCGCCGCGCGGCGGCCCGCCTCGTCAGGAACCGGGTGCGCCGCCTCGACCACTTCGATGCGCTTGCAATCCGCGCCGTGCCCGTAGCGCGTTACGACCAGTCCGGCAAGATCGCCCTCCCAGTGTTCTTCCACAACCTTCGCCATCGCCGCCGCGCCCTTGCCCGCGCCGATGACCAGCGTGCGACCCTGTGGCGACGGTTTCGGCAGGAAGGCCGGAAGGCATTTCTCCGCACTCACCGCGCCGACGGCGGCGCTATACATGTCGAGAAGAAGTTCGCGCGCTTTCAATGCTTGCATGATGCTGTTTCCGTGCGTTGGCAATGCCAGCTATTCTAGAGACCTTCCCGACATTTCGCTTGCTAGCCAGTCACCTTGCGCACCAGCGCGCGACCCGCGAAGCGCATGCGCTGCGACAGCGGGAATCGCTTGAAGGTGGATTTCGCCGTGCCGCTGGTGAATGCGGTGCGCTTCGAATAATCGATTTCCACGTCGACGATCACTGGGCGTCCTTCGCGCGCAACGCGTCGCGCCTGCTCGATCGCGTCAACGATGGCGTCCTGGTTCGCCATACGCACATACGCTGCGCCGGTCGCCATGGCGATGCCTTCGATATTCGGGCCGGCCAGCACGGTACATGGCTTGCGGTTGTAGGGAATCTGCTGCGCCTGCGCGATCTGCGACAGTTCGCCGTCGTGGAAAACGAAATAGATCACGCCGAGGCAGCGCGATACCGCCGTCACGATTTCCATGCAGGTCATCATGAAGCAGCCGTCGCCGACGATGGCAAACACTTCCTTGTCGGGCTGCGCAAGCTTGGCGCCGATCGCCGCCGGTACCGCGTAGCCCATCGCATTGAAATCGGTCGGCGTCAGCAACTTGCCGCCGCGATGGATGGGGAACAGCTCTGCTGTCAGGAAGGTGTGGTTGCCGTCGTCCAGCACCGCCACCGCGTCGGACGGCATCTGGCGTCGCAACTCGTCGAAGAAGCGTGCAGGATTGACGCGTCCCTTGCTGTCGTGCGCATACCATTCCTCACGGTATGCCTGCTTGTCGCGAGCAATCTGCGTAAGGAGTTCCTTGTCTGCCGCACGGCCGCCGCGCGAGCGCAGCTCCGCCAGCAGCGCGGCCATCACCACGCGCGCATCGCCGGCAATGCGCACCGCGCTCGGATAGTTCGCATCGAACACCTGCGGATTGATGTCGGCATGCACCAGGGCCGGCGGCACAGTGGCGCTGAAACTGCCGGTCGGGATCTCGCCGAAACGTGCGCCGACCGCAAGCATGGCATCGCATTCATGGAAGGCATTGCGGGCGGCCGGCACCGCCGACGGGCTGAAGCCGAATCCGGCATGCAGTGGATGATCGCCGGGAAACGCAGCCAGCCCTTGCAGCGTCGTACTGACCGGCGCCTGCAGCAGTTCGGCAATCGCCGCAATTTCGTCCGTCGCCATGCGCGCACCCCAGCCGACGAACAGGCCGGGTTTGCGCGCGCCGAGCAGGACGTCTGCCGCGCGCCGGATCAGCGCAGGATCCGGCGTACTCAGTCCGTTATGGCGCTCCCATCGCGGCAGTTCGCCCACCTCTCCGGGAAACAACTGCAGGTTGACAGGCAGCTCGATGAGCACCGGCCCTGGTTCATTGCCCGTCGCAATCCGGTAGGCCTCGAAAATCGTTGGCACCACATCCTCGTGGCGGGTAACGCGGAAAGCCGCCTTGGTCAGCGGCTTGGCCAGCGCAAGCTGGTCGATGTCATGCAGCTGGTAGCGCTTTCCCGTATCGGTGCGGATGCCGCTGGAAAACACCAGCATCGGGATGCCGTCCAGCAGCGCCTCGCCGATGCCGCTCGATGCATGGGTGAAGCCGGCGGCGGGCACGATCGCCAGCGCGCCGATCGTATCATCCGCCGCGCGGCTCACGCCATCGGCCATGAAGGCGGCGCCGCCTTCGTGCGTGACGAGGACCGGGGTCACCTTTTCGGAGTTGTTCAGCTCGTCGTACAGCTCGGTGTTGTGCACACCCGGTATGCCGAAGGTGAACTTGATGCCGAGCTGTTCCATGGCATAGACAGCCAGCCAGGCTGCGGTTTTCTTCATGATTGTCTCCTTGATGCTTTTATTTGATCGCTCTCGCCGCGCGCCGCGCGCCATAGATGCATCCGCCGAGGAATGTACCTTCCAGCCCGCGCAGCCCGTTCATCCCGCCACCACCGAAGCCCGCCGCTTCACCCGCCGCATACAGACCCGGAATCGGCGCGCCGACCTTGTCCAGCACGCGGCAATCGAGATCGGTCTGGATGCCGCCCAGGCTTTTTCGGCTGATGATGAACTCGCGGATCGCAATCAGAGGCATCGCGCCCGGCTCAAGTATCTTCTGGAACTTGCAGGTGCGCATGCGATCGCCGCGCCACTTGCGCAGATGCGCGATGCGCCGCAATTGCTCGTCGTTATGGAAGGTCGGTCCGCGCTCAATTTCCGCATCGTACCGCGCGACCACGCTGCACACCGTTGCGAGATCGACTGCGGCCTCGCCCTGCAGGGCATTCATCTTCTCCACCAGTTCCGGCAGCGAACCCGCCACGACCACGTCCTTGCAGTTTTCCGTCATCTGCTCCAGCAGCCAATGGTTGCCAAGCAAGGTGTCTTTCAGGAAGCCGATGACTTTCTTCTCGCGGATCGACGGATTGAATTCCGCACCCGAAACGGCGAGCTCCTTCAACGCGATTTTCCAGTTCATGAGTTGCCAGGAGTACTGTTTCTCCTGCCGGCAAATCTGCGTGACGAGTTCGCGCGTATCGAAGCCGCTCACCAGCGGTTGCGGGCCGATACGCTCGCCGCGCCAGTTCAGCCACAAGGCGGAACGCGGCGGCACCAGCGAGAGGCCGTGACCCGGCTTGCGCGGCCGCCAGTGATGAACGCCGGCTGCGTAGTTCCACATGCGGTCGAGGAAAGTGAGCTTGCCGCCGATCGATTCCACGGCATCATGCAAGCGCCCGTCGGCGAACTTGTGCGAGCCGTTCAGGATGGTGTCCGGCGGCGATGTCCATTCAGGATGCCAGTGCTGACGGACGCGTTCGATGTTGCCGTTGATCCCGCCGCACGCGACCAGCACCGCGCCGGCTTCGGCCACGAAGTCTTCCCCGCTGTCTTCTATCACGCCGCAACACCCGGTGACGCTGCCGTCCCGCGATGTCAACGCATCCACCCGGTGATTGAACCTCAGCGTCAGCGCCTGTCGCCGCGGATGCGCCTGCAGGACGCGGATCAGTTGCATCGCCAGTCCATGCCCGGTGCCCCAGGTCACATGCCAGCGCGGCACGGAGTTGCCGCCGCTGAACTGGCCACGTTCGACCCACAAGGGCAAAGGCAGAAAACGTACGCCCCGCTCGCGCAGCCAGCAATAGATTTCGCCATGGCTATCGTTGACATAGGCCTCCGCCCAGCGGCGTGGCCACCGTTCCGCCGATTCGTCCTGGCCGAACGCGCCGAAGGCGAGCCAATCCTGCAAGGCCAGTTCCGGCGTATCCCGAATGCCCGAACGCCGCTGCTCGGGCGTCCCGACCAGGAAGATGCCGCCGAAGCTCTCCTTCGCCAGCCCGCCGAAGTTCTCTTCGACATCGCGGTCCAGCAGCGTTACGCGCCTGCCGGCGGAGAGCAGCTCGATCGCGGCGACGATGCCGGCGAGTCCGCCGCCGATGACGATGACGTCACTTTGATACTTCTGCATAGGCCACCCGCGATGCCAGTGTTTCGGCGACATCCTTGCCCGGTCCGGATTTCACTTGCGTCCCCGATGCCGGGACAAGGATCTCGCGGTCAAGTTCGCGCAAGCTGGTGCAGGCAGTCAGCGCCATGGCCACTTCCATCTCCTTGCGCATGATATGCAGCACATGAGCGACGCCGCGACCGCCGCCGCCCGCCAATGCATATGCCCATGCTCGGCCTACGATGCATGCCCGCGCGCCGAGCGCCAGCGCCTTCACCACGTCGAGGCCGCTGCGCACGCCGCCATCCATCAATACGTCAACACGATCGCCAACCGCATCAACGATGGCAGGCAATGCCGACACCGAAGAAGGCACGCCGTCGAGCTGCCGGCCGCCATGATTGGAAACGACTACACCATCGAAACCAATGTCCGCAGCGGTACGCGCATCATCCGCATCGAGGATGCCCTTCACCACGATCTTCCCCGGCCAGTTCTCGCGCAGCCATGACAGGTCTTTCCAGGTCACGGCAGGATCGAACTGTGCATTGACCCACGCGCGAAATGCCGGAAGGCTGTGCGCCTGTGGCAGTGCCTTGACGAGATTGCCGAACACCAGCGGCTTACCATGCGCCACCATGTCCAGCGCCCACGAAGGATGGGAAACGAAGTCCCAGGCCTTGGCCAGCTTGCCGAAGGGGCTGCGCACGCCGGTCATGCCGTTGCGCACGTCGCGATAGCGCGCGCCGACCACGGCGAGGTCGACAGTAAAGACCAGCACCGGGCATGCCGCCGCGTGCGCCCGCTGCAACAGTTCACGGGCATAACCGCGGTCCCGCATCACATAGAGCTGATACCAGAACGGTGCCTTGGTGTTCGCGCGCACTTCCTCTATCGAGCAGATGGAGACCGTCGATTCGCAGAACGGAATGCCGGCGGCTTCGGCCGCCTGCGCCGCCTGGACTTCGCCGCGCGGCGCAAACATGCCTGCCAGCCCGACCGGGCCGAGGATCACTGGCATGGACAGCTTCTGCCCCAGTACTTCGGCACGCAAGTCAATGTTCGAAATGTCGCGCAGCACACGCTGCCGCAGCAAGACCTTGCGGAAGTCCTCTACGTTGTTATGCATGGTAGCTTCGTCGTACGCGCCACCATCGAGATAATCGAAGAACTGCCGCGGCAGGCGGCGCCGGGCCAGTTCACGGTAGTCGCCGGCACAAGCCGGCTGAAGGAAAAGCGGACGGTCCGCATGCATGGCTTGTCTCCCCGTTCAGGATTATTCTTTGCGGCGGTCCACTAGTATCCCGTATGGCCCGATACATGGTCTAATGACTTTTTGTTCGACGAGTGATATCCGAAAGTTATCGATATGAACCTGAAGCAGCTGCAGCATTTCGTGGCACTCGCGGAATCGGGCAATGTGCACAAGGCAAGCGCCAGGCTTTCCATCTCGCAGCCGGCGCTGTCGAAGAGCATACGCATCCTGGAGGAAGACCTTGATGTGGTCCTGTTCGACCGTTCTCCGCGCGGGGTACGGCTGACGCCGGTCGGGCAATGGCTGCTGTCGCGCTCTTCCTCGCTGTTGTCCGACATCCAGCAGTTGCACACGGAAATCGACATGATCAAGCGCCAGGCCAACGGCTCCGTGCGAATTGCCGCCGGAACGGTCCTGTGCTCGTCACTGATTCCGCATTGCCTGGCCCGGTTGCGGGACGTTGCGACCAATATCGATATTGCCGTCGAGTCCGGCTACTGGGATGACCACAAGCACAGGCTCCTGAACCGCGAGATTGATTTCCTCGTTGCGGACTCGCGGGAATTAGAGGACATCGTCGATTTTGACATTGCGCAGTTGCCTGCCGAGCCCATCTGCGTATATGTTCGGAACGGGCATACGCTACTGAAAAAGAAGAAGCTGAACCTAGGTGACTTGCAGAAATATCCGTTTTCGGGGCTGACGAAGATCCCGAAAGAGCTGGAAAAGGTCTTGAAGATGCATCCGGAATTGCTGTCGGGCAGGCTGTCCGCCAGTGCGGTGTCGAGCAATGATTTCGGCCTGCTGCGCACCAGCGCGGCATTGACCGACGTGCTGTTCTTCTCGCCGCCGAGCGCGGTACGCGATCAGGTCAGGCGCAGGGAACTTGTCAGGCTGGACCTGGCGCTGCCGCCACAGTTGCAGACGCATTTTGCAATCGTCTGGCTGAAGGACCGCAAGCTGTCGACGTCGGCCGAGTTGATGAAGCATACAATCATGGAGTGTGCCGTACAGCAGTTCGAGTCCGGTGCGCCGGAAGTCCTCAAACAATAAGAAACAGAATTTCAATGTGGAGATGAACATGAGCACGAACCCGTCCATGCAGGCGTTCACACCGGTCGCGCCACTGGTCGAAAGCGATCCGGCGCGCATCAAGGAAGTGTTTGCCAGCCAGCTCGAGACGGCGCTGCGCTGGCGCGTATCCACGGCGAACGAACGCATCGCGCGCATCAGAAAGCTGCGCGACGCGATGATGGCCCAGCGCGAGGCGTTCTACGAAGCATTCATGCAGGATTACCGCAAGTCGCCCGCCGAAGTGGAAGCGTCCGAATTCCTGCCCGTCATGGACGAGGTGCGCCATGCCATCGGGCGCATCAAGCGCTGGATGAAGCCGCACAAGGTGTGGCCCACCAGCACGATGCTCGGTACTTCCGGCTGGGTGCAGTACCAGCCTCGCGGTCGCGTGCTCATCATCGCCCCCTGGAATTACCCCCTGAGCCTGTGCTTCGGCCCGCTGGTTTCCGCGCTCGCTGCGGGCAACACGGTGATGATCAAGCCATCGGAGATGACGCCGGCGGTATCCGCGTTGATGGGCCGCGTCATCAGCGAAGTGTTCCCGCAATCGGAAGTCGCGCTGTTCGAAGGCGGCACCGCCACCTCGCAGGCGCTGCTCGACCTGCCCTTCGACCATATCTTCTTCACCGGATCGCCGGCCGTCGGCAAGATCGTCATGTCCGCCGCGGCAAAACATCTCACCAGCGTCACCCTGGAACTCGGTGGCAAGTCACCGACCATCGTCGCCCCATCCGCCGACATCAGGCTGGCGGCCGAAACGCTGATGTGGGGCAAATTCCTGAATGGCGGCCAGACCTGCGTCGCGCCGGACTTTGTCTACGTCCATGAATCGGTCAAGGATGCCTTTATCGCGGAATGCCGCAAGATCATCCACGCGCGGTATGGCGCAACCGCACACGAACAGAAGCATACGTCGGACCTGACGCGCGTGGTCAACCAGCGCCATACCCAGCGCGTCGCCTCCCTGCTGTACGATGCGCTCACCCGCGGCGCGGCGATCCAGGCCGGCGGTGAGGTGGATGTGGCGCAGTGCTACATCGCGCCCACCCTGATCGATCATGTCCCGCCCGGAGCGCAGATCCTGGAAGAAGAAATCTTCGGCCCGGTGCTGCCGATCCTCCCATACACGCAGCTGGACGCGGTCATCGCAGACATCAACGCACGGCCAAAGCCGCTGGCGTTGTATGTCTGGAGCCGGGACAGGAAGGAAATCGATAACGTTCTGATGCGCACCAGTTCCGGCGGAGCCTGCGTCAACCATTGCGTGATGCAGTTTGCGCACGGCGAATTGCCGTTCGGTGGCGTCAACAATTCCGGCATCGGCAATGCCCACGGCCATTTCGGCTTCAAGGCGTTTTCGCATGAGCGCGCGGTACTGCGCTCCTCCCCGCTGATGCTCGTGAAGATGTTCTACCCACCCTACACCGAAGCACGCCGCCGCATCATCCGCAAAGTCGTCGACATGCTGCGCATGCCGATGCTGTAAGCCCCGCTCGCCCGCTGAGCCGTTGGGACTCAACGGGCGGCTTCTTGCCCGCATCGCTCCCTGTCGTTGCGCGCAATCCACTCTTGCCAGCCACCGGGCCAAATCCGCCAGGATTGCCGTGCGCGCGCTCCGCTGCTTGCGTATAATTGATTTAAGGCAATTTTCCAGGCCGCTATTCCAAACGCCATCTGACCATTCCGACCGCGCAACCCGAAGCAAAGAGGCATTCGTCCATGTCATTCGATCTGCCGATCTCGAAGATCATACGGCGCGAGCTCCTGCAATGCCCGCCGCACACGCCGATCTGCGAAGCTGCCGATCTCATGGACGCAAACCGGTGCGGCTCGATTCTCGTCATGGACAACGGGAAGGTGCTCGGCATCTGGACCAGGGCCGATGCCTTGCGCGTCGACCTCGGCAAGCGGGAGGCCATGAGCGCTCCCGTCTCCTCCGCCATGACCACCGCGGTGAAAACCCTCGGGGAAGACACCAGCGTCTCAGCCGCATCGCATTTCTTCATTCAGCATCACATCCGCCATGCGCTCGTGGTTGACGCATCAGGACACCCCATCGGAATGATCAGCCAGACGGACATCGTCAGGCTTCCGAGCCTGGAGCTCGATGTCACGCTGAAGGCCGTCGGCTCTCTGATCAGCGGCCCCGCCCTGATCGTTCCGCAAGAGCTTGCACTGGCCGATGCCGCGCGATCGATGGCCATGCAAGGCCGTGACGCTATCGTGGTCGACTTCCACGGCGAATATGGCATGCTGACCGAGCAGGATGTGCTGCGCGCGCTCGGCCGGCAGGAAACCGGCGCGCAGGCCGGGCAGATTGCTTCCCGCCCGCTCATCAGCGTCCACGCGGACACCAGCCTCTTCCTGGCGCGCGCGCTCTGTCAGGAGAAAGGCATACGCCACCTCGGCGTCACCGGCGAGGACGGCAGCCTGCTCGGCATCCTCTCGCAATCGGAAGTGCTGGCCGGATACGAACGCGACTATCTCAGCAATCTCCAGCAGGCACTCGCTGAACACAAGCGGCGCCTGGCCAAGGCCGACCAGGAATTGCAGCTTGCCCGCCAGGTATTCGACGCGACCGGCGAAGGCATCATGATCACTAACCGGGAGGGCGTCATACAGACCGTCAACCCGGCTTTTTCGCGCATTACCGGCTACTCGCGTGAAGAAGCCATCGGACAGACGCCGCGCCTGCTGCGCTCCGGCCGCCATGCCGATGCGTTTTACGCAGACATGTGGGCCGCCATCAAGTCCACCGGCCGCTGGGAGGGCGAAATCTGGGACCGCCGCAAGAGCGGCGAGGATTTCCCCAAGTGGCTGTCGATTCGCGCACTGACCGACAGTGACGACATGGTCAGCACCTACATCGGCACATTTTCGGACGTGACCGAAAAAAAGCATGCGGAGGAAGCGCTGCACGATCGCGAAGAGCGCTACCGTGCCCTGTTCAACGCCAGCAGCGACGCGATCTTCGTGTGCCTGCTGACGCCGGAAGGCCTCACCAGCATCGTCGAAGTGAATGATGTCGCCTGCTGGCGCCTCGGGTATTCACGCGAAGAATTGCTTCATCTCACCGCCAGCAGCATCGACGCCACCGGCAGCCTCGGCGACTTTCCGCTGATCGCCGAACGCCTGCTCGTCAAGGGCGAAGCCATGTTCGTCACCGACCACCGCACCAAGAGCGGGCGCATCATCCCGGTGGAAATCAGCGTGCGCGCCTTCGAACTGAAAGGCAGCCGCTATGCGCTGTGCATTGCGCGCGACATCACCGAGCGCCAGGCCGCGGAGGAAGAGCTGCGCCGGCGCGCCCACTCCGACAGCCTGACGCAACTGCCGAACCGGTCCTTCCTGCTCGAACTGACCAAACGGACCCTGGCCGCGGCCACCCGCAACGGGCTTCAGTTCGCCCTGCTGTTTCTTGACCTGGACGGTTTCAAGCAGATCAACGACACCCATGGCCACGAAGCCGGCGACCTTGTACTGAAGGCAGTGGCCGAGCGGATGACCAAGGCGGTACGCGGCTGCGACATCGTGTCGCGCCTCGGCGGCGACGAGTTCGTGATCGTCCTGACTGAAATCACGCATATGGAAGACGCCGCAGCAGTTGCGCTCAAGGTGGAGACGGCAGTCAGCCAGCCGGTTAAGTTCGGCGACGCGGTGCTCGACGTGCGAACCAGCATTGGCATCGCGGTGTATCCGCGCGATGGGCTGGATATTCCGTCCCTTATGCGATTCGCCGATCGGGAGATGTATGACTGCAAGGCAAGGCATCGCGCCCGGCGCCAGCTGGAACGTGGCTAACGCAATGCATCGCCCGGCGGAAACAGGTGGCGAATTTTGTGGCGCGGTACGGAAATTATTTGGACGATGTGATATCTCTAATTAAAGCCGACGTAACGGACGCCTTCCGATAGCAGCGGGTCCACGGCGTCAAGGCAGGAATTTGCACCCACTTCATCTTCACAAGGCATGCAGAATGACTACTGAATCCCTTCCCCTCGATCCTGAAATCGCACATACCCTGTCAAGTATCTCCACCGCCACGCTGACCACGGTCCTGCTGAAGAAGGGGCTGCGCAATGTCTGGATGCGCGGCACGATGCCGATGGACGGCAAGCAGGCGCGCCAGGTCGGCCGCGCGTTTACCTTGCGTTTCGTGCCGGCGCGCGAAGACCTGGCGACCCCGGAATCCTGGTCTTCCCCGATCTCCACGCGCGCTGCCATCGAGGCGATGCCGGCCGGCTGCATTGCCGTGGTGGATGCGATGGGCGTCACGGATGCCGGCATTTTCGGCGACATCCTGTGCTCCCGCATGAAGAAGCGTGGCGTGGCCGCGCTCGTCACGGACGGCGTGGTGCGCGACGTCAAGGGCGTGTCGGATACCGGCCTGCCGGTCTGGGGCCGTGGCGTCGCCGCGCCGCCTTCAGTCGCCGGCCTGACCTTCGTCGGCTGGCAGGAACCGGTCGGCTGTGGCGGCGTCGCCGTTTTCCCCAATGACATCGTGGTGGCGGACACGGATGGCGCGGTAGTCATCCCGGCTAGACTGCTCGACGAAGTGGTAGCGCAGGCGACCGAACAGGAACAACTGGAAAACTGGATCATGGCGGAAGTGGAAAAAGGTGCCGCGCTGCCGGGCCTCTACCCGCCGAATGCCGAAAACAAGGCGCGCTATGAAGCCTTCAAGGCTGCCGCCAAAAAAGGCTGAAGAAGCCTGAAGAAGCTTTAAAGAGCCATGAAGATCTTCTGAAACCGGACACGGAGACGCAAACATGAACAAGCTGGATATCAACGCCAGGGGCGTTTATCTGATCGCCGTCACGCCCTTCGCGGAAGACGGTTCGCTCGACCTCGCAAGCACCGATCGCATGGTCGACTTTTACCTGGAGCGCGGCGCGAACGGACTCACCATTCTCGGCATCATGGGCGAAGCGACCAAGCTGACCGCCGAGGAGTCGCGCACCTTCACCAGACAGGTGCTCAAGCGCGTCAACGGCCGCGTGCCGGTCGTGGTCGGCGCCTCTTCCGCCGGCTTCGCGCCGATGAAGGAGCTGACCCAGAGCGTGATGGATATGGGCGCCTCCGGCGTCATGATCGCGCCGGCGTCGAGTGTGCGTACCGACGAGCAGATCCTAGCGTATTTCGACATGGTCAACGAAACCCTCGGGCCGGATGTACCCTGGGTACTGCAGGACCATCCGGTCTCGACGGGGGTCAAGATGTCGAATTCGGTGGTGCTGAGCATCCTTAAGAATTCACTGAATTGCGTAATGCTCAAGCATGAAGACTGTCCGGGACTAGGCAAGCTTTCCGCGATTCGCGCGGCGAGCGAGCGCGGTGAAGTAAAGCGGGTCGCGATCCTTACCGGCAACGGAGGCGGGCTGTTCCTGCCCGAAGAGCTAAGCCGCGGTGCGGATGGCGCAATGACGGGTTTCGTATATCCGGAGATGATGGTCGGCGTTTGCAACGCGCATGCCGCCGGCGATACCGAACGGGCGCACGACATCTTCGATGCCTATCTGCCGCTGGCGCGCTATGAGCAACAACCGGTGGCCGGGCTCGCGGTACGCAAGCACATTTTGGCAGCACGCGGCGCGATTGCATCAGCCGCTGTCAGGAGGCCGGGGCCGAAGCTCTCGGCGGCCGACATCGCCGACATTGATCGCCTGACAAGGCGACAGATCAAACGCCTGAAGGAACTTGGGCTTGAGTAAGTTACAGAGCGAACAAGATGGGCCGTGCGCGCCTGGCGGCGCTGCGCCCGCCCATCCGGGCCTGCTTCGATGAAAAACATAGGCCCTAGCCTCCAAAAATCTTCAAAAATCAGCTACAACCATCTGATTTTACTTATTTTTTAAAAATCTGAAGCGCTTTTCCGAACTACGGAAGTACGGCGCCTATACTGGATATGTTCATCTCCCATGAACTGCCATGCCCTTGAACCTGCTCTACCCTCCAGGCCCGCTCTATACGCAGTACCGGGCCGTTGAAGACGCGCTGAATTTCCTCGATGCCCTGCATGTCCGGCAAACGGCGCTGAAGTCTTCGCATCCGGACTTGTATGACGTTGACGTCCACATCTGCCTGCTGGCATTCAACCTGCGCGTGGTCGGGCGAAAACTCGACAGCCTCGTGGCCGCATTCCAGGCCGTTATTCAGACGCGACAGGTTGGCAGCCTTTCACAGCGCAGCCTCGAAATCCAGGCAGCATTGCAGGAATATAACGCCAGCGTTGCCGCAACTGATCCTTGGGACAACCCGTTTCATGCTGCCGTCAATGCCCTCGGTCTTGCCTTCGACTACCTGCGCTCAGTCGAGGAGGATATACAGCAGTTCGAGCAGCAAAATCCGACTTGAGTCGACGTTCCATCCTCAGGCTTTGCTTGAACCAATTCACTTCAAACAAGCCTCATAAGCGATTGATTTTTCGCATCTATCCAACCAAAGCTGGCAGATTCTTATCTTGCTTTGGAGAGGATGACCAGCCAACGGCGAAAAAGCAGCAACTCAAGATGCCCGGGTTCAATCCCTGTGCTGACATCAATGAGCGGGTTGACGGTGTAATACCGCTTGCGGAAATCACGGCACACAAAAATTTCACGACGTCCGAGTCGCAACAGAAATGAGGTGGGGGCATATTCGAGGCCGAATCGGGGACCGAAGGAATTGTTCAGGTGCATCATGGCACGTCTCCTTTTCTGAATGCTGCAGTGGATGAAATCTTACTTTACCACAACTACTGTATAAAACAACAGTAAAAAGAACGGGGCACTTTCCGCTCTCACAACCAGATAGTTGTCATTTTTATCTCAATACAATTGCCTGAAATGCAATGATCCCTGATAATGCGACATCGTTTCTGTCCGGCAGCACCGGACGAACGGCGCGGGAACAGCACAGCCCAGAAGCGGCTCGTAGTCTGTCGCACCTCGATTCATGGTTTATGTCGAGTGGCCGGGAGAAGCCGTCAATCGAGGTGTAACGAATCACTGGTGCCCTGCACATCAACAAGAACAACACGCACCCGACTTGCCGATCCATGCCGACGCATTCCAACAATTCAATTGAAGACAGGCTCTACGTTCTGCGAACGCGATGGGAGCACTATGTCGCCCAGGGACACTTCGAGCAGTTCATTGAATTTGCCGTTGCGGTCAACAGTCTCGCGGAGTACTTCAACCGCCTGCGCCTGCCCGGCCTGGTCCGCTTGTGCGAGGGCCTGGAAAATGTCGCGTTGGCCAAGCTTGGCGACCTCTCTACGCATCCGATTCCGGCGCAGGATATCGCCTCACTGCAACGTCAGTTGGATGCCCTGCTCGGTTCGGTCGCGACTTCGCGTTCTTCTGCCTCGAGCCGGCGAATTCAGGAACCGTCCATTGCTACACAGGAGATCGACTGGATCAAGCCGCGATCGATCTGGATGATCGCGGCAGGCGAAAGACATGACCTGGCGAATGCGCTGCGCCGCCAGTTGCAGTTCTTTGGCTTCAAGGTTTACGAAATCGACTGGGGCGGCGAACATTTACCAAAGGACAAGCCGCTCGCGGTACTGTTCATTCCGACCGGGGATGCCACGAAGCCGGGCGAGCTCAGGTTCATTTCCGCGATCCGCGAAAGCTCCCCGGCCAGCCAGCTGTTTTACCTGGGCGGCCAGTCGGCCATAGAACCGATCGTCGACCTGATGCGCGCCGGTATCGATGTGACGATCCCGGCAGAAGACCAGCCCTCAATGGTGCTCAATTGCGTGCTCGATCTCGTGCAGACCAACGAGCAGGAGCAGTATCGGGTCCTCGTCGTCGAGGATTCCCGCGTTGCGGTGGCGCTGATCCAGCGCACGCTGGCGCAGCACGGCATCGATACGCGGGCCATCAACGACCCGGGCAAGTTGCTGGATGCTCTGGAGTCCTTCCGCCCGGACCTGGTGCTGATGGATATGTACATGCCGCGCTTCAATGGCGTCGAAGCCACGCGGGTCCTGCGGCAGATGGCCGCCTACAGCTCACTGCCGATCGTTTACCTGTCCGGCGAATCCGATGTGGGCATGCAGGTCGAAGCCCTGCGCCTGGGCGGGGACCAGTTCCTGATCAAGCCCTTCAATCCCGTACTGCTGGCAGCCGTGGTGAAGACGCGGATCGAACGTTTCCGCGAGACGCGCCGCTCCACGCGTCTCGACGGGCTGACCGGCCTGTTGAACCATACCGCCGCCAAGTCACGTCTCGATGCCATGGTCCGTGACGGCGCCCATCACAACCTGACCGTGGCCATGATCGATATCGACCATTTCAAGTCCGTCAACGACACGTATGGACATCCCGTGGGCGACCAGGTGATCCGCAGCCTTGCATGGCTGCTCAAGGGACGCCTGCGCTCCATCGACCTGATCGGGCGCTACGGTGGTGAAGAATTCATCATCGCCCTTCCCGGCATCAGCCTGGAACAGGCCACCATGGTGATCGATCGTATCCGGACGGATTTCTCTGGCCTGCCCCATGCGCATCCGGGCGGCGCGCTGTATGCCACGTTCAGCGCAGGCGTCTCGCCCTATCCCCTGGTCGACACGGCGGCGGGCCTGACCGAAACCGCTGACGGAGCCCTGTTGCAGGCCAAGCGCAAGGGACGCAACCGCGTCGAACGCCATTGCTGAACGGGCATTCCAGGCATTCCACGACGCCACCCGGCCATCACTGGCCACCACGATAGGTCATGTCATTGAGCGGTTGCCTGGGTGTTTCGGCACGTCCGGAATCCGGCGCATGATTGCCGAACAGGCGATCCCAGAAACTCCGGATCGGATCGACGCCAATCGAGCGCACCCCGTCTCCGTGCGAGTTTTCCTCATACATCCAGTCACCATCGACCTGAACCAGGCCGGCCGGGACTGCCCGCTGGAATGCGCCCTTGCCGCGCAGTGCTTGCCGCATGTAGTCAGTCCATACCGGCAGCGCGACCGTTGCCCCAAACTCCCGCCCGCCAAGCGATTTCGGTTTGTCGAAGCCCATCCAGGAAACCGCGACGATATCTCCGCCATAACCGGCGAACCAGCCGTCCATGGCGTCGTTGGTGGTGCCGGTCTTGCCCGCAAGGTCACGGCGTCCAAGGCGCTGGCTGGCGGCATAGCCAGTGCCGGAATTCACCACGTCACGCAATATCGTATCCATGATGAAGGCATTGCGCGGGTCGAGCACGCGTACTGATTCGTCGCCGGCAATCACCGGCTTGCTTTCAAACAGGACCTTGCCCTGTGCATCGGCCACCTTGCTGATCAGATAAGGGCGGACCTGGTAGCCGCCATTTGCAAAGACGGAGTAGGCCGCAGCCATCTGCAGCGGCGTCACCGATCCCGTTCCGAGCGCCATGGTGAGGTTGAGCGGATGCTTGTCGGCGTCGAATCCGAAACGCGACAGGTAATCGCGCGCATAGCCCGGCGTGATCGATTGCAGGATACGGATCGATACCAGGTTTTTCGATTTCTTCAGGCCGGTGCGCATGGTGATTGGGCCGTCGTAGCGGCCATCGTCGTTCTGCGGGTCCCATGGCTGACCGCCCGTGACCGCCGTGTCGATCGATAGCGGCGCATCGTTGACGACCGTTCCCGGTGAAAACCCCTTCTCCAGCGCCGACGAATAGATGAAAGGCTTGATGCTGGACCCGGGCTGGCGCCATGCCTGAGTGACATGATCGAACTGGTTGAGCGTGAAGTCGAAGCCGCCGACCATGGTGCGGAAGGATCCATCGTTGGCATTGAGCGAAACGAATGCAGCCGACACTTCCGGAAGCTGGCTGATCGACCAGCGGTTTCTCGCATCGCGCAGAATGCGGATCACCGCACCTGGTCTGATCCGGTGTTCGGCGCGTGCCTTGGAGGACAGGGATGCCGCGGCGAAGCGCAGGCCGTCGCCCGTGATCTCGACGATCTCGCCGGAGAAGGTTTCGGCGCGCACCACTTTCGGCGATGTGGACAGCACTACAGCGGAGCGCAGTTCGTCGCTGTCGGGATGCTTCTGCAATGCCTCATCGATCGCCTGCTCGCGCTCGTCGGTGTCGCGCGGAAGGTCGATGAAGACTTCCGGCCCACGGTAGCCGTGCCGTCGGTCATAGTCGAGCACGCCACGCCGCACCGCATCATAGGCGGCATTCTGGTCGCTACTGTTGAGCGTGGTGTAGACGGTGAAGCCGCGCGTGTAGATATCGTCCTTGTATTGCTCATACATATACTGCCGAACCAGTTCCGCTGCAAATTCCGCATGCGTATCGAAACGGTAGCCCTTTCCGCGCACAACGAGTTTTTCCTGGGCGGCCTGCTTGTACTGGGCGGGCGTGATGTAGCCGAGTTCCAGCATGCGCTTGAGAATGTATTGCTGACGCTGCTTCGCGCGTGCTGGATTGACGATCGGATTGGCGCCGGCCGGCGATTTGGGCAGACCAGCGAGCATGGCCGCTTCCGCGATACTGAGTTCCTGTACCGACTTGCCGAAGTAGATTCGCGCGGCGCTGCCGAATCCATATGCACGCTCACCGAGGTAGATCTGGTTCATGTAGACCTCGAGGATCTGGTCCTTGGTCAGCTTTTCCTCGATCTTGTATGCCAACGCGATTTCGGTGAGCTTGCGCGCATAGGTCTTTTGACGGCTAAGGTAGAACGTGCGCGCTACCTGCATGGTGATAGTGGATGCGCCCTGCGACTTGCTGGCGCCAAAGTTCACCAGGAAGGCGCGCAGGATGCCCTTGAAATTCACGCCTCCATGTTCATAGAACTGGTCGTCCTCGATGGCCAGCAGGGCCTTTTTCATGACCGCCGGCATGTCTCTGATCGGCACGAAATCGCGCCGCTCCTCGCCGAATTCGCCGATCAGCACCTGGTCCGCGGTATAGACGCGCAGAGGAATTTTCGGACGATAGTCCGTGAGTGCATCCAGCGGCGGAAGGCTCGGGATCACCACCAGCATCACATAACCGGCGAGCAGCACGCCGGCCAGCGCCACAATGGAAAACAGTGCGGCCACTGCTTGCAGCAGGCGCACATTCATCGAGCCATTGTTCGATTTCCCCGCGGACGATGAAGGCTTTGAACGCCGGGCCACTGTCGCTTCCTCGTAAAGTCCTGAAAAAACGCAACTTTAGCAGCCTGCGGCCGGGGCCGGCGTGTTTCTTTACATTTGTTACGTCGTATTGGCGAGAGAATCTTGATGACGTTTTGTCAATCGCGGACGCCGCCGGGAACTGTCGTGCTCCCGGCGGCGCTGCACTACTGCTTGCGCGCAATGAACCCGCCAAGCACAGCCTGGCCGCTTGTCGTACTGGAAAGGGAAATCGTACCGCCGATTTCCGCCGGCGCGGCATTCGTGCCGGAGCCGGTCACCGGGCCGAAGTAACGCCCGCCCAGCCCCCCGCTCAGGTTGCCGTTCTGCACCGGTCCGGTCATATAGTTTGCGACGTTGCTGCCGGCAGCGCCCATCGGCACCGTTGCCGTCAACGCGACCGGAACGCTCGTCGCGGACGCATCCCAGGTCACCGGGTTCTGGATCGTCACGCTCACCTGGCGGCTGGTAAAGTTCACGCTGACCACTGCCGAGCCACGGAACACCGCGGGGTCGGCGCTGCCGTCAGGCGTGTACCAGCCGTAGACAAAGCCCGAATAGGTGGCAGTTCCGCTTGTCGGCACCGCGGCAGGATTGGTCACATCGCCGTAAGCCACCATGCCGCGCCGGTTCTTGTTGTGCTCGTTGCCCGCCTTGGCCCACTCCTCGATCACAACCGTGTCCTGCGTCAGCCAGGCGGCAAGGTTCCCGTATTGGAAGCCCCAGTTATCGAGACTGCGATAACCTTTCGAGCCAGGGAAAGGCACGCCGATACCGTTCCCGCCCGGCAGGATCGTCGGATTGCCATTCGCATCCGGGATGTTGTTGCCGGCGTGGATGTCGCCATCTTCATGCACGCGCGAAGCCGATGCGAGGTCTGGCGTATTCCCTCCCGAGCGCCAGTCACCTGCGGAATAGTGCACCCCGCTCGTTTCCGTCGTCGGGCATGGCACGAGGTCGGCTGGGCAGCGCGAGGGACTGGTGCGCGGGAAGTAGCGATTGTTCGCGTAATTGGTCTGTGTGCCGGCCGTACCTTTGATCGCATAGTCATAGAAGCTGAGATCGGCGCTGTCGGGCAGCGCGACTGAAGACAACGCGCCACCCGTGGTCAGCACGGTGTGCCCCTGGGTCGTCGCAAAGGTTTCCAGGATCGGCGGTCGCTCCGTCTTGCCGTCCCATGTCAGACCCAGGTTGTTCAGCAATGCCGCGGCCTTGCTGACGGCGCCACTGCTGTCTTTCGCAATCCGGATTTCGGCCGAGCCGCCGGAGGCAGGCGCAAAGCCGAAGGCACCGGTCTTGATTGCGATTTGCGCGGCCAGGTCACTGGTCGACGTGCCGTACGCCTGCACGCCGGAACTCGTCAGCGCGATGCCATTCTCGCGCCGGATGATGCTCCCTCCGCTGCACTGGAAGCCGGCGCCGTCGGCGCAGACCATGGTCATTTGCGTCGATGACGGAACTGGTGCGGGCGTGCCGCTTGTCTGTCCACCGTCCGGAGGTGTTGTCGGTGTGGTGGGCGTGGTGGGTGTAGTGGGCGTAGTAGGTGTTGATGGCGTGCCCGGGTTTGCAGGTTCGTTCGGCGACGATGTGGCGGGAGGCTGGCTGCCCGATGACGGCGTCGTCGTTACAGTGGATCCTCCTCCGCCGCCGCACGCACTCAGCAGGCTCGCAGCGGCCAGTGCCGCGCAAAGCGGCTGCAGATACATGATGCGTGTCTGTCGGCCACGCGTGGCGAATGATTCCGGCATTTTTTCACGCCGCACATCGCGACAGGCAGCGGCACCGTGCGGTTCGCTTTCAAGGTTCACACTGATGGATTCCGGCATTGGCAAATTCCCTTCCAAATATAAGCACACGGATTGCAGATCGCGCTGGCCGCGAACGACTGCACGCGAGCTTGCAACCGAATACGTGCACTGTCTCCACGGCCTGCATTCGGAAACAGTGTGTTGATCAAGGGGTGATGAGACTGACGAAGGAAACGGACATGTCGGCGCGGGTACCGACCGAACCGTTCTCCGGTTTCCCCGGCGACATCATCGAGTGAGTCGAACAGACGCACTCAAGTCATCGGGTCTACGGATTCTGTTTCACTTAAATCGAAAGAGTTTTGTGCGAACGCAAGCGACCAGGGCAACGTTACACCTCGTTACATCGGAACAGCGAGCGCCGCTCCGACTTCGATGTAACGAGGAAATGCGATGAGTGAATCAATCAATGAAGCTGCTGCTTCAATGTGGAAATAGCCTTGCGCGCCTGGCGCACGGCGTTCTGTACCTGCTCGTCGACATATCCGCCTTGCGAACACGCCTGCATTGCGCGGTCGCCGATTTTTTCCAGCTTGGTGACGCACTGCCGAATCTGTTCTTCACTCTGTTGCTGCTCGGCGACTTGTTGCGCATGGTCGGATTCCTGCTCCAGTTCATTCAGGCATGTGCGCAAGCGATCAGGTACATCCTTGCTCATCTCGCACATCTGTGCGGCAGCATCGACGCATTGTTCAATCTGGGAAAAGCGGTCACGAATCTGTTGCATCTGCATGGGTATTCCTTTCTCAAGGGATGACAAGCGAGTATCTTTTGTTCGCCGCTCCGGCGGATAGTTCCTCGTCGTCCGCTTGATGACCTGCAATGCATCGTCAATAGCCCTGCAATACGAGCGATGTCAATTCACGGGCGGGCCTGTAATTTGTACACGCCCATGTAAGGAAGCCCCCTGTTGACCGCTGCCGGCTGCACAAGGTGCAACCTGTTCACGCCGAATTCGCTCGCATTTGCGCGGGTATGCTGTTTGCTCCTGACCTGCATTCGTGAATGTGCCCACCCACTTAATTGGAGAGAGTCATGATGAATTCAATCAGGAACACCGTAAAGGACAAGCTTTCCCCGAGCGTGACAAACATGATCCGCATGGATCACACGCATGTCGTGGAAGCTTTTCACCAGTATGAAATCGATTCAAGTCCGCAAACGAAAAAGGCCTTGGTGAACACCGTCTGCCTTGCCCTGGAAATCCACTCGCAACTCGAAGAAGAAATCTTCTATCCTGCCATGCGCACGCTTGCCGCAGACACGCCGGTCGTCAACAAGAGCATTCCCGAGCACAATGAAATGCGTCACCTGATTTCAGAGCTGCGCTCGATGGATCCGCTTGATGCGCACTACGACCAGACTTTCATGCAGCTCATGCGCGTTGTGATGCATCACGTCGCGGAGGAAGAAACCACGCTGCTGCCGGATGCAGAACGCCTGATGCCCGACCGCCTGGGCGAACTCGGAATGCAGATGACCAAGCGTCGCCTGCAACTCACTGCGCCGCGCGCCGGGGAGATTGCAGTGAACACGGTACGCGGATTTCCCACCAGTTCCATGCTGGTCGCCGCAGGCGCTCTGTTGGCAGGAACCTACTTTGCCAAGCGCGCGTTCGAAGGGCAGGCGCGGCATCGCCATAATTGATGCAACGAGGTAAAATTTTCCGAATGTCCAGACGGGCGTAAGCGGCCACAGTCGCACGGCGTGTCGCCCGTCCTGCACCGGATGATCAATCACACGGTTTGAACGATTCTATGCGGATACCCGGACTTCGCGGCCTGAGCCCGATGAACGTCCTCAAGGAGGCGGCCAAGGATTTCCTCGCCGACGACATGACCACCTACGCTTCCGCATTGTCCTACCAGGTTCTGTTCGCGCTCTTCCCGTTCATCATTTTCCTGATCGCACTGCTCGGCTTTTTCAACCTCTCCGATTTTTTCGAATGGCTGCGGCAACGCGCGCAGATCGTGCTGCCGCAGGAGGCGATGCAACCGGTCAATCAGGTCATTGGCGAACTCCAGCAGAAAAAGGCCGGCCTGCTTTCCTTCGGCGTGATAACCGCACTCTGGACCGCGTCCTCCGCCGTACGCGCCACCATGAACGCGCTGAACAGCGCCTACGATGTGCAGGAAGGGCGTCCCGCATGGAAGCTCTATCCCCTCTCGATCCTCTACACGCTCGGGATTGCCGCGATCCTGATCGTCGCCACGGCATTCCTGATCGTTGGCCCCCAGGCGATCGACTGGCTCGCGCGGCAGATCGGCGCTGAACAGTTGTTCGTGACGCTATGGACATGGTTGCGGTGGCCGGTCGCCGTCTTTTTGCTGACCCTGTCGGCGGCGGTGGTCTACTACGTCGCGCCCGACGTTGAACAGGAATTCCGCTTCATCACGCCAGGTGCGGCGCTTGCGGTGATCGTCTGGCTGGTTACCTCCATTGCCTTCAACTACTACGTCAGCAATTTCGGCAACTACAGCGCAATGTATGGCAGCATCGGCACGATCATCGTGCTGCTGCTCTACTTCTTCATTTCATCCGCCGTGATGTTGTTCGGCGCCGAGATCAATGCAGTGATCGAGCACCATTCTCCTTCGGGCAAGAAGCCCGGCGAGAAGAAGATGCCTTAGCAGGCTGCTGGAAAACAGAATACACACGTCTACGAAAGCAGCTCGTCGATCATCGTGTAGCCCTTGATGAAGCCGGCTTCGACGGCCGCATCCCGGGTCGGGTAATCGGCGTCATCGCCCGATTCTGCCGTCAGTTCACTCTCCGACGTGGAGTCGTCGCCCGGCTGCGCGATACGCACCGTGTAATCCCAGCGTGACGAGTCGCGCTCATGGGGCAAGGCCGTCACATGCACTTCCATCCCCTTGTAAGATTCGGTGTGCCAGTCTTGTCCGCTTTCCATGGTCGTTGCCCCGGTGTTGATCCACGGACATGGTACTGCCCGCAAGGGCGCGAGCCTTGAGATTGCTCAGGCCCGCTTTCCCTGCGGATCAGGCGCTGGCCTGGACTTGCTGCGCGTTGCGTGATTTCGCCAGCTCCACGAAGTAGCCGAGACTGCCGGGATTGCTCATCGCATCCGGGCTGGCGACCTCCGCGACCGGCATCCCGAGCAGCAGCTTCTTGACGGGCAATTCCATCTTCTTCCCGCTCAGGGTGCGCGGAATCTCCGTTACCGCGACCACTTCGTTCGGCACATGGCGCGCGGACAGCGCGGTGCGGATGTTGTCGAAGATGCGCCTGATCAACGCGTCGTCCAGTGCAACACCCGGGCGCAGCACGACGAACAGGGGCATCCATGATTCGCGTCCGAGGTATTCAAGGTCCACGACGAGGCTGTCCATGATCTCCGGCATGGCTTCCACCACGCGATAGATTTCGCTGGTGCCCATGCGGATCCCATGCCGGTTGATCGTCGTGTCCGATCGTCCGTAGATCACCGCCCCGCCGCGCGGCGTGATCTGCAGCCAGTCGCCGTGCCGCCACCATCCGGGATACATCTCGAAATAACTCTCGCGATAGCGGCGTCCCTCTGCATCGTTCCAGAAGTACAGCGGCATGGACGGCATCGGCTTGGTGACCACCAGTTCGCCGACGGCATCCGTGAGCGGCTTGCCCTGCTCGTCCATTGCGTAGACTGCGATGCCCAGGCAGCGGCATTGCATCTCCCCCGGGTAGATCGGCAGGATCGGGCAGGCGCCGACAAAGGCGGCAATGACATCCGTGCCGCCGCTGATGGTGGCAAGCAGAATGTTCGATCCGAGCTGCTCATAGATCCATGCAAATGCTTCCGCCGGCAGCGGCGAACCTGTCGCGCCGACCATGCGAAGCGTATGCAGGTCGGCCAGCTTGCCCGGTTCGATGCCGGCCTTCATGCAATTGGCGAAGTAGGCGGAGCCGGCGCCGAAGGCAGTCAGGCGCGCCTCTTCGGCGAACTTCCACAAGACCCCGAGATCGGGATAACCGGGATTGCCGTCGTAGACCGCAATCGTGGAACCGACCAAGAGTCCCGTGACCTGCGAATTCCACATGACCCAGCCGGTCGTCGAGAACCACATGTAGCGGTCGTTCTCGCCCAGGTTCGAATGCAGACCATGGCCCTTCAGGCTTTCCAGCAGGACGCCGCCCTGCCCGTGGACGATCGGTTTAGGCATACCGGTGGTACCTGACGAATACACGACCCACAAAGGATGATCGAAAGGCAGCTGCTCGAAGGCGAGCTCGCCGTCATGCTCGAGCAGCGCATTCCAGTTGCGCGTTCCCTGCAAGGTCGCATCCTTGTTCAGATAGGGCAGGAGCACAACGTGTTCGAGCGAGGTCAACGACTGCATCAGTCCCGTCACGACATCACGCCGGTCGAAATCCTTGCCGCCATAGCGATAGCCATCTACGGCAATCAGCACCTTCGGCGCGATCTGGCCGAAGCGGTCGAGCACGCTCGGTGTGCCCATATCGGGCGAGCAGCTCGACCAGATCGCACCGATGCTCGCGCAGGCATAGAAGGCGACGACGGATTCCGGCAGGTTGGGAAGGTAGGACACGACGCGGTCGCCCGGCTGCACCCCCATTTCGCGCAGTGCGTGCGCCACTGAGGCGATCTGCCGTCGCATCTCGCGCCAGCTCAGCTCGACCGTCGGCCGCATTTCCGATTTTCCGATGATGGCAGTCTTGCCGCTCTCTTCCTCGCTGCGATGAAAGCGGAACACCTGTTCCGCGATATTCAGCCGCGCACCTTCGAACCACTTCGTGCCCGGCATCTTCTCGCCGTCCAGCACGCGGGTGTACGGCGCCGAGCTTTGCACATCGAAGTATTGCCAGATCGAGGCCCAGAAATCATCGAGACGGTCGACCGACCATTGCCACAAGGCGTTGTAATCATCGACGTGGACCTGTTTCTCCTGGCCGAGCCACTGCATGTAATCATGCATGCGCGTCTGCGCGATCCGTTCCGGTGACGGCGTCCATAGTGCAGGGTGCTGGATATCGTTCATTGTTTGTCTCCTTTCATTGTTGTTATCTGAAAGCCATCACGCGGGCTGCGCTTTTAGGCGCAACCGATGGCTGAAGCGCAGTGCGACGAGCAGCACGCCGAGCGCACCGATCATCAGCACCTTGCCGGTTCCAATCGGCTCGACCAGCGCGCCGGCAATGGCGACACCGACTGACTGGCCCAGAAAAAAACTGGAAGCGAAGGCCGAGACTGCCGCACCGCGACGCTCCGGCGCCATTTGCGTGGCATTGATCTGCAGGGTGTTGTGCAGCATGTAGAAGCCCAGCCCGGCCATGAAACAGCCCGGTATGGCCCACCACCACGCCGGCGCACCGCCGATCAGGAACAGCGAGCCACCGAGGAAGATACCGCCCCAGCGCGACAAGCCCACCTCCCCCATTCGCCGCACCAATATGCGCGAGCCGAGCGCGAACACGAATCCGCCGCCGCCGAACAGCATGATGAGCGCGCCCGCCGTAGTCATCGACAGGCCGAAGGTACGATGCTCGTGCGAAGCGATGAATGCGAACGCGCCGTACAGGAACGCGCCCTCGAGAAACACGGTGAGCAGCACGCTCCGCGCCCAAGGCAGCATCAGAATCTGTTTAAACTCCACGATCATGCGACGCACGGCCGGCCCCTCTGCGCGGTGCAGGCGGCGCGCAGCTTCGGGAAGACGCCGGTTCAATGAAAACAGCGCCGCGCCGACGACCAGGAAGACGGCCGCGATCAGGAAGAACGGCAACCGCCAGTTATGCGCATCCGCCGCCAGCCCGCCTAGCAGCACGCCGGCCGACAGGCCGAGGATCTGTCCGATCAGAAAGCGCGCCAGCACCGGTTGCCGGTCCTGGTAAGGTATGACGTCACCGATCCATGCCATGGAGAGCGGGATGACGGACGCAGCGGTGGTGCCGGCCAGCAGGCGCGCGATGAGCAGGGGAACAAATCCCGGTGCGAACGCGCACAGCAAGGTGGTGAGCGCACAGGCCAGGGTGCCGCAGGCGACAATGAAATATTTTCCGTAACGGTCTCCCAGCGGGCCGAAGAACAGCTGCGCCAGGCCGTAGGCGATGGCAAACATCGTGATGACATTCGATGCATCGCCGAGCGAGACGGAGAATTCGGTCGCGAGCTGCGGCAGCAACGGATCGGTGACGCGCAGCGAAATGCCGCTGCCGAAAGCTGCGAGCGACAGCAACGGCACCGCGGCAACGGGAATGGATGTAGTGGGTACCGGTATGGCTACGGCCTGGTCTGATTGCTTCATGAATTGCAGTGGGTGGGTGGCGACAGTCGACGTGGAGATGACATGCCGCATAAGTGAACACCCGTGCAATTTTAGTATTAATCGAGATCCGGCGTATTCATGTACGGCAGCGTGGCACCGCGGCGCTCGGCTGCCGCGCTCATTTCCTGCCGCGCGATCGTCCGCAGGTGGACTTCATCCGGGCCATCCGCGATGCGCAGCACCCTGCCCCATGTCCACAGCTCCGCCAGCGGCGTATCCGGACTGAGCCCCATCGCGCCGAACACCTGCATCGCCCGGTCGCAAACCGTGGTGTGCATGCGCGGCACGATGGCCTTGATCATGGCGATCTCGCGCAGCGCCGATTTCGCGCCGTGCTGGTCGATCATCCAGGCGGTCTTCAGCACGAGTAGTCGCGCCTGCTCGATTTCCATGCGCGACAAGGCAATCCATTCGGCGATGTTCGCGTGCTGGTGCAGATAGTGCCCGAAAGTGCGCCGCTCGGCCGCACGCTCGCACATCAGCTCGAGCGCGAGCTCGGCCTGGCCGATGGAACGCATGCAGTGATGGATGCGGCCCGGCCCGAGGCGCGCCTGTGCAATGGCGAAACCGGCGCCTTCTGCATGGATGAGGTTCGTTCTCGGCACCCGCACATCACGGAACACCAGCTCGCAATGCCCGCCGGGAAAGGAATGGCTCATCACTTCGATATTTCGCACTACCCTGAAGCCGGGAGTATCGAAGGGCACGATCACCATGCTCTGGCGCTTGTGCACTTCCGCGTTCGGATCGGTCACGCCCATGACAATGGCGAATGTGCAGAGCGGATGCGCCGCACCGGAGATGAACCACTTGCGCCCGTTGATGACGTAATCGTCGCCGTCACGGCGAATCGAGATCTGGATATTGGTGGCATCGGACGAGGCGACGTCAGGCTCGCTCATCGCGAAGCAGGAGCGGATCTTCCCATCCAGCAGAGGATCGAGCCAGCGTTCACGCTGCTCCTCCGAAGCGAACATGTGCAGCAGTTCCATGTTGCCCGCATCGGGCGCGCTGCAGTTGAAGGCTTCCGAAGCCCAGTGCACCCGCCCCATGATTTCCGCCAGCGGCGCGTATTCCAGGTTGGTCAGTCCTTGTGAGGGCAGGAAGAGGTTCCACAGGCCTTCCTCTTTGGCCAATGCCTTGAGGTCTTCGAGGCATTGCGGATGCTGCAGGCCGTCGCCGGCTTCCCGGTGCCACAGCGGAAGGTGCGGCACGACATAGTTGTCCATGAAGTCCTGCAGCTTTCTTTGCAGCTGCCGAACTTTCGGCGTGTATTCGAAATCCATCTTGAACTTTCAGAGAGTGATGCGAGATGTTGCATGCTGCATGTACGGAGAATCTTAGAGTGCGCCGAAGAATCATTCAAATGAATAGTCCTCATTGAGTGCAATAAACCGAGTGCATGAAGCATCAATCGCATCGCGGCCCCGATTTTTTTGATGCAAGTCAATTATTTTTCAGAAGCAGTTGGTATAAGCTTGCGCGCAGAAAAATAATCCTTCGGGCCTGCTTCACAAGAGTGGGGCCGAGTCGCTTTTGAGGTCCCACATGGACAATCCCGTTCCGCTGCGCAGCTCCCCTTCCATTGCCATCGTGGCCGACAAACCGAAAGAAACGCAGCGAACCGACAAGCTGCAGCACCATACAGCCTTCGAGGACATGCAGGCGCTTGCCGCCGGCATTCTGCTGGTGTCGCTCGGGGTCGCGCTGCTCGGCAAGGCGCACCTGATCACGGGCGGCACGGTCGGCCTGGCCTTCCTTCTGCATTACTTCACCGGGATCAGTTTCGGCAAGCTGTTCTTCGCGATCAATCTGCCTTTCTACTATCTCGCCGTGAAGAAGATGGGATGGAAGTTCACGTTGAAGACTTTCACCGCCGTGCTTCTGCTGTCGACGTTTTCGGAAATGCTGCCACTGGTGCTCAAGGTGGAAATGCTCAACCCGCTCTACGCTGCAGTGATGGGCGGGCTGCTGACCGGCGTCGGACTGCTGGTGCTGTTCCGCCACAAGGCCAGCCTGGGCGGTTTCAATGTGATGGTGCTGTATCTGCAGGAGCGATATGGACTGCGGGCGGGCCTGGTGCAACTCGGCCTGGACGCAATCATCATGTTGCTTTCCATTCCGATGATTTCCATCCAGGCCGTGGTGATTTCCCTGCTCGGTGCGGCAATGCTTAACCTGACGCTGGCGATCAACCACAAGCCAGGGCGCTATATGGCAATCTGATGCGGGCGATCTAATGCGGGCGATCTAATGCGGCCAATCCGGTGGCAGGCTCAAGCGCCTGCCGCGCGGTCGCGCTTTACTCCGGGCGCTTCATCCTGCAGGTCGTGGGAAGCGCACTCGCCTCCAGCGGTAGATAGCGTTCTGTCTTGAAACCGTAACCGCTCCCCTCGTTATCGAACCGGACCGAGCCGTCCGACACCTTCCGCATCACGGAGACATAGAGCGGCTGCAGCAGCTGGTGATCCTCGGCGCGCATCACCGCTTCGTGGAAGGCATTGCGAAAGCGTGCGCCCTCGAGCGCCTTCGCCACCGCGCCGGCCTCGCTGCTGCCAGCCTTTTCCATCGCCGATGCCAACATCTCGATCATCACATGCATGCGCAGATGCACGTAGTCGTCTTCCGGCTGCGGATAGCGCTTGCGGAAGGTCTGGTAGTAGGCGTCGCTGGCGGAATTCCTGGTGCCCTCGCCGGTGTTCGGATGCCATTCAGCGACGGCGCGCACGCGCCCGACGCCGGCATCGCCGATGGCTGCAGGCGCGCCGAGGCCGTTGCCATAGAAGGTATAGAACTTGAGCTGCAGGCCGGCTTCCTTCGCCGCCTTCACCATCAGTGTCAGGTCATTGCCCCAGTTGCCGGTGATGACCGTGTCGGCGCCGCTGGCCTTGATCTTCACGATGTAGGGCGTGAAGTCCTTGATCTTGCCGATCGGATGCAGCTCGTCGCCGACGATGCTGATATCCGGCCGCTTCGCCGCAAGCTGCGTGCGTGCCGATTTCGCGAGCTGCCGGCCGAAGCTGTAATCCTGGCCGATGATGTACACGCGCTTCGCCGATGTGTCGCCCTTGATCACTTCCGTGAGCGCGTTCATGCGCATGTCGGCATTCGCATCGAAGCGGAAGTGCCAGAAGCTGCACTTTTCGTTCGTCAGCGCCGGATCGACTGCGGAGTAGTTGAGAAACACCATGCGATGCTGAGGATCGCGCAGGTTGTGCTTCTCGATGCCGTCGATCAGCGCCGCGGCCACCGCCGAGCTGTTGCCCTGTACCACGAAGCGCACATGCTGGTCTGCATACTGCCGCAGACCGACCAGCGACTCCTCCACGCCCTGCTTGTTGTCGAAGGTGACGAGTTCGAGCGGATGGGCGCCGTCGCGCAAGTGCACCCCGCCGCGCGCATTCACCCGCTCGATCGCGAATTGCAGGTTGCGTACGACCGCTTGTCCTGCATTGGCGAACGGTCCGGACAGTCCCTCGATCATGCCTATCCTGACGGGCTCGGCGCCGTATGCGCCGCCGCAAATCAACAAGGCCAGCAGGGTCAATAAACGCTTGGGTTTCGGCATGGTTGGTTCCGCTACGAAAATCATGAAAAGGCAGAAGTGTACCGCGCGTGAAGACCGGTAGTGAGGAAACCGTGCGACAGCGCCGAAGTCAAATAACAAGCTGTCGCTGTCGGGCAATCCGGTGGCGGCGAAGATGTAACGAACAGGAGTCTGACGTGTCCATCACAATTTCAGAGGTGATGACGCGTGACGTCACGGTCATCAAGCCGGACGACAATGTGCAGCAGGCGGCAAAAATGATGGCCGACTGGAACGTTGGCGTGCTGCCAGTCTGCGAAGGCAAGCGCCTGGTAGGCATCGTTACCGACCGCGATATCGCCGTGCGTGCGATACCCGCCGGAAAAGCTCCGGCGGACATACGCGCCGCGGAGATCATGAGCGGCGGCGTTTACTGGTGCTTCGAGGATCAGACAGTCGGAGAAGCGCTGCAGCACATGGGCGACGCCCAGATCCGCCGCATTCCGGTAGTGAATCGCAACATGGAGCTGGTCGGCATTGTGTCGCTCGGTGATCTCGCGACGCGCGCCACAAGGCCAGCGTGGAAGACACGCTGGAGGAAATCTCGACGCCGTCCGAACCGGTACGACAGGGATCGAACCGCGGCCAGCCGCAACGCAATGCGCCGCGCACGCGCTGACGTCGAGCGCGTGTTCCTCAATCGAAGTCGAGCATGTGCCCGAGCTTCTCCTGCTTGGTGCGCAGATAGCCGATGTTGTGCGGCGTGTGCGCGGTGAGCACGGGGATGCGCTCGACCACTTGCATGCCGCAATCGGCCAATTTTTTCATCTTCTTCGGATTGTTGGTCATCAGGCGGATCGTCTTCACGCCGAGATGCTCGAGGATGCGTGCCGCGATCTGGTAATCGCGCATGTCGACCGGGAAGCCGAGGTCGAGGTTGGCCTCCACCGTGTCGCGCCCCTGGTCCTGCAACTGGTACGCCCGGATCTTGTTGGCCAGGCCGATGCCGCGTCCTTCATGGCCGCGCAGGTAGACCACGACGCCGCTGCCTTCGTCGGCCACCTTCTTCAGTGCCGCGTCGAGCTGCTCGCCGCAATCGCAGCGCATCGAACCGAGCACATCGCCGGTGAGGCATTCCGAATGCACGCGCACCAGCACGGCCTCCTTGCCTCGGACGTCGCCTTTCACCATGGCCACGTGCTCCACCGTTTCGCCGGCCGGCTGAAACACGTGAATGTGGAATTCGCCATGCTTGGTCGGAAGGGTGGAAGAAACAACGTGGTCGAAAATCTTGTCGGAGCCGGCGGTCGCCGTCTTCTTGTCTCCGGGTTTGCTCATGTGATGTGATCCTGTGAATTGCCTTAACTGAAAGATTCCGGCGGTTTCGGCGCTTCCGGCAGCGGAATCCATTCAGTTTCCTGCGGCACCGCGCCAAAGCGCTGCGCACGCCAGTCTTCTTTTGCCTTCTCGATCGCGTCCTTGCTGCTGGCTACGAAGTTCCACCAGATAACACGGTCACCATCGATCGACTTCCCACCCAGCAGCATGATACGCGCCTTCGTCTTTGCCTCTATTGTAAATTCTTGTGCGGCCGGAAGGACAGCCATATATTGCGCGGGCAAGACCGAACCTTCGACATCCGCTTCGCCGTCGACCAGGTAGACCGCCCGCTCGGGATATTCCGCAGGAACGGTGAAGCGGCTGCCCGGCATCATTTCGAGTGCCGCGTAGAACATGTCCGAAAAGGTGGTGGCAGGCGCCGTATGGCCAAAGGCGGCGCCGGCGACCAGTCGCAGCTGAACGCCAGGTAGATCCACGACAGGCAAAGTCGAGACGGGATGATGTTCGAATGAAGGCGCCAAGGTTTCATGCATCTTTGGCAAGGCGACCCAGATCTGGATGCCATGCAGCGGCCCGCCGACGCGACGCACCTCATCGGGGCTGCGCTCCGAATGCACGATGCCGCGCCCTGCCGTCATCCAGTTGACGTCGCCGGGATGGATGGGCTGCACGCTACCGAGCGAATCGCGATGCAGTATGACGCCTTCAAACAGATAGGTGACGGTTGCCAGGCCGATATGCGGATGCGGCCGCACATCCAGCCCCTCGCCAGGTCCGAATACCGCAGGTCCCATGTGGTCGAAGAAGATGAACGGCCCCACCATCTTGTGCGACAGGCTGGGCAGCAGGCGCTTGACGGTGAAGCCGCCGAGATCCTTGACGTGCGGCTTGATGAGATGCAACGAAGAAATGGTCATGGATGGATCCTCGCGAAGACGTGTCCACCCATTATCCACTCAAGTCGCAGCCTGGGTGAAACGGCCGCTCTGGTAGTCCATGATCGCCTGCTCGATTTCCTCGCTGGTATTCATCACGAACGGCCCGTACTGCACCACCGGCTCGCGCAGCGGACGGCCTGCCAGCACGAGGAAGCGCGCTCCCACCGTACCCGCCTTCACATCGATGCGCTCGCCGGGAGAGAGGAAGCCGGCACTCTGCGACTTCAATAGGCGCGGCGACTCGCTGCCGACCTGCACATCGCCTTCATACACGTAAATGAACGCATTGTGCGTGGTCTCGAGCACCTGCGACAATGCGGCGCCGGGCGGCAGCGCAACGTCCAGATACAGCGGATCGGTGCTCAGGCCCTGGATCGGGCCGCGCACGTCCTGGCCGTCGAGATGCAAGGTGCCCGCGATCACCTTGACCGATCCGCCGCCTGGCAGGGAAGCCAGAGGAATCTCGGACGGCGGAATGTCGCGGTAATGCGCCGGCTTCATCTTTTCCTTTGCCGGCAGGTTGATCCACAGCTGGAAGCCGCGCATGCGGCCCTCTTCCTGTTGCGGCATCTCGGAGTGGATGATGCCGCGCCCCGCCGTCATCCATTGCACACCACCGTTTTTGAGCTCGCCGACATTGCCGAGATGGTCCTCGTGCCGCATGTGGCCGTCGAGCATGTAGGTGACGGTTTCGAACCCGCGATGCGGATGGGCCGGGAAACCCGCGATGTAATCGCCCGGATTGTCCGAGGAGAATTCATCCAGCATCAGGAACGGGTCCAGCCGCGCGCCCTGTCCCTGCCCGAGGCTGCGGCGCAATTTGACACCGGCGCCGTCGGATGTGGCGAGGCCTTCGATGACACGCTGCAAGGTACGTGAAGTGACAGTGGTGTTCATGGCTTTTCCTTTAATAACAAACGATCATACTGCGTTGTGCCAGCTTATGCGCCGTTATCCAGCGTCATGCAGCGGCGCGCAGCGGCTCGCTGAGCAGCCTGATCGCGGTTTCGGCATTCATTAATGCCGCCTGTTTGCTTTCGTCACCCAAGTTGAGTCCCTCGGCATAAACGAATTCGACATCCGAAATACCGATAAAGCGCAGGAAATCCCGCACATACGAAGTCTGCGTATCCAGCGGGGTGCCGACATACGATCCGCCGCGCGTCGCGAACACATAAACCTTCTTCCCGGACAACAGGCCGACCGCGCCCTTGTCGGTATATTTGAAGGTCACACCGGCACGTGCGATGTGATCGAAGTAAGCTTTCAGGGCGGACGGGCTGCCGAAGTTGTACATCGGCAGCCCGATCACGATGGTGTCCGCGCGCCGGAGTTCATCGATCAGCGCATCGGAAAACGCGACCACGTCCTGCTGCTCGGCACTGCGTTCCTCGGGCTTGGCGAGGAAGGCGCCAAAGCGTTGCGCGGTCAGGTGCGGCACGGGATCGGTGCCGAGATCGCGCGCGATCACCTTTCCATCCGGATGGGCGGACTGCCATTCGGCAACGAACCGGTTGGACAGGCGGCTCGACTGGCCGTTTTCGGAAAACATGCTGGCATTAATCTGAAGCAGGGTTTTCATTGTGTTTCTCCTCGGGTTGATCATGAGTCTCCATTAAACTATTTACTGGATAGATAAAAAAGTAGAATATTTAGACCATATTCATCTATTCATCCGATAATGGAAAATCAATACATCACGCTGGAGCAATGGCGGACCTTGATCATGGTGGTCGATATCGGAGGCTATGCGCAGGCTGCCGAGGTACTGCACAAGAGCCAGTCATCGGTGACCTATGCCGTGCAGAAAATCGAATCCCTGCTCGGCGTGAAGGCCTTCGAGATCCAGGGTCGCAAGGCGATCCTGACGCCGACCGGGCAGTTCCTGTACCGGCGCGCCCGCGCGCTGCTGGAGGATTCGAGCGCGCTGGAACGTGCGGCGAAGCGGCTCTCGGCCGGCTGGGAAGCGGAAATACGGATTGCGGCGGAAATCATCTTCCCGACGTGGCTGCTGCTGGAATGTTTCGACCGGCTCGGCAAGGAGAGTCCGCACACCCGCATCGAGCTGATCGAGTCGGTGCTGGGCGGCACCGGCGAAGCATTGTTGCAGGGCCAGGCCGACCTGGCGATCGCGAGTATCGTGCCCTCCGGCTTTCTCGGCATGCCGCTCCTGCGCATGCGCTTCATTCCGGTTGCGAGCCCGTCGCATCCCCTGCATCAGCTCGGGCGCGAAATCACGATCGAAGATTTGCGCAAGGAGCGTCATCTTGTGGTGCGTGAATCCGGCACGAGGCGCAGCACGCGCATCTTGCCGGTGGACACCACGCAACGCTGGACAGTGAGCCACAGTGCGACATCCATTGAAGCGGTGCGCATGGGTTATGGCTTTGCGTGGTTCCCTGAAGAGAAAATCCGCAACGAACTGCGAGACGGCTGCCTGAAGCCGCTGCCGATGCGCGACGGCGGCGAACGCTTCGCGGAACTCTACCTCGTGCTGGCGGATCCCGATGCCGCTGGACCGGGCACGCGCCGGCTGGCGGAAATCATCCGCGAGGCGGTCGGCCGCGAATGCGAGAAGGTCGAATGAAACTCATGTCAGCCTCACGGCAACAAGGCCAGCCGCTTCTGCGGCTGGCCTTGTTTGCGGCAGGTCTTTTTGCGAGAAGGAGCTGTCGTGCGGATTGATCAGCTGCCGGTCACTTCATGCGAATTCTTCGCGGCCTGCAACACTTCGTTGCGCACATCGGCGCGGGTCCTGGTTGATGCAACGTTCGTGAATTCGACATATTCCGGGCTGCTGCCGACAGCGCCCTGCGAAGCGGCAATGCTGGCACGCACCAGTGAACGCGGCGCCGTGGACGCGACCTTCGTGAACTGCACATACTCCTGGTTCCCCGCGAGCTGGCCTTGCGTATAAGCCTGCGCCAGTTCGGCCTGGACTTCTGCACGGGATTTGGTCGAGACAAAGCTGCTGAAATCGACAACTTCGCTGTTGCCCTGCGCAAAAGCGGAACCGGTGAGGGCGAATACAGCAGCGGCGGCGATCATTTTGGTGGCATTCATTTTCATTCTCCAGAAACAAGTTGGTTGATTGACTATCCAGTGCTGTCCGGCGGTAAAGGAATCGGTGATCCGTCTGAACCAGCTCGGTGAGTCGCAGCTTTTTCTTGTGTGCTCATCGATGAAGCACAGTGTATAGACCACGTCGCTATCAATAAACAGCGTTCCTGACAATGCATTTTTTCTGAAATAGAAATTATCGTCGAAGAATCCCCCACACATTTCCGGGGATCAATACACGCAGCCCACAGGGCCGACGGATAATAGGGCCTTCCAGAACAATCGGAGGATCCACGTGGCAAGCAATGAAATGAAGTGCGACTACCTGATCATTGGTGCGGGCATCGCGGGAGCATCGATTGGATATTGGCTGGCACCTCATGCGAAAGTCATCATGCTCGAGCGTGAAGCGCAGCCGGGATACCACAGCACCGGCCGTTCCGCCGCCCTGTTCTATGAAAGCTATGGTCCGCCGCAGGTACGCGCCCTCACCTGCGCCAGCCGCGCATTTTTCGATCATCCTCCAGCGGGCTTCACCGACCATCCCATCCTTTCCCCGCGTGGCGCGCTGATGGTCGCCACCGAAGGACAATCGGACCTGCTCGACCAGCATGAAGCCGCCGTCAGGTCGGTATCGGAGCACGTGCAGCGCCTTGATTCCGCCGGCGCGTGCGAACTCGTTCCGGTGTTGCGGCGCGAGCGCGTGCTCGGCGCCGTGCTCGAACCGGACGCAGCGGACATCGACGTGCATGCGCTGCACCAGGGCTACCTGCGCGGCATCCGTGCGGCAGGCGGTTCCGTAGTGTGTGATGCGTCTGTGACGGCAATGGAGCGCGTGAACGGCATCTGGCGCGTGACAGCCGGCGGCCAGACCTTTGAAGCGCCGGTGGTGGTGAATGCGGCCGGGGCCTGGTGCGATGTGGTCGGCGCGCTGGCAGGTGCAGTGCCGTCCGGCCTGGTGCCGATGCGGCGTTCGGCGTTCACCTTCGCGCCTCCGGAAGGCCTCGACGTGAGCGCGTGGCCGATGTTCATCGGCGCGGACGAGTCCTACTATGTGAAGCCCGACGCAGGCATGCTGCTAGGTTCTCCCGCCAACGCCGATCCGGTCGAACCGCATGATGTGCAGGCAGAGGAAATGGACGTCGCGCTCGCCATCGACCGCATCGAAACGATGACGACGCTGTCGATCCGCCGGCCGAAACATGTCTGGGCGGGCCTGCGTTCCTTTGTGCCCGATGGAAGTTTCGTCGCCGGATTCGATCCGGCCGTTCCCGGATTTTTCTGGGCCGCAGGCCAGGGTGGCTACGGCATCCAGTCCTCGGCAGCGGCGGGCGAGACGTATGCAGCGATGCTGCGCGGAGTATCGATCCCGCAGCGGATACTCGACTTCGGCGTGCGTGCGGAGGAATTGAGTCCCGCGCGCCTGCGCTAGCGTCGGGTTCGGATCAACGTCGATTGATATCGTCCACGGAAAACACGAAAAACACGAAAAAAATTCCTGGATTTCTTTCTGTGTCTTCCGTGTTTTCCGTGGATATCCTATCCATGGTGCACAAGCATCTTCTTCGCTGGCTCTGCGATAGCCAGCAGCGCCGTCTGCTTCAGGCGCGCGTTGTCCGGGCTCGCTATTTGCGGCCGTGCCGGCTGACTTCCTGCACCAAGCTCAAACGCGGCGACGGTCTGCGCCAGTTCTGATGCCTGTGACTGCATCGCGGCGGCAGCAGCAGCGGCCTGTTCCACCAGTGCCGCATTATGCTGTGTCATCTCGTCCATGGTCGCAATGGCGCGGTTGACCTCTTCGATGCCGACGCTCTGCTCCTGGCTCGCTTCGGTGATCTCGTTCATGATGTCCGCCACATGCTTGACCGCGGCGACGATTTCTTCCATCTGCCGGCCGGCGTCGTCCACCAGCGCGTTGCCGCTTTCGACCTTCCGCACCGAATCGCTGATCAGGTCCTTGATTTCTTTCGCGGCGCTGGCGGAGCGCTGTGCAAGGTTGCGCACTTCCGCGGCGACCACGGCGAAGCCGCGGCCCTGTTCGCCGGCCCGCGCTGCTTCCACGGCGGCGTTGAGCGCGAGGATGTTGGTCTGGAAGGCAATGCCGTCGATGACGCCGATGATGTCGACGATCTTGCGCGAACTGTCCTTGATCGAACCCATCGTCTCCACCACCTGCCCGACCACGACGCCGCCCTTGGTCGCAGAATCGGATGCCGACTGCACGAGTTGGTTCGCCTGTTGCGCATTCTCCGCGTTGTGACGCACGGTACCGGTCAACTGCTCCATGGACGAGGCGGTTTCCTCCAGCGCGCTGGCCTGCGATTCGGTGCGCGCCGACAGGTCGGCATTGCCCGAAGAGATCTCGCCGGAGGCGTTGCCGATCTGGTCGGTGCCGATCCGGACCTGGCGCACGATCTGCGACAGGCTTTCATCCATGTCGCGCAGCGCGTGCAGCAATTCGCTGGTTTCGTCCTTGCCGCTGATCGTGACCGGCGTGCCGAGCTTGCCTGCGGCGACACGCTTGGCCAGCCCGACCGCGTCCTGCAACGGACCTGTGATGCTGCGCGTCGTGACCACCGACAGCGCGGCGCCGGTGATCAAGGTGACGACGCCCATCGCCAGCAGGAGGAAGGTCAGCCGGCGGCCAGCGGCTTCCGAATCCGTCAGCAACTGGTCGATCGCCTTCTGCTGCATGCCGACGAGCTTGTCGATTTCCGCGATGGCTTGATGGTTGAGAGAATCAATCTGCGTAGAGATCAGCTTGCCCGCCGATTCGTTCGCATAATCCTTGACGCGCTGGATGGCTTCCGCGAACGGAGCATCGGTCTTCTTGTTCAGCTCATCGATGCGGGCGACGATCGCCTTTTCCTCGGCAGTCAGGCCCAGCGAGAGCAGTTTCTGTTCCGCTTCCGTAAAACGCTGCCGCTGCGCTTTCGCCTTTGCCTCTTCGCGCAACATGTCCGGCGTGCTGTACTGCAGCCCGACGTTGCGCATCGCAATCCCGCCTTCGAGCACCGCGCTGCGCATGGCGCCGGCGACGGCGGATTTTGCGCTGGCGTGCTTCAGTCCTTCGTTTTGCGTTTTTCTTCCGTTGGCGCTGATCACGATGTCCGCAAGCAGCACGCAAACGACCAGCACGAGAATGATGCCGAAGCCGATTGCCAGCCTCGCACCGATCTTCACCGTACGCAGATTCATTGCCTTGTCCCCCGATCCGTTTAACTCGGCGTCGGGAACCTGTCTGCCGGACATGACTGCATCCGGTCGAATAGTTGTGTATCAAGACTGAAGTTCCCTAGCCATACACCCCAGCAGAAAGAGTGTAATGGAAGCAATGCGGTTTCGGTCAGACTAATGACGATACGCCGGTGCGCATGTCCGGAATCTGGGCAGCCCCAAGCTGAAGCAGGGAGGATATCTCTTGCAACGAAGTTTGCAGTTTGTTAACAGGCATCCGTGCCGAGTGCAGACGAGCCGCATTCCGGCCTTGTAGCGCAGTGCAATTTACGATCTACGCACCGTGATGCGGTGCACGTGCACACTGCCCAGTTTGCAGACATGCATCGACACTGCCCAATTTTCAGGCAGCCAAAGATGTTGCAAAAACACGTCAGGTCTAGTGCCTGGCTTTCAGGGCACGCAATTCATTCTCGAGCGCATCGATCCGTTGCAGCAGCATGAGCGCGACGGCAACGCCCCGGCGGTCCAGTTCGAAGTCGTCGCGCAGACGGCGCGCGGTCAAGGCGGTCACCACATACTGCTTGTGGAAACGTGCCGGCTCGACCAGCTGATCCAGCGGCACAATGACGCCGGTATCGATAAGTTCCTGGACTTCCGCCAGCGAAAGTCCGGAAGCCTTTGCAAGATGTTCTATGGTGCAGATACCCGATTCCTCGGGTGCGATTGCGTCTTCGATTTGCATCCTTTTTCACGCGCCCCCTTAAACAAGCTACCGATAAACGAGCACAGGTATCTGGCTGTGCGTCAGCACCTTGTGCGTCTCGCTGCCCATCAAGACTCCCTTCACTCCCTTCCTTCCGTGCGACGCCATTGCAATCAGGTCGCAATGATGTTCCTTCGCCGCTTCGATGATCGCTTCGAAAGGATGATCGCTGGACGTGTACGTGACCGAGCAAGGCACGCCCGCTTCGCGCGCCGCATTTTCAATCGACGCCAGATAGGTCGCGGCGTGGACCTTGCTGGCCTGCATGAATTCTTCCTTCGTGTCCTCCAGCATTTCAGTCTGATAAGCGATCACATGAAACTCCGGAGTCACATGAAAGCCGGTGATCTTTGCGCCGGTATCCTTGGCGAACTGGATGCACTTCTTGATCGCATTTTCCGATGCTTCGGAACCATCAGTCGGTAACAGAATATGTTTGAACATGTTTTGCTCCTTCTCTCTTCGATGATGGACCGGAGTGCTTCGCTCCGGTTTTATGCACCTGCTGCGATTCCGGCAATTCCTCCCGCGCAGGTTTTCAGGATCGGCTGGCGCAGTCGCCTGCTTGCGCCAGGCCAGTTGATTTCAGCATCATGTGTCTCAGCGGAAAACCAGGACCGGGATGGCCGAGTTGACGAGCACTTTCTGCGTCTCGCTACCGAGAAAGAGCTTGCTCAGTCCCTTGCGTCCGTGCGACGCCATGAAGATCACATCGCAATTGAGCCTGTTTGCAGCCTTGATGATCTCTTCATGCGGCGCGAAGGATTCCGCGACCAGCGTTTCGCACTTCACGCCTGCCGCGCTGGCAGCAGCGACGATCTTTTCGACGTTCTTCCCAGCGACCTGGCGCGAGCGTTCTTCGTAGGCGTCGCGCTCGTCGGAGAAATTCATTTCCGACAGCGGCGAGAGCGGATACGGTTCGCTGACGCAGATGCCGACAAGGCTGCCGCCGTAAGCCTTGGCGAATTCGACCGCGGCATTGATGGCCTTGTCCGACAGCGGCGATCCGTCGGTGGGCACGAGGATTTTCTTGAACATGATTGCTTTCGCAGTGGCCGGGCTCGCGCAAAGCCCGGTTCAACATAATCCATGACTGACTTAAGGTCATTTTAGGTAAATTCAGTGTGCGTTCAAGCGGGTTGAAGCGCGCAGCTTCTCCTTTGCCACCCCCGGTTTGACTTGAGTCAAGAAAAGCCGGATACCCCCTGATTTGTACCGGGTGTATCGTAGCGAGAGGACACCCGCCAGTGCTTCGTCAGTGAAGGGAGAAAACCATGTTCAAGACGATTCTTGTTCCCACGGATGGCTCGGCCAACTCCGAACGGGCGATCAAAACTGCAATCGATTTCGCGCGGCAGGTTGACGGCAAGGTGATCGGCCTTGCGGTCGCAGAGCCCTATCCCTTTTCGCCAATTGCCGAGAGTGCCTATATCGGTGGTTCGGAAGCCTTCGAGCAGAGGTCGCTCGAAGTCGCCAAGGGACACGTTTCCATGATCGCGACCGCGGCCACCGCTGCCGGCGTGCCTTGCGAAACGATCGTGGCGCAGTCGGAGAATCCGCACGAGGAAATCGTCGACACCGCACAACGTTTGCATTGCGATGCGATTTTCATGGGCACGCACGGACGCAAGGGATTGAGCAGGTTGTTTGCGGGCAGTGTCACGCAAAAGGTAATCGCCAGCTCGCCGGTACCGGTTACTGTCATCCGTTGAGGCTGCGCGGAGTTTCCGCGCAGGCCTTGCCTGCGTCGCGGCGCTCGACATGGCGAGGAAGCGCACGACCGGCGTAAAACGTCATGCATGACGTCATGCTTAAGGTCATGCTTAACGTGATGCTGTTTCTTGCATCGCCAGTGCCATGCCGATACGGTCGCACGCCGTATCCAGCTGCCCCGTTTCGGTGTCCACCACAATCATCTGCCGGCATTCCTCCGGCAGCAGCGGTTCATGGCTGGTCAGCTGCGACTCCAGCACTGCCAGCCCCGCGTCGGATGCATCCCGATCCTGGCGCATACGATCGGTGATGCGCGCGCGCATGCCTGCTTCCGAAGCCCGGATATCCAGGATCAAGAACAGCACTTTCAGTTCTTCCGCGAGCCGCCGGAAGCGTACGCGCTGCTCCCGCTGCAGGAAGGTGGCATCGACGATGACGCGATACCCCGATCGAATGACCTGTTCAGCCAGCCTTGCGAGCACATCGTAGGTCTCGCGCGTCACGTCCGCTCCATACAGGCTGGCAGCGCCGCGCATCGTGGCGGCAAGGCCGCGCATCCGCTTGCGTTCAACGTCGGAACGCAGCTGGATCGCGTCGAATGCCTCGACCAGCTGCCGCGCGACAGTGGATTTTCCGCAGCCGGAAAAGCCGTGCATGATCATGAGCGCAGGCGGCGAGGAGCGGAGGCGCTGTGCGGCGAATGCGAGATAGGCCTTGCCCTGCTGCCGGCAACGTTCGAGTTCGGTACCTGTGACATCGTCCTGTGCCGCGCGCAGCAGCGCCACCTTGGAGCGGATCAGAGCGCGATGCACTTCGTAGTAACGCATCACGCCGAGGCCGCCGTAGTCGCCGGTACGTTCGAGGTAGGCATTCAGGAAACGCGCAGCCAGTTCCGGCTGCCGGCGAAAGCGCAGGTCCATGCAGACGAAGGCGACGTCGTTCATCACATCGATCCAGCGCAGGCTGTCATTGAATTCGATGCAGTCGAATGCTTCGACCTGCCCGTCATGCGTGAGGATATTGCCGCTGTGGAGATCGCCGTGGCATTCGCGGATCATGCCCTGCGCCTTGCGTTCCAAAAATATCGATGCCAGCTCGGCGCGCTGCCGCGCATCCCATGCCAGGAGTTGTTCGACAAGCGCCCTGTCCTGCGCGTCCAGCGCGGAGGTGGCGATCTGGTGCAGCGTTTCGTGCGACACCGCATCGAGCGCAGCCTGGATGGCAAAGGGGCTGGACGCGGGAGCAATCGCGGCCTCTTGATGAAAGCGCGCGAGCAGCACGGCCAGCGCATCGATTTCGTCGCGGCCCAGCAGATTGTTCTGTAGGCGGTAATCCCACAATGCCTCCTGCTCGAAGGCGCGCATCCTGACGGCATATTCCAACGGAGCGCCTTCTCCGCCGATCACCGGCACGCCATCCTGCGTCGTGACCGCCACCGCGTCGAGATAGATGTCGGGAGCGAGACGGCTATTCAGCCGCACCTCTTCACGGCAGAAGAAATGGCGCGCCTCCAGCGTGGAAAAATCGAGGAAGTCGAAGCGGACCGCCTTCTTGAATTTGTAGGCGTAATCGCTGGTGACGAGAATGCAGGAGATATGGGTTTCGAACATCGCGAAGCGCGGCGACTGCTTCGACAACCTGTCTGCAAGCGCGGCGATCAGCGCCATCTGGTTCGCCAAGGCAACTTGATCGTTCATGTACGGCTCCGGCTTGCGGCAAGTGGGAGAATTCCATTATGCCATTGCCCGCACGGCACTCGTCATGATCTGGTTCATGCTGCCGCGGCTTGATGCCAGGAAACGCGCCTATTCGATGGCCGCGTACACCAGGTTGCGGAACAGCTGGCGATAGTGGTTGCGCTGCTCGGGCGCCTGCATCAGATAGATCGCGAGAAGATTCTCCTTTGGATCGACCCAGAAATAGGTGCCGGCCAGGCCGCTCCAGGTGAAGTCGCCCACCGACCCCGGCATGAACGCGCCGCCTTCGCTGGTGCGCACCGCAAAACCGAGGCCGAAACCATAACCCGGCCCGGGTAGATAGCTGGCACCGGTTTTTGCCAGCGGCAGTTCGGAAAGATGGTCGCTTGCCATGTAGCGCAGCATCTTGCGCGACAGGATGCGCACGCCATCCAGCTCTCCCTCGTTCTGCAGCATGCGCGCAAAGCGGAAGTAGTCGTGCAGGGTCGACATCATGCCGCCGCCGCCCGAGAGAAAATTCGGACGCCGGCGCGGCTGGTTGAGCTTGACCGACACGCCAGTGACAGGATCGATCGGGAAGGCTTCCGCGATGCGATGATGCTGCGCCGGCTCGACCCAGAAGCCGGTTTCGTTCATGCCGAGCGGCTTCAGGATACGCTCGGCGAGGAACGCGTCGAGCGACATGCCCGACAGGCGCTCCAGCAGCACACCGAGCACATCGGTCGCATGGCTGTACTCCCACACGGTGCCAGGCTGGTAAGCGAGCGGCAATTGCGCCAGCGTGCGGATGAACTCGTCGCTGGTCGCGCGTGCGCTGCCCAGCCCCGAATTGCGGTATTCCTCCTTGACCAGCGAATCGCCGAAGATGCCGTAGGTGAGCCCGGAGGTGTGGCGCAACAGGTCCTGCACCGTCATTGGCATGACCGTCGGCACCAACTCCAGTCTACGCTGGCCCCGCGCGTCGGTCGTTTCCATACCGACTTTCAGTTCCTTCAGCTCCGGAATGTGCATGGAAACGGGATCGCTCAGCAGCAGCCTGCCCTGCTCGACCAGCATCATCACACCAACCGACACGATCGGCTTCGTCATGGAATAGATGCGGAAGATGGTGTCCAGCGTCATCGGCACACCAGTGGACGGGTCCTGCACGCCGATCGCCTTTTCGTACTCGATGCGGCCATTGCGCGAGACCAGCATGACCGCGCCGGGAATCAGTTTCGCATCGACATCGGCCTGGATGCAGCGGGTGATGGTTTCAAGACGTGCGGCCGAAAAGCCCGCGCGATCCGTCGTGTTTGCATTCATCGTCATGAATCCTCGTTGCTCCTCATGTTCGCGCCGTGACAGCAGCGCGATGCCTGTTCGGCAACGCCATCAACGAGCGGAACCGAACGACCGTTTTAATTTCTCCGATCATACGTTGCACCCCAGCGCAGGTCAAATCCGCATTGCCGGTTTACACCATCGCAGGAAGCCTGTTCAAAATGGCAAAAATGCAGCGTGTGCGCTGTGTCAAAATGGGACAATCATCTCCCTTCCCATGGTGCTACACTGGTTTGCGATACAGAATCACTCAGACAGAATCAATCCCTGAAGATTGACGTTGGTGGAGACATCATGAAAGCGTATTCGAATGATCCGCACGCGGGTAACAGGCAGCAACTTGTCTACCCGGCCGGCGCCGGCCTGCCCTCGAAACAAGTCAGTGGACATGGCACGAATCCTGCCAGTTTTTTCTCTGACATGATTGAGAACTCGCACCAGCGCTCGGCAGCTTACGGCCTTACCTGCAACGCCAAGCCGGACTTCAGTCCGATCGGGCGCGCAGACCTGGAGCAAGTGGTAGAGCAGAACCGCATCCTGCACGCTTATGCGCTGCCGGTGATGGAAACGCTCTACGAGCAAATCGTCAACACGCACAGCATGGTCGTGCTGACCGACGCCAACGGCCTGGTCATGCACTCGATCGGCGATGCCGATTTTCTCGAGAAGGCCAACCGCGTCGCGTTGCGGCCGGGCGCCGCGTGGTCGGAGCAAAGCATGGGCACCAACGCCGTCGGCACCGCCATCGCGGAACGCGCGCCGGCGCTCGTGCACGCGGACCAGCACTATCTGAAGGCGAACCATTTCCTGACCTGCTCCGCCGCACCCATCTTCGACCACGAAGGAAAGGTGCTCGGCGTGCTCGACGTGAGCGGTGACCAGCACAGCTTCCACAAGCATACGATGGCCATCGTGCGCATGTCGGCGCAGATGATCGAGAACCAGCTGTTCTCGGCAGCGTTCCAGGATGCCATTACTCTGCACTTCCACAGCCGCCCCGAATTCATCGGCACGCTGATGGAAGGCATTGCCTCGTTCACGCCAGGCGGCCGCTTCCTCTCCGCCAACCGCAGCGGCCTGTTCCAGCTCGGCCTCTCGCTAGCAGCGTTGAAGGCGCATACCTTCAGTTCGCTGTTCGGCATTCCGGTGTCGGCATTGTTCGACCACTACCGCACCGCATCGCCCGGTCTGCTGAGCATGTGCCTGCACAGCGGCGTGCGCGTGTACGGCCGTGCCGAACTGCGGCTGTCGAACAGCTTTTTCCAGAACACTGCGCCCTCGCCGCAGCCCGCGCCCGAGCATGCGCGGCGTCCCGTCGAGGCGCAGCAGCCGCGCCGCCTGTCGAGCCTGCACTACCTGAACACCGGCGATCCGCAGATTGCGAACGTCATCGAGAAGGTGGGCAAGGTGATCGGGCGCGACATCCCGATCCTGATCATGGGCGAAACCGGCACCGGCAAGGAACTGCTGGCGCAGGCCATTCACAACGACTCCCCGCGCGCCGGCGGGCCGTTCGTGGCGGTCAACTGCGCCTCGATTCCGGAGACGCTGATCGAATCGGAACTGTTCGGTTATGAAGACGGTGCATTTACCGGCGCGCGCAAGAAAGGCAGCGTCGGCAAGATCCTGCAAGCCAACGGCGGCTCGCTGTTCCTCGACGAAATCGGCGACATGCCGCTCAGCCTGCAGGCGCGCCTGCTGCGCGTGCTGCAGGAACGCGTGGTGACGCCGCTGGGCAGCACCAAATCGATTCCTGTGAACGTCGCCGTGATCTGCGCGACCAACCGCAACCTGCGCGACCAGATCGCCAAGAATGCGTTCCGCGAAGACCTCTACTATCGCCTCAACGGGCTGGTCGTGAAACTGCCGCCGCTGCGCGAAAGAACCGATCTCGAAGTCGTGGTGCACAAGCTGCTGGCGGTCGAATCGAACGGCGAACAATACGCCGTGTCGCCGGAGATCATGGAGATGTTCAGGCAGCATAACTGGCCGGGCAATTTCCGCCAGCTCACCAACCTGCTGCGCACCGCCATCGTGATGGCGGGTGACGATCGCGAGATCCGGCGTGAACACATGCCGGATGATTTTCTCGAGGATGTGGGAGAAGTCTGCGAGGTCGTCGAGACGGCGCTGCCGGGCAGCGGCCGGCTCGCAGATGCCGAGGTATCGCTGATCCGCAAGACACTGGCGGATCACGATGGCAATGTGTCGGCGGCAGCCAAGGCGCTGGGCGTGTCGCGCAACACGATCTACCGGAAGCTGAACGGACGGGTCTAGGAAAGTGCGCTGATCCTGCGCATGGTCTTGCGGAATGCGGGGCCGTGCGCAGAGCGCACGCTACAAGACTACGGAACGTGAATGAGATGGGTAGCGTGCGCCATGCGCACGAATGATCACGACGCCATCCCGCAATGAACGCCGCGCCGGATCATGCGCATGGTACACGCCACCCTGGTCTGCGGGACTACTCCTGCAAGCCTTCCCACTCCATGTCGGTAAAGAGCCTGGAGCGGGTAAAGAAACGCTTTCCAGTGCCGTTATCGAGCGAGAACATGCCACCCATCCCATCCACCACATCAATGATGAGCTGAGTGTGTTTCCAGTACTCGAACTGCTCGCTTCCAATGTAAAACGGCGACTCCGCGATCGTTCCGAGGAAGACGTCCGATTCACTCACGTTGAACTCGCCCAGTGCGTAGCACATCGGCGCGCTGCCGTCGCAACAGCCGCCTGACTGGAAGAACATCAGCGGACCGTGCTTTTCACGCAGCGCGTTGATGAACTCGATGGCGGCTTCGGTGGCGACAACGCGAGAAATGGCCGCTTGCTGCATGTGTGCTCCTAATACAGGGATGAATCAACAACACAAGGCGGACGGATCCCGTCCGCCTTGTTGCCTCAGGGCTCAGCTCAGAAGAAGCCGAGCGCCTTCGGGCTGTAGCTCACCAGCAGGTTCTTGGTTTGCTGATAGTGCTCAAGCATCATCTTGTGCGTTTCGCGGCCGATACCGGACTGCTTGTAGCCACCGAACGCAGCGTGTGCCGGATACAGGTGATAGCAGTTGGTCCACACGCGGCCAGCCTGGATGCTGCGGCCCATGCGGAAGGCGCGCGAGCCGTCACGCGTCCAGAGACCTGCGCCGAGACCGTACAGCGTGTCGTTGGCGATCGACAGTGCCTCTTCTTCGTCCTTGAAGGTCGTGACCGAAACCACCGGCCCGAAGATCTCCTCCTGGAAGATGCGCATCTTGTTGTTGCCGGCGAAGATGGTCGGCTTGACGTAGTAGCCGCCGGCGAGGTCGCCGCCCAGCTTGTTCTGCTCGCCGCCGATCAGCACCTTCGCGCCTTCCTGGCGACCGATGTCGAGGTAGGACAGAATCTTTTCCATCTGTTCCTGCGATGCCTGGGCGCCGATCATGGTCGAGCTGTCCAGCGGGTTGCCCTGCTTGATGGCAGCGACGCGCTTGACGGCACGCTCGATGAACTTCTCGTAGATCGATTCCTGGACCAGCACGCGCGACGGGCAGGTGCAGACCTCACCCTGGTTCAGGGCGAACATGGCGAAGCCTTCGAGGCACTTGTCGAAGTAGTCGTCATCCTTGTCCATCACGTCGGCGAAGAAGATGTTGGGCGACTTGCCGCCGAGTTCCAGCGTGACGGGGATGATGTTCTGTGCAGCGTATTGCATGATCAGGCGGCCGGTGCCGGTTTCGCCAGTGAAGGCGATCTTGGCGATGCGCTTGTTGCTGGCCAGCGGCTTGCCGGCTTCCAGGCCGAAACCGTTAACGACGTTGAGCACGCCAGGCGGCAGCAGGTCCTGGATCAGTTCCATCAGGACCAGGATCGATACCGGAGTTTGTTCCGCGGGCTTGAGCACGATGCAGTTGCCGGCGGCCAGTGCCGGAGCGACCTTCCATGCTGCCATCAGGATCGGGAAGTTCCACGGAATGATCTGGCCGACGACGCCCAGCGGCTCATGGAAGTGGTATGCGTAGGTTTCCGAGTCGATCTGTGCGACGGTGCCTTCCTGTGCGCGGATGCAGCCGGCGAAATAACGGAAATGGTCGATCGCCAGCGGGATGTCGGCAGCCATCGTTTCGCGGATCGGCTTGCCGTTGTCGATCGTTTCGGCGGTGGCGAGCACCTGCAGGTTCGCTTCCATGCGATCGGCGATCTTGTTCAGGATATTGGCGCGGTCGGTCAGCGAGGTCTTGCCCCATGCCTTCTTCGCGTCATGCGCGGCGTCGAGCGCGAGCTCGATGTCTTCTGCCGTCGAACGTGCGACTTCGCAGAACGGCTGGCCAATAATCGGGCTGATGTTTTCGAAGTAGTTGCCGCCGGTCGGTGCCACAAACTTGCCGCCGATGAAGTTGTCGTAACGTTGCTTGTACGGGTTCTTGATTCCGAGTTTGCTGATATCGGCAAGGTTCATGTCTTCCTCCTAAAAGATGTGATGGTTCGCACTGTTTGACACCTGGAGAATTCCAGGCACGCATGACATTGCGCAATGGACGTGCCAGCCGATGCCATACCGCCCTGAAACCCGCGTGAATACTGGGTTTGCGCCATGACGGCGCGCTTATCCTGGAGGAATGCGGTTCTGCGCGTTACAGTATGGGACAAACCGGATGTTCCGTTCTGGCGCAGGTTTGCAGGGTGAACTGTTCCAAATCGTGTCACACACATCAGCTCTCATCGCATTCGAAGGCCGTTGACCTGGATCAATAAAAATTTGGCACACACCGATTACGGTAGTGCGCATCACACTCCGCGACCTAATTCATGCCTGCGCCTCTGACGTCAGCAGCGCAAGATGCAGCTCCGCCCTCGCCGCCTGCCGCAGGCAGGCCTGTATTCATCCTGCGCGGCGTCGCGAGGACCTACCTGATGGGCGAGGTCCAGGTGGCAGCATTGAAGGACGTCGATCTCGATCTCTACGAAGGCGAATTCGTCGTGCTGCTTGGCGCCTCCGGCAGCGGCAAGTCGACCCTGCTGAACATCCTCGGCGGCATGGACACGCCGACCGCCGGCACCATCCGCTACCTCGACCATGACCTCACGCATGCAGGCGATGCTGCCCTCACGCTGTTCCGGCGCGAACATGTCGGCTTTGTGTTCCAGTTCTACAACCTCATTCCAAGCCTGACCGCGCTGGAAAACGTGCAGCTCGTCACCGAGATCAGCGAGAGTCCGATGGATCCGGTCGAGGCATTGACGATGGTCGGCCTTGGCGACAGGATCGACCATTTCCCCGCCCAGATGTCTGGCGGCGAGCAGCAGCGTGTCGCCATCGCCCGCGCGATTGCCAAGCAGCCCGATATCCTCCTGTGCGACGAGCCGACCGGCGCACTCGATTTCCAGACCGGGAAACTCGTGCTGGAGGTGCTCAGCCGCATCAACCGCGAACTCGGCACCACGGTCGCCGTGATCACGCACAATGCGGCCATTGCCCGCATGGCGCACCGGATCATCTACATCAGCAGCGGCCATATCACGCGGGTCGAATTCAACAAGAACCGTGTTTCACCGGCGGAGATCGAATGGTGAAACTTGCCCTGCATCCGATGGATCGCAAGCTGCTACGCGACCTCTGGCGCATGCGCGGCCAGGCGCTCGCGATTGCGCTGGTGGCGATGTGCGGTATCGCCACGCTGGTCACCATGCGCGGCTCCTACGAAGCGCTGCTGACGGCGCAGGCCTCGTATTACGAGCATTATCGTTTTGCGGATGTTTTTGCCACGCTGAAGAATGCGCCGGTGACGCTGTTGGCGCGGGTGCGCGAAATTCCCGGCGTCAACGAAACCGACGGGCGCGTGGTATTCGACGCATCGCTCGATGTGCCCGGCCTGGACGAACCCGCCGCAGGCCTGCTGGTCTCGCTTCCGGAGCGGCCCGGCACCGGACTGAACCGAGTCCACCTACGCACCGGCCGCCTTCCGGAAGCCGGCAGCCTGTATGAAGCGCTCATCAGCGAAGCCTTCTCGCAGGCCAACAATCTGCAGCCCGGCGACACGCTGGGCGCCATCATCAATGGCCGCAAGGAACAGTTGCATATCGTCGGCATTGCCATCTCGCCGGAGTTCGTCAATGAAATCCGCGGCACCAGTTTTCCCGACAACCGCCGCTTCGGCGTGATGTGGATGGCGCGCGAAGCGTTGGCCGGCGCGATGGACATGCGCGACAGCTTCAATGACCTGTCCGTGGTGCTGGCGCCGCATGCCAGCGAACAAGGCGTGATCGACGCGCTCGACCATCTGCTCGCCCCCTATGGCTCGCTCGGCGCCTATGGCCGCAAGGACCAGGTCTCGCACAGTTTCATCGATAGCGAACTGACGCAAGTGCGCGTGAGCGGCAGCATCATCCCCGGCATTTTCCTCGGTGTTGCTGCTTTCCTGATACACAATGTCCTGCTGCGCATCACCTCGCTGCAGCGCGCGCAGATCGCCCTGCTCAAGAGCTTCGGCTACAGCAGCATGGCGGTCGCCGCACACTTCCTGAAGTTCGCGCTGCTCACTGTGATGATCGGCGCCATTCTTGGCATCGCGCTGGGCGAATGGCTGGGCAACGGCCTGGCCGACCTGTATGCGCGCTTCTACCATTTTCCGCGCATGGACTTCGTGCTGTCCGGTTTCGCCATCAGTGTCTCGCTGCTGGTGACGGCATTATCGGCCTTCATCGGCGCCGCCGTTGCCGTGGCGCGCGTGGTCAGGATGGCGCCGGCGGAGGCGATGCGGCCCGAGGCGCCGGCGCATTTCCGGCCAGGTCCGCTGGAGCGGCTCGGCCTGCAGCGTTTCATGCCGCTGGCGGTGCGCGTCATCATGCGCAGCCTGGAGCGCACCCCAGCCAAGGCATTGTTGTCGATACTCGGGCTGTCGCTTGCCGTCTCGCTCCTGATCGTCGGGCAGTACACCTTCGATGCCCTGGATGAAATCATCCGCATCCAGTTCCGTACCGCGCAACGCGATGACGTGACGCTGGCATTCAACGAAGTGCGCGACATGTCGGCCGTCCACGCGGTCGCCTCCCTGCCCGGCGTGCTGCGCGTCGAGCCTTACAACGACGTTCCGGTCAAGATACGTTTCAGGCATCGCTTCAAGAAGGCGGTACTCTTCGGTCTCGGCCACTCACGCCAGTTGCGCATGGTGCTGGACGAAAACGAGCGTCCGATCGACCTGCCGCAGGAAGGCATGGTGCTGTCGAAGAAGCTCGCCGAAACGCTCGGCGCTGTCCAGGGGGACAAGCTGACGGTCGAGTCGATGGCGAGACAGCGCAGGACACTTCTGCTGACCGTGGCACGCATCGTGGACGAGCCGATCGGCATGTTTGCCTACATGGACAATGCTGCGCTGGCAAAAGCGATGGAAGAGCCTGAAACCATGACCGGCGCCTTCGTCGCGGTCGATCCGCAGCAGCGCGCAACCTTGTATCACGCACTGAAATCCGTTCCCGCCGTGCGCAGCATCAACCTGCGGGAAGCGACGCTGCAAAGCTTCCTTTCCACCATTGCGGAAAACATGCGCATGAACACGATCGTGATCGTGGCCTTCGCCTGCGTGATCGCCGTCGGCGTGGTCTACAATTCGGCCCGCATTGCCTTGTCGGAACGCGCGGTCGAGCTGGCAAGCCTGCGCATACTCGGCTTTACCCGGGCGGAAGTCGCGCGCATGCTGCTCGGTGAGCAAGGCCTGTTGACGCTTGCCGCGATTCCGTTCGGCTGCCTGCTCGGCTACGGGTTGGCAGCCTTGCTGTCGGAACTGCTGAGCCAGGACCTGTTCCGCATTCCGCTCGTGATCAGCACGCGTACTTACCTGTTCTCGATCGGCGTCGTGCTGCTGTCCGCCGCGGCATCGGGCTATCTCGTCTGGCGCAAGGTGCACAAACTGGATCTGATTGAAGTGCTCAAGACACGTGAATAAGGAAACCATGAACAAGCAACAGGAAACCGCGACTTCCCGGGTTGCTGCCGGGCGGCGCCGCAGCTGGTTTCTGGGTGCGCTCGGGATCGCCGCGCTTGCGCTGGCCGCCTGGTATCTGTTTGCACCGACCCCGGTTTCCGTCGAAATGGCGGCGGTCGAATCCGGCCCGCTGCAGGTGACGGTCAACAACCAGGGACAGGTCCGCGTCCACGACAAGTATGTGATCGCCGCACCGGTCGCCGCGGAGATTGCGCGGATCGCCCTGCATGACGGCGATCCGGTCGCGCGCGGCGCGGAGGTTGCGGTGCTCAGTCCCTTGCCGATGGATGAGCGGCAGCGACGCGAAGCCCTCGCCCGCCTCGACGCGGCGAAGGCGCTGGAACGTGAGGCCAGCTTGCGCGCGGGGCGCGCGAAAACGGATATGGAGTTTGCGATCAGCGAGCGCGCGCGTGTCGAACGCCTGGTCCGCGACAATTTCGTCTCGCCGCAGGCAGTGGAAAAAGCGGCAACCGCCGAAAGGACCAGCCGGGCTGAATGGAATGCGGCAATATCGCGCCAGCAGGCCGCTGCTGCCGACGTCAAGGCGGCTGAAGCGGCCTTGCTCGCAGATGCACGCGATGCACGCGGCGGAAAGCGCGAGCTGCTGCTAAGCTCGCCGGTGGATGGCTACATCCTGAAGGTGCATGAAAAGAGCGAACACACCGTCAATGCCGGTGCGCCGCTCGTCACGATCGGAGACCCGACGCGTTACGAAATCGTGGTGGACGTACTTTCCACGGATGCCGTGAAAGTCAAGCAGGGCGACACCATGCTGCTGGAGGGCTGGGGCGGCGGAAAAACCCTCCGCGCGCGCGTTCGCCTCGTCGAGCCGGTCGCCTTCACCAAGATTTCATCGCTCGGCGTAGAAGAGCAACGCGTCAATATCGTCGCGGATCCGGTCGATCCGCTCGGCCCATTGGGCGATGGCTACCGGGTCGAGGCGCGGATCGTGGTGTGGCAGGCGGACAAGGTCACGAAGCTGCCGGCGAGCAGTCTGTTTCGTGTCGGCGAAGAATGGCATGTCTTCACCGTGGAGAGCGGACGCGCGCATGAGCGCCGCGTGCAGGTCGGCCAGCGCAACCAGGACGAGGCGCAGGTCCTCTCCGGCATCAGCGCAGGCGCGAAGGTGGTGCGCTACCCCGGCAACGAGTTACGAGACGGGGTGCGCGTCACATCTCGTGAGGCTGCCTGAATCCGTTTTGCATGCAGTTGACAGCAGTATTTGTCCTACATGAATAATTCCTTGTGATCTCTAGTGCATCACGGTTTCATACCTACCAACTTTCCGTAACGCGCCACTAAAAATCGCTATCTGTTGCGATCCAACACATTTGCTTTGCTCTGCTCCACACAGGTGATACAGTCACGTATTCACCAGTGACGGCGGTCTGCGCTCTGATGAAGAGACAACAGGAGTAGAAGTGCTGACAATCCAGAGATCGGACATCGCCTCCGACGCGCATCGCGCCTCGCCGAACGATCGACGCAAGCAAATCATCGAGGAAGCACACGAACGCTCTGCCGCGTATGGTTTGTCCAGGTCCGCACCAGTTTCACCCGGCGCGGCGTGCGCCGTGGACCTGAAGCAGGCTATCGAGAAAAACACCATGCTCCACGCGTATGCCGTTCCTGTGATGGAAACGCTTGGCGAGCAGATCGCCAACACCGGCAGCATGGTGGTGCTGACCGGCCCCGCTGGGGTCGTGCTTCATGCCATCGGTGATCGCGATTTTGTCGAAAAGGCAAGCGACATTGGCTTGCAACCCGGCGTGCGATGGTCGGAGTGCAGCAAGGGAACGAATGCCATCGGCACCGCCATTGTGGAGCAAGCGCCGACGGTGGTCCACGCCGATGAACACTACCTCGCCGCGAACCGATTCCTTACCTGCTCCGCCGTGCCGGTCTTCGACCATCAACAGCAGATCGCCGGCATACTCGGCGTAGCCGGCGACCATGCCAGTTTCCATCATCACACCATGGCACTGGTGCGCATTTCCGCGCAGATGATCGAAAACCAGTTGTTCTCGACCACATTCCGGAATGCGATCACGGTCCATTTCCACAGCCGGCCGGAAGTCATCGGCACGCTGATGGAAAACACGGTGGCATTCACGGCCGGAGGCCGTTTCCTGTCGGCCAACCACAGCGCGATGCGGCAATTCGGCTTGCCGCGATCGGCGCTGGAGACACACACGTTCAGTTCGCTGTTCGGCCTGCCGCTCTCCGAATTATTTGAACACTATTGCAAGCTATCGCCGGGCCTGCTGACGCTGCGCCTATACAACGGCGTGCGCGTTCATGCGCGCGCCGAGCTGCGCATCCCGGCCGGCGCCGGCGAGGCGACGGCCGTCTCCACCATGGCGGAGACACCCCGCCCGTCGAATGCATCGCCTCGGTTTTCAAGCCTGCACTACCTGAACACCGGCGATCCGCAGGTAGCGAACGTCATTGACAAGGTGGGAAAGGTAATTGGCCGGGATATCCCGATCCTCATTCTCGGCGAGACAGGGACCGGCAAGGAACTGCTGGCGCAGGCGATCCACAACGATTCCCCGCGCGCCGGCGGGCCGTTCGTAGCGGTCAATTGCGCATCGATCCCGGAAACACTGATCGAGTCCGAGCTGTTCGGTTATGAAGACGGCGCTTTCACCGGCGCGCGCAAGAAAGGCAGCATCGGCAAGATTCTGCAGGCGAATGGCGGCTCGCTATTCCTCGACGAAATCGGCGACATGCCGCTCAACCTCCAGGCGCGGCTGTTGCGCGTGCTCCAGGAGCGCACCGTCACGCCGCTTGGCTGCACCAAGTCCTATCCGCTGAACATCGCGCTGATCTGCGCGACCAACCGCAACCTGCGGGAACAGATCGCGAGCAATGCTTTCCGCGAGGACCTCTACTATCGCCTGAACGGTCTCGTGATCAAGCTGCCACCACTGCGCGAGCGCACCGATATCGAGACGGTGGTCGACAAACTGCTCGCCGCCAATTCGGGCACTGTGCGGCGGACCATTTCACCGGAACTGATGCAGGTATTCAAGCGCCACAGGTGGCCGGGCAATGTCCGCCAGCTTGCAAGCCTGGTCCGCACGGCGATCATCATGGCCGGCGACGAGGAGGAAATCGGAATGGAGCATATGCCGGACGACTTCCTGGAGGACATCGGTGCCATGGCGCTGGCGTCCAGCGGTGAACAGCAAGCTGCAAGCGGGAGTACGCTGGAAGATATCGAACTGGCAATGATGCGCAAGACACTGGAAGAGCTTGGCGGCAACGTATCGGCGGCAGCGCGGGCGCTGGGTGTGTCGCGCAATACGATTTACCGGAAGATGAATTTCTGAACTTGCGCCGACGACAGGCATAAGCGCAGCGGCACATCATTCACGCTGACGGAAAGTCCGCCGACTGCCATCGCGCGCCGGCCTTGTCGATCAGCAGCGCATCGACATTCTCCAGGCTCGCCACCAGCTTCTTCGCTTTTGCCTTGCCCATCACCATCAATGCAGTCGACAAGGCATCCGCGACGATTCCGGTCGGCGCGAGGACCGTCACGCTCGCCAGCTCGGGCGGCGATTTCCCGGTGTGCGGATCGAAGATGTGATGCTGCGCATAGTCGGTGCTGAAATGCGTTTCGTAATCACCCGACGTGGCCACGCAGCGTCCATCCATGGGAAATGCCTCCGGCATCGGCTCGCGCTTGCGCGGGTCTTGCACGGCCAGCAGCCAGGGCCGCGACTGGTCGCGCGATCCGATCGCGCCGTACTCGCCGGTATCCAGCAGTGCATGCCTGATGCCGCGCTCCCGCACCCTCGCCAGGGCAAGGTCGGTTGCGAAGCCCTGCGCGATGCCGTTCAGGGTAATGGCCATGCCGGGCTGCAGTAACTGTACCCGCTTTCCATCGAACGCCAGATGCTGCCAGCCGACGAGCATACGCGCATGGTCGATCCGTGCATCGTTCGGCAGGCCGCCCGCCCTCTCGGCCTGTTCATAGGTTCGCCATAGCGGTTGCACCGTCACGTCGAACGCGCCGTCGGTCAGCATCGACAGGTCACGCGCCGTTTTCAGCACGGTGAGCAGGTAGGGATGCGGCCGCTCAAGACTGCCGCTCGCGTTCAACGCGAACACCTGGCTTGTCTCGCGATGGATGCTCATCAGCGCATCCACTTTCTTCGCTTCGGCGAACGCATCCTCGATGGCCAGGTTTGCCTGCCGCTCGTCAGCATGCAGCAGCTGAACCGAGATGGTCGTGCCGAAGGCGAGATCGAAACCGCGATAGAGGCGTTCGCCGGACTCGCCCGGTCTGCCCCTGAGAACGGTTCCCGGCAAAGCGTGGTTGTCGATGATTTTCCAGCCGCTGGCAAGCGCCGCCGTGCCGAGCCCGACGGAGGCAGCCATGAATTTTCTACGTCGCATCATGCTTTCTTTCTCTCTGCTACCTGGATGGGAATGGTGCGCGCGCGCTTCGCTTCCATGATCAGCGGCGCGCACTGTTCGTCGCTTCGATAAATCACGACGCATTCCATGCACTGGAAACAGTCTTCATAACGAATGCTGCCGTCCTGTTCGATCGCCTGATATTGGCAGCGATGGCGGCAGGTCTGACATGGCGATCCGCATTCCGTGCGGCGCGGCAGCCAGCGAAAGAGGCGAACGCGCCCGAACAGCGCAAGGCCGGCGCCCAGCGGGCACAGGTAGCGGCAGAACATCTTGTAGACCACCATGTTGGCAAGCAGCAGCGCAAGCGCATAGAGGACGAACGGCCAGGAACGCTGGAATCCCAGCGTGATGGCAGTCTTGAAGGGTTCTACTTCCACCGCCTTGTCCGTGATCGTCGATGAGAACAGTGCGCTGGCAACGATGCCGGCGAAGACCAGGTACTTGATCTTCCTGAGCCGCGCATCGGTGCGCGGCCGGAACCTGAGCGTGGGAATGCGAAGCCATGCACCGAGCTTCGCGATTCCTTCCTGCAGTGCGCCGAACGGGCACAGCCAGCCGCAGAAGGTGCCGCGCCCCCAGAAAAACAGCGATGCGACGACCGCAGACCAGAGGATGACCGTGGGCGGATCGAACAGAAGGAAGCCCAGCCCGCGCCCTTCCTTCAGCGCCTGCACGACGCTGGTGATGTTGACGATGGAAAGCTGGCCCTGCGCGTACCAGCCGATGAACACCAGGGTGAACAGCAGGTACGCCCGCCTGAACCAGGCGAAGCGTGTCGCGTTTGCCGTCAGCTGCTTCTGCCTTGCCAGCGCGACGAACAATATGCCGATGGCGGCCACCATGATGCCAAGTTCCGGCCAGCGCTGCTTCCAGATCCCGACCCAGGACTTGTTGTCTCCTTCTGCGGGAATGATGAAACGCTCCGGCAGCTGGTATGAAACCTTGAACTCCTTCCTGACACGCTCGGGATAGATCACGCCCTTGAGACGCGTGACGTTGAGTGCAAAGTCGAGCGGCAGCGCCGGATCAAGCCCGGCCTGGCTGATGACGCGAAAAACCTTGACGGTGTCGCCGTTGGCTGCAAGTTGCTTCGGCAACGACAGGTCAAGATTCACGTCGCGCATTTCCAGCGGCAGCCCGCCCTGCGTCAAGGCCAGGCGTTCCGGTACGCTGCCCGGCGTAAAGTCGTCGGGCACAATGCTGTACCTGCCGCGCGAGATGACCAGGAAGGCGTGATCGCCCTCTTCCAGCCTGCCCTTCAGCCTGTTCCATTGTGCCTCGCCGAGGAGGTTGCGCCCGACGCTCGGCACAGAGAGATAACCGATCTGCAATTCGACGAAGGGAGCGTCCGGCGCGGAAACCGCTTGCGGGTCGAGACCGCTTGCGTCGGTTCCCGCGAAAGCTTTTTCCACGTCGGCATTTTTCAGCACTACGCGCTGCAGCAATCCGCTTTGCATCAATTCGTCGACACTATGCTGCTCGAACAGATCGGCGCGGATGCGCGCCACGCGTTCGGGATCGCCTTTGCCGGAGAAGCCGAGCTTGCCGCGCGCCACTTTGAGCGCCGACGACAATATCGTCTGGTTCAGGATGCGCACCGAAGCGGTTGCCTTCGTCACGCCGTCGATATGTACATTGGCGGCATCACCGTGATCCATCTGCCGCTGCGTTCCGTTATCGATGGAGATGTTCCGCATCAGCGAGATCCCGCGGTACTGGCTGACGAATTTGAACAGCGGCGCTTCGCCCAGGCCGTCGAGGAACACCGGCTCATGGTGCGACAGCACCTGCACGTTCAGGAAATTGCCGTTATGGTCGAGCGCCACCAGCAGGTTCATCGGCACGCCGGAGAAGCCGGGAATCGGCGCGAGGTCGATCGATTCGAACACATAGCCGACCAGTTCATCGGACGTGGCGTTCTGCTGGAAGATCGGCCATACCGGCAAGGTCGCATCCTTCATCCCCACGATGTAAGGCGATGGGAACCTCTTGACCATCGCGTCGTGGGTCATGACGCCGGCCAGCGCAGACGACGCGCAGGCCGCGAACAGGATCAGGGCCGAGAGGATTGCGCGCAGCATGGCTGCACACTCCCTGCAAAATGGCCGGGGCATGACGGCAACATCATTGTGGTCTCCAATCTGTTCTTGTTACGCCCTTGAAGGCGCCTCGCGTATTGCGGTGACGGGGCAAATGGCGTGCCAAGCGGGCTCGCCGAGGCAGAACGAATGCAGACCGGCCGCAAATGCCAGCCCGACGGCACCTGCGCGGATTGCCGGGTCAGGCCAACAGCACGCGGCCTGCCCTATTCCTGAACAGATGGAGGATGACTGCGCCAATCTGACACAGTCGAAAAAACAGGTTGCGGAAGGCTTGCCGGCGACATCGCGGTCCTTTCCGTGTCTCGCGTGCTTTCCGCGAGCGCCAACAAAAAGGCCCGGCGAACCGGGCCTTTCGATGTACAGGAGAGCGAACGAATCAGACCGTGCGACGCTTCTTGCTGTGCTTGATGCTGCCTTTCGTCTTGACCAGCATGATGCCGGACTTCGCCGACCTCGTCCTGTGCGCGACGCGGCGCGGCGCCGCCTTCGCGGCGTACAGCGGCTCGCCGTTGACGTAGCGCTGGATGTTTTCCGCATCCAGCACGCGCGCGGCCGTCGCCTTGGCGTTCAGCAGGACCAGGATCATGTTCTTGCCGGCTGACTGGAAGCGCATCACCAGGCAGCGCCCGGCTTCCTGCGTGAAGCCGGTCTTGGACAGCAGGATATCCCAGCCATTGCTGCCAACCAGGCGGTTGGTGTTGTGGTAGTGGACCATGCGGCCATTCATGTCGATCAGATCTTCCGTGCCCGTGGTGAGCCGGCTGATTTCAGAATAAGTCGAGGCCGCCGCGGCCATTTTCGCCAGGTCGGCAGCCGTGGAGCGGTTGTGCGGCGACAGGCCGGTCGGCTCCTCGATATTGGTCTGGTGCATTTCCAGCGCGGCGATCTTCGCCCTGACCGCCGAGACAAATGCCGGCATGCCGCCGGGGTAGGTGCGCGCCAGCGCATGGGCTGCGCGGTTATCGCTCGACATCAGCGCCAGTTCGAGCACCGACTGCCGCGGCAGGACTGCGCCGACCGGCACGCGCGACGAGCTGTTCTTGAGCGTATCGACGTCACTTTCGTCGATGGTGATCATCTCGTTCATGTCGGGCTTGGCATCGAGCACCACCATCGCCGTCATCAGCTTGGTCAGGGACGCGATCGGGACCACATCGTGCGAATTTTTTTCCACCAGCACCTTGCCGGAATCCTCCTCGAGCACGAGAGCATGCTGGGAGCTGAGCGGCAACGCGAAGGCGGACGCTGCCGTGCTGAGCAGCAGCGCCATCAAGGTTTTTTTGAACATACGAAAGGCGAAAGGCGAAATTAAAGGGTTGTTCTTCGGCACTAATCATAGCGTGTTTATGAGTCGCAACGTTTGCGAAAAGCAAAAGGATGACAAAATTTTTTCGGGATGTTGCGAACGGGTCTTGAAGAGAATTCAAGGCGCGGCGCTTGAGACGAACCGGGCGCTCGGCTGCCCGCTTCAGATGATGTCTTTTCAACACCTGGACGCTCTCACGTTCCGCCATGTCCACTGCTCCGGATGGACGTGCACGGGGCCTGCCATTCACGGATCTCGCCGGGCGGCGGGTGATATTGCTGACATCCGGGGGTGAACGCGCGGGCGCTGCCGTACAAGGGCACGGTCTTGATTCAGCTCAGGCGAACTCCAGGCAAATCTCAGGCAAACGATTTGCAGCGCCCCACTGTGCCAGCGGGATTGCGTCCTCGATCAAGGCTGGCAATGGCTATCCGCGATAGTATTGAATGTTGCAGCCCTACTATTTTTCGCCCATGCACGCTCCCCATCCCACTGCCGAAAAAGCTCCGCCCGCCGACGCATCCGATATGGCCGCATGGCACGCGCTGAACGTCGACGAGGTCGCGCGCCGGACGGGTGTCGCGCCGAAGAGCGGCCTGACGCATGAGCAGGCAGCGCAGCGCCTGCAGGCCAACGGCGCCAATCTCATCCAGGAAGCACCGCCGCGCCCCTTATGGCGCATGTTCATCGACCAGTTCACCGACTTCATGATCCTGATCCTGATGGCGGCAGCGATCGTTTCTGGATTTATCGGAGACCTGAAGGACACATTGGCCATCGTGGTGATCGTGCTGCTCAACGCGATCATCGGCTTCGGGCAGGAAGTGCGTGCCGAGCGCGCCATGGCCGCCTTGAAGAAGCTGGCGGCGACGCATGCCACCGTCCTGCGCGGCGGAGAGCACGCCGTCATCCCCGCGCAGGAACTGGTGCCGGGCGACGTGGTCCTGCTGGAAGCGGGCAATGTCGTGCCGGCTGACCTGCGCCTGGTCGAGTCGGCCCGGTTGAAAGTCGACGAAGCCCTGCTGACTGGCGAAGCGGTCACCGTTGACAAGAAGTGCGACGCACTGCCGCAACCGGATCTGCCATTGGGCGACCGGGTGAACATGGCCTTCAAGGGCGCAACGGCCACCTATGGCAGGGGCAAGGGCATCGTCGTCGCGACGGGCATGCAGACCGAGCTTGGCAAGATTGCACGCATGATGGAATCCGCCGAAGAACTCAGGACGCCCTTGCAAAAGCGCCTTGCTTCCTTCGGCAAGCGGCTGGGCCTCTCGGTCCTGGCAATCTGCGCTGCCATCTTTGTGGTCGGACTGATGCGCGGCGAGCCCGTGGTGCTGATGTTCCTGACCGCAGTCAGCCTGGCGGTTGCCGCGATCCCGGAAGCCCTGCCCGCGGTGGTCACGATTTCACTCGCGCTGGGTGCGCGCAAGATGGTGCAGCAGAATGCGCTGATGCGCCGCCTGCCGGCGGTCGAGACCCTGGGCTCGGTCACCTTCATCTGCAGCGACAAGACCGGCACGCTGACGCAGAACCGCATGCGCGTGGAAGAACTGTGGGCAGCGGGCGAACTCTCCCAGCAATGGATGGACACGCCGGCGCAGGAGCCATGGAACAGCCTGTTCGCTGCGCTCGCCTTGTGCAACGATGCCAGCCGCGGCCGCAACGGCGAGATAACGGGCGATCCGACCGAGGCGGCGCTCTATCTCGCTGCCAGCGAGCGTGGACTGCACAAGGTCGAGCTCGAAGCAAATGCAGCGCGTGTCTTCGAGCTGCCTTTCGACTCGGACCGGAAACGCATGACGACCGTGCATCGCCACGGGGAAGCATTCATTGCCTATACCAAGGGCGCACCCGAATCCGTACTGCCGCTGTGCACCGACGCGCTCACCAACGCACCCGGTGAGCAGGGCAAGGGGCACATCAACCGCACTGCGATGCTCGCCGCGGCGAAGCAGATGGCCACGCGCGGCCTGCGCGTGCTTGCCATCGCACAGCGCCACTGGCCCGTCATTCCCGAGAGACAGCAACATGCGGACATCGAATCCGGCCTCGTGTTCATCGGCCTCGTCGGCCTGATGGATCCGGCGCGGCCGGAAGCGCAGGAAGCAGTCCGCCTGTGCAGGTCGGCGGGCATCACGCCCGTCATGATCACCGGCGACCATGCAGCCACGGCGCTGGCAATCGCGAGTCAGCTTGGCATCGCAAACGACGAGCATGATGTGGTCACCGGCCCGGAACTGGCGGCGATGGATGATGAACTGTTCGCCTCGAAGGCCGCACATATCCGTGTGTATGCGCGGGTCGATCCGGCGCAGAAGATCCGCATCGTCGAAACGCTGCAGGCACGCGGCGAACTGGTAGCGATGACGGGCGATGGCGTCAATGATGCGCCGGCGCTGAAGCGCGCAGACATCGGCGTGGCCATGGGCAAAGGCGGCACGGATGTGGCACGCGAAGCATCCAGCCTCGTCCTGCTCGATGACAACTTCGCCACCATCGTCGGCGCAGTGCGCGAAGGCCGCCGCATCTTCGACAACATCCGCAAGTTCATCCGCTTTGCGATGACCGGCAATTCCGCGGAAATCTGGGTGATCTTCCTGGCGCCCTTCTTCGCCTTGCCGATTCCGCTGCTGCCTATCCATATCCTCTGGATCAACCTGCTGACGGATGGCCTGCCCGGACTCGCGCTGACGGCCGAACCGGCAGAAGAAGGCATCATGCAGCGCCCGCCTCGCCCGCCGCAGGAGAGCGTCTTCGCGCACGGCATGTGGCAGCACATCATCTGGGTCGGGTTGACAATCGCGGCTGTCTCGCTGTTCGCGCAGGCCTGGGCGCTTGATACCGGTTCGGCGCACTGGCAGACGATGGTATTCACCGTGCTCACCTTGTCACAAATGGCGCATGTGCTGGCGATCCGCTCGGAACGGCAATCCCTGTTCCACCAAGGCTTGTTCTCGAACCGGCCCTTGCTTGGCGCCGTGCTGCTGACCTTCGCGCTACAGATGGCAACGATCTACGTGCCGTTCCTGAATCCGGTATTCAGCACGCAGCCGCTGACTGCGGGTGAACTAGCGCTGTGCCTCGCGCTGTCGATGATCGTGCTGGTGGTTGTGGAAGTGGAAAAACTGCTGCTGCGCAGGGGCCTGCTGTACGGGGAGCCGGCACGCGAGTTGTGATGATTTACGGTGTCTCGCAGGGAAAGACTTCGACCACCGGCGCCTTTTCGTCCGGCCCGATGAGATCGCGCATCGGACGGCATGCGCCGTCCCAGCACATTTGATAGTCAGCCACGAAGCCGGAGCGGGCCAGCGTGAGCCGGGGCAGATCCGGCAACGCAGGACGGTAATGCCAGGCGCCGTTTTTGAGGACGGCGCCTTCCGGTGGTTCCATGCCGGCGCCATGCCCGCGCACGCGCGCCTCGACCAGCCGGAGGCGCTGGCCGACGACCCGGTAGTCCTCTTCCCACCGGATCTTTTCGATCGAATGCGTCCACGCCAGCGTGAAGCTTTGCAGGGGCAGCGCCACCGTCAAGGCGGCGGCTGCCAGACAGGTACCGATCACGCCAGTGCCAGCCTGCGTTTCTGCCAGACGTGCCACCCGAAGAAGACGATCGTCATGGCAAAACCGATCTCGTCGGTCAGCGGCACTGCGGCTACCAGCATCAGCGCTGCAACGGCTGCGAAGACGCGTTCAGCCGCTTTAAGCGGAGCGAACATGAAGCCCACTGCCGCGCCACCCCACAGCGTAATGGCAAGCAAGGCCTTGATGACGACATAGACCACTGCCGGTATCGTCCAGTCTCCCTGCAGCATCAGGGCCGGATCGTACACCGCCATGTAGGGGATGACGAAGCCGGCGATGGCAATCTGCGTGGCCTTGAAGCCGATCTTCATCGGCGAGTCCTTGGCGATCGACGCTGCCGCGAATGCCGCCAGCGCCACCGGCGGCGTCAGGTCCGCCATGATGCCGAAGTAGAACACGAACATGTGGCTGACGATCAGCGGCACACCGAGCTTGAGCAAGGCCGGGGCGGCGATCGAACTGGTGATGATGTAGTTCGGAATCGTCGGGATGCCCATGCCGAGCACCAGGCAAACGATCATGGTCAGCACCAGCGAAAGGAACAGGCTCGTCTCGCCCACCTGCAGGATGAAGCCGGCAAAGCTCGATGCGGCGCCAGTCAGCGTCAGCACGCCGATGATGACGCCGACGATCGCGCAGGCGATCCCCACCGGCAGCGCCTGCTTGGCGCCATCGACCAGGCTCATCTTGATCGTGTGCAGGGTCTTCATGCCGCCCTTGATCCGGGCGCAGGCCAGCACGAGCACCGCGATCACCGCGAGGATCGAGTAGATGCCCCACTGCACGAACGTGGCAGCAGCCAGCCCGACTGCGAGCCAGAACACATAACGGAAAGCCTGCTTCGACAGCGTGGCGGCAATCGCAGCGCCGAGGATCAGGATCGACGTCAGCGCGAGGCCGGTCATGCCCGCATACATCGGCGTGAAGCCATGGAACAGCATGGCGACCAGCGCGGCCAGCGGCAGGATCAGATACCAGCTTTCCTTGAGCGCGCGCCATGGGTTCGGGCACTGGTCCTTCGTCAATCCCGACAGGCCGGCACGGCCGGCTTCGAGATGCACCATCCAGAAGGCCGTGCAGTAGTAGAGCACCGCGGGAATCACCGCCGCCTTCACGATGCTGACATACGGCACGTTGAGCGTCTCGGCCATGATGAAGGCCACCGCGCCCATGACCGGCGGCATGATCTGGCCGCCCATCGAGGACGTTGCTTCCACCGCGCCGGCGAATACCGAGGTGTAGCCGAAGCGCTTCATTAGCGGGATCGTGAACTGGCCGACCGTCAGCACATTCGCCACGCCGGAGCCGGAAATTGTGCCCATGAAGCCGGAGGAGATCACGGCCACCTTCGCGGGACCGCCCTTTGCGTGTCCGACGAGGCCGAGCGCCAGTGAATTGAACAGGTTGATCATGCCGGCATGCTCAAGGAAAGCGCCGAACAGGATGAACAGGAAAATATAGGTTGCCGACACCATGGTCGGAATGCCATAGATGCCTTCGGTGCCGGTATAGAGCTGACCAACGATCTGATCGAACCCGTAGCCGCGATGTGCAATGACGCCAGGCAAATACTGACCGAACATGCCGTACGCAAGGAAGGTCGCGCACACCAGTGGCAGCGCCGGGCCGAGAATGCGCCGCGCTGCCTCGAACACCATGACCACGACGATGGTGCCGACCACCATGTCCGCCATGCTGGGGTCGCCCGCGCGCATGATCAGGTCGGATTCGAATATCCAGTGGTAGAACGACAGCGCGAAACCGGTGATGGCGAACAGCCAGTCATACCAGGGCACATGCGACAGCTTGCCGCCCTTGAATGCGGGGTACAGCAGGAAGATCAGCGGCAGCAGGAAGCCCACGTGCAGCGAGCGGATGACAAGGCTCGACAGCGGCGAAAATGCCGCGACGACGAGCTGGTAGACGGAAAACAGCAGCGAAAACGCGACGATCAGCTTCAGCGTTTTTCCGCCCAGCTTGCGCTGCACGCCGTGTTCCTGGAATTCCTCCTCGGCGGCGTGCGCGTGCCCGTGTCCGTGGGCGTGGAGGTCGATGTCGGACATGAAGTTCTCCTTGGGTGGTAGCGACGCGGGTCGGCGCATGTGCCGCCCGCGTTCTTATTGCTCTGGTTGTCTTACTTGATGACGCCCACTTCACGATAGTATTTTTCGGCGCCGGGATGCAGCGGCACCGGCATGCCGATCGTCGCAGCTTCGCGCCGGATCGACTTGGCGGCGGCATGCGCGGCCTTCAGCTGGTCCAGGTTCTCGAACATGGCCTTGGTCATCTTGTAGACGGTGTCATCGGACACGCCGGCGTGCGTCACCAGGAAGTTCTGCACGTACGCGGTCGGCACGGCCTCGGCCTGGCCCTCATAGGTATTGGCCGGGATCATGCCGGACTGATAGGCCGGATCGCCCACCTTCAGCACAACGTCACGAGGCACAGGCACAACCACCATCTTGATCGACGTGGCAAGGTCGCGCAGGGAGGAGACGCCAAGACCGGCCGACTGCAGAGTCGCGTCGAGCTGGCGGTTCTTCATCAGCTCCACCGACTCGCCGAACGGCAGGTATTCCACCTTCGCGAAATCACCATAGTTCATGCCGGCCGCCTTGAAGATGGCGCGCGCGTTGAGCTCGGTGCCAGACTTCGGCGCGCCCACCGAAATGCGCTTGCCCTTGAGGTCGGCCAGGGTCTTGATGCCGGAATCGGCGGAGGCCACGATCTGGATGTAATTCGGGTAGATGCCCGCCACGCCGCGCAGTTTCTTCAGGGGAGCGTTGAAGCCGGCTTCCTTGTCGCCCTTCCATGCGTCGGACAGCGAATCGCCAAGCGTGAATGCGATTTCGCCGCGCCCTGCTTGCAGCAGGTTCAGGTTTTCAGCGGACGCCTTGGTTGCCTGCACCGAGACCTTCGCATTGGGGATGGCCTTGCTGTAGATCTGCGACAGCGCCACACCGAGCGGGTAGTACACGCCGCTGGTGCCGCCAGTCAGTACATTAATGAATTGCTGTTGTGCATGAACCGGTCCTGCCACCAGCAGCGCAGCGCCCGCCAACATCACGAGACGACGTCCAAAGCTGAATTTCATCCTTATCTCCTATCTGTTATTGACAACTGGGTCAGCCGGAGGAATTCGAACAAGCGGTACGGCACGATCCGCCCTGCGTTCCTGCCTTGCGTTTCGTTCGCCGCTGGTGTCTTCCGGAAGATCCATGAGAGGCAAATGCCTTGTTCATTGTATTAGCACTTCGCGTGCCATGTGTATCGTTATTGCAAGAACACGCTAAGCCGTTGAAAAACCAGTATTTTTTATTTTCCGGAAAAGAAGTACGGAGATTCGCTGGATGGAAATCCGGAAAGGCGTACCGATCGTCATGCGAAAAACGTAACGATCGGGAAAGCCAGGAGCAGGAGGAGGAAGGAAATGGCGGAGCGGCGAACGCGCTCCGCGCGTATCAGGGAACTGCGGCTGCGCTCAGCGATACTCGCCTGCCCGCAACCACTTGGTGGCGATGAACTTCACGCCCTTTTCGACCGGCTCACCGGCATGCAGGGTCTTCCGGTCAGGCTCGCCGAAGGAATCGGTATTGGCGAAAAACACCGCGGAGCCTTTCTTCGGCTGCACCTGCAGGCCGATGTCCGGGAAGGAGGTGCCACCGCCCTGCTCGACGTCGCTCAGGTACATGACGACCGTGCCGACGCGCTGCCCACCACGCTCGAGATGCTTGCGCGGCCCGGGCATGGCCGGATCAAACCAGTCGTAGTGCGGACGGTATTCATTGCCTTTTTCATAACGCAACAATTGCATGCCTTCGCCGTTTTCGACCGGCCAGCGTACCAGTGCTGCAAGCCGCGCCTCGATGCGCGCCACCAGTTCCGTTTCGCTCCGCTGCATCATCGCGCCGCGACTCGTGCGATACGCAGTGAGCTCGTTGCTGCCGTCGCGATCCGCGACCACCGGCGAACGCTCGAGGCGCGTTTCCGCATAGTGGATCAAGGCATCGCATTCCTCATCGGCCAACAGCTTGCCTACCAGGACGATGCGCGGAGCCTTGAGGCTGAGGAGGATGTCGACGACGCGGTCGCCTGCCAGCACGGTATTCGCGCTGGTATCGATTTCCGGCAAGGCTTGATGCTGGCGCGGCGGGCGTGACTGACGTACCGGTGCGCCGCGCGCCTGCTCGATGGCGGCGTAGGCGAGCCGCGGGTCGAACCGGCCATCGCGGACCATCACGTCCGCCATGCTGGAAGGTTCGCAGGAGCGAGCCAGGTTTTCCTCGATCCAGATCTGCCATTCTTTCGGCAGGCTTGCCAGCGGGGATGCCATCAACATACAGGGACTCTTTCGCAAAAAGGGGCAGACGATGCTTAAAAAATATGCAACAAGCCATGCTGCAAGCACGGTCATTTCTATGTCGCAAGAAAAGAAGGAAAGTTCCCCATGGCATGAACGACGCTGCAAATAGTGTCGCCTACCGCCAGCCCAGTAGCGAAATGTCTATAGAAAACAGCAAGGAGACGCCGTCAAGGATGCGCCGGCATGAATCAACCGCCAAGTTTTTGCCAAGGTTGCGTGACCCGCCAGCCGGCGATCCAGTCGGCCGGAATGATAAGGCTGAGCGCTCCGATATCAGCGACGAGATTCCCCAGCGCCGCCGTGACCACCGTGACACCGCTCGTCAGCGCCGGCAAGCGCCGTTCGATTTCCTCCAGCACGATGGGCGCAAGCCACTCGCCGTGATGCAGCCACACGCTGCCTCCGACGGCAAACGCGCGACTGTCCAGCGTCGCGGTCAGGTTGTACAGCGCGCGCCCGAACCATTGCGCTGCCTCGATGGCGATCTCGCGCGCCCTGGCATCGCCGCTGCGCGCGGCGCGAAACAACTCCGCCGTCGATATGTTCATGCGCCGGCCGATGTTGCGCCCGGAGATCAATCCCTCAAGATCGCCGCGGTTGCCGCATCCGCACAGCGCATCCTGGCGCTCGCTCATCAGCATGTGCCCGGCGTGGCCGGCGTTGCCGTGCTTGCCGTGCAGGATCTGCCCGTCCACGCACAGGCCGAAACCGATGCCGGTGCTCCATGTCGCGTAGGCGCAATCGCGCTCGCCCTGCAACGCGCCGAAGGTGCGTTCCGCGGCCAGTGCAGCGACGCAGTCGTTCTGGATGACAAGCTGGTTGAAACGCTTGCGCAGCACGCGTTCCACCGGGATCACATTCCAGTCGTTAGGCAGGTCGACGGCCGCCGTATGCCCGCCGCAAAGATTGGGCGTGGACAGGCCAAGGAAGCCCTGTTCGCGCACGAACGGACCGCAGGAAGCGATGCCGGCCGTCTTCACCGCGGCGGGATCGACGCCCGCCTGCCTGCATGCCGCATCCATCATCGCGATCACTTGGTTCGGCAACGCATCCTCCGGACCGCTCTTGACCGTGGGCTCTGTCACCCGCGCAAGCGGCCCCTGCGGGCCCGCGACGATCGTCGCAATTTTTGTCCCGCCGATATCAACCGCACCAATGAAAGTCGCATCCATGCCAACCTCAGATAGCTTTGTGCCAGGCACATTGTTGTTGTGCTACGGTCTTGTGATGCAGAAAAAAGTGCCGCGTGCGCGGCGCGCACGATCGCACCGGGCAGCGTACCGGCTACTGGCATCTACTGGCATCGATCCGCCGCACCCACGTTTCAGCATCATAGCGCGGCTGCGCCTCAAGTAACGCTGTCCGCCGCCTGCAGCCAGTTGCGCGCGCCGGAATCGCACAGCTTTTGCGCAAGTTGTTCCAGTGCGGGCAAGACATCCTGAAAATGCGGCAGGTAAAACTCGGCTGCACTGTCCGGATGACATTCGACCCGTATCGAGAGCAGGCTTTCCCGAGGAAGACAAAACACATCCTCATCGGTCACGTCGTCGCCAATGTAGACGGCGCGGCGCGCCTTGCTTGCCTTCACCAATTGTTCCAGCGCATGTCCCTTGTGGTGCGCATCGGGCGCGACCAGGTTGAACACGTACTTTCCCGTGACGATGCGCGGGCGCGGCGCCAGTTCTTCCAGGATCGCGCCGAGTCGTGCAGCGGCCCGATCCGGGTCGCGTGCATGGCGGAAGTGCAGTGAAAGGGAATATCGCTTGTCTTCCAGGCCGATACCGGGATCGATTTCGCGGATCGCGACGGACAATTGTGCGAGCCATTCCCTGCACATCATTTCGAGGTGCGCAGCGTGGAAATCCCATCCCGGCACGCCCTCGATGCCATGGTTCCCCACGAGGAAGTCCGGCGAGAAGCCAAGCCGCTGGCGTATGTCCTGCAGCGAGCGCCCGGTGATGATCGCCACCGGCGCGTATCGAGACAGTTCCAGCAATCGCTCGCGCACCTCATCCGGCAAGCGCGCCTGTTCCGGCACCGGCACGATCGGCGACAGCGTGCCGTCAAAGTCGAAGGCGCACAACAGACCCGGCTGTGCAGCCTCGGCAAGACGCGTCATGCCCGCGTCGGAAAACAGCAGGTCCATGCTCACACCACCCGTCGCAGCGACTTGCGGCTGTGCGAGCGGATCTTGGTTGTGATCCGTTCGCGCTGCCGCAACCGTGCCGCGTCCAGCAGCATGCGGCCGGCCCAACGGTAAATGTTGAAGTCCTTCACCAGCGCGCGCATGCTGCGCATGCGTTCGCGCTGCTCCATTTCCGGCATGGTGACGGCGCGGTACAAGGCGTCGGCGCTCTGCTCGATGTGGTAGGGATTGACCACCAGTGCCTCATGCAATTCCCGCGCTGCACCCGTGAACTGGCTCAGCACCAGCACGCCTCGCTCGTCATCCCGCGCGGCAATGAATTCCTTCGCCACCAGGTTCATCCCGTCATGCAGGCTGGTGACCATGCACACGTCTGCCGCCCGGTAATAACGGTTGACCTGCTGCGCGTCGTGATGCTCCGCCTTGAGGATGATGGGCTGGTAATTGCCGCTCGAGAAACGACTGTTGATGCGCTGCACGAGCATGCGCACGCGCGCCTCGAAATTCTGGTATTCATCCAGCGAGGAGCGCGTCGGCGCTGCAATCTGGATCATGGTGAACTTCCCGACCAGGTGCGGGTGCAGCTCCAGCATGCGTTCTACCGCCTGGAAGCGCTCGATGATGCCCTTGGTGTAGTCGAGGCGGTCCACGCCAACCGCAAGCAGATGGTCGAGCGGCATGCCGTGCTCCTCGCGTATCACCGCCCTGCATTCCGCCACGCTCGGCTGGATGATATTCGGCTCCGGCCAGGCGATCGAAATCGGATAAGGCTCGACCTGCGTCAGCTTGCCGCCATAGGAAATCGTCGACGCCTCATGCTCGATGCGCGTCTCCAGGTAGCGGTCAACGGTCTCCATGAAGTTCTTGCAGTGGAACGGCGTATGGAAGCCAAGGATGGTGCTGCCCAGCAGTCCTTCGAGGATTTCCTCTCGCCATGGACAGATGCCGAAGGATTCCGGATTCGGCCAGGGAATGTGCCAGAAGGTGATGATGGTCGCCTTGGGCAGCACTTCGCGCACCATGCGCGGCAGCAATGCAAAGTGATAGTCCTGCACCAGCACCACCGGATCGTCGGTGCGCGCCTCCTTGATCACCGCATCGGCAAACCGCTGGTTCACCATCACGTACTGGTCCCAGTCCGACGAGCGAAACACCGGCCGCACGTGCGCGATATGGCACAGCGGCCACAAGCCCTCGTTGGCGAATCCGTAGTAATAGCCCTGCTCTTCTTCCTTGGTGAGCCATACGCGGCGCAAGGTATAGGAAGGATTGGACGGCGGGACCGGTACGCGATCGTTGCGGTCGACGGTCTCGCGATCGGCCGAGCCGCTGCCATGCGCGATCCAGGTTCCCGAGCAGGCACGCATCACCGGCTCGACGGCTGTCACCAGCCCGCTGGCCGGCCGCTGCACTTCGATTCCCTTGCGTGTGCGCGAATGCAGGTAAGGTTCACGGTTCGACACGACCAGAATTTCGTCGCCCGCCAGTTCTTCGCGCAGCAAAGTGCGCAGTTTTTCCGGCGTCCACAAGTGCGTCACATCATCCTGCGCGCGCCGTTCGATGTTCAGTTCGTGCAGCAGGACGCGCAGATCGCCTTCCAGCGGCCTCACCTCTGGGGGCGTCGAACGTTGTTGCGGCCGCGGCCCGATCTCGCCGCGCAGGATACTCTTGACTGAGGACATCCAGTCACGCCAGCTAAGGTGCGCGACAATGACCGTGATCAGCGAAATCACCACCGCCATCATGGCGAACAGCACGATGATGTATTTCTTCGTGTCGGCGCTGCGCTTCTCGATGAAGCTCATGTCGTGCACCAGGATCAGCTTGCCAAGATACTGCCCGTTGTTTTCGAGCGCGCTTTCCGATACATGCAGCGATCCCTGGGGAAATCTCACCAGTGATGCTTTCTTTGCGTCCTTCGAATGCACGTTGCAGCCGAGGGAAGGCGGATAGGTCACTGTCTTGTACAACAGCTTGCCTGCGGAATCGCAGAACCCCATGGCGTATAGCCGCTCATCGCGCAGCGAGCGCTCGAACAACTGGTTGATCTTTTTTTCCGCATGTTGCGGCACATATTCCTGCAAGGGCTCCTGCAAGGCATTGGCGAGCGACTGCGATCGCGCGTCGAGGTCCCGCATGAACCAGTGCAGCGTCATGTTATCCACGAGCGGGACCACTGCGTACGCGAACAAACCGAGCACGAGGGCCAGCGGCAGGACGAAACGCAACGAAAGGCGAAATAATCGAATAGGCATAAGCTCTCCCGTTTCTATCAACGCGCTTTGACATGGGCGCAATCTCTTGCGCCATGCAGCGTGACGGCCCGAGAGCCGATTTTTTTATGAGTCGACAACAAGTTGATTTGCCGGAGAACCACGAGGCTATCTGCCGGCGATCTTTGATGCCGCACGGATGCGGCAGGAACTGAAAGGGACATCTGGGATGGAGAATGGTCGAGTGGCAACAGGCCTTCGTCCGGGATTTGTCGTTAACTGCTTTAACAAAAGATCATGAAATGCCGCAAGAGTTCCTGCTTCAGGAGTACTTCCCGCATACACACGCGCTCCGAAGGCATTCCGCGGTCATGCGCGTTTGCAAGGTTCCTAGAACGCAAGAATGATGCTTCAGAATAAAGGCCGGATTGCAATGTCAGATCTGCGTGACGCTTGGCAGGGTCTTGAAAAACGTCGCGCAGCAGTTATTCAACAGCCCATTAGACCGCCCCTGCCGCACAGGTTCGACATTCTTCGCAGCAGCATGGCAAAGGGAAAAATCATGAAGAAGAAAATGGCAGGTCAATGCGCGCCAAGATTGTGGTTATCCTTAAGCAGCAAGGTCAGCTCATCGATCGGCAGCGCGCGGCTGAACAGGAAACCTTGCATTTCATCACAGTCGTTCTCGCGCAAAAAAGCAAGTTGCTCCACGCTGGAAACGCCTTCGGCAATCACGCTCATGCCGAGGCTGTGTCCCAGGGAAATGATGGCGCGCGCAATGATCGCATCATTCGGATCGGCGCCGATGTCCCGCACGAAGGACTGATCAATCTTCAGGCGGTCCACCGGGAAGCGCTGCAGGTAGCCAAGGCTCGAGTAGCCGGTGCCGAAATCATCGATGGCGATCAGCAATCCCATGCCCTTCAAGTCGTGCAGGATCTTGATGACTTCCTGCGGATTCTCCATGACCAGGCTCTCTGTCAGCTCGAGTTCGAGGTAATTCGGCTCGAGGCCGGATGTCTCGAGCGCCTCGCGGATCATGTTCACCAGTGATTCGCGCTCGAACTGCCGCGCTGAAATATTGACAGCCACGCGCAGCGGAGGAAATCCAGCATCCTGCAAGGCCCGCGCTTGTGCGCAAGCGGTGTACAGCACCCATTCACCGAGTGGAACGATGAGCCCGGTTTCCTCGGCCAGGGGAATGAAGGACGACGGCGAAACTACGCCGCCGCTGGTCGTGTGCCAGCGCAACAGCGCCTCGACTCCGACGATGAGGCCGCTGCGAAGATCGACCTTGGGCTGGTAATGCAGCGCGAATTCATTCCCCGCCAGCGCCTGCCGCAGCTTCGACTCCAGCGACAAGCGTTCCGTCACCCTCTTGTTCATGGCCGGCGTGTAGAACTGGAAATTGTTGCGGCCCCGCTCCTTGGCGCGATACATCGCGGCATCCGCGTTCTTGAGCAGCGTATCGGCATCCTTGCCGTCCTTCGGGTATGCCGCCAGGCCGATGCTGCAACTGACAAAGAGCTTGTGCCCCTGTACGTCGAAGGGGTGCCCGACGGTCTTCAATATGCGCTCCATCAAGGCAGCGATAGACTTCTCATCCTTCTGCCCCACCAGCACAAAGGCGAATTCGTCCCCGCCGTAGCGGGCGATCGTGTCCTGGCCACGCAGGCAGGCGGCAAGGCGCTGCGCAACACCCTTGAGCAGTTCGTCGCCGATGTTGTGCCCGAGGCTGTCGTTGATGAACTTGAAATTGTCGAGGTCCATGAATCCCACGGTCATGAACGTGCCGTTGCGTTGTGCCGCAGCGATCGCCTGGAGAATCCGGTCCGTCAGCACATTACGATTGGCCAGTGCCGTCAGAGAATCGAAATTCGCCTGCCGTTCGAGTTCCTGCTCATAGTGCTTGATTTCCGTGATGTCGTTGAGCACGCCGACAAAATGCGTCACCTTGCCGTCCGGCCCGCGCACCGGCGCAATGTGCACATCGTTCCAGAACAGTTCGCCGCTCTTGCGGTAGTTGCGCAGCAGGACCGAGCGTTCCTCACGCTTGTGCACCGCTTCGCGCAGGGCCGTCACACCGGACTGCTGCGTATCATCGCCCTGCAGAAAACGGCAGTTGCGCCCCACCGACTCCGCCACCGGGTAACCCGTGATCCTTTCGAACGCCGGATTGGTGTATTCGATGTTTCCCTCCAGGTCGGTGATCACGATGGCATTCACGCTCGCCTGGATCGCGCGGTTGCGCAAGCGCAAGGATTCCTCGGACCGCCGCTGTTCGGTGATATCGAACCCCATGCCGGCCGAGCAGACTCTGCCGTCGAGATTGATTCTTACACCGGTGAAGTAGTAGGGGATGCGCCTTCCGCTGCGAGTGACGAGGTCTGCTTCCAGCGTAGCCTTTCCTTCAGCCAGCACAGTTCGCATCTTCTCTTCGGCAAGGATCTTGTCCTCGTCGCTGCCGAAGAAATCGCGCATCCTCGCCCGAGCCACCTCTTCCCCGCTGTACCCGGTAACGCGCTCGAGATTCTTGTTCCAGCGCACGAATTCTCCATTCTCGTCGAAGACATAGAAGATGCCCGGAAGGCTGTCGATAATGGCTTGCGATTGCACCGCCTGTTTCTCAGTTTCCTCGAACTGCGCCTTGAGCGAGGCATTCGCAATGTTCAGGGCTGCAGTGCGATCGGCAACGCGGTTTTCGAGATGCTTGTGCGACAGGCGCAGTTGCTGCTGCGTGCGATCCCGTTCTTCGATCGTCCGCGCCAGCACATCGAGGCTTCTCCTCAATTCAAGTTGCGCCACGACTTGCCGCGAGAGAATGGACATGGCCTGCCGCTGCTCCTGAGTCAGCGTGCGTGGAACGACGTCGAGCACAGCGAGCGTGCCCAGCACGAAACCGTCGCGATTGACCAGCGGTGCGCCTGCATAAAAGCGGAAGAACGGAGGCCCGGTCACCAGCGGATTATCGGAAAACCGGTGATCCCTGGTGGCATCGTTGATGACAAAGATGTCGGTCTGCCTGATCGCATGGTCGCAGAATGCAATCTCGCGCGGTGTCTCGTCGAGCGCAATGCCGAGCCTGGACTTGAACCATTGGCGGTGCTCATCGACCAGCGACACGGTCGCCATCGGCGTATTGCAGATACTCGAGACGAGCGTCACGATGTCGTCGAACTGCTGCTCCGGTCCGGTGTCCAGGATGTGATACTGCTTCAGCGCGTCGAGGCGCATCTGCTCGTCTGCGTCGTCTGACCAGTTGGTCTGGTTCATGTTCTCTGCGCGTTCCTGTCGAATGGAGGTGAGCAAGCAACCCTGGCGATCAATTTCCCACGGAACGGATTCAGCGGCCTTCAATCCATCACAATTCGACGCTTCGGCACGGCAAACGTTCGCCCACGTCGTCCTTCGCTGCGGCCACATCGCGGCAACACCTCCAGACTTTGTTATCGGCGCAATGCCCACGATCGCGCCCAGTGTGTATACTCATACCATTGCTTTTTCGAACAAGCCGAATGCATGCCTTGTCATGTCCGGCAGAAATCTCGCCACCTATGGATCACGAAGTCGTTGACACCCTGATATCCCCCGAAGGCCGCCTGGACATTCTTTCCAAAGCCGAGGTCACAAAACTTCTCGACACCAGCCAGGGCGGCTTGTACAACATCTTCCGCAACTGTTCGCTTGCCGTCCTGAACTGCGGCAGTCCGCTCGACGACGGCAAGGAATTGCTCGAACGCTACAAGAACTTCGACATCAGCATCATCCAGCGCGAGCGCGGGATCAAGCTCGACATCAAGGGCGCACCGGCCATCGCATTCGTCGACGGCAAGATGATCAAAGGCATCCATGAACACCTGTTCGCGGTGCTGCGCGATGTCATCTACGTCAGCGACGAGATCCATGACAATCCGAAGTTGGATCTCACCACCTCGGAAGGCGTGACCGATTCGGTCTTCCATATCCTGCGCAATGCCAACGTACTGCGGCCCATGACCAATCCGAACATGGTGGTCTGCTGGGGCGGGCATTCGATCTCGCGCGAGGAATACGACTATTCGAAGAAGGTCGGCTATGAGCTCGGCCTGCGTGCCATGGACATCTGTACCGGCTGCGGCCCGGGTGCGATGAAGGGACCGATGAAAGGCGCGACCATCGCGCATTCGAAGCAGCGCATCGTCAACGGCCGTTATCTCGGCCTGACCGAGCCGGGCATCATCGCCGCCGAGTCACCGAACCCGATCGTCAACGACCTGGTCATCATGCCGGACATCGAAAAGCGCCTGGAAGCCTTCGTGCGCGTCGGTCACGGCATCGTCGTCTTCCCCGGCGGCGCCGGTACGGCCGAGGAAATCCTGTACATCCTCGGCATCCTGCTCCACCCGGACAACGCAAAAGTGCCCTTCCCGCTCGTCTTCAGCGGCCCGGTCACGGCCAAGGCGTATTTCGAACAGATCGACCAGTTCATTGGTGCGACGCTGGGGCCGGAAGCGCAGAAACGCTACAAGATCATCATCAACGACCCGGCGAAGGTCGCACAGGAAATGCATGCGGGGATCAAGGAAGTGCGCGAATTCCGCAAGGAGACCAGCGACGCCTACTACTTCAACTGGCTGCTGAAGGTCGATCATGAATTCCAGATGCCCTTCCTGCCGACGCATGAGAACATGCGCAACCTGCACCTGCAGAAGAATCAGGAACGGCATCATCTCGCCGCCAACCTGCGCCGGGCGTTTTCCGGCGTGGTCGCCGGCAATGTGAAGGAACAGGGAATCCGCGCCATCGAACAGCACGGCGCCTTCGAGATCCACGGCGAGCCGAGCATCATGGAACCGATGGATGCGTTGCTGGCCTCGTTCGTATCGCAGCACCGCATGAAGCTGCCGGGGAAGAAATACAATCCGTGCTACCGGATCGTCAAATGACCGGAAGCGCCAGAGCCGGCGCCTCCCGGGGACTTACAGTACCGTATCCTTCATGTTCCCCGCGCCGAAGAGCAGCGATTCCACCGCCCGCTCGAAGACCGGCGCATACTCGACCGGAATGACTTCCTCGTTGTTCAGCGCTTCCAGCAGCGACGCGAAGGTGTAGAGGATGAGGCTGCCGTCGCTTTCCCGCTTGAAGAGGTAAAGCGAGCGATGCGTGCTGACCCAGACCAGTTGTCCCGGCTGCATGCCTCCGTCGGCCGCACGCAGTTCCACGCGTGTGCCGAGGAGATAGGTTTGCGCGAGGAATTCCCGGTCCGGCGCCGAGGTGGCCGCCGATTTCACGTCCAGCCTGAGTTCAGCCTGCAGTCCGAACCTTCCGAATATCTCTTCGATGATCGCGGTACGCGGCTGGGGCGGTTCGCCCAGTCCCCATGACGCGCGATCCCAGCTCACCACCAGTCGTGAAAACACCTGGCGCAAATCGTCGAGGCTGGAAAGCTCCTTGCCGGCGCCGCCGGCCGCGCCGCGCAGCACCTGCGTATGGAGTGCTACGAGCCGATCGAGAATCTGTGTGCTCTCATCCTCCGGCAACTGTACCATGGCCAGCGCTTCGCGCAAGCGTTTGACCAGCGGCGGAAGCAGGCGCATCAGGGTGCTTCGCTCCTGGGGATTCTGCTTCTCCTGGATGCTCCACAGCAGCTCGGGCAGCACAGTGCGATATTGCTGGAACAGGCTGTCGGCCTGCTCCAGCTGCACCTGTTTTTCCAGGTCGCGCCATGATGCCTGCACCAGCACATGCGGCCAGACATGGATGATGAAATCGGAGATCCCCTTATCCGCGTTGAGCGGCAACAGCACATCGCACAGCGTATTGGTGGTGTTGGTCAGCAGGACGCTGTACTTCTCCGCAGCCTCCACGGCTTCGATGCCGCGCTCGGTCAGGCTGTCATCCCGCTTCAAGTGGTTCGCCAGGAACTGCTCGAATTCCCGCACGCTGAGGGCGAATATCGCCGTGCTGGAATCGAACTCGTCAAGAATCCGGCGCACAAGGCGCCCGATTTCGCCTGCCAGTTGTTGTCCCGCTGCCGATGACACGTCAACGCCGACTGCAGCCGAACTCATCCGGTTCAAGAGCTGGCGCGACGGGTGCCCTTCATCATGCATCAGCTCCGGCTCGAGGATCGCAGCCTTCAGGATGGGTATCTGCAGGCGCCCGATCAGCGCACGCAGCTCCGCCGGTATCTGCTCGTCTTCGAGGATGAACTCGAACAGCATGGCAACGACTTCGACAGTCATGCGTTCCATGGTGGATGCGGCGCCAAGGTCGAGCTTGTCGCGCAATGCAGCCAGCTGGTTCTGTCCCGGCTGCAGGTCATCGCTGACGGATTGCCCCTGCGCGGCCATCTTCTGGTACTTGTTCAGTTGCGCGACCAGCGGATTGCTTGCCGTGCCCGTTATGCCCGTCATGCGGCTGTCGCCGGGCTGCCCCCGGGAAGGGCTGAACATTTTCCGGATAAAGTCCTGCACCGTCGGCGGCTGGTCCTTGTCGCCTGCCGTGGATTTGCCATCGGCGCCCTTGGATTCGGATCCGATCGTTTCCGACATGCGCTGCAAGCTGGGGACGATGCGCGCGCTGATCTGATCGGGCAACGCCCCGGGCGGAGCGCCGAAGTAGCGCTGGTTGTGCGCAGCGCGCGACTGCTGCGCCACGAACCTGCCGCGCATGCCGGCCGATTCGAACACGTCGCGGATCGCGCTGTAATAGCCGGGCAAATGCTGGACCATCGCATTGGAGAGATGCTCGAACAGCAGACGGGCCTTGGCATCGTCGCTGACCGATTCCTTGACGGCCTCATACAGCGCGCGCGCCAGCAGGTAGGGGCGAAACGGATTTTCGCGTTCGCGGGCTTCATGCTGTCCGTGCATCTGGCTGATCATCACGTTCAGCCGTCCAATGGCTTCCTCGTTCGCTTCGCGCATGCGCTCCGTCAGGCGGCCGACTTCGATCTGGTGGCTGACCACTTCATCATCGATCAGCGACAGCTCGTCGGCGGACAGTTTGCGCATGCCGGAGCGAAGGTCGACATACATTGTCTGCACTGCGCGGTCGAGATATTTGCGGAACAGCGTATCGACCCGGCGCAGGAAGATGTTTCCATCCTGCCGCAGGAAATGTCGGACCGACGTCAACGCGGTCTGATCCAGTCCCGATTTCGCGGCGAGGAGCCGGTCGACAATACCCTTGTCCGCATCCTGCATGGAACGCTGCACGGCAGCCAAAAAGCCGAACAGCGCTTTGTCTTTCGCGGATTGAATCAGACGCTTGTATTCTGTCTCTGCCATACCTGTCGTGGTTCAACTAAGGTTGATCAGTAGTTTAGCCGTAAATCGTATCGCAGCCGAAACAAGTTTGTGCACGAACGTCAACTATCTATACAACGGACTTCACGCAGGCCAGGAAGCCCGTGCAAAGCATCACTCCGGAACCAGCAGGTCGAGTTCTGCCTGCTCCAGGTAGCGCCATTCGCCCGCGTCAAGATCCAGCATCCCGAGCGTCAGCTTGCCGATGGCGGTCCGGCGCAGTGCCGCGCAATGGTTGCCCGCCGCGGCGAGCATGCGCTTGACCTGATGATACTTCCCCTGCTCCAGCACGATTTCGATCTCCCGGTCCCCGAGTTGCCGGCAGGAGCTTGCGGCAATGGGCGCCGGCTCGTCATGCAGCTGCACTCCCGAGAGAAGCTGTTCGATCAGGGCGCCGGTCACCGGGGTATCCGTAGTGGCAACATAGACCTTCGGAATGTGGCGCCGTGGCGAGGTTTGCGCGTGGATGAACGCCCCATCGTCGGACATCAGGAGCAGGCCCGTGGTGTCGTGGTCGAGGCGGCCGACGGGCTGCACATCGCGCCAGGTGAATTGCTCCGGAAGGAGCGTCAGGACGCCGGGATGATGGCTGGGCTTGCGCGAACATTCGTAACCGGACGGCTTGTTCAGCGCGATGTAGATATGTTCCCTGTAAAGCCAGGGTTCATCGTACACGGTGAATTCGAGGCCATCGGTCTCAAACAGTTGCCGGTAGTCCGTCACCTTTGCGCCGGCGACCGTGACTTCCCCGTCCGTGATCAGCTCGCGGCACCATTTGCGCGAGCCGAAACCCTGCGATTGCAGGATGCGATCCAGTGTCAATTTACTCATGGCGACACTCTAACACGACCGCCCGCCCGGTCTCATGAGTGACGTACTGTCGATTCAAAGCTATTATCTGTGCAAGTTGGATAATATTGTCATACATTCATTTTTCATGCGACACGCCCAATGACGCCAGACCCCGACCCGCTCATCGATGCCGACCACGCCGCCTTCATGCAGGGCGGCGTCGGCATCAGTGTTGCTGCCTGCGACGCTCACTGCATCCCCACCCTGGCGCGCGCCACCGGTTGCCGCGTCGCGCCGGACCGGCGACGGATCGCCATCTTCATCTCGGCTTCGCAGGCCGCGCCGGTCCTGCGGTGCGTGCGCGAGAACCGTGCCATTGCCGCTGTCTTCAGCGAGCCGCCCACGCACCGCACCGTGCAGGTCAAGGGCCGGGATGCCACCGTCGCGGAACTTGCGGAGGGTGACCTGTCGGTCGTCGCTGCCTACATCGAAGCCTTTACACGTCAGCTCGCGCCGATTGGCCACAGGGACAGCCTGGTCCGCATGCTGCTCTCGCGTCCCGCTTCCGACCTCGTGCGCCTGGACTTTACGCCGACCGAAGCGTACTCGCAGACACCGGGGCCGCGCGCCGGCGAACCCCTGCAGAGGCGCTCATGACGCTGACCGTGGACGCCATCCGCGAATGCCTGGAAGGAGTGATCCCCGGCACCGTCGCCACCGCATGCCCGGACGGCACGCCGAACATCGCCTACCTGTCGCAGGTGCAGTATGTCGACAGCAGCCACGTTGCGCTGTCCTACCAGTTCTTCAACAAGACACGGCAGAACATCATGGCCAATCCGCGCGCGGCGCTGGTCGTGACCAGCCCGCTGACGGCCGCACAGTACAGGCTTTCACTGCAATACCTGCGGACCGAAACGCAAGGCCCGCTGTTCGAAAGCATGAAGGCGAAACTGGCCGGCATCGCCTCGCATACCGGCATGGGCGGCGTGTTCCGCCTGCTCGGGTCGGATGTGTTCCAGGTACTGGAGATCGAACGCCTGCCCGGCGAATCGCTGCCCGCGCCGCCGCCGCAGCGCAACCTGCTGTCCGCGCTGCGCGCCTGCACCGAACGCCTCGCGCCATGCGCCGATCTGGAACGGCTTCTCGCCGAGACGCTCCTCTGCCTTGACCAGCAGTTCAGCATCCATCACACCATGATCCTGATGTTCGACGAGGCCAGCCAGCGCCTGTACACCGTCGCCAGCCAGGGCTACGAACAGTCCGGCGTCGGCTCCGAAATCCCCCTCGGCCAAGGCGTGATCGGCGTGGCTGCGCGCGAGCGCACTCCGATCCGCATCGGCCACATGAGCTCCGAATATGCCTACGGCCGGGCGATCCGCGAAAGCACCGAGCAGAGCAACTGGGCAAGCGCGCTGGAAACCGAAATCCCGCTGCCCGGCCTGCGCGAATCACGCAGCCAGCTCGCGGTGCCCATCCTCGCATCGCAACGCCTGCTCGGCGTACTTTACGTCGAGAGCCCGCGCGACCTGCGCTTCAGCTACGACGACGAGGACGCACTGGTCAGCCTCGCCGGCCAGCTTGGCATGGCGATCCATCTCTTGCAGAGCACGGCGGAGAATGGCGAGGAGGCGCCGTTGCCGGATCCGGAGCCCGACCTGCCCGGCGGCGCGCCGCTGCTGGTTCGGCATTTCCCCGAAAACGACAGCGTCTTCCTCGGCGACGACTACCTCATCAAGGGTGTTGCCGGCTCGATCTTCTGGACCTTGCTGCGCGACTATGCCGACAGGCAGCGCACGGAATTCACCAATCGTGAACTCCGCCTCGATTCCCGTGTGCGCCTGCCTGACGTCAGCGACAATCTCGAAGCACGCCTGATCCTGCTCGGAAAGCGGCTGGTAGAACGCAACGCGCCGCTCCGGATCGAAAAGACCGGACGCGGCCGGTTCCGGCTGCAGGTCGACCGGCCGATCAGGCTTGCCGAAGAATGAAAACGGCCGCGCTTGTTGGCGTGCGGCAGCTTTTCAGCCAGTCTCGACCTCTTCTTTATTGACGCCTGTCCACGATCCTGAGATCGCCGGCACGCGCTTTCCTAAAACTTCATTCAATAAATCCTAAAAAATTCTTAAGCCGCGAAACCGGCGATTTTTTCGCTGCGGCGCACAGTAGACTTCGTCCGCACATCCGATTGACCCATCCGATGAAGGACGAACATGAACCAGATTTCGAACGGCAACAGCCCGGCATCCATGCTCGAATGCATGATGCTGATCCGGGCTTATGAAGAAAAGCTCGCAGCGCTGCAATCCACCGGCGTGGCAGGCACCTGCACCGCCGTGGGCCAGGAGGCCTCGGCGGTTGGCGTGGTGCGCGCGCTGCGCGCCGGCGACCGCATCCTGACCAACCATCGCAGCGCCGGCCATTTGCTGGCACGCGGTGCAGACCCCGGCCGCATGATGGCGGAAGTCATGGGGCGCAGCACCGGCTACTGCAAGGGCAAAAGCGGATCACTGCACATCTCGGCGCAGGAATTCGGCGTGATACTGACCTCCACCATCGTCGGCGGCGAACTGTCGCTGGCGACCGGCGTCGGACTGTCGATGTCGATGCTCGCGCAGGACGGCATCGTGGCCTGCTTCTTCGGCGACGGCGCGGCGTGCGAAGGCATCTTCCATGAATCGCTGAACCTCGCCAGCGTGTGGAAGCTGCCCATCCTTTACGTGTGCGAAAACAACCAGTGGCAGGCCTATGTGCATCGCAAGGAGACCATGACAGGCGAGCATGTCAGCGACTGGGCGTGCAGCTACGGCATGGAAAGCCGCACCGTCGATGGCAACGACGTGGAAGCAGTGCATGCAGCGGCAAAGGATGCCATCACGCGTATCCGCGAAACCGGCAGGCCGTATCTGCTCGAAACCTTTACCTATCGCCTGCGCGGCCATTACGAGCCCGACGACCAGTCCTATGTCGATCCGCAGGAACTGGCGGGCTGGCGCGAGAAAGAACCGATCACGCTGCAGCAGAACCGCTTGCTGCAGCAACAGGCGATCACCCGCGCGGAAATCGCAGCGATGCAGCAGCGCGTCACCGATGCCATCGAGCGAGCCGCAGCCTTCGCCGCCGACTCGCCCTTCCCGTCCCTGTCCGAACTCACCACCGACGTCTACGCTTGAGGAGCCCGACCATGTCCCACATTACCGTGAACGAAGCCGTCACACAGGCGCTTGCCGAAGAGATGCGACGCGATCCGCGCGTGCTCATGTTCGGCGAAGGCGTGGCGACCAAGCGCGCCGACCTGCTGGCAGAATTCGGGCCGCAGCGCATTCGCAATACCCCGCTGGCGGAAGGCATCATCGCCGGCACCGCTGCGGGCGCCGCGGCCACCGGGCTGCGGCCCGTGGTCGATCTGCTGTTCGCGCCCTTTCTCTGTTTCGCGATGGACGAGATCGTGAACAGCGCGGGCAAACTGCGCTACATCTCCGGCGGGCAGTTCTCCTTCCCCATGGTGGTCATCGCCATGACCGGTGGCGGCTGGACCGTTGGCGCGCAGCACAACCATAATCTCGAAGCCTGGTTCGTGCACAGCCCCGGCCTGAAGGTCGTGATGCCGTCGAATGCCGCCGACTTCAAAGGCCTTTTGAAGGCAGCGATCCGCGACGACAATCCGGTGCTCTTCTTCGTCGATATGCCGCTCGGCTATGTGCCGGGGGATGTGCCGGAAGGCGAGCATGTGATCCCCCTCGGCAAAGCGGCCGTCACACGCGAGGGATCGGACGTCACCATCATCTCCTACGCGAAGATGGTCGGCACCTGCATGGACGCTGCTGCGCAACTGGAAAAATCGGGAATCTCCGCCGAAGTGATCGACCTGCGCTCGCTCAAGCCGCTCGATGAGGAAACGATCCTGCGCTCCGTGCGCAAGACTGGGCGCGTGCTGGTTGTCCACGAAGCCAGTCGCATGTGCGGCGTCGGCGCGGAGATCAGCGCAATCGTGGCCGAGCATGCATTTGCCTCGCTCAAAGCTCCCGTCATGCGCATCACCGGCCCCGACACGCCGGCACCGTCGAGTTATGCGCTCGAACAGGCATTCATGCCGCAGGCGCAAGCCGTCGTAGTTGCGGCCCGCAAGCTGATGGGAGCGGATGTGCCGCAGACGCTCGAACACGAAGAACAGATCGCGTAATTCTCAACAAAGGGGTATTCCATGCAAACAACACTCCAGGGGCGAGAGCATTCCTTGTCCCCCGTCGGCATTCTCTGGCTGAAACTGGCCGTGCTTTACCTGATCGTCGGCGTCGTGCTCGGCATCGCCATGGGCGCCAGCGAAGACTTCACGCTGCGCCCTGTGCACGCGCACGTCAACCTGCTCGGATGGGCGACCATGGCCGTGGCCGGCCTGGTCTACAGCGTGTTTCCGTGGGCGGCATCGAGCAGGCTTGCCACGCTCCACTTCTGGCTGACCAACCTGGCCCTGCCCGTGATGACGATTTCGCTCACCTTGCTCCTGGTAGGCAAGCGCGCGGTGATACCGGTGCTGGCCGTGTCCGAGATCGTCGCGACGCTCGGCCTCGTCTGCTTTGCGCTCAATATCTTTCTTAATTTGAAGAAGGGTTGAGCGGGGTTCCTCGCGATTCCGGGAATCGCAATCGCGGTTCCCGGCGCGGACTTCATGCGTGCATCATGCGGGCATCAGATCCACGGAGCGTATCGAGGCTGAAGCGCTCGCAGCGGAGATCACCTCGACTTCCAGTGCATTCTGCAAGGAAGGAATGGAGCCGCCCGCGCGATACTGGAAGCGGACGGACAGCGTATCGCCTGCCATTACCTGCACTGGCATTGACAGTGGCAGGACCATGTAGTGATTCAGCCAGTCGACCGTCGTTCCCTGCGCCATCAGCACGGCAAGGATGTTCTTGGTGATGAAGCGCAGCGCGTTGACCGTGCCATCCTGCGCCATCGTGAAGCTCCCCTGCCACTGGATGCTGCTGTCGCACGGCTGTGAAAAATCAAGGACGCTGTACACCACGGGTGCGGCGAATTCCATGCTGCCGGGCGCGATGGCCGTCGGCTCCTGGAACTGCACGATGGGCGCGTGGTAGCCTTCGAAGCGGTACTCCTGCCCGAGCGGCTGTACTGCCATGATGGCAGCTTCCGGCACGAACACCGGCAGCTTTCCGCCAAAGCGCGCCCGGTAGCGGCGCTTGAACGACTCGATCATCTCCACTTGCTTTTCTCGCAACATCGCGACGTGGATCATTTCACAAATGACCACATCCACTGGCTCGGGCGGCAGATAGTCGAAGGCATCGGCATGCACGACCTCGACCTTGTGCCCTTCCCGGTTCCGGGAAAGCAGGCGCCGCGCCTCGGCCACGAGATCCGGATTGAATTCCACGCACCACACCTTCTCCGCCCTGGCTGCGGCAAACCATGACAGCACACCGGTGCCGCCGCCCAGCTCCAGCACTTTCGCGCCGGGGAAGACGGCATGGGCGATCGCGGCCTTGAAGCCCTGCATGCGGCGACTGTCCATCAGCATGTTGTGGTGGTAGTGCAAAGGGATGAATTGTCCCAGGTAGCAGCTCTCTATCTCGCGTTCAGCCAGCATGTTGTATCCGATGAGTGATGTTTAACGATGCTCTAGGTGTGGTCTTTCGATTCGCCTTAAAATGACGGTCGTCAGAAGTCGATCGAAGTCAGGCACCAAAAATTTTGCTCGTTAGCAAGACTTCATTATCGTCATATCCATTCGTGCCAAAGCTGCGATCTGCGCCTGATTTCTCAACTTGTTTACGTAATGGGTGCTTGGTACAGGATTTGCATAAGGATTTTTGACCTGGCTCAATTCAGGGCCGAGGCGAAAGTCCTTCTGGATGAAAACCATCAACGAGCACACCATGATTCCGCATCGTCTTAACTCCGGTAATATGACCCAGCCCATCCCGTTCCCGAAACTGAGTCCGGTAAATGTGCAGGAACTGCGTACGCGCTGCTCCGCCTGCAGCATGCATCAGCTCTGCCTGCCTATGGGCCTGGAAGTGTCCGACATGGACAAGCTCGACCAGATCATCGGCCGTCGCCGCCGTGTGCCGCGCGACGCGCACCTGTACCGCGTTGGCGATCCGTTCACCAACCTGTACGCGATCCGCCTCGGTCATTTCAAGACACACCAGATCAACCCGAGCGGAGACCAACAGATCACCGGCTTCCAGATGGCCGGCGAACTGCTCGGCATGGATGCCATCAGCACGGATCGCCATCACTGCAATGCGATCGCGCTGGAAGACAGCGAAGTCTGCGAGATTCCGTTCGCGCGCCTGGAGTCGCTGTTCAGCGAGATGCCTGCGCTGCTGCATCACTTCCATCGCATGATGAGCCAGGAAATCACGCGTGAGCAAAGTGTCATGCTTTTGTTGGGGAACATGCGCGCCGAACAGCGTTTCGCCGCCTTTCTCAGCAATCTCTCATCGCGCTATTCGGCGCGCGGATACTCGTCCACCAGCTTCCAGTTGCGGATGACCCGCGAAGAAATCGGCAATTACCTCGGCCTGACGATTGAAAGCATCAGCCGGCTGCTGTCGAAGTTCAAGAAGCAAGGCTGGATCAAGGTGAACAATCGCGAACTGGAACTGCTGGATCCCGTTACCTTGAAGGCGGTGGCCGCAGGCACGCGCAGCTGCGGATGACTTGCCGCGGGTGAGACACCACCCGGAATGAAAAAAGCCGCAGGATGTTTTCGCATCCTGCGGCTTTTTAATTTGCCATCAGCTCAGAAAGGCGCCTGGCGATCATTCGGTGTGTTGGCAAGATAGTAAGTCAACATGCTTGCCAGCGCGCAGAACACCCAGAAACAGAAAAATCCAATCGTGTAAGCCGCCATGGGCGACAACTCGAGGTGGATGCTGGACCATGCCAGATCGCGTGGATCGACCAACGAGAAAAAGAAACCTTCCGCGACTATCGCCACCAGAAATGACGGCCATAAAACGACCATCAGCAGTCGCGCCATCCTCCTACCCTCCTTTCAGCTGAAAAACCCTGCGTACCTTATTGTTTTCCTAAAAGGTACATCAACTCGCCCTATCAGCACAACATTCTGATTGCAAAAATATTTCCCGAATCCGGGAATACATTCAGAATTCTGAGAACGGCTTGCCGGATTCTTCTGCCGCTCAGGGCGCCTCGGCGCGAATCTCGATCGCGCGGTCATGCGGCCAGGCCCATTCGCCATTCAGACGCCAATCCCGTTTTTCTCCTTCCACCAGCACCTGCCAGCGCGCGACATCCAGCATCGGCAGCGCCACGGAAAAATTCCCCTGGGCATCGGGCTGCGCTTCCAGGCGCATGTCCTTGGAAGGTAGCGTCGAATGCACGAGGCTGATCGTAAGCTTGCCCGATTCGGGATGGGCAAGATTGGAGATCGTCCCCGCCAGCACGCCGGCCGCCGCATCGTAGCGGATGTTCATCTTCAGCCGCATGTCGGCCGCGACGCGATCGCGCCGCAAGTCCTGGTTGATCGCCTTGCCCTGCTTGTAATAGTCGTCGACGACCAGCGCGTCCTGCTGCGAGTAGGCCAGCCACGCCGTGTAGCACGCGGCGATCACCACCACGAGCGGCCCCAGCATGAGAAGCCAGGGCCAGGGATGACGGTACCAGGGCTTGGTATCACTGGCGCGGTTCAGAACAGGTGCCGTAGTCTGCATCACAATCTCCAATCACTTCACTATCGCGGCACGATGAATACCGCTTTTTCCTTCACTTCCATGCTTTCGTCGTCGAGGGCTTCCAGCTCGAATGCGATCTTGTTGGAGCCCGCCACGCCCTTGCCATGTTCGACCCGCACCCGTGCCGGCACGGCGCGCGACTCGGTCGCTTCCACCTCGACCACGTCCGGCGAAACCAGCGAGATGGTCTCGATGCCCTTCACCCGGATGCGATAGCGATGCGCGCGCTCGTCGGTGTTCATGATCTGCAGGCGGTACACGTTCTCGATCATGCCATCCTCGACTTCGCGCCCCATCGATCCACGATCGCGGATCACGTCCATCTTGAGTGGCGTGCGCGTGAGCAGTGAGGTGAAGAACCCGGCCACGACCAGCACCAGGATGCCGGTGTAGATCAGCACCCGCGGGCGGAAAGCGCGCTGCCGGATCTGCTGCAGCGTGAAACGGTTCCGCATGGCGTTTTCGGTCGAGTAGCGAATCAAGCCGCGCGGCGAATTGACCTTGTCCATCACCGAGTTGCAGGCGTCGATGCATGCCGCGCAGCCGATGCAGTCATACTGCAGGCCGTCGCGGATATCGATGCCCGTCGGGCATACCTGCACGCACATGGAGCAATCGATGCAGTCGCCGAGCGAGGAGGACTTCCCTGCCGACTTGCTGCGCGCGCCGCGCGGATCACCACGCTCCTTGTCGTAGGTGATGATCAGCGTGTCCTTGTCGAACATCGAACTCTGGAAGCGAGCATACGGGCACATGTACTTGCACACCTGCTCGCGCATCCAGCCGGCGTTGCCGTAAGTGGCGAAGCCGTAGAACAGCACCCAGAACCACTCCCACGGCCCGAGTCCGAGCGCCCCCACTTCCTGGACCAGTACGTGGATGGGCGTGAAGTAGCCGACGAAGGTGAAGCCGGTCCACAGGGCGATGGCGCCCCAGACCAGGTGCTTGGCCGATTTCTTCCAGAACTTTTCCAGCGACATCGGCTGCTTGTCGAGCCGCATGCGAGCGCTGCGGGTGCCCTCGATCTTGCGTTCGACCCACATGAAGATCTCGGTGTAGACCGTCTGCGGGCAGGAGTATCCGCACCACAGCCGCCCCGCAATTGCGGTGAAGAGGAACAGCGAATAGGCGCAGATGATCAGCAGCAGCGCAAGATAGATGAAATCCTGCGGCCACAGCACGATGCCGAAGATATAAAACTTGCGTGCCGTCAGATCAAACAAAACGGCCTGCCGGCCGTTCCAGGACAGCCATGGCAAGCCATAGAAAACAAGCTGGGTCAGCCATACGCAGACCCAGCGCCAGTTGGCGTACCAGCCTTTCACCTCGCGAGGATAGATATCCTCGCGAGCCTGGTACATCCGTATTACCGAAACCTTTGGTGCAGGTTCACTCATCGATATTACTCACTGCCAGGACTGCCTCACTTCTGTGCGACCGTCGATTTTTCGTTAGAGAGGCTCCATACATAAGCCGCCAGCAAGTGGACCTTGGCTTCGCCCAAAAATTCCTTGAACGTAGGCATGGTGTTGGTCCGGCCCTTGTTGATGGTCTCCATGATGGTTTCCTTGCTGCCGCCGTACAGCCAGATCTTGTCGGTCAGGTTGGCCGAGCCGATGGCCTGGTTGCCCTTCCCGTCCGGACCGTGACATGCCGCGCAGGCCACGAACTTCTCCTTGCCGAACGCAGCCTTGATCGGATCATGCGCCGAATTGGACAGGCTCAGCACATAGTTCGCGACATTTTCCACGTCCTTCGCGGAACCAACTGCTGCGCCCATCGGCGGCATCATGCCGTTGCGACCGCCGAGGATGGTGGCCTCGATCGTTTCCGGCGCACCGCCGTACAGCCAATCGTTGTCGGTCAGGTTCGGGAAGCCCTTGTTGCCGCGGGCGTCGGAACCATGGCACTGCGCGCAGTAAGTCAGGAACAGGCGTTCACCAATCGCATGCGCCTGCGGATCCGCCGCCACGGCCTTGAGGTCCATCTTCTGGTACTTGGCGAAGATCGGGCCATACTCCTGGTCCGCCTTCTTCAGCTCTTCCTCGTAGGCGCCGGTGGATCTCCAGCCCAGCTTGCCGGCATAGGATCCGAGGCCAGGATACAGAGCCAGGTAGCCGAGGCCGAAGACGATGGTAATGTAGAACATCCACATCCACCAGCGTGGCATCGGGTTGTTCAGTTCCGCAAGGCCTTCGTCCCAGGTGTGGCCGGTGGTTTCCATCTTGTCTTCGGTGGACACCACGACCTTTGCCTTGGACTGCGCCCAGAGCAGGATCGCGCAGCCGGCGATGCCGAGGAGCGTCAGCATCGAGACGTAGACGCTCCAGAATTCACTTGTAAAGTCTGCCATTTCTATTTCTCCGAAACTTGGGTGTCCTTTTCATCGGCGAACGGCAGGTTCGCTGCCGCCTCGAAGTCCGCGGCGCGACGAGCGCTGTATGCCCACAGAACGATGCCGATAAAGGTGAGGAAGCTCAGCACGGTAAACAGGCTGCGAGCGTTCAAAAAGAGGCTGTCGATGTCCATGATTACCTCGCCTTGATCAGGGTACCCATTCCTTGCAGGTAGGCGATCAGCGCATCCTGCTCGGTCTTGCCTTCCAGTTCCTTGGCGGCGTTGGCAATATCTTCATCCGTGTACGGATGGCCGAGCTTGCGCAGTGCACGCATTTTCGGCGCGGCCGATTCGGGATCAAGCTTCGTCGTGGCCAACCACGGGTAGCCAGGCATGTTCGACTCCGGCACCACGTCGCGCGGATTATTCAGGTGCGTGCGATGCCATTCGTCGCTGTAGCGGCCGCCGACGCGCGCCAGGTCCGGACCGGTGCGCTTGGAGCCCCACTGGAACGGACGGTCATAGATGAATTCGCCTGCGACCGAATAGTGGCCATAACGCTCCGTCTCGGCGCGGAACGGACGGATCATCTGCGAGTGGCAGTTGTAGCAGCCCTCGCGCACGTAGATGTCGCGCCCGGTCAGGCGCAGGGCCGAATACGGCTTCAGGCCCGCGACCGGTTCCGTGGTCGATTTCTGGAAGAACAGCGGCACGATTTCTGCCAGGCCGCCGACGCTCACCACCAGCACGATCAGCGTGATCAGCAGCCAGGGGTTCTTCTCAATCCATTCATGTGAAAATTTCATTCCTAGCTCCTTGACTCAAGCGTGTGCGGCGACTGCGGGGATGCGTGCGGTAACAGCTTTGCCGCCGCGCACAGTCATGAACGTGTTGTAGGCCATCAGTATCATGCCCGTGAGATACAACAGTCCGCCCGTCATGCGAATCACGTAATACGGGAAGGTTGCCTTGACCGACTCGACGAAGGCGTAGGTCAGGGTGCCGTCCGCATTGACAGCGCGCCACATCAGGCCCTGCATCACACCGGCGATCCACATGCCGGCGATATACAGCACGATGCCGATGGTCGCGACCCAGAAGTGCACTTCGATCAGGCGCTTGCTCCACATCTCGGTCTTGCCGGAGAGGCGCGGAATCAGGTAGTAGATCGAACCCATGGTAATGAAGCCGACCCAGCCCAGCGCGCCGGAGTGCACGTGGCCGACGGTCCAGTCGGTGTAGTGCGACAGCGAGTTCACGGTCTTGATCGACATCATCGGACCTTCGAAGGTCGACATGCCGTAGAAGGACAGTGACACGATCATGAACTTCAGGATCGGATCGCTGCGCAGCTTGTTCCATGCGCCGGACAAGGTCATGATGCCGTTGATCATGCCGCCCCAGGACGGCGCCAGGAGGATCAGGGAGAAGACCATGCCGACCGACTGGGTCCAGTCAGGCAGCGCGGTGTAGTGCAGATGGTGCGGGCCCGCCCACATGTAGGTGAAGATCAGCGCCCAGAAGTGCACGATCGACAGGCGATAGGAATACACCGGACGCTCGGCCTGCTTCGGGATGAAGTAATACATCATGCCGAGGAAGCCTGCGGTCAGGAAGAAGCCCACCGCATTGTGGCCGTACCACCATTGCACCATGGCGTCCTGCACGCCGGCATAGGCGGAGTAGGACTTCATGAACGTGACCGGGATCTCGGCGCTGTTCACGATGTGAAGCAGCGCGACGGCGAGGATGAAGCCGCCGAAGAACCAGTTGGCAACGTAGATGTGCGGCACCTTGCGCTTGACGAGCGTGCCGAAGAACACCACTGCATAGGACACCCAGACCAGCGCGATCAGGATATCGATCGGCCATTCCAGTTCGGCGTATTCCTTGCCGGTCGTATAACCCAGCGGGAGGCTGATCGCGGCGCACACAATGACAAGCTGCCAACCCCAGAACGTGAATGCCGACAGCGCATTGGAGAACAGGCGAACCTGCGCGGTACGCTGTACCACGTAGTATGAGGTGGCAAACAGGGCACTGCCGCCGAATGCGAAAATCACCGCATTCGTGTGCAGCGGACGCAGACGGCTATAGGTCAGCCACGGTATGTCGAAGTTGAGCGCCGGCCAGGCCAGCTGCGCGGCGATAAAAACGCCGACCAGCATGCCCACCACGCCCCACACTACAGTAGCGATCGCGAACTGCTTCACGACCTTGTAGTTGTAGCTAAGTGATGTATCCACGTACGATCTCCCAAGGTTAGTAACACTAATGGGGGCAGGGTATATTTCTGCTACGCGAAAAACCTTGATATGAATCAAATTGATTGAAATCAAGTAGCCCACGACGCACATAGGGTGATTAAAACCAAATATCGCTCTGGCCGCGTTCCTGATGGTAGAAAAATGCGAACGAAAGTTTGCCGTATGCTCCGACAGCGGAGCACGCAGCGAGTCTGTATGGAGGAGAAGGATTTTCGCGAGGGACGGGAGATGTCCCTCGCCGAAGTGGAGAAACTGCCTGGGGAGTTACTGCTTGTTCACGTCGTGACGCTTGCCATCGGCCTCATCACCGATAGCCGGGCGATCGTCATCCTGCAGGATGCGCAGCCCCGGACCGACGAGGTCGTCGAACTGCCCATTGTCGGAGGCGGCGAAAAAAATCCAGATCGCTGCGAAGACCACGACGATGCTCAGTGGGACGAGGAGATAGAGTGCTTCCATGTATTCCGTTCCGCGCCGTCACGCGGCCTGTTTGTCAAGTTGCGGCGCGATCGGCTGGCGCGCAGTTGAAACGTCCGGAAGGCGGCGCAGGCGCAGCGCGTTGAGGACCACGATCGCGGAGCTGAGTGACATCCCGATGCCAGACAGCCAAGGATTGAGCAACCCTAATGCCGCCGCGGGAATGGCGACCGCATTGTACACCGTCGCCCATGCGAGGTTCTGCTTGATGACCGCCATGGTCTTCGTTGCCGCTTCCTTCGCATCCCAGACTGCCGACAGGCGGCCCGACAGCAGGACGGTATCGGCATGCGTCTGCGCGAGCGCCGCGCCGCTGCCCATGGCAAAGGAGACATCGGCCGCGCGCAGGACGGCTGCGTCGTTGATACCATCGCCGACCATGGCGACGACAGCGCCAGAGGCCTGCAGGGCTTGCACGAATTCGAGTTTCTGATCCGGCAGGTATTCGCCGTGCGCCTCCGGAATGCCGAGTTCCGCGGCGACGTGTTGCGTGACTGCCTCCTGGTCGCCGCTGAGCAGGATGACCTTCTTGCCGGCGGACTTGAACTGATCGACCACCTGCTTCGCGTCGCTGCGCGCCGCGTCGGCCAAGTCGAAGCGCGCCAGCCATGCGCCGCTGGTGCCGAGGTAGACCGGGGTATAGCTGTCATGCGCACCCTCCGGCTCCGGCGAGCCGGCAATCTGCCCCACGAACGCCGCCGAGCCCAGGCGATAAGACACACCTTCGATGATGCCTTCAATCCCCTGCCCCGCGCTGTGGTGCAAGTCGCTGGCGATGGTTTCGCCGGCATTCACACCAGCTGCGCGCGCGGCTTCGGCGATGGCCAGCGCGAGCGGATGCGCGCTCGACGCTTCCAGCGCGGCGGCCAGTTGCAGGCAACGGGCGCTGGAATCCGGATCGTCTGCGGCGATATTGCGCAGCACCGGCTTGCCAGTGGTCAGCGTGCCGGTCTTGTCGAAAATGACATGCGTGGTCCGATGCAAGGTTTCGAGTACATGCGGTTGCACCACCAGCACGCCTTGTCGAACCAGTCGGTCGGTCGCGGCGGCCAGCGCGCTCGGCGTTGCGAGAGATAGCGCACAGGGACAGGAGACGACCAGCACTGCCACGGCAATCGGCCATGCGCGCGACGGATCGTGCCACTGCCACAGGCCAAACACGATCAGCGCAAACAGCAGCAAGGCGGCGACGAACCATGCGGCCACCTTGTCGGCCCACAAGGCCAGCTGCGGCTTGGCCTGCCCTGCCCGCTCGATGAGTTTGACCAGCATTGACAGCGTGCTATCGTGCGCAGACTTGCTGACGCGGGCCACGATCGCCTGCGTCGCATTGACCGCGCCGCCCGGCACGATGTCGCCGATGGATCGCGGCTGAGGATGGCTTTCGCCGGTGAGCAGCGACAGGTCGATCGCGGTGGAACCTTCGACGATCACGCTGTCCGCCGGGATCGCCTCGCCTGGCTTGACGAGCACCGTGTCGCCTTCAATGAGCTGGGCCGCGACCACGACTTCCGTACTGCGATCGGCAGGGTATCCTGGCATTCGCGCAGCCGAGGCCGGCAATGCGCGCTGCAGTTTTTCCAGCGCGGACGCAGCCTTGCGGCGCGCCATCAGCTCCAGGTAGCGGCTGCACAGGAGCAGGAAGATGAACATGGTCACCGAGTCGAAATAGACATCGCCCCGGCCGGTGATGGTGGATGCCACGCTGCCAATGAAACCGGCAGCAATGCCGAGCGCGACCGGCACGTCCATGCCGAGCGCGCGCGCCTTCAGGTTGGACCATGCGCCCTTGAAGAACGGCAGTGCGGAGTAGAACACGGCCGGCAGCGTCAGCAGCAGGCTGGCCCAGCGCATCAGCCTTTCCATGTCGGCATCCATCGTCCCTTCGCTGGCAAGATAGACAGGGACGGCGTACATCATGACTTGCATCATCGACAGGCCGGCGATGAAGAGCTGGCGGAACATCTTTTTCGCCGCGCGCTGCAGCTGCTCGCCGTGGCGGATGGCGTCATACGGATAGGCTGCGTAGCCCACTTCGCGCACCGCGCGCAGGATGTCGCTCGGCTTGCAGTTGTCCTTTTGCCAGCGCACATGCAGGCGTTCGGTGGCGACATTCAGGTTGATGTTCTCGATGCCGGGCACATGAGTAAGCCGACGTTCGATCAGCCACACGCAGGCGGCGCAGCGGATGCCGTCCACCGAGAACACCGCTTCGCAGCTCTCGCCGCCGGTATTCGCTCCATCCGACGACTGCGCGGAGAACTGCGCCATCAGCTCCGGCGTGTCATACAGGCGCAGCTCTTCCGGAACCAGCGCATCCTTGTCGGCGGTGGTGGAATAGCCCTCGCGGGTCAGGTAGTAATCCGTCAAGCCGTTGTCGACGATGGCCTGCGCGACGGCCTCGCAGCCTGGGCAGCACATCGCGCGCGGTGCGCCGTCGATTGTCACCGTCCAGTTCGAACCCGGCGGCACCGGCAGGCCACAGTGAAAGCAGGATTGCGCAGCCTGGCCGCGCAAGGGCTCATCGGCCTTGTCCAGCACGGCTTGCATCATTGCCCTCCGTGGGTAGCGGCATGCGGCGTGATGCAGACGGCGTCGAGCCAGCCAAGCGACAAGCCATTGGCAGCGCGCACCAGGCCGAGAAGGCCGAAGGCCAGTACGAGCAGGCCGCTTGCCACGCGCACCCAGCGGCGTCGCGTGAAAGATTGCAGGCGCGCGCCCAGCATTCCCATTGTCACCAGCAACGGCAGCGTGCCGAGCCCGAAGGCCAGCATGACGGTCGCGCCGGAAAGCGCAGTGCCGCTCATCATCGCGGTCAGCAGCACGCTGTACACCATGCCGCATGGCACCCAGCCCCACAAGCCGCCGAGTGCAAAGGCCTTGGCGGCGCTGTCGACGGGAAGCAGCGGCTTCATCAAAGGTTGCAGTCTGCGCCACAGGATCTGCCCCAGCGCCTCCAGCCGGGCCAGCCCGCGCCACGCGTCCATGAGGTACAGCCCGAGCGCAACCAGCATCAGGTTGGCAAGCCAGTAGCCGCCGACCTGCAGCACCGATACGGTGGAGAAGGTGCGCACGCCCTGCGCAACGCCGCCAGCAATCGCGCCTGCCATTGCATAACTGGCAATGCGCCCGGTGTTATAGGCAAGGACGCGCACGGCATCGCCGAGCACCATGGCGTGGTTGATGGAGGCGGATCCGTTTGTCACCGCGACCGGGAACGGTCGCCGTTTGGAAGCGACCGAGAAGGCGCTCACAATGCCGCCGCACATGCCGACGCAGTGCACGCCACCGAGCAAGCCGATCAGGAAAACGGAGAGTAAATGTAAATCTGTCACTATTGAGACCTGCGAACCCGTGCCCGAAGCTGGCCGGGCATGCGCCGCGAAAAGCGCAAGCTTACATTAGATTGTCTTTGAGTACCGGAGGCGCTCGACTTTCGCTTCCTGCCTGGTATTGAGGTAGCGATCGAAGACCATGCAGATATTGCGAATCAGCAGACGGCCCTTCGGCGTCACGGTCAGCCACTCGGGATCGATGCTCAGCAGACCATCGGCCTCCAGCCCGCGCAGCTTTTCGATCTCCTCTGCAAAATACGTCGTGAAGGTGATCGGATAGGCAAGCTCGAGCGAACGGATCGACAGCTCGAAATTACACATGAGCATCTGGATGATGATCCGGCGCAACAGGTCATCGACAGTCAGCTTCGTGCCGCGTGCGACCGGCAATTCGCCGGACTCCAGGCGTTCGTAATAGGCTTCCAGCGTTTTCTCGTTCTGGCTGTAGGTGGAGCCAACTGCGCTGATGGCCGACACGCCGCAGGAAACCATCTCGGCTTCGGCGTGCGTGGAATAACCCTGGAAATTGCGGTGCAGGCGCCCCTGGCGCTGCGCGATGGCCAGGTCGTCGTTCGGCTTGGCGAAATGGTCCATGCCAATATAGACATAGCCCGCTTCGGTCAAACGCTTGATGCACAGTGCCAGCATGTCCAGCTTGGTTTCCGGGTGCGGAATGTCCGCCTCGGAAATGCGGCGCTGCGCCTTGAACAGGTGCGGCAGGTGCGCGTAGTTGTAGATCGAGATGCGGTCCGGATTGGCCGCGATCACCTTGGTCAGCGTCTGGCCCATGGTGATCAGGTTCTGTTTCGGCAGACCGTAGATCAGGTCGACGCTGATGGAGCGGAATCCCGCCTCGCGTGCTGCGCACATCACGGAGAGCGTCTGCTCTTCCGGCTGGATGCGATTGACCGCCTTCTGCACGTCCGGATCAAAATCCTGCACGCCGAGACTGATGCGGTTGAAGCCCTGCGCGCGCAGGGAATGCACCCGCTCCGGCGATACCGTGCGCGGGTCGATTTCGATGGAATATTCGCCATCCTCGTCGGTGGCAAAGCGGAACCACTTGCGGATGTGCGCCAACAGGTCGCCCATCTGCTCGTCGGAGATGTACGTCGGCGTTCCGCCGCCGAAGTGCAGCTGCTCGACGTGGTTCATCGCTGCGAACAGCTTGCCCTGGAGGTCGATCTCCCGCTTCAGATAGGTCAGGTATTCATCGGCCTTGCTGTGATTCTTGGTGACGATCTTGTTGCAGGCGCAGTAGTAGCACAGCTTGTCGCAGAACGGGATATGGATGTAAAGGGAAAGCGGATTCCTGGCGCCCATGGCCCGTACGCTGCTCACCGCCTGCAGGTAATCGCCCACGCGGAACTCCTCCGTGAACCGATCTGCGGTCGGATACGAGGTGTAACGCGGCCCCTGCTGGCTCAGCTTGCGGATCAAGGATGCATCGAAGAGCACCGAGGGGGTAAAGGGTATTGCCGTTGCGGGAACCGCCATAGTTAACTCCTGCAGCCGAACGCCCCACGATGGAACGCTATCAGGCTCGGGTGCAGTGTACGGTTGGCGAACAAAGTGCCACCTTGATCTATGTCAAACGGGTCAGACATGGATCGTGTAGCTGAAGTTTTGTCAAGCGAAATCAGAACTCTTTCATCAGCAAGAAGGCCCGGAGCCACACTGGAATCGGGGCTTGCATCGCCGATTCCGGTGTGAAACCGGGCCTTTGTGCTGATGAAATGTGTCTTAGCCGTCTCGGCCATCAATGCGAGCACGCACCAGGTAGGGTCCATACACAGCCGCATACAACAGGAATGCGCCGCTCCAGCAGACGGCTGCAATGACGAGCAGTGCATTACGCGCGCCGAAGGCATCCACCGCCGCCAGCAGGCGCGTGACGACGCCTGCCTGTACCAGCAGGTACATCACCAGTTCGCTGCGCCCTGCGGCAAGCGGCCGTCCGGTATGGCCGAGCGCGGTGCGGGTGATCATGCCGATGATCAGGCCGCCAATCGAGCCGACGGCCAGCGCATGGAAGGCTGCGCTCGTCGTGGTGAGGTTCAGCGCCGCCAGCGACAGCAGGAAGAAACCGATCCCGATCCAGGCGAACGACACATGCAGGATCCACAACAGCGGCGTGCCCAGGGAGAGATGCGGCTTCCAGCCGATGAGACGCGTGAGTTGTGTGACGCTGGCGGCGAAGGTCAGCGCCGCCACCATCGGCCCCGGCAGGTGGGCAATCCATGCCAGCGCTGCCACGGCGGTCAGTCCGATGCTGATGCGGTCACGCTGCACGTTGGTCACCGGCTTGCTGCCCGGGACAGCGTTGGAAGTGAAACCCGGGATGACGCGGCCGCCGATGACGGATTCAATCATTACGACAACGAGGATGGCTGCTTCCACCGGCGCAATCGGCGAGATGTTCAGCACGCCATTGACGGCAAGGTGGAACACGATGTTCGCGGCGGTGAGCAGGCCCAGCAGGCCGACCAGGAAATAATTGCGCTTGCTGCCGGCGCGCTTGAGCACGCTATACATCGGCCATGCCGCCAGCGGCAGGAAAGCGATATCCACTACGGCAGCCAGCGGCGCGGGGAAGGCGCACATGGCAATACGACCGGCGATCCAGACCCCGGCCAGCGCCGCAAGATGGCCGCGACGCGGTGTCCACAGCCCGGTCCAGTTGCGGCCGGCGGTGAACAGGAAACCGATGATCACGGCAACGGCGAAGCCGTAGACCATTTCATGCACGTGCCAGAAGAGGCTCACATGCGAGGCAAGATGCTGCGGCGCCACGCCGAAGTAGGTCGCGACCCACATCGGAACGCTGACGCCGGCAAAGATCGCCGCCAGCAGGTAGAACGGGCGGAATCCGAGACGGAACAGCGGATGGTGCGTGAGCGACGGCTTTCCCTGTGCCGACGAACGCGGCTCTTCAATGGTCAGCAAGGCCATGGCAACCCCTCAAAAAGATTCATATTAGATGAATCTTATATTGCCTTGGCCGGTAAATCAATATCGACAGGTAAACTAATCCGGGCGCCGGCGCGCATTCAGCCCTGCCGCAAGTCCAGGACCAGGTGTGTTGTATCGTTTTCAACAGAGCGCGACGCCTGGAAACCGAAGCCTCGCGCCAGGCCGATCAGCGCCTTGTTGTAGCTGAGCGTTTCGCCAACGATCTCCTGCGTGCCGCGGTCGCGACAGTACTGGACCAGTTTTCTCATCAGGATGCGTCCGAGGCCCTTCCCTTTCAGGTCGGTGCGCACGATGATCGCAAACTCCGCGCTGACGTTGTCAGGATCAAAAATTACGCGCGCCACGCCCAGTGTTTCCGGTGCGTCATCCTCGCCCTTCCTGGTCGCAATGAACGCCATCTCGCGGTTGTAGTCGATCTGCGTCATGCGCGCCAGTTGCGGATTCGTCAGCTCGCGCATGCGTACGAACATGCGATAGCGCACGTCTTCCGGGTCGAGGACATTGAAGAACTCGATGTGCTGCGGCCCGTCTTCCGGCTTGATAGGTCGCAACAGCACGGGCGAATCCTGCCATCTGATCCACTCTTCCAGCGCTTCCGGATAAGGCCGGATCGCAAGCCGGTCCACGCCGCCGATTTCGGCCGGCTTCACGCCGATGCGCGCATCGAGCGCGATCACGCCCTCCGCATCGGCCAGCAAGGGATTGATATCAAGCTCGGCAATCTCGGGGATGTCGATGATCAGCTGCGAAATCTGGATCAGGACATGGCACACTGCCTCGATGTCCGCCGCGGGAAGGTTGCGATAGCCGGCAAGCAGTTTCGACACCCTGGTGCGCGAGATGAGGTCGCGCGCCAGCACCATGTTCAGGGGCGGCAGCGCTACCGCGTGGTCGGCCGTGACTTCCACGGCGATGCCGCCCTGCCCGAACAGGATCACGGGACCGAACATCGGGTCGCTGGTCACGCCTACGATCAGCTCACGCGCCTGCGGCCGGCGCACCATGGATTGCACAGCAAATCCGATCAGCTGCGCATCGGGACGCAATTCGTGCAGGCGCTTGTTCATGGCGTTTGCCGCGGCCGTGAGCGATGCCGCGTCTTCCAGATCGAGCACAACGCCGCCCACGTCGGACTTGTGTGTAATGTCCGGCGAAAGCACCTTGAGCGCGACCGGGAATCCGATTTCAATGGCGCATTGCGCGGCTTCTTCGACCGTGCGCACCGAGCGAGTCTGCACCACCGGGATGCCATAGGCCGCGAGCACCTGCTTGGCCTCCGGCTCCGACAGCATGCTGCGTCCGCTGGACAGCACGTTCTTCACGACGCCGCGCGCGGTGGCGCGGTCCTCGGAGACGTCGTGCGATACGGCCGCCGGCACCTCCATCAGGAGTTGCTGGTTGCGGTTGTACTGCACGATCTGCATGAAGCCGCGTACCGCTTCCTCGGGCGTATCGTAGGTCGGGATGCCGGCATCGGTGAATGCGCTGCGCGCCTGCGCCACTGAGTCGCCGCCCAGCCAGCATGCAAGAATGTTGCGCGACGCTTTCTTCACGATGGGCGCGACCGCCGCGGCGATATCGACGCTGGGCACGATGGCCGTCGGCACGTGGATGAACAGGGTAGCGTCGACTTCCTTTTCCTGCAGGAGGGTTTCCAGCGTATCGACATAACGTTCCGCCGGCGCGTCACCGATGATGTCCACCGGATTGCCGTGCGACCAGGTGTCGGGCAGGATCTCGTTCAGCCGTATCATGGCCTGCGCAGACAGCATCGCCAGCTTGCCTTGCTTGCCGATCAGTGCATCGGTCGCCAGCACGCCCGGCCCGCCACCGTTGGTGATGATGGCAAGCCGGTCACCCTTGATGGGCCGCGAGCGCGCGAGGGTTTCCGCTGCATCGAACAGGTCCATCGTGGTATAGACGCGCAGCATGCCGGCACGGCGGATCGCGGCGTCGTAGACATCGTCCGATCCGGTCAGCGAGCCCGTATGCGATGCCGCCGCCTTTGCACCCTCGGGCATCCTGCCGGCCTTGATGACGAGCGTCGGCTTGGTGCGGGCGGCGGAACGCGCGGCGGACATGAACTTGCGCGCATCCTTGATCGCTTCCATGTAAAGGAGAATGGCATGCGTATCCGGATCGCTGGCAAGGTAATCGAGCGTATCGCCGAAATCCACATCGGCGCTGTCGCCGAGCGAGATGAAGCGGGAGAAGCCGATGCCACGCGATTTCGCCCAGTCGAGGATGCCGGTGACCATGCCGCCCGACTGCGACACGAAGGCAATCTTTCCGGGCAGCGCGCCGGTATGGGCAAAGCTCGCGTTGAGCGAGAGGCCGGGAACCAGCAGGCCGACGCAGTTCGGGCCGAGGATGCGCAGCAGATGCGGCTTTGCCGCATTGAGCATCAACTCTTTCATGCTGCGGCCGTGCAGGTCTTTGGCCGCGCCGAGGCCGGCTGTCAGCACGATGGCCGCCCTGGTCCCTAACTCCCCAAGGTCGCTGATGATGCCGGGGACGGTCTCGGGCGGCGTGCAGATCACGGCCACGTCCGGAACAGCGGGCAGGTCCTTGACGCTGCGGTAGACCTTCATGCCGGACAGCGTGTCGTATTTCGGATTGACCGGCATGATCGGCCCCTCGAAGCCGCCGACCACCAGGTTATGCAGCACGGTGGCGCCCACGCTGTGCGGCCTGCTGGATGCGCCGATCACTGCGATGGAACGCGGCTCAAACAAGGATTTGAGGTTTCTGACGGTCATTTGGTATCCCTAAACAGGTTGCGTCGATCGATCCTGGGCGAATATTGCGCGCCTTGTGGATTGCGAGCCATGAACTTGCGCAACGCATGCGATTTTTGTTCGATAAGCCGGCTCATGGAACACAACACCGCATGCGATCCCAGCCGTACGGTGTAGGCGCTTTGCGGTATCACGAACGAGCGCGCGGAGGCCTTGATGCCGGCCTTCGGTCGACGCCACTACCTTGAATTCAGGCTGCAAGGAAAATTTTGATGTGCATCAAAAATGCCCAAAGTAATAGATCGTGCGTTCGCTTTTTTCTGGACTGGTCCACCGTGTTGGCCCTACGCTATCCATGCGGGATTTGACAGCAATCGTTCCATGTCATTAAAAAAAATGAAGGGGTAACACATGTCCTACAAAACCGTTCTTGTGCACGTCGACAAAGACAAACATGCGGCCGAGCGTATCGAATTCGCCGCCGGCATCGCCATGAGTCAGGAAGCGCATCTGATCGGCGCAGCGCCGACCGGCGTTTCAAGGTTTGTCTACCAGTCGAGGTATATCTACGAAGGCGGCGGCATGACTACGCATCTCGAAAACCACATCGAGGAACTGCGCAAGGAAGCTGCCGACTCGCTCACCAAATTTGAAGAAACCGCCAAGCGGATGGGTGTGCAGTCCTGCGAAGCGCGCGCGATCGACGACGAAGCAGGCGGCGGCATCAGCCTTGCTGCGCGTTACAGCGACCTGGTCGTGATCGGGCAAACCGATCGCGAGGAACCGTCGACCACGACCCTGCCCGATTTTCCTGAATTTGTCGTCATGAACTCCGGCCGCCCGGTCCTGATCGTGCCGTACGTCGGCCATTACAAGACCGTCGCGAAACGTGTCCTGATTGCCTGGGATGCCAGCACCAGTGCCACGCGCGCGATCACTGCGGCGATCCCGCTGCTCAAGCACGCCGAGAACGTCGACGTGGTCGTATTCAATGCGGAATCGAAAGGCGATGCGCATGGCGAACAACCGGGTGCGGACATCGGCCTCTATCTCGCACGCCATGGCATCAAGGTCAATGTCGTGCGCCAGAAGACCGATATCGACGTGGGCAACGCCCTGCTCTCGATCTGCACCGACCTCGGCTCCGACATGATCGTCATGGGCGGCTACGGGCATTCCCGTTTCCGCGAGATCCTGCTTGGCGGCGTCACGCGCACCGTGCTGGAATCGATGACCGTGCCGGTATTCATGTCGCACTGACCGCTTGTCACACCGGCGCGTGCGGCCGAGCATGCTGCACGCGCCTTTCCCTTTCCCCCGCTTGGCAGGTATGTTGAGCGTGCCAAGTAAATTCCTGAGGCGGAGAAAAAATCTTCTCTCGCTAGGACGCCAGGAATGTCAAGGAATCAAGGATTCTTGTCCGGCCGATCAATGAGTGATGCCGGGCTTCCCAATCGCATCGCCCGTCACTCTTCCCATTTCCTTGGCGTTCCTGGCGTCTTGGCGAGAGCAAATTTCGTCCTCAATAGAGCGAAGAGAAAAAATTCGCCCTTACGGGCCTTCCCTCTCCCGTCACACGTCTCCATGCGGCGTCAAGATCGCTTGTCAGTTGGAAAAACTTGATTTCAGTCATTCATGCGCACGGCGCGGTTCATTTAGTATCGGCTAACGTGCGGCAAGCATCGCCCCGCCTGTCTGAAACCAGTTTATTTTATTGAGAATTAAGGAAGCACCATGCAAACCGAGATCCTGAATGTCACAGGAATGAAGTCCGAAGATTGCACCGAAACGGTGATGCGCGCGATCAAGTCGATCGATGGTGTCAGCAACGTGAGCGTGTCATATCCGCAGAACCGCGCTATCGTGCAATTCGACGAGGACCTGACCGCCACGCAGGAAATGGCGGCCGTGCTCGCCCGCTCCGGCTATGGCGTGAAGAAGGTTGCACTCGAAGAAAGCAGCGGGTCCTGCGGCGGTTGCTGCGGCAAGTGCGGCGGCTGATCGGCATCTACATCAGCCGATCAATCAGGCCGGACGATCCATCAGTGCTGCTTGTCCGGACTGCCGGCCATGCCATGGCCGACAGCAAAAACGGCAGCCTGCACACGGCTTGAGAGATTGAGCTTTTTCAGAATGTTCTGTACGTGAATCTTCACCGTGCTCTCGGCAACATCCAGCGTGCGGGCAATGATCTTGTTGCTCTCGCCACGCGCCAGGCAAGCCAGTATTTCCTTCTCGCGCGGGGTCAGCTTATCCAGGTCGGACGGCGGCTCGGGCTTCGTCGATCCGCCCTGCAAGTGCGCCACCAGTTTGGTGGTCATCGCCTCGGCCAGCACCGGCTCGCCACCCGCGGCGCGACGGATCGCCCGGACCAGGTAATCGGCATCGATGTTCTTGATCAGGTAGCCGCGCGCGCCCGCCTGCAGCGCCGCCTTCAGGTCTTCGGCTTCTTCTGACACGGTCAACAGGATCACTGCGGTGTCGGGACAATCCTGCAGCAGCAGTTGCAGGGTTTCCAGTCCCGACATGCCCGGCATATTCAAGTCGAGCAGCACCACATCCGGCCGCAACTGCTTCGCGCGCTTGATGCCCTCGACGCCGTCGGATGCTTCACCCACCACGGTGAAATCGGAATGCCGCTGCAGCAGCGAGCGTATGCCGCTGCGAAACAGCGTATGGTCGTCAACCAGCAGGACGGTAATCGGTTTGGCAGGTGTGTTCATGTTTCTTGTTGTTCAGGTCACGCAGCACGGCGCTCCTCCTGCGGCAACTGCAGCGACACTGTCGTGCCCTTGCCGATTTCGGAGCTGACCGCGAGGGATGCATGAATGCGTTGCGCGCGTTCACGCATGATATTGATTCCGACGTGATTCTCTCCTTTCTGGTGCAAAGAATCAAACTGGAAACCAATCCCGTCGTCGCGGATGCTTAGCGCGAAATCCTGATGGTTGTGCAGGCGGACTTCAACATGCCGCGCCATCGCATGCTTGCGCACGTTGGACAGCGCTTCCTGCACGATGAACAGCATCTGCAACTGCTGCTCGCGCGAGAACGGCGGGCCGTTGCCCTCGGCGATGAATTGCGCGTCGATACCGGTCTGCTTGCGGAATTTTTCGATGGTGGTCTTCAACGCACCGATCAGATCGTCTTCGGCAAGCCGGCTGCGAAAGTTCAGCAGCAGCTCGCGCACATCCTCATAACTTTCCTGCACGCCCGAGCGCAGCGCAGGAACGATTTCGGCAGCCTCGGCGGTGTTACCGGTGCGCAGCGAATCGTCCAGCATCTGGATCTGGATGTTCATGAACGTCAATCCCTGCGCAATGCTGTCGTGCAGTCCCTGGGCCACCAGGTTGCGCTCTTCGGAGATCGCCATCTCGCGCTCGCGCGTCGCCAGCCGCAGGTTTTCAATCGCGATGCCGAGCACCTGGCCGAGCGTTTCCAGCAAGGCCTGTTCCTTCTGGCTGAAGGCCTTGGGATCACGGAAATGCAGGTTGAAAAAACCGAGATGCTGTTCATGCGCATGGATGTGGAAGATCGAAATGGTCGCGAATCCCTCCTTGGCGCAGGGGAGATTGCGCGACTTGCTCGCCACGCGCAAGTCGCGCACGAGCGAAATCCGCTTCGCCACGGCTTCACCGCACAGGCAGTCGCCGACCTTCATGCACTGCTCGGACACGGCAAGGTGGCTCGAAATCCCATGGTGGACCACCATGTGAAGGTTGCCATGTTTTTCATCGAGCACGCGCACGGAACCGCCCGCAGCGCCGAAATACTGCGTGATGCGCTGCAAGAAACCGTCGCACATCGATTCCAGGGTCTGCGGGCGCTGCAGGAACGCCGCGCTGTCATACAAAAGTGCCAGCTCGCGATTCTGGTCGGCCAGCGCGGCCGTCTTGGCCTGCACCCGCTGCTCGAGGCTGCCGTACAGCTCTTCGAGGCGATCCGCCATGTGGTTGAAGCCACGCGTCAGCTGGCCGAACTCATCATTGCTTTCCACCTGCAGGCGCACGCCAAAGTCCTTCTGCGTCATGCGCTGGATGCCGACGCGCAGGCGATCGATCGGCTCGATGATCAGGAGGAACATCAGGTAAATCAGTACCACGGTGCCGCTCAGCGCCATGGCCACCAGCGCAAGCTGCGAGGAGCGCAGCCAGAAGGTCCGCAGTTCACTGTCGCGTTCGATCAGTTGGACCAGCGAATCGATTTCCGCGACAAAGGGGTCGACGCTCGCCTGGTATTTCCGCCATGCGGCGATCCGGGCCTGGCCCTCCTGTTGCAGCACATCGGCAGCCATCGGCCGCATCTGTTTCATCCAGCGCTCATGGGTTGCCTGAAAGCCCTTCTGTATGCGGGTCGTCGGCGGCAACAGCAACGGACGCTGCGGATCCCCGCGGCGCAGGCGCTCGAAAGTGTCGTCGATTGCTTTCAGCTCGGTCTCCGTTGCCAGCGTCATGCTTTGCATGCCCGGTTCATGCACCAGCCGCGCCAGGAACGTGCTCAGCCGGTAGTTATGCATGCGCAAGGTGCCGGTCTCGTTGATCGCGGCAGAACTGCCTTCCAGTTGCCAGGAAAGCAACAGCGTGGCGCCGATGGCAATCAGGGCGAGGAAAAGAAAGCCGAGCAAGGCACCGACGATTTTCGTCGACAGCCGTTGCCACGTCGGCAAGTTGGTTTCCAGGGTCATTGCTTGCATGTGCTCGATCGATGCGAGGCGGCGCGAAAGGTGCAGGCCGTTTGCAGTCCGTTTGCATCCATTTCGCAAGCCGCGCTTGCCGGCAGGATGCGTAGCGGGACGGCTACAGTATAACGGCCCGCGGCAAGACCCGCACTGGTGTCCGGAGGCATTGCATGCCTGTCAGTTGCCCCGGGATAAATACCTTCAATCATGCAAGCATTTGCCCGCAGTCTTCCGCCTGGGCAAGGTCATGCCGCAGCTTCCAGCAGGCGTTCTTCAAGCGCGCATACCAGCGGCAGGAATTCCTGCTTGCGCGGTGAATAGGCGAGCAGCGCGCCGGTGTTGATATCGAAATACCATCCATGCAGCATGAGCTTGCCTTCTTCCACGCGGCGCTTGAGCCATGGATAGGTCATCAGGTTGTCGAGCGAATGCAGGATATTCGCCATCTCGCAAGCCTTGGCCTGCTCCATGCCTGACTTGTGCGGCAACTCGCGCAGCACGCGCTGGCGCACCGGTTCGGCGATGCGCATCCAGCGCTCCACGAAGTTCGTTTCGGATGCGAGCCGCTTTGGCGACATAAGCGCGCGGATTCCGCCGCAACCTGCATGACCGAGCACGATCACGCGCGCGACTTCAAGCCCGCACACCGCGAATTCAATGGCGGAGCTGACGCCGGGCGGCGCATCCATCCTGCAGGGCGGGACGAGATTGGCGACATTGCGCACCACGAACAGCTCGCCGGGATCGCTGCCGGTCAGCAGCGCCGGATCGACGCGCGAATCGCAGCATCCAATGATGAGCGTGCCGGGACGTTGTCCTTCGCGCAGGCTATCGAAAACGGATTGTTCGCCCAAGTACTGCTGCTGGAAGCGGCAGAAACCGCGAATGAATTTTTCGATATCCTGCATGATCGTTACCCGCCCGTCTGGGCCATGAACCGGATGATCTTTTCCGGCCGCTCACGAAACTCATGCTTCTGCGGCTTCAGTTCGATGGCCTGCCTGATTGCCGCTTCCAGCTCCGCGTCGCTCGCGCCGTCGCGCAGCAATGGGCGGAACTCGACCTTCTCTTCCTGCCCAAGGCAAAGATACAAGGTGCCGTCCACCGCAAGCCGCACGCGGTTGCAGGTGGCGCAGAAGTGCTGCGACATCGGCGTGATGAAACCGACGCTGGCGCGGCCATCCGCGGTGGCGAGATAGCGCGCGGGGCCGCCGCCCAGCTCCGCAGCCTGGGCGTGCAGTCCGAATTTTTCGCGTAGCCGTGCCTGGATCGGCCCCAGTTCCATGAATGATGCATCGCGTCCCGTGGCCCCCATGGGCATGGCCTCGATCAGGCGCAGGATGAATCCGTGCGTGATGCAGAATTCCACCATGGCGTCGATTTCGCCGTCATTGATGCCGCGCATCGCGACCATGTTGATCTTGATCGGTTCGAAGCCGGCTTCCTTGCCTGCCATGATGCCGTCGAGGATCTGTTCGAGGCTGTCGCGCCCGGTGATCTTTTCCATGCAGCCGCGGTCAAGCGAGTCGAGGCTCACGTTGATGCGCGACACGCCAGCCTCCTTCAATGCCTGCGCATGACGATTGAGCCGGGTTGCATTGGTCGACAGGGACAGGTCGCGAATGCCCGGAATGCGCGCGATGCGGCCGGCCAGTTCGGGAAGATTCCGCCGCAGTAAGGGTTCGCCGCCGGTCAGCCGGATGCGCGAGGTGCCAAGACGCGCAAAGGCCGACAGCAGGCGCTCGATTTCATCGAATGTGAGCCAATGCGACGGCTCTTCGAATCCCTTGAAGCCTTTGGGAATACAGTAAGTGCAGCGCAAGTCGCAACGGTCGGTCACCGAGAGACGCAGATAATCGATGGATCGGCCAAAGCGGTCACGCAGCATCACTGCTCCTGATGGTGGGGTGGTGATTGAATTCTATATTCCGGGAACGGCCGCCGCAGTTGGCATGAGGAGCTACTGCGGGTAGTCCTTAAGTATTAGCGCGGCGCGCCGGAATGAGAGGAAACAAAGATGGCTGCAGCCAGCCGTTGTGCCGCCCGGGTGCGGCTGCATTGCGCCGCTCCCGGAGGAATCTGATTTACTGTACTAGCGGCGACTCTGCGCCTTCGAGTGTGATGCCTTCGATCTTCGCGCGACCGACCAGGATCTGCATGTACTGGTGCACGCCGCGCTGCCATGCGGCGAGCGTAAGGTTCTCGGCAATTTCTTCGCGCACCGCTTCATACGGCGCCAGCTTGCCCTCGACCCGCCGCATCACCTGCACGATATGCAGGCCGAAGCGCGTCTCCAGCAGGCGGCTTCCCATTTCACCTTCGGTAAGACGGAATACGAAGCTCTCGAATTCCGGCACGGTCTGGCCGCGAGTAAGTTGCCCGAGGTTGCCACCGAGGTTACTGGACGGGCAGTTGGAATACATCTTCGCCAGTTCGGCAAAGCGTTCCGGATGCTCCTGCAGTTCCGCGAGGATCGACTCGGCAGTGGTGCGCAGGAACTCCAGTGACACAGTAGGCGTTACCTGGAACAGGATGTGGCGTGCCTCCACAATCTCGCCGCTGGTGAACATCTCCGGGCGATTCCGGTAGAAGTTGCGGCATGCTTCCTCGTTGGCTTCCGGCACGCGCACTTCCTGCGTGAACAGTGTTTCGATGCGCGCATCGTCATCCTCGCCAACGATGCCCAGCCGATCCGCCTCCTGCACCAGCACCGTGCGCAGAACCAGTTCATTCACGCTCTGCTTCAGCGGGTTCTGCGCGCGCTGATGATGCGGCAATTCTGCTTCGATGGCACGGTCGGTGATCTCGATACCGTTGACGGTGATACTCATGGCATTGACTCCTTGATTACTTGGCAGTTTGTTGAAAAGCACAGTGGCTTTTCAACAAACTGTTAACGCGGGCGCACCAATTGATAAGCACGGGCCAGGTAGCCGACCGATGCGAAACCGCTCCAGACATGCACGAGGCGCGTGAACGGGAAGATCACGAACAGCGTCATGCCCATGAACAGGTGCAACTTGAACAGCAAGGGCGCGTCTTCGATGAACGAGGCAGCGTCACCGCGCAAGGTGATGACATGCTGCGCCCATGTCATCAGCTGCACCATCATGTGGCCGTCGGTATGCGATGCGGACACGAAGATGGTCGACAGGCCGAGCAGCAAGGCGCCGAGGATCCATACCAGCAGGACCTTGTCCTTGGCAGTCGTCACGCGCAGCAGGCGATCGCTCGAGAAGCGGCGGCCCAGCAGGATCAGCAGACCGACCAGGCACATCGAGCCCATGACGCCGCCGGCGGCCATCGCAAAGATCTGCTTTGCGCCGTGCGACACGCCGAGAGTATCCCAGACCACGACCGGCGTCAGCAGGCCGACCATGTGGCCGAAGAACAGGCCGATGATGCCGATGTGGAACAGCGTATTGCCGAGACGCAGGCTGCCGCGGTGGAGCAGCTGGCTCGAATCCGATTTCCAAGTGTACTGCTCGCGATCGAAGCGGATCAGGCTGCCGAGGAAAAAGATCGACAGCGCGATGTACGGGTAGATCCCGAAAAAGAACTGATTGGCATAATTCATTGTGTTATCTCCTTGATCGTTGCGTCGGCTGCGCCGTCACGATATGTTTGATCACCCCGCCGTGCACGCATTGCTGCCGCGCGTGCCCTTCGGATAGAAATTGACCGGCTGCACGCCGCCCTGCGCCTTCTTCAACAGCGGCTCGACACCGTCGGCGCCCGGCCCGAAAGTTTCCAGCGCTTCGTCCATGTCGCGCACCGGCGGCTCGCTCAGTTCTTCCGCCTGAACCGGGCTGAGGAGCTGCAGCACGTCGAACACGACCGCGTACGGACTGCCGTTGGCGCGCAGTTTTCGTCCGACGTGCGCCATTACATGGATAGCATCGGACAACAGGCGGTCCGCTTCGTCCTGTTCGAGCTGCGAGAGGAATTCGAGGAAAAGCGGCACATAGTCCGGCAGGTCGTCGCCCACCATTTCCAGTCCGTGCTTTTTGTACTCCTCCATCAGGTCGACCATGGCCTGGCCGCGGTCGCGCGATTCGCCATGGATATGTTCGAACAGATGCAGCGAATGCGACGGGTTGCGGTCGAAAGTCGACACATAGTCTTCCTGCAGCGTGATCAGGTCTCCCTGCGCCAGATATGCGAACAGCGGACGCAGCGGAGCGTGCAGTGCAGGCGTTTTCTCGAGGATCGATTCGAGTTCGCCGAGGCTGTCGATCAGGGCCTGCTCGGGATACAGCAGGAGTGCCGACAGGACTTGGTAGTGTTGCATGGTGATTCCTTTCAGGCTCGCTTCATTGGGGCGCCGGACAGAACTGCAGGATGGACGGACTGGATTGGATTCAGCAAATCCACCCTGCCTTCTGGTTTCAAGCTCCTTCTGTCTCGCGCTTCTTGCGCGACTTCGGCATGTCGACGAAGATCACCGAACCTTGCTTCTTCTTGCCAAACAGCGACGGTTCGCTCATGCCGTCCGAGCAGCCATTGCCGAAACTGAAGCCGCAGGAGCCCTTCTCGTTGAAGCTGTCTTCGGCCATTTCCTTGTGGCTGGACGGAATCACGAAGCGGTCTTCGTAATTGGCGATTGCCATGATCTGGTACATGTCTTCCACCATCGCCTTGTCGAGGCCGACCTGCTTGAGGACTTCCAGGTTCTCAATGCGTTCGACCGACTTGCCACGCATGTAGGCGCGCATGGCGAGCATGCGGTCCAGCGCGTGCACCACCGGCGCTTCCTTGCCTGCCGTGAGCAGGTTGGCCAGGTACTTGACCGGAATGCGCAGGCTCTTGGTATCCGGGATGATGCCGTTCATGCCCATCTTGCCGGACTCGGCCGCAGCCTGGATCGGCGACAGCGGCGGGATGTACCACACCATCGGCAGCGTGCGGTATTCCGGATGCAGCGGGAAGGCGACCTTCCATTCCATCGCCATCTTGTACACCGGCGAACGCTTGGCGGATTCCAGCCATGCGTCGGGAATACCCTGCTTGCGCGCCTCCTCGATGATCTTCGGATCATGCGGATCGAGGAACAGCCCGAGCTGGGCTTCGTACAGATCCTGCTCATCGGGCACCGATGCCGCCGCTTCGATCATGTCGGCGTCGTACAGCATCACGCCAAGGTAACGGATGCGGCCGACGCAGGTTTCCGAGCAAACGGTCGGCTGACCGGCTTCGATACGCGGGAAGCAGAAGGTGCACTTCTCTGCCTTGCCGGTGGACCAGTTGTAGTAAATCTTCTTGTACGGGCAGCCCGAGATGCACATGCGCCAGCCGCGGCACTTGTCCTGGTCGATCAGCACGATGCCGTCGTCTTCGCGCTTGTACACGGAGCCGGACGGGCAGGAGGCGACGCAGGCCGGGTTCAGGCAGTGCTCGCACAGGCGCGGCAGGTACATCATGAAGGTGTTTTCGAACGTGCTGTACATTTCCTTCTGCACGTTGTCGAACAGCTTGTCCTTGCTGCGCTTGGCGAATTCGCCGCCAAGATCGTCTTCCCAGTTGGGACCCCATTCGATCTTGTCCATCTTCTTGCCGGTGATCACCGAGATCGGACGTGCGGTCGGCGGCGTCTCGGACAGCGGCGCGTTCTGCAGGCGCTCGTAGTCGTAGGTGAACGGCTCGTAATAGTCGTCGATGGCCGGCAGGTTCGGGTTGGCGAAGATGTTGGCGAGGATCTTCAGGCGGCTGCCCTGGCGGGGTTCCAGCTTGCCGGCAGCATTGCGCTTCCAGCCGCCGTTCCACTTGTCCTGGTTTTCCCACTCCTTCGGATAGCCGATGCCCGGCTTGGTTTCCACGTTGTTGAACCATGCGTATTCGACACCGTCACGGCTGGTCCAGACGTTCTTGCAGGTGACCGAACAAGTGTGGCAACCAATGCACTTGTCCAGGTTCAGCACCATGCCAATTTGCGCTCTAATTTTCATTCATAGCTCCTTGTAGGCTCCTTCCCCCTGGCAGGGGGAAGGTTGGGATGGGGGTTGACTGCCTGAATTCACTTCTACGGATGTTCAGCCTCACTACCCCCACCCTAACCCTCTCCCTGCAAGGGAGAGGGGACCGTTTTCTTATGCCTTTTCCTTCAGCGGGCCTTCCAGCCAGTCGATGTTCTTCATCTTGCGGATCAGCACAAACTCGTCGCGGTTCGAACCTACGGTGCCGTAGTAGTTGAAGCCGTAGGAGTACTGTGCGTAGCCGCCGATCATGTGCGTCGGCTTGGTCACGACGCGCGTCACCGAGTTGTGGATGCCGCCGCGCATGCCGGATGTTTCCGCACCAGGAACGTTCACGATCTTTTCCTGGGCGTGATACATCAGCGTCATGCCGACCGGTACCCGCTGGCTGACCACGGCGCGCGCAGTCAGCGTGCCATTGACGTTGAACACCTCGATCCAGTCGTTGTCCTCGATACCCGCTTCCTTCGCATCGATTTCCGACAGCCACACGTGCGGGCCACCGCGCGAGAGCGTCAGCATGCGCAGATTGTCCGAGTAGGTCGAGTGGATGCCCCACTTCTGGTGCGGCGTGATCCAGTTCAGCGCGATTTCCTTGTTGCCGTTCGGGCGCTTGCCGAGCATCGGTGCGGTCGTCTTGGTGTTGATCGCGGGCTTGTACACGCACAGTCCTTCGCCGAACTGACGCATCCACAGATGGTCCTGGTAGAACTGCTGGCGGCCGGTCAGGGTACGCCATGGAATCAGCTCATGCACGTTGGTGTAGCAGGCGTTGTAGCTCACCTCTTCGCTCTCGAGGCCGGACCAGGTCGGCGACGAAATGATCTTGCGCGGCTGCGCCTGGATGTCACGGAAGCGGATGCTGTCATGCTCGCGCGGCAACGCCAGGTGGGCATGCTCACGGCCAGTGATCTTCGACAGCGCTTCCCATGCCTTCACCGCAACGTGGCCGTTGGTTTCCGGTGCCAGCGAGAGGATCATCTCGGCAGCATCGATGGCGGTATCAAGGCGCGGCTGCCCCTTCGACACACCCTCTTCGGTCACCACGCGGTTCAGGCCGCGCAGGACGTCCACTTCATGCTCGGTCTTCCAGCTGATGCCCTTGCCGCCGTTGCCAACTTTTTCCAGCAAGGGTCCGATCGAGGTGTACTTCTTGTACACGTCACGGTAGTTGCGTTCCACCACCGTCATCGCCGGCATGGTCTTGCCGGGGATTGCCTCGCATTCGCCTGCACGCCAATCCTTCGGATCGAACGGCTGGCCGAGTTCGCCGGGGGTGTCGTGCATCAGCGGGGTCAGCACCAGGTCCTTCTGCGTGCCGAGGTATTCGCCACCGATCTCGCTGAATTTCTGCGCGATGCCCTTGTAGATTTCCCAGTCGGACTTCGCCTTCCACAGCGGCTGCACCGCTTCGGACAGCGGGTGGATGAACGGATGCATGTCCGAGGTATTCATGTCGTCCTTCTCGTACCACGTCGCGGTCGGCAGCACGATGTCGCCGTACAGGCAGGTGGTCGACATGCGGAAGTCGAGGACAACGAGCAGGTCGAGCTTGCCTTCGACGGCCGGACGCACCTTCACGTCCTTCGGCACAACGGAACCGCCTTCCTCGCTCATCAGCGCGTTCTGCGTGCCGAGCAAGTATTTCAGGAAGTATTCGTGGCCCTTGCCCGAGCTGCCGAGAATGTTGGAACGCCACACGAACATGTTGCGCGGGAAGTTCGCGGGATTGTCCGGGTCGTCGCAGGACAGGTTCAGCTTGCCGGCCTTCAGGTTGTCGACCGTGTACTTGACGGGATCCTGGCCTACCGCTTCCGCTGCGCGGGTGACTTCCAGCGGATTGGTTTCCAGCTGCGGTGCGGACGGCAGCCAGCCCATGCGTTCGGCCTTGGCATTGAAGTCGAGCAGCGACATCTCCGCTGTCTTCCCGTCCGCCGTCGGGCAGAGGATTTCAGAGGTGTGCAGCTTCTCGTGACGCCACTGGCTGGTGTGCGCGTAGAAGAACGAGGTTGAGTTCATCTGGCGCGACGGACGGTGCCAATCGAGCGCGAAAGCGAGCGGGGTCCAGCCGGTTTGCGGACGCAGTTTTTCCTGGCCCACATAGTGCGACCAGCCGCCGCCGGATTGACCGATACAGCCGCACATCATCAGCATGTTGATGATGCCGCGGTAGGTCATGTCCATGTGATACCAGTGGTTCAGCGCTGCGCCGACGATCACCATGCTCTTGCCACGCGTCTTGTCGGCGTTGTCGGCGAATTCGCGCGCCACGGTGATGACGTCTTCCGGCTTGACACCGGTGTGCTTCTGCTGCCACTTCGGCGTGTACGGCACGTCGTCGTTGTAGTCGCGCGCCACGTTCTTGCCGCCCAGGCCGCGGTCGACGCCGTAGTTCGCCATCGACAGGTCGTACACGGTCGCCACCAGCGCGACGGTACCGTCGGCCAGTTGCACTTTCTTCACCGGCACATTCCGCAGCAGGACATCGTCGGCATCCTTGCCGCCGAAGTAGCCGAAGCCGACTTCCACTACGTCGTCGCGGTTGTCGATCAGCGAGAGCTGCGGATCGATCGGCTTGCCGCTCTTGCCTTCGATCTGTTCCAGGTTCCACTTGCCCGACTCGCCCCAGCGGAAGCCGATCGAACCGGCGGGCGCGGTGATGTTGCCGGTGGCTTCATCGAGAACCAGCGTCTTCCAGTCGGGGTTGTTGGTCTCGTCGAGGTTGTTGGCGAGATGCGAGGCGCGCAGGAAGTAGTCCGGCACCAGATGGCCGTTCTTTTCCTTCAGCAGTACGAGCATCGGGAAGTCGGTGTACTGCTTCGCGTACTCGCGGAAGTAGGCCGACTTGTTGGTCGCGTGGAATTCCTTGAGGATCACATGGCCCATCGCCATCGCGAGCGCGGCGTCGGTGCCTTGCTTCGGTGCGAGCCAGATGTCGCCGAACTTGGCCATTTCGCCGAAGTCGGAGGAGACAGCGACGGTCTTGGTGCCCTTGTAGCGGACTTCGGTGTAGAAGTGCGCATCCGGCGTGCGAGTCATCGGGATGTTGGAGCCCCACACCATCAGATAGGTGGAGTTGTACCAGTCGGCCGATTCCGGCACGTCCGTCTGCTCGCCCCACACTTGCGGGCTGGACGGCGGAAGGTCGCAGTACCAGTCATAGAAACTCATTGCCACGCCGCCGATCAGGCTCAGGTACCGCGTACCTGCCGCATAGCTGATCATCGACATCGCGGGAATCGGGGAGAAGCCGAGGACGCGGTCCGGGCCGAATTTCTTGATGGTGAAGGCATTCGCCGCAGCGATCATTTCATTCACGTCATCCCAGTCGGCGCGCACGAAACCGCCCTGCCCGCGCACCTTCTTGTAGTGCGCGGCGCGTGCCGGGTTCTGGCTGATGTATTCCCAGGCCTCGATGGGCGACATGGTCTGGCGGGCCTCGCGCCACATCTTCATCAGGCGGCCACGCACCATCGGGTACTTCACGCGCTGGGCGGAGTACACGTACCACGAATAGCTGGCGCCGCGCGGGCAGCCGCGCGGCTCGTGGTTCGGCAGATCGGGCCGCGTGCGCGGATAGTCGGTCTGCTGGGTTTCCCAGGTGATCAGGCCGTTCTTGACATAGACCTTCCAGCTGCACGACCCGGTGCAGTTCACACCGTGGGTCGAACGCACGATCTTGTCATGCTGCCAGCGCTGGCGATAGGCGTTTTCCCAGGTGCGGTCTTCGTGTACTACCGCGCCGTGGCCGTTGGAAAAGGTTTCCTTCGGCTTGCTGAAAAATTTCAGGCGGTCCAGAAAGTGACTCATGGTTTCTCCATCCTTGTACCCGGAGGTCGAGTACATTGTTTTTCGAGGCTTGTCTACGTAAGAAGTCTACGGAGATGTATCACGACTTGATATTCTCAAGAAGTTGAGCGATTGCATGCGTAGTGACTAGCCGGGCTACTACTTAAGAACTAGGCGAAATTGAAACTGCTTGCGAAACGGGCTCCGCTATCGGAGCCCGTCTGTCGGGGATCAGCAGGGCATTTCAGCGCCCTTGCGCGAGTAGAACCACCAGGTGATGGCGATGCAGGTGACATAAAAGCCAATGAAGCACCACAGCGCGGCTTCCGGTCCGCCGGTCAGCGAGATCGAAGTGCCATAGCTCTTCGGGATGAAGAAGGCGCCATACGCCGCCACTGCGGAGGTGAAGCCAAGCACGGCAGCCGCTTCCTTGTTGCCGCTGGCGATCGCCTGCGCCTCCGCAGCCGGGCCCTTGCCGGCCGCTGCGCGCTGGTGCTCGGTGAGGAAGATCACCGGGATCATGCGGAAGGTCGAGGCATTGCCCACGCCCGTGCCGGCGAACAGCAGCATGAACATCCAGAAGAAGCCGATGAAGCTGCCCGTGCCGCCGCCATTCGGCAGGAAGGCGATGACGCCGACCACGGCGAACGCCATGACGATGAAGGTCCAGAAGGTGACGATCGCACCACCGAGCTTGTCCGAGATCCAGCCGCCTGCCACGCGCGCCAGCGCGCCGACGAGCGGACCGAGGAAGGCATACTGCAGCGGATTGACATTCGGGAATTGCGATTTGATCAACAGCGGGAAACCGGCCGAATAGCCGATGAAGGAACCAAAGGTGCCGAGGTAAAGCCAGCACATCAGCCAGTTGTGCTTGCGCTTGAAGATCACCGCCTGCTCGGCAAAGGAAGCATTGGCCGAGGCCAGGTCATTCATGCCGAACCAGGCGGCGACGGTCGTCACCGCGATAAACGGCACCCAGACGAAGCCGGCATTTTGCAGCCACAGTTCCTTGGTAATGCCGCCGGTGTTCAGCAACTGCGGATCACCGCCAAGGCCGCCGAAGACACCCGCCGTAATCACCAGCGGCACGACGAACTGCACCACCGACACCCCAAGATTGCCGAGGCCGGCGTTCATGCCGAGCGCATAGCCCTTCTGCGACTTCGGGAAGAAGAAGCTGATGTTGGCCATCGAGGACGCGAAGTTGCCGCCGCCGAAGCCGCACAGCAAGGCCAGGATCAGCATGGTCGGATAGCTGGTGTTGATGTCCTGCACCGCGTAGCCGATGCCGACCGCCGGGATCATCAGCGAGGCGGTCGAGATCGTGGTCCACTTGCGGCCGCCGAAGATCGGCACCATGAAGGAATAGAAAATGCGCAAGGTCGCGCCGGACAGGCCGGGCAGCGCGGCTAGCCAGAACAGCTGGTTGGTGCTGTACTTGAACCCGATGTTCGGCAGGTTCACCACCACCACGCTCCACACCATCCACACTGCGAACGCCAGCAGCAACGCCGGGATCGAAATCCACAGGTTGCGGTTGGCTGTCGCCTTCCCCTTGCTGAGCCAGAAGGAAGGCGTTTCCGGCTCCCAGTGGCTGATCAGATATCTGCTCACATTGTTCTCCTATTGATAATCGATTGCATTCGGTCAGGCAGCCTTCGCCAGCGGCATGGCCATGTCAGGCGCGCTGCGCCGCGGCTTGTACGAGTAGTGCATCCACACCAGGGACACGCACACGGTGCCGTACATCAGCATGAAAGAGCTGGAACGGATGCCGGTCAGGTCGACCAGTGCGCCGAACATGATCGGCAGGACGAAACCACCGAGCCCGCCAGCCAGGCCGACCACGCCGGACACCGCGCCGATGTTGTGCGAGAAGTCGTCGGAAATGAACTTAAAGACGGAAGCCTTGCCAATCGCCATGGCCACACCGACGATGAACAGCAGCACCGTGAACATCACGGGCGACAAGGCGATGTTCATTGCCATCGGGCCGTTGATGGTCTTCACGGTCATGCTCGTCTGCGGATAGGACAGCAGGAAGAAGGCGACCCAGCACACCCACATCACCCACCAAGTGACCTTCTGGGCGCCGTGCTTGTCAGAGATCCAGCCGCCGACTGCACGCAGCACACCGCCCGGCAGCGAGAAGCAGGCGGCCAGCAGCGCGGCCAGCTTCATGTCGAAACCGTATTCCGAGACGTAGTATTTCGTCATCCACAGCGCCAGCGCGACATAGCCGCCGAACACCACGGAGTAGTACTGGCAATAGCGCCAGACGCGCGGATCCTTCAGCACGTGCAGTTGTTCGGCAAAGGACACATTGGAGGACACCACGTGAGACTTGTCGCTGTACGAGAAGAACCAGAACAGCAGCGCGGTCACCAGCATCGCGCCCGCATAAACTTTCGGCACCATGGTCCAGCCGAATGCAGCGATGATGGGAGGAGCGACGAATTTCGTGAGTGCTGAACCAGAGTTGCCGGCGCCGAAGATGCCCATGGCGAGGCCGCGGCGCTCATTCGAGAACCAGCGAGCGACGTACGGCGTGCCCACCGAGAAGGATCCGCCGGCAATGCCGACGAACAGGCCGAGCAGCAGGAAATGCCAGTACTGCGTCGCCATGCTGATCAGGTAGATCGGAATCACTGTCGACAGCATGAGCACGAACAGCACGATGCGGCCGCCGAACCTGTCGGTCCAGATGCCAAGCGGCACGCGGACCAGTGAACCGGTCAGCACCGGCGTCGCCGCCAGCAGACCGAACTGAGTTTCATTGAGGCCGAGCTTGGCCTTGATCGGGATGCCGAGCACCGCGAACATCATCCAGATCGCAAAGCAGACGGTAAAGGCAAATGTGCTGCTCGCGAGGACGGAAATCTGCTTCCTGTTATTGTTGGTTGAATCGACCACGACACACCTCCTTGGACGAATGATCAGATGCAACAAGATTACGTCTGACGCGCCGACGACACTATTGGTCGGAGGGGTACTCGCGCGAGGCAAGCGAGCTAGGGTGGTAGAGCCAAGGGATTAGGGCGCGGCCGGGTGGGATAGGCCGAAAGTAGTAGATGGGGTGCGGTGGGTGGGCTTTGGATCCACGGACTATTCAGGTCGTGGGTTCCTTTTCTGCTTATACGGAGAGCGCTGAACTACTTCCGTAGGTGCGCAACGGAAAAACCATTTGTCCACGGAAAACACGAAAAACACGAAAGGGTTCCTGGCTCAGTACGAGCTGCCGAGGTCGGTTTTTTGACAGGTGAAATAGAAGCTGCTGTCAGAGACTGGCCCGAGTGGTTGCGCCAAGAGGCTTTCCCTTTCGTGTTTTCCGTGTTTTCCGTGGACAAAGAGGTTTTTGTGGATTCCCCGCGACTACTATCTCACTCTTTCGCAGCAAGGCGCTGTTCCATCGCCGGCGTTACTTCGACGTTGTGGTTCGCGTCGATCAGCATGACTGCCTTGAGACCGAGATGATCCGCGACTTCTTTCCAGTGCGCGGGGCCCGCTACGAACATGGGTTTGGAATTGCCGTCGGAGCGCAGGCCGACGTCCTTGCCGCCTGAGATGAGGATGGTCACCGATGCCACCACGTCGGTCGTCTCGCCGGTGCGCGGATCGATGATATGCGGATGGCGCTTGCCGTCCTTCATGAAATAACGTTCGTAGTCGCCGCTGGTGCCGATCGCTTCATTATCGTGCAGGGCGACGCTGGCGATCATGCCCTCCGAGCGCGGATCGCGGATACCGACACGCCAGGGCCGGTCGCCCGGCTGGCCGATGGCGATGATGTTGCCGCCGACGTTCACCAGCGCCGCCTTCACATGCGCATCACGCAGGATGCGCGCCGCGCGATCGAGCGCATAGCCTTTCGCATAGCCACCAAGGTCGATCATGACCGCCTTGTTCTTGCTCGAGATACGGGTGCCGTCAAAGACCAGGTCACGCATGCGCGGGTTGGCGTCGACCCAATGCTTGATCTCCGCGCGGCTCGGCCCGTGTTCGGTGATGTCGCTGCTCTGGAATCCCCACAGCCGTATCAGGTGGCCGATGGCGGGGTTGAAAAGATTGTCCGACTGCTCCGCAAGCACGGTGGCGGATTTCAGCAGATCGACCATTTCCTCGTCTGCCTGGAAGGTTTCACCGCGCGCGATCGCGTCATTGAGCGCAGTCAGCTGACTGGGCTGCCACGCGTGGAATTTGTGATGAAGCCGGTCGAATTCCTTCAGGACCGCGTTGCCCAGTTCCTGCGCACGCTCTTCGGAATTGCCGTAGATACTGATCTGGACCTGGGTGCCGAATACGTGGCCCTGCGTGCGAAAAACCTCGTCGTTCCTGCTGCAGCCTTCCAGCAATGAAAGAAGCAGCAACAACACAAACGCCCACACACCAAGCTTACGCATCACCGTAAATCCAGTACTTCAAGACCTGCCAAAAACGCCGGCACTGCATCGTGCATGTGCCGGCGCATGCTTGATCAGCTTGCCTTGCTGACCATGTAGTCGATTGCCGCCTTCACTTCGTCGTCCTTCAGCGCTGCATTGCCGCCGCGCGGAGGCATCATCTTGAAGCCGTTCAGCGCGTGGTTGTACAGCGTGTCCTTGCCTTGCGCAATGCGCGGCTGCCATGCGGCCTTGTCGCCGAACTTCGGTGCGCCGAGCACGCCTGCGCCGTGGCAGGAAACGCAAGTGGTGTTGTAGACTTTTTCGCCCATGGCGAGATCGCCACCGCCTGCAGCTGCGCTGGCGGATGCGGCGCCGGAAGCAGCCGGAGCGGATGCTGCGGGAGCAGCTTCAGCCGGTGCGGATGCGGCCGGTGCGGATGCGGCCGGAGCCGGCGTTTCAGCGGCCGGTGCCGATGCTGCCGGAGCGGATGCAGCAGGCGGCGTTTGTTCAGCAGGTGCCGGAGCCGGTGCTTCTTCCTTCTTGCCGCAAGCTGCCAGCATTGCAACCATCAGGAACGGTAGAATTTTCGATGCTTTCATGTTTCCTCTTTCCTATTATTAACAACAAAAAAAACCCTCTTGGAGAGCGCGTATCCTCCCTGGCGCAGTACGGCGACATGCCGGACTGCGTAATACATTTCCATCAGCTAATGCGACATGCCGTCGTCGTGTGCAGCGCTGCTGCTGCCCATACTGACCATGTCGGTCGTGATCTGTTCAAAACGCAAAACCTTGCCGCCTTCCTTCTGTGCAAAGGCTGTTGCGTCCTGCTCATTGGAGAAGGAGCCGAAAGTCGGCCCCATCGATCCGTGCTTCTTGCTGCCAACCACGTAGACAGCCGTTTTTGCGTCGATCCAGTTGCCTTGCGGATGATCCCAGTCGGTCTTGCCCATGTCCTGCACATAGATCGCGGCAACCGCGCGCTTTTGTTCCGGCGTGAGCACTACGCCGAACAACTCCATCAGATCGCAGAAGAAATCCGGCTGACCTTCGGTGTAATGAATCTGGGCCTTCGGACCAGCATAGTCCTTGAGGATCATGCCGTCCAGTGAGCAGGCAGTGTCATCCTTCGGTTCCAGCGCGGCGACCTTGTGCTCGCTCTGGCTGCATGCGCCCAGCGCTGCAACCAGCAAGCCCCCGACTATCCAGCGGGACGACACGGCGCGCCAGCTTTTCCTGTTGATGCTCAAATCCAAATTCACTTGAATCTCCAGTGCGCAATGATGAAAGGTGTCACGATCCACGCAAGCATGATGCCGACAAGAACCGATGGATTGGTCAGATTGTCCGGCATCACCGTCGCCAGTCCGTACATGTTCTGCACCTGCTCCGAGCTGAAGATGTTCAGCAGGCGGAAGACGTCCGCGGGATTGAGCATCAGCAATGCGCCGAACAGGCCGCTGCCGAGATTTCCCTGGCTCAGCACCAGCCCGCCCATCAACAGCAGATCGAAAATCAGTACGAAGAAGAACCAGAGCCCGATGGCCACGCCGCTTGCGCGTATGCGATCAAGCGAGAGAACCGACACCAGCAGCGACAGGCTCAGGAAAGCCATGCCCATCAAAATTGCGCTACACACAAAACCGACGTAATGATACACGTCTCGCATACCGAGTTGGGATGACAGCAGCAATACCCCTGCCCCGAACCCGAGTATTGTCGAGCTCGCGAGTGCCGCCGACAGCCCGGCGAACTTCCCGAGCAGGATTTCGAAGCGCGTGATCGGCATGGCCAGCAGCAGCTCCAGCGAACCGCGCTCCTTTTCGCCCACGATCGCGTCGTAACCAAGAATCAGCGCGATCAGTGGAACAAGGTAAATCACCAGGCTCACGAGGCTCGCGATGGTGACATCGATGCCGCGAAAACCGACAGCGCCCTGCTGCGCCGAACCGAAGTACGCAATCGCGAGCGCGAACAGCGAAAAGATCACCGCAACGGCCAGTACCCAGCGATTGCGGATGCGATCGCGAAACTCCTTGCTCGCGATGACGCGCACCTGCGCCCAATCAACGCTGCTTGACATGCAAACCTCCATAACCGAGAAACAGGTCTTCCAGCGACGGCTCATGGATAGCGATGTCATGCACCGTATCCGCCAGCGCCGAAAGAATATTGAGGACAGCGACCTTCTGTCCCGGCAGGCAGGATACCCGCACGCAATCCTGGTCGATCTTCAGTTCGAGCCCGGCGAGCTGCTGCAGCGCCGCCTGCACGCGCGTCTCGTGCCCGGAGCGCAGCTGGATCTGGATCACCGAAGGCAGCACCAGTTGCGCGCGCAATTCCGGCAGCGTGCCCTGCGCGGCGATGCGGCCAGAGTTCAGGATGACGAGACGGTCGACCCGTTCCTGGATCTCGGCCAGGATGTGCGAGGTGATGATGATCGTGCAACCCTGTGCCTTCACGTCATGCAGCACCTGGTAAAAATCGTGGATGCCTTCGGGATCGAGGCCGTTCGTCGGCTCATCGAGGAAGATCAGGTCGGGCGAACCCAGCAGCACCTGCGCAAAACCGAGCCGCTGCCGCATGCCCTTGGAATAGCCGCGCACGCGGCGCTTCGCGGCTTCCTTCAGTCCGACGCGCTCCAGCACTCCCTCGCATTCGCGCCGCGGCACCTTCTTCAGGTCCGCAAAAAGATGCAGCACTTCCAGACCGCTGAGGTTGTCGTAGGTGACGAAGTTTTCAGGGAGGTAGCCGATACGGCGCCGCACCTCGCGGAAATCGCGTCCACCGATCAAGGCGCCATTGACGCGGATCTCGCCGGTACTGGCAGGGATCAGGCCGAGCATCATCTTGAACAGCGTGCTCTTGCCTGCGCCGTTGTGCCCGATCAGGCCGAACATCTCCCCTCTTCCGACGGACAGACTGACGCCGTCGACCGCATGGACGTCGCCGAACCACTTGCTGACGTTCTGAACTTCAATGGGATTGCTTGCCATTCCATTTGCTCCAATCCGGATTCCACGGGTGCATGCGCGGATGCTTGTCGACGATGCTGGGCGCGCGCAGCACCGGGAACTGACGCGCCACAAAACGCAGCGTCTGTATCGACGGGCTGCTCAGTATCAGCTTGAGCAGCGGGTACTGCCAGTTGAGGCGGTCCACCACGTCGTTGGCTTCATAGGCGACATCGCCCGTGCCGTCGCCGTTCTGGTCCCACCCGCTGTAGTTGCTCCAGTAATTGCCTTTGCTCCGGCCCCACTCGGTATCCGCCGTTGCTACAAATTTCACCTGTTCCTGGTTGTCGATGAAATCGTTACCGTCGACCGCATTATTCTTTGCGCCCGCCGCCAGGTGGATTCCGGTGTGGTTCCCAATCACCAGGTTGCCCTTGACTGAATTGAACTCGGCATCGTAGATGAAGAAACCCCGGTCATTGCCTGCCACGACATTGTTTTCGATGACGGAATCCTGGATGGTGCGCAGCATGATGCCGTGATCGGCATTGCCCCAGGCGACGTTGTTGCGAACGATGAGGTTTTTCACCTCCATCAGCGCCAGTCCGCCGCGATTGAGATACGACTGGTTGTTTTCCCAGACGCTGTTGTTGGTGTTCATGTAGTGCGTGCCGTAGCGCACATGATGAATGATGTTGCCGCGAAAGGTGGCGTGCCGCGACCAGTCGACATAAATGCCGTCGCGCGTGTAGCTGATCTTGTTATCAATGACCTGAGAGCGGTCGGTGTTATAGACCTCGATGCCGTTGCCGCGGTTCACCGACATGAGATCCCGACGTCCCGTAATGACATTCCGCAGGAGGCGTGAATCGGCCGAATGTTCCAGCCAGATGCCAAACAGATTGTAGACGACCTCGCAGTCCTGCACTGTGGCACGGTCGGCGCCGGGCTGGATGTAGATGCCCGCGTTCTGCTTGTCCTGATCGATGCCACTGTCGCGCACGATCATGCCCTGGATCGTCACGTCGGTGCCCGTGACGCGGATGACGTCGTCGTGGAACTGCCCGCTGATGGTAGGCCGGTTGATGCCTTGCAGCGTCAACCGTTTGTCGATCACGAGGTTTTCGTTATACGTGCCGCGTTCGACCTGTACCGTATCGCCGGGCTGCGCGGCGCGCACCGCGGCGGCGATCGACTGTCCTGGCTTGACCTGCAGGACTGCGCTCCAGGCAGCACAGCCCGTTACCAGCAGCACTCCGGCGATGAGCGTCTTGCCTATTCGTACCCGTGACAACGCTAACACCGGACTGCTTCCTTACACTCGGCTTTCATGATGCTTATCCAGCCTTCCTCTTGATTTCGGTGGCTTTTTCCGACAGATTGCGCCGCACGCTCTCCAGCGGAATGAAATAGCCCTTGCCGTCGATCGGCGTGAGCGGCAAGCCTTCGCGCTCGCGCGACTTGCGCTCCTTGACCAGCGGTGGGCAAGCATGGTCGTCGTAGTACATCACCATGCAATCGAGGCAGGCCAGGCATTCGCGCTGGTCGATCTTGCCTTGCGCATCGATCGCATGCGAACCGCAGCCGGCCGCACAGGCGTGGCAGGTCTCGCATTCCTTCTTGCGCTTGAGGCCGAACAGACGCAAGGTGCTCGGAATCGCCAGGCCGGCGCCCATCGGGCAGATGTATTTGCAGTAGGGACGCTCGCTGAAGATCGAAATGCCGAGGATCACCATGACAAAGGTCACGAACGGCCATGAACGGTTCCACACGCCGACCAGGAAGGTCGTCTTGAAGGGTTCGATCTCGGCGAGCGTCTCGGCCAGTTCCATCGAGTAGAACGAGACGAAGAGCAGGACAACGAATACCACGTACTTTACCCACTTCAGCTTGTCATGCAGCTTCTTCGGCAACAGTCCCTGGAAGCGCTTCAGGCCGATCAGCTGGCCGAGCTTGAAGGCCAGGTGCTGCAGAGAACCAAACGGACACATCCATCCGCAGAACAGGCCGCGCCCCCAGATGAACACGGTCGCAATCATGAACCACCAGAAGATGAAGATGAACGGATCCGACAGGAACAGCTCCCACTTCCAGTGATGAATGACCGAGTGGAACCAGGTCATGATCTGCGTCACGCTGGGCTGCGCCTTGAGATACAGGCCAACGTAACCGACCGCGACGATCCACAGCAGGTGGCGCGGAATCGAGATCCACGGCTTGTGCTTGCGGTTGGACATGCGGACGAGCTTGTCGCGCGCTGCATACATCCCGGCTGTGACCGCCAGGAACAGCACGAAGAATGCAATCTCGACCTTCTTCGCGATCCACATTTTCTTCCAGGCCGCCACCGGGCGCTCGACCTTGGGGCGGCCGCCTTCCAGGTAACGTGCGGGCAGCCAGTACTCCTGGTCGAAATGCTCGAAGGTCTTGACGCGGGTCTGCTGATCCATCTTGTTGGCAAGGAAGGTCAGCTGCCAGGGCCATCCCGGGTTGAAGTTCGCGGAACGGATGATGAATATGCCCGACTCCTTGTACCCGGGCGCGTCGGACGGCTCAAGGTGGTACAGGTTCTGATAATCGGTATCGCGGAAGGTGAAGGTGCCGGTATCCTGACGCACCTGGATGCGGTCATAGATACCACCGCGCACGAAGCCCGAGCCCTTGAACGACACCTGTCCGTTCGCGATGACGAAGATCGCATGCTCGTCTTCCTTCAGGTCGCTCATGAGCCGCTGGTAACCATGCTCGCCGAGCAGGCTGATACCGAGCGTCGGCGTGTTCAGGTAACCGAAATACAGGTCCATGTAAGGCCGGGAGCTGTCACCCGTACCCACATCGGCGGCTTCGATGACGAGGTGCTGGACGCTGCCTTCTTTCTCCAGCGCCTTCCAGTCGAGTTTTTCGCGGAGCGGCGTGAAATGCGCGCGCGGCTTCGGCTTGTACTTGAAGATGCCGACCTGCTTGCCGATTTCATAAGCGCTCTGCGCGATGACCTGGTTCTCGGCGATGGCGGTCACTGTCGCGCCGCTGATAGCGTCCAGCCCGACCGCGCCTCGTTCGGCCTGGTCCTGACCATGGCCGATCTCCAGCTTGGCCGCGGCCGACTTGCCGATATATTGCGCGATGAACTTGGTCAGCACCGACTCTGGAATACCGGCCAGGAGAATCGGTTCGGAGTGCTTGAGGATGCGCACACCGACCAGGATTCCCTTGGTGTCCATGCCGATCAGCGTGATGACCGGCTTTCCGGAATAGGCGGGAATGTCCACCACGTCGGTGGACAGGAATACGTAACCGACCAGTTGCTTGCCCGCCTCGTCCGCATACGCCTCAACATAGCTCGGCATGCCTTTTCGAACGGAGAACTTCTGCGCCGACGGCATAACATCGCGGCACGGCGCATAGGCACAGAGGTCGGGGCTGGTATTGAGTTCGGGAGGGAGAACGGTGTCGTACATCGAGGCCTGCGAATGCGGCGCAAACAGCAATCCGCAAAGCGCGACCCACAGCACGAGGAACAGGTGCAACGGGGACTGGCGGTGAATTGTCGGTTTCATATATATCTTCTTGAGTATTTGCTGAAATACTCATGCCGGCAGGCGAATGAGCCTATTTTACGAAACTTGACGCAATGACGGCGGTGCCGGCAAAAAAAACCACCATCAAAAAACAGAAAAACCGCAGGACGGACAATGCCCGTCCTGCGCCATGCATGCTACTTAGACCATCAGGCTTCCACGATGAAGCGGCTGCGCATTTCGAGGTGCAGCGCGTGGCAGAAGTGGGTGCAGTAGATCCAGAACAGACCCGGCTTATCAGCCTTGAACGTTACCGACTTCGTTTCCTGCGGATTCACGATGAAGCAGATGTTGTAGTTCGGAATCGCGCAGCCGTGAGTCAGGTCTTCCACCTTGTCATGGTTGGTCAGAATGATGGTGACTTCATCACCCTTCTTCACCTTGATTTCGGGGATGCTGTACGCCGGAGCGATCGACATCATGCGCACGGTGACCTTGTTGCCCTTGCGGGTAATGCCAGCATTTTCCGGCTTGACCGCATTCGGGAATTCGTCAAGGTTGTAGATCTGACGGGTCTTCACGATATCACGGCGAACGATGATGCCATCGTGCGGTTCCGGATGCGCGGTGTGGTCCGCAAGCAGGCGCATCTTTTCACCGGTGATATCGATCAGCTGTTCCGTTTCCACGTGCAGCGGGCCTACCGGCAGGAAACGGTCCTTGGAGAACTTGTTGCCGGAGTTGTAGTACTTGCCGTCGGCTTCCTTGGTCTCGCCCATCGATGCAAAGCCGTGGCCCGGCTGATAATGCACGTCGATCTTGTCGATGATCGGCTTGGCGTTCTTGTCGCCCTTGTAGAGCGCAATCGCCTTATCCACGTTCCACTTGACGATCTGGCTGTCGAGGAACAGGGTGGTGAAGGCATTGCCCTTGCCGTCGAAGCCGGTGTGCAACGGGCCGAGGCCGATTTCCGGTTCAGCAACGACTGCATCACGCTCGGTCTTCAGATCGCCGTCGAACCACTTCAGCACCAGCGACAGGTCGATCACGGTCGCGGTCGGGGACAGCTTGCCGGAGCAGACGAAATACTTGCCGTCCGGGCTGGCGTTCACGCCGTGCGGGTTCTTGCCGACCGGGACGTAGCAGGTGATCGAGGTCTTCGGATCCTGGTTGGCAGCCTTGCGACCGTCAACAACCGGCACCTTGGACTTGCCGATGGTGGTGAACTTGCCGTCCTTGACCATCTTCTCGATGCGAGCCACGTTGAAGAACAGGCAGGCGTCACGCTCGGCAGCCATCATGCCTGCCTGGTCGGCGGCGTTTTCAGTGTTGTACTGGTTGGTGCCGACGAGCTTGCCGTCGTACGACGTTGCGACCAGGTCGCAGTTGCCGTCGATGCGAACCTGCCAGCGCACTTCCATCGATTCAGCATCGACGCAGGTGAACAGGCAGCCCCACTTGGTGGGATCATTCACGTCACGGCCGTCGTTCGGCAGCGGGATGTGGAATTCAGCGCCGCAGAACACGCGGGTGGTGTAATTGATCTTCGGATCGACCGGGTCGCACTTGTCCGGGAAGATGCCGTGGAAGCCCATCACGTTCGGCAGCTGGGTGATCTTGTCGCATTCCATCGTATCCATGCGGACACGAGCGATACGGGAATGGATCTTGTCGTTGACGAACAGCCAACGACCGTCATAGGTACCATCTTTGTAGCTGCCATGCACGTGGTGCGTATCACCGGTGTTGTACAGCAAGGTGCCATCCGGATGGGTACCGATGATGGCCTTCGATTCGTTGGTAATGCCCCAGCCGCTCATCGGGTCGATGTTGAACACCGGGATGCGCTTGAGCGTACGGCCCGACGGAATGCCGATGATGCGCATCTCACCCGAGTGACCACCGCTCGAAAGCGTGTAGTAGTCGTCAAGCTTGCCCGGCGGGACTTCAATGCTGTGGATGCCAGTGGACTCGGCAGCAGCCGTCGCGCTGGCGGAAGCTGCAGGTGCCGACGCCTTCGCGGCCGGCTCTTCCTTGCAGCCGGCGAGCAGCCCGGCACCAGCCAGGCCCAGCATTGCGCTTTGCCCGAGGAACCGGCGACGGGTCCCCTGCTCCGGCAGGTCCGTGTTCGACTTGGTCTTCTTGGTATCAGCCATGTTTACCTTTCCTGTAACAACTGACTTTAAGTGAAAAAAAATAAATACCGGTTGAATCAGCTTTTAAATATGCATTTTTAATGCACATTATCTGTATTGGTTCACGGAAAAAAATATGATCTGGATCAACTTTGTCAGGATACGGATCAAAAGCACGGATCCAGATCTCACGTCAGCAACAGGGAGGGAAGCTTATATTTGTTGATTGGGTACAACCAATGACCCAAGTCAAGACTATCTTGAACTCATTCGCATTCGTGCTTCGCTTGCGTTTCGTTTTGAGCGCATGCGTGTCAGACAAAGAGCATATGCCACTTGGCAACTTCAGACTATCCGTTAGAGGGTTAATGCGCAAAGCCAAGAGGCTTATTGCATTAGCCCGGAAAGCGTATGCCCCGCATGGCGGCATAGTTCGAAAGGCGTACGCGCACATGCGCAAGACAACGACAGTGCGCATCCGTCATGCTTCCCCTTCGAGAAGACATCGCTTCGTGCGACGAAGATGACGATGGATGCTGGGCGCAGATCCACGCGTGAGAAATGCATGTGCCGGAATCTGCACGACGGCCTGAAGAAAATTGCCGCAAACTGCCCCAGATCAAGTGGCGGACTAGTTTTCACTACATCCGGCAGGCGACAAGGCACGCGACTTCAACGTAAACTTCGATATCAAATTGGTCATGCAGGCTTGCGCATGGTGCGCGCATGCTGATGCGGCATCTTCGTTCAGCGTGAAAAAAAGAGGGAGAATTTCATGAACGTCACCACAGTAGCGAGCAAGCAGCAGGTCGCCGCGTCGACGGAGGGCATGCCGCGTTCGCTGAAAGTCGGCGGTGTAACGCCGTTCACGGCGACCGACTACCCCGGGCAAGTCGCGGCGGTGGTGTTCGTTCAGGGCTGCCCCTGGCAGTGCGGGTATTGCCACAATACGCATTTGCAGCCACGCCTGCAGAAGAGCCCCTTGCAGTGGTCGCGTGTGCTCGGCCTGCTGGAAAAGCGCGTCGGCCTGGTCGACGCCGTGGTATTCAGCGGCGGCGAACCGACGCTCGACCCGGCGCTCGGCAACGCGATGCGCGATGTACGCCGCCTGGGCTTCAAGATCGGATTGCATACCGGCGGAGCCTATCCGCATCGCCTCGTGGAACTGCTTCCGGAAATTGACTGGGTCGCGCTCGACGTCAAGGCGCCGTTCGAACAGTACGAAAAGATCACCGGCGTCAGCGACAGCGGCCAGCAGACTCTAGCGTCGGCCGAGGCCATTATCGCAAGCGGGATTGATCATGAATTCCGGACGACCGTGCATCCGGCATTGCTCAGCGAAGACGACGTGATCGAACTGGCACGCAGCCTGTCCGGCATGGGCGTGAAAAATTATGCGCTGCAGGTGTTCCGTGCGCAGGGTTGCAAGACAAAGGAATTGAAGGCGACTGCGATCGCCGGTTATCCGAGTGCGGACCTGGTTGAAACACTCAGGCAGATGTTTCCCGGTTTCGTCCATCGACCGGCATAGGAGAACGCGACGTGCATGGTGCACGGGCACCATGCGTCTGCATCACTCCTGCTCTTCGATCGCCGCAGCGCTGTGGTGCTCGAGATCGGCAATCACGCGTTCCACCACGACATCGCCTTGCTCCGGATCGAAGTCCATGTGGTTGCGCTTCTTCACGCCGTAGTCATTCAGCTGGTGATAGTGGTCCGGTGTGACGCCATGGCGTGCCAGCGAACTGCGCACGCAAGCCAGCGGGCAACCGTCGATCCCGATGATCGGGCGGCCCGACTTGGCCACCCTCACCAGTTGCGGCACATCGCCGCCAACGCCTGCAATGCAGGACATTTCGGCCACGCCGAGACGGTCGAGGCGGACGGCGGCATAGTTGGCAGTCTGCGCCGCGCTGGAACAACCTGAACAGGAATAAACGAGAGGAAAAGTCGGATCCTTGACAGCCATCGTTATCTTCCCCGCTCAGGCCTGCCCTCTACCACCCGGCCTGATCCTGCCCAGCACGCGGGCCGGCGCCAGCTTGCCGAGCTCGAATACCGGAAGCTCGATGGCGTCGAGCGTGTTCTTCACGAGCAGGCCAAGCTCGGTATCGCCTTCCATGGAAAGGCGGCGGCTGAAGAATAGCGTATCCGGATCTTCCTCGCGGCGCGCCAGCAGCATGAAGTCATAGGCGCAGGCGCCGATTGTCAGGTCCGGTTCGGCTTGCCTTGCGCATGGCGCGAATCGTCCATTCTGCCAGGTGAAGTCGAACGACAGGCGCGCGTCGGTGACGCTGATGCGCAGCCTCTTGCCGTTCAGCGATTGCTGCACGTCCTCCGGCAGATCGCTCTTGAGCGCCAGGTTGAGCCCGGTCGCAAACAGCAGTGAGCCGGGATAGGCCGGCAACAGGGAAAGCAGCTTGCCCAGGGGTTCGGGCACCAGAAAACGATTTTCACTCATAGGAATTCCTCGACTGATACTTGCCAGGGCCTGCATCGAAGCGACAGTCGGCGAAGCCCGGTCCTTCATGCCCGTCTCCACTGCGGAGAGGGACCACGGATCGTCCGGATCATCTCACTGGATGCGTCGCGGCACATCCTGCTTCTCCGTATCGTTATCTGGCCGATCCACTCGTCGCGCCGGAGACGGGTCTCCACCTTCCGGCGAAAAATTCAGCGTGCCACCACCCGTTCAAGGCCGGGCTTGCCATACCAGTATCCGTTGCACGGCGCCGACGGCATCAGCGGTTCCATTTCGGCCATGGCATCGTCGCCACTGCGTTTCTGGTCCATGACCTCGCGGAATAGGCTGATGACTTGTTCGGTATGCTGCGACTGCGGGCTGATGCGCACCACGTCCACGCCCAGCTTGCGCATCTCCTCCATTTCGCTCACCAGGTTGTAGACCAGTGCGGACTGTGTCTGAATGCCGTTGAGCGTGAGGAAATGCTGTCCTTCGCGCGTCTTCAGCGCCAGGCCGTCCGGATACTGCATGCACATGAACTGACAATCGTCTTTCGGCAAGTTGTGATGCCGTGCGGTGAAACAGCGCGCCGAGAAGGCGAGCGGCATGCGCCCGTAGGCGAACACCTCGGTTTCCATGCCTTCCGGACGCCCTTGGTGCACATGCGCGAGGCTCTCGCGCGACATTTCCAGCGGGATCACCCAGCGCTTTGCGCCGGTCTCCGCCATGAACTGCAGCGTCGGGGCGTTATAGATGTTCACGTGCGGGCCGGCGACGAACGGCATCTTGCCGGACAGGCAGCGCACCGCGCCCATGTCGTTCGCTTCGACGCCGAAACGTCCGTTTTCGGTGATGCGGTGCAGCGTGCCGATATCCGTCTTGGATTCCAGCAGGACCTGCGTGGACAGGTACACTTCCTTGCCTGCCTCCTGCAGCATCTGCGCCACGTCGAGCCAGTCGCTCAGTTTCAGTTCGCGGCGGCGCGAGCAGACGGCTTCGCCCACATAGACGATATCAACCGGTGTTTCGGCGATCGCCTGGTAAAACTCGAATACGGTATTGCGTGGCCAGAAATACAGGTTCGGCCCCAGAGCCAGCTTCAAAATGTGTTCTCCGACGAATTATTTCCACGGACGGTGGTAGGCGCCCAGCGTGTGCTGCTGCCCTTCCGCCACCTTGTTGAGTTCCGTCATCCAGGCGGGTTTCACGGAATAGCGTTGCGCGTGGTTGAGACAGTTGTCGATCGCATCGCGCCATACCTTGGTGACCTGGCCGACATAGGCCGGGCTGCGCTGCCGCCCTTCGATCTTGATGGCGCGCACACCCAATGCCAGCAGCTGCGGCAGGAGTTCCAGCGTGTTCAGGCTGGTCGGCTCCTCGATGGCGTAATAGCTTTCGTTATTGACCTCGAAGCGCCCCTTGCACAGCGTGGGATAGCCGGCATTTTCGCCTTCGCCGTAGCGGTCGATCAGCACGCCGTTCAGGCGCGATTCCAATCCCTTGGATGTCTGCTGCCAGCGCACCGACTTGGCGGGCGAGCAAACGCCGTTCGTGTTCGGTGCTTCGCCGGTGGCGTAGGAAGACAAGGCGCAACGGCCTTCCACCATCACGCACAGGCTGCCGAAACCGAAGACCTCGATTTCCACATCGGTGTTCTGCGTGACAAACTCGACCTGCTCCATCGACAGCACGCGCGGCAGCACGGCGCGCTGGATGTTGAAGCGCTCGCGATAGAAATTGATTGCCTCGTAATTGGTCGCCGATCCCTGCACGGACAAGTGCAAGCGCAAGTTTGGATAGGTCTTCGTCGCATACTGCATCAGCGCCGGATCAGCCAGGATGATGGCATCGATGCCGGAAGCTGCGGCACGGTCGATCGCCTTGCGCCATGGGGCCACGTCCGCTGCCTGCGCATAGGTATTCAGCGCCAGCAGCACCTTGCGGCCCTTGCCGTGGGCATAGGCGATACCTTCCGCAATCGCTTTCTCGTCAAAATTCAGGCCGGCGAAATTGCGCGCATTGGTGGAATCGCGAAAACCGAGGTAGACACAGTCTGCACCATTATCAATGGCAAGCTTCAGGGCCGGAAGGCTGCCGGCCGGACAAACCAGTTCCATCTGGCCTGTTGCGTTCTGCATAACTTCTATTCTTCAAAAATGTCGATCGGGTTCTTCGTCATGGAACGTGTGCCTGTCCTCAGGCGGGAACGACAGCAGTCGAAGGACAGACAAGTGTGCTGTCGGCCTTCGCGGGGCGCACACCATTCAGCAGGAATTCGACGAGTTCGCGCACGGAGCGGATTTCACTGCCGAACGGCAGTTTCTCCGAGCCGCGGAAAAACAGTCCGCGCTTGACATCGCCGTTCATGGCGAACGCAAGCTGGGTGTCGATGCAGAACTGGCCGTGCTTGGCAATGCCGTCGCGCAGGCCGCACTCGTGCAGACAGTCGAAGCCGACGGTGCAATCCTTCGGCGCCGCCTTGCGCTGCAGCTTCGCTTCCTTGGCAAGGTAGTTATCCAGCCAGGGTGTGCGCACCGCGCGCGCCGGCAGACCGGCCACGCTCATGAAGGTGACGATATCTTCCGGCTTGGCCTCGGCGAGCACCTTCTTGAAATTGATATGCGCATCGCCTTCCTCCGTCACGGCAAAGGCGGTGCCGAGCTGCACGGCGCTTGCGCCCATGTCCATCAGCGCGCGTACCTGCTCATGACTGTTGATGCCGCCTGCGGTGATCAGCGGAATCTTCTCGCGCTCGAGGCCGAGCTCCTTGAACAGCTGCAGCGTGCCTTCGAGCACGACGGGAAAAGCGAAATGCGGGTTATTGACGTCTTCGAGCTTGGCAGCGCCAAGATGGCCCGCGGCATAGCGCGGGTTCTCGATCACGATCGCGTCCGGCAGGCGGTTCTTGCGCATCCATTTCTTGATGATCAGCGCAATGCCGCGCACGTCCGACAGGATCGGAACCAATGCAACATCCGGGTGGTCTACGGTCAACTCGGGAAGGTCCAGCGGAAGGCCGGCGCCGACAACGACCGCATCGATGCCGCTCTCGCAGGCCTGCTTGACGTAGTGGGCGTATTCGGCGACCGCGCGCATGACATTGACCGCCACCATGCCGATGTTCTGGGCCATGGCTTTGGCAGCCTTGATTTCACGATCGAGTGCGATCAGGTTGGCGCGATCGATCAGCGCCTTGTTGCGCGACTTTCCGGTCTGCGCCATGAGATCGGCGTGATGACGGCGCAAATCCACGCTGGAAATAGTGCCGATGCCACCCAGGCGCGCGACAGTACCCGCCAGGCGATGGGCGGAAACACCGACTCCCATGCCGCCCTGGACGATTGGAAGGAGAGACTTGCCCTTGACGACAAGCGGTTGTAAAGCAGTTTTCAGCACAGGGGGTCCTTCCAATCACTAAGCAACGAGCGAATGTAGCAAATGCAATGTCGAATTTGTTTGATCTCAATCAAGAAATCCGGACTTGAATTGAATTAGGGCAACTGGCCCACAATGTGTCTACTTTGTCCACTCTACTCTCGGGACGGTGCCGGAATCCTTGATTCAGGTTAAGGATTTCGGCTTGCTGCGAATGTCACAATGTGCCGCACCTTCACGAAACAAGGCTTCACATGACTACGATTTCCCGCTTTCTCGGCAGCGATCACAAACGCTGCGATGATCTTTTTGCCAACACCGAGACTAGCGTCAGCAACGGCCAATGGGACCAGGCGGCGACATCGCTCAATGAATTCGTCGATGCGGTCGAGCGGCACTTCGGCATGGAAGAACAGGTGCTGTTCCCGACCTTCGAAAAAGCGATCGGCAGCACTGAAGGCCCGACGCGCGTGATGCGCATGGAACACGAGCAGATGCGCTCCATGATGGCCATGCTGAAAGATGCCCTGGCAAAGCGCGATGCCGATGACTTCTTCGGCCATTCGGACACCTTCAACACTATGGTCCAGCAGCACAACATGAAGGAAGAGACGATTCTCTACCAGATGAGCGATCGCGTACTGTCCGGCCAGCAGGAGCAACTGATCAGCGAGATGAGCGGTATCGGCGTCACGCCATGAGCAATTCGCCGCAGGACGATATCGTCCTCGATGTCTGCGGGCTGGAACCGCCCGAACCGCTGGAACGCGTGCTGGAGGCGCTGTCGGAACTTTCTTCCGGCCGCCGCCTGCGTGTAGTCATCGGCCGCGAACCGTTTCCGCTTTATCGCATCCTGGAGCAGAACGGATATGCCCACGAAACCAGGTGCCGCGAGGATTTCCTGTACGAAGTCCTGATCTGGAATAAACGCTGATACCGAAGTCACATGCAGCGCGTCTTATCATTTGAGCAGACCCCGCCGCTCTCCGTCCCGCTCCGCTTCTTCCTGACTGCGCCGCTGTTTGCCATCGCCGCCGGCCTCGTGCTGCTCTGGGAAGGGCCGGACGCGCTGGCCTCGCGCTGGTCGCCCGTGACGCTCGCCCTCACGCACCTGATGACGCTGGGCTTCCTCGCGATGTGCATGATCGGCGCGCTGATGCAGATCCTGCCCGTGGTGGCCGGCATCGACATCCCGCACTCGAACAGGACCGCCGCTGTCGCGCATGCCTTGCTCACCGCCGGAACCCTCGCCCTTGTAGCGGGCTTCCTGCTGTCATCGCCGTTGCTATTCGAAATGGCACTGCCGCTGCTCGCGATCGGGTTTGCCTGGCTGTTCCTCGCCGGGCTGCGCGGCGTGTGGCGCGCACCGGATGGCAAGGACATGCTGACAGCCATCCGTCTTGCCCTCACTGCATTGGCCGTGGTCGTGGTCCTCGGTCTTGTCGCGGCAAGCGCCTTCGCCTGGGGCCTGTCGCTGCCATTGCCGGTCATGACCATCGCCAACATGCATGCCGGATGGGGATTGCTCGGGTGGGTTGGCCTGCTTGTCATCGGTGTCGCCTACCAGGTCGTGCCGATGTTCCAGGTGACGCCGACCTACCCGCAGTACATCACCCGCTGGCTCGCAAAAACGGTGTTCTCGCTGATCGCCATCTGGTCGGTGGCCCAAGTGCTGGCGGCCTGGACAAATGCCGTGGCGGCACTGCTCGCGCTGGCCTTCGCCCTGTTCGCCGGTACCACGTTCTACCTGTTGTGGCGGCGCAAGCGCCCCAAACCGGACCCGACCACACTGTTCTGGCGCGCCGGTCTCTCCAGCCTGCTGGCAGGCACCGTGCTGTGGCTTGCCGGCACACTGTTCCCGGCGCTTGCGGCAATCCCTGCCTATCCGCTGCTGCTGGGCCTGTTGTTCATTGTCGGCTTCGCCGCATCGGTCATCAACGGCATGCTCTACAAGATCGTGCCCTTCCTGGTCTGGTATCACTTGCAGAACAAGCTCGCGGGTGGCTGCGCCAAGGCGCCGAACGTCAAACAGATCCTGCCCGACCGCGTAGCGGAAAGGCAGTTCCGCGCCCATCTGCTGGCGCTGGTGCTGCTGCTTGCCGCCGCACTCCTCCCGGCGTGGCTGTCGCAAGTCGCGGCGCTGTCCTTCATTGCCTCGTCGGCATGGCTCTGGCTCAATATCTGGAAAGCGGCACGGATCTATCGGACGATGACCGCCGATCTGTCGAAGCTGCGCGAGCCGGCATGACGCCGGCCCGGATCTGATCAACGGCCCTCGTATGCCCGCAGCTTTTCGATGTCGAGAATGGTGATGTTGCGCCCTTCCACGCTGATCATCTGCCGGTCGGCGAGATCATGCAGGATGCGCGAGAAATGTTCCGGCGTCAGGTTGAGGCGCGACGCCAGCACCGTCTTGCTGACCTTCAGCATGATCTGGCCGCCATCCTCGGGCGTCTCCTGCTTCAGCAGGTAACCGATCACGCGCTGCGTGCCGGAACTCAGCGAGTAGGCTTCCACGTCGCAGATCAGGCTGTGCAGCCGCCGGCTCAGTCCCGCCAGCATCTTGCGCGCGAATTTCGGATCGCGCTCGAGCTCATCGAAAACGGCAGTCTTCGGCACATGCAGCACGAGGGAATCGGCAAGCGCCTGCGCCGTCACGATGTAGGGCTTCTCCATGAACATCAAGGCCTCACCGAAGCTGAAGCCCGGCCCGATGATCTCGACCACCTTCTCGTTGCCATCCGCAGAATGGAAAGCCAGCTTCACCTGGCCGTAAATGACCGTGTGAAACCCGACGCAGGGGTCGCCACGCCGGAAAATGATGTCGCCGCGCGGAACGTGCAGTTCGCTGACAGATTCCGCGATCTTGTCCAGTTCCTCCGGCGCCACTTCATTGAACAGCGGCAGCCGGCAGAGAAATTCGCGAATCTTTATTTTGCTTGTGCTCATGCAGTGTTATCTGACGATCAGGATCGGGACGTTCGTCGCAGCGATCACCTTCGTCGCCACCGAGCCCATCACCAGGTTCTGGAATGCCGTGCGTCCATGCGAACCCATGACAATCATGTCGATCTTGTGTTTTCTGGCATACGCGCGGATCTCTTCCGCCACGTCTCCAACCCTCCACGCGGCAGTATACGGGATCTGGAGCTTGTCCAACAATTTCCCGGCCGGCGAAAGGGTGATCTCGGATTCTTTCCGATAATAGTCGGCGATAAGGTCTGCGGCCAGGAACGGCCTGGAGCGCCCTGCCGGCACCGGCTCCTTTACATGCAGCAAATGCAGTTCCGGCTTGCCCTGGAACCAGTCGAGATGCGACGCCACATGCTTGACCGCCTTGCGCGAATATTTCGAACCGTCCACCGCGACCAGCACTCTCATCGGAGACTCCCTGTTATTTGTCTTGTTCCATCACATGTGCATATCGTCGCGCACGAATGTAACAAACGGGTTTTGCCAGTTGTTTGATTTGAATCAATCCGTCCGGAGTCGATGCACGAAGCCTGCACGGGTCATACCAGCATCCCCGCCCCTGCAGGAATGCGAGGCGATGTCAGTTTTGCAATTCAATTCTCGCGGCAGCATTTCTGCGTGCATCTCACGGAGATCGTCTTGGCCCAAGCATTCACGTCGCATCCACACCGGATCACCATCGTCGGCGGCGGCGCCGGCGGCCTCGAACTCGCCGTTCGCCTTGGAAAGAAACTTGGAAAGAAGAACAAGGCCCAAGTCACGCTGGTGGACGCGGCCCGCACCCATCTGTGGAAACCCTTGCTGCACCAGATCGCAGCCGGGACAATGGATACGCATACCGACGAACTCGAGTATCTCGCCCTCGCCCGCAACTACCACTTTCATTTCCGGCTGGGGCGCATGGATGGACTAAGCCGCGAGAAAAAGGAAGTCTACCTCGCAGCGGCCCATGACGAAGACGGCAACGAGATTCTTCCGCGCCGGGCAATCCCGTACGACACGCTTGTGCTTGCGATCGGCAGCCAGAGCAACGATTTCGGCACTCCTGGCGCGCGCGAACATTGCATCATGCTGGACACTCCCGCCGCCGCCGAGCGCTTCCACCAGCGCCTCATCAACTCGTGCATTCGTGCGCAGGCCCGGCCGAGACAGCCCGGCCAGCCACCCTTCACCGTCACCATCATCGGCGGCGGCGCAACCGGCGTGGAACTTTCGGCCGAGCTGCACATGACAGCCAAGATCCTGTCCACTTACGGCCTGGCCAATTTCGATCCTGGAAAGGATTTGCGGATCGTGGTCGTTGAGGCCGCGCCCCGGTTGTTGCAGGCCCTGCCGGAACGCCTCTCGTCGGCAGTCGCGCAGGAACTGCACATGCTCGACATCGAGATCCGCACCAACGAGCGCGTGGTGGAAGTGACGAAGGATGGCGTGCAGATGGCCAACGGCACCTTCATTCCCAGCGAACTGGTGGTGTGGTGCGCGGGCATCAAGGTTCCGGACTTCATGAAGACGCTCGACGGCCTCGAAGTCAACCGTCTCAATCAGGTGGTTGTCCATCGCACACTGCAGTCCACGCACGATCCATCCATTTTCGCCATGGGCGATTGCGCCGCCTGCCCGCAAGGCGATGGTCGGCCGCCGGTTCCGCCGCGCGCGCAGTCGGCCCACCAGGAAGCGACAATGCTGGCGAAATCACTGGTGCGAATGCTGCAAGGAAGACCGCTGCTGGAGTTCAGCTACCACGACTACGGATCTCTGGTATCACTCGGAGAATACAGCGCCGTGGGCAACCTGATGGGTGCCGTCGCGCGGGGATCGGTGTTCATCGAAGGCTACATCGCGAAGTGGATGTACTGGTGGCTTTACAAGCGCCACCAGATTGCCGTCAGCGGCTGGTTCAGAACATGGCTGGTGACATGGGCCGAGGCCATCAACTGGGCGCGCAACCCGCGCATCAAGCTGCATTAGTAGAAGACGTTGCGCACTTCGGATCAAGTGCGCACAAATGGGGATGCGCTCCGCGTCACGAGCGGCTGCGCATCCTTTATCTGGCGTCCTACGGCTTCGCCAGCGACACGCCGTGCTTCGCAAAAATCTGCGCAAGCTCGCCCGAAGACGCCATGTCGTTGGTCGCTGCCTGCAAGGCCTTGGCGAGTTCGACGTCACCATCCCGCACGGCGAGGCCGACGACCCATCCCTGGCGCGGCAGGCGCTGGAACGTTGCCTCGCTCAGCGCGAAATTCGGATCCTGCCTGATCACCGACTCGATTTCCGATTGATTGGCCAGAACCGCATCGAGCTCACCCGCCTTCAGCTTTTCCAGCGCTTCAATCGCCGTCGGAAAGATCTTCACGTTATCACGGAATTTCCCGTCCTGCTCTCCGAGCATGACCATCGCCGAGATCGACACCTTCTCGACGCCGACCTTCTTGCCGGCGAGCGAATCGACGCTCTCGTACGTGGGGATCTTGCGCACGTCGCGCACGAGGCGGACCTTTTCGTGATAGTACGGTGCAAAGATCTTGACCTGTTTGTTCGCGTTCATCAGGTGCGGATCGACCGGCACATGCATCAGCACGTCAGCCGGCCCATAGCCGAGATAATGCCCCTTCCACACCATATTGCGCAGATCATCGCCCAGGTCTTCGCCGGCATCGAAGGGAAGCAGGTGCAGCTTCAATCCGAGCTTGTCGGCCAGCGCGCGTGCAAAATCGACATCGATTCCGCTCTCCTTGTTCGAGAACGGCGCGAAGTCGTTATATACCGCCACCTTCAGGATGCCGCCCTGCTTGAGCTTGTCGAGGTCGGCGTGTGCCTGCTGCAGTGGCGCATACAAGGTGAAGGCGAGGGCAAACGGCGCCGCCAGCCTCCGCAATACGTGCATGATCATCTCTGTCTCCGATTATGTTGTTGGAAGGGGTGCACTGATCAGTTGGTTTCGCGACGCGTTTCGAGATAGGCCTTGATCGCCCACATCGCTTCCTGGCTGAAGACCTTCTCGAACGGCGGCATGTACACCGCGCCGTTGCGCGTCTTGCCGCCACGGATCGAGGTCAGGAAATACTGGTCGTTATCCTTGTAGCAGGCCTTCTTCTTCGCCTCGTTTTTCAGACCGAAGCAGTCGCGGTCCAGCTTCCTCAGATCGGGAGCGATGCCGCCGGAAACCGCCTCGATACCATGGCAGCGTGCACAGTTCTGCGCGAAGGCGGAGGTACCGATCTTGATCGCCTCCTTGTTGCCCTTGAAGGGATTCTCGTCACGCCAGCCCTCTCCGAGCTGCGGCAAGGTGCTGGTATCGACGGCCTGCGGCACGACATCGCCATGCGCCATCGCGGAAAGCGGCACCATCGATGCGGACATGATCAATGCGCCAAAAACAAAGGTAAAGGTCTTGCGTTTCATGGTGTCTCCTCTTTAAACAAAAATGGGTACGCAAGCAAACGCAATTCGTGTGCCATCGAACGCGTCGGACGAAGCCTGATGGATGGCTACCTGATGCCGCCGTTTTCCGGCCGGATGCGGGCTGTACGGCGCGCTTCGGAACGCCAACATGGCGGTACCAGAAAGACGGTCTGCGCTCTCGCGGAAATGAGGTTGCGTCAATCTGCAACACTGCTCCAGAACGCAACGATGCGTGCCCTTGGCGGACTGTCATCACGCCCCTCGCCCACCAGCACATGCAAAAAAAAGAAAGCCGGGTGGACGGCGCCCACCCGGCTTTCGCATGTCGATGCTGAATTACTGTCCTGCTCAGTGCGGCAGCATGCGCCAGATGATGCGCGTTCCGGTCACCGAAAGATGGTAGAACACTGCCAGCACGTGTACGGCGATCAGTGCAACGAGCAGCCATGAAAATGCGACATGCATATTGTTGAACACCGAGTGGATCAGCGGTTCATCCCATCCGAGCTGCGGCAGCGGATAGCCGAAGAAGCGAATGCCATGGCGCGTGAAGCTTGACGAAACAATGCCGCACAAGGGTGTCATCACCATGCACGCATACAGCATCCTGTGCGAGGCCTGCGCCGCCTTCTCCTGCAGGACCGAGCGATGCAATCCCACCGGTGACGGGGCCGGCACGCGCGACTTCCACCACAGGCGCAACAGCACCAGTGCAAACGCAATCAGCCCGAGAGATTTGTGGATGTCGTAGTAGAACGCGACCGGCGGCGTGCGCTTGGGAATGTCGACCATGTACCAGCCGATCCCGATCTGCACGAACAGCAGGATCGCCATCATCCAATGCAGCAGCATGGTCGGCCTGCTGTACGCTTGTGGCAGTTTCTCGTTCATGTCCGTCTCCTCCACCGCGGCGTTCATTGCACCACCACGCCCCAGGGCAATTCACCCACCGCGATCTCCTTGATGACCTGGTTGCTCTGCGTATCAATGACCGATACCGAATTCGATCGGCCGTTCGCAACATAAAGCTTGCGCCCATCCGGCGTGAACGCCATGTTCCACGGCCGCTTTCCGACCGGGATGGTGGCGATCGCGCGGTTCTCTGCGGTGTCTATCACGGATACGCTTGCATCCTTGCCGTTCGAGATGTAGACATGCCTGCCGTCCGGATGCACCGCCACGCCGTTGGAAAACTTGCCGGCCTTGACCTGCGCGATCAGCGACTGCTTCGGCACGTCGATCACATACACCATGCTTGCGAGTTCCGCCGCGACGTAAGCCCTGCTGCCATCCGGCGAGAAGCCGATGCCACGAGGGCGTTCGCCGAGCTTGATTGAATTGACCTGTTCACGTTTGGCGACGTCCACGATGTCCACCGAGTCCGCTTCTTCCGCACTCACGTACAGCCACTTTCCATCCGGACTGAACTCTGCGTGTTCCGGGTTCTTGCCCTTGGTCTTGACGCTGAAGACCTGCCGGTTGGTGTCTGTCGAGACGAAGCCCACGCTGTTGCTGATCTCACTCGCCACTACCACCCAGTCACCGGCATGCGAGATGCCGACGCCCTCTGGCGATTCCTCCAGCGCCACCTTCGACACCACGGCCCGCTTCGCCAGGTCCACCACGAGCAGCGCGTTGCTGGCCTGGTCGCTGACATACAAGGACTTGCCGTCGTGGCTGACGACAAGTCCGCGCGGCCGCTTGCCGGCGGCAATCGTATCGACGACGGAGTCCGTCTCGCAATCGATTACTGACAGGGTGCCGGACTTCTCGTTGGGCACATAGGCGAAAGGGCTGGCATGTGCGCCAAGCACGCAGGCGGAAAGGACGAGTAACGCGGTGAAATGCTTCTTCATGATGTCTCCGTAATGTTATTGGCCGAGCGGCCTTATATATGTCAAAACATGGTGCGCAGCCCGACGAACAGACGCCTGCCGGCAGCCGGTTCGAAGAAGCGGCGATTGCCGTCGTTGACGATGATCGAGCCGGCGTAATTGCGGTCGAACAGGTTGTCGAGACGGCCGTACAAGTGCATCTTCATGCTGCCAGCGCGGAAGTCATAACCGGCGCGCAGATTGAATACTGCATATCCCGGTGCGGCATCGCTGTTGAGGTCATCGACGTAGGCATGGCTCTCCGCGCGCATTTCCAGGGCCGTCGTGACAGCATCCTGGGGCCGGTATTCAAGCTGGGCAAACAGGCTGTGCATCGGCGCACCCGGCAGTCGATTGCCGACAGCAACCGCCGTGCCCTGTCCATTGGTAAACGCCTGCTTGAAGCGCGCATCCAGCAAGGTGTAACCGAGCTGCGTGGCGAGCTTGTCCCAGGCGGCTTTCCATGACACTTCCAGTCCGCGCCGTTCCACCTTGTCGACGTTCTGGAAAATCGAGCGTCCGTTATCGTTGGTGAGGGGAACGATCTCGTCATTGCTGTGTGCATCGAACAGCGCCACGTCGACGCTGTGCCTGCCGCTGTGCAGCTTGACGCCCACCTCGCCCTGCACGCTGCGCGAAGGCTTCAGGGAAAGATTGGGCCCGGTCGCATCGGGCCGGTACGCCATCTCGGTCAATGTCGGCGTTTCAAAACCGCGCCCGATATTGCCATACACGTTGATGTCATCCGTGGCATGCCACACCAGGCCGGCCACCGGGCTGGTATTGCGGTATTCAACGCTTCCGCTGTCGTTCGGGCTGGCCGACGTCACGTAGTGATCATCGACCGCGAAGCGCACACGCGACGCGCGCGCGCCGGCCGTCGCCGTCCATTGCGGCGAGAAGGTCCAGTCGACCTGTCCGAAAACATCAAGGTTGTCGGCGCTGTCGATCTCGTCACGCCGCAGTGCGCCGGCGCTGCCGTTGTTGTTGACATAGCCGCGCCGTGTCTGATCGAGCTGGTCGCCCTCGACGCCCAGCGTCCAGTTGAGCGGCAATGCATTGACCTTCGTCTTGTGCGTCCAGCTCATTCCCGCGCCACGGAAGCTGTTGTCAAGGTCCACCACGCCGCCGGCGGAATTGGCCGCGCTCCCGCTGAATGAGAGCGTCTGCATGATCTGCCGGGTCCCGCCGTAGGCGCGCGCATGCAAGGTGTCGTTAGCAGACAGGCGTTGATCGAGCAGGACGCCGGCCTGGTTCTGCTCGATGCGCTTGCGCGTATCGAACGTGATGGCGCCGGGCGCGACCTGCCGCGGATTCTGCTCGAACTGCGCATGCGTCAAGCCGAGCGGATCTTGCGCGGTCGGTTGGTCGAAGCGGTTGAATATGCCGGTGATGGTGGTGTCCGCCGAGGGATGCGCCACCAGCTTGGCGTTGACTTGCGAACGCTCGGCCGCGCTGTGGTCGCGATAGCCATCAGTTGAATAGTTCGAAACATCAAGCAGCGCGCCTACTGTTTCCGATCCACCGCCGACCGACACATCCGCCTGCCGCTGCCCGTAGCTGCCGGCGCCGACTGCTGCGCTCGCAAACGGAGGCGCGGGCTTGAGCGGCGGCTCCTTGGTAAACACCTGCACCACGCCGCCCGCCGCATTGCCATAGAGCTGCGCGACCGGGCCGCGCAGCACTTCGATGCGCTGCGCGGAATTCAGGCTCGCCGTGGCCGCCTGCCCCTGCCCGTCCGGCATGGTGGCCGGAATGCCATCGATCAGGATGCGCACGCCGCGCACGCCGAAGGTGGAGCGTGTGCCGAAACCGCGCACCGAGACCTGCAGGTCCTGCGCATAGTTCTGCCGCTCGCGGATCTGGATGCCGGGCACGGCCTGCAACAGTTCCGACAGGTTCACCAGCGGCGAGGAGGCGTGCTGCGTGTCGACCTGCACGGCATCGATCGATGCCGGCGCATCGAAGCGGCGCTGCTCGGAACGGCTTGCAGATACGACCACATCCTCCAGCTTCTTTTCCTGCGCTGCCGCGGGATGCGACATGCAGAGCAAAGGAACGCTTAATGAAAGGGCAAGGACCGGCCCCAGCCCAGGCGATGGGACGACTGCCGCACTGCAGCGAAGGCGATGAAATGAATTCATTGGCATGTTGACGTTGTGGTTGATCGGTGTGACACAGGCTTTTCCACCACGTTTGCAATTTGCATGCCACGCGCATCCGCCGTGAGCGGAAACCGGCATCGTGAATGCGGGAACGGAAATTGCGCTGCGAAGTGCCATACCTATATTGTTGGAGGAGCGCTTTTATGGATTTGTTTTCTCGCAGCGCGGATTCGCGCCACCTCGTCGACCTCCTGATCGAGGCCGTCGAGCCGCGCATGCTCGCTTATGCGATCGCGCTGCTGGCCGCTGCCGCAGCTCCGGCGGTTCAGGCGCAGCAGCTTGCAGCGCCTGAACGCGAATTGCCTTCCGTGTCGGTCGTCTCGGCAGCCCTGCTGCCCGGCCTCGGCATCGACGGCAGGCTGCTTCCCTACGCTGTGCAAACTGCCTCGGACAAGACCTTGAAGCAGTCGCAGTCCGGCACGCTCACCGACTACATGACGCGCCAGCTCGCAGGCGTCAACGCGAACGACATCCAGGGCAATTCGTTCCAGAGCGATATCACCTTCCGCGGCTTTCGCGCCTCCCCCATCCTCGGATCGCCGCAGGGCATGTCGGTCTATCTCGACGGCGTGCGCGTGAACGAGCCCTTCGGCGACGTCGTGAACTGGGACATGCTGCCCGAAGCGGCCATCGCCAGCGTTTCGCTCGTGCCCGGATCGAACCCGATGTTCGGCCTCAATACGTTGGGCGGTGCGCTGGCCTTTACAACGAAAAGCGGGCGCAGCCATCCCGGCCTCGAAGCCGAAACATCCGTCAGCAGCGCCGGCAGCAAGCGGCTCGACCTCGCCTACGGCACCCGCCATCAGGGCGGACTGCACAGCTTCGTGGCAGCCACGCTGCTCGACGACAATGGCTGGCGCGAGCATTCGCAAAGCCGCCTCGGCAACCTGTTTGCAAAGATCGGCGCGCAACGTGGAACGACGCAATGGGACATCTCGCTGCTTCAAGGCTCCAGCCGCCTGGCTGGCAACGGCCTGCTGCCGAGCTATCGCTGGTCCGCCGGCGGTCCAATCAATGGCTTGTATGAGTCGAATCCCCGCGCCGCCTACACCTTTCCGGACGTGACGGAAAATCGCCTGACCCAGATCGCGGCAAGCCTGCGTCACGCGCTCGATGCCGAGACCGATATCGTCGCCGGCGCATACTGGCGCAACAGCCGGCGCGATGGCGTCACAGGCGATGTCAGCGAGCAATACAGCAACTATGCGCAAGACTGCGCGGCCGGATTCGACGCCAGCGGCGCGGCCGTCGATCCGGCAAGCTGCGGCACCGACAGGGCTTCAGCAGCCGCGCTGCACTCTGCTTCGCTCAACAGCGCGTCGACAAGGCAGGACAGCATCGGCCTCAGCCTGAATCTGAACAAAACGCTCGAACGCCATCAGTTCACGCTCGGCACCGCGCTCGACGCCAGTCGCGTGCGGTATGCGCAGCAGGAGCAGGACGCCTGGTTCAATGGCGATCGTGGCGTAAGCGCCGATCCGCAGGCGGCACCGGAATTCGTCGCAGGCGTACACGGAACATCGCGTGCCCTCGGCCTGTACGCCACCGACACCTGGGAAGTCGCACGCGCCACTCATATCACCGGCGCGGCCCGCTTCAACCATGTCGAGGTCGGCAATACGCTGAGCAACACCAGCGGCGAGCAGCCGCACGAACGATTTACCTACAGCAAGCTCAACCCGGCGCTAGGTATCACTCGCGATCTGCGTACAGGCCTGTCGGTATTTGCGAATGTTGCGCAAAGCAATCGCGTCCCGACAGTGATCGAACTCGGCTGCGCCGATCCTGCTCAGCCCTGCCGCCTGCCCGCCGGCCTGCAATCCGATCCCTACCTGAAGCAGGTCGTGTCGCGCACCATCGAAGCGGGCACGCGCTGGCAGGCGTCTCCGGGCACATCGCTATCCGTATCGGCGTACCAGACGGTGAATCGCGACGACATCCTGTTCTTCACTGCCGGCGCCACCCAGCAAGGCTATTTTGCGAACTTCGCGCGTACGCGGCGGCGCGGCATCGATTTCACCGCAAGCCGCACGATGGGCAGTATCAGCACACATCTCTCCTACAGCTATCTGCGCGCCACCTACGACGCCGACGGCACGCTGTTCGCGGGTGAACGCAATGTGAACGTACATCCGGGCACACCCATCGCCGGCTTGCCGCGCCACACGCTCAAACTCGGCATCGACTGGAATGCCACGCACAAGCTGACCATCGGCAGCAGCATGCTGGCCGTATCAAGCATGGCAACGCAAGGCAACGAGGACGGCATGCGCACCGACACAACGAGCGGCACTCCCGTCGCTGCCGACTGGCGCATCCGCGGCCATGCGATCTTCAACCTGCACGCGAGCTACCAGAAGAACCGTCAATGGGAGCTCTTTGCAAGAGTCAGCAACCTCTTCAACCGCCGTTATGAAACCTACGGCGTACTCGCGCAGGACATGTTCCCGAACGGCAGTCTGGTGCAGCCACATGTCGCGCCGGCCGAAGCTGCGGAGGCTCGCTTCGTCGCTCCAGGGTCGCCGCGCATCGTCACCATCGGACTTCGCTTCAAGATGTGAAAACAGCAAGCGGGGATTGTTCCAATATGTGACACTGTTGCGACATCCTGGAACACCTCGCTTCAGCGTGACCGGAATGACAAGCCAGGAATCGCCCTGGCAGAACGTCATTGGCCCATCAAACCCGGTTCGTTTCCGTATAGATCATCAGACAATGCCGCGGGGTGCGCTACGCGCGCACTTGCGAAGGCATCAAGGGCACTCCCGCACATCGCACCCTTGTGCCCTTGTGTATACGGAATTACCTGAACTCTCCACAACTTCGCAAGAACTCGCACTGACAAGTCCGACCAAGACAGTACGGATTGACTCGTTCCCGAATCCGCGCGGCCAATAAAAAAGGCCGATGACACATATCATCGGCCAAAACCATCCTCAGGTGAGGTAGAGGCTAGCTGTGCAAACTAGCACCCAAGGAGGCAGAGACAGCAGATCGGCGATCAGTTCGCCAACTTGAAGACCCAAACTGATCCGCCCTGTTCGAGGAAGTTGACGCGGCGGGCGACATCGCCACCCCACAGCGGAACTGCGCCGCCCCAACCGGACACCACGGCCACGTACTGAGTGTCACCGTCCTGCCAGGTAATCGGGGGCGCCACGACGCCGGAACCGGTCTGGAATTTCCACATTTCCTTGCCGGTCTTCGTATCCAGTGCTTTCAGGTAGCCTTCCGGCGTGCCGTAGAACACCAGGTCGCCCGCGGTGGTCATGACACCGCCCCACAGCGGCGCATTGTTCTTGGCTTCCCATACGATCTTGCCGGACTTCGGATCAATCGCACGCAGCGCGCCGATGTAATCTTCGTTCAATGCCTTGATGGTGAAGCCAGCGCCAAGATACGCAGCACCCTTCTTGTAGCTGATCGGCTCGTTCCAGATTTCCATGCCCCATTCATTGGCAGGCACATAGAACAGTTTCGATTTCGGGCTGTAAGCCATCGGCATCTGGTTCTTGCCGCCAAGGAAGGACGGTGCGGAGAACACGGACTTGCCCTTCTTGCCGTTCTCACCCTTGGTCGGATCGCCGGGGCGGCTCTCGTCGATGTACTTCGGACGTCCCGTCTTGAGGTCGATGCCGCTGGCCCAGGTGATTTTCTTCACGAACGGGAAGGCGTTTTCCAGCTTGCCGTTGTTCGCGTCGATCACATAGAAGAAGCCGTTGCGGTCAGCCTTGCCGCCGAGGCGCTTGCCGTCCATGTCGAAGGTCACGAATTCATTCACGCCGTCGAAGTCCCAGCCGTCATGCGGCGTGGTCTGGTAGTGCCACTTGATCTGCCCGGTTGCAACATCGATCGCGACCGTCGACGACGAATACAGGTTGTCGCCAGGACGCAGGTGGCTGTTCCACGGCGCCGGATTGCCCGTGCCGAAGTAGGCCAGGCCGGTCTTCGGATCATAAGTGCCGCCAAGCCAGGTTGCCGCACCGCCGGTCTTCCACAGTTCGCCCGGCCAGGTCTTGTTGGTGGTACCACTGATGCCGTTCGGGGTCGGGTTGCCGTCCTTGTCGTACTTGTAGCCCATGTGGCCTTCGACAGTCGGACGCGACCACACGAGTTGGCCGGTGCGCGGATCGCGCGCCTCGACGCGGCCCACGATACCGAACTCGCCGCCGGACACGCCGGTCAGCAGCAGGCCCTTGGCAATCAGCGGCGCGGCGGTGTTGGAATAGCCGGCAGCGTAATCGTCGATCTTTTCCTTCCAGACGACTTCGCCGGTCTCCTGGTTGAGTGCCACGAGCTGTGCATCCAACGTTGCGAAGATCACGAGGTTGTCATACAGCGCAGCGCCGCGGTTGATCACGTCGCAGCAAGGCATGATGTTTTCCGGCAGACGATGTTCATACTTCCACAGCTTCTTGCCAGTCTTCACATCCAGCGCGTAGATACGCGAGTAGGATGCAGTGACGAACATGCGTCCGTTGTACACGAGCGGCTGGGATTCCTGGCCGCGCTGCTTCTCGCCGCCGAAGGAGAACGACCATGCGGGCACCAGGTGCTTCACGGTCTTGGTGTTGATCTGCGTGAGCGGCGAGAAGCGCTGTCCCTGCTGGCCCATGCCCCAGGTCAGCACTTCGTTCGTCGATTTTGCGCTTGCCTCGATCATGGCGTCGGTAACGCCGGCGGCATACACCGCCAACGGGCCGGCCAGCGCCGACAAGACAGACAACTTGATCAACTGTGTTTTCATTGACTCCTCCTGTTTTTGATTTGACTTCCTGTGCCGGGCGGCCGCGTTGTGCGACACCTCCCGTTCCGGTCCAAAGCGCCCAGGTGCATGGGCGACTGTTCGACTCCCACGCTCCGGTCGAAGCGAATGCAAGGAACTGACATCATTCCTGCCTGTGTCACGAATCCTTTGGTGACGCGTATGTAACGCAATCTGTGTGCCATCTCTTTCCGCGGCTGCGGAAGTGAGGAATCAGGGGGAAATCGGGTATTACGATGAATCCGGGTGATTCAAAATTCACCACCTGCTCCAAAACGTGACAGCTCGCACGTAGCACAACATCCGCGAACGGGAGGATCTAGTGGTGAAGATGAAAGATGCCCGCATCAGGCGCGGGCGTGGGACAGGAAGGCCGTGAGAGGCAATAAACGAAGAGAGAACATTGACACATCCGCCGATACAACCACGGAGCTGCGACAGGCAGGCACAAGAACGAGGGAGCATGCTCCCTCGTCCGATCGGCTACCAGCGTCCGGGTCGGTGACGTCTTCCGGCGGCAAACTGATCATCAAAGACCTTCTTCTGCTCCGGCGTCAGGACAGCATAGAATTCCTTCACCGCGACGACGTGATCGGCCATCCGCGCCTCACGGTCTTTCATGAAGGAAAGCATCTTCTCCATGCGCTCCGGTGCGGGCAGCTTGTCGAGCGCCGCCCTGTTAGCGAATGCAGGCGGTACGGTGGGGCGCATGCGCTGCGTGAAGGTGTTCCAGGCCGGCTCCTGCGCCGCGGTCAGCTTGAGCTTGTCGTGCAATTCAGCCTGGCGCCGGTCGAAATGCTCCTTCATGCGCTCGGCGAATTTTGCCGGATCGCCTCCCGACCCCGGGCCGTATCCCTGGCCATTCGCCGGCCCTGGCCCAGGCCCATAGCCCGGTCCGACGGCATAGGCAGCGACAGAGCCGCCACCGACGCCCAGCGCAACAAGCCCGATCAATAAATGTTTGCGAAACGTTGTCATCATTACTCCTATGCTCAGGTCATTCGTGGTTCACGTGCATCCATCTCGGCACGGTTCCCATCTTGCGGCGCGAATGTATCCCCGGCTTGTCCGGCAGCGGAAATCTTGTAGCATGAAGTAACTGCCCGAATGGCATTTGTATCGGGTTGTATCCCACCGGCTGCTGGAAATAGAGCGATACAATTGCGTGACATCGTGTCCGGCTGAATTCGCCATAATTACGCTCATGGAACAACCTGCCCAAATCCTGATCGTCGACGACGATAGAGAAATCAGCACCCTTCTTGCGGAATACCTCGAGAAGAATGGCTATCGCACGCTGACTGCAGCCGACGGAAAGGCAATGTGGAAAATCCTGGATGAAGCACGGGTCGACCTGATCGTGCTCGACCTGAACCTTCCCGGCGAAGATGGCCTGACGCTCTGCCGCAACCTGCGCACCCGCTCGGACATGCCCATCATCATGCTGACAGCGCGCGGCGAGCCACTGGACCGTATCCTTGGCCTCGAAATGGGTGCCGACGACTACCTCCCCAAACCATTCGAGCCGCGCGAACTGTTTGCCCGCATCCGCAGCGTCCTGCGCCGCGCGCAAGCACTCCCGCCGAATCTGCAGACGGCGGAAGCGCAGCAGATGCATTTTGCCGGCTGGACCATGGACTTCACGGCGCGCCACCTCATCAACCCCAGTGGCACCGTCGTTGCCCTGTCGGGAGCGGAATACCGCCTGCTGAAAGTGTTCCTCGACCACGCCAATCGCGTCCTCAGCCGCGACCAGCTCCTCAACCTCACGCAGGGCCGCGACGCCGATCCGTTCGATCGCTCCATCGACCTGCAAATCAGCCGCCTACGCCAGAAGCTGGGCGATGACGCGCGTTCGCCGCAAATCATCAAGACCGTGCGCAATGAGGGTTACGTACTTGCCACCGTGGTTGCCAAGGAATGAGAGCGCTCTTCCAGTCGATGACGAGCCGGGTGATCCTGGTCCTGATTTCCGGCGTGGTGCTCAGCGCGGTCCTCATGCTGTTCCTCGCTTTCAACGAGAGCGAGAAGATGGCGCGCCAGTTCCGCGAGTTCCACGCGGTGGAACGTATGGCGCAGTTCGTTCTTTCGCTGGAATCGGTCCCTCCCGACTTGCGCCCGCAGTTCCTGGCCGCGGCCGGCGGCATGGGCATGCGCGCCGAAATGGCCGACCCGGCCGAGCAGACGACGGAAACCCGCTCGGACTTGGCCGAGCTGCTGAATGAACGCCTGCCCCAGGAATACCGTGTCGCCTCCGTGACCGGCAACGCGGCGGATTGCCCGCCGCCCGGCATGCGGCGCCGCATGCGGCGTCTTCCGGACTACCGGAATAATTGCGAAGCCTTGCTCATCACGCTGAACGATGGCGCGCGGCTGCGCCTGACGGTCGCCCCGCCCCGCCCGCCGATGCTGCGTCCGCAGCAGGATTACCTGACCTACATTCTCGCGTTTCTGTTCAGCATTGCGCTGCTGGCAGCGCTCGTGGCGCGCATGACCATGCGTCCGCTGAAGCAGCTGGCAAAAGCGGCAACCGAACTTGGCAACGATATCGAGCGCCCTCCCCTGCCCGAGCGCGGTGCGCTCGAAATCCGGCAGGCGGCCGCCGCGTTCAACGCGATGCAACTGCGCATTCGTCATCACATCAAGCAGCGCGCCCATATCCTCGCCGCCATCACGCACGACCTGCAGACACCGCTGACCCGCCTCCGGCTGCGGCTGGAAAAGGTCGACGATACCGAGCTGCGTGAAAAATTGATCAGCGACCTTTCCGCCATGCAAAGTATGGTGCGCGAGGGACTGGATCTCGCGCGCAGCATGGACTCAGCAGAGCGTTTGCAGTCGCTGGATCTCGATTCGCTGATCGACAGCGTATGCACCGATGCTTCCGATGCCGGTCAGGCCGTGACGTGCAGCGGACAGACCCATGCCGCCCTGATGGCGCGCCCCGTAGCGCTGCGCCGCTGCCTCACCAACCTGATCGATAATGCGGTGAAATACGGACAATTCGCGAAAGTGACGGTAGGGCGTGATGGAGCATACGCCATCATCCGCATCAGGGACGGCGGGCCCGGCATCCCCGATGACGACCAGGAAAAGGTTTTCGATCCCTTCTACCGCCTCGAAAACTCCCGCTCGCGCGACACGGGCGGCACGGGCCTCGGTCTGACCATCGCCCGCAATATCGCCGAACAGCATGGGGGCACGATCCGCCTGCACAACCATCCCGCGGGCGGGCTCGAAGTCATCCTGTCGCTGCCGTGTCAGCGTTGAACTTATTGCACACCGCTGGCGGAATTCGGCCCCGCCGGACAGGCGGGGTCCTTGCCCCACATTCCCGAGCAGATTCGTAACCTGCAAAGCTCGCCTTCGATCATCCCGAGCGCCTTGCATCGTTTGACGAGAGAGTCCAGTGGTTCGCCGGAATCGCGCATCACGACCTCCTTGTTCTGATCGGCGGGCCTCGTGTGTTTCAGCGAATCGGATTCGTCCTTGGCGCGCGGACGAGAATTCACCTCGTTTTTCCTCTTTGCCGGCCCGGACAGATGCGACAAGAGCGCGGCAATCAGCTCAACATCCTTGTCCGGATTCTTCGTCGTCTGCTGCGCCGACTTCCTCTCGCTCTTTGCATCCCGCGTACTGGGTCGCGCAAGTACATGCGCCGCTTCTTTTTTCGATTTTCCGGCGGCTGTCTGATGCGAGGCCGCAGGCACCAGGTTCGTCGCCCGAATTCCCGAATCCGCTCCAGCATCGTCTGCATGATTGCCGGCGACGTCGCCCGTACTTGCCACTGCGGGCTCTATGCGTTCGCCAACCAAGACCGGCGTTTCCGCCCCGTCCTCGCCTGGCGAAGCTTCGATAACCATGGGTCGAGCATCTACGTTACTGCTCACAGCAGGCGACACCGCGGCAAGTTGCGACACAACATTCTTTACTGCCTGCGGCCTTTCATTTCCGACGTCAGCCCGCAAGTGCGGCGCGTAAATCGATTGCGTCATCCGCAGGTTGGAAAGAATTGCCACGCCTGTTCCCACCATTGCCAACAATAACCCCCACCAGGCCATTCGTGATGCTCGCCACTGCCGCCGCCGGGGCTCCAATCCTTCGAGGATACTGAAACCGCCGCGTCCCTCCATGACGCCATCGCCGTACAGCGATGGCCGCTCCGGTATTTTCAGTTCCGGGACGGCTTGTCTCGTTTGCTTATTCATCCCAGATGCATCCTTTCCTGCAAGGCATAAAACAGTTTTCAAAATTGCAATACTTACATTTATAATAACATTTGATTTTGTTTTTTTAACAACACATTTGCAACTGGCAGACCTTGTGCGCGACACCTATTTCCTTGCATTCCTTGCCGTAGTTCATTTCATCGTCATTGGAATTGGAGGCTGGTATGTCATGGAAACCGCAAGCAGGCAGAAATGGGTGTCCCATGTCCGGCAATTGCGCACGACATTCGGCGCGTGGCTGCAGGCCCGCTATCAGCCGGCACTGCGTCGCAAGGCAAACACCCTGCAATTCATCACGCAGTCAGCAGAAATGCTTAAAGCCGGCGCAATTCGTCACCGCCGAGCAATCCTGGCCAGTCTTGCGATCCTCTCGACTCCACCGCTGGCCGCACACTTCCTCCTGCCGCCTCCCGCACTCGAGCCTTACAACGACGTGGCTCCGACAACTTCGCCCGTCATCGTCGCGCTGCTCTCCGGTGAACGGCTCGTGCCGCCGCCCCCACTTCCTCCGGAGCTGTTCATCAGCAGGGACGTCGACGCAGAAAAGCGCCAACTGGGTACCGCAAGCCGCGAATGGAGCCAGCTCGATTCCGATTTCCGCCAGCGCCTGCTGGCTCTGTACAAGCTGATGGAAGGTCGCGGATACCGCATGGCCTTGCTTGAAGGGTATCGCAGCCCCGAACGACAAGCACAACTGGCGCAGCTCGGCCGTCACGTTACTTATGCCGGCCCCAATCAGAGCTATCACCAGTTCGGCCTTGCGGCAGACAGCGCGTTTTATCGGGACGGGAGGATCGTGATATCGGAACGCGACCCATGGGCAATGGAGGGATACCGTCTGTACGGCCAGTTCGCGGAATCACTTGGTCTCACCTGGGGCGGCAATTGGCAACTGATGGATTTCGGCCATGTGGAACTGAGGAAAAGGTCACTGGTGGCCGCTGGCGCTTCAAAACCATCCACATCCGCAAAGCCTTAAGTTATCATTTAGACAATCTTTTCAAATAAACAAGTTTTATGACGAAAGCATTTATTGTTGTTGGCGACGTGACCGACCATGGCGGCAAGGTTATCGGCGGAGCTGCCACCACCGACACCCAAGGAAAGCGTATCGCACGTGTCGGCGACGAAGTGACCTGTCCGAAGAAAGGTCACGGCGGAACGACTGTCATCGCAACTGGCGACCCGACCGTGGTCATTGACGGCAGGCCTGTCGCACGCCACGGAGATAGAACCGCCTGCGGGGCCATCCTGATCGCATCCCAGACTTCTGTTTTCAGCGCATAGACAGACAAATCTCATCCGTAGGATCACATTCCTGCAACATATCACTCTAATCGATGTCGCCCACGCCTCACGCAAACAGCACATTTCGCACAGCATCACGCTGGGCCGCCATCTCGGCAGTCGTCATCATCCTGACCTGGTGCCTGGTGATCGGCTGGTGGCAATCCACCCAACGCGTCATCACTACGGCGGACACGCTGGCCTACCTGATCGCGCTTCCCCTCATGCTGTTGCTATGCGTTTTCGTAGCAAGCAAACTCCACGGCACGGTTAAACATTCCCAACCGCCTTCCGCAGGCGGCGCGACTACAACCTCGCCCACTGAAGCAGAGGACGTCCGTCCCGGAACATCAACCGGTTCTGCACTGCCGATTCTCGCCACCTGGGCTGCAACATGCCTCGCACCAGATCAGGAAGGCTTCGTTGAACAACTTATTGCACAACGTTCTCGTCCGAATCCGGACCACACCCTGACTGATACCCAGGGTTTTCCAGTCCTGGCAGGACGAGCCCTGAATCTCGATACCGAGGCCATCGACCAGAATCTGCGGCAGCTGCTGGCCGCCCGGAAGGCTGACCCGGATAATGAGCATTGGCGAGATTCCCTCACACGCGCGCTTGCACTCCTCGAGTCCTTGCTGAATCAGGTTCTGACGGATTGGCCGTTGCCCGGAAGCGCCGCCGAGAACGCAAGCGTCCCGTCCGGAATGGCGCCGATCCTGCGCGGCTCCTCGGGGCTCACGGCACCTGACGGGGACTTCCTGCAATTGCACGTCATCCTACTCGTGCCGACCGATTTCCCTGCGCCGGAACGACTGCTCGCCGAAGAATTCGTGGCACAACGTCTCGCATTGTTGTCTTGTCCGGGCGAGCGCACGTTCAACGTCATTACTGCCATGGACGATACCAGCGCATTGGCCGCCGCCGACGAATTTCGGCGCACAAGTCTTCACGATACGGTCCCGCGAGCCCTTCTGCTTCTTGCCTGCGATTCGCGCCTTTGCCCGACAGTGATCGAAGATCTGGAAAATCAGCAGAAGCTATTTGATTCCGCCAGACCGGATGGGTTAATGGTCGGAGAAGCCGCGTTCGGAGCCCTGTTTTCGAACCAAAAAGCATTGCAGATGACAGGGATCGAAGCAGCCTGCGCACTGACACCAGTATTCAGGACGCAACGCCCGCATTCAGCCGATGCTCCAGCCCGGCCTTCATGCCAGGCGCTGCAGCAAACCGTTGGGGCGGCACTCGAAGCATCTGGCATAGCGTCGGCGCAGCTCGGTGCCGTCGCTTGCGATGCCGACCATCGCGCAAGCCGGACTTTGGAAAGTATTGCCGTGATGTCGGCGCACACGCCCCAACTCGACGCCATCCGTCACCGCCTCGCCACAAACGAGGCGTGCGGCCACCTTGGTACGACGTCCGTTCCAGCCCTGTTGGTCGCAGGCGTCACCCGCTGCGCCGATGCTGGCCATCCAGTGCTGCTTTTTAACGTCAGCCATGACCTGGACCGTGCCGCCGCCGTCCTCATTCCTGCCGCCGCTCGAATTACCCGCGGAGAAACCGACCTCCCGCATGTGGCATAGAGAATCTCGTCCATGAATCGCATTTTCAACCCGTCCAACAGTATCCGAATCGTCGTCGCATTCGGACTGATACTGGCTATCGCGTCGTTCTTCCTTGCCATGTTCCTGCTTGACGTTCCCGTGATATGGATGGTCACGGTGGGCGCGGCCATGCTGCTCGCCGGCACGTCTTATTGGATCATTCGCCGAAAACAGTCAGAACATGCGTCCGAGGCCATGGAACAAATATTCAGGAGCCAGGCCGACGCAGCCGTCAACGCCGCTCCTGCGGCAAGAAAACCAGACGTCGAGATCCTGCGCAAGCACCTGCTGGAAGCAGTCCTCACGATCAAGACGTCAAAACTCGGCGAGACGACGGGACGTGCCGCGTTGTATGAATTACCGTGGTACATCGTCATCGGCAATCCGGCAGCGGGCAAGAGTACTGCCATCGTCAATTCCGGCCTGAATTTCCCCTATTCTGACAATGCAGGGCAAGCGATACAGGGTATCGGAGGTACACGAAACTGCGACTGGTTCTTCACTACTGAAGGCATCCTGCTCGACACTGCCGGCCGCTATGCCGTGCATGATGAGGACCGCAGCGAATGGCTCGGCTTCCTCGGCCTGCTCAGAAAACACCGTCCAAAGGTGCCAATCAACGGCGTCGTCATCGTTGCCAGTATTGCGGAATTGACTGGTAACCGCCCGGAATTCACCATCAACCTTGCCAGGCAGCTCAGGCAGCGTGTGCAAGAACTCACGGAACGCCTGGAACTGTTCGCTCCGGTTTACGTCGTGTTCACCAAGGTCGACCTGATCGCCGGATTCGTCGACTTCTTTGAAGATTCCGACGCCAGCGAGCGAAACCGTGTGTGGGGCGCAACCTTCCCGTATGACGCAGGGGGCAAGGCCAATGCCGCGTCACAGTTCGACCAGCACTTCGACCTGTTGGCCGATGGCCTCAAGGAGCTCGGTAATACGCGCATGTCCCTCAACCGGGGCCAAGCGATGAGCCCTGGCATCCTCACCTTTCCGATGGAATTCATCGGGATCAAGCAGCATCTGCGCACCTTCATCGCGACACTGTTCGAAGACAACCCATTTCAGTTCAAACCGATCTTTCGCGGCTTTTACTTCACCAGCGCGATACAGGAAGGCGTGGCGACTCATGCCACTGGACAACGGATCATCCAGCAATACGGCCTGTCTTCCGGAAAAAGAATGAGCGCAAGCATCAGCTCCGGCACAGGCTTTTTTCTGCGCAACCTATTCTCCTCGGTCATTTTCGCTGATCGTCACTTGATCCGACATTACGCAAGCCGCCGCAGAATCCTCGTGCGTCAGGCAACCTTCTTCGGTGGCGTCCTCGCATTGAGTCTCCTTCTAGGCGGATGGAGCTGGTCATTCCAGGCAAATCGCCAGTATGTCGCCAACGTCCAGGCCGACTTGAACAAGGCAGCGCGGATCCAGGAAACGCGGCTCGATCTCGCATCCCGACTTGAAGCGCTTGAGACCATCCAGGAACGACTCGAGCAGCTGCAACGCTATCACGCCGACAAACCTCTTTCATTGGGCTTCGGCCTGTACCAGGGCGAACGGGTCGAACATAAATTACGAGAAGAATATTTCAAGGGGCTGCGGCAGGTCATGCTCAATCCGGTGACGGCCAGCCTGGAGGGGTTTCTGTCCGAAGTGAACAAGAATCCCCCCAGGCTTGAAGTAGCGGTTCGACCATCGCAGCCGCCAAACGCTGCCTCCACTGTTGCCGCCGATGGCAGCGGACAGAGCAGACCACATCAAGCCATATACACGAGCCTCTCGCCATCCAGTGCCGAGGACGCGTACAACGCCCTGAAAACTTACTTGATGCTTGCGGACCGGAGTCATGTCGACACCGCGCACCTGGGAGACCAGGTCACACGAATCTGGCGGACATGGCTGGAAGCCAATCGCGGGAATGCGGCGCGCGAGCAGGTCATTCGGAGCGCAGAGAAGATCATTGCCTTCTATCTTTCACAGGTCCAGGAGCCAGATTTCCCACTGATCGAGAGCCAGCTCGCGCTGGTGGACCAGACGCGAGAGACGCTGCGCCCCATTATTACGGGAACGCCGGCACGCGAACGTGTTTACAGCGAAATCAAGATGCGTGCATCGACACGCTTTCCAGCACTGACGGTCGCTGCCGTCGCAGGCGAACAAGGCAAGGATATTCTCGCCGGCAGCCATGCGGTAGCTGGCGCCTTCACCCGTGCTGCCTGGGAGCAGTTTGTCGACGGCGCCATCAGGGAAGCAAGCACGAAGGCACTGCGAAGCGCAGACTGGGTTCTGAACACGACGATGCGCGATGACCTTTCGTTGGAAGGCAGCCCGGAGCAGATCCAGCGCGAGCTGGTCCGGATGTACAAGACCGAGTATGTCAGGGAATGGAAGAAGTTCATCCAGGGCATCACAATCGCAAATTTTTCTTCATTCGATTCTGCAGCAGCCGGCATGGAGCGACTTGGCGATCCCATATCCTCGCCGATCAATTCCCTGATGCAAACCTTGTACAAGGAGACATCGTGGGACAATCCATCCCTCGTCACCCAGGGGCTGCAGAATGCGAGTCATGGCATTGCAGACTGGTTCAGGACAGTCGTACTGCGCAAGGCGCCAGCCCAAGCCCTCCCGAACATTGCTTCAGGCAAGCAAGGCGACATAGGCGCAGGTGGGATCGGAAGGGAATTCACAGGGATTGCGAGGCTTGTCGTTGCGCGCGGCGAAAACAGGGATAGGTCGCTCCTCAATGGTTATCTCGCGCGGCTTTCCCATGTGCGCATGCGCTTCAACCAGATCAGGAACAGCGGCGACATCGGGCCGGCAAGCCGGCAGCTGATGCAAGCCACCCTCGATGGCAGCAATTCGGAAATCGCAGAAGTACTGCAATATGTCGACGAAAGTATGCTGACCGGCATGCCGGACAACGAGCGTGCAACCATACGTCCGCTACTGGTGCGCCCCCTGATGCAGGCATTCTCCGCCATCATTTCTCCTGTCGAACAGGAGCTCAACCGAATCTGGGCCGCGCAGGTATTTGATCCATTCACCAAATCGCTTGCTGCAAAATATCCTTTTTCACCTGATGCCCGGCTCGAAGCAAGTTCGAGTGAGATCAGCCAGGTGTTCGGACCTGAAGGAGCAATTGCACGATTCGTACAGACCTCCATGGGATTACTGGTTGTTCGTCGCGGCGACACGATTTCTCCCCGAACCTGGGCCGACATGGGTCTTCGCCTCAATGCCGGGTTTACCGGCAATCTGGCCCGCTATATTGCGCCGCAGGGCGTGACAAGTTCGGCCACGAATACTGGCCCGCAGCCTCAAACCATGTTCCAGCTGCAACCAGTGCCAACTCCCGGTCTGGCGGAATACAGCATCGACATCGACGGCCAAAGCCTGCGTTATAGGAATGGGCGGCAGGACTGGGTCAATTTCTCGTGGCCCTCCGCCCTTGGCCAACCCGGGGCCAGGATCGTTGTCACAACCAGCGATGGCAAAACAATCGAAGTGGCCAACTTTCCTGGGCAGTTCGGTCTGGAAAAACTCATCAACTCGGCACAACGCAAAAAACTCGACAATGGCATCTTCGGCATGTCCTGGTCCGGCGAGGGCATCGCAGTGAGCGTCAATTTCAAGCTCATCAGTGATGCACGAAACAGTACTGCATCCAGCACAATCGCCGAAGCCGGTCTCCGCGGGCTGAGATTGCCGGCCAAGGTGGCCGGCGCAGAGGAATGACGCGGGAATCTTGAACGGGCAAATCAGAACATGACCACGGCCAAAGCCATTCAATTGCGCAATCACAGTTCGTTCTTCTTCGGCAAGATTGCGTCACGCGGGGACTTTGTAAGGAGCTCACCAGGTGCAAAGGTCATCGCCTTGATCGACAACTGGGTGACGCAGGGCATGGAATTGCTTATCGCGAGTCCGGACTGGAAAAATTGTTACGACTCCACGGCGCCGATCGATTTCCTCTTTATTGGGACACGCAAAAAGCATGCGATCTGTGGTGCGTTGATTCCTAGCGCCGACGCCTCATCACGTCGATTCCCCTTTATTGCCGCCACCCTTTTTGAAGCCGATGAGTCTCTTGCGTTTCTTCCCCTCAGCCCACTTGTGCTGGAGCGGCACACAAATCACCTGCGCGCCTTGATTCATCACGCCGCCAAAGCCGCGGATGTCAACGATACGCTCGCCACGCTCAGCGAGGTCCCGCTGGAAGCAAGCTTTTCGCAAGGCAGAATCATCGAAACCTATGGCCAATTTCTCGAGACCACCACGATTGCCATGCTGGAGGACGCTCTCGGCATCTGCGACACCTACGCGACGCCAAGGCAAATGATTCTCGCAACCGGATACCTGCTGCAACCCGTCCTGACCAACCATGCCGATCCGCCTCAAAAAGGATTGATATTTCCATTGCCATGTGATCCGGCATGGTTCGCCCTCGTCAAGGCGCTCTGGCTCGATCTGGTTAGCACCTTCGTTCAACGGGCGGAATTCGAGCTCAGCGTCTTTTCATGCATGCACTTCGGCACGCCTAAACTGATTCTCACCTTCAACGGAACGACACCGACAATCTTTCGCGCCCTGCTCCAGGAACAGACCGCATCCGCACTCCTGGTTGACGTCAGCAACTCTGCATGGGTCGAGGACTGTCTCAGTCTCGACTCCGCAACCTCAAAACTGGCGAGCTATCTGGAGCACGGAAACCTGTCCTTGCGCCAGATGGTGGAAACCTTTCGGCAGGCTTTCAGCGGATAACCATGTCGATGCCTGCCGTGTCCCGAGTTCAACATCACAAATCGCCATCCTGGATGAACACTTCTTGTCTTTCGTGTGCCCGACTCATCGTTCTCCTTCTGCTGACCGCGTTCAGATCCGCACCTGCCGAGACAATCTATGCCGAGAAGTCGACGTCCAGTCCGGTCGTCATTACCGGGACAGTACCGGACGAGGCGACCAGGGCTGCGTTTCTGGCGCGCTTGCAGGAGATATTCGGATCGGGCAAGGTCGTCGATCAATTGAGCGTAGGTCGCGTTTCGGCCCCGCCGGGCTGGTCTGCCAATGTACCGAACATTCTCACTCCGCAATTGAAGTTGATCGGCAAGGGGCAGCTCGCCGTCGACGGAACCAATGTTTCCATACACGGGGAAGTTGCAAGTGAAAACGTGCGGCGAGCGATCACCAATGATTTTGCGAAATCACTCAATGCCTCGTATGTCATCAGAAATAGCCTACGCGTCACAGCAGCAGGCCAGACATTGATTGATCAGGTTTTGGCCAATCGCGTCGTCGAGTTTGAACATGGAAGCGCACTACTGACCGAATCCGGAAAATTAATTCTGGATGAGATAGCGGGCGCGATCAAGAAGCTGGACGCCACGAAATTTGAAATCATCGGCCACACCGACAATATCGGAACGCCAGCAAGGAACACAGCCCTGTCTCGCTCGCGCGCTGACTCAGTCAAGACCTATCTTGTCTCAAAAGGGATTTCGCCGGCACTTATCGGAACGAGCGGAATGGGCGCCGACCAACCGGTCGCTTCAAACACGACCGAGGAAGGTCGCCGGAAAAATCGAAGAATCGACTTCCGTGTCAGCCAGTAAGCTAACTCTCCTGTCACGGCTCGCACGGGCTCAGGGAAGTGTTCCTGAAAGTAGCTGCGGCGTACCCACCTAAAATGGCGATGGCAGGACAACCGATACAGACGGTACGTATATTTCAGCAGCACGGAGCGCCACTGCAACCGGATTTACGCTGGCATCTTTAGCCTGCACCAGCCCTGTCCTGCTCCTTGTCCAGGCCAAGCGCTTCTTCAAGGTGAGACAAGGTACCGTGATCCTTTACGACACTGCGTAGCCAGACATGCAGGGGCATACTCCCCCAAGTCGCAGCCTTGTCCGCAAGATAAGCCACCGGGCTGTGCGGCTCAGTCTTCCGAAAAAAATCTGCCACCTGTCGTAGGACATTGAGCGCTTCCGCGCGCGTCCGGAACAGATCGTGAACAGAATTGTCCTGAGCTGCCACCGGCCCATCAGCCGGATCTCGCGGCACGTCCGACCGGACATCCTCTCCCGGCACAGGAATTCCTAGTCCCCTTGCAATCATCCGCAATCGCTCGTGGACCGCGCCGATTTTGTCACTCAGCTTTGCAAACGACGGCCCATCGACTCTAAACTGCCTGTCGCATACCTCCGTCAAATGCGCCAGTGCAGTGATAGCCCGTCCAGTCTCGGACATCCATTCAACATAAAGTGCTTTCGGCGTCTTGCCAACGGCGGATGAAAACTTTTCCAACGTGAGCTTTCCATCAATTTTCTCGACGCTTTCCGCATTGCGCTGCAATTGAAGCTGCAACTGCTGCGCGGCCTCATAATCATTCAGGTTGTAGCAGGCGCCGTTCGATCGAGTAAGGGGTATTTGTGGCACTAGTTGCGCCGTGCGCGCCGCGAACCAGTTCAAGGTCGCGATACGCCGCTCCTGGTCGTCGCTCTCTGCCTGAGGATGAATTCCGGCACCGAAGCGAGCCAGGAGACGTGCGACGATCTCAAGTCCGCCCAGGAGGCCGGCGAGGCCTGATGTCTTTATCATTCCTTCTGCCAGCCAGGAGGCCAGCCGCAAATCCTTGCTGCGCGCGATCAGCAGCTGCCGGCAATCTGCAACAACGGCGTGCCAGTCTGCCTGCTTGAGCGTTGTTTGCCAGTCGCCATAATCTACGTTCGGATCATCCTCGCGGCGCGATTCCTGAATCCGGTCGAACTCAGCAGAAAAAGACAAGTCATCGCCGCATGGCTGCAACTCGCTTACGGGCTCCAGCATCTCTTCGATCTGCATCTTCATGGCACCTCCGTGCGATCAATTTACTTTGTAGATAAATTGCTTTTCCCTGCTCACGCCGATCCTGACCGACCTGATTGTCTTCCCCTCCGCCATGCGCGCGAGAAGCGTTTGGGCGATTTCGGGGAGCATCGTGCCATTCAGGATGTGATCGACATTGCGCGCGCCCGAGTCGACCTCAGTACATCGCGCAAGCACTGCGTCCACCACATCCCGGCTATATGCAAGATCTGCCTTGTGATTCTGTTCGACTCTCCTTCTGATGCGTTCCAGTTTCAGGCGAATGATGTCGGAAAGTATTGAATCCGGTAGCGGATAGTAGGGAACGACTTTCGTGCGCCCAAGGAATGCCGGCTTGAACGCCTTGTACAGATACGGGCGAATCAGCTCGCACAGGCTCTCTGGATCCGGCAATTCATCCTGCCCCTTGTTCAGGCAAGCCTGCATGATGCTCGGTGACGCGACGTTGGAGGTCAGGATGATCACCGCATTCCTGAAATCGATTTGGCGCCCTTCCGCATCATCCATCAGTCCCTTGTCAAACACCTGGAAAAACAACTCCAGCACATCCGGATGTGCCTTCTCCACTTCGTCCAACAAGATCACGCTGTAGGGCTTCCGGCGCACCGCCTCCGTCAGCACACCACCCTCGCCGTAGCCGACGTAGCCCGGTGGCGCCCCTTTCAGTCCGGCGACCGAATGTGCCTCCTGGTATTCGGACATGTTGATCGTTATCAGGTTGCGTTCTCCGCCGAACAGGATGTCGGCGAGTGCAAGCGCGGTTTCGGTCTTGCCGACTCCGGATGGGCCGACGAACAGGAACACGCCCTTGGGCTTGTCGGGGTCCTCCAGGTTGGCGCGCGCAGTACGAATGCGCTGAGCGACCTGGTCCAGGGCATGCGCTTGCCCGATCACACGTTGTTCGAGCAATGGTTTGAGGTCAAGGACTGTTCTGATTTCGTCGCTCACCATTTTCCCGATCGGTATGCCGGTCCATGCCGCCACAATTTCACCCACGGCCTGACGATCGACGCAGACCGGGACCAAGGGCTTTTCCCCCTGCAGGATGGAAAGCGCCTGGCGCCGTTCGGCAAGCTCCTGCAAGCGAGCGGCATTGGCGAAATCCGATCCTTTTTCCACGCGATTGTCGATGTCCTCCGGCATCCCGACGGAGTCCATCGATGGTGCCGTGTAGCTGGCATCATCCTGCTTGTCGTCTTCCAGTTGCCGGCCCAAATCCTGGGCCTGCCTGACCAGCACCAACTCTCTTTGCCAACGTTCTTCATCCAACCTTAGCTGTGCTTGAACAGCCTCTCGCTGGCTGCGCAATTCCTCCAGCCTGTGCGCATGGAATCTGCCGCTTGCGACCTCTTTCTCCAGCACCCTGATTTCCTCAGACAGGCAGGACACCGCGCGACGTCCGTCCTCGACGACGGCCGGTGTCGAAGAGTTGCCGAGCGCGACACGTGCACACGCAGTGTCAAGAATGCTGATGGCCTTGTCAGGTAATTGCCTGCCGGTGATGTAACGCGCGGAGAGCCTGACTGCTGCGGTAACCGCTTCATCCAGTACTCGAACCTTGAAGTGCTGCTCCATCCGGCTCGCGAGGCCGCGGAGCATGGCACAGGCGATCTCTTCGGATGGCTCTTCCACGCATATCACCTGAAAGCGCCGGGCCAGCGCCGCGTCCCGTTCAAAGTATTTCTTGTATTCACTCCACGTCGTCGCTGCAATTGTTCGCAACTCGCCGCGCGCGAGCGCCGGCTTCAATAGGTTCGCTGCATCATTCTGGCCTGCCGTGCCGCCGGCACCGATCATGTTGTGGGCTTCATCGATGAACAGAATGATCGGGTGAGGGCTGCGTTTGACTTCATCAATGACATTCCGAAGGCGATTCTCGAATTCTCCCTTGACGCTCGCTCCCGCCTGCAGCAAACCGAGGTCCAGCACATGCAACTCGACGCCGTGCAGAGAAGCTGGCACGTCCCCGTCCGCTATCCGCTGCGCCAGTCCTTCGACAACTGCTGTCTTCCCGACACCTGCTTCGCCAGTTAGGATCGGGTTATTCTGACGCCGACGCATCAGGATATCGATAGCCAGCCGGATCTCGGCATCACGACCGATGACGGGATCGATCTTTCCAGTACGAGCATGCTCGGTCAGATTCGTGGTGAACTGATCGAGTGCCGGTGTTCCTGTTTTTCCTACGGGGTAGCTCTCTCGCATGGCCACTGCCGGATCGCCGATATCCGGGCCAGGTACGAAATCCTTCGCCTCAATGGCTTCTGGAAAATCAGAAGTCAGTTCGGCCAACTTGTGCTTGAGGTCCTCTATTGAAAATCGCGCAAACTGATTCGAACCGCGGAATGCCAGTTGCGACAGTTCCGGCTCAGTCAGCAGCGTCAGCAGGAGATGAGCGCTGCGAATTCGCGTGCCCTGGCTATCAAGCGAAGCGAACAGCCAGGCATGCTCGAAAAGTTTCGGCAGATGAGCGGAAAATACAGGAGTGCGTGCATTACCTGATTTGAATCCCGCAATTTCGTTCACCAAATCCCTCTCCAGCGCTGCCGGGCTGATGTCATAGTGCCGGCAAAGAAGTGCAAAGTCGCTTCCCCTGTTATCAAGCAAGGCCAGAAACAGGTGTTCCAGATCGACCTCATACTGGCCTCGCGATACACAATGGCTGACCGCCTGTTCTGCTGCTTTCTTGCAGGTGGAGTCCAGTTTGCTAATAAGTACTTTCAGGTTCGCGTTCATTTTCAGGTATTGGTGGTTAATTAAACGTGATCAGAAACCTTGATCAGGTATGCCACATCGCGGGAATCCGAGCGAGTGCCGTGCTTCGTGAACCAACTGTTCCAGCCCAGCCTTGTGCCGTCTTGCCTTGTTTCAAGGCGTGCGGGAGTGACATCTCTTTTGTCCAGCACCAATCTGACTTCACAGTCAAATGTGATGCCGAGCATGAGGCGAAGCAAACGGGCGAGATTCATTTGCGCCGCACCGCCAGGCAGGAAGTCGTCAAACTGTTTGCGCTGCATTGGGCCGAGTGTCAGTCGCAACTTGGTTTGCCGGTCCCATATCCGTCCGCCACAGAACGTAGTCCGTCCCAGATCACAATTTGCCGCCCCGAGACGGGTCAGTTCATGGGCGGGCAATTCGAACCATTGCCCGATAAATTGGTCAATATTGCAGGTCACGCGAAAATAGTCTGAAACGACCCGCGAGAACCACGTCGCCGAGCGTGGTCGCTGGCGCAATGCAGAGGCGTAGAACGCCAACGATTCGTCAGAAATGCCGCTGCCATCCTCCTTCAGTCGATCCCGAACGCCGGCAAATCCAAGGCCGGCCAGACTTGCCACCAGCGGTAAAAAGCCGGTTTTGCCTTCTGCTTCGTAGTGCAAATGTGGTCGGTACTTTTGCCAGGCCTCATAAAACAAGGCAATCGACCGTGAAGAAAAAATGTCAAAGAATGCCCGGGCGGCAACGTCGCGGTGATGAATTTCTCTGTCTGCCACATATTGTGTGTAGTGTCGCGGCAAGACCCCTAATGGACCGGTCAACCCAATGAATGCCGGCGTAATCGTTACTGGCTTAAAGATACCTGCATGTGTATCCCGACAAGGTAAGCAAGAATCCCCGTCACTGTCGCCGGCATGTGTCTCGGGCCAGTCAAAGTCAATGGACTCAATTTCACTCGGGGGGAACGCCAACGCAGCCGAACTCCGGAAACGAATGATTTGCCCGAGCAGGTGCGCATCCGGCTTGCCTGACTGCGCGCGATGCAGCATGAGAAGCAATCGCACCGCCTGAAAGAATTCGAACCGGTATGGTTCCTCGCGCAAGCTCTGGATCAGGCTAGTATGGCGGCGCCGTTTCTCGCGGGGCATTTGATCAGTTCCTGTCCTGTTTGTCTGGAGACCAATGTCAACTGGCTGAAACTGTTGGCATGCACGAAGAGCCCGAAGAAGCGATCCAGGACCTGCGCGAACGTAAACAGGCCGACTCCTGCATAATGTGTTTCATCCAGGCTCACGCGAACCTCTACACCCCGCACAAAGCTTGGAAACGGATCGCCGGCAATGCGCGCTGTCGTAGCCCGATGATCGATCGCGGTGATACCGCTGATCTGCCTGCTGTTGGTGGCCGCCTGTGTTATATCGTGCAAGGTCAAAATCTCCTTGATGGCCTCCACACCTTGCCCTGACAAACCCAGATGGTTCAGTGACAGCTGAGAAATGAGACGCCATTGCGCACCATGCCCGGACCGGAATCGGTAACTCGGCGTCGGTTTGCGCAGCAAACGAATCGCCTTCGCAACAGATCCACCGTCGATGAACAAATCACCTTCCTGCAGCCCGAATGGCAATTGGGATGGCAGGTCGCGATTAGTGCACATTAGCTCGAGGCTCAGTGTATTTGTCTCCTCGCGCTGCGGGCTCATCGACGAATCGACCAGGGACAGCTCCATGGTATGGCTGTCGGCGCTTTCACTCCCGAGATAGGACGCATGCCAGTAATGTGCAGGGCTGTCATGTGCATCGCCGTGCCGGATAGAGAAAAACGGATGGAATTCGTTCACATGATCGCCGTCCAGGTCCTTCCTGACCCTGAACACCCGTTTGATTTCGTAGACTTCGTAGGCGTAGGGACGCCTGCTGTCGACAATGAGCGGGTACGACGTTTCGGTTCCCGTCACACGGATTGGCTCCGGAGCCTGCTGGAACAGATTGACAACCGGAGTGCATCCGAGAACGAAATTATCCTTGTCGACTCGCGCCAGAAAATTGATCGGAAAGCATCGGTCCTCGGATTTGCCGAGCCCCACACGAACTTCCAACCTACGGCCCTGCTGCGGTATTTTCCCTTTCAACGCACGAAGATCGAGGTCAAAGAAATTGAATTTCTCCGGGAAGGAAAAATATTCAAGCATCAGTTGACCTGCCGGATGTGAGCGTACCTCTGCGTCAAGCAGCATCTCCTCATCTGCAAATCCGACGGGAATGATCGCGGAAAGCGGAAGCTCAAGCTTCTGCCCCGTTTCAGGCAAGATTACCCAGAGGCCGACCGCGTGCGAGAACAGCGCTTCGCGTATCCGTGCGACGATGGCCGGGTCGCCGTTGAGAAAGAATCTCAGCCTCTCGACAGCAAGCGTGCCGAACCCACCGCACTCCCCCGATACGGCAAGATCAAACCGAATCGCCGAACTGGCCATGCGCGCAGCATAGCTGCTCAGCCCAGAGACGTCCAAGACAGTTTCATAGGCCGCACTGACGACGCTAATCGGCCAGATAGTCACATCGTATGCTGTTCTGAAACGGCACGGTATCCCTCGCACCGGACGCGTGACAAGTGTCGTATGCCTCGGAATACGTACTGCCCCAGCGAGTCTCGCAGCAACGGAAGCGGTGTCGAAATGCGCAATCGATACTGAGGGAAATGGTCTGAGGTACTGCGGACAGAGCACCTGAAGCAATGAGTCTGTAAATTCGGGATATTGATCATCCAGCTTCTTGTGGATGCGAGCAGAAAGGAATGCGAAGGATTCGACAAGGCGTTCGACATGAGGATCCTCGCAGGTTTCACCCGAGAGCAAAAGCCGGCTCGCAACCTTGGGAAAGCGACGCGCGAATTCACTCGACTGCTTGCGCAAGAAAGTGAGTTCACGCTCGTAATACGGTAACAAGGTATCCATGGCTTTTCAGAAAGGAACAATGCGCCGGGCCTTGCTGACGGAATATTGAAGCGACGATGGCTGAAGCAGGGCATCGAAAAATACCGGCTCGGCCGAAGGATGCACCACCAGTAGTGCGTGGATCGCAAAATGAAGCCGGTTGACAGCAACGCTGTCAACTTCGAGTAAAACACGCACCTGCGTCAGGCGACGTTCATGAATCGCTATGGTGCGCTCCAGCGATCGGCAGATATGATTGCGATCCGCCGGATTTGCGAGGCTCAGGCCGACAAAATCTCCCATCCCGTAGCTGCCAATCGATTTCAACACTTCCGGGAAACGCCGAAAACTGTCCTCGTCGTGAACACATCTGCAATTCAATAGCGCCTCAAGATCCTGCGCTACCGAATCTTTCAGTTCATCGACCGTGATGAGCCTGACCGGATGACTGTCCGAGGGGAGATGCGGTGCACTGTCCGAGAGACGTTCGAGCAAGGCTGGACGATACCTGGCTTTCGGATGCAGATCGATTGGCATGTGACCACGGCCGCTTATAGCGTCAACGATACAAAAAAGTGGCGGCGCACTTTCGACGCCGCAAGTACATAAAGGAGATCGTCAGGCCATTACACTGCCTCGGTCGCCTTGTTCTTCGACAGGCTCCACATTTGCGGATTGCTGCCACCCTTCTTGCCATCAATGCCTTGAACGGTATAGGTCCATTTCACCGAGGCGTACTTCAGGGCGATGGTCTCTGTCGGCAATCCCTCGCCTCCGACCGATGGCGTAACCGACGAAATAATGACGTGGTTCAGAACAATTTCCAGATACTTGACCTTATCCTTCCCACTAGCGCGCATGAACTCGATCGTCACCTTGTTGTAGGTATCGCCCTGGCTGCATGCGAGCCATAACGACGGGCTGGTCGAATCGATATCCTTCACGAATACCATGTCGCCATGTTCGCAGCGTTCCGCCGTATGGCCGCCGGAAGTGCTCGCTGTCGCGGATTTCGGCTGGCGGATCAGGTGGCTCCAGGACAGTGCCTCGAGCCATTTCGGATGGCCGTCATCACGCGACTCACCTTCGATTTTGGTATCGCCTCCGTCGAACTTCAGGTAGATATCTTTCATGCTTCATCACTCCTAAAAATGTGCACGCTGACGTGCTTGGTTGGTCTTTTCATCACTGCAGGTAAAGCTACGCCTTCGCCGACTGCGGAAGCTCGGCGACAAGACGTAAGGAAACACTTAGTTCATCCAGCTGGAAATGTGGACGGAGGAATGTCACGGCGCGGTAAACGCCGGGCCGCCCCGGCACTTCCGATACTTGGACAGACGCTTCCCGCAACGGATACTGCGCCTTGACTTCCTGGGAAGCAGAGTCGTCCATGACGACGTACTGCGCCAGCCAGTTATTGAGAAACTGCTCGACACCGGAGGCCGCCGTAAAGCTGCCGATCTTGTCGCGCATCATCGACTTCAGGTAATGGGCGATTCGGCATGACGCGAAGACATATTGCAGCTGCGTCGACAGCACAGCGTTCGCGTTTGCCGAGTCCGTGTTGTATTTTTTTGCGCGTTGCACCGACTGGGCGCCAAAAAACGCGGCATAGTCGGTATTCTTGCAATGCACCAGCGGGATGAATCCAAGATCGCTCAACTCCTTTTCCCTGCGGTCGGTAATGGCGATCTCTGTCGGACACTTGAGCGCAATTTCGCCATCGTCCGTCTTGAACGTATGCGTCGGCAGATCCTCGACAAGACCGCCACCCTCCACGCCACGGATAGCGGCACACCAGCCGAAATTTTCGAAGGCATTGGTGAGGCGTGCAGCAAATGCATAGACCGCATTGATCCAGAGGTACTTGCCGTGGTTCGTGCCATCGACATCCTCGACGACATTGAACTCTTCGACTACGGTTCCTTCCTTCGGATGGTATGGCATACGCCCCAGAAAGCGCGGGGTTGTCAGGCCGACATACCGCGCATCTTCGGAATCACGGAACGACTTCCACTTTGCGTATTCCAGTGTGTCGAAGATCTTTGCGAGGTCGCGCGGTTTTCCAAGGTCGGAAAATGAATCCAGCCCGAGTAGTTCAGGTGACGCCGCAGAAATGAACGGTGCGTGCGATGCCGCAGCAACATGCGACATTTGTTCTATCAGGTACATGTCTTCGGGCTGGCGAGTGATTTCGTAATCGCCAATCAGCGCACCGAATGGTGCCCCGCCGAAGGTGCCGAACTCCTCCTCGTACACTTTCTTGAATAATGCGCTCTGATCGAAATCGATCGCATTATTAAAATCACGCACCAAGTCCCTCTTCGATGCATTCAACATCTTGACCTTGAGCGTTTCACCGGTTACCGAGTGCTTGCAGAGGTAATGAAGGCCGCGCCAGCAACTCTCCATCTTCTGAAATTCGGGTGCATGCAGGACTTCATTAAGCTGTCCGGAAATCAGGTCATCAAGTTCCGCGATGCGAGCGTCGAGCGTTGCCGACAGATTGCTGGAGATGGCGACTGTACCGTCGACGATTTGTGCAACCAGTTCCGCAATCAGGTCTCTTGCACGCGCTCTTTCCGAATCGGAACGCGCCACCCGGCTCTCGTCGACAACCCTGTCGAGCAGGCTCGCCCCGACTTCGCCGAAGGTCGGCGCTTCCTTGGCCTGTGCTTGCATTTCCATGTCAGTCCTCTCCGCGTTGCGTTTCTTTGCCTAGCCGCTGCAGGCTTTCGGTATTCGACAGGACCTCGCTCAGCACATCTTCCAGCTTGTCGTTGCTGGCCAGCTTGTTACGCAAATCGGACAGCTTGCTGCGTGCTTCAAGAAGTTTTCGCAATGGCTCAACCTGCTGAACCACAGCCTCAGGCCGGAAATCGTCGATCGACCTGAATTTGATATCGACGGCGAGTTCACCACCTGTCTCGCTCAGGGTGTTCTTTACGCTATACGCAGCACGAGGCTCGACCCCCTTCATGACATCATCAAAATTCTCCACATCGATGCTGACAAACTTTCGATCCTTTAATTTAGGCAAGGGTGTGGCGGAATTCCCTGAAAAGTCCCCCATGACGCCGACGACGAACGGAATCTCCTTCTGTTCGATTGCGTCGCCGATCTCAACGTCGTAGGTGAGCTGGACGCGCGGCGGCCGGACACGCTGTAGCTTCTTCTGCACGCTTTCTTTCTTGGACATAGGTGTTTTCCTTTGATGAGTGGTATCAGAAACGTGTGGACTTGCAGGCCGCTATTTCAATGACTTGAAAGGGTCCGCGGAGCCGTTGCTCGACTCGCTTTGATGAGATTTGGAGGTCTTTGATGCCCCATGCGCGCGCGAATGCAGTCTTATACGCGCTGCCGGAGTAGGCCTTGCGTCGGCGGTAGCAGGCGGAACAAGAACTTTTTCGCCAAGCACTTCCCGCAAGGAATTGGTGAGCTTCTCGGCTTCGGCGCGCGCGTTCATGTTGACGGCTCCATTTGGCCGCAGTCCGGCAACCGCCTTCGCTGCAACACGAAGACCAGCCACAACGAGGACGCTCTTCACATCCTGATTCGATTCGTCCCGTTGCATGGCCTCGTTTGCGGCGACAATCGCAGACGGATAGTTATTCTGTTCAAACCAGGCGTTAGCCATCTTCATCCATGGCACGGCACTGGTCGGATTCTCCCTCGCAGCCTGGTTCCACAGGCCGATCGCCTTGTCAGTCTGCCCCGCTGCGAGCGCGGCATCTGCATCTTTGTAAAGTATGTCGACGTTCGCCTTTGGCGCGTCATCAGCGCCAGTTGTTGCGCAGCCGGAAAGAAGGGATAGGCATACCAACGCTCCACCAAGGCTCAGGCTCAAGGCTCGTGTGGTGCGTCGAAATGTGCAAGATTTTCCATAGGACATTGGATCTCCTCGGCAAAAAAGAAAATTCCCGCGCATTCCGCATCAGAACTGACGGATGGCCGACAAACCTTGCCGCCATCGCATCATCTCCCGCGGACTTAGCGCATTAATAATTAACATTATTGCAACAGTCGGCTATACTAACTGACTTATTGTTATTTTTTCAATTGTTTTTTGATATTTTTCTGTGAGCACGGCTAACTGCTTAGGGCTGGCAGGAGATTCCTGACCACAAAACCGCCCCATGCAAAGAACAATTGCCGACCGCACTGAACGGCAACCTTTGGTCCGCATACTTGCGTTGGCTACAGCGTGCGTGGCTATTGCCGGATGCAGCACGGCCGTCCACCAGGCTGCGGAAAAGATGGCAGAGGCCGCATTGGGCTCTATCGGCGTGAATCGTCCAGGAACATCTGCGTCGCAGACCTCCTTGACGATTCAAATGAGGATGGAAGCCGCGCCCGATCTGAATGCCGGAGACGACGGGCGAGGACTGGCGACGGTAATCAGGCTTTACCACTTGCGAGCCGAGCACGTCTTTATGGCCATGCCCTATGCGAACTACGGGAACCTGGAAAAGGAAAAACAGGATATGGGCGACGATCTCGTGGGGACTCGGGAGCTGGTCCTGTCCCCGGGACAAACGCTGGAAATCACTGAAAAGCTCGAGGGAGAAGCAAGGTATTTTGGTGTGGTAGCTCTCTTTCGCTCGCCGCGGGCGCAGCACTGGCGCTATGCGTTTGCCGCGCCTGAAGTCGCGCTCCGGAGTCGTGCTTGGCCTGCATGCCTGCGCGATGTCGGCAACAAGCGCGGCACCAATCGGAATTTCGTCGGCCAATGCAGCCTTGCCGGTATCGACCGGCTGTAATTGAGGCTTAACCGTAACAGATCAATCGTGTGAATCATGAACCGTCTAGCAAAAATCCTTTGGGGCGAAGGCCTGTTCTTGCGGCCTCAACACTTCCAGCGGCAAGACCTCTATCACGAGTCACGACTGGCTGAATTCGGCCACATGGCCCATCCCTATTTATGGGGGGTGCGAGAGCTGGAATTCGATATGGATGCCATCACATCAGGCATTCTGCGGCTCACTGCGATCAGCGGCGTCCTGCCTGATGGCGAGATGATTCGCGCGCCAGCCTGCGACGAATTGCCGGAGGCGCTCAATCTTGCCGGTATCGAGAACATGGCGAACGGCACAGTCATTTACGTCGGACTGCCCTATCTCCGGGATTTCGGGCCGAATTTCTCGACACAACACGCACCCATCGGACAGGCATTTCGTTACCGCCAAGACGAGGAATCTGCGCCTGACCTTTACACGAATGCGATCGAATCGGAGCTGACAATTCTGAAGAAATCCTTGCGCCTGCTTTCCGAACACGACAATCGCGAGCAGTATGTCTCCATGCCGATCGCCCGGGTGCGTACAGGAAGTTCAGGCTCCTATGAACTCGATACCAGCTTTGTTCCGCCCATTCTGACAATTCGTTCATCCTCGCCGGTCTTTCTGATGATGCGTCGGCTGCTGGAGATCCTCCAGGCCAAGGCGCAGGCGCTCTATGGCCATCATCGCGAACCTTCACTTAATGTGCTCGAATTCCGGTCTGGCGATGTGGCTTCGTTCTGGCTCCTCCATACGGTCAACACGGCTTACGCCTCGCTGGCACATCTGTTCCATCACCCTGCGCTCCATCCGGAACGGCTGTTCCATGAACTCCTGAAGCTGGCCGGTCAACTGCTGACCTTCTCCAAGGCGTTCAGCCTGTCTGACCTGCCGATATACAATCATTCAAGCCCTGGCCCTGAATTCGCAAGACTTGACAGGATCATCCGGGAATTGATCGACACCGTGATTTCGTCGCGCTACTTCTCGATCCCGCTGTCCGAGGTAAAACCCGCCTTCCATCTCGGTCGTCTCGACTCCGAAAAAGTCACAAGCGGTGCATCGTTCTACCTTTGCGTCACCGCCGACATGCCCCCTGCAGAATTAGTGGAAGCCATCCCGTTACGCATCAAAGTGGGAGCACCGGATGACGTGGACAGAATGGTCTCCTCAGCCATGCCAGGTGTGCGGCTGATGTCCGCGCCGCAGGTACCGCCATCCATACCGGTACGCCCGGGATGCTATTACTTTTCGCTCGACCCTCACGGAACAATCTATGAGCGCATGATCGCGTCCGCCTCCGTGATGGTCTACGCGCCTGCCGGCTTCAACAATATCAGACTCGAATTGTTCGCGGTGACACAATAATGACTGATGCATTGATACAGAATACGATTTCCCATGCTCCCTCCCTGTTTGAGGATATGCCTGCGCATTCGACTCCCGCACCTGCAACACGGTCGCTGGCAGACTTGATGCATGAGGGCTTTTACCTGCTGCTTTTGATGCGTAACCGCTACTTTCCGGCGGACCCGAATCAGTTTTCCGCGCAGGTATGTCGACTTCTCGATAATTTCGAACGCAATGCACGACGCATGAACGTGGCAATCGATGACATCTACGCAGCGAAGTATGCATTTTGTGCCGCCGTTGACGAAACCATCCTGTCGTCAGAAATGGCTATTCGGGAGATCTGGGAGCAGGCACCGCTGCAATTGACCCTGTTTGGTGATCAGTTGGCCGGAGAGAATTTCTACAAGGAGCTCGAAGCCGTGCGACATCGCGGCCAGGCAAGCGTCCAGACCCTGGAGGTGTTTTACATGTGTCTTCTGACCGGCTTCCAGGGCAAATATGCACTCGAGAGCAAGGAAAAACTGAACTATCTTATCGCCACACTCGACAAGGAGATCACTCACCTGAAGGGCAAGCGCCCCCAATTCGCTCCGCACTGGAAATCACCCGACCAGGTGAAGCACATGTTGAGATCCGAACTTCCGCTATGGGTGATCGGCGCCGCACTAGCTTGTCTCGGCTTGGTCACTTACGGGGTTCTCGGATGGCTGCTCGCCCGGCACAGCAATGAAGTGCTCGGCGCTTACTTCGATATCATCAGGCTGGCACCAAGAATCGCGAGCATTACGATCAGCCTGCCATAAGACGTGAGGCGTTGTACCAGGCCTGCAAGGTCAAGACATTTTTCTTGAAGACTCAACTACTTGCTGAAATTTGCAGGCAACGACACATTTCATAGCGTCAATCCATGCCCTCTCTATTCACGATTGATATTACTCATTAATCGACTAATTCGGTCGGTGCTAATATTTTGCGAATTTTGCAATTTGTAAATCTTCTGGATTTTCAGCTTCATTGCCTGCGTCCCAACAAGAAACAAAATAATCGGGGGGCGCAACATGCTCGCTTGTCTGCCTTGCATATGGTTGGAGGTCGGTGCGATGGATTCCATTCCCTGCGAACCTGTTTTGCTGGAAAAAGCAAAGGCGTCCCCGCTCGGGCCGACCACAACAGCAAATGCGGCTTCACCGCTGGATAAGAGATTGGCCGCGCGAGGCCAACGGGCAAGCAGCCACAATGACTTGGCTGCGAATACCTTCAAGTGGCTAGCGAAGCTACCCAGGGAGACAAGGCCAAATGCCTTGGCAGTCAAATTTCCCCGTGTCGCCAACCGTCTTGCCGAGGTCTGGAATCGACCACCTGAATGCGAGCGCTATCTGGATGACCTGATGACGGATACTCGCGGTGACAGGCAAGGCTTTCCGCCAGATGTCGCCTCGGACCTGGAGGCCCTGAAGAAGCACTTCCTGAAATCTGCGAAGTCCATTCAGTACGGGATCTGGGGCAACCGAAGCGAGTTCGGCTGAACTCAACAATTTCGGGCACGAACCAGCAACTGGTTCTGCGAGCACGGCTTTTTACAGCTTGCCCGCTTTTTTCAGGCGATAAGTCAGGCCCTCGGCGATATCCGCATGCCCGTGCTTTACCGCAAAATCAATGGCGCTCATCCCGATGTCGTTCTTCAGGGTGGCATCTGCCCCCTCGTCGAGCAGGAGTTTGACGGTGAGGATATGTCCTCCGCGTGCGGCCATCATGATCGGCGTGGTCTTGTTCGGCGATTCGGCGTCTATGTACGCGGACTTGTCGAGCAGGATCTGCACAATCTCGTTGTTGCCAATTGCGGCTGCATAATGCAATGGAGTCCAGCCCGGTTTGTTGACTTCAGCGCCTTTGGCCAGCAGCGCTTCGACAGCCGGCTTGTTTCCCTTATAGCATGCGATCATCAGTGAGGTATCGCCATTGAATGCGGTCACTTCGAGATTAATGTCTCTTGCGTTGAGAAGCACATCGAATACCTTCATGGAATTCTCTCGCAAGGCGAGGATGAGACCGGTATCTCCACGTTCCGCTTCGATCAGATTGGGGTCGAGGCCGCGCGCAAGCAGTGATTTGATCGCCTGGTCGTTGTCCACCTTTACCGCCCGGAAGAAATCATCATAAGCGCCCGCCATCCCGATGCCCGGCATGCCGAGGGCAAGGCCAGCAGCGCCCAGCATCGCGATAGATTTTCTCCGCCCCAGACAAATCCGGGCTTCCCGCATTTCGCGATGCTCAAGGTTTTTCATGCACTCCTCAGCAGGGCAGTTTGAACAGCGTGAAGAAATTATCCGTGGTCTGCTGCGCGACGCGTTCCAGCGGAACATCCTTCAGCCTGGAGAGAAATTCTGCGACATGCCTGACCAGGCCGGGCTCGTTGATTTTTCCCCGATGCGGAACGGGCGCGAGGTAGGGAGAATCCGTTTCGATCAGCATGCGTTCCAGCGGCACCGCGCTGGCAACCGCTTGCAGGTCCCTGGCGTTCTTGAAAGTGACAATGCCGGAGAAGGAAATATAAAAACCCATTTCCATTGCGGCCTCGGCCACCTCAAGCGATTCGGTAAAACAATGCATCACCCCGCCAGCCCCGCCTGCTTCAGTTCCCGCACCCTCTTCGCGCATGATGCGAATCGTGTCTTCGGAGGCCGAACGGGTATGGATGATCAGGGGTTTGCCGGTGGCACGCGAAGCCTTGATGTGCCGGCGAAAGCGTTCACGCTGCCATTCGAGGTCACCTTCGAGGCGGTAGTAATCCAGCCCGGTTTCACCGATGGCAACGATTTTCGGGTGGGAGGCAAGGCGGACGAGCTCTTCCACGCTCGGCTCAGGCGTGTCTTCGTAGTCAGGATGGACGCCGACTGATGCGTAGATATTTGGATATTTTTCGGCCAGTTCCAGTACCTGAGGAAACTCGGGAAGGTTGACCGACACGCAAAGGGCATGCGTTACGCAATTGTCTTCCATCTTCCGGAAGATCTCCGACAGGCGGGCAGACAGTTCGGGGAAATTGATGTGGCAGTGGGAATCGATAAACATGTGCGCATTTTACGCCCTCGGGCGTATCTCGATCATGGCAGCAGTTCGGTGAACGAACGGCAAACGGCGCCGCCCCGAAATTATGTTCAGGCAACGCGCTTGCCGACAATGATCAGGTCGCGTTCAACGCCGTCGAGAGTCGCCACGCGGGGGAGATCGCCCCAGGTTTCGAAACCGAATGCTTCGAACAGCTTCAGGCTGGGGATGTTGTGTCCAAAGATGAATCCAAGCAGGGTGTGTACGCCGATGCTTGGCGCGTGTTCAATGGCCTTGGTGAGAAAATAACGGCCAAGGCCCTTGCCGCGCGCCAACTCATGCAGATAGATCGACAGCTCGGCCGTTCCCGCGTAAGCCGGGCGACCGTAAAAATTGGAATAGGATAGCCAGCCGATGATCTGTCCATCTTCTTCCGCGACCCAAAGAGGCCGCCTTTCGGGCTGATGTTCAGCGAACCAGGCCTGGCGTGACTCGACGGTAACCGGCTCCGTATCCGCGGTTACCTGTCGGGACGGGACGGTACTGTTGTAGATGGCAACAATTGCAGGCAGGTCTTCCTGGCGGGCGAGGCGATGCGAATAGCTCATTGATGATTACAGTGTGTGCGTGGCGCGGGACGAGCGCAGCGCAGCGCCAAGCAATTCTTCTATGCGGTGCTTTACGCGCAGTCCGCTCTCATCGGCGGAAAAATGGACGCCGATACCTTGCGCCTTGTTGTTGTTCGCGCCGGCGGGCGTGATCCAGGCGATCTTCCCGGCAATGGGATATTTGGTTGGATCATCCATCAAAGTGAGGATCAGGTAGATCTCGTCGCCGAGCTTGTACGGCTTGTTGGTCGGAACGAAAATGCCGCCATTGGCGAGGAAAGGCATGTACGCGGCATACAAGGCCGCCTTTTCCTTGATGGGCAGCGACAGGACGGACGGGCGGGCAATGTTGGCTCCGCCTGCGGAAGACGTCGGAATCGCGGGTGCTTCTGCCATGACTATCCTTTACGTTCGGAAGACATTACGAAGGAAAAAGGGCTGAATATTCCAGCAGCATATCTTCAATGAAAAGCTTTGCCGACAACGGGTGTTCCGCCACCGCCCGACGGTCCTTGACGGATTTCAGCACGCGCAGCAAATCGGTCGTGTCGGCCCGCTGCGCCAGCGCGGTGAGTTCTTTCCCGTAGCGCGGATAATAACGAATTCTGCCTGACAGTTTCAGGGAAAATACATCATACAGCCAGCGTTGCAGCCACGAGACCATGGTGGGAACGGGCGCCTTCTGCAGCTTTTCGGCCGCTTTCAAGGCGCTTTCCACTCCCGGCCTGGCGAGACTGCGCAGGAATTCATCCATCGTTTCGCGCTCTTCCGTCTGTGCCAGGGCCAGTGCGGAGAGTGGCGCTCCGCCTTGCTCGGCGAGCCAGACATCGGCATCGGCAACACCCTGCTCCTGCAACCACGCCAGTGACTCTTCCTGTAACGGCATTGGCAGCGCAAACTTTCGGCAGCGCGACAAAATCGTCGGCAGCAGGCGGTCAAGACTGTTCGACACCAGCAGGAACATGGTCTGCGGCGGCGGCTCTTCCAGCGTCTTGAGCAAGGCGTTGGCTGCCGCGGTATTCAGCACTTCCGCCGGATACAGCAGGATTACGCGCATTCCCTGGCGATGGGTCGAGACGTTCATGAAATCGGCCAGTGCGCGGACCTGGTCGATCTTGATTTCCTTGGAGGGCGCCTTTGTCTTGCTGGATTTCTTCCCTTCACCCGCCTCGACATCCTCCGTTTCGCCGGCTTCGTCTTCGTCCAGCACTTCGGGGCGGACACGGCGGTAATCGGGATGGTTGTATTGGCCGAACCAGCCGCATGGATCGCAGTGGCCGCATGGATGTCCTTCCGCCGAAGGCGCCTGGCACAACAGAGACTGGGCAAAATGCTCGGCGAAATCTGTCTTCCCGATGCCTTCCGGTCCGTGGAACAGAATGGCGTGCGGCAGGCGCTGCCGCAACTGCTGCAGTTGCTGCCACGCGGTGTTCTGCCAAGGGTAAAGAGTCTGCGTCATGACGTCACATGCCTGCCAGGATGTTTACAAGCGTCTTCCGGATGTCTGTGATCGCCTGCGTCGAATCGATCACCCTGAAACGTCCCGGGAATTGGGCTGCCCGGCGCAAGTATTCCTTCCTGGTCGATTCAAAGAAGTCCGCCTTCTCCCGTTCAAACTTGTCCAGTTCGCGCGTGGCATCCAGCCGCGCGCGCGCGACATCGAGGGGAACATCGAAAAGCAGGGTCAGATCGGGCTGCAAATGCGGATGCACCCACTTTTCGAGGGCTTCGAGCTTGTCCAGGGAGAGCTTCCTTCCCCCGCCTTGGTAGGCGAATGTGGCGTCGGTAAAGCGGTCGGAGATCACCCAGTCTCCACGCGCCAACCCAGGCTCGATAACCTCAGCCAGGTGTTCCCGGCGCGCCGCAAACATCAGCAAGGCTTCCGTTTCAAGATGCATCTTTTCATGCAGCAGGATCTCCCGCAATTTCTCACCGAGCGGCGTGCCGCCGGGCTCGCGCGTGATGATGACGGTCTTGCCCTGCGTTCTCAGCCATTCGGCGACAAAGTCCAGATGGGTAGATTTACCCGCACCATCGATCCCCTCGAATGTGATGAATTTGCCAACTGTCATGGATGGATATTCTTGTTTCCTGTGCAGACGGCATTATCGCTGGTATTTGTTGACTGCGCGGTTATGGTCGTTCAGGTTGTTTGAAAATTCACTCGTCCCGTTTCCGCGTGAAACGAAGTACAGCGCATCCGACCTGGCGGGATTGAGTGCAGCCTCCAGCGATTCCGCACCAGGCAGGGAGATGGGCGTTGGCGGCAGGCCGACACGGGTGTACGTGTTATATGGCGTGTCGGTCTCCAGGTCCCGCTTGCGGATGTTGCCCTGGTAAGCCTCACCCATGCCATAAATCACGCTGGGATCTGTCTGCAGCAGCATGCCGCGCTTGAGGCGATTAATGAAGACCGCCGCAATCAGGTTGCGCTCGGCCTTCAGCCCGGTCTCCTTCTCGACGATGGACGCCATGATCAGCGCTTCGTACGGAGACTTGTAGGGCAGCGACGGATCGCGCCTTGCCCAGGCATCGTTCAGGCGCTTCTGCAGCAAGGCATGCGCCTGTTTGTAGACCTGGAGATCGCTCGACCCCTTGGCGAACAGGTAGGTGTCCGGAAAAAACAAGCCTTCGGGCCTCGTGTACTCCGTGGTGATTTTCGCGAGCAGTTCCTTGTCGGACAGCCCGGAGGTATCGTGCTTCAGGGCCGGGTGGGTCGCGATCGCCTGACGCATCTGACGGAACGTCCAGCCCTCAATGATGACCAGAGCTTCCTGGGCGAACTCCCCTCGTACGAGCTGATCGATGAGCTTCAGCGGCGTCGTGCCGGGCTTCAGTTCATAGTTGCCGGCTTTCAGCCGGGAGCCTTTTCCGCTAATGCGGGCAAGCAAGCCGAGCAGCATCGGATTGACCGGTACGCCGGCGCTGGCTATCTGCTCGGCGCTGCTGCGCACACTGCTGCCAGCCTTGATGGAAAACTCCACCGGCTTTTCCTCGCCGCCGATGATCGGCTGGTGCGCCCAGAAATAGACCAGCGCGGCGAACAAGGTGGAAATGGCGATAACAAAAAGAAAAAATTTCTTGATCAAAACAAAACCTTGGCAAATTCAGAATCCGGGTCGCGGCTGGGGTTGATGCCACCGAGTCTTTCAGACCTCTCTATAATCAACCCAGAATGATAATGGCTGTAGCGCTAATTTACTTTAGGTAGGACCGCATTTATGAATACATGGTTGCAATTCCTGAGCCAGAACGGCGCCGCGATCGATGACTCCAGTGGAGTACCGATCGCCGAATTTCCCCGTCCGGCAGCACTTCCGCGAAGCTTCGTCGCCCCCTTGACCGATGTCGGCCTGATCGGCGCAACCGGGGATGATGCGTTCGTTTTCCTGCACAACCAGTTGACCAACGACGTCGAACACTTGTCGTCCGGGGAAGCGCGCCTGGCAGCCTATTGTTCGCCGAAAGGTCGCATGCTGGCCAGTTTCCTGATGTGGAAAACGGCGGATGCAATCATGCTGCAATTGTCGCGTCAAATCCAGCCCGCCGTGCAAAAGCGCTTGCAGATGTTCGTGTTGCGGGCGAAGGTCAAGCTGAATGACCTCTCGGACCAGCATGCCGTGCTCGGCCTCGGCGGAGCCTCGGCAGCTGATGCACTGAAGGCGTGGTTCCCCACCATCCCCACGACGCCATTTGCAAAGACCGACTCTCCGTCCGGCAGCCTGATCCGTCTTCCGGATGCGCTTGGCGAGCCGCGCTTTCAGTGGGTCGCGCCAGTCGCCGTGGCCGAACAGGCCTGGCCGGAACTCGTCAAGATATTCACACCGGTCGGCGCATCGCTGTGGCACCTGACCGACATCCACGCGGGAATTCCCCTCATCACGCAGGCAACGCAGGAGCAGTTCGTTCCGCAAATGGTCAATTTCGAATTGATCGGCGGCGTCAACTTCAAGAAAGGCTGCTACCCCGGTCAGGAGATCGTCGCCCGTAGCCAATACCTCGGCAAGCAGAAACGCAGAATGCTGCTCGCCACCCTTGACGGAATGGCGGCGCGGCCCGGCATGGAATTGTTCTCGAGTGAAGATCCCGAGCAACCTTGCGGCATGGTCGTGAATGCGGAACCCAACCTGCAAGGCGGCACCGACTGCCTGGTGGAAGTGAAAACGGTTGCTGCGGAAGAAGGCTCCATCCACCTCGGCTCCGCTGGAGGCACTGTACTCAGGTTTGGCCAGTTGCCTTACGCCCTTCCCGCCTGATTGACGGCCTTCGACGCGGCCATGGATTTGTATATCTATTATCGCGTCCCGGTGAACAATGTCGAGGTCTTGCGCGATCGGGTTTTGGGCATGCAAGGATCGATCGTCCAGGAATATGGTATCGTCTGCGAACTCAAGCGCCGCCCGGACGAAAAGGATGGTGGGCAGACGTGGATGGAAATTTACCACGCAGTGCCTGCCGGCTTCGAGGCGACACTTGGGCGCGCAATCGCGCACGCTGGCCTGGCCGCGCTCATCGACGGCCCCCGTCATACAGAAATTTTTGTGGATGTTTCTACATGTGCCTGATCGTATTCGCCTGGCAGGTTGTTCCCGGCATGCCGCTGGTCGCTGCCGGTAATCGCGATGAATTCTATGATCGCCCTGCCGTCCCTGCCGATTGGTGGGACGATCATCCGGATGTGTATGCCGGGCGTGACCTGCGCGGCGGCGGTACCTGGATGGGCGTGACACGCGACGGCAGGTTTGCGGCGATCACGAATATCCGCGCGCCGTCAGAGCGACGCGACGATGCACCGACACGCGGCGCGCTGGTTGCCGATTACCTCACGGGCAACACGTCACCGGAGGAATATGTAGAAACGATCTCGGCCGATGCCGACCGATTCAATGGATTCAATCTCCTCGTCGGCAATCGGGATTCACTGATCTGGTACTCCAATCGCGCGGATGACGAGCGCAACGGCAAGCCTCTGCCCTCAGGCATCTACGGCCTATCGAATGCGTCACTCGATTCACCATGGCCCAAAGTAGTCAGAACCAAGGCGCAGTTTGCCAGCCTCTTGTGCCAGGGCGCACCGGAAGAAGCCTATTTCGACATGCTGACCGATACGACGCGGGCATCTGATTGCCGCCTGCCGAAAACCGGCGTGAGCCTGGAATGGGAACGAATGTTGTCGGCGGTGTGCATCGAGTCGCCGGAGTATGGAACGCGTTCCTCGACCGTTGCGCAAATCCACGCCCGTGACTCCGCGAAACTGCGCGAGCACGTCATCCGCTAAAAGGACTGTCAGCGGAACGCATGCCGCATCGTGATGTGCGGTATGCCCGCCTCCATGAATTCCTCACCCTCCTGCACAAAACCGAAACGGCGGTAGAACTGCTCGGCATGGCTCTGCGCATGCAGGAGGACCGCAGGGTCGCCGCGCTTGCGGGCTTCGGACATCAACGCCTGCAGTACGGCCCCGCCGACTCCCTGTCCGCGCATCGCCTTCACCACCGCCATGCGGCCGATATGCCCGTCCGGCAGCAGCCGCCCGGTAGCCACAGCCTTGCCCGCATCATAGGCGACGGCATGAACGCACTCGCGATCCATCTCGTCCCACTCCATCTCCAGCGGAACCTTCTGCTCGACGACGAACACCTCGTAACGGATCATCTGCGCATCGGAGCGCTGCGTGTCCCAATCGCCAATCGTCAGACGGATGTTCATGCAGCGACCGGTGCGACTTTTTCGACCCGGCTCAGGACTGCGCGCCACTCCTCCGGAAAGGGCACGCCCTTCCGGACTGCGGTATCCGCATACACATACACCAGTTCACCCGAGATCAGATGCTGGTCGCCGCGGAAAATCTCGAGTACGAAACGCACCGAGGTCCTGCCGAAGCCGGCGCAGCGCACGCCGATATCGAGAACGTCATCGAAACGTGCAGGCGCGTTGTATTCAATGGTCGCCTTGCGCGCGAACATTTCTCGTCCGTCGCTGGCCTGCTGAAGGACGCTGGGCAGACCGGTCGAGCGCCAGTATTCGGTGAACGCGACGTCGAAATAGGTGAGGTAATGTCCGTTGAAGACGATGCCTTGCATGTCGGCCTCTGCCCAACGGACACGCAAGGAATGAAAGAAGGAAAAATCTTCGCGTGCCATCTTGTGTGCCAGAAAATATTCAGCCGTTAATTATGAACGATTTGCGCACGGGACGACATGGATGCCAGGCTGCCCCGGCACCAGCTTTTCGGGTGATCCTAGTCAGCAAGAAACCCGCGAATCAGGCTGTTGATCCGTTCCGGTTGCTCGTGCACGACCCAATGCGAACCGTCCGGGATGCGGACGATCTCGAGGTCGTCGACCACTTCATCCAGCCCGTCGAGCAGCGACTTCGGCAGCGCAATGTCCTTTTCTCCCCAGATCACGCGCGTGGGTACCGTGATGCGGAAATCGGCCGGGTTCATTTGCAGCTTCAGCGGGCCGGGATGATCGGATGTCGGCGGATGCAAAGGCGACGCGCGATAATAATTGACGCCACCGGTCAGGCCGCGCGACCAGCACTCGTGGTATTTCGCTCGTACCTCGCCAGTAAACCAGGGCGTCGGTGCCTGCCCCATGCCGTTCAGCAGACTTTCGAGCTTCGCGAAGCCATCTTTCGCAAGCGCACCTTCCGAGCCTTCCGCGCGCAGCCAGTTCATGTACTCGCTCGCCGCCTTCTGCGCAGGGTCGTTCGCCAGTGCCTGCATGAACAGGTAAGGATGCGGCGAGTTCACGATGATGAGCTTGTGCAGCAGCAGCGGCAAGGCGATGGCAAGGTTCCAGGCAATCGCACCGCCCCAGTCATGCGCGACCAGCACGAATTTTTCATAGCCGAGGTGCTCCGCCAGCAGGCGCAGGTCATCGACGATATGTTTCGCCTTGTAGGCTGCAGGGTCGGCAGGCATGTCCGACAAATTGAAGCCGCGCAAGTCCGGTGCCACGGCAAAGTATTCGCCGCCGAATTCGCGCAGTTGCGCTTCCCATTCGTACCAGAACTCGGGAAAGCCATGCACGAACAGGACCAGCGGCTTGCCCTTTTCACCGGCACTGGCGTAATGCAGGCGAATGCCATTGGGCAGCGCTGCGAATTGGTTGGATTGAATGGGTGCGCTCATCGTTTCCCCCTTACTTCACGCCCAGTTGGGCCTGCAGTGCTTCGCGAATCTGTGGCGCAGCGGCATAAGGGTCGCTAGGATTTCGCTGCAGGACGATGTCTTCCATGCGTGTCTGCACGTTGCCGAGGGCATGGGGATGCGAATAGATGTAGAACCTGTCTTCCTTGATGGCGTCGAAGGTTCGCTCCGCGACCTGCGCGGCGGTTACCTTGCCTGAAGTCACAGCCTTGTCCGACATCGCCTGGGCGACGACCTGGCTTGTCGTGGGAACTGCATCGCTCTTCACATCATCAGGGCGATTCAGATGCGACTGGTTGATCCCGGTGGGAACAAAATATGGACACAGCACTGACGCTCCAACCGGTGCCTTGATCAACTGAAGGTCATGGAACAAGGATTCGGACAAGGATACGACGGCATGCTTGGAGACGTTGTAGACGCCCATGGTGGGCGCATTCAGCAACCCGGCCATCGACGCCGTATTCACAATATGACCTTCGTAACCGGGGTCCTTCTTTGCACACTCGAGCATCAGTGGCGTGAACGTGCGCACGCCATGGATCACACCCCACAGATTTACCCCAAGCACCCATTCCCAGTCGGCGATGGAGTTTTCCCAGACAAGGCCGCCTGCGCCCACGCCGGCATTGTTGAAGACGAGATGAACAGCGCCGAATTTCTCCATCGCGGCATCGGCCAGCGCTTGCACCTGCTCCGCCTTGCGCACGTCACAACGAACCGCGATGACCTGCGCGCCCTGGGCTTCCAGTTCGGCCTTTGCCTTCTCCAATCCGTCCTGCTGCACGTCGGCCAGCACCAGTTTCATGCCCACTCTTGCGCCGATGTTTGCAAACTCGCGCCCGAAGCCGCTTGCGCCGCCGGTAATGACGGCCACCCTGTTCCGGAATTCTTTCATGTTGTCTCCTGCCAGCTGATTGATTCAGATTTTCTTCATTTGGAAACCGATACGCGGAAAGTGCACTACCACTCTGCCCGCCTTCGGGTCTTCGCGTCGTACCGCGAACTCGTTGTCAGCGGAAATGACGAGTTCGCCTTCGACCGGATCGAATGCATAGTCGGTCGGCATGATGGAGACGCGCTCGCCCAGCGCAACGCCGTGCGTGTCGACGAACGGGAAGCCTCTCGTCTCCGCAGCCGTGCTGTCGCGCGCAACTTCCAGCGCCCGTTCGGCGCTCAGCATTTCCGACTGGTGATGCCCGACACCCGCCATCCGTGCAACCCAGTCTTTCAGTCGCGGCACATCATCCAGAATGCCTGCAAGCGGTTGCGCGAGCTGAATGAACCACATGCAGTGATAGACCGAAAAATCGGCAATGCTTGCCTGCGCGCCGAGCAAATAACGCTTGCCATCGGCCAGCATGTCATCGAGCCGGCGCAGGTACACCTTGAGATTACCGGTCGCTTCCTGCGCCGTCATGCGCGGCGCATTGCCGCGCATCGCTGCACGGTCGGCACCGAATGCCTTCATCTGCTCCGGCGTCAGCGGCCCGAGCAGGTGAGGAATCGCAATGGGCTGGAACACATAGCCGATCACGGTCCAGAACAGGGTCGCGTCAGCCCATTGTGCAAGCGTACGCGCCAATCCGGTTACCGGCGCCGGATACAGGGAGGGCGACGGCGCGACCCGCTCCAGCACATCGGCAATCAGTGCAGTATCGCAATAGATGTCCGCCCCCACCTGCAGCACGGGCGTGCGGCGATATCCGCCGGTCAGCGCTGTCAGGTTCGGTTTGGGCATCACCGGCGGAATGAGCACCGACTTCCATGCCAGCTTCTTGAAGCCGAACATCAGCCGGATTTTTTCCGAGAAGGGCGAATTCTGATAATGATGAAGAATAAGGTCTGGCATGCGGTCTCCGCGCAATCGGCTGGTTGAACTCAGATCAGTTTGACCAGCTGCTTCCCGAAGTTCCTTCCCTTCAGCAGACCAATGAATGCATCCGGCGCCGATTCCAGTCCCTGTGCGATGGATTCCCTGAACTTCAGCTTGCCGATTGCCACCAGCGCTTCCAGCTCGGTCAGTCCCTGCGGCCACAGTTCCATGTGCTCGGAGACAATGAAACCTTGCACGTTCAGGCGCATGGTAAGGAAGGCACGCACGTTCTTCAGCGGAATCGGTTCGCCGCTATAACCCGCGATCAGGCCGCACAAGGCAATGCGTCCGAAGGGATTCATGCGCGCGAGGCAGGCATCGAAAACCTCGCCGCCGACATTCTCGAAAACGGCATCGATGCCATTCGGTGTGGCCTTGGCAAGGTCGCCCGCCAGATTGCCCGCCTTGTAGTCGACGCAGGCATCAAAGCCAAGCTCGTTCACGGCATAAGCACACTTCTCCGCACCGCCGGCAATGCCAACCGCGCGGCAGCCATGGAATTTGGCCAACTGCCCGACAACGCTGCCCACTGCACCACTTGCGGCGGAGACGACGATCGTCTCACCCGGCTTCGGATGCATGATCTGCGTCAGGCCGTACCATGCCGTCATCCCGGGCATACCGACTGCGCCAAGATAGGCCGACATCGGGACGTGCGTGGTGTCGACCTTGCGCAGCATGGTTCCGTCCGACACACCCATTTCGGCCCAGCCGAGCATGCCCTGGACCTTGTCGCCAACAGCAAATGCCGGGTTCTTCGATGCGACCACTTCGCCGACCGTGCCACCGACCATGACTTCGTTCAAAGGCTGTGGCGCAGCATAGCTCTTGCTCTCCTCCATGCGGCCGCGCATGTAAGGATCGAGCGAGAGGAAATGGTTGCGGATCAATACCTGCCCGTCTTTCAGTGTCGGCACCGGCACTTCTTCGAGACGGAAATTTTCGGGAACAACCTGCCCCTGCGGGCGGGAGGCAAGGACCATGCGTTTGTAAGTAGTCGATGTGCTCATTGTGTGCTCGCTTATTCAGAAGAAAGTGAGAGCAGTTGCAGCGCGTGTCCCAGTTGTGCCGGGAACAGTGCGCGCCGCAGGCTGCACGGGCTTACTCGTGTTCCAGCTTCTTTGCAACGTCGAGGCGTTTTAGGTACTTGAACGTGCCGATCGCCTTGGCTGCCAGCTTGTCGTCATTCCACACTTCGCCTTCGCAGAAGCAGATGGTTCGTGCGCGGTGGAAGGCCTTGCCCCTGGCGATGATGCGCCCGCCAGGGTGACCACCTGGCTGCAAAAAGCTGGTCTTCATTTCAATCGTGACGCCGCCGCGCGCATCCGGGTCGAGCGACCTTCCCGCCATGGACATTGCCACGTCGAGAAGGGTCATGATGATGCCGCCATGCGCGACGTTCCAGCTGTTCATGTGGCGCTCCGACAGGCTCAGCGCGACTTCCGCCTCACCATCTTCCATCCGGATGAATTCCACGCCGAGGTCATGCAGGAACGGGATTTCAGCGGGAAATGGTTGTGGCTTTGACGTATCCATCAGTGAACCGCAGACACGCCGCCATCAACCGCAAGAATCTGGCCAGTGATGTGCTTGGACGCATCGGACGCGAACAGCAATGCCGCGCCCTTCAGGTCCTCATCGTCGCCGATGCGTTGCAGCGGCGCAGCCTTGGCCAATGCCTCCTGGCCAAAGCTTTCCAGCACGCCCTTGGTCATCTTGGACGGGAAGAAACCCGGCGCCAGCGCGTTGACGGTGATCCCGTATTTGCCCCATTCGCCGGCCAGCGTTCGCGTGAAGTTCACGACCGCACCCTTCGACGTGTTGTAGGCGATGGTTTGCATGCTGTCCGGGCCGTTGCCGGCCAGGCCGGCGATCGAGGCGACGTTGATGATGCGGCCGTACTTGCGGGGAATCATCGATTGCTTCGCGACCGCCTGCGAGAGCAGGAAGATGCTGCGCACGTTCAGGTTCATTACCTTGTCCCACGCTTCCAGCGGATAGTCTTCCGCGGGTGCGCCCCAGGTCGCGCCGGCATTGTTGACGAGAATGTCGATATGCCCCAGGCGCTGGAGCGTTTCCGCGACCAGCGGTGCGATCGAACTCTCCTTCGACAGGTCGGCGGCGATGGCGCTCGCTTCGATGCCGCGCTCTTTCAGGTGCGCGACAGCCTCATCGAGATCCGCCTGCTTGCGCGAGGACAGTACAAGTTTCGCGCCCTGCTCGCCGAGCGCTTCGGCGATCTGCAAACCGAGACCGCGCGAACCACCTGTGACCAAGGCCGTCTTGCCTGTCAGGTTCAGCAATTCTTTTGTCGTACGCATAGTGCCTCCTTTATCTATGTTGTTCGGACTTCGTGACCCATGCATTGCGCTGCTTCATGTTCAGAACCAGGCGTCCTGCATTTCCAGCGTGGTGATATCGATGCTTTCCAGCAAATCCAGTTGCGGCTGCACCTTCGGCAGTTCCCATTTGAAGAAGAATGCGCAGGCTTGCAGCTTACCCTTGTAGAAGTCGGCGTCGTGACCGCTCTTGCCGACCGAAAGAATGGCCTGCTGCAACCACATCCAGGCGACGACCATGTGACCGAATGCTTCGAGATAGACCGACGCATTGGCGAGGGTCTTGTTCAGGTCGCCGGCCGCGTACAGCGCCTGCGTTACCTTTTCAACGCGCAGCAACACGGCGCCCAGGGATTTCGCATAAGCGGCAAGCTCAGACAATTCCTGCGCCTGTGCCATCGTTTTCTGCATTTCGAGCGCGAGCGCCTTGAATGCCGCACCGTTCTGCATCGATACCTTCCGGCCCAGCAGATCCAGGCCCTGGATGCCATGCGTGCCTTCATGGATCGGGTTCAGGCGGTTGTCGCGATAGAACTGCTCGACGTTGTATTCGCGGGTGTAGCCGTAGCCGCCGTGGACCTGGATCGCCAGACTGTTGGCTTCCAGGCACCACTGCGACGGCCATGACTTGGCAATCGGCGTCAGGATGTCGAGCAGCAACGTGGCATGCTTGCGCACTTCCGCCGATTCCGCTGTCTTTTCCTCGTCGACCAATCTTGCACAGAAGAGGTTCAGCCCGAGTCCGCCTTCCACATAAGTCTTCTGCGCCAGCAGCATGCGCTTGACGTCGGTATGCTGGATGATCGGAATCTGCGGCTGCGCCGGATCCTTCGCCATCGGATGGCGGCCCTGGGGACGCTCGCGCGCATATTCCAGCGCATGCAGGTATCCGGTGTAGCCCAGCATGACGGCGCCGAGCCCGACGCCGATGCGCGCCTCGTTCATCATGTGGAACATGTTGGCGAGGCCCTTGTGCAGTTCACCGACTAGATAGCCGACCGCGCCGGCCTTGCCCAGTGGCTTGAACTTGCCTTCGCCGAAATTCAGCAGGCAGTTCGTGGTGCCGCGGTAACCCATCTTGTGGTTCAGGCCGGCCAGCACCACATCGTTGTGCTCGCCGAGCGAGCCATCAGCGTTGACCAGGAATTTGGGAACGATGAATAGCGAGATGCCCTTCACACCCGGGATCAGCTTACCGTTTTCATCCGGCACCTTGGCCAGCACGAGATGCACGATATTCTCCGACAGTTCATGCTCGCCGGCCGAGATCCACATCTTGTTGCCCTTGAGGCGATAGGTGCCGTCGCCTTGCGGTTCGGCGCGCGTGACGATATCGGACAGCGACGAGCCGGCCTGCGGTTCGGACAGGCACATGGTGCCGAAGAAACGGCCGGTCATCATTGGCTTGACGAAGGTGTCGATCTGTTCTGGCGTGCCGCATTTAAGCAGGGTATTGGCATTCCCGATGGTCAGGAACGGATACGAGGAGGTGCCGACATTGGCGCCCTTGAAATAGGCCAGGCCGGCCTTCTCAATCAGGCATGGCAGCTGCATGCCGCCAAAATCGTAATCCTGCCCTGCGGCCATCAGCCCGGCATCGCAGAACGCCTTCAGCGCAGTCTTCACTTCCGGAATGATGTGGACCTTTTCACCGTCGAAATGAGGCTCTTCCTGGTCATTCTTCTTGTTATGCGGCGCGAACAGATCGGTTGCAATCTGCTCGCAGGTGTCCAGCGCGGCATTGAAGGTTTCGCGCGAATGATCGGCATAACGCGCGCGACCGGTCAGATCCTCTGCCCTGAGCCATTCATACAGCACAAATTCAAGGTCGCGCCGGGAAACGATTTTCGATTGCATGATGGTCCTCCGTGCGTGCGGAATCACCGCCACACGCGATTGTGAGCAATATCAAGGATGACGGGCACCAAATGGCAACCGAGGCGCCCAATGCGAACGTGGGCGCCTCGGTTGCACCGGGCGCCCACGCTTTACATCACACGACTTCAAACAGTCCGGCTGCGCCCTGCCCGCCGCCGATGCACATCGTGACCACGACGTACTTCGCTCCGCGACGCTTGCCTTCAATCAGCGCATGTCCGGTCAGGCGTGCACCGGAAACACCATACGGATGGCCGACTGCAATGGCGCCACCGTTCACGTTGAGGCGATCCATCGGGATGCCGAGCTTGTCGGCGCAATACAGCACTTGCACGGCGAAGGCTTCGTTCAGCTCCCACAGACCGATGTCTTCCACCTTCAGGCCGGCCTTTTTCAGCAGCTTGGGAATCGCGAATACCGGGCCGATTCCCATTTCGTCCGGCTCGCAACCCGCAACCGCAAAGCCACGGAAGATGCCCAACGGCTTCAGGCCCTTCTGTTCCGCAAGCTTGCTGTTCATCACGATGGCGACTGATGCGCCGTCAGAATACTGGCTGGCATTGCCAGCGGTAATCACGCCGCCCGGGATCGCAGTGCGGATCTTGGAGACGCCTTCCAGCGTCGTGTCGGCGCGAATACCTTCGTCGGCAGAGATCGTCACTTCCTTCGTCATCAGCATGCCGCTTTGCTTGTCGGCTACGCCCATGATGGTGGTCATCGGTACGATTTCTTCGTTGAACTTGCCGGCAGCCTGCGCAGCAGCGGCGCGCAACTGGCTCTGCACGCCGTACTCGTCTTGGCGCTCCTTGCTAATGTTATAGCGCTTGGCGACATTCTCCGCAGTCTGGAGCATCGGCCAGTAGACTTCCGGCTTGTTCTGCTGCAGCCAGGTCTCCATGATCATGTGACGGTTGGATTCGTTTTGCACGCAGGAGATCGACTCGACGCCGCCTGCCGCATAAACGTCGCCCTCGCCGGCGATGATGCGTTGCGATGCCATCGCAATGGTTTGCAGGCCGGAGGAGCAGAACCGGTTGATCGTCATGCCGGCGGTCGTCACCGGGCAACCGGCGCGCAACGCGACCTGACGCGCAATATTGCTTCCCGTTGCGCCTTCAGGCGTCGCACAACCCATCAGGACATCTTCCACTTCAGCGGCGTCGATCTTCGCGCGCTCGATGGCTGCCTTCAGCACGTGGCCGCCCAGTGTCGCGCCGTGGGTCATGTTGAAAGCGCCTTTCCAGGATTTGGCCAGGCCGGTGCGGGCGGTGGATACGATCACGGCATCTGTCATTTGGAGCTCCTTGAGTTGAATTTGATTTATGTACTTGTGCGAATCGGTACGCGTACTTTCCTGCCGGCTTTTCAGCCTTGCTGCATGTCGAGTCCAAGTCGGCAGCCGGGGCCCGCAGCTTGCCGTCCGCAGACGCCGCCGGCCGACATGAACTCTTATCGAAACACCAGAATATCACATTTTTAGCACGATCGTTCGCAAACGTAAGATCGAGAATCCATCCCCCCTGAAAAATGCATCTCCCAGAGTGAAAACCACCATACCGCGATCCTGTTTCTTGTAAGTTTCTGTAAGTTTGAAGCAAGCGTGACGTAAGGTTTCAGTCGCACACTCCGCATGTGCAATAAATGGGCAAGAGTCTTTGCACATTCATATTAATTAACGAGGAGATAAGCATGGCGACAGTTCAGACAACGGCTGCGCGCGGCATGACGGCAGAAGAGCGGAAAGTTATTTTCGCCTCTTCGCTGGGCACCGTGTTCGAATGGTATGACTTCTACCTGTACGGTTCACTGGCAGCGATCATCGCGAAACAGTTCTTTGCCGGCACCGACCCCACCACCGCATTCATTTTCGCGCTGCTGGCATTTGCGGCGGGCTTCATCGTCCGTCCGTTCGGCGCGCTGGTCTTCGGCCGCCTCGGCGACATGATCGGCCGTAAATACACCTTCCTGGTCACCATCCTGATCATGGGTATGTCCACCTTCGGCGTGGGCCTGCTCCCGGGCTATGCCTCGATCGGTATCACCGCACCGGTGATCCTGATCTCCCTGCGCATCCTGCAAGGCCTTGCGCTCGGCGGTGAGTACGGCGGCGCTGCAACTTACGTTGCAGAGCACGCTCCGCAAGACAAGCGCGGCGCGTTCACTGCCTGGATCCAGACCACTGCGACCCTGGGCCTGTTCCTGTCCCTGCTCGTGATTCTCGGTACCCGTACCGCGATCGGTGAAGCTGCGTTCGCTGATTGGGGATGGCGCATTCCGTTCCTGGTCTCGGTGTTCCTGCTGGCTGTTTCGGTGTGGATCCGCCTGTCCATGAACGAGTCCCCGGCTTTCGCGAAGATGAAAGCGGAAGGCAAGACCTCCAAGGCTCCGATTTCCGAGTCCTTCGGCCAATGGAAGAACCTGAAGATCGTTATCCTGGCGCTCGTCGGCCTGACCGCCGGCCAGGCAGTGGTCTGGTACACCGGCCAGTTCTACGCGCTGTTCTTCCTGACCCAGACCCTGAAGGTTGATGGCGCGACGGCCAACCTGCTGATCGCTGCCTCACTCGTGATCGGTACGCCGTTCTTCATCGTGTTCGGCTCGCTGTCCGACAAGATTGGCCGCAAGCCGATCATCCTCGGCGGCTGCCTGCTCGCCGCAGTGACCTACTTCCCGATCTTCGGCGCGCTGACCCACTACACCAACCCGGCCCTCGAAACCGCGATCAAGAACTCGCCGGTTGTCGTGGTCGCTGATCCGGCAGACTGCCAGTTCCAGTTCAACCCGACCGGGACCAAGAAGTTCACGTCTTCCTGCGATATCGTCAAGGCCAAGCTGGCTGCTGCTTCGGTGAACTACTCTAACGAAGCTGCTCCTGCGGGCACCGTCGCTTCCGTCAAGGTTGGCGACAAGGTGATTCAGTCGTACAACGCTGCTGCGCTGCCGAAGGATGAAGCTGCTGCCAAGGAAAAGGCACTGTCCAAGGAATTGGGCGACGTCATCAAGGCACACGGCTATCCGTCCAAGGCTGATCCTGCCCAGATGAACAAGGGCATGATCCTGGTGCTCCTCACCATTCTCGTGATCTACGTGACCATGGTGTACGGCCCGATCGCGGCAATGCTGGTCGAACTGTTCCCGACCCGCATCCGCTATACCTCCATGTCCCTGCCGTACCACATCGGCAACGGCTGGTTCGGCGGGATGCTGCCGCTGCTCGCGACCGCGTTCGTCGCCGCCACCGGCGACATCTACTTCGGCCTCTGGTACCCGATCGTCGTCGCGCTGATGACGTTCGTCATCGGCCTCTTGTTCCTCAAGGACCGCAAGAACATCGACCTGCACGCGGACGAATCGGCCTATCGCTAGCCGCGGCTGCGCGGCGTTTCGCGCCGCACCCACGCAAGTCCTCGAGAGCCCCGGCACGCCGGGGCTCTCGTTTCTGTGGCGCCGCCGCGGCTG